>NZ_CP018846.1:1899881-3312262 GCF_002025705.1 Pseudomonas putida | reverse complement strand
GATACCAGTCGTTGAGCGCCAAGGTCTTCTGGAAGCGCACGCTGTTGGCGCGCCGCGGGTCGACCGCGATCATGAATGTACTGTTGTGTACCATGTAATTCCTGCCCACCTGATCGGAGCTGTTGCCCAGTCCGTTGGGGTGCAGTGCGCTGCGTGACTTGAGCAGCAACGCAGCGCTGTTCACCGCGCCGCAAGCCAGGGCGACGCGTTTGGCGCTGATGCGTATCGGCTGGCCGTCGCGGTTGCCCAGGGCCTCGGTGACACGCTTGCCATCTGCAGAGGTGCCCAGCCGGTCTACCCGAGTACGCGTGAGCAGCCGCACGTTGGGCTGGTCGAGCGCCGGGCGCAGTGCCGACATCTCGGCATCCGCCTTGGCATCGAGCAGGCAGGGGTAGCCGTCACAGGTCGAGCACAGCACACAGCCACGTTCCGGGCCATAGTCCACCGCCGCCGGCATGGCGAAAGGCTTCAGGCCCTGGGCTCGCATGCTTAGCTCCAGGCGGCCCAGGGCCGGATCGTGCTGCAGGCCTGGCCAAGGATACGGCTTGGAGCGGGGCGGGTCGGTCGGGTCCTGCCCGGCATTGCCGTGCACCTTGTACAGCGCTTCGGCCTGGCAGTAGAACGGCTCCAGTTCGTCATAGCTGATTGGCCATTTCGGTGCGATACCTTCGGCATGGCGCACTTCGCCGAAGTCTGCCTCGCGAAACCGCGGCAACATGGCGCCATAGAACTTGGTATTGCCACCGACGTAATAGAATACGCCGGGATTGAAGGGTTTGTTATCGCGGTCGAGCCATTGCTCGGCATTACGGTAGCGGCCTTTACCGAAGACCGCTTCTGCCTCCCAGTTCTGGGCTTCGTGGGGCAGGAAGTCACCGCGCTCGACGATGAGGATATCCAGCCCTTTCTGGCCCAGGGCATGGGCGAAGGTCGACCCGCCCATACCCGAGCCGATGATCAGCAAGTCGCAGGACAGTTGCCCGTCCGCGTCCGGTTCCGCCGTCCGGATGAAGCGCCGGCGGGCCGGCGCTCCTTCCAGGGGGGCAGTCGCTGATTGAGTCGAAATCACTATATTGCTCATCTTGAACTGCCCCGGGGGTTACAGATGCTGCTCGGAATTACGCAGTTGCCAGTATTCGTCCTGGCGCTCGTCGGTGATGTATTCGGGGACCGGGAAGTCCCACCAGCCGGGCACCCATGGGCCGGCGGCATCACGGTCGGTCGGCACTTCGATCAGCACCGCCTCGTTGGCTTCCAGTGCCTGTTGCAGGATCGGTTCGAGCTCATCGTTGCTGTTGACGCGGAACGACTTCAGGCCGAAAGCCTTGCCCAGCGCTTCGTAATCCGGTGAGTACGGCTGCCCGTCCGGGGTATTGAACTCACTGCCCAGGTGACGGCTGGTCTGCTTGCGCTGGCCACCGCGGATGGACATGTAGCCGGCGTTGTTCTGGATGATGAACACCACCGGAATGTCGTTGGTCTTGCAGATGGCGATTTCCTGTGAGTTCATCAGGAAGTCGCCGTCGCCCAGGATGCACACCACCGGCTGCTTCGGTGCCGCCAGCTTGGCGCCGATGGCCGCCGGCACGGCCCAGCCCATCGACGAGAACCCGCCAGACGTCAGGTGTGTACGCGGGGTGTACACCGGGAACGTCTGCTTGACCGCACCCTGGGCGTTGCCCGAACCGACCACCACGATGGTGTCGCGGGGGAAGATCTTGCGCAGCGCGCCCAGCGGGCGTTGCGAGGTGAACGGGAAGCGCTCGGAGTCACGGCGGGTGGCCAGCTTGGCTTCCCACTCGTCCTGGTACTCCTTGAGGTCGGCCATGTATTCGGCGCGATCGACCGTTTCGCCAGACAGCGCATCGACGATGTGGGCCAGCGCGTACTTGGCGTCGGCCACGATACCGACGGCAACCGGGTAGTTCTTGCCAATCTCGTGCGGGTCGATGTCGATGTGGATCAGTCGCCCAGGTGGGATCGAGAAGGTGACACCCTTGGCATAGCTGGACGACGACCAGTCGGTGAAGCGGCAGCCGACGGCAAGAATCACATCGGCGGTCGAGGCGACCTTGTTGCCGCACAGGGTACCGGTCTGGCCGACGCTGCCAGCGAACAGGGCGTGGTCTTCCGGGAAGCCGCCTTTACCGTTCCAGGTGGTCACCACCGGGATCTTCCAGGCTTCGGCCAGGGCCAGCACTTCATTGGCGGCTTCGGCGGTGATCACACCGCCACCAATGACGATCACCGGGCGTCGGGCTTCGCGCAGCACATCCGCGGCGCGGCTGACGGCGACCGGGTCAGGATACGACTTGCCGACGGGCACGCGCTCGCCCAGGTCGTGCAGGGTGACTTCGGCCGCCTCGGCCTGAACGTCCATCGGGATTTCGATATGCACAGGGCCCGGGCGGCCGGTGACCATCGAGCTGAACGCGCGGTGCATGATGAACGGCATTTCTTCGGTGCGGGTGGCGACCCAGTGCCGCTTGGATACGGCTTCGGCGATCTTCGGGAAGTCGTTGTCGGTGAAGCGTTCCAGTTCCTGCAGCAGGCCATGGCCGCGCATGTGTGTGGGCGGGCCACCGGTCAGCAGCATGACGCTGGTGGAGTCGGTGTAGGCGGTGGCCATGCCGATGACGGTGTTGGTGGCGCCAGCGCCGATCGAGGTGACGGCGGCCATGGGCTTGCCGGCGACACGGTAGTAACCGTCGGCGAGGTGGACCGCGCTCTGTTCATGGAAGACCTGAATGAACTTGAGCTTGGACTCTTCCTCCATGAAGGCGTCCATCAGTGTCCAGATGCCATGGCCGGGGATACCGGCAACGTATTCGACACCATAGTTCTTCAGCGTTTGGGCAACCACCTGGCTGGCCGTGAGCTTGGGCATGTCGTGCTCCTCAGTTGAGCGATAGGTAACGGGAAGTGATCAGGCAGCGCTTATTTGCGTGCAGCCCAGGCCAGACCTTGCTTGGTCAGGCGGCGAATGTTCGGGTCGGCAAGGTTGCTGGTGTCATGGCCGATCGAGTGGTAGAAGACGCGGCCTTCACCCCACTGCCGGACCCAGGCGACCGGGCTGCGATGGCCTTTGAGCCATGGCATGGGGTTGCCATCGAACGTTGTCTCGGCAAGCACGTGCAGGTTCGGGTCGACCTGCATGTAGTACTGCTCGGAGCGGACTTCGAAGTCCTCCACGCCTTGGGTGACTTCATGGTGCTTGTCGATGAAGTTGACCTGGTAGGGATGCGGGTAGCCCTCGCCGGCGGGGTGCTCGAGGAACGAGCCGCCGAGCATGAAGTGGTACTTGAGGCTGGCGCGAAATGCAGCGCCTGCACCATGCCAGCCCACCAGGCCGACGCCGCTTTCAATGGCTTCGGACAGAAAGCGCTCTTGCGAGGCGGTGAGGGTTTCGGTGGTGACGGCGTTGTTCCAGCCAATGACGACCACGTCGTAGGCCTTGAGGTCGCGGTCCAGGGTGAAGATGTCGGTGGACTCCTCCACATCCCAGTCCAGCTCAGCAAACAGCTCGCGAGCCCAGGCTGCGATCTGGTAGGGGTAGTGGCCAGGCCAGCCTCCGTAGAGATAAAGCGCTTTTGTCACGGTAAAGCCTCCATCAGGTTATGGCGGGTCGCTCCAGACCCTGGAAAAGTTGCCGGCATGGCTTCGCCATGCAGCGCTCAGCGCCACAGAAAAAAACCAGCCGGCAGGGATCAGCGAGCGAGCCGGTCAGGCTCGCTTGGCAAAAGGTTCGGGTTCGGGAGTACACACAGGAACGTGAGGGCGATCGCCACGCAGCGATGCGTGCGTCGGACCCGGCACTGCCAGGTCGTGACGTTGGGAAGGCATGACTGATGGCGTCATGGTTCACCTCGGTTGTTGTTATTTATAGTGGGTTATACGTATAACCTTTCGAGCCAAGATATCACTCAAAATGGTGTTGTCAATCTTCGTGATAGTCGATTTTTAATGATTTCACGACAGATGGTTATACGTATAAGAATAAGCTTGCCGAGGTGCTGCCATTTGCGTACGGTAGGAGCTCGCACCGCGCCGGTGATAGACTCGCTGGCCAGCGTCAGGCAGCCAATGAAGGCGGCCATGGCCCATGGCGGTGACTGAACGGACGTATTCCAATGGTTTCGATGAAAGACGTGGCAAGGGAAGCTGGGGTTTCCCAGCCTGCGGTTTCCTATGCCTACAGTGGCTCCAGCAAGATCTCGACGACTCAGCGCGAGCACATTTTTGCCGTCGCCGAGCGCCTGGGTTATCCGGGGCCTAGCGTGCGCGGTCGCAGCCTGCGCTCAGGGCGCGTGGGTGCTATCGGGCTTGTGGTGATGGACCAGTTGTCCTACGCCCTGGAAGATCCCTGGGCCGTCTCGCTGCTCAAAGGCATCAGTCGCGTCGACGCCTTGGCCAATGTCGCCTTGACCTTGTTCCCGATGAACAGCACCAAGCTGGAAGCACAGGGCAGCGATTCGACGCTTGCCGTCAGGGGGCTGGTCGACGGCCTTATCGTTTCGACGTTGCCGGACGATCACCCGTTGGTGCCTTTCATCGCCAATCGGCAGTTGCCGCTGGTCGTGGTGGATTCGCCAAAACTGCCGGGCGTCAATTATGTGGGTATCGATGACCACGGCGCTGCGATGGTGCAGATGAATCATTTGCTTGAACTGGGGCATCTCAAGATCGGCATCATCGTCGAGCGTCTGCGGCCAGACGGGCAGACCGGTCCGGTGTCGCGCGAGCGTTTCGCCGCATCCACTGAAATGATCGCTCGCGAGCGTCTGGGTGGCTATGTCGAAGCGGCCGAACAGGCGGGGCTCAGCTTCGAAGCCCTGCGGATCGTCGAAGCGGGCGGCTTTACCCAGGAACTGGGCGAGCGGGCTGCCCGTGGGCTATTGGGCCAGCAGGAAGTCACAGCGGTGATTGCTGTTTCGGACGTGATGGCGCTGGGCTGCCTGACAGCGGCACGCGCACTGGAATACAAGGTCCCTGAGGAGCTGTCCGTCATTGGCTTCGATGATATCCCCGATGCTGCGCGCTTTGATCTGACCACCATTCGCCAGCCTCTGGTCGAGAAGGGCGAGTGGGCTGCACGTGTGCTGACACAGTTGATCGAAGCCGGCCCTGAGGCAGAAGCCGCACGTGAGAAGATTTTCCCGACCCGGCTGATCGTCCGGGGCACCACGGCCAGCCCTGCCACGGCTGCCTGACTGCCTCCGCGCACCCATAGCCGGGGGTTGAGCCCCGCAAGAGAGATTCGATACGCCCTTTGCAAGGTGGCGTAATGTTCATTGCTTGTAAAAAGTGGTTTCCAGATGAGCATCATTCAAGAACGGTTATTCAGCCGCAAAACGTTGTCGGCCTGCCGCCTGGCGTTCTTCCTGTCCGGTGCAGGCATGGGCGCCTGGGCACCCCTGGTGCCTTATGCGCGGGAGCGGGCGGACATTTCCGAGGGTCAACTGGGGCTGTTGCTGCTGTGCCTGGGGACTGGCTCGATGTTGATGATGCCCTTCGTCGGGCGCCTGGCCCACCGAATCGGTTGCCGCAACACGATGTACCTGGCCAGTGTCGGCATTGCGGCGAGCCTGTTGGCGTTGGCGGTGGTGCCGTCATACTGGCAGCTGGTTGTTGCGCTGTTGCTGTTCGGTGCCTCGATCGGCACTGCGGATGTCAACATGAACCTTCAAGGGGCGATGGTCGAACAGCACTACAACCGGCCGATGATGTCCGGCTTTCATGGGCTGTTCAGTGCCGGCACGATCTTCAGCGCGGCACTGGTCAGCGTGTCGCTCTGGCTGGGACTGACGCCGGTGCAGGCCATCGGCACCTTGCTGCTGGCCGGCACACTGGCGCTGGTCACCGTGGGGAGAAACATGTTGCCGTTTGCCACGCTGGAGGCGAAAACCCGACGCTCGCGGCCCACGGGTTTCATCGTGCTGCTGGGCGTGCTGTGCTTCATTGCCTTTCTGGTCGAAGGTTCGATGCTGGACTGGAGCGCCGTGTTCCTCAATAGCGAACGGAACATGCCGATGGACATCGCCGGTATCGGCTACGCGGCGTTCTCGGTCACCATGGCCGCTGGGCGCCTGTCGGGGGATGTGCTGGTTGCCCGCTTTGGTACGCGGCTGCTATTGGTGGCGGGCAGTGCCATTGGGCTCGCAGGCATGGCTGCGGCCATTGTGCTCGATCATTGGCTGGCTTCGGTCATCGGCTTCGTCCTGGTGGGCGCCGGCATTGCCAACCTGGTGCCGATTTTCTGTTCTTGCGTGGGCCGGCAACGGCAGATGGCGGTGGCGCAGGGGCTGGCGATCATGAACAGCATCGGCTACATGGGCATTCTCATGGGCCCTGCGCTGATCGGCTTCCTGGCCCATGTCACCTCACTGTCGGTGGCATTGATGGCCGCCGCGTCACTGCTCTGCGTGGTGCTGTGCTGCTCGAAGGTGGCGCTCAAGCCATGAAGCGATTTGACGCAACTTGCCGCGCCCGGGTGAAGCAAAACACTGCGTCATGCTGTGTTGCCCAGAGGATTGCCCGATGAGTAACGATGATTTTCTGCCAGAGAACCTCAAGACTCTGAGCGAACAGGCCGGGACCATCTCCGACCTGTGCCGCAAGATCGGTATCAACCGGCAGCAGTTCAACAAGTACCTGGCGGGGACGCATGCACCCTCCAAACACAACCTGCGTGCGATCGCCGCGTTCTTCGGCTTGAGTGAAGACGTGCTGTTCTCGAACCCTGGCGACTTCCGCTCGATGCTGCAGGGCGGCCACTTCCATTTGTTCAGAAGCATTGTCCAGGCCCCGAAAATGTTGATGTTCCTGAACGAGATGATGGGGGCAGGGGAGGCACGCCAGCATGACATTACGGGGGTGTATGAACGCTACCATTACTCGTCGATCTACCCGGGGCAAGTCGTGCGCTCGATATTCTGCATCTACGAGCGTGAAGGCATGCTTCAGCATTACTACGTCGAGCGCTTTCCCAGCATGGATGGCACCGGGAAAATGGATTACCACTTCAAGTACCACGGCTTGAGCTTCATGCTTGCCGGCCGGATCTTCTGTCTGGACTTCGAAACCATCCAGCGCAACGAGATGACGTTCAGCAACCTTGCGGCGGTAAGCCGCAACTCAAAAAAATTCATCTTTGGCGTGACCAGTGGCATCGCGGCGACCATGGTCCGCCAGCCTGTCGCCGCCAAGGTGGCCATGGGCCTGATCAGCAAAGGGCTCATCAAAAAGGATCACATTCGCCGCGCCACTGTGCTTGACGCAGGAGACCCGTCCATCCCGCGTGAGGTTTACAACTACCTGAACAGTGGCACGGGATTGCTGAATTCGGCGTGACGCTGCGCAAAAGCCAGGGGGCCAGGGCTTGGCGCATGAGCGCAGTGTACTGCGTCACTTTGCGTCACTTGTTTGCCAGGTGAGAAATTGAGCCTGCGCATGGGCAACCGTAACGTGTTCACCACAAGACGCGCTGGCGTCTGTCTACAACAAAGGTGAACGTGATGGCTGAGTGGATCAAGAAAGCAAAACCTACCGAGCAACAGGCAGCTGCCAACGAGCAGGTCAAACAGGATGTCTCGCGCATTCTGCTAGACATCGAGAAGCGCGGTGATGCGGCCGTGCGTGAGTTGTCGGTGAAGTTCGACGGTTGGGACCGCAGCGATTACCGTCTGAGCGCTGCCGAAATCCAGCAGTGCATGGACCAGCTGACCGATCGGGAGCGGGATGACATCCTCTTCGCCCAAGCCCAGGTACGCCGCTTCGCCGATGCCCAGCGTGCGTCGATGCTCGATTGCGAGATCGAGACGATCCCGGGCGTGGTGCTGGGCCACAAGCATATCCCCGTCAACGCTGCAGGTTGCTATGTGCCAGGTGGCAAGTACCCCCTTCTGGCCTCGGCGCACATGTCCATCGTCACGGCAAAATCGGCAGGCGTGCGCAACATCGTGACCGCTGCTCCGCCATTCCAGGGCAAGCCAGCCCCTTACATCGTCGCTGCCCAGCACCTGGCGGGCGCCGATGAAATCCTTTGCCTCGGCGGGATCCAGGCGGTCGGCGCCATGGCCATCGGCACCGGCTCCATCAACCCGGTCGATATCATCGTTGGCCCGGGCAATGCCTATGTGGCCGAGGCCAAGCGCCAGTTGTTCGGCCGTGTCGGCATCGACCTGTTTGCAGGCCCGACAGAAGTCTTGCTGATCGCCGACGACTCGGTGGACGGTGAGCTGTGTGCCACCGACCTGCTGGGCCAGGCGGAGCACGGCAAGGACTCGCCGGCTGTGCTGTTGACCACCTCGCGGGAGCTGGCCGAGGACACCCTCAAGGAAATCACCCGCCTGCTGAAGATTCTGCCGACTTCTGCCATTGCCGGTGAGGCGTGGGAAAACTTTGGTGAAATCATCCTCTGCGAGTCGTTCGAGGAGATGGTCAGGTTCTCGGATGAGTACGCTTCCGAGCATGTGCAGATCATGACCCGCGACGACGATTACTTCGTCAAGCACCTGAGCAACTATGGCGCCCTGTTTGTCGGCCCGCGTACCAACGTCTCCTACGGCGACAAGGTCATCGGCACCAACCACACCCTGCCGACCAACAAGGCGGCTCGCTACACCGGCGGTCTGTGGGTAGGGAAGTACATCAAGACCTGCACCTACCAACGGGTGCTCACTGACGAGGCCTCGGCCCTGATTGGTGAATACTGCTCGCGCCTGTGCCTGATGGAAGGCTTTGTGGGGCATGCCGAACAGGCCAACCTGCGCGTGCGCCGGTACGGCGGCAAGGATGTAGCGTTTGGTGCTGCCGCTGTATAAGGGCGCGGCATTGCGTGGAAAGGCCCCTGGTGCATCGCCACTCGAGCGTTGATCGTCAGGGCCACCGCAGGCCGGCCTGCGGTGACCCGGTGCTCACACCCATTCGGCCCTATCGGCCAGCAGGCCGGCCCGCTGCATCAGCAGGTCGGCCGGGGCCGAGCTGCTGATCGCCAGGCGCAGGCGCCCGAGGTAGCGGCCTTGGATGGGTTCGAGGGTGCCTGAATGCAGGCTCACGCCTTCGCCCAGTGCCGCGCCGATAGCCTGCAGGTCGGGCTGCAATTGCCGGTTGCCGGTGTAATGCAGGTCGAGGTAGCGCTGCTCGGTGTCGATTGCCATGCGCGGTAGTGTGGCGTCGCTCAGCAGAATACGGCTGACGGGGTGACGGGGGTTGCCGAACACTTCCCATACCTCACCGGCTTCGACGATGCGGCCTTGTTCCAGCACCGCCACGCGGTCACACAGGTCGCGTATCACCTGCATCTCGTGGGTAATCAGGACGATGGTCAGGCCCAGCCGCTGGTTGATGTCGCGCAACAGTTCGAGCACCGACTGGGTACTCTGCGGGTCGAGCGCCGAAGTGGCTTCGTCGCACAGCAGAATCTGCGGCTGCAACACCAGCGCCCGGGCGATGCCCACGCGCTGCTTCTGGCCGCCCGAGAGCTGCGCCGGGTAGTCCCCGGCGCGCTCTGCCAGGCCGACCAGCTGCAGCAGCGCCTGTGCCTGGGCGCTGCGCTGCGCGCGTGGCACACCGGCCATGCGCAGCGGCAGTTCGACATTTTCCGCGACGGTGCGATTGGCCAGCAGGTTGAAGTGCTGGAAGATCATCGCCACGTTGCGTCGCAAGGCCTGCAGGTGCTTGCCTTGCAGCCCGGCAATGTCCTGGCCGTCGATCAGTACCTGGCCAGCGCTGGGTGCCTCCAGGCGGTTGAGCAGGCGCAGCAGCGAGGACTTGCCCGCGCCACTGCGGCCGATGATGCCGAATACCTCGCCGCGGCGTACCTCAAGGTCGACGGTATCGAGCGCACTGACCCCGCCATAGTGCTTGTGGATGCCCCGCAGTTGCACGTGGGCCTGGGCAGACTGGAGCTGTTGCTGGAAGTGGCTCATGGCTCAGAAACCCGGGGCAATCTGGCCCTTGTAGCGGGTCAGGATGAAGTTGCGCACCTCTGGTGAATTGAGTGCCTTGGCCAGTTTCTGGATGCCTGGGTCCTGCAGGTTGTCGGGGCGGGCGACCAGGTATTCCACGTACAGGTCCTTGCCTTTCTCGACGATCAGCGCGCTGTTGGTATCGATACCGGCCTCCAGCGCATAGTTGGCGAAGACGAAGGCCAGGTCCACCTGCTTGACCGAGCGGGCCAGCATGGCGCCCTCCAGCTCGCGGATTTTCAGGTGGCGCGGGTTGTCGGTGATGTCACGCTGGGTGGACTGCGGGTTGGCCGGGTCCTTGAGTGTGATCAGCCCGGCTTCGGCCAGCAGCACCAGGGCGCGGCCAGTATTCACCGGGTCATTGGGGATGGCCACGCTGGCACCCTCCGGCAGCTCGGCCAGGGTCTTGTACTTGGCCGAGTAGGCACCGAATGGCTCGATGTGCACGCCCACCACCGGCACCAGGTCGGTATGCCGGGTCTTGTTGAAGTCGTTGAGGAACGGCCGGTACTGGTAGTAGTTGGCATCCAGGTGCTTTTGCGCCAGCTGCAGGTTGGGCTGGATGAAGTCGTTGAAAACCTTGATGTCCAGGTCCACGCCTTCCTTGGCCAGGGCCGGTTTGACGAATTCGAGGATCTCGGCATGGGGCACCGGCGTGGCGCCAACTACCAGGTGTTCAGCGGCCTGGGCACCGAAAGCGATGAAGGCAGCCAGGGCAGTGAGGGTCTTTTTCATGATGGGGATACCTTGCAGAAGTCAGCGTCGGGTGAAATGTCGTACCAGGCGGTCGCCGCTCATCTGCAGCACCTGCACCAGCAGGATCAGCAGCAGGACGGTGACCACCATCACATCGGTCTGGAAGCGCTGGTAGCCGAAGCGGATCGCCAGGTCGCCCAGCCCGCCACCACCAATCACGCCGGCCATGGCGGTGTAGTCGACCAGCACGATGGCGGTGACCGTGACGGCGGCGATCAGCCCGGTGCGGGCTTCGGGCAGCAGGGTGTAGCGGATGATCTGGGCAATGCTGCCGCCCATGGCCTGGCTGGCTTCCACCAGGCCGCGGTCGACCTCGCGCAGCGCGGTTTCTACCAGACGCGCGAAAAAAGGCGTGCAACCGACTACCAGCGGCGGGATGGTGCCCTTGACCCCGAGGGAGGTGCCGGTGAGCAGCGTGGTCAACGGGATCAGCACGATCAGCAGGATGATGAACGGCAGCGAACGCAGCACGTTGACCACCACGGAAAGCGCACGATAGAGGGGCCCGTTGGCCAGCAACTGGCGCTGGCCGGTGAGGTACAGCAACACCCCCAAGGGCAGGCCGAACAGCACAGTGAAGCCCAGTGCCGCGCCCAGCATGCTCAAGGTATCGAGGCAGGCCTGGGCGATTTCGGCCCAGTCGAGATTGGCCAGCAGTTCGTTCATCGGCGTGCCTCACGGCGCAGGGCGGCCACCGGGTGCGCGCCACCCAGGCGGTCGCCGCGACCGAACAGCTTGTTGCGCAACGTGCCGGGTTGGTAGGTGCGTTTGAACACTCCCCGGGCCTGCAGCTCCGGCACCAGCAGGTCGACCACCGCCTCGAAGGTTTCCGGCGCAACCACGCTGGCCAGATTGAAACCGTCGACACCGGTTTCAGCCACCCACTCCTGCAACTGGTCGGCCACGGTCTGTGCCGAGCCCACCAGCACCGGGCCGTCACCGCCGATGGCGCAGTAGTCGGCAATTTCCGCCGTGGTCCAGGTGCGTGACGGGTCGGCGCGGGTGAAGGCTTCCACTGCGGACTGGATGGCTTCGCTGGGCACGTCGCGCAACACCTGGTCGGGTGCGTATTCGGCGAAATCGATACCGGTCCAGCCGGCCATCAGCGTCAAGGCGCCGCTGGCGCTGGCGTACTGGCGATATTCGTCGAGCAGGGCCAGGGCCTGCTGGTCGGTGGGCGCGACAATGACCGTCAGTTGCTCGAGGATCTGTACATCCTCCGGTGCGCGGCCTGCGGCAGCCACCGCAGCGCGCAGTTCGGCAACCTGTTTGCGCAGCACCGCCTTGCTGGGCGCGGCGACGAACACACACTCGGCATTGGCGGCAGCGAAGGCGCGCCCGCGGCTCGACGCGCCGGCCTGATAGATCACCGGCGAGCGTTGCGGCGAGGGTTCGCTCAAATGAAAGCCCGGCACCTTGAACCAGGTGCCCTGGTGGTCGATGCCGTGGACCTTGCGTGGGTCGGCGTACACCCCGGTTTGCCGGTTGGCCTGCACCGCGTCGTCGTCCCAGCTGGTTTCCCAGAGTTTGTAGCAGACTTGCAGGTATTCCTCGGCCAGCGCATAGCGCTGATCGTGGCTGAGGGGCGGTTGGCCCAGGTTGCGCGCGCCGCTGGCGAGGTAAGAAGTGACGATGTTCCAGCCTGCGCGCCCCTGGGTCAGGTGATCGAGGGTGCTCATGCGCCGGGCGAACGGGTAGGGGTGTTCGAACGACACCGACGCGGTCACGCCGAAACCCAGGTGGCGAGTGGCGGCGGCCATGGCGGGTACCAATTGCAGCGGGTCGTTGACCGGCACCTGGGCGGCGTTGCGCAGGGCTGCGTCGGCATTGCCGCCATACACGTCGTACACGCCCAGCACGTCGGCGATGAACAGGCCGTCGATGCAGCCACGCTCCAGGGTCCTGGCAAGTTCCACCCAGTAGTGGATGTCGGTGTAGCGGGTGGCCTGGTCCCGCGGGTGGCGCCACAGGCCGGGCGACAGGTGGCCGACGGTGTTCATGGCGAAGGCATTGAGGCGGATCTGCTTGGTCATGGTCGGGCGGCCTCAGTTCCAGTCATGGCGGGCAGGCTTGATACCGTTCAGCGCCCAGTTGCCGACCAGGTGATACTTCCAGCGCACCGGGTCGTGCAGGGTATGCACCCGGGCGTTGCGCCAGTGGCGGTCAAAGTTGTGCTGGGTCAGCGACGAGCGCGTGCCGCCGAGCTCGAACAGGCGGTTGCTGGCCTCGATGGCCACCTCGGTGGTAAGCACCTTGGCCTTGGCCACGGCGACCGACGCCAGGGCCACGTTGTCTTCATCCGGTGCCGGCTTGGCCGCATCCAGCGCCAGGCCCGCGCGTTCAAGCAGTGCCTCGGCGGCTTCCTGGCGGATTTCCAGCGAGCCGACCTGGATGATGGTCAGCGGGTCTTCGCTGGCTTTTTCGACCTTGGCATCGATCCATGGCCGGGCATGCTGGCGTACGAAGGCAATGGTGTCGTCCAGCGCCGCACGGCCGATGCCGGCATCGATGGCGGCAGTGGTCAGTTGGGCGAAGGGGCCTGCCAGGGTCGGGCGTTCGTAGGAGCGGTAGCTGGGGAACAGGTTGAACGCAGGCACCCGCAGGCCATCGAGCAGCACCGTGCCGCTGGAGGTGGTGCGCTGGCCCATGCTGCTCCAGTCGTCGACGATCACCAGGCCAGGCGTGCCGCGTTCGACGAAGGCAAGCTGTGCACGGTCCTGCTCATCCAGCGCCAGTACCCCGATCCAGTGGGCGTACAACGAGCCGGTGCAGTAGCCTTTGCGCCCATCGATGCGATAGCCCTCGCCCTCGGCCACCAGGCGGGTGCGGATGTCCTGGACGGTCTTGCCGCCGGTTTCCGACAGCGCATTGGCAAAGCGATGGCCCTGCAGCACCAGGGCGAAGAAGTGGCGTTGTTGCTCAGGCGTGCCTTGCAGGCGGATGTCTTCGAGCAGGCAGTAATGGTTTTGCGGGATCTGCCCAAGCGAGGGGTCGGCGGCAGAGACGATGGCGATCACCTGGGCCAGCGTTGCGAAGGACACCTCGGCACCGCCATGTTGCCGGGGCACGGTGATGCCCCACAGTCCGCTGTTGGAGAATGCGTCGACAATGTCTGCCGGTACTTCCCGGCGCCGATCGCGTTCGGCTGCGTCTTCACGCAGCAGGGCGGCGACCTGGTGGGCGACGGCGATCGCTTCGGCGTCGTCGCGGATGATGTGCGCTGCGGGGCGGCGGATTTCGTAGGCAGCAGAGAGAATTTCGCTAGGCATGGACAACTCGATGTGTAGTCGGACAACTTCACATTGCAGCTGTTGTGCCAGCCATTAAAACACCGTAAATCAAGGCTTTGCGGCCAAATGACGATGATTGTCGCTGTGTGAAAGCGCTGCCAACTGTTGCCGTGGTGTTTGCCCGGCAACAGTGTCATGGCTGGCTGCTGTGCCACCGAATGGACTGATGGCGGACTCAGGGTTCGCTGATCTGCGACAGCGGCCTGGCCACCTGTTCGAGCGAGCGCCGCTCTGCCGCCACGCCCCAGATCGCCTGGGTCGCGGCGGCGATGATCATCAGCGCAGCGCCGATCAGGTAGCCGTACATCACGTTGATGCGCTCGCCGGTTTCAATCAGCGCGCCGAACAAGGTCGGCCCGATCAAGCCGCCCAGCCCGGTGCCGAATGCATAAAACACGGCAATGGCCAGCGCACGGATTTCCAGCGGGAAGGTTTCCGCCACGGTGAGGTAGGCCGAACTGGCGGCGGCCGAGGCGAAGAAAAAGATCACCATCCAGGCCAGGGTCTGTTGGCTCACGTCGAGCATCTGCTGCTGGAACAGGTAGCCGCTGACGGCCAGCAGCACACCCGAGATCAGGTAGGTGGAGCTGATCATGATCCGCCGGCCGACCAGGTCGAACAGCCTGCCGAGCAGCAGTGGTCCGCAGAAGTTGCCGAGCGCGAAGGGCAGGATGTACCAACCCACCTTGGCCGACGGCACCCCGTAGAAGTCGGTCAGCACCAGCGCATAGGTGAAGAAGATCGCGTTGTAGAAGAATGCCTGCGCGGTAAGCAAGGTCAGGCCCACCAGGGCGCGGCGGCGATGCTCGACGAACAGGCTCTGGAACACCTCTCGCAGCGGCGTATGGTCCCGTGCGCGAAGACGCAGAGGAGGGGCCTGCAACGGCGCAATCGCGATCCCGCGCTGGTGGTAGTGGCGTTCGATGTTGGCGACGATGCGCTCGGCCTGTTCGGGTTGGTTGTGGATCATCAGCCAGCGTGGGCTTTCGGGTATCCACAGGCGCATCAGCAGGATCAGCAAGCCAAGCACTGCGCCGATGCCGAAGCATAAGCGCCAACCGAGTTCGCCACCGGCAACCGCCGGGTCGAGCAGGACCACCGCACCGCCTGCGCCGAGTGCAGCACCGATCCAGAAGGTGCCGTTGATGGTCAGGTCGACCCAGCCACGATAACGCGCCGGGGTGAACTCCTGGATGGTCGAGTTGATCGCCGTGTACTCGCCACCGATGCCGGCCCCGGTGAGAAAGCGGAACAGCAGAAAGCTCCATAGGCTCCAGGAGAAGGCGGTTGCTGCCGTGGCACCGATGTACAGGAACAAGGTGATGAAGAACAGCCTGCGCCGGCCGAGGCGGTCGGTCAGCCAGCCGAACAGCAGCGCGCCGACTACAGCACCGGCGATGTAGGCGGCGCCTGCCAGGCCGATGTCGGTGTTGCTCATATGCAGTGCAGGGCTGTTCTTGAGCGCGCCGGCCACCGAACCCGCCAGGGTGACTTCAAGGCCGTCGAGTAGCCAGGTGATACCCAGTGCCAACACCAGCAAGGTGTGATAACGCGTCCACGGCAGGCGGTCGAGGCGAGCGGGGATGTCGGTGCTGTAAAGGCGCCCCGAGCCATCGTTGGGCTGCTGCAAAGCTTGGGTTGTCACTGCAATTCCTTCTCTGACAGGTTTGCGCTGCCTTTTGTAGGAGTGGCCTTGCCGGTCCGGCGCCCCGGCAAGGCCGCTCCTGCAAGAGCATCGTAAGCTAGCTGCCTGAGCCGCCGCTTGAACCTGTACCACTTGTCCCGCTACCCGTGCTGTTGCCACTCGAACCACTCGAGCCGGAACCCGAGCCGTTGGTGGTGCCATCACCCGGGACCTACCCCTCAGGCCAGTCCGGCGCCTCCTGTTCCGGTTCGGGTTGAGGCTTGGGGATGGGCTCGCCCGGGTTATGCAGCACGTCGTCGACAAACGGGTCGGGGTGGTTGGGGGCGATCATGACTAGTTTCCTGTTCTGAGTGATTACCCCTGTTTAGGGGGTGGTGCTGCGCTGGCTGTTCAATCCGATTCGCCGATGGCTGGTGGGTGGTTGCGCTGGAGCGAACGGATCAAACTTTTGAGGGCTGCCGGGTTCTTCTGAAGAGACAACACTGGTATGAGGCGAGCCCCATGAAGCACAGCGACGGCAAGACCGGCGACAAAGTCCCCCGGGCGATTTCCTCCGAAGAGGCGCAGCGAGGCGAGAGGGCGCCAGACCCGGTGCTTGAGCGACCGGACCCCTACCGAGGCGGTGGACAAGGTGATTACGCCGACATCGATCAAGGAGCAGGAAGAGATGACACGCGAGACTAAGGAGCGCTTGGCTGAGGTTGATGACAAGAAACGTCAGTGAACGCGGATGCAGAAGACCGGGCGTACAGTCCGGTCCCTTGATGGCAATGGCGGCGCAAGATCGGCAGGGGTTCTGGCTAATGAAGGCCAGGTGGTTGGTCGCTGCGCCGTAGCGGAATGCTTCACAGTTGATCAGTGAGCCGGGGTTGCGGCTGTGTAACTGGCCGTTGGCTTCGTACTCGTAGCGGATCTCGCCACGCAGTCGGCCGGCAGGGTCGAGGCAAGCTGCCAGGCCTTGCGCCCCATGGCGTCGTAGCCAAAGCAACTGGTGAGCTCACTAAACCAAATATATAAGGAAGCGCTAAAGCCAGTTGCAAGTCAAATAGTCAGTCAGACATATGTTTTTTGCCACTTCTGCCCATGCTGAAATTCTCGGCCAGAAACCATAAATACACCATTATCTATGGTAAAAATTAAACGAAACACAGAAGTTAAGCCCTTGGTTTTCCTGATAGTAACGGAGGCTTCCTTTTTACTAACCTTTATGTCATGTATCTCATCATTTTCATCGTCATATTCAGGATGCTTTCCGCAAACTAAATTCGCCACTCGATCATAGTTTCTTCCTTTCTCTAGTACGTATTTTCGGAAAATATTTAATAGGTCATTGCGCATAAGCTCTTCGAGATCCGTATCCAACGAACTCTTATCAAGGCTTTCAATACTTTTTTGATAGTATTTCGCTTCCCAGGTTCGCATTTCATGCATAAAACCATTTAGTACTCTCTCGAGATCATCGCCAGTATCAATTGCTGAATATTTTTCCATCTATAAGCGCTCCGTCTCGGGATACGTTGTAAAGTATTTTTGTTGGTCTCGTGCCGCCAGTGCCATATTTAAATATTAGCTCGACATCAACAGGTCCGTTGTTGAAGACATCCTTTGCGATTTGTTTTTCGAAATCCTTGAATAGACCGCGATTGATTTTTGAAAGCTGAGGGAATACTCCAGTCTTGCCCCCTGATCCTCCTAAAAGCTTACCAATTATATGCCCAGCGTCATCATCTTGGTTGCCTAGCATACGGACCCAAGCCCTTGAAGACTGGTTAGTGGCAGTGCCTGTCTTTAGATCCCTCTTCGTGATAGTAGCGGTTGCCCTCAGTTGCCCTCAGGGGTTGACCTGCTGCTCCCCTTGTCACATCGGTATTAACACACCATCCTAACGGATCAATCCATCCCGTTGAACTGGGAGCGTAACTGTAAAGGTTGAATCCTCCCAGTAACCCAATAGGGTCCTGAGTGGTAAAACGTGCGATTTCGGGATCATAGTAACGGAAGGTATTATAATGCAGCCCTACCTCAACATCGTTATATTGCCCTGAAAATCTTAGATTTTGCTCAATTTCTTGAATCGATAGGCATTCTATTGTGCCCCACGAACGATACGTCGCCTGCCAAACAATCTTGCCGTCGCTGTCGGTCAGTTCCAGCGGCGTCCCAATCTGGTCGGTATGGAAGTAGTAAATCTTCTGCTCTTCACCTTCCAGTTGATCAACCCGCGCCAACGGCGCATAGCTACCCGGCTCATAGAGGTACAGGATGCTCTGCCCAGGCGTCTCCTCCCGCAGCATCCTCAGCCCTTGCCAAAAAAACTGCTTCTGCTCGGTCGCGCCACCGATCTCAACCTGTTTGGCCACCCGCCGCCCCAGGCTGTCATAGCAATAACGCCCAACGCTCTTCAGCGTGCCGTCGACATACGTCTCGGCGTGCACCAGCCGGTTTTCGTCGTCATAGCTAAAACGCTGTTGCCTGGCATGGTGTCTGGTCCATTTTTCAATCAGGTTGCCCCAAGGATCGTAGCGGTACTCCTTATCTCGCCACTGCTTGATCCGGTTGTCCTTGATCTTGGCAAACTGCCGCGCATTGAGGTCCAAGGGGTTGGCCGCCGCGTCGTAGCGGAATGTTTCACTGTTGATCAGTGAGCCGGGGTCGCGACTGCGCAACTGGCCATTCGCTTCGTACTCGTACCTGATTTCGCCGCGTAGCTTGTCGAGCGTGCGCACCAACTCTCCAGCCGGGTCGTACTGGTAGCGGCGGTGGATCGGGTTGTAGGCATGCTCCACCAGCAACGAGGTATTGATACCGTTGTTGTGCACCTGCGACAGCTTGTCGGCTGGCAAGGTTGAGGCAAACTGCCAGGCCTTGCGCCCCATGGCGTCGTAGCCAAAGCAACTGGTTAGCTTGCCTTGGGTGCGGTAGACCTCGCGGTGCAGGTCGTCGCGCTCCATGTCGCTAATCACCTGGCCATCGAGGTTGAGCTGGTGCAGGTGGCCGCTGCCGTAATACAGGTGGTTGAGCGTGCGGCCATCCGGCAGGGTCAGCGTGGTCAGGTTGCTGAGGGCATCGTATTCATAGTCCAGTGCGCCGCTCCGGCTCAGCTCCTGCGTCAGCCGTCCGAGCAGATCGTAGCGGTACCCCAGCCTCTCCGCGGTGATGCCCAGCTTCTTGCCGGCATTGGTTGGTTGGCGCTGGATGCTCAGCAACCGGTCAGCCTCGTCGTAGGCGAAGTCTTGCCGCGCATCGCGGTTGACCTTGGCCAGCAATCGGCCAATGGCGTCGCGCTCGAACAATGTATGGCGTTCCGGGCGTTCGCCGTTTTCGCCGTAGCCGATTTCGTCCAGGCGAATCAGATGGCCGCCTGCGTCATAGCTGAAGCGCCGGGCCAGGTTGTCGACCCGTATTTCTTCAGTCAGCCGGTCCGACGCGTCATAGGCAAAGCGGTAGGCTGCGTTGTTCTCGTTGACCAGCGCGGTCAGGCGCAGGGCTTTGTCGTATTCGTAGTGGATCCACTCGCCCTTGGCGTCCTGCCGGTTGCTCGGCAAGCCGCGCAGGGTGCGTTGCACGCGCGTGGTCTGGCCTTTGCCGTCGGTGTGGGTCAGCACCTGACCTAGGGCGTTATAGGTGAATGCTTCCGAACTGCCGTCCGGGTGGTCGATCCGCAGCACCTCACCGTCCGGTTTGCGCTCCAAAGTGGTGGTCTGGTTCAGCGCATCGGTCACGGCGATCAGGTGCTGTCGCTCGTCGTAGCGGTACCAGGTGCTCTTGCCGGAACAGTCCTGAAAGTGTTCGACCTGGGCGTGAGCGTTCCACCACAGGTAACGGGACTTGAAGTTGTCATCGATGATCGTGTGCGGCAGGCCGTCATCGCTGATCAGGTACTGGGTCTTGTGGCCCAGCGGGTCGATCTCGGTGATGAGGTTGCCTTTGTCGTCGTAGCGCGACTGCCAGATGCTGCCGTCGGGGTAGCGAGTTTCGGTGACCAGGGGCGTGGCGAGGTGGTGCTTGTAGCGGATCGTGCGGCCCAGCGGGTCGGTTTCCTCGATCAGCCGGGAGAACTCGTCGTACTTGAGGGTTAGGTGATTGCCGTCGGGTAGCGTGAGGCCAATAATGATCGTTGAGGCAGCAAATCCCGGCATCAATCAAGCCGGTGATGATCCTGCACTAGACTGCAATCAATCTTGCAGCATCAATTCCAAGGCGTAACGCAACACCCCATCAAATGATAGGTATTCTTCATAAATATTATCGAATACCTGACGATCTCTGACCTGGTACTTGTTTGATGAGATTTCAAATACAAACACGTCCATCTCGCTGTCCCCGAGCACTAGGTAATCCGACATCCATTCCAAGTCGCGCCAGTTGAGGTTTAGCTCAATAAAGTCATTTGTTAGGCCTGCGCAGTCCACAAATTGAGCGGGACAAGTCGAGTATAGAAAAACACCATTTTCTGCGCCTCCATCGCAAAGCCCTAAAAATTCTATGTACTCAGAGGGTGGGGTGACGCCAAGCGCTTGCCGACAACGCTCAATAAATGCAAACAGCTCTTCCTCAGTCGCACCTGAGATTAATGCCGACATAGCAGATAACTTATCAGTCATTGGTTTAAAGTCAGGCATGGACTACATTCCCATTGGGCTATAAATCTACATCAATCATAGGTCAGTCAAGTGCTTTGATATCGCCGGGTTTCATGTTTCGAGTCATAGTGACTTGAGCGTTGGTTAAGGCTGTGTGATAAGGGTCATTTTTTATAAGGGTAAGATTTTTGAGTGTATTAGTATCGCTGTCATCTAGCGGCATTATGTGGTGAATCTGCCATTATCTACTCGGCAGCTTTCCACTCAAGATATTGGAGAGTTTATGGTCAGAAAAACCATACTGCCTTAATGTCGATTTTTTCAGCTCGTTAACCAGTTTTCTCTTGTGATCATAAACACCTCAACAAAAGCCAATGCACCTCTAGCCAAACTCCCAAACTGAAATTCCAAAGAGTCAACAACAGGAGGATGTACAGAGGCATCCAGAACTGTCCCTCCACCCAACCCTCCAGCCACCTCCGACTCAATGTAATAGTACACAGCGCTAACCTTATCAGTCTCTCAAGTGCGCTGCATAATTAGATTCACCATAAAGCCTAAAATATCGTCGAAGCATTCGAATTCCTCAAAAATATTATCAAAAGCTTGCTTGTCCCTCACTTGGTATCTTCCGCTCAGCAAGTCCAGCACATACTCGTCTTGATCGCTCTCCCCAAACACTAAAAAATTCTTCATAAACTCTACCTCCCTTGCAATTTGGTTTAATTCTAAAAAGTCATGACTAAAGCCATCACTGTCAGGGTACTTATGCGGCCGACTTGAATATATAAATACCCCTCCTGATGCCATGCCATCAAACTTTAACAAAAAATCCATATACTGCTTCGGGAGAATTGCAGAAAATTCTCGCCTTACAGATAGCTCAAGCAGTTCAATATCATGCTTACTGGCAGCCCTCCCCACAAATATCTCCGCGGGACAGAGTGAGTTGACCAATTTTAGTATTATCTTTTCAGCCTCAATATTCAATTTTATTCTCCGGGGCCTGGATAGATTTTCGAGTCTATGACTGGCCACTCCATCCAGCGCTTATCGCCAGCCAGCATTCCTTTTGTCAAAGCCTTCTGCTGATTCGTTAACACCTTATGGAATGGTTCACTTTTGATAAGTGTCAGATTGCTAAAATCATTTGTACCTCCATCGTCCAGAGGCCATACATGGTGAACCTCCCACTCTTTGCTAGGTACCCTTCCATTTTGAATTCTGCTTATTTCCGCATCATTAAATCCAGCCTTTTTTAGGAGGGCAACCTTCTCCGCATCGCTGGATAACTCTTTCAGGAACTGGGATCTAGCTCTGCTATCAAACTCCCTCCGCAGGGACTTCAATTGATCGGTCGGGCGTTTGATATAGAGAAATCTCTCGGTCTTCACATCCGGTAGCCTGTAAAGCTCACCGCGCAGCATGCCGATATAGCCTTTTGCGCTACGTCTTGTTATCTTCAGATTGCCAAAATTGGCAGCAAGACCTCCGTTCTCACCGAATCGGTAACGTGATGCCAAACTTCCGGCTATCACTGCTCCGCCAAACGCCAAAAGTTTTTGTTGATCAGAATCCTGACCATACAGCCTTACACCATAGCCACCTGCAACGGTGCCGCCAACTACTCCCCCAAACATTCCCCAGAGCGTCATTGCCGGCCCCACCAACGCCACCGCACTGGCAACCCCCACTCCAAACACCGCCGCCTCAAGCCATCCGGGTACTTCTGGAACGATCTCATCCGTAGTCTCGGTATCACCGCCGATAAACACGTTCGATGACCCTGCACTAATCCTCCCGTCACAGACTGTACGGTCCCCAACACGTGCAGCAGGTTGTCCATTGATGTAAACCGTACGACTGCCTTGAGCCAGGGTTTGCGGCACTCCGGGATGATCGGTGCACACCGCTTGATCGACATGCGCTCTGGCAGCGGGCCTGCCGTCGATATGCACGTTGTCAGAGCCTGAGGTAATCCACCCGGTCTCGCGCTGAGCATGCGAAAGACTTCCAAGCAACTGGCCAACCCCAGCACCGGTTGCGGCTCCAGCGCCGATCATGGCCGCAATCGCCAAACCACCCAGTCCGCCGGTTCCGACCACTGCAATCCCGACCAGCACCGCTCCGGCCCCTAGAGCAAGGCCGGCCATTAACCCGCTTAGTGCGCTAGAGTGTTCTATCGGATCATCCTGTCGCGCAGCCGCGCCGGTCATACGGCGGCTGCCTTTTCAACGCCCGTTGCGCGTAGCTCCAAGCTGCCAATCATCTCTTCGAAGGCACTGCGCTCGATAGCGGTCATGCCCTTCGGGTTGTTGCTGGTTGCCGTGATCTGGATCAGTAGCGGGCATCCGTGTTCGTCCCGGTGCAGAAAAATAAGCTGAATCTGGTGCACGGGCTGACCTTGTTGGCGCCAGCGCAACTCGGCTCGTCTAGCCTCCAGGCCTGCCACCTCGCCAGGTGAGAGCGGCTCGACCCATTGAAGATGAGCCAGTGATTTCTCCAATTCCTTCAACAACCGCTGAGAAAGCGCTTCCAGATCGGCGTCGGGTGAAACCTGCGATCGGCCTATTACCAGCGAAAACGGACTCGGCCCGATGTCAGTCAACGTCAGAAGTTGGTAGGTTTTGTCCTTCAACGCTTCTGGCCGAACAAAACTCAGTTCATTGGTCAGAAACCGCGAGGGCGGCACGGCTTTCAATGCTTCCTGTTCAAGGCGTTCACGCTCGAGTCGCTCTTGCTGTTCACGACGCTGTGAAAGCCGGTCATAAATGTTCGGACGATGCATGAGACTGTTCCTTGTCCCTGACTAGTTCTTGTTCAAATGGATGATGCTGCTACCTGTGAGGTCCACTTCCACGCCAGACAGGATGACTTTGCCGTCTGCTTTCATTTCCAGACGGCTGCCCCCAACTTCCAGCGTGATGGACGTTGCTGCCTTGATCCGCACAGCCCCCTGATCGACCGTGACGAAGTACGACCCTTCTTCCACCGCGATACTGCTTTCGAGGCGGATGGTTTCGGCGTGTTTGCCACCGACCTTGACGGATCGATTGCCGCCCACCTCGCGCTTTTCATCAGCCTCGACTTCGGTCTCCAGGTTGCGCTCCGCATGCAGGACGACTTGCTCGGCACCGCGCTTGTCGTCAAAGCGCAAGAAGTTGGCATTGGACTCTTTGCCCTTGATCGAGCGCGTCAACAGACCGCTCTGGGTCTTGTTCGCCGGCAGCGACCACGGCGGGGTATTGCTGCTGTTGTAGAGGCTGCCGATGATCAGCGGGCGGTCCGGGTTGCCGTCGAGAAACACCACCACCACCTCGTCTTCCACTCGCGGGATCTGGATGCTGCCGAAGCCCCCACTGGCCCCGGCCTGCGCCACGCGCACCCAGCAGGAGCTCTGGTCATTGAAGGCCCCGTGGCGGTCCCAGTGGAACTGCACCTTCACCCGGCCCAGCTCGTCGGTGAAGATTTCTTCGCCCGGCGGGCCGACGACAATGGCGGTCTGCGGGCCGCTGATGGTCGGCCTTGGCGTGCTCAGCGGCGGGCGGTACGGGATCTTCTTGCGTACGCAGGTGAAGGTGTTGAAGTACCCGGCCTGCTGGCCGGTGAGGTAGTTGTTGTGGCCTTCGCAGTTCACCTCCATCAGCAGAAACTCGCGCTCCTCCAGCGGGCCACGCTCATGGCCAGGGTGCTGCAGCAGCTCGAAGCTGTAGCCGGGGCGCATCGCGCGGCAGTTGCTGGCGCCCTCGAACCGTTTGGCGGTCAGCTCCAACGCCTCGATGCGCAGGCGCATCCACGCTTCGCCTTCGTCAGAAGTACTGTGGGTGTACTGGCCGGGGTCATAGACCTCGAAGCGCTGCACCTCACCCTGTTGGTTGATACTGCGCATCGCCACTGGCAAGCGGTTGCGCGGCTGGCGGTAGTCGAAGGTTTGCGCCGCCATGCTGCCGGCCTGCAGCTGGCGGCGGCCGCACCATTGGGTGATCGAGTCGGCGGTTTCGGTGACCGAGGCGCTGTGAAAGCGGATCTGCGGTTGCTCGGGAAGCGCGTCTTGCACGGTCGAGTCGTCACCGATGACCAAGGTGTGGCCTTCAAGGCTGTGCTCGAAAAAGTAGAACAGCCCGGCTTCATCCAGCAGGCGCTGGACGAAGTTGAGGTCGCTTTCGCGGTATTGGGTGATGTAGGTGTGGCGCTTCAGGGGCTGGCTGAGGCGCCAGGCATAGGCGGCGTAAGCCGGGTACAGGGCAAAAACTTGCGCGACGACTTCATCGACCGTGCAGTTCTGGAAGATGCGCGTGTCCGTGCGGTGCCGCAGCATCGCCAGCCACGGGCTCAGGGTGGCGCCGTAGCGGTCCAGGGCGCCATCGCTGCCCAGGCTGGCAAAGTGGGTGAGGTAGCCGTTGATGAAGCGCGGTGCGGCATCGGCCAGTTCGATCTCGAGGCTCACCTGCTGGCCGATCATCGACTTGAGCGGCATCTGCGGTGCGTCACTGAGCAGCAACAGTTCGTAGGCGAATGGCCGTGAAAGGCCATCCTGGCCCTTGAAGCTATGCAGCAGCAGAGGCTGGGCGGGTTCGGCCAGGTGGTGAAACTTGAACAGTCGGCGATGCTGCGGCGTCAGGCGTTCGGCCAGGTCCATGATCATTGCGTTGTCCTTGTGGGCGAGAAGCTCCCGGAGGTTAGGGCAATGATCGAAGGGGCATCAATGAACGGTGTGTTGAGGGAAAACAGGCGTTTGTAGGACCGGAAAAACGGGGTGATTTCACGTTTTCCTACACAATTTGCGAGCGCCTGTCGTCGGGAGGAGGGCGCCGGTTAAGCAATGGCGCTGCTTTGCGGCCGGTGCGCGGTCGACAAGGGCTTCACGCTCGAACCTGATCTCAAAAAATTTCTGAATCAACGAGTTACAAAATAGCCTGCATCCACAAGGCCCGGGCAGGCGACCTGTTCGGCTGCCCGGGCCCGCTCCATGTCAGCGCGCCAGGCGTTTGAGCAATGCCTGGGCCGCCGCTTCGGATGAGGCTGGGTTCTGGCCGGTGATCAAATGCCCATCTTCGACTACATAGCTTGCCCAGTCCGCCGCCTTGGAATAATGGCCGCCATTGGCCTTGAGCATATCTTCCACCAGGAACGGCACCACCTCGGTGAGCCCCACGGCTTGCTCTTCACTATTGGCGAAGCCGGTGACCTTCTTGCCTTTGACCACCGGATGCCCGTCTGGCGCCTTGACGTGCTTGAGCACGCCAGGCGCGTGGCACACTGCGGCAATCGGCTTGTTGGCGGCATAGAACGCTTCGAGCAAGGCCTTCGAATCCTTGTCCTCGGCCAGGTCCCACAGCGGTCCGTGGCCACCGGGGTAGAACACCGCATCGAAGTGGTAGGGGTCGATTTCGCCCAGCGGCACCGTGTCGGCCAGGGCCATCTGCCCGTCAGTGTCGCTGGCAAAGCGCCGGGTGGCGTCGGTCTGGGCGTCCGGTTCGTCGCTTTTCGGGTCCAGCGGTGGCTGCCCGCCTTTGGGCGAGGCGAGGGTGACGTCGGCGTTGGCGTCGACGAACACGTAGTAGGGCGCGGCGAACTCTTCCAGCCAGAAGCCGGTTTTCTTGCCGGTGTCCCCCAGCTGGTCGTGCGAGGTGAGCACCATCAGGATCTTTTTCATGCGAGCCACTCCTCCAGAAGTGAATAGGCAGCGCGCTGTTCGCCCTGCATGAAGGTGGGAGGGCAGCGCGCAGCAGGCGTTCAATCATAACGCTCGAAAAGGATGCGGGGTTTGCAGCCCGGCTCAATTACCCTAGTAGCACGATCATTTCATTTATGGATGCATGCCCATGAGCAACACGTCATTCCGCCAACCTGTCGTGCGTGACGCCGAGCGCTGCTTCGCGATCGAGATCGGTGCCTACGAGGGTGACGAAGCGGCCACGCTGGAAAAGATCCGCACGCGCATCAGCCAATACCCTGAAGGCTTTCTGCTGCTTGAAGATGCCCATGGCATCGTCGGCTTCATCAACAGCGGCTGCGCCCACGATGTGGTGATGTCCGACGAGGCCTTCAAGGAACTGGTCGGCCATGACCCGCTGGCGCCCAACGTGGTGATCATGTCGGTGGTGGTAGACCCGGCCCATCAGGGCAAGGGCTACGCCAAGCGGCTGATGGGCGAGTTCATCACGCGCATGAAGGCGCAGGGCAAGCAGACCATCCACCTGATGTGCAAGCAACAGCATGTCGAGCTGTACCGCAAGATGGGCTACCAGTATGTGCGGCCTTCGCCCTCGGACCACGGTGGCATGGCCTGGCATGAAATGGTCATGGTGCTCTGAGCCCGTCAGCCCGCTGTATCAGTACACTTGTGGCACGATGATGTCGCTCGGGGTCGGGTTGCGGATGTAGTCCTCTTTCCGGACCCGTTGCGGCAGCTCGATCGTCGGCACCTGCACTTCTTCATAGGGCATTTGCCCAAGCAGGTGATGGATGCAGTTGAGCCTGGCCTTCTTCTTGTCATCGGCCTGCACCACCCACCAGGGCGCTTCGGCGATGTGGGTGCGTTCGAGCATGACTTCCTTGGCCTTGGTGTAGGCCTCCCAGCGCCGACGCGACTCCAGGTCCATGGGGCTGAGTTTCCATTGCTTGAGTGGGTCATGCACGCGGCTGAGAAAGCGCAGGTGCTGTTCCTGGTCGGAAATGGAAAACCAGTACTTGATCAGCTGGATGCCCGAGCGGGCCAGCATGCGTTCGAACTCCGGCACGCTGCGGAAGAACTCTTCGTACTGGTCGTCGTTGCAAAAGCCCATGACCTTCTCGACGCCTGCGCGGTTGTACCAGCTGCGGTCGAACAGCACGATCTCGCCCGCTGCGGGCAGATGTGAAACGTAACGCTGGAAGTACCACTGCGTGCGTTCCCGGTCATTG
Source organism: Pseudomonas putida (assembly GCF_002025705.1). Lineage (NCBI taxonomy): Bacteria > Pseudomonadati > Pseudomonadota > Gammaproteobacteria > Pseudomonadales > Pseudomonadaceae > Pseudomonas > Pseudomonas putida. The sequence continues at coordinate 3,285,114 of NZ_CP018846.1, read as the reverse complement.
GGTGCCGGCAGTGCCGCCACCCGGCATACCCGGGGGTTGAGGCGCTGGGTGATGCGCTTGATCACGCCGCCTTTGCCAGCCGCATCGCGGCCTTCGAACAGGATGACCACCTTGTGGCCGGTCTTCACCACCCAGCTCTGTAGCTTCACCAGCTCACCCTGCAGGCGGAACAGCTCGCGGAAGTAGGTGCGTCGTGCGGCCTTTTCGCTGCCTTCCTCCCTATGCTCGTCAAACAGCGCATCAAGGTCATGGCCGTCCTCGGCCAGTTCCAGTTCCAGCTCTTCATCACTGTGGTCCAGCAGCTCGCGATGGATGCGCCTGATCAAGGAGTGTTCGGTGGGGGACATGGCGGGCACTCGCGTCGGGGGATGATGGCAAAGTGTTTAGTCATATTTGGTTACCACGAAATGACAGCCCGCTGCCTGTCAGCCCCGTGCTAGAGGGGGGTAATACATCGACTGCCATTCAATAGTCACAAAGCTGTAACACAGCTGCTGCAAAGTGTGTCGGCCATCACACGGAGCGCTTTTCCATGATACGCCTGATGAAGTCTGCTGCACTCGCTGTTGCCGTCTCGCTTAGCGCCACTTCGGCCTTTGCCGCAGACAACGTTCGCCTGACCGGTTCCGGCGCCAGTTTCCCTGCGCCTATCTACCTGACCTGGTTCAAGGACTTCAGCAAGAACACTGCTGGCGTCACCGTTGACTACCAGTCCAAGGGGAGCGGGGCGGGTGTTCAGGACTTCCTGAACAAGACCGTCGACTTCGCAGCCAGCGACTCGGCCATGAGCGAAGCAGACATTGCCAAGGTCGGCGAGGGCGTACAGCTGCTGCCGATGACCGCCGGTGAAATCGTCCTGGCCTACAACCTGCCGGGCAACCCGAAAGGCCTGAAGCTGCCACGCGATGTGTACTCCAACATCTTCCTGGGCAAGATCACCAAGTGGAACGACCCACTGATCGCCAAGGCCAACCCAGGCCTGAAGCTGCCTGATCTGCCGATCACCGTGGTCGTGCGTGCCGACTCCAGCGGTACCAACGCCGTCTTCACCAAGCACCTGTCGGCCATCAATGCCGACTTCAAGAAAGACCTGGGCGAAGGCAACACCGTCAACTGGCCGGCCACCGACAAGTTCATCAAGTCGCCGAAAAACGACGGCGTGACCGCCACCGTTCGCCAGACCCCGGGCGCCATCGGTTACATCGAATACGGCTTCGCCAAGCTGGCCAAGGTCGACTTCGCCGAGCTGGAAAACAAGGCCGGCCAATACGTCGTGCCGAACGCCGAGAGCGGTGCCGAAGCACTGGCTGCGGTGAAAATGCCGGAAAACCTGATTGCTCACCTGCCGGACCCGGAAGGTGCCAAGTCCTACCCGATCACTTCCTACACCTGGATGATCTTCCGCAAGGACAACGGCAGCCCGGAAAAGGCCAAGGCCATGCGTGACATGGTCGAGTACGGCCTGACCCACGGTCAGAAGATCGCCGACTCGATGGGCTACATCCCGCTGCCACCGTCGGTTGTCGACGAAGTGCGCAAAGCGTCGCAAAGCATCCAGTAATGCCTTCAGGCGCTCCCGGCGTGGTGTGACCCACCTTGCCGGGCGTGTTTGCCCTTAGTCCCGGAATCAGCCAAATGAACACACCTTTTGCCATACCGGATAACCCAGACTCCGCGTGCCAGCCGCCGTCCACCAAGGACTTCCTGGTCGATCGCACCTTCCGTGCCCTTGCACGTATCGGTGTGGTGCTGATTCTCGCGCTGGTTTTCGCGTTGGTATATGAAGTAGGACGCAAAGCACTTCCAGGAATGGAAAAGCACGGTTTCGACGTGCTGTTCGGCAGTGTGTGGGACGTCAACCAGGGCAAATACGGCATTTTGCCCGCCATCTGGGGCACGCTTTACAGCGCCCTGATCGCCTTGTTGATCGCAGGTTTCTTCGGCGTCAGCATGGCCATTTTCCTTACCCAGGATTTCTTGCCGGCGAGGCTCGCCGCGGTGTTTCGCACCATCGTCGAGCTGCTCGCCGCCATCCCCAGCGTCGTTTATGGCCTGTGGGGCATCTATGTAGTGATTCCGGCCATCCGGCCGCTGACCGCCTGGCTGAACAGCGAGCTGGGCTGGATCCCGTTCTTCGGCACCTCCCTGAGTGGCCCCGGCCTGCTGCCGGCGGCGTTGGTGCTGGCGATCATGATCCTGCCGACCATTGCCGCCGTTTCCCAGGATGCGCTGACCAGCGTGCCGATGAAGACCAAGCAGGCAGCCTATGGCATGGGCACCACCCATTGGGAAGCCATCCTCAAGGTGATGGTGCCGTCGGCCGCCACCGGCATCTTCGGCTCGCTGGTGCTGGGCCTTGGCCGCGCACTGGGCGAAACCATGGCCCTGGCGATGCTGGTCGGTAACGCCAACACCATCACCCTGTCCCTGTTTGCCCCGGCCAACACGCTGGCAGCCTTGCTGGCGCTGAACTTCCCTGAGGCCGGGCCGAACGAGATCGAGGTGCTGATGTACGCCGCCCTGGTCCTGATGTTCATCACCTTGCTGGTGAACGTGTTCGGTTCGATGATCATGCTCTACGCCCAGCGGGGTAACAAATAATGACTGACCTCACAGCGGCAACTACTGCATTGCCCAGCCTGCAGCGTCGCTTCGAAGGCCGCGCCCTGCGCAGCCTGGTGCTGACCTCCACGGTCTGGTGCGTGGCCCTGCTGGCCAGCGTGCCCCTGATTTCCGTGCTGTACATGCTGATCACCCGCGGCGGTGCACGGCTGAGCCTGGAAGTGTTCACCGAGCTGCCACCCACCGGTTTCGAGATGGGCGGTGGTTTTGGTAACGCCTTGGCCGGTACCTTCGTCATGGTCGGCATCGCCGCAGCCATCGCGGTGCCGGTCGGCATCCTGGCGGCGGTGTTCCTCGCCGAACTCGGGCCCGAGAGCAAGCTGGCGAACGCTTCGCGCTTCGCGGCAAAAATGCTCACCGGCCTGCCGTCGATCCTTGCCGGTGTATTCGCCTACGCCCTGGTGGTGATGACCACCGGTACCTACTCGGCCCCGGCCGGTGGCGTGGCGCTGGCGGTACTGATGCTGCCGATCGTCGTGCTGACCGCTGAAGAAGCCATGAAGATGGTGCCCAAGATCATGAAGGACGCCGCTTACGGCATGGGTTGCACCCGCGCCCAGGTGATCTGGAAGATCGTCCTGCCAACCGGCATGCCGGCCATCCTTACCGGCGTCATGCTGGCCGTGGCCCGCGCAGCTGGTGAAACGGCACCGCTGCTGTTCACCGCACTGTTCAGCAACTACTGGATCTACCACGACGGCAGCCTGGCCGTCATGAACCCTACGGCATCGCTTGCCGTACTGATCTACAACTTCTCCGGCATGCCGTTCGACAACCAGCTGGAGCTCGCCTGGGCGGCCTCGCTGGTGTTGGTGATGATCGTGCTGGTAGTCAACATTCTTAGCCGTATTTTCGGCAAGCCCAAGTACTGAGAAAGGGAGCATTCGACCGTGAACGTATCTACAGCGCAAAGAGCCGCTCCCTTGGTCAGCGAAGCGCCAATTGTCATGGACTGCAAGCTGGACAAGATTTTCTACGGCAACTTCATGGCGGTCCGCGACAGCCACGTACCGATCAGGAAAAACGAGATCACCGGTTTCATCGGCCCGTCCGGCTGCGGCAAGAGTACCGTGCTGCGCAGCCTCAACCGCATGAACGACCTGGTCAAAGGCTTCCGCTTCGAAGGCCATGTGCACTTCCTTGGCCAGGATGTCTACGGCAAGGGCGTGGACCCGGTGGTGGTGCGCCGTTACATCGGCATGGTGTTCCAGCAGCCAAACCCGTTCTCGATGAGCATCTTCGACAACGTCGCCTTCGGCCTGCGCCTGAACCGCTACAAGGGCGACATCGGCGACCGCGTCAAGCACGCCCTGCAAGGCGCTGCGCTGTGGGATGAGGTCAAGGACAAGCTCAAGGTCAGCGGCCTGTCGCTGTCCGGCGGCCAGCAGCAGCGCCTGTGCATCGCCCGCGCGATCGCCACCGAGCCTGAAGTGCTACTGCTCGACGAGCCGTGCTCGGCACTCGACCCGATCGCCACGCGCCGGGTGGAAGAGCTGATGGTCGAGCTGAAGAAGGACTACACCATCGCCCTGGTGACCCACAACATGCAGCAGGCGATTCGTGTGGCCGACACCACCGCGTTCTTCTCGGTCGACATCTCCCAGGGTACCCGCACCGGTTACCTGGTAGAGATGGGCCCGACCACGCAGATCTTCCAGAATCCGCGTGAACAGCTGACCAGTGACTACATCAGCGGCAAGTTCAGCTGAGCCAGCGGCACCCGCCCGGCGACCCACCCCGCAGGCCAGGAAGGCCGAGCGGGGTGGGTCGCTTTCACGATTGTTCTGTTTCAAGAGATTACCAATGGATGCGACATGTCGTCTTGACCTGCCAGCGGTAGAGCGCGCACTGCGCGAAGTGCAGGGCCGCTTTGCCGAACTCAGCCAGCACTTCACCGAGCCGCGTGATCCATTCACCGACGAGGTGCTGTTCAATGTGCTTGAAGGCTATGCCTTGATTGACGACTATGTCGCACGGGGTGTGGACCTGTTCGACCTGCAGCAGCTGAACCTGATGCTGGAGATCAACGCCACCGTGCTGTGCGGCAGCGACCCGGCACGCCGCCGCGAGTTCGCCCCACACCTCGAGGCCACTGAGGCACGCTTTTTCAACAACGTCGAAGGCGGCATCAAGGACCTGTACAACTGGTACTGCTCGTACCGCAGCGAGTCGATCTGGAAGCGGGCAGCCGGTGTCTATGTACGCATCCTCAGCAAGCCGCAACTGTTCATCGAGGGCAACAACCGCACGGGGTCGCTCATCGTCAGCTACCTGCTGATGCGTGCAGGGTTGCCGCCGTTCGTGTTGACGCTGGACAACGCCGAGGGCTACTTCAACCCGTCCTCGGTCATTCGCAACTCCGCCAAGCATGGTGTGAAGGCTTTGTACGAATTGCCCAAGATCAAGAAAAAGTACGCAGCCTTCCTCGAAGCGAAGGCGCCTGAACCCGACAAGTTCTTCCTGCGCGGCACCTGCGTGCCGGCCCGTCAGGGGAGCCGATGATGGAAAGGTATTCGATGCTAGAGCAAGGCAAGACCAGTGGGCGACGTGCGTGGCAAGCCATCGGGCGCAAATTCAGGCGCCCGCAGATGCGCATTTCCTTCGATATCGATGACACACTGGCCTGCCTGCCTCACCACGCCGATGAAGAACACAGCAAGCTGCCGACGTTCATCCACCGCTGGCTGGGCGAACCGCTGCGCAGCGGCACGCGTTCACTGATCCGCGACCTGCGCCGCCAGGGCTGCAGCATCTGGATCTACACCTCTTCGGGGCGCACACCGGCCTATATCCGCCGCTGGTTGATGCTTTACGGCATCCACGTCGACGGCGTGGTCAACAGCGATCGCCACCAGCACGTCTTGTCGCTGCACGGGCTTGAAAATGCCCCCTCGAAGTACCCACCGGCGTTCGACATCGACTTGCACGTCGATGATTCCGAAGGGGTCGGCATCGAGGGCTATGACCACGGTTTCCGTGTGGTCGTGGTCAACCCGGAAGATGACAGCTGGGCGCAGAAGGTCATGGATGCCGCTGAACAGGTGCAGGCCCAGCTGGCCTGGCAGCAACCCCAGCGGTACGAGGCACCGACGCCGCGGCGTTCGCAAGCGCTGGCTTCCTGACTGTCCGAGTGGGCCCGATAAAGCAGAGAGATGCAGCGCCTGTGAGATCGAGCGCCGCCCGCGCGGCGCATCGCGGATAAATCCGCTCCTACATCTGTTGCAACGTGGCCATGCCTATGAGGCCATGGTTGTCAGCCGGTTTGCACAGCTTCAAGTCATGCGCCAGGGCGGGCAACCATGGCGTAACAGGTTCGGCACGTTGCAACAGGTGTAGGAGCGGATTTATCCGCGATGCGCCGCGCGGGCGGCGCTCGATCTCACAGGTACTGCACATCTGACGGCAGGCAAAACTCAGTGGTGCGCGCTGTCCACGGCGATGCTTTCGCCAGACACTTCCAGGTACCGGGTGCTGCGGTTGGCGAGGGCGTAGTGGATCAGCCCGCCCAGGCCGGCGCCAAAGAACCAGGAGAACTGCGACAGCGTTTCGAATGCCGGCACCAACGCCAGCAGGATGGCGATCAGCGAGGCCGGGACAAACGCCGCCACAGCACGCAGGTTGACCCCGCCGCGATAGTGATAGGCGCCCTCGGGGCTTTCACTGTACAGCTGCGGCAGGTTTACCCGGCTGCGGCGTACCAGGTAGTAATCGGTGACCATGATGCCGTACAGCGGGCCGAGCAGGGCACCCAGGCCGCCGAGGAAATACACGATCACCGACGGGCTGTTGTACAGGTGCCAGGGCAGGATCAGCACTGCGATGGTGGCGCTCAGCAAGCCCGCGCGGCGGAAGTTCAGCACCTTCGGTGCCAGGTTGGTGAGCACGAAAGCCGGGGCTACAAAGTTGGCCATGATGTTCACCGCCACGGTGACGAGCAGGAAGGCCAGGCAGGCCAGCACCAGGCCTGCGGTGTTGGGGATGGCGGCGACGATTTCGCTCGGGCTCTGTACCAGCTTGCCGTCGATGCTGAACTGCGCACCGGCGAGCACCACGGCGATCAGCGCGAAGCCGAGCATGTTCACCGGCAGGCCCCAGAAATTGCCCACGCTGATCGTGCGACGGTCCGGGCAGTTACGGGTGAAATCGCAGAAGTTGAGGATCATGGTGCCGTACAGCGAGACCCACAGCGCCGCGGCACCGAGCACTTTCAGCCACATCGTGGGGCCGGTCGGCGCGTTGCCGCTGGACCAGGCGATCGACAGCCCACTGCGCCAATACATCCAGCCCGCCAGGCCGGTGAAGGCGACCAGGATGATCGGCCCGGCGAGGGATTCGAAGCGGCGTACCATCTCCATGCCGTAGGCGAAGATCGCCACTTGCACGCACCAGATGCCGAGGAAGGTGACCCAGCCCAGGGTCGACAGGCCAAGCATCGAGTTCTGGTCATAGGGCTTGAGGTCTGGCGCGATGGCGGTGAGCAGGACGCGCAGCACTACCGAGGCGAGGTAGGTCTGGATACCGAACCAGGCGATGGCGATCACCGCGCGGATCAGTGCCGGGATCTGGGCACCGTGGATGCCAAAGCTGATCCGGCACATGACGGGGTAGGGCAGGCCGGTCTTCTGCCCCATGTAGCCGGACAGGTTCATCAGGCCGTAGATCACCAGTGCACCCAGCGCGAAGGCGGCGAGGATCTGCGCACCGCTCATGCCCAGGGCGAACAGGCCGATGGCGAAGGAGTAGTTGGCGATGTTGTGCACATCATTGGTCCACAGGGCAAACAGGCTGTAGCGCCCCCAGGTGCGGTTTGCCGCGCGGGTCGGAGCAAGGTCGGCACTGTACAGGCGCGGGCTCAGTTGCAGTTGACTGGGGTCAGCCGTCTCGGCGGGGAGATCGGCAAGCTGGCCAACATCGGAACGGGAAATCGACGCCATCGGGACTCCATGATGGTTGTGTACTTTTATTGTTGGTATTTGTATACAAACAAGATTCGTACCAACCCGTGAGCGGGGATGGGATTCACGGTCACGGCGCGTTTTTGCCTGCCAGGTGCCTAGCTGCCTGAGCTTTCATGTGGGAATTATGTGCACGTTTACTGTGCACAGTTGTTACCTCGCGCACTCGACGTGTCGAACAAGTGGCTTGCAAGGGTTGTTCAGAATAAGCTTGTGGCAGGTTGCCATGGAGGTCAGTCGATGTCGCATCTACCGCTAGCGCTGGGTCTGTTGCTTGCCGCCACCTTGGTCGAGGCGGCGCCGCTGCAGGTGCCCACCCCAGCCGCACTCAGGACCCAGCTCGACAGCCTCAAGCCTGGCCAGTTTCTCTGGTACCCGCAGGTCTCGCCGGTGGGGCCGGTGACGGTGGTGGTCAGCCTCACCGAGCAACGCGCCTATGTCTATCGCAACGGCATCGCCATTGGCGTCAGCACGGTGAGCAGCGGCAAGGCCGGCCGGGAAACCCCCACGGGGGTATTCAGCATTCTGCAGAAGAAGGTCGAGCACCAGTCCAGCCTCTACAACAGCGCACCGATGCCCTACATGGAGCGGCTGACCTGGGACGGTATCGCCCTGCATGCAGGGCACCTGCCGGGCTACCCAGCCTCCCATGGTTGCGTGCGCCTGCCGTTGGAGTTTGCCAAGAAGCTGTATGAGGTCACCGGTTTCAGTTCGACCACGGTCATCGTGTCCGATACCCACAGTGCGCCGGTGGAGGTTTACCACCCCGGCGTGCTGGCGCCTACGGTCAGCGCAGGCAAGGCCCAGGGCCCGCTGGTACTGAGTAACCAGCAGTTCTGGAACGACCCGGACCCGGCATCAGGGCCGCTGTCGATCCTGGTCAGCCGCGCTGACCGCCGCGCCTACGTGTATCGCGGTGGCCAGTTGATCGGCTCGGCACCCGCCCTTTCGCTTGAAGAAAGCCAGCATCGCAGTGGCATGGCGGTTTACTCGCTGCTGCAAAAACCATCCGCCCTGGCGCTCGATGACGGGCTACCCTTACGGTGGTCGGTGGTGGGCCTGAGCAACCCGGAATACGGGAGTACGCCTTATGAACAACTGGGGCAACTGAACATCAACCCGGAGTTCCGCCGTCATCTGCGTGCGGCGATGGATGTCGGCACGATGCTGGTGATCACCGATTGGGCGTCTACCCGGGAAACTCGCAGCGACGGGAAATTCACTGTGATCACCACCGACGACGATGAAGAACTTAAGCCGTTGGTCAAGAAATGATCGGCATTGCGGTAGAAATCAAGCAAAGTGGTGGCTTTTGGCCTTAAACCGACGGTTTTTTTAGCTGACCGGTTCAGGTCTTTACCAGGGTAATCCATGTCGATTTTCGATCCTTTGCAGGGAGCCATCCGGCTCTCGGTGGCCAGTATTGGCCTGTTTTTGCTCGGCGCCTGGCACAGTGCCCAGGCGCAGCCCCTGCCCAGCGCCGCCGAGCTGCAGCAGCTTGCGCCGAACGCCAGCCTTTCGACCTTGACCCTGGCACTGAGTGCCTACGCCTGCGCCAGCCACAGCGAGGCGGACAAGTTGCTGACGGTGATCGATTACTCCAAGGCTTCGCGTGACAAGCGGCTTTGGGTGTTCGACTTGCGCGCACGCAAACTGTTGTTCGAGGAATGGGTCGCCCATGGCAAGAACAGCGGCGCCGATGTGCCGACCCTGTTCTCCAATGCCCCGAACAGTTACCAATCCTCCATCGGCCTGTATGAAACCGGCCAGACCTACAGCGGCAAGCACGGCCGCTCGTTGCGCCTGCAGGGGCTTGAGCCGGGCTTCAACGACAACAGCATGTCGCGGGCGATTGTCATGCACGCCGCCGCGTATGCCGACCCCAAGGTCGTTCCCGGCCTCGGTCGCCTGGGGCGCAGCCAGGGCTGCCCTGCCGTGCGGCCGGCCATTGCCGGCAAGCTGATCGACACGCTGCAACACGGTAGCTATGTGTTTGCCTACTACCCGCAGCAGGACTGGCTGAAGAAGTCGCGCTTTCTCAACGCCCAGAGCTGCCCGCTGGCGGGGCACTCGATCGCCAGCAAATAGCGAGCGAGGCAGCGCGAGGCTTCTTGCGCCAGTGCTCCAACCTGTCCCGCAACACCCATCGCCCGGTGACCCGATCACCGGGCGATTTTTATCAGCCTCAGACTCTTGCGAAACGCAGAAATTGTCCGCAGACTGTTAACCAGTGGATTGCAGTTAACCAGTGGTTACGAATCTATTGCGAAGCTAAGGAGGGCGTCGCCATCCCGAGCCTGCGTTGGATGTGACAAAAAAACAAAAACGTCCCTGGAGTCACTTGATGTCTTACCTCAACAAAAAGGTTGATGTGTTCCTCATCACCATGAGCCTGATCGCTGTGCTGCTGACGGTGATCGGCCTGGCCGCCTTCCCCGAGCAGGCCGGCATTGCTGCCAATCAACTGTTCGAATGGGCCACCCGGTCCTTTGGCACTGCGGTGCAGATGCTCATCTTCGCCAGCACGCTGGCCGTGCTGTGCATTGCCTTCAGCAAGTACGGCAACATTCGCCTGGGCGCCGGCAAGCCTGAATACGCCACCCTGACCTGGGTGTTCATGTTCATCTGTGCGGGCATGGGCTCCTCGACCCTGTACTGGGGCGTGATGGAGTGGGCCTACTACTACCAGACCCCCGGCCTGAACATTGCCGCGCAGTCGCGTGAAGCCCTGGAATACAGCGTCAGCTATTCGTTCTTCCACTGGGGCATCAGCGCCTGGTCGATCTACGCGCTGGCGTCGCTGGCCATGGCCTACCACTTCCACGTGCGCAAGAAGAGCGGGCTGAACCTCGCCTCGATCGTCGAGGCGGTAACCGGGCTCAAGGCGACCGGGCCTGTGGGCCGACTTGTCGACCTGATCTTCCTGCTGACCATGATGGGCGCGCTGACGGTTTCCCTGGCACTTACCGCTTCGACGCTGACCCGCGGCCTGTCGGGCCTTGTAGGCACGCCCGACACCTTCGCGGTCCAGGTGATGCTGATCGGCGTGATTGCGATCCTGTTCTCGCTAAGCTCGTACATCGGCATCGACGGCGGGCTGCAGAAGCTCAGCAAGATCGTCTGCTATGGCGCGCTGGTGTTCGCCGCCGTGGTGCTGCTGGTAGGCCCGACCCAGTTCACCATCAACAACACGGCCAACGGCATTGGCCTGATGATCCAGAACTACGTGCACATGAGCCTGTTCACCGACCCGGCCGGTGAGGGTGAATTCACCCGTAACTGGACCGTGTTCTATTGGCTGTGGTGGGTGTCGTATGCACCTGGCGTTGCGATGTTCGTCACCCGCGTATCGCGCGGCCGGCAGATCAAGGAAGTGGTATTGGCGCTGATCATGGGCGGCAGTGTCGGCTGCTGGTTCTTCTTCGGCGCGCTGGAAAGCTACAGCATGCACCAGTTCATCACTGGCGCGATCGACGTACCGAAGATCCTCACCGAACACGGCGGCGAGAGTGCCGTTGAAGCGGTGGTCATGGGCCTGCCGTGGGGCAAGGTGTTCATGGCGGTGTACCTGTTCATCATGGCGGTGTTCTGTGCCTCGCACATGGACGCTGCGGCTTATGCCGTCGCCGCCACCAGTACGCGTAACCTGCAGGACGGTGAAGATCCGTCGCCCACGCACCGCCTGTTCTGGTGCGTGACCCTGACCCTGGTGCCGCTGGCCATGCTGTTCGCGAAAGCCTCGTTGTCCACCATGAAGACGGCAGTGGTGCTCACCGCCATTCCGTTTACCGTGATCCTGCTGATCAAGGTGTATGGCTTCTTCAAATGGATGCTGGCCGACTACGGCTCGGTACCGGCTCATCGCATCGAGGAAGAAGCCGCTGCCATGGCGCGCGAAGAGCACGTCGTCAGCGAGCACCCCGTGCCCCGGCCAGTCGCCGCAGCAGCCGAGCTGGCGTGATGATTTCCTGCGCGGTGTCGCCTACCCCTCGGTTGATACCGCCGCAGGCTTTTTTTTGCCTGACCTGTTAACTGGTGGATGCCAGTTAACCATGAATTACAAGATGCGCAACGCGCAGTCTGGAGATAGAGATGACCAAGTTCCAACGCCTGCCAGCTGATTTCTGCCACGACCATGAGAAAGCGTTCACCATCCCGGCCACCTTCTACACCAACAAGGAGGTCTTCGAGCACGAGAAGGAGCAGATCTTCGCCAAAAGCTGGATTTGTGTCGGCCATCGCAGTGAAGTGGCCGAGAACAATGCCTACATCACCCGCGAGGTGATTGGCGAGAGCATCATCGTCATCCGTGGTCGCGACAGCGTTTTGCGCGCCTTCTACAACGTGTGCCCGCACCGCGGCCACCAACTGCTGGAAGGCAGCGGCAAGGCCAAGAACGTGATCGCCTGCCCGTACCATGCCTGGACCTTCAAGCTCGACGGCGACCTCACCCACGTGCGCAACTGCGACCAGGTCGAGGCGTTCGACAAAGGTGATTACAGCCTCGTCCAGCTGCGCGTCGAGGAGTATGCCGGCTTCATCTTCATCAACATGGACAACGCGGCGGGGTCTGTGGAAGAGCAGCTGCCCGGCCTGCAGCAGCGGATGCGCGAAGCCTGCAGCGTGATCGACGATCTGCAGCTGGCGGCACGCTTTGTCAGCCACACACCGGCAAACTGGAAGTCCATTGTCGACAACTACCTGGAGTGCTACCACTGCGGCCCGGCGCACCCAAGTTTCGCCGACTCGGTAGACGTGGGCCAGTACGGGCACACACTGCACGGCAACTGGACGCTGCAGTACGGCGTCGCCAAGTCGTCCGAGCAGTCGTTCAAGGTCGACGAGTCTGTCACCGACCCATCCTTTGCAGGTTTCTGGGCCTGGCCGTGCACCATGTTCAACGTGCCGCCGGGAGCCAACTTCATGACCTGCATCTATGAGTTCCCGGTCGATGCCGAAACCACCTTGCAGCACTACGACATCTATTTCCTGAACAAGGACATCACCCCGGAACAGCAAGTGCTGATCGACTGGTACCGCGATGTGTTCCGCCCTGAAGACCTGCGCCTGGTCGAGAGCGTGCAGAAGGGCCTGAAGTCGCGGGGCTACCGTGGGCAAGGGCGGATCATGGTCGACAAAGAGCGCTCCGGCATCAGCGAGCATGGTATCGCTCACTTCCACAACCTGATTGCGGTTGCCCATCTGGACTGACCTTGAGCCCCGGCGATAAAGGCCGGGGACGTTCCTACCAATCGTTCATTTCGGAGCTGTGATGCGTTGCAGGATCCGAAGCAGTAATGCCAGGGCGGCGGGGCCGCCGCCCTGCGCGGAGTTGAGGTGCAAGATGGCCAGTGTTTACGAGATGTTCAATGTGCAGGTGCTCGAGGTCGAACAGGCGACGCCACAGATCAAGCGCTTCACCCTTGCGCGCGCTGACGGCCAGCCCATGCCGGCCTTCACCGGTGGTAGCCACGTGATCGTGAAGATGGCTGATGGCCTCAGCAACGCCTATTCCTTGATGAGCGACCCCAGGGACCTGTCGCACTACCAGATCGGCGTGCGCCTGGAAGAGCAATCCAAGGGCGGCTCGGCCTTCATGCATGAGCAGGTCGAAGTGGGTAGCGAGCTCACCATCTCGACACCGAACAACCTGTTCGGTCTCGACGCCTCTGCCGGCAAGCACGTGATGATTGCTGGTGGTATCGGCATTACCCCCTTCATGTCGCAACTGCACGAGTTGGAAGGAGGGGATACCCCTTACGAGCTGCACTACGCCTTCCGCAGCCCAGATCACGGCGCATTCCACGGGCAACTGGTGGATGGCCCCCATGCAGCCAGTGTCAGTGTGTACGTCGACAGCCTTGGGCGCCGCCTGGACCTGCAGGCGCTGTTCGCTGGCATGAGCGAGGACGCGCACGTTTATGTTTGCGGCCCCAAGCCGCTGATCGATGCGGTGGTGGAAGGGGCCAAAGCCGCAGGCATTGCTGATGCCCGAGTGCATTTCGAGCAGTTCGCAGCCACCCCGGCTGCTGGCGGCGCATTTACCCTGGTGCTCGGCAAGTCCGGCCGCGAACTCCAGGTGGAAGAGGGTATGACCATCATCCAGGCCATTGAAAACGTCAAGGCCGCCCAGGTCGAATGCCTGTGCCGGGAAGGCGTTTGCGGTACCTGTGAAACGGCCATCCTCGAGGGTGAGGCCGAGCACTTTGACCAATACCTTTCCGATGAAGAGAAAGCATCCCAGCAAACCCTGATGATCTGCGTTTCCAGGGCACGTGGTTCACGGTTGGTCATCGACCTCTGAGCCGCTCTCTCCGTCAAACGGCGGCACCGGTCCTGGCCTAGGGTTTGCCATGCACGTCTGTCATCCATGGGTTGACAGATGTGTATACTGGCGGCCAAGCACTCCCAGGACCGCCCCCTCATGCAGGAAAACAGCTTCGCCTTCCGTCTCAAGGAATTGCTGGAACACAACAAGCTGACGCTTCAGGCCGTCGGTACCGCCCTGGGTATCTCCCGCACCGCTGTCCACAAATGGACCAAGGGTGGGGAAATCGACTACGACAACCTGCGCAAGCTGGCTGACTTTCTGCGGGTGAACTGGATCTGGCTGCGTTATGGCCAGGAGGCCTTGAGCAGTGTGCAGCAAGTAGAACCCGTCGAGCTGCCAATGACCGACCTGCGCCGGCGTTACGCCGCCGAGATCATGGAGAGCGAAGCGCGGATGAAGCTGGCCCAGGAAGCCGCGCGCATCGTGACCTGGGAATGGAACCTGATCAGCGACGAACTGACCTACTCGTCTAACGTCGAGGACGTTTACGGCTGGACCATCAGCTCGAACCAGGACTTCTGGAGCCATCTCCCCGACGAGGACGTCGAGGCGATGCAGGCGATGTATGACCGCATCATCCGCTCGGGTGAAAACTGCGATTACGATTATCGGATGTACCAGCCTGATGGCAGCGTGCGCTGGATCTCGTCGCGCTCGACGGTGGTGCACGACGCTGCAGGCCGGCCCATCAAGATCGTCGGCATCAGCATGGATAACACCGCTCGCAAGCTGACCGAGGAAGCGCTGCGCACCAGCGAGGAGCGGTTCCGCACGATCTTCGAGTTGAGTGAAGGCGCGCTCGCCTTCATTCATCTGGATGGGCGTTTGCAGCGCGTCAACGACAGCCTGTGTGCGCTGCTCGGCTACAGCCAGCAGGATTTGTACGCACTGAATGTTCAACAGATCACCCACCCCGATGACCTGCAGGGCAACCTGAGCCTGCTTGTCCAGTTGCTGGCCGGGTCGATCAACCGCTACGTGGTCGAGAAGCGCGTACGCTGTGGCGATGGCAGCTACAAGTGGGTGAGGGTGCGCACCTCCATCCAGCGGCAGTCCGACGGCTCTGCCGATTACCTCATCAGCGTTTTCGAAGACATCAACGCGGCCAAGGCCGAACAGCAGGAACTGCTGCACAAGATCGAATCGTTGCAAGCGAAGCTGGCGGGTAGCCTGATCTCATAGGGTAATCAGCGACGCCGTTGGTCACCTGCGAACGCACGTTGGGCTCAGAGGTTCAAACTGCGATGTGCGACTCTGAACGGAGGCGTACGACAACGAGCACAGCCATACCAAGCGCAATGACTGCAGCGCTGCTAGGTGCAGTCTGCCTGCCAACATTTGCAGGTTCCACCGACGAAGTCGACAGCACATCTGGCTATATGGAAGCCGTCGAGAGAAGCAGTTCACACTCGATGCTTCCCAGCGCGCCTGTGAATGACGAGCATTTCGCTGACGACGAAGAAGTGCAACAGCAGAGCCAGGATCAATAGCCCTGCCAAGGAGCAACAGAGTCTGCTGCATGAGTGCTCGAAATCCTCAGCTGCCAAAGGCCGTAGCCGGAATTGAAACCTTCCGGCACGGCGCCCAAAATTCGGCTTCGCGGGTTTCGAGCACTCGCAGTTGATGCCCAACCCCCGGCTGCAATGCCGAGGTTTTTCAGGTCTTCGAGGGGCCGCCTGCCAAGGCCCTGCGCCTGAAGGAAGGGGTTTCGCGGAGCCATTTGGATGAAGAAGCTGAAGTTGAAGAAGGGATGAAGTCATTCTGGGCCAGGGGCACGACGCCGTCGCCAGTAAGGTCCCGCCACCGAGTACGCCAAGCAGGTGCAGGCCGACGTTGTCAGAAAAGCCGGCGACGACCTTGGCCAGTACAGCGTCCAGTATTATCAAACTGCCGCCATGACCGTGCCGGTGTAGCTGTACCAGAACACCTGCCGCGTGCTGGTGCGGGTCGGCAATACGTTGATACCAAGCGTATCACCTGGGCGCTTCAGGCACCCTTGCGCGATACCATCGCGGTCAAGGCAGCCCTGGCTTCATCGCTGTTGAGCCGCTCGATGAACAGCAAGCCTTCCTTGGCCACCGTTGCGGCCAGCGCTTCGCGCTGCCCATTCTTGAGCAGACGCCTGCTGATGCGCAGTGCTTCGGCCGGCAGCTGCTGCAGGCGCCGCGCCAGCTTGACGGCGGCAGCCAGGCATTGCCCGCCATCTTCGAACAATTCGGTCGCCAGGCCCCACTGCACCGCCTGCTCGCCATCCAGCGCCTGGTTGCACAACAACAGCTGCGCAGCCCGCGCATGCCCCAGCATCTGTGGCAGCAGCAGGCTTGCGCCAAACTCCGGGCACACGCCCAGTGCCACGAACGGCGTGCGCAGTTTGGCGTCACGGCTGATCAGCACCTGGTCGCAGTGCAGCAACAGGGTAGTGCCGATGCCGATCGCCGGCCCCGCAATGGCGGCGATCAACGGTTTGTCCAGCGCCAGCACCGCCCACATCATGCGGAACACCGGGCTTTGCAGGTCGGTCGGGGGCTGTTCGAGAAAATCTGGCAGGTCGTTGCCGGCGGTGAAGCACTCGGTGCTGCCGGTGATCAGGATCACCTCGACCTGCGGGTCACTGTTGGCGGCCTCGAACAGCTCTGCCAGCCGCGTGTACATGGCGTTGGTCAGGGCGTTGAGCTTGTCTGGGCGGTTCAGGCGCAGGGTCAGCAGGCCTTCGTCGAGTTGCGAGTGGATCAGGTCGGTCATGGGCGGTGCCTCTGTTGTTGTTATCGTGGGCCCGGCAGGTCGGGGGATCAGCGTGCCCGAGTATAAACAGGGTATCGCGATCGAGGCGAGTTGCTATACAGTCGTTCAACTGTGCGACCCATGAGAGCCACCAATGACCCAGGAAGCCCGCTTCAGCCGCATGCTGCCCGAACTGCGCAAGGCCAATCTGGTCGAGGCCACGCTGGCCTGCCTGAAGCGCCACGGCTTCCAGGGCGCCTCGATCCGCAAGATTTCTGCCGAAGCCGGCGTCTCTGTGGGGCTTATCAGCCACCACTATTCAGGTAAGGACGAACTGGTCGCCGAGGCTTACATGGCCGTCACTGGCCGGGTCATGCAACTGCTGCGCGAGGCGATGGCCCAGGTCGCGCCCAACGCCCGTGAACGGCTGTCGGCGTTCTTCCGAGGCTCATTCAGCGCCGAGCTGCTCGACCCGCAGCTGCTCGATGCCTGGCTGGCGTTCTGGGGGGCGGTGAAAACTGCCGAGGCGATCAACCAGGTGCACGACCACTCCTACGGTGAGTACCGCCGCGAACTGCGCACGCTGCTCGCCGAGCTGGCGCAGGAGGAGGGCTGGGAACGCTTCGATGCCGACCTCGCCGCCATCAGCCTGAGCGCCTTGCTCGACGGCCTGTGGCTGGAGTCCGGGCTGAACCCCGGCACCTTCACCCCGGCCCAGGGCGTGCAGATTTGCGAGGCCTGGGTCGATGGCCTGCAGGCCGGCGGTCGGCAACGCTTCAGCACAGCCACCGAGGGCTGTTGATCGACCGTTCAGCAATCGCTAGTCTTGGCCCGCTCTAATAAAAAAATCGCCTTCGGGCGCTTCAGGACTACCCGCAATGACCTCTCAGGTACTGATCGTCGATGACGATCCGCTGATTCGTGACTTGCTCCAGGCCTACCTGTCCCAGGAAGGCTATACCGTCCACTGCGCCGCCACTGCGGAGCAGGCCGAAACGCTGTTGACCGAGCAGCCGGTGGAACTGGTGATGCTGGACATCCGCCTGCCCGGCAAGGACGGCCTGACCCTGACCCGCGAGCTGCGGGTGCGCTCGGAAGTGGGGATCATCCTGATCACCGGGCGCAATGACGAGATCGACCGCATCGTTGGCCTGGAGTGCGGCGCCGACGATTATGTCAGCAAACCGCTCAACCCCCGTGAGCTGGTGTCCCGCGCGAAGAACCTGATCCGGCGCGTGCGCCACGCCCAGGGCACACGGCCGGCCGGCGTGGCCAATGCCACCCTCAAGCAGTTCGGCGATTGGTCACTGGACTGCGACCGCCGCCGCCTGATCGATGCGCAAGGCAGCGAAACCCTGCTGACCCACGGCGAATTCCAGTTGCTCAGCGTGTTCCTGCGCAACAGCGGCCATACCCTCAGCCGCGACCAACTGATGGATCAGATCCGCAACCGTGAGTGGGTGCCCAACGACCGGTCCATCGACGTGCTGGTCGGCCGCCTGCGGCGCAAGCTGCATGACGACCCCGCTGAGCCCGAGCTGATCATCACCATCCACGGTGCCGGCTACCTGTTCACCGCCAGCGTGGCGGCGTGAGCAAATACCTGTTGGGCCTGCTGGTGCTGCTGGCCAGCGGCGTGCTACACGCCGCTGGCACCGTGCGCTATTGCGATTACCCGGTCTACCCACCTGTTTCCTGGAGCGATGGCAAGCAACCCCGCGGGCTGGCGCCGACGGTCGTGCGCGAGTTGTTCGGGCGGCTGGGCTACCAGGTCGAGATGGTCGTGCTGGGCAACTGGCAACGTTGCCTGCTCGACGCGGCCGAAGGGCGGGTGGATGTGGTGCTGGCCTACACCTCGGAGCAACGTGCCCGGTCCATGCGCTTTTCCCAGGTACCGGTGCTGCGCGAGGAGGTGGCGGTGTTTGCCAACCGCCAGCACCCGCTGCAGTTCGACAAGCTCGAAGACCTGGCCAGGTACCGTGGCGGGCTGCTGTTCGGCGAAAGCTACGGCCCGGCGTTCGACCGCTTCGTGGCGCAGCACCAGAACATCGAGTGGGTGTCGGACAGCGGGCAGAACTTCGGCAAGCTGATACGCGGGCGTATCGACTTCGTGGTCCAGGAACGGCGCACCGGCCAGTTGTTCGTCGAGCACTTGCCCGGCGCCCGGGACATCGTCGCGCTGCCGCCGGCACTGAGCGTTGACTACCTGCGCGTGGCGGTGTCGCGCCATTCACCGTTGAGCGCGCGCATGGACGAGATCGACGGGCAACTGCAGAAGATGACCGATGCCGGCGAACTGGAGCGCTGGCTGCATGAAAGCGAGGTCACCTACCGCGACATGGTCAACCAGCCATGACCCGCCTGCAACCGGGGGGCCTGCTGCGTCGGCTGTTGCTGTTCATCCTGCTGTTCAGCCTGTGCTTCACGGTGCTGGCCAGCAGCGTGCAGCTGTATTTCGAGTACCGCCGCGAGATGCGCGAGATCGACGCGCGCATGGCGCTGATCCGCGCAGGCTACCTGGCCAGCCTGGAGCGCAGCCTGTGGGACCTGAACCAGGAGCAGCTGAACGTGCAGTTGCGCGGGCTGGTGGACTTTTCCGATGTGGCGCGGGTGCGCCTGAACAGTGCCGACTTCACCTTGCAGCAAGGTGAGCCGTCCCCGCAGGGGCCGCTGCGGGTCGAGCGGTTTGCGCTGGACTATCAGCCACCTTCAGGGCCTGTGCGGCACCTGGGCGAGCTGGAAGTGAGCACTGACCTGGGCGCGGTGCACCGGCGGCTGTTTGCCACCGGCCTCACCAGCCTTTTGTGGATGAGCGTGTTTCTCTGTGGCCTGGCACTGGCGTTGTCCGGGCTGTTCTATCGCCTGGTGACCCGCCACCTGCAGGTCATGGCCGACTTCGCCCGGCGCATCGGCGCCGGGCAGTGGCAGGAGCCGCTGCGCTTGAACAAACGCCGTTCGCCGCACACCGACGAAATCGACAGCGTGGCGCTGGCGCTGGACGACATGCGCCGGGCGATCCTCAGTGACAGCGAACGCCGCGAATCTGACCGCCTGGCCTTGCAGGACAAACGCGACGAACTGCAGAAACAGGTCGAACGGCGCACGGCAAGCCTGATGCGCGCCAAGGACGATGCCGAGGCGGCCAACCTGGCCAAGTCGCGCTTCCTTGCCACCATGAGCCACGAGCTGCGTACGCCGCTCAACGGCATCCTCGGCATGGCCGAACTGCTGCGTGGCGCCGGGCTAGCAGCGCCGGACCGTCAGCGCCTGGAGGCGTTGTACAAGGCCGGCGAGGGGCTGCTGAGTATCCTCAACGAGGTGCTGTATTTTGCCCGCCTCGAAGAGGGCGAAAGCCGCCCCGAGGCGGTGGATTTTGCCCTGCGCCAGCTGTGCGCCGAGGTGGTGACCCTGCTCGAACCCCGTGCGCTGGCCAACGACAGCCTGGTGTTGTGCCGCATCGACCCGCAGCTGGCTGCGTACCAGCATGGCGCTGAGCAGTACCTGCGCCAGGTGCTGAGCAACCTGCTGGCCAACGCCATCAAGTTCACCGAGGGCGGCGAGATTCTCGTCGAGGTGCAGGTGTTGCAGAGCCTGCCCGGGCGGCAACGCTTGCGCCTGAGCGTCACCGATGACGGCATCGGCATCTGCGAGGCGATGCAGCCGAAGATCTTCGACCGCTTCGTCCAGGCCAGCGAGGCGGTCGCACGGCGCTATGGCGGCACCGGCCTGGGGCTGGCGATCAGCAAGCACCTGGTCGAGCAGATGGCCGGGCAGATCGGCGTGCGCAGCCGCGAGGGGGAGGGCAGCTGCTTCTGGCTGGAGCTGGAACTGGAGACGGTGCAGGCTCCCCAGTGCGTGGCGGGGTCTGATCGTGCGGCGTCGCCGCTGCAAATCCTGGTAGTGGAAGACGTGGCCCTGAACCGTGAAGTGGTGTGCGGGTTGCTGGAGCGTGACGGGCATGAAGTCTGGCTGGCCGAGGATGCCGAGCAGGGTCTGCAACTCTGTGCACGGCAGCGCTTCGACCTGCTCCTGCTGGATGTGCACCTGCCAGGCATCAGCGGCGTGGAGCTGTGCCGCCAGCTGCGTGCCGGCAACACGCCCAACCGCGATACGCGCATCCTGGCGCTGACTGCCAGCGTTCAGCCGGGGTTGGTGCGTGCCTATCTGGATGCCGGCATGCAGGGCGTGCTGGGCAAGCCACTGAAACTTGCAAACCTGCGCCAGGCCTTGGCGGGGCACGTGCAGGCGCAACAGCCGCAGGCACCTGCCTGGCTCGACCATGAACTGTTGGCCACGCACCGCACGCTGCTTGGCGAGCAGAAGCTGCAAGGCCTGCTGGCCGGGCTGCGAGACGGTTTGGCGCAACAGCGCCAGCCCTTGCTCGAAGCGGTGGACGCGGGTGACTGTACCGAAGTGGCCCACCTGGCCCATCGGCTGGCCGGCAGCAGCGATTCCATGGGCCTGTGCGGCCTGGCGGCGACCTTGCGCCGGCTTGAGGAGCATGCGCAGGCCCGCGACAAACCCAGTGTGAGGGCCATGGGCCCGATGCTGCGCGAGCAGTTGCAGCGTGCCGAAAACAGCCTGGGCGAACTGCTGGCGGCCTGAGCGACAAAATCCTTACGACTTTTTACATCTTTGATCTTTACGATCAACCGCGCCTTACATCGCTTTCCAATAATCGGACGCAACCGCTGCACACGCGGTCTTCGACGCTTATTGGAGATAATAATAATGAAAGGCCGTAAAGCTGAAGGTATCCACCTCACGCGGGCATTGAAGAGCCGGCACATCTTCATGCTCTCGCTCGGTGGCGTGATCGGCACCGGGCTGTTCATGGGCTCGGGCGTGACCATCAACCAGGGCGGGCCGGTGGGCGCGATCCTGGCCTACCTGGTCGCGGGTTTCCTGATGTACCTGGTGATGGTCTGCCTGGGTGAGTTGTCGGTGCAGATGCCGGTATCCGGTTCATTCCAGGCCCATGCGACGAAATTCATCGGCCCGGCCACGGGCTTCATGATCGGCTGGGTGTACTGGATGAGCTGGGCCACCACCGTGGGCCTGGAGTTCACCGCCGCCGGCATGCTGATGGTGCGCTGGTTCCCGGAGGTGCCGATCTGGTACTGGTCGGCGCTGTTCGTTGCGGTGCTGTTCGGCATCAACGCACTGGCGACCCGCGCCTTCGGTGAGGCGGAGTACTGGTTCTCCGGGATCAAGGTGGCGGCGATACTCGGTTTCATCATCGTTGGTGTGCTGGTGATCTTCGGTGCCATCCCGCTGACCAGTGGGGCGCCGGCGCCGATGATGAGCAACCTGATCGGCGATTCGCTGTTCCCCAACGGCCTGTCGGCGGTGTTCGCGGTGATGATGACCGTGGTCTATGCCTTCCAGGGTTGCGAGATCATGGGCGTGGCGGCGGGCGAAACCGACCAGCCGGAAAAGAGCATCCCGCGTGCCGTGCGCAACGTGGTGTTCCGCGTGCTGATCTTCTATGTGCTGGCGATCGTGGTGTTGTCGGCGATCGTGCCGTGGCAGCAGGCCGGGCTGATGGAAAGCCCGTTCGTGCAGGTGTTCGACATGGTCGGCATTCCTTACGCCGCAGACCTGATGAACTTCGTGATCCTCACCGCGATTCTTTCGGTGGGCAACTCCGGGCTGTATGCCTCCACCCGCATCCTCTGGGCGATGTCCAAGACCGGCATGGCCCCCCGCAGCCTGTCGCCGCTGAGCAGCCGCGGTGTGCCGCTGCGGGCGCTGTTCATCACCCTGTGCTTTGCGCTGGTGTCGCTGATGACCAGCTTTGTCGCCGCCGACACCTTGTTCATGGTGCTGATGGCGGTGAGCGGCATGTCTGGCACTGTGACCTGGATCGTCATCGCCCTGGCGCAGTATCGCTTTCGCAAGCAGTTCCTGCGGGATGGCGGCCAGCTGAGCGAACTCAAGTACCGCGCGCCGCTGTACCCGCTGGTGCCGTTGCTGTGCATCACCCTGTGCAGTTCGCTGTTCGTGTTCCTGGCAATGGATGAGACGCAGCGGCCTTCGTTGTACTGGGGGTTTGGCTTCATAGCGCTGTGTTATGCGGCTTACTTTGTGGTGCAGCGCAAGCGCCAGGGCGTGGGGGTGGAAGTGCCGGCGGTATGAGGTGGGGTTGCAGGGGTTCGTCGGTGTTTTTGCAGCGCCTGTGAGATCGAGCGCCGCCCGCGCGGCGCATCGCGGATGAATCCGCTCCTACATTTGTTTCGGGCCAGTCACTCCTGTGAAGCCAACAGGGACCGCCTCTTTGGTATGGCGATGCATCTCTGTGGGCATTGACGCTCCTCCATCTGTCTCCCGCCATGCACCAAGGCGGACAGCGGTAACCTCACAGGAATAATTGGCCAGAAACAAATGTAGGAGCGGATTTATCCGCGATGCGCCGCGCGGGCGGCGCTCGATCTCACAGGCGCTGAAAACCTATCGCCATACACCTGGTGGCCCTAACGCAATCCATTTCCACCCCTCATTTCCCCACTTGTTCGAAGTTGTAACACCGCTTCCTCGGCAATTGCCTCCTTACTGAACACTCGTTTAGCATGAGCCTCACCTCTCACAGCAATCACAATAATTCGAGGCCCGTCATGACCGCTCCGTCGTCCCTACTCATGCAGGTTGAAGCCGGCGTTGCCTGGATCACCCTGAACCGCCCCGAGCAGCGCAACGCGCTGGACATTCCCACCCTGAAGAAGCTGCACGCCACCCTCGAGGCCTATAACAGTGACCCCGCCGTGCGCGTGGTGGTGCTGACCGGCACTGGCCGCAGCTTCTGCGCTGGCGCCGACCTCGCCGAATGGGCCGAAGCCGAAGCCCGTGGCGCACTGGAAACCTACGGCTGGACCGAAACCGCCCACGCCCTGATGCACTGCCTGCACAACCTGGACAAGCCCACCATTGCCGCCATCAACGGCACTGCCGTCGGCGCCGGCATGGACCTGTCGCTGTGCTGCGACCTGCGCCTGGCTGCCCAGTCGGCCCGTTTCAAGGCCGGCTACACCAGCATGGCCTACTCGCCGGATGCCGGCGCCAGCTGGCACCTGCCACGGCTGATCGGCAGCGAACAGGCCAAGCGCCTGCTGTTCCTCGACGAACTCTGGGGCGCCGAGCGCGCCCTGGCGGCCGGCCTGGTCGGTGAAGTGGTCGCCGACGACCAGTTGCCAGCCGCCACCGCCGAACTGGCGGCGCGCCTGGCCCAGGGGCCGACGTTCGCCTACGCCCAGACCAAGCGCCTGATGCGCGATGGCGCCTCGCGCAGCCTGGCTGAGCAGCTCACTGCAGAACTGGCAGCCGGCCTGCTCTGTGGGCGCAGCGAGGACGGTGCCGAGGCCTTGCGCGCGGCCACGGAAAAACGCTCGCCACGCTTCAGCGGCAAATAAGCACGCTCTCTTACCCCGGTTTAGGAACAGGCCATGAATTTCCAACTGACCCAAGAACAAGAAATGTTGGTGGATGCCGTACGCAGCTTCGTCACCAAAGAGCTGTTGCCCCATGAAGAAGCCGTGGACCGTGCCGACGAAGTGTCCCCGGAGCTTGCTGCGCAGATCCGTGGCAAGGCCATCGCCGCCGGCTTCTACGCCTTCAACATGCCCGAGGAAGTCGGTGGCGGCGGCCTCGACTACCTGTCCCAGGCGCTGATCGAGCGTGAACTGTCGAAGGTCTCCTGGGCGCTGCACGTGTTCGTCGCACGGCCTTCGAAGATCCTCATGGCCTGCACCGGCCAGCAGGTGGAGGATTACCTGCTGCCGTGCATCCGTGGCGAGAAGACCGACTGCTTCGCCCTGACCGAACCGGGCGCCGGCTCCGACGCCAACTCGATCAAGACCCGCGCCGTGCGCGAAGGCGACGACTTCGTGATCAATGGCAGCAAGCACTTCATCAGCCATGCCGGGCATGCTGACTTCGCCATCGTCTTTGCCGTCACCGACACCTACGAGCACAACGGTCGCAAGCGCAACGCCGTCACCGCCTTCCTGGTCGACCGCGGCACCCCGGGCATGACCATCCGCCGCGGGCCGAAGTGCGTGAGCAACCGTGGCTACCACACCTACGAGCTGTTTTTCGACGACTGCAAGGTGCCGGCCGCCAAGGTACTCGGCGAGGTCGGCAAGGGCTGGGAAGTGGCCAACGCCTGGCTGACCGCAGGCCGGGTGATGGTCGCTGCCAACTGTGTCGGCCAGGCCCAGCGTGCGCTGGACGTGTCGCTGCAATGGGCGGCCGACCGCAAGCAGTTCGGCCAGCCGATCGGTACTTACCAGGGCGTGTCGTTCAAGCTCGCCGACATGGCCACGCAGATCCGCGCTGCCGAACTGCTGACCCTGCACACCGCCTGGAAGATGGACCAGGGCAGCATGACCGACGGCGAGGCGGGCATGGCCAAGCTGTTTGCCAGCGAAGTGCTCGGCAAGGTCGCCGACGAGGCGGTGCAGATTTATGGCGGCATGGGCCTGATGGACGAAGGGCCGGTCGAGCGCATCTGGCGCAACGCGCGGATCGAACGGATCTGGGAAGGCACCTCGGAAATCCAGCGGCACATCATTTCCCGCGAACTGCTGCGCCCACTGCTGCGCTGACCGAACCGGAGCATCACCATGTCGCAAGCCATTCGTGACAACCTCAAACGCCTGCTGGCGCCACGGCACCTGGCCTTCGTCGGTGGCCGCAGCATGGCCCGCGCGCTCAGGCGCTGCGCCGAAGGCGGCTACCAGGGCCAGATGTGGCTGGTCAACCCACAGCAGGACCGCATCGATGGCGTCCCCTGCGTGCGCAGCGTGGCCGAGCTGCCCTGTGCGCCGGACGCGGTGTTCATTGCCACCAACCGCGAACTGACCCTGGCCTGTGTCGCCGAACTCGCCGCCAAGGGCGCGGGCGGGGCGATCTGCTATGCCTCGGGCTTCGCCGAAAGCGGCGCCGAGGGCCAGGCGCTGCAACAGCAGCTGCTCGAAGCCGCCGGTGACATGGCGCTGCTCGGCCCCAACTGCTACGGCCTGCTGGACTACCTGCACAGTGCCGCCCTGTGGCCGGTGGCACACGGTGGCAAGGCGGTGGAGCAGGGCGTGGCGGTGCTGACCCAGAGCGGCAATTTCGCCTACAACCTGTCGATGAGCGATCGCTCGCTGCCAGTGGCCTACATGGCCTCGGTCGGCAACCAGGCACAACTGGGCATCGCTGAGCTGATGGACGTGCTGCTCGATGAGCCCCGGGTTACCGCCATCGGCCTGCACCTGGAAGGCCTGAAGAACGTGCCGGGCTTTGCCCGTGCCGCGCACAAGGCGCTGGAGAAAGGCATCCCGATCGTGGCGCTGAAGACCGGTGTGTCGCAGATCGGCGCCGAGCTGGCGCTGAGCCACACCAGTTCCCTGTCCGGTTCCGATGCGCTGTACGACAGCCTGTTCGAGCGCTTGGGTGTAATTCGCGTCAGCGGCCCGGTGAGCTTCGTCGAAACCCTCAAGGCCGCTGCCTGTGGCAACCTGCCCAAGGGTGGCAGCCTGATCGCGCTGGCCTGCTCGGGCGGCGATGCCGGGCTGATCGCCGACTACAGCGAGAGCAACCAGCTGAGCCTGCCGGCCCTGGACGCCAGCCAGGTAGAAGCACTGGCCCAGGTGCTGCCGGCGTATGCCAACCTGGTCAACCCGCTGGACTTCACCACGGCAATCTGGGGCGATGGCCCGGCCAAGGCGCGCATGCTCGACAGCGCCCTGCGCAGCGATGCCGACGCGGCGATGCTGGTGCTTGATTACCCCGCCGAGTTCACTGGCGAGCGCAAGGAATGTGACCTGCTGCTGGAGCTGTATTGCGCGGCGCTCAAGCGCCATGGCAAGGCCGGTTTCGTCACCTCGGCCTTCCCCGAGCTGTTGCCAGCCAGCGCCCGTGAGCGCCTGCACGCTGCCGGTGTGCCGGCGCTGCAAGGGGTGGAGGATGGCCTTGCCGCCTGGGGCCGGGTTGCCCGCTACGCGCAGCAACGCCCGGCCTTGCTGGCGCTGGGCGAGTCGGCGCTGGTGCCGCTGTGCCCGCGGCCACTCGCCGGTGACAGCCGCCTGCTCAACGAATGGGAGTCCAAGCAAGCCCTGCGCGGCTTCGGCCTGCCCATCCCGAATGGCGTGCTGAGCAACCCACAGCACGCGCTGGCCGATGCCGGCACGGTGGGTTACCCCTTGGTGCTCAAGGCCGTCAGCGCGCAGTTGCCGCACAAGACCGAGGCCGGTGCAGTGGCACTGAACCTGGCCGACGAGGCAGCCCTCGGCCACGCGCTTGAGCAGATGCGCACGCGCATTGGCGCTTACGCGCCCGGCGTTGCCTTCGACCAGGTGCTGCTCGAACCGATGGCCAGTGCGCCCCTGGCCGAGTTGATCGTCGGCATCAAGCGCGAGGCGGATTTCGGCCTGGCGCTGGTGATCGGTGCCGGCGGCATCCTCGTCGAGCTGCTCAAGGACAGCAAGAGCCTGCTGCTGCCAACCACGGATGGCGCCATCCGCAAGGCGGTGCTCGGCTTGCGCAGTGCGGCCTTGCTGCAGGGCTTTCGCGGCAAGCCGGCGGCAGACCTGGACGCGCTGGTCGCCGCCATCCGCGCGGTGGCCGACTACGCCTGCGAAAACGCCAGCCAGCTGCTGGAACTGGATGTGAACCCATTGATGGTCGGTGCCAGCGGCACCACGGCGGTCGATGCCTTGATCCGCCTCGGCCAAGTGTAAGGACATGAACATGACCAACCCCACACTCACGGGCGGCCAGGCGCTGGTGCGCCTGCTGGCCAACTACGGCGTCGATACCGTTTTCGGCATCCCCGGCGTGCATACCCTGGAGCTGTACCGCGGCCTGCCCGGTAGTGGCATCCGCCATGTGCTCACCCGTCACGAGCAGGGTGCCGGCTTCATGGCGGACGGCTATGCCCGGGTCAGCGGCAAGCCGGGTGTCTGCTTCGTCATCACCGGCCCCGGCGTGACCAACGCGGCCACCGCCATCGGCCAGGCCTACGCCGACTCGATTCCGCTGCTGGTGATCTCCAGCGTCAACCACACGGCAAGCCTGGGCAAAGGCTGGGGCTGCCTGCACGAAACCCAGGACCAGCGCGCCATGACCGCGCCAATCACCGCCTTCTCGGCCGTGGCACTGAAGGCCGAGGACCTGCCAGAGCTGGTCGCCCGCGCCTATGCCGTGTTCGACAGCGAACGCCCGCGCCCGGTGCATATCTCGGTGCCGCTGGACGTGCTGGCTGCGCCCGTGGCGCGGGACTGGAGCTCTGATGTGGTACGCCGCCCTGGTCGCGGCCCGGCCAGCCTCGACAGCCTGCAGCAGGCGGCCGCCAGGCTGGCGGCGGCGAAGCGCCCGATGATCATCGCTGGGGGCGGCGCCCTGCAGGCTGGCGCCGAACTGCAGCAGCTCAGCACACGCCTGGCGGCACCGCTGTTCACCAGCGTCGCCGGCAAGGGGCTGGCGCCGCTGGACTCGCCGCTCAACGCCGGTTCCACCCTCTGTGTGGAGCCGGGTTGGTCAATGATCGGTGAGGCCGATGTGGTGCTGGCAGTCGGTACCGAGATGGCCGACACCGACTTCTGGCGCGAGCGCCTGCCACTGACCGGCGAACTGCTGCGGGTGGACATCGACCCGCGCAAGTTCAACGACTTCTACCCCTGTGCGCTGGCGTTGCATGGCGATGCCCGGCAGACCCTGACGGGGCTGCTCGAACAGTTGCCGGACGGCGTGCGCGATGCGTCCCAGGCGAGCGCTGCGGTGCGCCGCCTGCGCGATGCCGTGCAGGCCGGCCACGGCCCCTTGCAGGCGATTCACCAGGCGATCCTGCAGCGGGTTGCGGCCGAGCTGCCGGACAACGCCTTCGTCAGCACCGACATGACCCAGCTGGCCTACACCGGCAATTACGTCTTCAACAGCAGGGCGCCGCGCAGTTGGCTACACCCCACCGGCTACGGCACCCTTGGCTACGGCCTGCCGGCAGGTATCGGTGCCATGTTCGCCACTGCCGACCGCCCAGGCCTGGTGCTGGTGGGTGACGGTGGCTTCCTCTACACCGCGCAAGAGCTTGCGACCGCAGTCGAGGAGCTGGACCGCCCGCTGGTGGTGCTGTTGTGGAACAACGATGCCCTGGGGCAGATCCGCGACGACATGCTCGACCTGGACATCGAGCCCATCGGCGTACTGCCGCGCAACCCGGACTTCGCCGGCCTGGCCCGTGCCTTTGGTTGCACGGTCGCGCAGCCGCAGAGCCTCGACGACCTGCAACGCGACCTGCGCGGCGGCTTTGCCCGCAACGGCGTGACCCTGATCGAGCTCAAGCACGCCTGCGCGCGCTGAGCCCACTGCACATAACAGGACAACCAGCCATGCGATTTTCCTCATTGACCCAACGGATCGCCGGTGACGGCGCCGCCGCCTGGGAGATCCACTACCGCGCCCTGGCCATGCTCGAGCAGGGCCACGACGTGCTGCTGCTTTCGGTCGGCGACCCGGACTTCGACACCCCGGCGCCGATCGTCCAGGCGGCCGTGGCCAGCCTTGAGGCCGGCAATACCCATTACGCCGATGTGCGCGGCAAGCGCAGCCTGCGCGAGGCCATCGCCCGGCGCCACCAGCAACGCAGTGGCCAGGTGGTCAGCGCTGACCAGGTGACGGTGCTGGCAGGGGCGCAGTGCGCGCTGTTCTGCGTGGCGCAATGCGTGCTGGAGGCGGGCGATGAAGTGATCGTCGCCGAACCGATGTATGTCACCTACGAGGCGGTGTTCGGTGCCTGCGGTGCCAAGGTGGTGCCGGTGCCGGTGCGCCCGGAGCATGGCTTTCGCGTGCAAGCCGAAGACGTCGCCGCGCGGATCACCCCGCGCACCCGCGCCCTGGCACTGAACAGCCCGCACAACCCTTCCGGTGCCAGCCTGCCGCGCAGGACCTGGGAGGCCCTGGCCGAACTGTGCATCGCCCATGACCTGTGGCTGATCAGCGACGAGGTGTACAGCGAGCTGCTGTTCGACGGCGAGCACATCAGCCCCGCCAGCCTGCCGGGCATGGCCGAGCGCACGGCGACGCTGAACAGCCTGTCCAAGTCCCATGCCATGACCGGTTGGCGGGTTGGCTGGGTGGTCGGCTCGCCGGCGTTGTCCGGGCACCTGGAGAACCTGGCGCTGTGCATGCTGTATGGCTCGCCTGACTTCATCCAGGATGCGGCGGTGGCTGCGCTGGAGTTGCAGTTGCCAGAGCTGGACGGCATGCGCGAAGCCTACCGCCAACGCCGTGACCTGGTGTGTGCAAGCCTTGCAGACTGCCCTGGCATACGGGCACTCAAGCCCGATGGCGGGATGTTCGTGATGGTCGATATCCGCGAAACCGGGCTCAGCGCGCAAGCGTTCGCCGACCGCCTGCTCGACCGGCATGGCGTGTCGGTGCTGGCCGGTGAAGCGTTCGGCCCGAGCGCGGCCGGGCATATCCGCCTGGGGCTGGTGCTGGGCGCCGAGCCGCTGCGCGAAGCCTGCCGGCGTATCGCCCGCTGCGCCAGTGAACTGATGGAGGCGCAACCGCATGCGTGAATACAGCCGTCTGTTCATCGATGGTCGCTGGCAGCAGCCGGCGGGGCAGGGCATGGCCGAGGTGATCGACCCGGCCAGCGAGGGGGTAGCTGGCAAGGTGCCGCTGGGTAATGAAGAAGATGTGGAGCGGGCGGTCCAGGCGGCGCGCCGGGCGTTCGCCGGCTGGTCGCGAACGCCCCCCAATGTGCGCGCCGGGTTCATTCGCGCCTTGGCCGAGCAGCTCAAGGCGCGGGCCGACGAGATGGCTGCAGTGATCACCACCGAACTGGGCATGCCGGTGCAGTGGTGCCGGCCAGTGCAGGTCGACGGGCCCATCATCGGCCTTGAGCAGTACATCGAGCTGGCCGGCCTGATGGACGAGGTACGCGAGGTCGGCAACTCGCTGGTGTACCGCGAGGCCGTGGGCGTATGCGCGTTCATCAACCCCTGGAACTACCCGCTGCACCAGCTGATCGGCAAGCTCGCACCAGCCTTGGCTGCAGGCTGCACAGTGGTGGTCAAGCCAAGTCAGGAAACCCCGCTGCATGCCTTCCTGCTGGCCGAAATGGTCGAGGCCATCGGGCTGCCGGCCGGGGTGTTCAACCTGGTCAGCGGGCCAGGGTCGAAGGTCGGTGAGGCACTGGCACGGCACCCACAGGTGGACATGGTCTCGTTTACCGGCTCGACCGGCGCGGGTGTGCGGGTTGCCCAGGCGGCGGCGCCGTCGGTGAAGCGGGTGTGCCTGGAGCTGGGCGGCAAGTCGCCGTTCCTGATCACCGCCGACGCCCCGCTCGAAGCGGCGGTGCGCCATGGCGTGCAGGAAGTGATGATCAACTCGGGGCAGACCTGCACGGCGCTGACGCGCATGCTGTTGCCGGCGTCGCGTTATGCCGAGGCCGTGGAGATTGCCGTGGACGAGGCCCGCGGCCTGGTCATGGGCGACCCGCAGGACCCGCGCAGTTTCCTTGGGCCGATGTGTTCGGCCGGGCAGCGGCGCACCGTGCAGGAATACATCCGGGTCGGCCAGGAAGAGGGCGCGCGGCTGGTGTGTGGCGGGGCCAGCGCGCCGGGCTTCGAGCGTGGGTTCTATGTGCCGCCGACAATTTTTGCCGCCGTCGACAACCGCATGCGCATTGCCCAGGAAGAAATCTTCGGCCCGGTGCTGTGCCTGATTCCCTATGCCGATGAGGCCGAGGGCATTGCCCTGGCCAACGACTCGCCGTTCGGGCTGTCCAGTGCGGTGTGGGCGGGTAGCCGTGACAAGGCGTTGCAACTGGGGCGCCAGTTGCGCGCCGGGCAGTGCTTCGTCAATGGCGGGGCGTTCAACTACCAGGCGCCGTTTGGCGGCTACAAACAGTCGGGCAATGGCCGTGAATGGGGGGAGGAAGGCCTCAACGAGTTTGTCGAGGTGAAGGCCATCCAGCTCTGAGCAATGTGAGAGCGCCTGTGGCTGCGGGAGCATCTGTGGGAGCGGCCTTGTGTCGCGAAAGGGCCGCAACGCGGCCCCAGCAATTCATGCGGCGAAGCTGAGATCCTGGGGGCGCTTCGCACCCCTTTCGCGACGCAAGGCCGCTCCCACAGGCCGCTCAGGGTTGGCGTTCAGGCCGTGTGTTCCTTGGGCGTATCAAACGCCACAAACAGCTGATCCGCCGTGATCGCCCCCAGGTCCAGGCGCATGTTCTGCTCCAGCATCGCAAATAGCCGGGTGAACACTTCGTACACCTTGCAGTGGTCCTCGAGCCCGGCAAACGGGTTGTCGATCTTTTCGGCGATCAGCGAACTTTCCTGCACGGCGTCATACACCTCGCGCAAGGTGATCTCTTGCGGCGCGCGGGCCAGGGTCACGCCGCCCTGGGCACCGCGATACGAGGTCAGGATATTGGCCTTGACCATCTGCGACACCATCGAGCGCACGCGGGTAGGGTGCACCTTGACCCACTTGGCGATGGTCTCGGTGCGCAACTTCTGCGGGGCATTGGCCGCCACGAACGAAAGGATGTACGAGGCGGTGATGAGTCGGGTCGACTGGCTCATGGGGCAAAGGCTCCCTGCGAAAACGTCAATGGTACACCACTGAAAAAGCCCGGTATCGGGCGCTGGAAATCAGCTTGTCCTACCGCTAATGTATTTGTTACGGTAACAATTACAAATTGTAAACAGCTTCTACGCAATCCGCTTTGACCGAACAACAATTTCTTGCGGTTCAACAGGGGCAAATGCCATGAGCGATAACAACAAGAACAATCCTCACGCCATTCCCGACGGCAGCCTGCCGCGCCGGGATTTCCTCAAGTACAGCGCTGTCGCTGCGGCCATTGCCGGGGCGTTTTCCCTCGGCCTGCCGCTGCCTGGCCATGCCGACGAGGCCACGCCAAAGCCGGGCGGCACCTTGCGCCTGGGACTGGCCGGGGGCAGTACCACCGACTCCAAGGACCCGGGCTCGTGGGTCGACACCTTCACCTTCATCGGCTTCTCGGCGGTGTACAACACCCTCACCGAAATTGCCGTGGACGGCACGGCCATCCCTGAACTGGCCGAGCGCTGGGCATCGAGCCCCGACGCCAAGGTCTGGACCTTCACCCTGCGCCAGGGCGTGACCTTCCACAATGGCAAGACCCTGAGCGCCGATGATGTGGTGGCCTCGATTCAGCACCATCTGGGCGACAAGTCCACTTCCGCAGCCAAGACCGTGCTGGGCGATGTTGCCAAGGTGCACGCCAGCGCCCCCGACACCGTGGTATTCGAGTTGCATTCGGGCAACGCCGACTTCGCCTACGTGGTCGCCGACTACCACCTGGTGATCATGCCCGCCAAGGACGGCCTGGCCGACTGGCAGGCCGGCGTCGGCACCGGCGGTTACCGCATCAAGGGCTTCGAGCCCGGCGTGCGCATGGACCTGGAGCGCAGCCCGGACTACTGGAAGCCGGGCAGGGCGCATTTCGCCAGTGCCGAGCTGATCGCCATCGCCGACGGCGCCGCACGGGTCAACGCCCTGGTCACTGGCAAGGTCGATGTGATCAACAAGGTCGACCTCAAGACCGTGTCCTTGCTCAAGCGCAACCCGAAGCTGGTGATCGAGGAAACCAAGGGCGCCCAGCACTACACCTTCCCGATGCTCACCGACAGCCAGCAGTTCCGTGACAACAACGTACGCATGGCCCTCAAGCACGCGATCAACCGCGAGACCCTGCTGGCCTCGGTGCTTTACGGCTACGGCCAGGTCGGCAACGACCACCCGTTGCAGCCGGCCAACCGCTTCATCAACCCGGCGCTGGAGCAGCGCGTCTACGACCCGGACAAAGCCCGCTTCTATCTGCGCCAGGCCGGCATGGACAGCCTCAAGGTGCGCCTGCAGGCTTCCGATGCCGCCTACAGCGGTGCGGTGGATGCCTCGGTGCTGTTCAAGGAGCAGGCGCGCCAGGCCGGGATCGACATCGACGTGGTGCGCGAACCTGCCGATGGATTCTTCACCAATGTGTGGATGAAGCAGCCGTTCACCACTTCGTTCTGGTACTCCAGCCTCACCGCCGACCGCATGTTCAGCATCGGCTACGCCAAGGGCGCGGCGTGGAACGAGACCCACTGGGACAACCCGCGCTTCAACCAGCTGCTCAACGCCGCCCGTGGCGAGATGAACGAGCCGCTGCGCCGCGAGATGTACAACGAAATGCAGGCGCTGTGCCGCGACGACGGCGGGGCCATCGTGCCGCTGTTCGCCAGCTCCGTCGCCGCCCGCTCCAGCCGCGTGGCCCATGGCCCGCTGACGGCGCCCTATGGCGAGCTGGATGGGCTGCGGGTGATCGAGCGCTGGTGGCAGGCCTGACCCGCTGGCATTGCGCGAGGTTCAACCCTGCATTCAGTCGAGGCATCCAGTCCAGGCATCTGGTCGAGGCATCTGGTCGAGGCATCTGGTCGAGGCATCTGGTCGAGGCATCTGGTCAAGGCATCTGGTCAAGGCATCTGGTCAAGGAGAGTTACGTTGAACAATCTTGGCAAACTCCTACTGCAGCGGCTGGCCCTGGGCCTACTGTCGCTGTTTGCGGTCTCGGTGGTGATCTTCCTGGCAGTCAGCATGCTGCCAGGCGACATCGCCCAGGCCATGCTCGGCCAGTCGGCCACCCCGGAAACCGTGGCCGCCTTGCGTGCCCAGTTGGGGCTGGACCTGTCGCCCGTGCAGCGCTTCGTGCAGTGGGCGTGGCGCCTGTTGCACGGTGACCTGGGGGTGTCGCTGGCCAACCAGCGGCCGATCATTGAACTGGTGGGTGCGCGGCTGGGCAACACCTTCAGCCTGGCCCTGCTGGCGGCGCTGTTCTCGGTGCCGACAGCGTTGCTGCTGGGCATGCTCGCAGCGTTGTACCGCAACAGCTGGTTCGACCGCCTGCTCAATACCGGCGCCTTGAGCGCCGTGTCGTTTCCCGAGTTCTTTGTCGCCTATCTGCTGATCCTGGTGTTCGCGGTGAAGCTCGAATGGCTCCCGGGCATCTCCAGCCTGCCCACGGACGCTTCGCTGGGTGAGGTGCTGGAAGTCTCGGTGCTGCCAGTGGCGACCCTGAGCCTGGTGGTGATCGCGCAAATGATGCGCATGACCCGCGCCTCGCTGATCAACCTGCTGGCCAGCCCCTACATCGAAATGGCCCGGCTCAAGGGCGTGTCGCCGGCGCGGGTGATCTTCAGGCACGCCTTGCCCAATGCCCTGGCGCCGATCGTCAACGTGGTGGCGCTGAACCTGGCGTACCTGGTGGTGGGCGTGGTGGTGGTGGAGGTGGTGTTCGTCTACCCGGGGCTCGGCCAGTTGCTGGTGGACTCGGTGGCCAAGCGCGACATCCCGGTGGTACAGGCCTGCAGCCTGATCTTCGCCGGCACCTACATCCTGCTCAATACCGGCGCCGACGTGCTGTCGATTGCCAGCAACCCACGCCTGATGCATCCGAAGGGGTAGACCATGAGCCTGATCACACCTGTGCTGCGCGCGCCCCTGAGCGCCAAGTTCGGCCTGCTGGTGATTGTTGCCTACACCGTGGTGGCGCTGTTCGCGCCGCTACTGGCGCCGTATGGCGAAACCCAGGTGGTGGG
Source organism: Pseudomonas putida (assembly GCF_002025705.1). Classification (NCBI taxonomy): domain Bacteria; kingdom Pseudomonadati; phylum Pseudomonadota; class Gammaproteobacteria; order Pseudomonadales; family Pseudomonadaceae; genus Pseudomonas; species Pseudomonas putida. Next base: position 3,249,877 of record NZ_CP018846.1, on the reverse strand, counting down.
CGAGGGCTTCGCGCCGTGGAGCCCGCAGTTCCTGCTGGGCACCGACAACCTTGGCCGCGACACCTTCAGCCGCCTGTTGTACGGAGCCCGCAATACCCTGGGCATCGCCTTCCTGACCACCAGCCTGGCCTTCCTGCTGGGTGGCCTGTGCGGGCTTGTTGCAGCCATCAAGGGCGGCTGGATCGACCAGGGCCTGTCGCGCCTGGTGGACATCCTGATGGCCATCCCGCAGTTGATCTTCGCCCTGCTGATCCTCAGCGTGGTCGGCACCACGGCCACCTCGCTGGTGCTGGTGATCGCCTTGCTCGACGCCACGCGGGTGTTCCGCCTGTCCCGGGCCGTGGCGATGAACGTGGTGGTGCAGGACTTCGTCGAGGCCGCGAGGTTGCGTGGCGAAGGGCTGTGGTGGCTGGTCAGCCGGGAGGTGCTGCCCAACGCCGCGGCGCCGCTGATCGCCGAATTCGGCCTGCGCTTCTGTTTCGTCTTCCTGTTCATCAGCGCCTTGTCGTTCCTCGGCCTCGGCATCCAGCCGCCGACCGCCGACTGGGGCAGCATGGTGCGCGACAACGCGGTGCTGATCACCTTCGGTGACATCAGCCCGCTGCTTCCGGCCCTGGCGGTGGCGTTGATCACGGTAAGCGTGAACTTCGTCGTCGACTGGGTGCTGCACCTGTCCAGTGGCCTGAAGGAGTGCTGAGCATGAACCCTGATACTTTGCTGGAAATCCGTGACCTGCGCATCGAGGGCCACCATGACGATGCCTGGCACCCGCTGATCAAGGGCATCGACCTGACCCTCAAGCGTGGCGAGGTGCTGGGCCTGATCGGCGAGTCCGGTGCCGGCAAATCGACCCTGGGCCTGGCCGCGATGGGCTACGTGCGCGACGGCTGCCGGATCACCGGCGGCAGCGTCTGCTTCGATGGCATCCCGTTGCTCGACTGCAGCGCCGAAACCCTGCGCAAGTTGCGCGGCCTGCGCATCGCCTACGTGGCGCAGAGCGCTGCCGCCTCGTTCAACCCGGCGCACCGGCTGATCGACCAGCACGTGGAAACGGCCGTGACCAACGGTGGCATCGACCGCGCCAAGGCCGAGGCCGAGGCGGTGCAGCTGTACCGCATTTTGCGCTTGCCCGACCCTGAGCACATTGGCCAGCGTTACCCGCACCAGCTGTCCGGTGGCCAGTTGCAGCGGGTGATGACGGCCATGGCCATGGCCTGCCACCCGGACTTGATCATCTTCGACGAACCGACCACGGCGCTGGACGTCACCACCCAGATCGAGGTGCTGGCGGCGATCCGCGACGCGGTGAAGACCTTCGGCAGCGCCGCGCTGTACATCAGCCATGACCTGGCGGTGGTGGCGCAGATGGCCGACCGCATCATGGTGCTGCGCCACGGCAGCCTGGTGGAGGAGGCGCAGACCCGCAGCATGCTCAGCGCCCCGCAGCAGGCGTACACCCAGTCGCTGTGGGCGGTGCGCAACTTCCACACCACGGCCAAGGCCTGCCCACGCCATGAAAAACCCTTGCTGGAAGTGCGCAATGCCGATGCCTGCTACGGTCATCAGCCGGTGCTGCACGATGTTTCGCTGAAGCTCTATCGCGGCCAGACCCTGGCGGTGATCGGCGAGTCGGGCAGCGGCAAGAGCACCACGGCGCGTTTGATCAGCGGCCTGCTGCCGCCGACTTCGGGGCAGGTGTTGTATGACGGCGAGGCATTGCCGGCAGACTACCGCCAGCGCAGCAAGGAGCAACTGCGGCGCATCCAGATGATCTACCAGATCCCCGACACGGCGCTGAACCCAAGGCAGCGTATCGTCGACATCATCGGCCGGCCGCTGAGCTTCTACCTGGGGCTCAAGGGCAAGGCACTGCGCGAGCGAGTCGCCGAACTGCTGCGGATGATCGACCTGGAACCGGCCAAATACATGGACCGCCTGCCACGCGAGCTGTCGGGCGGGCAGAAGCAGCGGATCTGCATCGCCCGCGCCCTGGCCGCCGAACCCCAGCTGATCATCTGCGACGAAGTGACCTCGGCGCTTGACCAGCTGGTGGCCGAGGGCGTGCTCAAGCTGCTCGACCGTATCCAGCGCGAGCTGGGCGTGGCCTACCTGTTCATCACCCACGACGTGGCCACCGTGCGCGCCATCGCCGACGAGGTGCTGGTGATGCAGCGCGGGCGGGTGGTCGACCATGGCAGCCGCGAGGCGATCTTCCAGCCGCCGCACCGTGACTACACCGGGCTGCTGTTTTCCTGCGAGCCAGAGATGGACCCCGACTGGCTTGACCGCCTGCTGGCGACGCGCAATTCCACTTCCCCTTTGGCAACTGTTTGAGGATTGCCCATGAAAGTATTGATCGTTCACGCTCATCCCGAGCCTCAATCCTTCACCGCCGCACTGCGTGACCAGGCGGCAGAGACCTTCCGTGCCCAGGGCCATGAGGTGCAGGTCAGCGACCTGTACGCCATGGGCTGGAACCCGGTAGCCAGTGCCGACGACTTCAGTCACCGGGAAAACCCGGAGTACCTGGTGTACGCGCTGGAGCAGCGCCTGGGGGTGAAGAGTGGTTCCATCGCAGCGGACATCCAGCAAGAGCTGGACAAGCTGCTGTGGGCCGACCTGCTGGTGCTGAACTTCCCGATCTTCTGGTTCTCGGCGCCGGCGATGCTCAAGGGCTGGATCGACCGGGTGCTGGTGTCCGGGGTGTGCTACGGCGGCAAGCGTTTCTACGACCAGGGCGGCCTGGCCGGCAAGCGCGCGCTGGTGACCGTGACCCTTGGCGGGCGTGAGCACATGTTCGGCGAGGGAGCGATCCACGGGCCGCTGGAAGACATGCTGCGGCCGATTTTACGCGGCACCTTGGCTTATGTCGGCTTCGAGGTGCTGGAGCCGTTCGTGGCGTGGCATGTGCCGTACATCAGCGATGAAGCGCGCCAGGCGTTTCTGCAAAGTTACCAGCAACGCCTGCAGCACCTGTCGGATGACCTGCCGCTGAGCTTCCCCCGCCTGGACCAGTTCGACGAGGCGCTGTACCCACTGGCACGCTGACACCCCCGCAATGCCAAGGCATGCCAACAAGGCTGACAACCATGGCCTCGCAGGCATGGCCACGTTGCAACAAATGTAGGAGCGGATTCATCCGCGATGCGCCGCGCGGGCGGCGCTCGGTCTTGATAACGCTGAAGGGCTTGCGTCAGGCACCTGGTAGCCTTTGGATGAAGGCCGCCAGGTGTTCGGCAATGTTTTTTCAGCGCCTACGAGATCGAGCGCCGCCCGCGCGGCGCATCGCGGATGAATCCGCTCCTACAGTTTGTTTCGGGCCAGTCATGTCTGCGAGAGATGCGGCGCCAGCCTTGTTGGCATGACACAGCACCGCGATGACACACCCATTCGGGGTATGGTCCCAGGCTTTCAATCCCTCGATAGTAGGCTTCATCCTGATCACACGATGGAGTTGCTATGCGCAAGGCATTGAAAGTGATTTCCAGTCTGTTGCTGTGCTGTACCGCCACTGCGGCCTTGGCCACCGAGGCGGATACCAGCAACACGCTCAGGTTGTACAACTGGACCGACTACATCGGCGAAAACACCCTCGCCGATTTCGAGAAACAGACCGGCATCAAGGTGATCTACGACACCTTCGACGGCTACGAGACGGTGCAGACCAAACTCCTCACCGGCCGCTCCGGCTATGACCTGGTGATGCTCAATGGCTCACTGGTGCCACCGCTGATCAAGGCTGGGGTGTTCCAACCGCTGGACAAGTCCAAACTGCCCAGCTGGGCCAACCTCGACCCGCAGGTGGTACAGAGCCTGCAAGCCTTCGACCCCGGCATGCGCTACTCGGCGCCCTACACCTGGGGCAGCTCCGGCATCACCTACAACGTCGACAAGATCAAACAGCGCATGCCCGACGCGCCGATCGGCTCGCTGGCCATGCTGTTCGACCCGAAGATCGTTTCGCGCTTCGCCGACTGCGGCGTGACCGTGATGGACGCGCCCAGCGAAGTCATCCCGCTGGCCCTCAAGTACCTCGGCAAAGACCCGCAGAGCGCCAAGCCGGCCGATCTCAAGGCCGCCCAGGACGTGCTCATGGGCATCCGCCCCTACATCAAGAAGTTCGACTCGGTGAACTACCTCACCAGCCTGCCCAACGGCGACGTGTGCATGGCCCTGACCTGGTCCGGCGACTACGCCACCGCCCAGGCCCGCGCGGTGGAGGCGAAGAAAGACATCAACCTGGCGTTCTTCATTCCCAAGGAAGGCTCGCTGATCTGGTTCGACAGCCTCTACCTGCCCAATGACGCTCCCCATGTGGCCAATGCCCACCGCTTCATCGAATACCTGCTGCAGCCCAAGACCATGGCCGAAGTGACCAACTACATCCACTACGCCAACAGCAACGCGGCCGCCACGCCCCTGGTGCAGGCCGATATCCGCAACGACCCGGCGATCTACCCCGACGAGCAGACCCGCGAACGCCTGTTCACCCAGAAATCCCAGGACCCGCAGGCCATGCGCGCCATCACCCGGGTCTGGAGCACGGTCAAGACCGGCATCTGACACCTCTCACCGTACCGATCCGACAAGGAATTGCTTATGGCTACCCCGACTCGCCCATTGGCCGCCACCCCGATCAACGACCAGCTGGTGAAAGCCGACAAAGCCCACTACATGCACGGCTACCACATGTTCGACGAGCACGCCGAGCAGGGCGCGCTGAACATCCAGGCCGGTGACGGCGCTTACATCCACGATACCCAGGGCAACCGCTTCCTCGACGCTGTCGGAGGCATGTGGTGCACCAATATCGGCCTGGGCCGCGAGGAAATGGCCCTGGCCATCGCCGACCAGGTGCGCCAGCTGGCCTATTCCAACCCGTTCTCGGACATGGCCAACCCCAAAGCCATCGAGCTGTGCCAGAAGCTCGCCAGCCTGGCGCCCGGTGACCTCGACCACGTGTTCCTCACCACCGGCGGCTCCACCGCCGTGGACACCGCCTACCGGCTGATCCAGTACTACCAGAACTGCCGCGGCAAGCCGCACAAGAAGCATGTGATCGCCCGCTACAACGCCTACCACGGCTCCACCTGCCTGACCATGTCGATCGGCAACAAGGCCGCCGACCGGGTGCCGGAGTTCGACTACGCCCACGAGCTGATCCACCACGTCTCCAACCCCAACTACTACCGGGCGGCGGACGACATGGACGAGGCCGAGTTCCTCGACTTCCTGGTGGCCGAGTTCGAGGACAAGATCCTCTCCCTGGGCGCAGACAACGTTGCAGCTTTCTTCGCCGAGCCGATCATGGGCTCGGGCGGGGTGATCATTCCGCCCAAGGGCTACTTCCAGCGCATGTGGCAGGTGTGCCAGACCTACGACATCCTCTTCGTTGCCGACGAAGTGGTCACCTCGTTCGGCCGGCTGGGCACCTTCTTCGCCTCCGAAGCACTGTTCGGCGTCACCCCGGACATCATCACCACCGCCAAGGGCCTGACCTCGGCGTACCTGCCACTGGGCGCGTGCATCTTCTCCGAGCGCATCTGGAAGGTGATCGCCGAACCTGGCAAGGGCCGCTGCTTCACCCATGGGTTCACCTACAGTGGGCACCCGGTGTGCTGCGTGGCGGCGCTGAAGAACATCGAGATCATCGAGCGGGAAAACCTGCTGGCCCATGTCAATGATGTCGGCAGCTACCTGGAGCAGCGCCTGCAGACTTTGGCCGAGCTGCCGCTGGTAGGGCAGGTGCGCTGCATGAAGCTGATGGCCTGTGTCGAGTTCGTCGCCAACAAACAGACCAAGGCGCTGTTCCCGGACGCCGTGAACATTGGTGAGCGCATCCATGTGCGGGCCCAGGCCAAGGGGCTGCTGGTTCGCCCGATCATGCACCTGAACGTGATGTCGCCGCCGCTGATCATCACCCATGCCCAGGTGGATGAGATCGTCGATACCCTGCGCAGCTGTATTCTCGAGGCGGCGCAGGAACTGACCGAGCAGGGCCTGTATCACGGCCAATGATCGACCTTCAGCCAAAGATGCACGTGCATGCCCCGGCCGGTAGACTGCGGGGCATGAGCCGAGCACACGAAAACACCACAATAAACTTGCCGTTTCATGCCCTGCAGCAATGGCACAGCGCCCTGCAACAGGCCTTCGCCCACAGCGAGGGCCCGGACGCCTTGGCCTGGTTGGCAGCCGCCATCAGCCAGCTGGTGGGCGCCGAATCGATGCTGATCAGCCTCGAACGCAAGGGCCAGCCGCCGCAATTGCTGTATCAGCAGGGCATCCCGGACCGTTACCACGAGGCGGTGCTGGAGCGCTATTTCGCCGCGGGCTACCTGCTCGACCCGTTCTGCCTGGCGGTGGAAAAGGGCCTGGCGCAGGGCTTCTACCACCTGGAAGACATCGCCCCGGACAACTTCTTCGACAGCGACTATTACAAGACCTATTACCTGGGCACCGGCTGCAGCGAGGACAGCTACTTCATCGTCGACCTGGGCAATGACAGCAAGATTTCCCTGAGCCTGTTCCAAGGCTGCAGCGGTGCGCGCCTGGGGGTGGCACAACTGCACCTGTTGCAGGCGGTCGAGCCGATGGTGCGCGAGCTGCTGATGCGTTCTGCCCGGCATGGGCTGGAGCCGCAGCCGCAGGCCAAGGAGAGCGTGCAGGCCGCGTTCGACAGTTTTGGTTGCGGGGTGCTGACCGAGCGCGAGCGGGAAGTGGCGCAGATGGTGTTGCAGGGGCATTCGGTGAAGTCCACGGCCCATGAGTTGGGCATCTCGCCAGAGACGGTACGGATGCACCGCAAGAATCTCTACCTGAAGCTGGAAATCAACTCGCAATCAGAGCTGTTCGCCCAGTTCATCGGCTGGTTGCGGCGCACCTGAGGCATACCCAGTGGCTTCGTGCGGGCAGGGCTTACCAGCGCAGCAGGCGCGGGCCCAGCCACGCGCCCAGCGCGGTTGGCAGCAGCATGCCGAGGACGTACCACAGGCCCCAGAACGGCACCCCCATCTCCGGGCAGTGCAGGCAGTAGGCCAAGGTGGCCGTCGACCCGGCCAGCAGGCCGCCTGCGGCACCGGCCTGGCGCAAACGGGTTGGTGCCAGGCCGCGCAGGGCCCAGAACACGCTGACCAACCCCGGCAGCGACAGCAAGGCAATGTTCAGCGCACAGGTGCGCCAGGTGCGGCCGAACAGAAGGTCGGCGCGCGCATCGAGGGGGGCGCCGGCAAGGCTCAGCGCGGCACCCAGCCACAGCAGCAGCAAGGGCAGGCCAAGCAGCCCCCAGGCCATGCCACCGCGTACGCCCGGCCTGGCCAGCCGGCTGGTCAGCCACAGCCCGAGCGCCGCCAGGCTGCCGGGCAAGGCAACCTTGGCCCAGAACAGCGGCGTGCGCGCCACCTCGGCAAGGTCGCTGCGCACACCGTAAAGGGCCGCAGTCATCAGCACTGCCGCCAGCAGTCCAAGCACCACGGCCAGCCCCAGGTGCCTGCTCGGCACAATGCGCTGCACCGGGCCTTCACCTGCGACCAGCAGGCTGATCAGGTCATCGGTCTTCATGCTTGCCTCCAATCAGCCTGGCCAGCGCCTTCAGGCCGCGATGTATGCCCACCTTGACCGCAGAGCTGGAAAGCCCGGTCAGTTGGGCGGTTTCTTCCACCGACAGCCCCTGCAGCTTGACATGAACGATCGGCAGCCGCTGGCGCGCTGGCAGCTGTTCAAGCAGCCTGGCCAGGTCCCGGCTGGCTTCCGCCGGCTCGGCATCGCTGCTGGCGAACAGTTCCGCGTCGTCATCCAGGGGCGCACTGTGCGCCTCCAGGCGAGCCCTGCTGCGCAGGTAGTCGACCAGCTTGTAGCGGGCAATGGCCTGCACCCACGCCGTCAACGGCTGTTGCACCTGGTAAGTATGCCGCGCGTTGTGCACCGCCAGCAGCACCTCTTGCAACAGGTCTTCGACCTCGGCAGGGCGCCGGGCCAGGCGCCGGCGCAGAAACGCCCGGATATGCAGCGCCAGGGCCGCAAGGAATGCCCGGTAGGCCTGCGCATCACCCGCCAGGCCTGCCAGCAGCAAGGCTTGCAGCTGGGCTTCGCGTGCATCGAGCATTGCCTGTGAGTTAGTTCGCTGCATGGGCCGCCTGGGTTACACCGTGGGTGCATTTTCTGTGAGCCCGCCGTTGGCGACCCCCTGGATTGAAACCTTAGGTCGCCGCGGCCGGTTGAGCGAAAAATTTTTCCAGGGCTGTAACCCAATCCGGGCATGCCACGAACTACTCCATGAGCCGCCGGTAAACGTGCCACGGCCACACACCCTGGAGACTTCAGCATGAAAACCTTAGCCCTCGCCACCGCCGCCCTGGCCCTCGCTTCGCTGGCAAGTGCCGCCCTGGCGGCCACCCCCACCCAGCCGGCCGGCAGCGCCGCCGCCATGGAAAAATGCTATGGCGTCGCCATGGCCGGCAAGAACGACTGCAAGGCAGGCGCCGGCACCACCTGCGCAGGTTCTGCCAAGAAAGACTACGACGGCATGCACTGGAAAAACGTCCCGGCAGGCACCTGCACTTCGATCAAGACTCCAGCGGGCATGGGCTCGCTGACTCCGGTCAAGGCCTGAGCAGAGGAGGCCGACCATGAACGGCAATGTAGCGTTGGGCGCCGGGATCGGGCTCAAGGCCGAGCACTACGCCCAGGCCCTTGCGTGCAGCGCCGAGGGGCTCTGGTTCGAGGTTCACCCAGAGAACTACATGGTCGGCGGCCCACGCCTTGCCTGGTTGAGGCGCATCGCCGAGCGCCATCCGCTGTCGCTGCACGGTGTGGCGCTGTCGCTGGCGGCCGATGCCGACCCTGATCCGCTGCACCTGCAACGGTTACGCACGCTGATCGACCAGGTCCGGCCGGTGCTGGTGTCCGAGCACCTGGCCTGGTCGACCTGGCGCGGCGACTATCATCCCGACCTGCTGCCGTTCCCGCGTAGCAGCGAGGCCCTGGCCCGCATCGTCAGCAACATCCAGCGCAGCCAGGACGCGCTTGGGCGGCGTATCTCGATCGAGAACCCCAGCCATTACCTGCAGTTGGACGGGCACGACTGGGATGAGATCGATTTCCTTGCGGAGCTGACCCGGCGCACCGGTTGCGGCTTGCTGCTGGACGTCAACAACGTGTACGTCAGTGCACACAACCTGGGCTTCAGTGCCACCGACTACCTGGACCGTTTTCCGGCGCAGGCCATCAGCGAAATCCACCTGGCGGGGTACAGCCAGGACGCGCAGGCCGGCTTGTTGATCGACTCCCATGATGCGCGTGTCGCCGAGCCGGTCTGGGCGCTTTACCGGCGCCTGATCGCACGGGTCGGCCCGCGCCCCACGCTGGTCGAGCGTGATGGCAATGTTCCGCCGTTCACCGAGCTGCTTGGCGAACGCGCCATGGCCCAGTCGACCCTGAGCGGTCCGGGAGTGCAGCCATGAAACTTACCTTGAGCCAGTACCAGGACGCCTTCGTCGCAGCGTTGCAGGGGCGCCCGGCGCCCGGTCTGGCGGCGCTCACCGAGCAGGCGGCGTTCGCGGTGTACCGCAATACGGTGATGGCCGGTTGCGTGGAGGCGCTGTGCGCCAATTTCCCCAGCATCCTGACCCTGGTCGGGCGCCAATGGATGGAAGCGGCTGCAGCGGACTATGCGCGGCAAGCGCCGCCTGGCGATACCCGGCTGATTCACTACGGCGCAGCCTTTGCAGACTACCTTGAGCAGTTGCAGGCGCAACACGGCTTGCCCTACCTGGCCGAAGTCGCCCGGCTGGATGCCTGCTGGAACGAGGCATTCAGCGCGCTCGATGAACCTTGCCTCAACCTTGCCGGGCTGGCGGGCATGACTGCCGGCGACCTTGCGCGCAGTGTCTTGCGCCCCCGTGGCAACGCTCGCTGGCACTGGTGCGAGCAACATCCGGCCTACAGCCTCTGGCGCTGCGGCCGCGAGCAACTGGACTGGGCGGACGATCACCCTTGGGCCGGCGAGGGCGTGCTGTTCGTAGGCAGCCCCGAGGGCGTTTGCCATCAACCACTGGAGAAGGGCGGTTGTGCGTTCCTGCAAGCCTGCGCAGCCCGGCAGCCCCTTGAAAAGGCCTCACAGTTTGCGCAGCTCACCCAACCGGACCTGGACTTCACCGACCTGCTCGGCCGGTTGCTTGGCGCACAGGTCTTCTGCCCGCTCAGCTTTGCTTGAGGACACCACCATGGACCGCGTTCACTCCACGCCATTGGCCAGCAACCTGCGGCACACCTGGAACCGGCTTGCCGACACCGTGCAACAGCACCTTGGCGATACCGTCTTGTGCCTGGTTGCCCGGTTCGGTATTGCCGCGGTGTTCTTCCTTTCCGGGCGAACCAAGGTCGAAGGCTGGCTGACCATCACACCGGGGACCTACGAGCTGTTTCGCACCGAGTACGCGCTGCCGCTGCTGTCCCCCTGGCTGGCGGCGCACCTGGCCACCTACGCCGAACACCTGTTCTCGCTGCTGCTGGTGCTTGGCCTGATGACACGGCTGTCGGCGCTGGCGCTGCTGGGCATGACCACGGTAATCGAAGTGTTCGTCTACCCCGATGCATGGCCCACGCACCTGACCTGGGCGGGTTTGCTGCTGCTGTTGATCGCGCGGGGAGCGGGCAGGCTGTCCCTGGACCACCTGCTGAAGGTGCGCTGAGCGATGAGTGCCTGCCTCTTGCTGTACACCGCGCGCGGCTATGTGATTGCCCGGCGCCTGGGCGAGACGGGCCTGCAGGCGACGCTGTTCGCGGCGGTGCGCAGCGACATGCTCGCAGTGCCGTACATGAGTGACTTCCTGCTCACTGCAAAAGACATTTCCTTTGCGACGCTGGAAGGCGTCAATGCGGTGTCGGGCCCCACTGCCTGACATTCACTGCCGTTGGGCAACCTCAGAAGTGATATTTGACCAGGGCGCTTGCGGTGTTCTGATCGGTGGTGAAGCCTTTCGAGTCCCTGATGCCGTATTTGTCCGACCAGTAGTCATATTCCAGGCCCACGTACAGGTGCTTGGCCTCGTAGCCCATGGCCTTGCCAAGGTCGTACTTGAGCTGCGGGTTGAAGTGCAGGTTGGCGTGGTAGTCCGACTGGTTGCGGTGGCTGGCGCTGGCATCCTTGTTGTTGACGACCCAGTCCATGAAGCCGTCAAACAGGATGTCCGAGTTGCCGACGGGGATCGTGATGGCCCAGGCCGGCGTCACCTGCCACGCGCCGGAGGGCACGCGATTGCCGTCGGGCTTGCGGTAGTAGACGTTCAGCTGGAAGTAATCGAAGCCGGGGATGGCCAGGTCGACGGCCGGGCCAAGCAGGTAAGCCTCGACATCACCCTCGCCGAACTCGTAGGTGCTGGCGATCAGCACATCCTTGATCGGGCCGAACGACAGGTCGCTGCCGGTGATCTTGCCCAGCGACAGGCGCGGGCTGAACTCGCCGTAATAGCTGCTCTTGCCGTTGTTGGCGCTGTCCTTGCCGTTGTAGTTGATCTGGTCGACGAAGAACCAGATGTCGCCCCACGTCCAGTTGCTGGCACTCTCGAAGGTGAAGGTTTGCTGGATGGGCGGGTCGACCTTGTAGTTCTTGCCCCAGAGGTACGTCAGGCTTTCGTTGTGCCAGAGCAGCGGCCCGTCGTTGACGACTGGCCCTGGCGCCAGGTCCTTTCCGCCTGCGAGGGACTGCCCGGCCGCCAGCAGGCCACTCGCGATCAGCAGGGAAGCCAGGGTACGCTCCATGTTCATGTTCCTCACATTGCGATTTCAGGAACTTATTCAGTAGTTTGCCTGGCGGGGGCTGTCAAATTCCGCAGGCCTTTTCAGCTCGCCGCCAAATCGAGCGCGTCACGCAGTTGGACAACACCTTCGAGCGCCAGCGCCTGGGCGGAATAACACAAGCCGATGCGTCGCCGCAGGTCCAGCTGTGGCAATGCTTCGACGTGCACACCGCGGTGTTCGGCGGCCAGTGATTCGGGGACGATGGCCGTGCCCAGCCCGGCTGCGACCAGTTCCAGAGCCAGGGTGAAGGTATCGGCCTCTGCCACCGGGGCATTGCCGGCCACCCCGTAAAACGGCAGCAGCCGCTGATGGCTGGGATGGGCCGGGCAAGTGATCCAGTGCGTTGGCGCCGTGTCCGGACCCTGCTCGGCAACTGGCCGTGCGAGTACGTAAAGGTCACTGTGCAAAGGCAGAAACAGTTCGTCCTCGCAACGCAGGTCCTCGCTGGCCAGCCGCGCCGCCCCCATGCAGCCGGTCGCCAACTGCAGGCGTACGGCAGGGGTGATCGCCGCCGCAGCCTGCACCACCTTTTTCACTACCGCCGAGCTGACATCCTGCTCCACACCGATCTGCAACGCCGCGCGGACGCGGTCGCTGCGAAAGCGGGTCAGCAGCCTGCTTGCCTCGGCAACCATGCGCTGGGCTTCGGGGTAGAGCGCACGCGCATCCTCGGTCACCTCAACGCCCCTGGGCTTACGCACGAACAGCGTGGTGCCCAGCGCATCCTCCAGTGCCTTGATGCTGCCCGAAAGTGCTGGCTGGCTGAGGTGAATGGCGCGCGCGGCGGCGGTGATGTTGCGTTCTTCAAACACGGCGATGAACGCGCGAAGCTGACGATAATCCACGGGTTACCCATAAGTTCTGCCGATGGCAGCCACAAGAATATCCCATTTTTCGTGGTTTCAGCGCCTGCCTATACTGGCCTTACGGTTTATTCCCAAGCACTTATCCATAGGCACTTTAAATAGCAGGAGTCTCGCGATGACTACCCATAAACCCCTGGTCGTGATCACTGGCGCCAGCTCCGGCATTGGCCTGGCCACCGCCAGGCTGCTGTCGCGCCGTGGCCACGCATTGTTGCTGCTGGCGCGCCGCCTGGAGCCGATGCTGCAACTGCAGCTGCCGAACAGCCTGGCACTGTCGGTAGACGTCAGCGACCGAGCGGCGGTACTGGCCGCGGTAGCCCAGGCCGAGCAGCGCTTCGGCCCGGTGGATGCGATCATCAACAACGCCGGCGTAATGCTGCTGGGCAGCATCGCTACCCAGGACCCTGGCGAATGGGACCGCATGCTCGACATCAATGTGCGTGGCCTGCTCAACGGCATCCATGCCGTGGCTGCCGGCATGGTCGAGCGCAAGCACGGCACCATCATCAACGTCAGCTCCGTGGCCGGGCGCAAGACGTTCCCCAACCACGTCGCCTACGTCGGTACCAAGTTCGCCGTCAGCGGGCTGTCCGAGAACCTGCGCGAAGAACTGTCGCCGAGCAATGTGCGGGTGATCACCATCGAGCCGGGCGCGGTGGAGACCGAACTGCTCAGCCACACCAGCGATGAGGCCATCAAGGCGGGCTACAACGACTGGAAGCAAGGCATGGGCGGCGTGCTGACCGCCGACAACATCGCTGAAGTGATCGACTTCGCCTATGGCCAGCCGCAATCGGTATGCATTCGCGAGATCGTGGTCTGTGCCACGCGCCAGCAGCAGTAACGGCGCAGGACTCAGAAAACCACAGAACGCCGATGCTCCGCAGTCGCCACCACCTTGCCACGCTTGAGCACCATCAGCCGTGCCGGCAGATCGAGAATCACATCGCTGACCGCCTGCGTGTCCACCAGCACCAGGTCAGCGTCCTTGCCCACTTCCAGGCCATAGTTGCGCAACCCCAAGGCCCGTGCCGGGCGGGTCGTGAGCATCGGCAGCACCGTGGCCTGGTCATCGGCGCCGCCCAGGTGGCAGGCCGGGATGGCGAGTTGCGCGATGTGCAGCAAGTCGCCCGTGCCATACGGGGTGAACGCATTGCGAATGTTGTTGGTGGCCAGGCAGACGTTCACGCCACCATCGCGCAACGCCCGCACCGGGGTCAGTGCGCGCCGTACGTTATGGCTGTCGCCACGGGCACCCAGGTGCAGGTCGGTGGCTGGCAGGCACATCACACTGATGTCGGCTTCGCGCAGCAGTTCGATGATGCGCGCCTGGCGCTCGGGCTCGACCGCGGCCAGGCTGGTCAGGTGGCCGACGCAGACGCGGCCGTGATAGCCCTCGGCGATGGTGCGCCGGGCCACATACTCGATGGTCATCTGCTCGGCGTCATCGGCGAAGTCCTGGTGGAAGTCGATGTCCTTGCCGTAGCGTTTGGCCAGCTCGAAGACGAAATCGATGTGGTCGAAAGGTGAATCGTCGTTGTAGGGAATACCGCCGACGACATCGGCGCCTTTCTCCATGGCCTCGACCATCATGGCCTGCATGCCCGGCAGTTTCAGGATGCCTTCCTGGGGGAACGCGACCACCTGGATGTCGATGACATCGCGGAACCTTTCGCGCAGCTCCAGCACCACGTCGAGCCCCGTAAAACCCTGTACAGGGTCGAACTCGGCATGGGCGCGGACATGGCTGCTGCCCGCCTGCACGAGTGCACGCAGTACCTGGGTCGAGCGCTCGAGGATGTCTTCGCGGGTCAGTGTCGGCTTGAGCGCGGCGGTGACCGCGATCGCTTCCTTCAGGGTGCCGGAGCGATTGGCCTTGCGCTGCATGACGTTGGCCTTTTCCAGGTGCAGGTGGCCTTCGACGAACCCCGGTATCAGCACGTTGCCTTTGCCCTCGACTTCCTGCGCAGCACGGGCGGCAATCGTCGGGGCGATTTCGGCGATCTTGCCGTTGTGCACGGCCACGTCCAGCAAGGGTTGCGCATCATCGATGCGCACGTTTCGAAAGATGATATCCATGGCGTTGCTCCTCACGTCGGGCCGGGCCCGCCGCCCTCGGGCGGCGAGCCGGTCAAAGCCGGGTCAGAACGGCTTGGTAGGCAGGTACTTGCCATCCAGGGTGATCACGGCACGGGAGCCGCCTTCCGGATCGTCGACCTTCTTCACGTCCAGCTTGAAGTTGATGGCGCTGATGATGCCGTCGCCGAACTTCTCGTGGACCAGCGCTTTCAGCGTGGTGCCGTACACCTGCAGCATCTCGTAGAAGCGGTAGATGGTCGGGTCGGTCGGCACGCCGTTTTCCATGCAGCCGCGTACCGGGATGGTTTGCAGCAGGGCGATGCCGTCAACGTCGAGGCCAAGCTTTTCGCCTACCACCTTGGCGGCATCGGCGGGCAGTGGGTGCTGGCCGAGCAGGGCGGCGGTGACGAAGGCCTCGGACAGGCCGGTGCCCTCGGTGATCTGGGCATAGGACAGGTCCTTGCGGGCCTTGGCCATGAGGATGACTTCGGTCAGGGCCTGGCGAACACTTTGGGTAGCTTGCGACTGGATCATGGGGTTATCTCCTTGGGTGGAAATTGCTGTCAGGCAACGTGCCTGGCTTGATGGGAAACGGCACATACGTCGGGGTTGGCGGCGAGTGACACAAAGCTCCCGCTGCGGCCATCGAAGGCATCGATGCGGCCGCTTTCGATGTCGTAGATCCAGCCATGCAGGGTCACGCGGCCTTCTTCGAGGGCCAGGCGCACTGACGGGTGGGTCTGGATATTGGCCAGTTGGGCGATGACGTTCTCGCGCACCATGGCCGCGACCTTGGTCGGCTGGTCGGGGTGCTGGCGGGCTTCGTTGACCACCCGGGCCGAGTCGGCGTAGCGCAGCCAGCCGGCTACGGCGGGCATGTGCTCCAGGCAATTGCAGGTGGCGATGGCGGTCATTGCGCCGCAGTCCGAGTGGCCGCAGATCACGATGTCGGCCACCTGCAGCGCCGCGACGGCATATTCGACCGAAGCCGATACGCCACCCGGCTCAGGGCCGTAGGAGGGCACGATGTTGCCGGCGTTGCGGATGACGAACAGGTCGCCGGGCTCGCGCTGGGTCACCAGTTCGGGTACCAGGCGGCTGTCGGAGCAGGAGATGAACAGTGCCCTTGGGCTTTGTTGGGTGGCCAGGTCCTTGAACAGCTTGACCCGCTCGGGGAAGGCGTCGCGCTGGAACTTCAGGAAACCGTCGATGATGTCTTTCATGGCTGCTGCCTCAATGTCGCGGTGTGTTGGAGCAAAGGTTACGGAGCGCGTGGCATAAGGTAAAAGTCTCATTTATGATTAGGTCAATCAGATTATCTTATGTGAGTGACCATGCTTGCCCGACACATCCAGTACTTCCTCGCCGTGGCGCAACACCAAAGCTTCACTCGCGCCGCAACGGCCCTGCATGTGTCGCAGCCGGCACTGTCGCAGCAGGTGCGGCAGCTGGAGGAAAGCCTTGGCGCGCAGCTGTTCGATCGCTCGGGGCGTAGCACACGGCTGACCGATGCCGGGGAGGTCTACCTGCGTTATGCACGACGGGCCGCGCAGGAACTGGAGCAAGCCAAGCGTGCGATTCATGACGTCAGCGACCTCAGCCGCGGCCTGCTGCGGGTGGCCGTGACGCCAACGTTCACGACTTACCTGGTCGGCCCCTTGGTCGAGGCGTTCCATGCTCGTTATGCGAACATCACCCTGAACGTGCGTGAAATGTCCCAGGAGCGCATGGAAGCGATGCTGCTTGCAGACGAGCTGGACCTGGGGATCGCATTCGAGGACGTTCAGGCCCAGGACATCGAGGCCAGCCCTTTACTGGTCGAGACCTTGGCGTTGGTGGTCAACCGCCGGCACCCCTTGGCCAAGGCAACAGGTATCGGGCTGCAAGCGCTGAGCACTGAATCATTGATCTTGCTCAGCGGGGAGTTCGCCACCCGCGAACAGATCGACCGTTTCTTCCAGCAACATGGCATTCACCCACAGGTGCGGATGGAGGCCAACACCATCAGTGCAGTGATCGAGATCGTACGCCGTACGTCCCTGTCGACCTTGTTGCCTGCAACCATTGCCCTTGCCAATGAAGACCTGGTTGCCATTGCACTCGAACCGGTCCGTTTGCAGCGCACGGCGGTATTGATGCAGCGCAGGGGCGGTTATCAGCGTGCAACCGCCCGCGCATTCATCGAACTGGCTGCAGAGGTGGCAGCGGCGCTGGAAAAGTGAAAGGCATGCGCGCAACAGGCCGATGGCCAGCTGCGGCAGGGGCTCAAACGGTCTGCTTTGCCCTTGCTGCGAAGCGCAAGGCCAGCGGCAGCGCCAATGCCCAGACCGGCGCCAGGACCAGCGCGGTATCCAGGCGCCCCAGTGGCAGGTCGACACCGGCCAGCCGGGCGCCGGCCAGGTAAGCCAACGGGCCACCGAACATGCCCAGCAACACCGCGCGCCACGCTGGCCGGGCAAACCCTGCCAGGCTGTGGCGCATGCCACTGGCCAACACCAGCCACAGCAGTGCCAGCCAGGGCGGCAGCGGCCACTGGCCGAAGCTGAATACGCCGAGCATGCCCAGGGTGCTGTCCAGCAGGCAGCCAGCCGCCGCTATTGCCAGCAGCACGCGCCACTCACCGCCGGGGCTCAGGCGCAGGTGCAGCAGCAGGCCGGCCAGCACGATCAGCAACAGCCAGGGCCTGTGCACCCCCAGTACACAAAGCCACCAGCCGGCCTGCAGCCACAGCGCATTGCCGAGCAGCCAGCCACGGCGGCCCATGTTCAGGCGCCCGGCAGCGGCGCCCGTCGTGCCTTGGGCCCGGCCCACAGCATCTGTGCCACGCCGATGGTCCGTTCCTCGAAGCCGCCCTGGCAATAGCACAGGTAGAACTCCCACAGGCGCTGGAAGGCATCGTCGTAACCGAGCCTGGCCAGCTCCGTGCGCGAGTGGAGCAGGTTGTCGCGCCAATGGCGCAGGGTGCGCGCATAGTCCTGGCCGAAGTCCTCAAGGTGCACCAGGTTCAGCGCCGTCTGGCGGCTGGCGGTGTCGAGCAGCACGCTCAGCGAGGGCAGCGCGCCGCCGGGGAAAATGTAGCGCTGGATGAAGTCCACCGAGCGCCGGGCCAGAGCATAGCGCTGGTCGCGAATGGTGATGGCCTGCAGCAGCATCAGGCCATCGTCCTTGAGCAGCGAGGCGCACTGACGGAAGTAGGTGGGCAGGTAACGGTGGCCGACGGCCTCGATCATTTCGATGGACACCAGCTTGTCGAAGCGCCCACGCAGGTCGCGGTAGTCCTCGTGCAGTACGGTGACATGCCGTTCCAGGCCCAGCGCCTTGACCCGCTGCAAGGTGTGGGCGTGCTGCGCGGCGGAGAGGGTGGTGGTGGTGACCCGGCAGCCATGCTGCACGGCGGCATGGATGGCCAGGCTACCCCAGCCGCTGCCGATTTCCAGCAGGTGATCGTCGGGCTTGAGTTCGAGCTTCTCGCAGATAAGCCGGAGCTTGTTTGCCTGAGCCTGCTCCAGGCTTTGCTCGGCGCTGTCGAAGCGCGCAGCGGAATACATCATGGTCGGATCGAGCAGCCGTTCGAACAGGGCATTGCCCAGGTCGTAGTGGGCCAGGATGTTGCGCCGCGCACCGCGTCGGCTGTTGTGGTTGAAGCGGTGCAGCAGGCGCAGGGCCGGGCGCGCCAGGCGGGCCAGGCCGCCCTCCATGGCGTCCAGCACGTCGAGGTTGGCGACGAACAGCCGGGTCACCGCGGCCAGGTCCGGGCTGCGCCAGTAGCCATGGATATAGCCTTCGCCGGCGCCGATCGAGCCATTGCCGGCCACCAGGCCCCAGGCGGCATCGTCAAGGATCTCCACCTCGGCGTACAGCGGGCTGGCGACGTCGCCGAAGGTCCATTGCCGGTCCTGGCTGATCAGGCGCAGATGGCCGTGGCTCAACTGGCGCAGCTGCGCCAGTACCGCATGCCTGGCCAGGCCGCCGAGCAGCGGAGCGATGCTGGCCGATTTGCTAACGCTCAAGGTCGGTTCGGACATGGTCGGGCTCCTCGCGGATGGCTTGGCCTGGCGCCAGGTCGTGCTGGCTGGCGATGTGGTCGTATAGGGGGGTGCGTTTGAGCAGCAGGCGCAGGGCTTGCCAGTAGATGCCGGTGACGGTGCGCAGGCTCATCCATGGGAAGGCCAGGATGTGGCGTTGCAAGTTGGCGCGATCGAGCGGCTGGCGTTGCAGGGCGAGGTCGGCGTCGAACACCTTGCGCCCGGCGCGCCAGTTTTCCATGTGCACGCGTACACGTTGCGCATCGAGGGCGAAGCGCAGCCGGTAGTCCATGTCCATCGGCATGAACGGCGAGACGTGGAAGGCCTTGGCCACGGCAAATGGCTGGGCCAGGTTGCCTTGCACCGGCAGCACGTAGTGAAAGCGCTCGCGCCAGGGGGTATTGCGCACCTCCAGCAGCACGGCCGCCACCTGCCCTTGGCGGTCGTGGCAGAAGTAGACGCTGACCGGGTTGAACGACAGCCCCCAGCAGCGTGGTTGCGTCAGCAGGTGAATGGCACCTTCGGGCACCTGCCCGGTGGCCTGGCCAACCAGCAGGCGCGCGGCCTCGACCAGGGGCATGCCCTGGCGAGTCAATGCGGGCAGGTAGTCGCTTTCGCGCCAGCACAACGGCGCCAGGCGCGAGCGCCCAAGCCAGCGGGACAGGCCCAGCAGGCGCGGCAGCTCGTCGAGGTCCAGGTAGCACATGCCGACGCGGTAGCGAAACGCGTGGTGCCCAGGCGTCAGGCGCCGGTGGCTGAGCCAGCCGTGGCACAGGCTGCTGTTCACAGCTGTTCTCCAAAGTGGCTGGCGACGGTCAGCGCGCTGAGCACGCCGTCTTCGTGGAAGCCGTTGGCCCAGTAGGCGCCGCAGTAGTAGCTGTGCAGCGGGCCCTGCAGTTCGGCCTGACGGGCCTGGGCGGCCACGGCGGCAAGGCTGTACTGCGGGTGCGCGTACTCGAAGCGGGCGAGTATTTGCGTGGGGTCCACCAGTGCGGTCTGATTGAGGCTGACGCAAAAGGTGACCGGCGCCTCGATGCCTTGCAGGATGTTCATGTCGTAGGTAACGGCAGCGGGTGCCTGTTCGCTGCTGCCCAGGCGGTAGTTCCAGCTGGCCCAGGCCCTGCGCCGCTGAGGTAGCAGGCGGGTGTCGGTGTGCAGCACCACGTCGTTGCTGGTGTAGTGGATGGCGCCGAGGATTGCCTGTTCGTGCTCGCTGGGGGCTTCCAGCAGCGCCAGGGCCTGGTCGCTGTGGCAGGCGAACACCACCTTGTCGAAGCGTTCGCTGCCGCCTGCCCAGGCCACGTTCACGCCTTCGTCGTCGCGGCTGACCCGTTGCACCGGGCAGCTCAAGCGGATGCGTTCGGCAAAGGGCCGGCACAGCGGCGCCAGGTAGCTGCGTGAACCGCCCTCGATCACCCGCCATTGCGGGCGCTGGTTGACCGACAGCAGGCCATGGTTGCGGCAGAAGCGCACGAAGAACTGCAGCGGAAACTGCAGCATGTCGGCCCGTGACATCGACCAGATGGCCGAACCCATGGGCACGATGTAATGGTCGATGAAGCGTTGGCCGTAGCGGTTGTCGCGCAGGTAATTGCCCAGAGTGGTCGCGCCATCGATACGCTGTTGGTCGAGGTCGGCCGGCGCCTGGCGGTTGAAGCGCAGCACATCGCCCAGCATGCCCCAGAAGCCTGGCGACAGCAGGTTGCGGCGCTGGGCAAACAGGCTGCGCAGGTTGTGCCCGTTGTACTCGAAGCCCGTACGCGGGTCGTGCACCGAAAAGCTCATCTCGGTGATCCGCGAGGCGACGCCCAGGTGTTCCAGCAGGCGGATGAAGTGCGGGTAGGTCCAGTTGTTGAAGACGATGAAACCGGTGTCCACCGCATAGTGCTGGCCGCGCCAGTGCACATCGACGGTATGGGTATGCCCACCGACCCGGTCCGCCGCTTCGAACAACGTGACGGTATGCCGGCGGGACAGCAGGTGGGCGCAGGTGAGGCCGGCGATGCCGCTGCCGATGATGGCGATGTGCATGGCTCAGCCCTGGGGTTGGCGCGCCAGGCGCTGGCCCAGCTTCAGGCGCCAGCGTGCCGGCAGTGCGCCGAGCAGGCGCAGCAACAGGGTGAAGGTGGCGGGGAAGGTGATCTCCAGTGGGCGGTGTGGCAGGCGCGCAGCAATGTACCCGGCCGCGCGCTCGGCGCTCCATAGCTGTGGCATGGGGAAGTCGTTGCGGCGCGTCAGCGGGGTATCGACGAAGCCGGGGCTGACCAGGGTGACATCGATGCCTTCGCGGGCAAGGTCCAGGCGCAGCGACTCGACCAGGTAGCGCAGCGCTGCCTTGGACGCGCCGTAGGCACCGGCCCGTGGCAGCGCCAGCCAGCTGACCGAGCTGCCCATCACCACCAGGTGCGGGCGTTGGCCACGGCGCAACAAGGGCAGGGCAGCGGCCAGGCAATGGCTGGTGCCGATCAGGTTGGTGCGGACCACCCGTTCGACCAGGGCCGGGTCGAACTGCCCCGGCTCCAGGTACTCGCAGGTGCCGGCATTCAGGATTACCAGGTCCAGCGAGCCCCAGGCCTGTTCGATCTGCGCGGCGATGCGTGCCACCTGCTCAGGTTGGTCGACATCGCCGACCGCCAGCAGGACCTGGCCGGCAAAGCGTGCGGCCAGCTCCGCCAGGCTGTCTGCCCGGCGCGCCCCAAGCGCTACCTGGTGGCCTTGCTCCAGCAGGCGCAGCGCCAGTACTGCACCAATGCCGCTGCTGGCACCGGTCAGCCAGCAGCGGCTCATGCCAGCCTGCTCTTGAGCCAGCGAACCGCCCGGCCCATGACGGGAACATGCTCATACAGCAAGGCGCCGGCGTCGAAGTAGTCCTGATGAAAGTGAACCCGACCGCGCCAGCGCAGATGGCTGCAGCCTTGCAGACTGATCGGCTGCCCGCCCGCCAGGCGTGGGTGGCGGTAGTGCAGGGTCCAGCGGATGTAGCCGTGGCCGGGCTGTGGCTCATCAAGGCCCTCGAAGGTGTAGCGAACCTCGGCAACGTTGGCATACAGCTGCGCGAAATAGCCACGCAAGGCTGTGAGCCCGCTGATCTGATGGAGCGGGTCGCGAAAGGTGACATCCTCGCTGTACAAGTCGCCCAGCAGGTCGAGATTGTGTGCACCTAGCGTGGCAAAGCGTTCGGTGAAGTGCTGCAGGTAGGTGGACATGCACAATACCTGTACAAAATTGGGCTGATGTACAAGGTATAGTGCAGGTATCCGGATAAAGCTATACAGAAGAAAATTTCTGTACAGTTTTATCACTCGGCATTCATCAGGCCTTCAACCGTAAGGGGGCGCTGGCAGTTCGGCCAGCAGCCTTTTCAGGCCATCGCTCCATTGCCTGCGAATCTGTTGGTAGTAGGCATCGTCACTGCTGATGCGTTGGCGCGCGTGCGCCTCCAGGCTGTTCTTGCGGTACACCAGCAGGTCCAGCGGCATGCCCACCGACAGGTTGCTGCGAATGGTCGAGTCGAAGGAGATCAGGCCGCAGCGCAGCGCTTCGTCCAGGGGCGTGTGGTAGCTCAGGTTGCGGTCGAGAATCGGCCGGCCGTACTTGCTTTCGCCCAGTTGCAGGAATGGGGTATCTGCGGTGGCCTGGAAGAAGTTGCCCTGCGCGTAGACGTTGAAGATGGCCATGGGCCCGCCAGCAATCTGGCCGCCGACGATGAACGAACAGCTCAGGTCGATGCCGGCGGTCAGCTTGCTGCGGTCGCGGCTGACCACCTCGCGCAGGGTGTCGGCGACCAGCACCGTGGCGTCGTACAGCGTGGCAACGTTCAGCAGGTGCGGGCCAGGGCCCTGGGTACGTTGCTGGAGCAGGTTCACCACCGACTGCGAGGTCGCCAGGTTGCCGGCAGTCTGCAGGACGATCAGGCGCTCGCCCGGCAGGCTGAACACGAACAACTTGGCAAAGGTCGAGATCTGGTCGATACCGGCATTGGTGCGTGAGTCGCTGATGAAGACCAGCCCGTCCGCCAGGTGCATGGCGACACAGTAAGTCATGCGGGTTCCCTTGTTATCGCTGTGAACGGATGCAGCGCCGGTCACTGGCGGTGCACATGGACGCTGGCCTGCATCGACTCGGCGCCGCCACCCCGGCGCACGCCCCTGACCGGGCAGGCATCGAGGTAGTCCAGGCCCACGGCCAGCTTCAGGTGGCGCTCTGGCCGGGTGAGGCGGTTGGTGATGTCAAAGCTGTACCAGGCGTCGTCGACCCAGGCTTCGGCCCAGGCGTGGCTGGCCAGGTGCTGCTCGTCCTCGGTGCACAGGTAACCGGAGACGTAACGCGCCGGTATGCCCAGGCTGCGTGCACAGGCGAGGAAGGCGTGGGTGTGGTCCTGGCAGACCCCGGCAGCGCCGTTGAACGCTTCGATGGCGGTGGTGCCCACCGAGGTGCTGCCCGGGCGGTACGGCATGTGTTCGGCCAGGCCTTGCATCAGCCCGATCAGTGCCGCGCGGTCGCGGTGGGCACCGCAGTGGCGGCTGGCAAAGGCCTTGAGTGTGTCGTCGGCCTGGGTCAGGTGGCTGCCGCGCAGGAACGGCAGCGGTGATTGTTCACCGGCCTCCTGTTCGTGTGCCGGGTCGATCTCCACCTGGCCGCTGGCGGTCAGTGCCAGGTGGCCATGGGGTTTGTCCAGGGTCAGTACATGCAGGATGTTGCCATACGGGTCGATCTGGCCCTTCACCTTGCTGGGCAGGTCCAGGTGCCATTCATGGATGCGCTGGCGTTCGCTGCTGCGTGGTGTCAGGCGCAGGAACTGGATGCTGTTGCAGACGTCGCTGGCGTAGCTGTAGGTGGTGTCGTGGCGAATGGACAGTTTCATACGACCTCCAGGTAGGAGTGATGGACCGCCTGGCCCAGTTGGTTGATGCGCCCGAGGAAGTCGGTCAGCCATGGGTGCAGGCCTGCTTCGAGGATTTCGTCGACTGCGGTGTAGCGCAGGCGTGCATTGAGTTCGGCGGCCATGCGCTGGGCAGCGCGGCCGGTGCTGCCCGGCAGGCTGGCCAGGATCTGGTCCAGCTCCTCGATGCAGGCATGCAGCGAGCGCGGCACGTCCACCCGCAGCAACAGCAGCTCGGATACCGGCCGGGCACTGGGCGCGGCGCGATAGAGTTCGTTGAAGGCTTCGTACGAGGTCAGCGCGCGCAGCAAGGCGCTCCACTGGTAATAGCCGCGGGCAGAGTCGTCGCTGACTTCTTCGGAGGCTTCGCCAAACATTTCATAGCGTGCATCGAGCAGGCGCAGGGTGTTGTCCGCCCGTTCAAGGAAGGTCCCCAGGCGGATGAAGCTGTAGGCATCGTTACGCATGATGGTGCCCGAGGTCGCCCCGCGGAACAGGTGCGAGCGTTCCTTGACCCAGTCGCAGAACTGGCTGATGCCGTACCGGCCCAGGCCGTTGCTGGCGATGTTGCGCATCTCGATCCAGGTGGCGTTGATGTTCTCCCACATGTCGGCGGTGATGCGGCCACGCACCGCATGGGCATTGGTCCTGGCTGCCTGCAGGCAGCAATAGATGCTGCTCGGGTTGGTCGCGTCGAGGGCGAAGAAGTGCAGCATGCGTTCGGTATCGAGCGTGGTGTGCCGGCGGCGGTAGTCGTCCAGCGTTCCGGAGGCCAGCAGCGACATGGCCAGCTCGGCATGGCCGTCGCTGCGCCCGGCCTGGGGCATCAGCGACAGCGAATAACTGACCTCGAGCATGCGCGCGAGGTTTTCTGCACGCTCCAGGTAGCGCGACATCCAGTACAGGTCGGAAGCGGTTCTTGAAAGCATGGTTCAGTCCTCCACCACCCAGGTGTCCTTGGTACCGCCGCCTTGCGACGAGTTGACCACCAGCGAGCCTTCCTGCAGCGCCACACGGGTCAGGCCACCGGGCACCAGGCGGGTTTCACTGCCTGACAGCACGAACGGGCGCAGGTCGATGTGGCGCGGGGCGATGCCGCTGTCGACGAAGGTCGGGCAGGTGGACAGGCATAGCGTGGGTTGGGCGATGTAGGCATGCGGGCGGGCCTTGATGCGGGCGCGGAAATCCTCGATCTGCGCGCTGGTCGACGCCGGCCCGACCAACATGCCGTAGCCACCGGAGCCCTGGGTCTCCTTGACCACCAGCTCGGGCAAGTGGGCCAGCACATGGGACAGCTCCGCAGGCCGGCGGCATTGCCAGGTGGGGACGTTGTTGAGGACCGGCTCTTCGCTCAGGTAGAAGCGGATCATGTCGTCGACATAGGGGTAGATCGACTTGTCGTCGGCCACCCCGGTGCCCACTGCGTTGGCCAGCACCACGTTGCCGGCACGGTACACCGAGATCAGCCCCGGTACGCCCAGCATCGAGTCGGGGTTGAACGACAGCGGGTCGAGGTAGTCGTCGTCCAGCCGGCGGTAGATCACGTCTACCTGTTGCGGCCCGGCGGTGGTGCGCATGTACACATGCTCGTCACGGATGAACAGGTCGGCGCCCTCGACCAGTTCGATGCCCATTTCCCGCGCCAGGAAGGCATGTTCGAAATAGGCGCTGTTGAAGCGCCCCGGGGTGAGCAGTACCGCGGTCGGGTTGTCCAGCGGGCTGGCGCTCTTGAGCGTGTCCAGCAGCAGGTTGGGGTAGTGGTCGATAGGGGCGATACGCTGGGCGGCGAACAGCTCGGGGAACAGCCGCATCATCATCTTGCGGTCTTCGAGCATGTAGCTGACACCGCTGGGGGTGCGCAGGTTGTCTTCCAGCACGAAGTAGCTGCCATCGCCATCGCGCACCAGGTCGACGCCGGCGATATGGGCGTACAGCCCACGGTGCAGGTCCAGGCCCTGCATGGCGATCTGGTAGCCCTCGTTGGCCAGCACTTGCTCTGGCGGGATGATGCCGGCCTTGAGGATGCGCTGGTCGTGGTAGATGTCCTGCAGGAACAGGTTAAGCGCCTGCACCCGCTGGATACAGCCACGTTCGACCATGCGCCATTCGCTGGCGCGAATGCTGCGCGGGATGATGTCGAAGGGGATCAGGCGCTCGGTGTCCTGCTTGTCGCCGTACAACGTAAAGGTGATGCCGGCTCGGTGAAACAGCAGGTCGGCTTCGCGCCGACGTTGCTCCAGCAGCTCCAGCGGGGTATTGGCCAACCAGCGGGCGAATTCCTGGTAATGCGGGCGGCAACTGCCGTTCGCTTCGTACATCTCATTGAAAAAAGCCCGGTCCATAGCCACTCCTTGCCACCGTTGCTGGCAGTGCGTTGTGCATGCAAAAGGCCATTGCAATGAAGGTGCCGAAAGTTCGGCGCAGCGCTGGAAGTTGTGAGGATGTGCGGTAACGCCCTGAAATTGTGTGGTTTATCGAGGCGTTGAAGGGCCACACAGCGCGCAGTGGTAGCTGCCCATGGCCGCAGAAGCCGCCCGGCGTGCATCAAAAAGGCGCGTTATGCATCCTGCTGCCGATTTTGACCCGAGTTGGTGCTTGCCTTTGCAGCACCAACCGCCTCTGCAGGTTCAACGCCGTGGCTGCCAGGCGCAATTCAGCGCCGCCAGGGCCAGCACCGAGGCCGCGCCCGCATAGGCCCAGATCGCGGGTACTTGCGGCAGCAGCACACCGGCCAGCATCGGCCCGAGCCCGGCACCGATGTCGCGCCATACGGCATTGCCGGCCAGTGCCTGGATGCGCCCCTGCGGGTTGCGCAGCGCAACCAGCGTCATCACCAGCGGCAGTTGCAAGGCGCGCAGCACGAGCACGAAGAAGGCGCCGATGAACAGCCATTGGCTGGCGAACACCAGCAGCGCCAGCGAGGTGGCCAGCGACAGCACCACCAGCATGCGCAGGGGCCCGAAGCGGTCGGCCAGCCGCCCGCCGAAGGGGCTGAAGAGCATTTCGCTCAGGTAGCGCACCGCCATCAGCACACCGGCCACCAGCACCCCCGAGCTGCCCATGTGGAGTTGCGCATAGAGCGACAGGCCGAAGATGAACAGCCCGTCCAGGGTTACCCCTTCAATGAAGGACCAGGTGGCGATGCTGTCCGGCAGACGCAGGCGTCGGCCGCCTGGGCTGGCAATCGCGTGGCCGCGGGCGGGCAGGGCGCGGGCGCGCCACTGGCCGCACAAGGCGCTGATGCAGAGCACGAAGAACACGCTGCGCGGGCCGCAGGCCTGGGCCATCACTGCGCCCAGCGGCAACGCCAGCATCGGCCCGATGGCCAGGGTAGCCCGCGAGCGCCCGGCACGCCGGGCCGCACCCTGCGCCTCGGCGGTGGCGAGGGTCTGGGTACTGAGGTTGAAGGTGGCGAAGCACAGGCCCCAGACCAGGCGCAATACCAGCAGCGCGGCGAAACCGGAAAGCGTGGCATTGCCCAGTGCGCACAGCGCCGCCGCAGCGGCGGCGAGGCTGCAGGCCGCGCGATCGCCGTGGCGAGCGTAGAAACGCACCACCCAGCTGTAGCCGACGATGCGTACCAGCCGATTGGCCGCCAGCAGCAGGCCCGCTTCGGCCAGGGTTACGCCAAAGTCGGCGGCGAACATCGGCAGCAACAGGTAGAGCAGCACATCACTGGGCAGGCACAGGCCGAGTACCTGGGCGGCGTTGCGCGAATCTCGGTCGGCGCGCTGGATGGGCGCCGCATCGGCAGCGGAGGACATGGCAATCTCGTGACGAAGGGGGCTTGCAGGATAACCCGCTTGCTTACCCGTGTGGCCCGCTCTTTGCTTCTCTGCGCCACATGCACTTGAGGTAACAGAAACGCCATGCACGCCCAACGCCATCGCTTCAATGACGTCAACACCCATGCCAGCGCCATCCTCGGCTGGCAGCAGACCTACGACCAGATCAGCGCCGGCAGCGCCCACACCGAACTCACCCATCTCACCGCAGAGCGCTTCCAGATTTTTCATGAGTGCCTGGACAAGCGCGTGGTCCAGCACGGGGTGGCGCCGGCGCGGCGTTTTTGCCTGGCGATACCCGCTGGCAGCGCGGGTGCCGGGGTGTTCCAGGGCAGCAGCGTCGGTAGCGCGGATGTCACTCTTCTTCACAGTGGTCAGGAATTTTTCGTCCATGCGCCCGAGGGCATGGACCTGCTGGCGGTCAGTGTCGACGCCGATCGTCTGGAACAATTGGCCGAGCGTGAGTTCAGTGCCCAGGAGCTGCGTGCATTGAACCGCACCACCCGGCTGAACGTCAGCCCGGCTTTTCTGGGGGCGGTACGTCTGCAACTGCAAGGCTTGATCGACGCGGCGCTGCAGGGTGAAGCGCTGGTGGAAGCGCAGCTCGAAGACTCGCTGCTCGAGTGCATGCTGGTGCTGCTGGATCAGGTCAACCAGGACGGCAGCGGGCGTGGGGGGAATGTTGCGGTCAGCGCCTATCTGGTCCGCCAGGCGCACCAGATGGCTCTGGACTGCCTGGACGAGCCGTTATCGGTGTTGCAGATCTGCGAGCGGCTGGATGTCAGCCGCAGCACTTTGCAGCGCAGCTTCCTGGGGGTCACCGGCCTGAGCCCGGTCGAGTACCTGCGCACGGTACGCCTGAATGCCGTGCGTCAACGGCTGCAGCGCACCGCAGCCGAGCAGTTCACCGTTGCCCGGGTGGCCAGTGATCTTGGCTTCACCCACCTCGGGCATTTTTCCGGGGCCTACCGCGCGCTGTTCGGTGAACTGCCTTCGCACACCCGTCGCCTGGACAGCCTTGGTCAGGCAAAGCGTTCCAGGCGGTAAGGGGTCGGGTCCACCAGGGGAGTGCTGCCATCGACCAGGTCCGCCGCCAGTTGCCCGGCCGCTGGCGAGGTACCGAAGCCGTGGCCGGAGAAGCCGGTAGCCAGCACCATCCCCGGTAGCTGCTTGACTGGCCCTATCACGGGCAGCGAGTCGGGGGTCACATCGATGGTGCCGGCCCACGCCTGCTCGATGCGCGCCTGCTTGAATACCGGCCAGGCGGCTCTGAGGTTGTTCAGCGCCTCCTGGTTCAAGGCCGGGTTGGCAGCAGGGTCCTGGGTGCGGATCCGCTCGAATGGCGAGACCGCAGTGGGCGACCAGCGCCGCGCCAGCGCCAGGTCCTTGAAGAACGGCTTGCCGAACGACACCCGCAGCAAACCCCGTTGTGCCCGGAACTGCGGCAGGTAGCGTGAGCCCAGCAAGGCATGATCCAGGGTCAGGTGCGCGTCGAGGGCACCCCGTTGGGTGATGATGAAACCGCCGTCGATATGCTTGCGGAACGAGAAATCTGGGCCGCCCACGGCGATGTCGGTCGGGCCTTCCATGGGCGCCGTACGCAGCACCGAGCAGTTCAGCGGCAAGCTTGGCAGGGCGACCCCGTGGTTGCCCAGCAGGCGCCGCGACCACAAGCCGCCCGCCAGCAGCACCTGCTCGCAGCGGATCTCGCCGTGTTCGGTCACCACGCCGTCGATGCGCCCGGCGGCGGTGGTGACGCTGCGCACGGCGCACTGCTCGACAATCACTGCGCCACGGGCCATGGCGGCCTGGGCGATGGCGCTGCTGGCCAAGGTTGGCTCGGCACGGCCGTCGCTTTCGGTGAAGATGCCACCCGCCCAGGTCGCTTGCCCACCCGGTACGCGGCGGGCGATTTCGGCGTTGCTCAACAGGCGCGAGCCCACTGGCAGGCCTTGCACCGACGCCAGCCAGGCTTCGTGCATGGCCATCTGCCCGGGCTCGCGGGCGGCGAACAGGATGCCCGCCTGCCGGTAGCCGACCTCGCGGCCGACCCGGGCGGGCATCTGTGCCCACAGGCGGTCCGCTGCCAGGGCCAGGGGCAGGTCCTCGCGGTGGCGGCTGGTCTTGCGCACCCAGCCCAGGTTGCGCGAGGACTGCTCGCCAGCGATGCGGCCTTTCTCCAGTACCACCACCGGGATGTTGCGTTCGGCGAGGGTCAGTGCAGCGGTCAGGCCGACGATGCCGCCGCCGATGATGACCACGGTGGTGGCACTGGGGGGTGTGGTTGCGCAGTGCACCGGCGCGATGACAGGGGACATGGGCGGTTCTCCTCGAAGCGGGCGGGCTAGCGCTGCAGGTCGATCAGGTGGGTGGTGGCGCGGGATGCTCCGCGGTAGGCGGTGACCTCCAGCTCCACTCGGTAGACCGTCGAGCCCAGAGGCGGGCAGGTGACCGTGCTGGCTGGGTCGACTCCTCGGAACACTTCACCGACGATGGTCATCACGGTGGCGACATCCGCAGGGTTCTGGATGAACACCCGTGAGCAGACCACGTCGGCGAGGGTTGCATCCACGGCGTTCAGCGCGGCTTCGATGTTGGCGAACACCTGGCGGGTCTGTGCTTCGAGGTCCTCGGGAATTTCGCCCGTCGCCGGGTTGCGCCCGGCGGTGTTGGAGACGAAGATCCAGTCGTCCACGGCTACCAGGCGCGAGTAGCTGCCCAGGGTCTCGTATTTCGATCCGGTTTTCAGTTTGGTGATTTGCAGCATGGTATTGGCCTCAGGGTTGGGTGGATGAATCAGCTCAGTGCAGGGCTTTCCCACAGGTTCAGGCGCACGCCGACACCGCGTTCCAGCGCCTGGCGGTACACCACCGTGCCCCAGGCCACATCCTCGACCGGCATGCCGCCCACCGACATGATGATGATCTCCTCGTCGTTGCGCCGGCCGGGCGCAACGCCTGCGACGATCTTGCCGATGTCCTCCAGCTGATCAGCCGGCAGGCTGCCTTCGGCGATCATGTCCATGAAGCGCACGCCCACCAGCGGCACATGGTTGTGTGCGGGCTTGGGCAGCTCCTCGAACCAGGCTTCGTACAGGCCGGTGTTGTCGACCACCTTGCGCACGTCGGCCTGTTCCATGCCGGCATCGATGCTGCAGCCAGCCGGCATGGCGAGAAACGCGCCGGGCTTGACCCATTCACGCTTGACCAGCGGGTAGCTGGACGGGTCACCGGTTTCGCCGGAGGTGCAGTAGGTCACCAGGTCCGAGCCACGTACCACGGCCTCGATGCTGTCCACCACTTCGATGGTGGTGATCTGCGGATAGGTGTCGCCTACCCAGCTGATGAAGTCGTCCAGGCTTTTCTGGCCGCGGCCCTTGAGCTTGAGCGTATCGACTTGCGGGCACACGGCCATGAACGCGGCCACGGTGGTCTTGCCCATGACGCCAGGGCCCAGCAGGCCGATCACCCGCGAGTCGCGGCGGGCCAGGTGGCGTGCGCCGACTCCGGGGATGGCGCCGGTGCGGTAGGCCGACAGCAGGTTGGCCGACATGTGCGCCAACGGGGCGCCGGTGTCGGGGTCGTTGAGGGTGAACATCAGGATCGAGCGCGGCAGGCCTTTGTCGCGGTTGGCGATATTGGAGCCGTACCACTTGACCCCGGCGGTGCAGAAGTCGCCGCCCAGGTAGGCCGGCATCGCCATCATGCGCCGGTCGGCGGTAGGTTTGGGCATGTTGGGGAAAGGCGAGTCCTTGGGGAAGGTGATCATTGCACCGTGGGAATCGCTGTTCGGCCCGGCCATGCGGTAGTCACCGTGGTGCAGCAGGGCGAACATCTGCTCCATGGTGTTCACGCAGGCCAGCATGTCGGTGACGCCGGCGCGGATCATGTCCTGCTCGGACAGGTAGAGAAAGTCGATTTTTGTAGTTGTAGTCATGGCTTGTCTCGAAGGCATGGGGGAAGTGCCTGCAGCGGGGGGCTGCTGCTGACGGTGCCGATGTTAGGAATGCGCCAGGGCGCGCGGCTATCCCGAATTGGTCAGGAATGACGGGGTGCCTGCAGCCATGCCGGTCCGTGCTCTCTAGCCCGGGGCTTTGCGTGTTTTCGACGCATTTCGGGCCACGGTGGTGTTGGCAGGCATGGCCAAAAGCCCGGCAATGCGGTACATGCCATGTGCCTTCGAGCGCTGCACACTGTGGCGGTCGCAAGGCACCTCAATTCAGGATCAGCCCATGAAAACAACAACATCCAATCCGATTGACAAGACATCCGTGTACATCTGCGCAGGCCTGGTTTCCGCTGGCGGGGCGCTGCTGCTCAATGTGCTGCCGGTACTGTTCGGCGCCTTGGCCGAGCAGTTCGGTTATGGCGAACAGCAACTGGGCAGCCTGGCCATGGCCATGAACCTCGGTTTCGGGGTGCTCGGCCTGGCCTCGCTGCTGTGGATCCAGCGCCTGAGCTGGCGGGTGATTTCCACTTTGGCCTCGCTGCTGGTGGCGGCTGCGCTGGCGGGCATGCTGGGCAACCCCACGTACGAGACGCTGATGCTGCTCATGGCCCTGGCAGGCGCCGGTACCGGTGGGCTGTATGCCTTGGCGATGACCATTTTTGGCGACAGCGCGCAACCTGAGCGGGCATTCGGTTTCAAGCTGGGCATGGAGACCGTGCCCGGCGCCGTGCTGTTGATCGTGTTGCCGGTCGCCGTGGCGCCGCTGTGGGGCTTCCAGGGCATGCTGGTGACACTGGTCATCAGCATGCTGCTGATGGGCGTCGCGCCTTTGCCGTGGGTGCCGAGCCGCAGCGCGCGGCAGCTGGAGGCGCGCGCAGGCGGGGCGCCGGTGGTGTGCCGCGAGAGCCGCACCATTGCCTGGCTGAGCCTGCTCGCCAGCCTGGTGTTCCTGACCGGCATCATGTCGGTGTGGGCATTCCTTGAACTGATGGGCAAGAAGAGCGGCTTGTCTTCGGACACCATTGGCTCGGTGCTGGCGCTCGGTTTCATCATCAACGCCGGTGGCGGTTTCATCGCCTCGTCGGTCGGCCTGAAGGCCGGGCGCTTCCTGCCGGTGGCGGTGATCATTGCGGCCGAGGTGGCCGGCCTGGTGCTGTTGGCACAGTTCGACTCGCTGACCACCTACGTGGCCGGGGTGATGTGCTTCCTGTTCTCGATCAGTTTCGTGCTGGCCTACACCTTCGGCGTGATGGCCGAGTTCGACCTGTCGGGGCGGTTGGTTGCTTTGGGTGCGCTGTGCCTGTCGGTCGGCGCGGCGGTGGGGCCGGCGGTCGGTGGCCTGCTGATCGAATCTTACGGCTACACCGCCGTGCTGCTGTTCTCCGGTGCCTGCTCGATCAGCGTGCTGGCGATCTACGGTGCTGCCGTGCTGCGCTCGCAGCAGGCGGGCAAGCGCGAGCCGATTGGCGACGCGGTGACCTTGCCAAAGCTGTGACGGATGCAGCCTGGGTAGAAGAGGCTCGCCGGGGATGACCCGGCGAGCTTTTTCATTTCACGCAGATAAGGACGAAACCAAGCATGAAGATTGCTGTGATCGGGGCAGGGGCGATGGGCAGCCTGTTTGCCGCCAGGTTGATCGATGCCGGTGCCGAGGTGACCTTGGTCGATGTCGATGAGCACTTGCTCCACGCCCTGCGCACCCATGGCCTGCGCCTGGAAGACGAACTGGGCGCACGCGTGTACTGGCCGCAGGCGGCGCGCGCCGAGCAGTTGCACGGCCAGGTCGATGTCCTGCTGATGTTGACCAAGAGCTATCACACCCGCCAGGCCATGCAGGCAAATCGGCATCTGCTCAGCCAGCAGACCCTGGTGGTGACGTTGCAGAATGGTCTGGACAGCGTGCCGGTGCTGCGCGAGTTCGTGGCTGACCGTTGCCTGGCCATAGGCATGACCCTCTACCCGGCCGATGTGCTGGCGCCGGGTAGCGTCCGCAGCTGCGGCGCTGGCGAGGTGCGCTTGCGCGGGCTGTTGCCTGGGCCGCAGCCGCTCGGCCCATTGCAAGCTCTGATCGATTGCTTGCGCCGCGGCGGCATGCACTGCATCGAGGACCCGGACATCGAGGTGAGCATCTGGGAAAAGGTCGCCTTCAACACGGCCCTGAACTCGCTGTGTGCCCTGGCGGGGGAGAATGTCGGCGAGCTTGGCCGATGCTCGCGTGGGCGCGAAGTGGCCCTGACATTGGTCGCCGAGGCTGCGGCCATTGCGGCGTCGGTGGGTGTGGCGCTGGATCCGCTGCGGGTCACGCAGGCAGTGGAACAGGCGTTCGTCGTGCACGCCGCGCACAAGCCTTCCATGCTCCAGGACCTTGAGCATGGCAGGCGCATGGAGGTCGACGCGCTGTCCGGCGCCTTGCTCGCCCATGCCCGGCGCCAAGGCGTGCAAGCCCCGGCCATGGCTGCCGTCGACAGGCTGCTGCGCAGGGCGCAGCGGCGCCGTGCGCTTTTGTCAGTGCAGCGGTGAGAAGGCGGCGGGCAGATACACCACCGAGTTCATCTTCTGTAGCTGCGGGGCAGAATTCTCCGGCGGCCACACGCCGTCGCCGACGGCGCGGGTGCGCACATCCAGGCGCTGCTCCAGGCTGGCGTAGGGCCAGATGTGCAGGTAGCGCGGCACCCGGCCATTGGTGGCGTAGAACGCCGCATATACTGGCGAGTACTGCTCACCAGTGCGCGGCCCGACCGCCTTGCGCCAGCCGTCCAGGGTTGGTAGCAACCCGGAGCTGACCAGGTCGTACTCACGCAGCTCGTAGAACGGCCCATGCTTGCCGGGGGCCAGCGGCTGCAGGAAGGGGAACAGGCGGTAGTCGTCCATGTGCTGCTCGAGCACGAACTCACCGATTCCGAAGGCGTCGCTGGCCAGCAGCACACGCTCGCGTTCGGCCGCCTGGACTTCGACGCTGGCGAAGCGGCGCAGCACGGCAATGGTGTTCTGCGGGCCGATCTCGGACACCCAGCAGCCGATCAGCTCGACACCTTCCATGGCAGCCTGCAAGGCCTCCTGAAGGCGCGGCAAGGCCTGGCCGGGTGTGCGCACGCGCAAGGTGAAACGCAGCAGTTCGTAGTGGTGGGACATCAAGCGTGCTCCTGGATAAAAAAGGCCCGGACCTTCCCCGCACGGCAACGCCCGGGCAAAACGGTAGGAAACGCTAAAGGTCAGTGGGTGGGGCGCTCAATGACAGCCAGGCGCAATGTTGTTGCGTTACGTGCAACGATGGCTCGGCGGTAGGTGACGAAAGGCAATGTGGCGCGGTATGTGCTTACCGTTCGCCTATCAGTCTTTTTGTTACCCAAAATCACGTGAATATTGCACTAATATGGCGCGTGCTCTCGATAGAGGTGGTTCATGAACGGTCAAGCGATGTCTGTCTGGAACGCGAGTGTCCACGCGGTATGCGGGCGCTTCGAAACGCGCTACGACCACTGCCAGAGCCTTTTCATCGGCGATTTGCGCCCCTCGCTGCTGGGCACCACGCAGGTCGCCCATATCCGTAGCAATGCCCATGCGATCGCCCGTTCGGGGCGCGAGGCGGGGCGTGACGGCGATACACATTGTTTCCTTGTGTTACAACAGCACGGGGAAATGTCCATCGAGCTGGGCGACCGGGTAATTGAGCTGCGCGAAGGTGACATGGCCTTGCTGGACTCGGCGCAGGCGATGAAGATGATCCCCCGCGGGCTGTTCTCCCACGTGTCCATTCACGTGCCCCGTGAGCGCTTGAAAAACCTGGACCCCAGCCGTTTCGGCAAGCTGTCCACCGCCGGCGTGTGTGGCCAGTTGCTGGCGACGTTGGTGCGCCAGGTGGCCGAAGGCGAGCTCGAACAGTGGGCCTGCCCGGAAGACGGTGACGGGTTGCAGGCCGCGCTGGTCGGGCTGCTTGGCTCGGTGTTGGAATACCGGGCGCGTGACAGTTCGCCCGGCCTGCACCTTCACGAAGTGCAGTCACTGATCCAGCAGCGCCTGGATTCGCCGCGCCTGACGCCCGTCGCCCTGGCCGAGGAATTGGGCATCTCCAGCCGCCAGCTGTATCGCCTGTTCGAGGCCAGCGGTGACAGCGTCTGCCGCTACATCCTGCGCGAGCGGCTGCTCAGGGCTGCTCAGGACTTGCGTAACCCTGCCTATGGTCATCGCTCGATCACCGACATCGGTACCCGTTGGGGCTTCGCCGATTCCGCGCATTTTTCCAAGACGTTCAAGAAGCAACTGGGGATGGCGCCACGCAGCTATCGCAGCCAAGGGCAGTAGCTCAGAGGAGGGGGCTCAAACGCCTGCACCGCTTGGGCAGGCACGACCCGTAATCTGGCAGGGAGGGCGGCGATAGTTGCCGCCCCCCGCCAGGGTGATGCGCAAGTGGGCCATGAAGTGGCGCTGTTCAGTGCGCCCCGTGCTGAAGGGAAGTGGCTTATTTTCTCAAGGCCTGGAACGAGCTGACCATGTCCTTGGCCCAGCCATCGAGTACGGCTTTTGCGTCTTTTGCCTGCATGACCTGGGATGAGTTTTCCAGCTCGGTCCCTGCGCCCTTGCGTACGACTTCGGCCACTACCTGGTTGCTGTCGCCATCGATAAACGCGGCCTCGGTGGCAATGCTGGTGTCCTGGTCACGAATACCGGTGGCGGTGCTGATGCCGGCGGCGATCAGCGCAATCGGGATCACTTCATAGGGGCGCAGGCTCTTGGTCTTGGCGCTCACGGCGGTAATCGCCGGGCGCACCACCAGCACGCCCGGGCCAGGGCTGGTTGCCAGTGGCAAGGCCTGGGAGAAGTGATTCTTGAGTGTCTGGTCGTAGTATTGCGTGATGCCCTGCAAGGTCGCTTGCGGCACCTTATCGGTCGGTTGCGGCTTGGGGTAGAGCTGGCTGGGTTCGATATAGACGCTGGTGTAGCGCTTGGCATCGACCCCCGGTTTTATCCAGCGCATCACGGGCGCGCCCGAAGGCGACTTGTCTTCCTTGAGTACGCTGTAGTCCTTCAGAAAGCCCGAATATTGGTCGGATTCCACGTACTTGCTGGCGCACCCTTGCAACATCAAGGTTGCAAGGCACAACGATGCAGCCAATGTCTTGGTGTTCATGCAGCTTCTCCTTCGTCGCGATGATCAATTCCCAAAGCAGTACCGGGTGGGTCAGAAGCGCCAGGTGGCACCACCGCCAACGATGTGCAGGGCGCTGTTGTCGTAGCTGCCGGACAAGGTCGTGCCGGAGCGCGACTTGGTCTGTTCAACGTCCATGTTGCCGAGCCACACCAAGGTGTAGGCCAGGTGCAGGTCCAGGCCCTCGTCAACCTGGTAATTGACACCGGCGGCCAGCCGCCAGGCCTCGCCCATCGGGTTGTCGACCGTGCGGTCCTTGTCGTCCACGGCCGAGCTGTCATAACCCAGGCCAACGCTCCAGCGCCATTGCCGGGTGGCCTGGTACTGTGCGCCCACCGAGGCATGCCAGGTGTCCTTGTACTTGCGGTCGACCGTGCGGCTGGTACCTCCAGCGTTGCTGTCGACCTCCACGCCAACGTCGCCGAAGTCGCTCCAGTCCTGCCAGTTGAGGCTGCCGAGCAGGGTCCACTGGTCGTCAAGCTCATGGGCGATGCTGAAGGTCACGGTTTGCGGCACATTGAGGTCGAGCTCCAGCGAATCCACGTCGAGGCGGCGCAGGGCGGCGTTGAGCAACGGGTTGTTGATGTCCTTGAGGTGCGGTTTGTCCTCGAACTCCAGCTTGACCTTGCTGGTGTAGGCCAGGCCGACGCGGGTGCGCGGGTCGACTTGATACAGCAGGCCCAGGTTGACGCCCACGCCGACATCGGTGTCCTTGTATTCCAGCTGCCCGTCCGGCCGGTCGGCCAGCCCCAGCAGGTTGTTGTTGATGGCCATTTCGGTGCGGTAGTAACCGACCATGATGCGCGGCCCGACACCGATCGACAGGTCATCGGTGAACTTGTAGGCCAAGGTCGGCTGCATCGACACGCCGATCACCGCGGCTTCCTGGGTGAAATAGCGGCCAGCCCAGTCATCGTCGTAGTCCAGGGCCAGGCCAAAGTTGCCGTACATGCCAAAGCCGATGGCCGAGCGTTCGTCGATCTGGTGGCTGATGAACAGGCTGGTACCGGGCAGGTACTGCAGGGCGTTGCCGCCTTCGTTGCCATCGAACTGGTTGCCGCTGTCGCGGGAAAAGCGTATGTCGCCAAGGATCACCTGGGCGTTGGCGCTTATCTGGGTGCCTTTGAGCCGGGTGATGCCGGCCGGGTTGCTCATGAGGACGCTAGGGTCGTTAGCCAGTGCAGCCGAGCCGGCATTGGCCAGGCCGTTGCCTTCCTGGCCGGCCTCATAGATGAGAATGCCACCGGCCCAGGCCGCGTTGCCGTACAAGCATGAAGTGCAGAACAACAAGGCCGCCGAGCGGCGCAGACTGAACAACGATTCCATCAGACGCTCCTTGTGACTGAAGCGCTGTACCTTTCAAGGCAACTGCCAGCGAACGTTGAGGTGTAGCAGAAGCAGGGTAGCCATGTTGAAATCAGGCACTTGGCGCTGGCTGCTCTCTTACACGGCTACATCACTTTTTGAATGAGAAGCAGGTGCCTGGGCTGTGAGTTAGTACTTTAGACGACACCTTCAGGCGAGCAAGTCGATGCATCAGGCAAAGGCAATGATGATCGGCCCGCACACTGCGAGCAGTACGTTGGAGATGGCATAGCAGACGGTAAAGCCGATCACAGGGGTATTGCTCCCTGACTGCTCGATGATCTTGTTCATCGATGCCGCCTCGGTCTGCGCACCGGCCAGGGCGCCTAACAGGATCATCGGATGCAGGCGCAACACATAGCGGCCGAAGTATAGCGTGACCAACGGTGGAAT
Source organism: Pseudomonas putida (assembly GCF_002025705.1). Classification (NCBI taxonomy): domain Bacteria; kingdom Pseudomonadati; phylum Pseudomonadota; class Gammaproteobacteria; order Pseudomonadales; family Pseudomonadaceae; genus Pseudomonas; species Pseudomonas putida. The sequence goes on along the minus strand of NZ_CP018846.1, from coordinate 3,211,589 downwards.
GAGGGTCACCAGTGCCCCTGCCAGCAGCAGCGCCATGCCTTGTTCCTTGACCGCCGTAAGCGCCGCAGGCCCCGCCAGCAAACCCACCACCGCGCCGAAGGCGGTGAGGCCGAACTCGGAAAATGCCCACTGCGCCGCAGGTGGCAGGGCGCCGAGTTCGGGGTGTCGCGAGTTGTACCAACCGATCAGCAGCCCGGCCAGCAGCACACCCCCGCCGATACCGAGTTCCACCGGGATCATGCCGATATGGGTAGACAGCAGCCCGACCAATGAACCGACCACCAGGCCCAGCGCATGGATGGCGATATCGCTGCGGTAGCTGGGGTGACGGATGCGTCCAAGCTGCGCGGCCAGTGCCTCGACACTGCTGGCACGCCCGGTGAGGCTGATGACGTCGCCACGGCGCAGCGTGGTATTGGGCAACAGGGGCAAGGGCAGGCCTTGGCGAGTGATGCCTGTCAGGAAGCACCCCATCCGCTCGGTGCCGGTAAGTGCCGCCTTGACCTGGTGCAGGCTGCGGCCGGCAAGTCGGCGATTGGTCAGCACGATGTCGGCGCTGCGAGTGGGGAACGACAGGCTTGGCGGGTGATCCACCTCCGGGCCAATCCAGTCATGCAGGTCACTCACGGCATCGCGCAGGGCGTAAATGCCCAGGATGTCGTCACGTTCGAGCAGCAATGCCGGGTCGCGCTCCAGGTGCTGCCCGGCACGGGTGATGCGCTCGATGCTCAGGGCCGGGTGCAGTGCTTCTACATCGGCAATGCTCAGGCCGGGTGCTTGAGCAGCGGTAAGCCGGTGGGCGCGCACGACAATGCGTGTATAGGGAATGCTGATGGCGTCTTCGTTGCGCTCGATGCCCAGTTCGCGCTCCAGTTCCTGGGCGCTGCTGCGCAAGTCCACGCCGAGCAGGCGTGGCGCCAGGCTGCCGACAAAGACGATCAGCCCGACGGTGCCGAACACGTAGGTGATTGCATAGGCCACCGCCATGTGGCTGTTGAGCTCGGCCTTGGCCGCAGTGTCCAGCGGCAGCTGGGCGATGGCGCTGCTGGCCGTGCCCATGATCGCCGTGTCGGTCAGCGCGCCGGCGCCCAGGCCTGCGGTAAAGCCTGCATCGAAACCGTACAGTGCATTCATCGCCAGGATCACGGCCAGGGCGGTACCGCATAGCACCAGCGAAAGCATGACCAGTTTTAACGTGCCGCGGTTGAGGCTGCCGAAGAACTCCGGGCCGCTTTTGAATCCCACCGCGTAGATGAACAAGGCGAAGAATACGGATTTCAGTTCGTGGGGCACCTGCAGGCCGATCTGGCCGATCAGCAACCCCATCAGTAGCGCGCCAGCGACCGAACCCAGGTGGAAACTGCCCAGTTTCAGGCGGCCAAGCAGGATGCCCAGGGCGATGGCGAGAAACACTGCAATTTCAGGGTTGTCACGTAGTGCGTTCAGGACCCTGTCGATCATCTTGGCACCCTCGCGAACGGCAATCCGCCATAGCTGGACAAGTATGCGTGCAATCGGTAGATGGGCAATTCAGTCAGCGAGGAAACAGCAATGTCACTGCTGCGCGAAAGCCCCAGCCTTGGGGGCCATCGCCTGATCTGTCCAGCCAGTACCTCGGGCCTGCCTGGATTGTCAGGGGTTGGCCTTTTATCTTGAGCAGTTGGGTAACGGTCAGGTTGACGGGGACCGACCATTCACGCGCTTGCCAGTCATAGGTCGATTCCGTGTTGATGCCGTAGGTGGTGAGCGACTTGGTGGTGTACGACAGGAAGGGCTGCAGGAATGTCTGATTGACCTTTTCCTTGCCATCCGGTGGGCTGCCGTCAAGCCCCCAGATATGGTTGGCGAGTATGCCTCGGGTCCAACCATTTGACTGCTTGAGCGCTACCGCAGTCGGGCCCAGGCCCCACTGTTCATTCCCGAGCAGTTCGTCGCTGGCGGTCGGAATCAACAAGGCTGGACCTGCACCGAGGATCCATCCGCTGTCGGTGGGTTTGCTGGGGGAAAAGAAGAAGCTTTGCGTAATGTCACCTGCGCCTGATTTGTCGGCTGCGCCGTTGGGGGCCAGGCCGTGCTGGTCGATGACAGGCAAGATGGTGCGTGAAATGAGGTTCCAGTCCTCGTTCAGCGTGAATGGCAGCACTGGCTGGATGTTGGTCACGCTGTGCATACCATCACCGGTGGAGCCGATCTTCTGATCCCAGTTGTACTGCACGGGCAGGCTGTACATGGCAGCCACCGGGTTGAGGGCAGCCTTGGCCAGTTCTGCGGAGTCTTCAGCCTGGGCACTTCCCGCGCCAACAGCGATGACCAGCGAGATCCCGCATGTGCAATGGACTTTTTGCATAAGCTCTTCCTGTTGAGAGGCAATTGGAAGTTCGCAGGCATTGCCCCAGCGCTAGTGTAGACGGCGACTGCTTGCACGGTGAGGGCTGGCAAATGGCAATTTCAATTGCCGCCCAGTGCGCGTTGGAATTTGCTAGTGCCGCAGATGAAGACCTGGAGAACATGGTGAGCAGGCGCTCGAACCCGCTGAGGAGGGTAGTGCACCTTCGGGCCGGGCTCCGAGGGTGCACTCACGGAGCCGGTGTTTGCGTGATTCCAGCCTGGCGTCAAATGACAAACGAATGACCGCAAGTGACAATCTTCTCGGGATGGCGCGGCCGCAACATGGCGACAGGACACACCGTATTCCTGCCCCATCGCCGCCTGAGGAGAATAACAATGCCAATGCCCACTCCCGTGTTCGAGCACAAGGAACTGCTCACCCTCAACACACATGAGTTGCCGATCTATGAGAATGCCCTCGCGCCTTATTTTCCGGGCGTCCACGTACAGCCTTTGTATCTGGACCCGAACCTGGGGATCTGGACCCTGCGCGTGATCTTCGAGCCCGGCGTCTGCCTGCCGTGCCACTACCACACAGGCCCCGTTCACCTGTTCACCCTGACCGGGCGCTGGAACTATGTGGAGTACCCTGAGCAACCGCAGACCGCCGGCTGCTACCTGTACGAACCGGGCGGCTCGATCCATACCTTCAGCGTGCCTGCAGACAATAGCGAAACCACCGAGACCCTGATGGTGGTGCAGGGCGCGAACATCAACTTCGACCAGGCAGGCAACTTCGTCAACGTGATGGATGCCAGCGACATCATGCAGGTCATCGACCGCCTGGTGCAGGAGCGCGGCCTGGAGCCTGCGCGCTACATCCGCCCTGGCCACGCCGGCTACACCGTCGGCTGATCCCTGCGGGCACTCCAGTGCCCATCTTTCACAGGCCTTTCTGGAGCGTGCTCGATGAGCCATCCTGCAATGCCGACCGGGGCACAGGGGCAAACCCCCCAGCTGCCAGGTTCGGTCTTCATTACTGGTGCCTGCGGGTTCATCGGCCAGGCCCTTGCCCGGCGCTACCGGGCATTGGGCGCCGAAGTGCGCGGCATGGACTTGCGCGCCGACCCGGCCAATGGTGTCGTTGCCGGCGACCTTGGCCAGCCGGGGCAGTGGGCCGAGGCGGCCCGAGGCTGCGAACTGTTCATCAATACCGCGGCGGTGGTCTCGCTTGCGGCACCCTGGACGCTCTACCGCGATGTCTCGGTGCGTGGCGTGCGCAACTGCCTGGACGTCGCCATCGCCAGCGGGGCTAAACGCTTCGTGCAGTTCTCTTCGATCGCGGCCCTGGGTTGGCAATACCCGGAACAGGCCGACGAGCGCTGTGACGTGGTCATCGGCGAGCAATACCGCTATGGCGTGGCCAAGGGTGCCAGCGAGCACCTGGTGCTTGCCGCCCATGCGGCCGGCGAGCTCGAATGCACCATCGTAAGGCCCGGGGACGTCTATGGCCCGGGCTCGCGCGCCTGGCTCACCGAGCCTTTGAAGATGGCCAAGGCCGGGGCGCTGATTCTGCCCAACGGCGGCGCTGGCCGCTGGACCCCAGTGTACATCGACGACCTGCTCGACGGCGTGATGCTGGCCGCAGGCCTGGACCAGGCCAAAGGGCAGATCTTCCATATCAGCGCGGCGGAATCGGTCAGTTGCCTGGAGTTCTTCAGCAACCACTGGCAGTGGGCGGGGCGCTCCGGCAGCCCGCGCAGCCTGCCGCTGCCGTTGGCGACGCTGCTCACCCGCGGCGTCTGGTACGCCAACCGGCTGCTCGGTCGGCCCAACGAGGTCAGCCCGGATGCCATGTACATGTTCTCCCGGACCGGGGGTATCTCCATCGAAAAAGCCAGGGCGCTGTTGGGCTATGCCCCTAAGGTCAGCCTGCAGGAGGGCCTGCGCCGTTCTGAAGCCTGGCTGCGGGAAGTCGGCCAGCTGAACTGACATTGCCGCGGGCACATGCACGCGCAGCCCGCGCCTGAACAAGGAGACAACCATGAAAGCCGTCGTCATGCGCGACAACCAACTGCAAGTCGAACAGTTGCCCAACCCCGAGCCCGGCCCAGGCGAGGTACTGGTCAAGACACTGGCCTGCGGCATCTGCGGTTCGGACCTGCACATGTTCCACCACTGCAAACGGGTGCTGGCCAATTTCAAGCGCGGCAACATCCCGATCGCCTTCGACGATCGCCAGGGCGTAGTGTTCGGCCACGAGTACTGCGCCGAGGTTCTCGACCACGGCCCTGGCAGCGACAAGCAGCTCAAGGTGGGCACTCGGGTATGCGCGCTGCCGTTCGTGATCAGCCCCCAAGCCTTCCACCACATCGGCTTCTCCAACCAGTATCCCGGTGGCTACGGCGAACAGATGGTGCTTGCCGAGCAGATGCTGATGGCGGTGCCCGGTGACCTGCCGGCCGAAATCGCGGCCTTGACCGAGCCCCTGACGGTGGCCGCCCATGCGGCGAACCGCGCGCGCCTGGACGGCAGCGAAGTGCCGGTAGTGATTGGTTGCGGCCCGATCGGCCTGGCGATGATTGCCATCCTCAAGTCCCGTGGCATTGGCCCGGTGGTGGCGGCGGACTTCAGCGCCGGGCGCCGCGCGCTGGCGGAGAAGATGGGCGCCGATATCGTGGTCAACCCCGCCGAACAGTCGCCCTACAGTTCGTGGCTGGAGGTCGCCGCGCCGCAGGGCTACGACATGGATGGGCCTATGGCATTGCTGGGCTTGGGCCCGCAACCCAAGCCATGCGTAGTGTTCGAATGCGTCGGCGTGCCGGGGCTGATCCAGCAAGTGATCCAGCATGCACCACCGCGCTCAAGGTTGATCGTGGTGGGGGTGTGCATGGAGAGTGATCGGATCGAGCCGCTGATCGCCATCGGCAAGGAGATGAACGTACATTTCTCGTTCGGCTACACCTACGAGGAGTTCGCCCAGACCTTGCTTGCCTTGGCCGACGGCCAGCTGGATGCGGCACCGATGATCACCGGCCGCATTACCCTGGACGGCGTGGGCGAGGCATTTGCAGCGTTGGCCCAGCCGGATCAGCAGGCCAAGATCATCATCACCTACCCTTGAACCTGCAGCGGGGTAGCGCGTAGTTGTACGCGCCGCTCCCGCGGCGACAAACCATACCAGCGCCGGCAAGCACGATTGAACGAGCTTTGTTCGAGATAGCCGAGCAGCCCGGCAATTTGCGCCATGGGCATCTGCGCTTCGGCCAGGTACAGCTCGGCCAGCTCGCGACGCACGCGCTCGACCATGTGTTCGAACACTTGGCCGTGCTCGGCCAGGCGCCGCTGCAGTGAGCGTTCGCGCATCCCGAGCTGCTCGGCGATCAGCGGCAGCGCGCAGCGATGGGTCGGCAGCAGGCGGCGGATAGCCACTTCCACCTGGCTGTGCACCTGCAACGGGTTGCTGGCGCCCAGGCTGCTGACGTACTCCATCATCGTGTCATGCAGCTGCCGGTTGTGCTGGTCGATCGGTTTTTCCAGGTGTTCGGGCAACAGCACCAGAGCATTCTGTGCCTGGCCAAAGTAGGTGCGGGCGCCAAAGAAGCGTTGGTAACGGTTTTGCGGCAGGCGCGCCTCGCTGCGCGAAAGTACCGAATGGGGCCGGAAACCCGGGCCATGAAGCATCTGCAACGCCTTGAACATCACCCCTAGCGACAGCTCGATGATCTGTGTCTGGCGCGGCGCCGGCTGCAGGCGCATTTCGTAGACCAAATGCGCGCGGCCGGGGGCGCTGTCGTTGTCCAGATACACCAGTACGCCCGGGCTGTAGGTATGCAGGAAGCGTGTGATGGCGGCAATGCCTTCGGCTACGTTACGTGCGTTCTGGCCCACTACTGCCAATGGCCCGAGAATCATCAGGCTCTGCCGTTCGGCCAGGCGCAGGCCGAAGTCCGCACAGTCAAGTTGCTCTGCGCAGCGTTCCAGCAGATTGATCATGGACCGGTAGGGGATGACGGCGCCGGTGTTATCGAGCAGTTTCGGGTCTATCTGCATCTGGCGCAGCAGGCGGTCGGGGTCGCCGCCCAGGTCTCTCACCAGCTCGGCGAAGCCGGTCAGTGAAGTGGTCTTGATCAATGCTGTCATGATTATTGGTCTTTTTGCTGAACAGGATCGAACGGGTTTGACAAGGAAGACAGTTTTTACCCCCTGCGCCAGAAAAAATCGACGGCTGACGGCAAATGACAAAAGGCCTGCTGGCCTTCACCATTTTGACAGTGCTTTGGAGAGCAGTGATGTGATTTCGTGCAACCTGAATCGCAGCGTGCGATGTGTATTGCCAGCGCGTTCGAGCCATGATTAGAATGCGATCAATTCTTAATTGCACTTTTTCAACAAGATCGCGATGCCGCCCTTCGAAACCAATCTCAACCTGCAAGTCCAGACGTTGTACACCGAGCACAATGGCTGGCTGCTGGGTTGGCTGGGGCGCAAGCTGGGCAATGCCTGCGATGCCGCCGACGTTGCCCATGATACTTTCGTGCGCCTGCTAGGCCGCCATGCCGAAGCTGGCTTTGGCAGCGAACCGCGGGCTTTGCTGACCCATATCGCCAAGGGCCTGCTGGTCGACCGTTGGCGGCGTCAGGATGTCGAGCGGGCCTACCTGCAAGCCATTGCCCATCTACCTGCGCCAGAAGCGCCGTCACCAGAAACCCGCTGGCTGATCCTTGAAACGCTCTACCGGGTGGATGCCATGCTGCGCGAAATGCCGGCAAGGGTCCGTCAGGTGTTCCTGCTATCTCAGCTCGATGGCCTGACTTACGTGCAGATCGCCGAGCAATTGCAGGTGTCACTGGTCACCATCAAGCGCGATATGCGCACTGCCTTCCTTGCCTGCCTGAGCCTGGATTGATGAATTCCCGAATTGACCCGTCCATCCTTGGCGAAGCCGCCGACTGGCTGGTGCAGTTGCAATCGGGTAGCGCCACCGAGGATGACTACCGCGCCGTCCAGGCCTGGTGCCAGCGCAGCGCTCAGCACGCGCAGGCCTGGCAACGCGCTGAGATGCTCCTGGGCGATTTGCGGCGCTTGCCGGTACCGGTCACCGGCGAGACCCTGCGCCGGCTGAGCCGCAACGGCGCGGTGAGCCGCCGCCAGGCCGTGCAGCGCTTGGGCCTGATGCTGCTGGCGGCACCTGCAGCCTGGCTGGCATTGCGCGAAACACCCTGGCAGCAATGGACAGCGGATGCCCACACGGCGGTTGGCGAGCAGCGTCCCCTGACCCTGGCCGATGGCAGCCGGGTACTGCTGAACACCGACAGCGCCGTCGATATCCGTTTCGACGCGCGGCAACGGTGCATCGACCTGCTTGCGGGCGAAATACTCGTCACCAGCGCGGCCGACCCCGCCACGCCAGCGCGGCCATTGCGGGTGCGCACCCTGCATGGCAAGGTCCAGGCCGTGGGGACGCGCTTCAGTGTGCGGCTGGCAGGCCCATCGACCCAAGTCGCTGTGCTCGATGGTGCCGTGGCTGTCCAGCCGCAGCATGGCACCGACCAACTGCTGCGGGCCGGCGAGCGCAGCACCTTCGACGCCGCCCGGGTGCAGCCGGCCATCCCGCTTGATGTCGGCGACCTGGCCTGGGAGCGCGGCATGCTGTTGGCCCGCGACATGCGCCTGGCCGACCTGTTGCAGGAGCTTGGCCGTTATCGCCCAGGGGTGCTGCGCTGCCACCCGGCCGTGGCTGAGCTCAAGGTGTCTGGCGCATTCCCACTGACCGATAGCGATGCCAGCCTGCGCCTGCTCGGCGACACCCTGCCGGTGGCAGTCAATGGCCTGACCCGTTACTGGGTGACCGTTGAACCACGTGTCTGAATATTTTTCAAATCGCCTGATACCTTTTCCGACGTCATCCGGTGAGCAATGCAGAACTCCCATTTCTGCACCCACAGGAACAGCGCATGATGTCTCGCTCCAGCCCTCGCTTCTGCCTCAAGGTCCTGAGCCTGGCCATGGCCATCGGCACCTACGCCCCGTCTGCGGCGCTGATGGCCGCCGATGCCATGGCCAGCAACAGCCCACACAGCTACAACATTGGCGCTGGGCCGCTGGCTGATGTGCTCGCGCGTTTTGCCGCCACCAGTGGCGTACCGTTGTCGTTCGACCCGCTGCTGCTCAAGGGCCAGCAGAGCGAAGGGCTGCAAGGCAGCTACAGCGTACAGGAAGGGTTCGCCCGCTTGCTCGCCGGTAGCGGCTACAGCCTGATAGCCACCGACAGCGGCGGCTACACCCTGGCACCGAGCGTGGAACTGGGTAACGCCCTGGAGCTCGGCGCAACCACCATCAGCAGCGACTTGGCTGCCAGCGGCGACACCTGGCAAGGCGGCCAGGTGGCTCGCAGCGCGCGCCTGGGTGTGCTCGGTGACCAGGCGATCAGTGACGTACCGTTCAGCGTCACAAGCTTCACTGCCAAGACCATTGCCGACCAACAGGCGCGTACGCTGGGCGACGTGCTGCTGAACGATGCCGCCGTGCGTCAGTCGGCGGGCTTCGGCAATTTCTCGCAGGTGTTCACCATCCGCGGTCTGCCGCTGAACACCGATGACATCAGCTACAACGGCCTGTATGGCGTGCTGCCACGGCAAATCATCACCACCGAAGCCTTGGAGCGGGTCGAAGTGTTCAAGGGGCCCAATGCCTTCCTAAACGGTGTCGCCCCCCAGGGCAGCGGCATCGGCGGCGCAGTCAACCTGGTACCCAAGCGCGCCGAAGACACCCCGACCCGCCACGTCACCCTCGACTACGCCACCGGTGCCAATGTCGGTGGGCACCTTGATCTGGGCAAGCGCTTCGGCGAGGACAACCGCTTCGGAGCACGCATCAACCTGGCCCAGCACGACGGTGGCACCGGCGTGCACGAAGAGGCGCAGCATTCCACGCTGGTGGCCGTGGCTCTGGACTACCGCGGCGAGCGCCTGCGACTGGCTACCGACTTCGGGTATCAGAAGGAGCGCATCAACCAGGGGCGTGCGGTGATCTACCCGACCGGTAACAAGGTGCCTCACGCTCCCTCGGCGCGCGACAACTACACCCAGGACTGGACATGGTCGCAGCTCGAGGACACCTATGGCATGGTCAACGGCGAGTACGACCTGGACGACAACTGGACGTTGTACGCCGGAGCCGGTGCCAAGCACACGCGCGAGAATGGCGAGTATTCCTCGCTTTACGTCAGTGATGAAAACGGTACGGCGCGCGGCGGTTACCTGTACCCGCCGCACGATGAGGACAACAAGAGCGCCATGGCCGGGATCAATGGCCACTTCGCCACGGGGCCGGTCAGTCACCGGGTCAACTTCGGCCTCTCAGGCATGTGGGGCGAGCAGCGCTCGGCCTACGCGGCGGTAACCTCTGCCAACCGCTATGACAGCAATCTCTACAACCCGGTCAAGGTACCGCGGCCAACCAACACCTACACCGGCAGCGACCTGCACGACCCGCGCATTGTCGGCAAAAACCGCATCAAGAGCGCAGCCGTGTCCGATACCCTGGGCCTGTTCGATGATCGGTTGCTGCTGACCGTGGGCGTGCGCAGGCAAACAATCGAAGTGGATGGATGGGCCACTGCCACGGGTGTGCGTAACGCCAATTACGAGGAGTCGGTGACAACGCCAGTGTATGGCCTGGTACTCAAGCCTTGGGAGCACGTGTCGTTTTATGCAAACCGCATCGAAGGCCTGGCTCAGGGCCCGACCGCACCGTCGAGTGTGAGCAACGCCAACGAAGTGTTCCCGCCCAAGCGCAGCAAGCAAGTGGAGGCCGGGGTCAAGCTGGATTGGAACAGCTTCGGTGCGACCTTCGGCGTGTACCGCATCGAGCAGCCAAGCAGCACCACTTTCCGCGCCCCAGGTGCCGACAAAGACACCTTCAGCATGGATGGCGAGCAGATCAACAAAGGGGTCGAGCTGAACCTGTTCGGCGAGCCGGTGGCGGGCTTGCGTCTGCTGACTGGCGCGGTGTTCATGCACACTGAGTTGAAAAACACTGCCAATGGTAGCAACGACGGTAACCGAGCACCCGGGGTGCCGCGCTTCCAGTACAACCTCGGTGCAGATTGGGACGTACCTGGCATCCAAGGCGCCGCGCTCAGTGCCCGCGTGCTGCGCACAGGCGGGCAGTATGTCAACACCAGCAACAGCCTGAATATCCCGGCCTGGACCCGGGTTGACCTGGGCGGGCGTTACCGTTTCAACGTGGATGACAAGCAAGTGACCCTGCGGGCCAATGTCGAGAACGTTGCGAACAAGGCCTATTGGGCTTCGGCTTCGACTTCGAACAATTACCTGACACAGGGGACGCCGCGGGTATTGCGAGTGTCGGCCAGTGTGGACTTCTGAAGAAGACGTGGCGGGTGTCGCAAGATGCCCGCGGCAGCAGTTTCAAAGGGCGTGATCTTGATGCTCGATCTGCTGTTTCAAGTAGATGCCTTGACCACCAGGCCCATAGTTGGCCTGGTGGTTGCGCACATCTCACCAAGTGTGCGAATAGGTGGCAGTCAGCACGGTGCCTGGGGCTGGTAGATGGCTGGTGTTGTTGTTATTGCGCAGCAGCTGGCTGTAGAGCGGGTAGTAGTCCCGGTTGAACAGGTTCTGGATGCCAACACTTACCAGGTCATCCGGGGTGACGCGGTACTGGCTGATCAGGTCCACTGTCGTATACGTGCTTACCTGATGGCGGCCAAAGCTATCCACGCCATCGAGCCGATAATCTTTGGAGTCGAAGAACGTAGCCTGTAACCGGTTGCTCCAGTCGAAGGTCGGTTTGTACTGGACGTATGCGGTCAATTTCAGCGGCGGGACGCGATACCCGGTCATGTCTTGCCAGTCTTTTCCGTCCGGTTTTTCCCGCCCCTGCATCCATGTCGCGCTACCACCAGCACCCCACACCTCATCGTCAGCAAGCCAGTCCGCGCTGGCTTCAACGCCGTAGACACGCTCTTTGGTGCGGGTAAGGATCAAGCCGTTGTTGAAGCTTTGAACATCTCCAAGCTTGGAAGTGGTGTAGAACAGAGCCACGGTACCGAGCGTGTTACCCCCCAACGAGCCCCGCCAGCCAAGCTCATAATTGTTGGTTTTGACCGGCTCCAGATTCGAGGCGCTCAGGTCAAAACCTCGCCGCGCATTTCGTAATTGAATGCCCACGTCAGGCAGCTGGAAGCCTTGGCTGAACGATGCGTAGATTTCTTGGCCGGCGACGGGGGAGTAGACAATGCCCAAATTGGACAGCACCGCATCGTAGTTGATGTCGCCGCCCTTCACGGCAACAGGGGGGGCAGCCTTTGACTCAGACAGGGGAACGAAGTCATCGAACTCGGCAGTGGAGTACTCGTACCGCAGCCCTCCGTCGATCGACCAGTGCTCATCGAAGCGATGCTGCAACTGCGCGAATGCACCAGCGCTGCGCGTTTTGAGTGGTGGCATGTAGGTCAGCGTCCCGGTCTTGTCGAAGACCAGGCCACCGCTGGCGTCGTAGGTCGCAGGGTCGAAGACGTCCAGCGGCATGTCGCTGCGCTCCTGGTTGTAATCGCCACCCCAGACCAGTTCGGTATTGCCGCTGTCACCAAGCGGCGTGCGCATGGTCAGGCGGCTGCCGAAGACTTCGCTGTTCTGCATCACCTGATCGACGTTGCCGCCCCGTGTTGCAACTGCGCGCGCATCAAACGGCGTAAAACGGGTGAAGTAGTCGCGGTAATACACCTGAGCGGAAAGCCTGCTGCCCAGGATGTCCAGGTTCTCGTACTCCAGGTTCACCAACGTGTTGCGAATGCGGTTTTGCTCATCAAGATCCAGGCCCTTGATCGCGTTGGCTGGAACTGAGCCCGCCGCAAGCTTGGCCACACTGGGATCCGTGGCGTAGTCCGTGTCCTGACGTGCGTCATAGTGGCTGACCGCAAGCTGAATGCGTTGATTGTCGTCGATGTGCAGCCCGAGCTTGCCGCCGATGTTGTAGGTGTTCGAATCGAACAGGTCTCCCTGGCTAGGCTCTGGCGCAATGCGGTCGCCATGGGCATCGTACGATGCGCCGATGTGGCGGGTGCCGAAGTCGAACGCGTAGTCCACGGCTCCCTGAGAACCCGTGAGGTACTGCTGGAATTGGCCGCCCAACCCATCGCCACCCAGCCGGGTAAGCGGGGATGTTGCCGTCAGGCTGGTGACCGCACGATTCTCGCCGCCGGCAGGGCGGGTGGTGATGGAGATGATGCCGCCAGTGGCGCCACTGCCATAAATGGCGCTGCTGCCACGTATGACTTCGACACGTTCGATCAAGGCCGGGTCGATGTTGGCCAGGTTGCGCGACGAGTCACGGTTGGTATTGAGCGGAACACCGTCGACCATCACCAGCATGCTACGCCCGCGCAAGGTTTGACCGTACTCGGTGATGGTGCGGCTTGAGTCGGACATCCCCGGAATGGCCTTTGCCAGTACCGTGGCGAGGCTGTCCGAACCTTGGCGGAGCTCTTCCAGTTGTTCGTGCTCGATAACGGTGGACTGCCGCGTCGCGGAGACCAGCTCGCTACTTGTTCGAGAGGCGGTGATTTCCATCTGCGCCATTTCCACGGGCTCGCTCCTGGCCTGGGAAGTGGGAGCGAAGGTGCCTTGGGCAGGGTGGCTCGGAACGATGATGAACGTGTTCTCATCCTTGGCCTGCACTTGCAGACCGCTGTCCTTGAGCAGCCGTTTGAGTGCTTCTTCTGGCGTGAAACGCCCCTTCAATGCGGGGGCTGCTCGGCCTTCACCGAGGTCACCTGCAAAGATGATCTGCACCGATGACTGATGGGCGAGGGCATTGATGGCCTGGTCTAACGGAGCGGCGGGAAGATCCACATCCAGCGTTTCCTGGGCCTGAGCCGAGACGGCGATAAGCAGGCTGCTGGCAAGCAATGGCAGGCGTATAGGGCTGCTCCGAAGGAGGGAATGCACGTTTCAAATTCCTTTGTAGGTTGGCTTTTCCTGGATAGCCGCCACGGGAACTGAAAAACCCTACCTGCATTCGCACATTATTTTTTTGCGACGCTGCGTTGAATCTGGACGCTGCTGTCTTCTTGCCGTGTCACGGAGACGGGCAGGATGCTGGGCAGCAGATCGAGTAGGACATCTACATTGCGCGCATCGAAGACCCCCGTCACCGTTAACCCTGCAAGGCTTGGGTCGCTCAAGCGTATGGGCGCTTTGTGGTAAAGACGTAAAAGCGCGATGGCCTCGTCCAGCGGTGTTTTTTCAAACACGATGCGGTCATCCTTCCAGGCCATCGCTTTATGGGTGTCCACTGTGGTGACCGGCATCAGGTGCCCGCGAATCGAGTCGACCTGCTGTCCAGGTAACAGGACGAGGGTCGCTTCCTGTGCGGTTGTCTCGCCCACCTCGATACGCCCGCGCGCCAACGTCACGCGGACGTTGTCATTCTCCAGCCGCCGCACATTGAAGACAGTGCCCAGCACGCGGACGCTGGTGGAGCCCGCGATTACCACGAAGGGACGGTATACCGCCGAGGACACATCAAAAATTGCCTGCCCGGTGCGCAAGTCGACATTCCGGCTGCGCAAATGCCAGCGCACATCGACATCACTTCCACTGTCCAGCAGAAGCTCGCTGCCATCGTCGAGCACGACAGTGCGTCGCTCACCAATGGCAGTTACAAAATGCTCGGTTTTGTACGCGGGGTTCAGCCAGGCCAAGGCGCCAATGGATACCGCAACCATCAGCGCAGCACCCACGGCCTTTGCCGGTTTGCGCGGTTTTGGTCTGGGCGGTACAGGAAAGTGCTTTTTCAACGCCTCACGATGCCGTTCCAACGCGTCCTCCACGGGTGGTTGCTGTGCTTTGGCAGGGGAGGGATGAGTCATCGATGAGCCTCTCCGCGCCCCAGCAGCTCTCTGCAAGCCGCCAGCCCCAGGCGTAGGTGTTTTTCCACCGTCTTGATGGATATGCCAAGCCGATTGGCTACTTCCGCTTGAGGGATTTCGTGAATTTTGTGCATGACAAAAACGGCCTGGCAGCGAGGAGGAAGCGCGGCAATAGCGTCTACGAGCAGCTGGAACTCTCGCTCGGCATCATACCTGCCCGCGGGCGTGACTGCTGGGCAGGCTAGATCAGGAAGGTCGGCGTATGACTCCACCCAGGTGGCTCGGCGACGGTCACTGCGGTAGTGGCTTACGGCGGTGTCGTGAGAGATCTTGCGCAACAGGGCGAGGGGAGTGCGAACCTCTTCCTTCTCATTGCGCTCAAGCAACTGCAGGCACACGTCATGGACCACATCACGCGCCGAGCTCCTGTCACCAAAGCGGCGACGAATGTAATCCACCAACTCGTCGTAGTGACGAACCAATGAGGACAGCAACGTCGGTTTGGCAGGATCGAGCGACACGATGCACCCAGGGGATTCTTGGTTTTAAGAAATCCGACCCAGTGTAAATGAGAATAAATAGCGAATAAATACTAATAGCGGCGTGGGCGTTACATCTCGACCGTGCCGTCCTCGCGAGGGGCGGGGTCGGTAAGGAGTTTCTGTGCGCTGACCGGGTGGTTGGCCAGCTTGTCGCTGAGGTCCCAGATTTCCAGCATCTTGCCGTATTCAAAGGCATGCAGCGGATCTGCCTGCAGCCAACGCTCGAAGGCTGCATGGTCTTCGCTGCTGCACGCCTCATCGTGCAGGCGCAGGCACTAGCTGGCGGCTTCGCTAATGACAGTGTCGTGTGATTGATCAGGAGAGGGCGATTGCATCTTGAGCTACCTGGAATGACCGAGCACCACCTTAAGGAAGCAATTGCCAAAAAAGCGTTAAAAAAACATGACTGAATTCAAAGCCCTGGCGTTGGAAATTGGAAGGCAGGCATTGCGATTCCTCTAGTTGTGGGTCAGGCCCGTTAGAACCGTTTGAATGTGCACGGCGGTGCGTGCCGGAAAAGGTGTTCTAAAAACAACTATTGATGAAGTTATCAAAAATGATGAATATATCAATAACACCCGAGTCGGCTGACACCGGCAGACCTTGGGGCTGATAACAACAACATGAAAAAAGGTGACGCTATGACCGCAGTTCTTCCCTCCGAACCGACTTTGTCCGGCGCCGCGACGGCCGCCGCGCTGCTCGACCACGCTCGCGCCTTGCTACCTGCCCTCAAGGCCCGCAGCAAGGACACTTCGCGGCTCGGCCACTTGCCGGCCGAAACCATTGCCGATCTTGAAGCCGGTGGCCTGCTGAGCATGACCACGCCCCGTCGTTATGGTGGCAGCCAGGTGTCGGTGCGCACGTTCCTCAACGTGGTCGCCGAACTGGGGCGTGCTGACGCTTCCGTGGCCTGGGTCGCCGCCCTGACCAACGTCACTACTTGGTGTGCTGCTGCCTTCTTCGGCGAGGACGCCGCCAAGGAGGTGTTCGCTGGCGCGAAGCCTGCTCGGGTGACCGGTGTGCTTTCGCCGCGCAAGGCCGTTGTGCGTAAGGTGGATGGCGGCTTCCTGATCGAGGAGGGCATGTGGGGCTTCAACTCCGGTGTCAGGCACGCGACCTGGGACATGCTCGGGATCCCGCTGGTTGACGAAGCCGGCAAGGTGGTGGACCAGGGCGTGGCGCTGATCCCGGTCGAGCAACTGCAGGTCCTCGATGACTGGAACGTCATCGGTATCAGCGGCAGCGGCAGCTGTACCGTGACGGCGAGCCAGGTGTTCGTGCCGCAGTCACGCATCGCGTCGGTTACCGAGGCCATCGAGGGCCGCTACCTGGCCATTCACCTGGCCGAGGAGTCGCTGTACCAGAGTGCCTGCATGCCGATGCTGGCGATCATCCTGGCGTTCCCAGCCCTGGGCCTTGGGGTGGCGGCGCTGGAAACCTTTCTCGAATCGCTGCCACGGCGTGGCATTCAGTACTCCTGGTACGCGAAGCAGGCCGAGGCACCGGTTACCCATCTGCAGGTCGGCGAGGCATCGGCCAAGATCGACGCCGCGCGGGTGATTCTCGAGCGCCATGCCGACGCCATCGACGCCAGTGCGGCCTCCGGCACCTACATGGCCTTCGAGGAGCGGGCCAAGGTGCGCCGCGACGTGGGCTATGCCGAGAAACTGATCTGGGAAGCCGTCGACCTGCTGGCGTCCGCGTCCGGGGGCTCGCTGGCCTCGGTCGGCAACCCCATGACGCGCATCTGGCAGGACGCGCGCATAGCCTCGCTGCACGGCATCGTCAGCCCCAACACCAACTTCGAAACCTACGGCCGGATTCTCTGCGGAAACACGCCAGGTACGCCTTTCATCTGAGTGGCATAGCCGCAATGCGTTCGTTCGAGGAGTGCCGAGCATGCAGAGCAAACAGCTGGACGCGCGGGCCTTTCGCCGCGTGATGGGTAAATTCGCCACCGGCGTGACGGTGGTGACTTTCAACCATGAGGGACAACCCAGCGGCATGACCGCCAATGCCTTCATGTCACTGTCGGTGGACCCACCCATGGTCCTGATCGCGGTGCGCAATCCGGCGCGCTTCGCCGCCAGTGTCAGGCCGGGCGATGCCTTTGGCATCAATTTCCTGCGTGAGGAGGATGAAGCGCTGAGCAGTCACTTCGGTGGTCGCCCGCAGGCAACCCTGAGCGCCGACTTTCGCCAGCTGGGTGAGTCGCCGGTATTGGGCGGTGCACTGGTGCAACTGGCCGTGCGTGTCAACGCGGTGCACCCGGGTGGCGACCATCTGATCTACACCGCCGATGTCGAGGCCATCGAGGAGTCGGACGGGCGACCGTTGCTGTTCTTCTCGGGCACCTACAAACAGCTGCATGCGCTGGACCCGTCCACCTGCTGGTTCGACCGCGGCTAACCACGCGGCGTCACCGTCCCCACAACAATGACAAGAGGAGTGCAGCATGATTGCTGTACGCGACATCGCTTACGTGCGTTATCAGGTGCCGGACCTGGATGTTCAGGCCAACTTCCTGCGCGACTTCGGCCTGCGCCACCACGCCCGCACGGCCACCACCTTGCAGATGGCTGCCTATCAAGGAGGTTATCCTGCCTACATCGCCGAGCAAGGCCCTGCCAGAGCCCTGGGCGCCGGCTACCGGCTCGATAGCCTGCAGGCCTTGCAGGCTATTGCCGCACGGTTTGGCAGCGAAGTGCTGGCCAACGATGAGCTGGGTGCGGGCTGGGTGGTCACTCTGCACGACCCGGATGGGCTACGCGTCGACCTGCTGTATGGCGGCGATTGTGTCGAGGCCGAGCCGGTAAGGCCGGCCTTGACCCTCAACACGGCCGAACGGCGCCAGCGTCTGGGCACCACCAACAGGGTCACACTGCAGCCTTCGCGGGTAATGCGCCTGGGTCACGTGGTGCTCAAGACCGTCGATTATCCGGCCATGTTCGCCTTTTACCACGACGTGCTGGGACTGCGGGTTTCCGACAGCTACTTCGCCGGCCAGCAGGACAACACCGTGGCCGCATTCATGCACTGCGGGCTGGGCGAGACCTACACCGACCACCACACGGTGGCCTTGCTCAACCTGGGGGCCGAGCAAGCCGGCTTCGATCACTGTGCCTTCGAGGTGCTCGACTGGGACGACCTGGCCAGCGGCAGCCATTTTCTCCAGCAGCAAGGCCGCCGCCATTCTTGGGGAATCGGCCGCCACGTGCAGGGCAGCCAGGTCTTCGACTACTGGCTCGACCCGTTCGGCAACAAGGTCGAGCACTGGACCGATGGCGACCTGGTCAACGACAGCATGACTGTGGGCCACGAACCGCTCAGCCCCGATGCCCTGGCGCAGTGGGCGCCACCCTTGTCGCCGGACTTTCTCGGTTGATCACGCTCCTTCTTCCCCTGCAAAAGGAACACTTATGAAATTGGCTCGCTATACCCATCACGGCAAGACTTCCGTTGGCCTGGTCCAGGGCAACCGCGTGATCAACCTCGACCACCTGCTGCCGACATCGGCACCGGTGGACGTCGCGGCCTTGCTGGCTCGCACCGATGCCCTGGCTGACGCTCGCACTCTGCAGGCCACCGCTGAAAACAGCGTGGCGCTGGAGCATGTGCGGCTGCAAGCGCCCATTCTGCGCCCCGGCAAGTTCATGGCGTTGGGCATGAACTACAAGGATCACGAAGCCGAAGCACGACGCCTCAACGTGCCAATCCCGGCGTCGCAGGTGTGGTTCAGCAAGCAGATCACCTGCATCACCGGCCCTTACGACGACGTGCATCATCCTGCTGTTTGCGAGCGCCTGGACTACGAAGCGGAGCTGGGCGTGGTGATTGGCAAGGGCGGCCGGCGCATCGACGCGCGCGACGCGCTGCAGCACGTGGCCGGCTACTTTGTGGCCAATGACGTCAGCGCCCGCGACTGGCAGGCCAAGAGCCCGACCTGGACCCTTGGCAAGTCGTTCGATACCCACGGGCCGATCGGGCCATGGATTACCACTGCGGATGAAATTGCCGACCCGCAGCAGCTGACCGTCAGCCTGAGCGTGAATGGCGAGCAACGCCAGAAGTCCTCCACCGCGCTGATGACCTACAGCATCGCGCAACAGATCGCCTACCTCAGCGAGGTGATGACCCTGGAGCCTGGCGACATCCTCATTACCGGCACGCCGGCAGGCGTCGGCATCGGCATGCAACCGCCGGTGTTCCTCAAGGCCGGTGATGTGGTGCGGGTGGAGATCTCGGGCCTGGGCTACATCGAAAACACCATCGTCGACGAACCTCGCTAACCAGGCCCGGCGGCTTTGCCCTGCGAGGCCGCCCTATGGAAGGAAACTGACATGGCTGCAAACGCTTCGAAAGTGATTATCACCTGCGCCATCACCGGCTCGATCCACACGCCGTCGATGTCGCCGCATCTACCCATCACACCTGAGCAGATTGCCCGCTCCGCGATCGAGGCGGCCGAGGCGGGGGCTGCAGTGGTGCACCTGCATGCCCGCGATCCGCAGAGCGGCATGCCCAGTCAGGACCCACGCCTGTTCGAGCAGTTCCTGCCGCAGATCAAGCGCGAGTCCGATGTGGTGGTCAACCTCACCACCGGGGGCGCACCGACCATGTCGGTGGAAGAGCGCATCGCACCGGCCTTGCAGTTCAGCCCGGAGATCGCCTCGCTGAACATGGGATCGATGAACTTTGGCATGTACGAATTGCTGCAGCGCTACAGCGAATTCCAGCATGACTGGGAGCGGCCTTATTTGCAGGCCAGTGAAGAGCGGATCTTCCGCAACACCTTCAAGGACATCGCGCAGATCTTGGCGGCCTGCGGCGAAAACCACACGCGCTTCGAAATCGAGTGTTACGACATTGGCCATCTGTATACCGCAGCCCACTTCCGCGACCGATTGCTATTGCAAGACCCGCTGTTTATCCAGTCGGTATTCGGCATTCGCGGTGGTATCGGTACCCACCCGGAAGACGTGGCGCATATGAAGCGTACAGCTGACCGGCTGTTTGGCGACCGCTATCACTGGTCGGTGCTGGGTGTGGGGGCGATGCAGCCGCGTATCGCCATGCAGTCGTTGTTGCTGGGCGGCCATGTGCGCGTGGGGCTGGAGGACAACCTGTGGCTGGGCAAGGGGCGCCTGGCGCAGAGCAACGCCGAACAGGTGCGGGCCATCAAGGCGCTGATCGAGTCGCTGGGTTTTGCCGTGGCAACGCCTGATGAAGCGCGCGCGCTCATGCAGTTGAAAGGGCGTGACAACGTCGCCTTCTGATCATCACTTCACCTTCACAAGTTTGTAATCCGGCAGCGCCCGCTGTTGTGGCGGCGGGTGCGGCTGGCCGCGATTTGCTGCAAACGCTTCGAGTCATCAGTTCCAAAAACAATAAATAAACTGTGCAGGCGTAAACATGAACATTAAAGCGATGCAGGCCTGTGGCGTGCTGTTTCTCTTCGCGTGCCCGTTGGCCAAGGCCATGAACTTCAATATTCCCACCTCCAGCAGCATCGAGTCGGCGCAGATGGGCGGCGCCTCGCTGGCCTTCCCACAGTCTGCGGCCATTGCCAGTGACAACCCCGCCGGCATGAGCGAACTGGGCAACCGCATCGACGGTGGCCTGCAGCTGTTCTTCGGCAGTTTCCGCTCAAGTTTCGGTAACGAAAACAACCGCGATGACTTCAAGGTGCGGGCGCCGATTCCAAGTGGCGGTATCAGTTATCAGCTCGATGAACGAACCGCGCTGGGTCTGTCGGTGTACTCGATTGGCTCAGGTTCCGACTACAGTCATGCGGCTGTGCCTGGCATGGGTTTCCCAGCGGTGAAGACCAAGATCGCCTACGTGAATTTCGCCCCCACGCTGGCCTACAAGGTCACCCCGGACTTGTCGCTGGGGCTGTCGGCACTGCTCGGTGTGCAGCAGGTGCAGGCCCGTGGCCTGGTGGTGCCGCAGGCGGACGGCAGCCTTGGCGTTTCGCCGACCCATGGCATAGCCACCAGTACCGGCCTGGGCTGGCGGGCAGGGGCGTTGTGGAAAATCGATTCGCGGTTCAGCCTGGGTGCGGCGTACTCACCGAAGATGCGTTTCAGTGAAGCCGATGGCTACAAGGATGACCTGCTGGCGATCTCCGGCGGCCATCTGGATTTGCCGGAGCAGTACGGGGTCGGTATTGCCGTGCGCCTGACGCCGGCGCTGACCGTCGCGGCGGACTACCTGCGCATCGAATGGGCCGAGGTTGGCTTCTTCAACAACCCCGATGGCGCGGGCATGAACAGCCAGGACGTCTGGCGGGTCGGGACGTCGTGGAATGCGAGCAAGGCGTGGACGTTGCGTGCCGGTTACAAGCACGCCACGGCGGCAGTGGATGCGCAACACACCAATGCCAACTACTTCTCACCGGGCATTCTGAACAATTCGGTGTCGGCCGGCTTTACCTATCACCTGTCGCCGACTACCGACCTGTCGCTGGGCTACGAGTTCGAGTTCCCCGAGACGCTGCGCGGCAAAGGCCCAAGTACCGGTACCAACATCGGCGCGCATTATTCCTCGGTGCTGCTGGGGCTCGGCATGCGCTATTGAGCGGGTGCGGTTGGCTGGCGCTGCGGGGCGAGTCGGGTATCATGGTCCGCACCCTCATCAGTGCCAGCCGATCGTCACCATGAATGAAGACAACAGCCCCAAGGCCGCCGAGCCACGCAAGCCAAGGGTCAATGAAAAAGCGCGCCAGCGTACCCGCAGCAAGCTGTTGCGTGCTGCGCGTTCAGTGATGGGGCGCAAGGGCATCGAAGCCACTGCCATCAACGACATTACCGAAGAGGCCGAGCTGTCGTTCGGCTCGTTCTACAACTACTTCTCGAGCAAGGAAGAAGTGGCGCGCGCGGTGTTCATCGACGATGCCTTGCAGATGATCGAAGCGCTGGATGCCGCTGCCAGCCCGACTGCGGGCATCGCCGAGCGGGTAGGGATCAATATCCGTCGCACCGTTTACCGCGGCTTGACCGACCCGGTCTGGGGCTGGTTCCTGGTGCATTCGGTGTACAGCATCAATGACATGATCGAAACCATGGGCAATCCGTTGGCCCGGGATATCCAGGTCGGTAATGACGAAGGCGTTTTTCAGGTGGTCGACATCGTCTCCACGGTCGATTGCATCATCGGCGGCATGCTCTACCTGTTGCGCAAGGTACTGGAAGGCGCCCGCCCGTCCTCGGCGGTGGAAAGCATGGTGCATTTCGTGCTCAGCGGCCTGGGTGTGGACCACCAGGAGGCCGAGCGGATCATCAGCATCGACCTGGATACGTACGGTAATCAGCCGGCCTGATCGTGCCTGCCCAGCGGCGTGTCAGCCAGCTGGGCGACGGTAGGCGAGAAACTCCCGGCCCTCACGGGAGTTGAGGTTCAACGCCCACACCGGTCGCGGCAACTCCAGCGCGCCGGAGCCCCAGTCCTGCAGGTAGTTCAGCGAAAAGTCCACGCCGCGCTGGCAGGTCGCAGGGTCGACGCCCAGGCTGATCAACGCCATGTGCACACAGGCGTCCATGTAGTCATTGACGTTGTCCACGCCTTGCAAAATGGCCTGGATTGCATGCGCGGATGCGCCCATCAAAAAGTCGGTGGCGGCGTCCAGGCGTGCGAAGGCCAGTTGCCCGGTGGCGCGGCCACTTTCCAGGTCACGGCCCATGTACTCGGCCACCAGCGCATGGTGCGGCCAGACATCCACACGGGTCACGAAACCAGCCCACTTGCGGTCCAGCAGGGCACGCACCAGGAACACCCGAAAACCCACCGAAACGCGCTTCCATGGATCTTCGAGAATGTCGTAGAGCGGCAGGATGTCGGTGGTCATCTGGTTGCTCAGCTCCTGGCCAAGCGCGATCAGCACTTGGTCCAGCGAGTCGAAGTAACGGTAGAACGTGCCACGGGACACCTTGGCCTCGCGGATCACATCGTCGATCACTGGCGTGGCACCGGCGGCTTCGGCAAATACGCGCATGGCCGAGTCGAGCAAGCGTGTGCGCATCATCAGACGCTTCTTTTCCGCCATGCGTGGGCGGTGGTCGCTGCTGGTTCGCCCGGCAGGGGCGATCGAGTCATGGCTGGGCATGGGTGATCTCGTAGAGTGACAAATTGTCATTGTTAAAAACTATGCATCTCATCGCATGGATAAATTTATTTGATAAAAGCTATTGAACAAGCCACTGCCTTGTCCTACATTCTAACCAATGTCGGAATGACAGGTATGTTCTATCTAATGCTGAGTCACGCTGGCAGTTTCGTCATAAAAACAACAGGAGACGAAAAATGCTCGTTCAATCCCTGACCCCCCGCGTATCCCGCCCGCTGCCACCGCCGCCGCGCCGCAAGCTTCTGCCCGTCTGAAATAAGCGCATTCGCAGGTACTCCCGAGTATTAGTCCGCACGCTCCGCCGATGCAGGTGTGTGGATACGTTCGCCCAGAATAAATAAATGACATTTTAGTCATTGTTAAAGGTAGAAGCCATGAAAGAAGCGATTAAAACGTTTGACGCAGACGTGTTGCCGCTGGCCGACAAGGGGCCTTCTTTGCAGGAGCTGGTCGAGCGCGCCACCGCGCTGCAACCCCTGCTAAGTAAAAACGCCGCCGAATCCGAGACGAACCGCCGCGCTGCCGAGGAAAACATCCAGGCCATCCGTGATGCCGGCTTGTTCCGGTTAATGGTGCCCAAGCGGTTCGGTGGCCATGAAGGCACATTGCGTTCGCATCTGGAGGTGTCGGCCGCGCTGGCAGAGGCATGCGGTGGCACGGCGTGGGTGGTGGCGCTCAGCAATGTCTGCGCCTGGTTCACCGGCCTATTCGATGAGCGTGCGCAGCAAGAGGTCTTTGGCAACAACCCCGAGGCCCGTGTGGCCGGTGTGTTCAACACCTCGCCGACCACGCGAAGGGTGGAGGGCGGCCTGGTGATTTCCGGCAAGTGGTATTCCTCATCCGGCAGCCTGCATGCTGACTGGGCCGCGATCGGCGCCGAGGAACGCGACGCCAACGGCGCCCTGGTGGCCCAGTATCTGGCGCTGATCCCCAAGGCGCAGTACCGCATCGAAGACACCTGGTTCACCGCCGGCATGCGCGCGTCCGGCAGCAACTGCATCGTCGCCGAGGAAGTATTCGTCCCCGACCACCGCCTGCTGAACATGGGCGCAGCCATCGAGGGTGAATACGCCACCCCGTTCAAGGACGAAGCCAGCTATCGGCCGCTATTCGTGCCGTTTGCCGCGCTGATTCTCAATGGCCCGCAGCTTGGCCTGGGACGCGCCGCGCTGAAGTACGTGATCGCCAATGCCCCGCGCCGCGCAGTGGCCTATACCTCGTTCGAAAAGCAGACCGACTCGGTGGTGTTCCAGACCCAGGTCGCCGAAGCGGCGCTGAAGATCGACAGCGCCCAGTTGCGCGCCATGCGTGCTGCCGACGAGCTGGACGAGGCGGCCCGCCAAGGCATCAAGCTAGACAACGTGACCCGTGCGCGTATCCGTGCCGATGTCGGCCTGGTCAATACGCACATTACCGATGCCATCAACATTCTGTTGTCCGCCCACGGCGCCGGCAGCTTCGCCGAGAGCAGCCCGATGCAGCGCTGGTGGCGCGATTCCAACACGGCCGCGCGGCATGCCGTGGCGTTGCCAGCGATAGGCCTGGAGCTCTACGGCAAGGCTCTGCTGGGCGTCGAAAACACGGTCACCGCACTGATCTGACAGAGGGCAACCCCATGGACCCCAAACTTCTGCGCACGGTAATGGGCCAGTTCGCCACCGGCGTCACCGTGGTCACCTTCGTGGCCGACGGCGAGCCTGCAGGCATGACCGCCAATGCCTTCATGTCGGTATCGCTGGAGCCACCGCTGATCCTCATCTCGGTGCGCAATGCCTCGCGCTTCAACCAGTGGGTGAAGGAAGGGGTGTGCTACGGCGTCAACTTCCTGGCCGAAACCCAGCGCCCGCTGAGCGCCCACTTCGGTGGGCGGCCAGAGGAAGGCCTGGCGCTGCCGTACTGCTTCCACGAGCAGACGCCCTTGCTCGACGGCAGCCTGGTGCAACTGGTGGCACGCACGGTGGACGTGCACCCGGCCGGCGACCACCTGTTGTACATCGGCGAAGTCGAGCACCTGCGCATCGGTGAGCAACGCAAGCCGCTGCTGTTCTACAGCGGCCGTTATCACCAAGTGCACGCCCGCGCGCCGGGCGTGGAGTGGAGCGGTTGCCGCGACGGTTGGTAAGCCAGCCAAGAACCTGATCGTGCGCAAGCGCCCCCGGGGACTGCCCCTTACCGGGCAGCCATGGGCGGCTTGCGCCTGAAAAACCTGATTGAGCCTTATGCCATGACCGCCAAGATCACCGATATACCGCGCGATCGCACCGAGCACGACAGCGACCGCCAGGAAACCCATGAATGGCTCGACGCCCTGGAAGCCGTAGCGCGCAGCGCTGGCGGCGAGCGCGTGGACTTCCTTCTGCAGCGCCTGGCAGAGCACGCCAGCCACCTTGGCGTACACCCGTGCGCCCACCCTTACTCGCTGTACCAGAACAGCATCGCCCTGGATGACCAGCCGGTATTTCCCGGCGACCTGGCCATGGAGGAGCGCATCACTTCAATCATCCGTTGGAATGCCCTGGCCATGGTGGCGCGCGCGAACAAGGCCTACGGCGAACTGGGCGGGCATATCGCCAGTTATGCCTCGGCAGCGGAGATCTTCGAAGTCGGCTTCAACCATTTCTTCCGCGCCGACAGTGAGCAGGGCAAAGGCGACCTGGTGTATTTCCAGCCCCATTCGGCACCTGGCGTATATGCCCGGGCCTTTCTTGAAGGGCGCATGAGCGAAGAACAACTGCAACGCTACCGCCAGGAAGTCGATGGCGGCGGTTTGTGCTCTTACCCGCACCCCTGGTTGATGCCGGACTTCTGGCAGTTCCCGACCGGCTCCATGGGCATCGGCCCGATCAGCTCGATCTACCAGGCGCGCTTCCTGCGCTACCTGCAGCACCGCAACCTGGCCGATACCGCGCAGCGCCACGTCTGGGGCGTATTCGGCGACGGCGAGATGGACGAGCCGGAGTCGATCGCGGCATTGTCCCTGGCTGCCCGCGAAAAACTCGACAACCTGACGTTCGTTATCAACTGCAACCTGCAGCGCCTGGACGGCCCGGTGCGTGGCAACGGGCAGATCATCCAGGAACTGGAGTCGCTGTTCAGCGGCGCCGGCTGGAACGTGATCAAGGTGGTCTGGGGCTCGGACTGGGACGCGCTGTTCGCCCGTGATCGCAACCATGTGTTGCTGCGCCGTTTCGCCCACACCGTCGACGGCCAGTACCAGACTCTGGGTGCCAACGACGGCGCTTACAACCGCGCGCATTTCTTCGACCTTGACCCGGAACTGCAGGCACTGGTGGCGCACATGAGCCCGGCCGAAATCGACGGCCTGCGCCGCGGTGGCCATGACTTCAAAAAGTTGCATGCCGCCTTCGCTGCTGCCAAGGCCCACAAGGGCAGGCCAACGGTGATCCTGGCCAAGACCAAGAAAGGCTATGGCATGGGCCAGGCCGGCGAATCACGTAACACGTCGCACATGCAGAAAAAGCTCGACGTCGAGGCACTCAGAGCATTTCGCGACCGCTTCGCACTGCCGATGGATGACCAGGCGCTGGAGGAAATGCGCTTCTACAAACCCGTTGAAGACAGTGCCGAAATGCGCTACCTGCACGCTCGACGCGCCGAACTGGGTGGCTATATGCCGCGCCGCAGCAGCACGGCCGAAGTTCTGCAGGTGCCGGTGCTGGCCAGTTACGCGCAGTTCGCGCTTGCCCCTGATGACCGTGAAGCATCGACGACCACGGCCGTCGTAAGGCTGTTCACCAACCTGCTGAAGGACAAACAACTGGGCCCGCGCATCGTGCCTATCGTCGCCGATGAAGCGCGCACCTTCGGCATGGCCAACCTGTTCCGCCAGGTCGGCATCTACTCGCCGGTCGGGCAGCTGTACGAGCCGGAGGACGCCGGGGCGATGCTCTACTACAAGGAGTCCCAGGATGGGCAGTTGCTGGAGGAGGGTATCACCGAAGCCGGTGCGATCTCGTCCTGGGTGGCGGCGGCGACCTCCTACAGCGTCAACGGTGTGCCCATGCTGCCGTTCTACATCTATTACTCGATGTTCGGCTTCCAGCGTATCGGTGACCTGATCTGGGCCGCCGCCGACCAGCGTGCCCGTGGCTTCCTGATCGGTGCTACGGCAGGGCGTACCACCTTGGCTGGCGAAGGTTTGCAGCATCAGGACGGTAGCAGCCAGCTGGTCGCCGCCACCGTGCCGAACTGCCGCGCCTACGACCCGGCCTTCGCCGCCGAAGTGGCGGTGATCATCGACCACGGCAGCCGGCGCATGCTCGAAGCACAGCATGACGAGTTCTACTACCTGACCGTGACCAACGAGAACTACCCACAGGCGCCACTGGACGCTGCCCAGTACGACGACGTGATCAAGGGCATGCGTTTGTTCGGCACGCGCGGTGAGGGCACGCCCGCCGTGCGCCTGCTTGGCTCGGGGGCCATCTTGCGCGAAGTGATCGCAGCCGCCGAGTTGCTGGCCGAGGACTGGGGCGTGACCAGCGAGATCTGGAGCGTCACCAGCTTCTCGGAACTGGCCCGCGAGGCCCGCGAGGTCGAGCGCCAGCAATTGTTCGGCGCTGAAGTCATGGGTGTCAGCCACCTGCAGGCCTGCCTGCCCGGCAGCACCCCGGTGGTCGCGGCCAGCGACTATGTGCGCGGTTATGCGCAACTGATCGCCCCCTACCTGCAGGCGCCCTATACCGCGCTGGGCACCGACGGTTTCGGCCGCAGCGACACCCGCCCGGCATTACGCCGCTTCTTCGAAATGGACCGCCAGCACATCGCGCTGGCGGCGCTGGCCGGCGTTGACCGTGACAAGCATGCCCAGGCCCGCGCGCGTTATGCCATCGATGGCAGCAGCGCCGCCCCGTGGAACCGTTGAGGAGTGAATGCCATGCAACAACTGATGGTTCCGGATATCGGCGACTTCAAGGACCTGCCCGTGGTGGAGGTTTTGATCAAGGCCGGAGACGTGGTCGCCGTGGAGCAGCCGCTGATCGTGCTCGAGTCCGACAAGGCGGTGATGGATGTGCCCAGCACCTTGCAGTGCATCATTCGCCAGGTGCTGATAAAGCCAGGTGACAAGGTCTCGCGCGGCAGTGTAATCGCCGATATCGAGCCGGCTGGAGTGCATGCTGCGCCCGACGAGGCCGCGCCGCTGGTGAGCCTTGAGCCGGTGGCCGCTACGCCTGCTGCCTTACCGGCACCTGCCGCTGAAAGCGCAAGGAAGCCACAACTGGCGCTGGCCGGTCCGGCTGTGCGCAAGCTGGCACGTGAACTGGCCGTCGAACTCGAACAGGTATCGGCCACCGGCCCCAACGGCCGGCTGCTGCGCGAGGACGTGCTGGCCTTCGTCAAGGCACAGCGCGAACGGCCAACTGCCAGCGTTGGCGACGGGCTGGGCCTGCTGCCCTGGCCGGAAGTGGACTTCAGCCAGTTCGGCCCGGTCGAGCGCCGTTCGTTGTCGCGTATCAAGCGCCTCTCGGCGGCCAACTTGCACCGCAACTGGGTGCGTATTCCCCACGTCACCAACCACAGCCAGGCCGATGTCAGCGAGCTCGAAGCGTTGCGCGTGCAGCTCAACCAGGAAGTGCGAGACGGGCAAGCCAAGGTCACCTTGCTGGCGTTCCTGATCAAGGCCTGCGTGGCGGCACTGCAGCGCTTCCCGCAGTTCAACGTGAGCCTTGAGGGCGACGAGGTGGTGCAGAAGCACTACTTCAACATCGGCTTCGCCGCCGACACGCCCAATGGTCTGGTGGTGCCGGTGATCCGCGATGCCGACCGCAAGGGCATCGCAGCGCTGGCTGCGGAAATGGCTGAGCTTTCGCAGCTGGCGCGGGCCGGCAAGCTTTCTCCGGCACAGATGCAGGGCGGTTGCTTCTCCATCTCGTCCCTGGGCGGCATTGGCGGGGGCCATTTCACCCCGATCATCAATGCACCCGAGGTGGCGATCCTCGGCGTCGGTCGCGCCGAGTTGCAACCGCGCTGGGACGGCAATGCCTTCCAGCCGCGCCTGCAACTGCCGCTGTCGCTGTCCTGGGATCACCGCGCAGTGGACGGTGCCGAGGCTGGACGCTTCCTTGCCTACCTGGCGACGCTGCTCGGCGACTTCCGCCGGGTGCTGGTCTGACAACAACAATCAGGAGAATCGAAATGAGCGTTTCCCCAACCCGCAGCGCGGTGATCGCCGAAGGCGAGCGCGTGGTGCCGATGAAAATGGCGCACCTGGTGTTCCGCTGTGCCGACCGCAAGGCAATGGTCGACTGGTACCGCAAGCTGTTTCAGGCCGAACTGGTGTTCGAGGACGAGATCCTCACCTTCATTACCTACGACGACGAACACCATCGCCTGGCCTTCTTCAACATGCCGCACTTGCCACCCAAGTGCGACGAGGTGACCGGGGTGCACCACATCGCCTACAGCTACGCGCATATCGACGACTTGTTACGCACGTACCTGCGCCTGAAGGAGGAGGGTATCAGACCCTACTGGTGCATCAATCACGGCCCCACTACCTCGCTGTACTTCCGCGACCCGGAAGGCAATGACATCGAGCTGCAAGTGGACAACTTCAGCGAGGCCGCCGACGCCGCAGCGTTCTTCCATAGCGACACCTTCGCCAATGACCCCATTGGCCTGGAGTTCGACCCCGATGCCATGGTCGAGCTATGGCTTGGCGGTGCCAGCGAAACCGAATTGTGCCGCCTGGGTACCGCCGGTACCGGTACCCGTACCCTGCTTGGATGAGGAGAGACCTATGAAACTGTGCACGTTCAAGACGCCTGGCGGCCTGCAGGGTGTCGGTATCGTCGTGGAGGGGGGCGTGGTCCGCATCGCCGATCACCTGTCCGCCGCACCGCGTGAAATGGTCGGGTTGATCGCCGAGTGGCAGCTCTGGCAAGAGCCGCTGCGGCGCCTGGCGCAGCTCCAGCCTGCGGACTTTGCGCTGGACGAAGTGACGCTCATGGCGCCAGTGCCGCAGCCGGGGAAAATCCTCGGTATCGGCTTGAACTATGCCGACCATGTCGCCGAGTCCGGCATGGCCACACCGGCTGACCAACTGTGGTTCGCCAAGATGAACACGTCAGCCAACGGGCCCTATGCCGCCATCGACCTGCCGCTGGTGTCGGCGCAGTTGGACTACGAGGCGGAAATGGTATTCGTGATCGGCAAACGCTGCCGTCACGTCAGCCGCGAACAGGCCCCAGAAGTGATCTTCGGTTATTGCGTGGGTAACGACGTGAGCGTGCGCGACTGGCAATTGCGCACTTCGCAATTCGTGCTGGGCAAAGCCTTTGACGGGCACGCGCCTTTTGGGCCGTGGCTGGTCACCCCGGACGAAGTGGGCAACCCCCATGAGCTTGGCATCCGCTGCTTCGTCAACGGTGAGCAGCGCCAGGGCTCCAATACCCGTGAACTGATCTTCGATTGTTACCAGCAAGTCGAACACCTTTCAAAAGTGATGACCCTCGAGCCGGGCGACGTGATCTACACCGGCACGCCGGGTGGGGTTGGCATTGGTTTCAAGCCACCGCGCTGGTTGCGCGAGGGTGATCGGGTAAGGGTGGAGATCGACGGTCTGGGGAGCATCGAAAACGTCGTCCGAGCAGAGCAACCGGGGGGCGATGGCCATGCAGCCTGAAACGATCGCGCAGCACATCCTGCACCTGGAGAGTGAGCGCTGCCGCGCGCTGGTGCAGCGTGATGTACAAGCCCTGGCGGCGTTGATGGACGATCGCCTGGTGCACGTCCATGCCACCGGCAAGGTCGACGACAAGGCACAGTACCTGGCAATGGTCTCCGGGCACATCGACTTTCTCAGCGTCGAGCGCGCGGACATGCGTGTGCGTGTGCACGGCGACACGGCCATCGCCAGTGGCCGCCTGGAGCAGGCCATCGTCTTGCGCGAGAGCGGCGAGCAGCGGCTGATGAGAGCCTACGCCACCCAGGTATGGATTCGCAGCGAGGGCGCTTGGCGCCAGTGTGCTTTCCACGCCACCAACACCTGATCCATGCAAGTACGCAGGCCGGTCCCGGCCTGCGTCGGCAGGGACGCCGGCCCCCACGATAACGACACAAAACAACAACAAGAGTCCCTATCCATGAATAACATCCGGGTGAAAGCGCTGGGTGCGGTGCTGGCCGCCTTTGCGATTATCGATTGCCATGCCGAGCCGGTCGACGAGCCCGCCGAGGGCACCATGTTCCGCAGCCTGTTTGGCGACAGCCTGCAACGCGACTACGGTATCAGCACCTCTTTCCTGCTCGACATCGGCTATTCGCGAAACAACCGCTCAACCCAGGATGAGCGCCGCGACGGGCTGAGCAACCTGCCCATTAGTGGTTTCTCTGATGAGGGCTTCGAGTTGGGCAGCCTGCATCTGTTCGTCGACAAGCCGCTCAAGGCCAACCTCATTCCGCGCATCACCCCCTTGCCCGGCCCCGCACCGGACACGGCGGATTTCGGTTTCACTTTCGAGACCTTGTACGGGCGCAACGCGCAGTTTTCCAGGGCCTTTGGCTGGGACATGCATTGGGGTGTCAATTCGCCAGGTGACGATGACACTGAAAAAGCCCGGCGGGACAGGCAGAACTTCGTTTCCACGCCCAACCTTGCCGCCACCGCCTATCTGCCGTACGGACCCGGGTTCACGCTGATGGCGGGTATCTTCGGCCCGGCTTTCGGCTACGAGATCCCGCCAAATATTCGCCTGGCCCGCAACCCCTTCGCCAGCCGTACCTACGCCTTCGTCAGCAACCTGGTGACTGTCAGCGGCGTCATGATCAGCAGCCGGCTGGTTGACAGCCCGCATGGGCTGTTGGGGGTGGAACTGGGCGTGGCCCAAGGCTGGAGCAACCTGCGTGACAACAATGACGACAAAGCGCTGTTCGGCGCACTGCGCTGGCGCACGGCGGACATGCAGACCTGGGTCGACTATGAGTTCATGGTCGGCAACCAGGAGAACCACAGCGTCAAGGACGTGCAAGCGCCGACATCACGGCTGATCTCCCCGGACGGCCAGCTCAGGCAACAGCATTCGCTGAACGGCTGGCACCGCTTTGACGAGCGCTGGTCGATGGGCGCGGAACTGGTTTACGGCCGCCAGGATGGCGATGGCAAACCGAGCACCGTCGACATCGTCACCGGGCCAGGCTTCGACGGTGCGCATTGGTGGGGCGCCAATGCGGTGCTTACCTATCAGGTGCGGCCGGACTTGTCCTTCTCGGTGCGCGGCGAGCACTTCAGCGACCCGGACGGCTTCACGCTGTTCCCCACAACCACTGCGCGCGGGGACTTCAATGCAATCACCACGGGTTTTCGCTACGACGTCAGCACGCACCTCTCGCTACGCCCAGAATTGCGCTATGACTGGTTCGATGCCCGCGAACATGACCGCCCATTCGGCAATGGACGAGACCGCACGCAGCTGACTGCGATGGTGGAAGCGTTGCTGTATTTCTGAACCCAATGAAAAAAGCCCTGGCAGTGCGCACTGCCAGGGCCAGGTTGCTCGCGCAGTTCAGGCGCTGGCGGCGCAGCGCCTGGCAAAAGCCAGTTGCTGGAACTGGAACGCTTCGCCCATGCGGTGAAAGTCGATGCAATGGCCGGCGTCCCGGAACAGGGCGGCGTCCATGGCCGGGCAATTGACAAAGGCTTGGGCAAAACGCTGCACAGTAGCTTCATCGACGGGCCACAACTGCTCGAACTCCGGTTGCCGATAATGCACGGGCACCTTCACCTGCGCTGCGAGGCGCCCGACCTGCCTGGGCCACTGCATGCCGATGTCCACAAGCTCACTGCGCGGGGCAGGGGCGCACGCGGCATGGCTGGCCTGGGGCATGATGGTATGGTCGTAGGTGGCCTGCGGCCCGAAGAAAAAGCCATCCATTGCCTGGGGCGGCACACTGACCAGAGCTTGTTGCGCAGGCACACTGTTCCACTTGTCTTTGGAGGCGGGTACCGGGTCGAGCCCGACGCCAGAAAGCGCGATGCCCAGCAGCGGCCAGGAAGGCTGGCGCGCAGCAATGGCGATGCTGATGGCCGCGCCGATGGAATGGCCGATCAGGACGATACCGCTGGCGTTGTGTGGGTAGTTGTGCCAAAGGTCCTGGATGGCGGAGTCGAGGATCTCTGCGTTGTCGAGGATGCTTGGTGCGTTCTCGGCGTAGGCTGCGCTGATGCCGTAACCCGGGCGGTCGATGGCAAAGATGGGTAGCCCTTGTGCCTGTGCCCGGTCCAGCAACGAATGGCCCGGCACGTCGAAGTAACGGGAGCTGTAGGTGCCGCCATGGATGGCCACAATCAGTGGCAGCGGCTCCACGCTCTCGATTTCGGGCACGCGGCCGCGCCCCGACAGCGAGACGCCCAGGCCGCGGAAAACGTATTCCTGTTTGCACATCGGTTTTGCTCCTCTTGTTGTTCTTGTGTGTGGCGCTGTAATCGGGTGTCAGTCGGCGAGCCAGGCCTGTGCGTTCTCGCGAATGGCGCTTTCCAGCTTGCTACCGCGGGTGGCGAATGTGCGGTTCAGCGGGAAACCGCTTTTCTCCAGCAGGTAGGCCAAGGGCGCATACTCGCGCGGGTAGCGCGCCAGCACCTGCGCATCGATGGCCACCGGCCCGCAGGGGAAGGTGAATCCGCCCATGTCATAGATGCTCTGGCGTTTGAGCAGTTTCCACTGGCCATCGCGCTTTTCGGCGAGGTCATAAAAGCGGTTGTGTACGCTGCAGCCCAGGTCCAGGCGCACATTTTCGGCGACGATCACCGCATTGGTCTCGACGATGGCACGGTCGCCGTTGATCTGTACCACGGGCGTACCGATCAGGTGCTTGGTGCGCAGGTCGGAGGCGCCCATGCGCCGGGAGCCCTCGATGAACCCTGTGAACGGGCCTTCGTACCAGGTGATTTCGATCACGCCGTCGGGGTGGAACAGCGTGGCCAGTTGCTCCCATTGGCCGAGGTCCCGGTGGATCCAGCCGGTGATGAGGTCGGTAATCTGTAGGCGGTCGTGCAGGTAGCTGTTCATGGTGCAGTACTCATGGGGATAGACAATCAGCCCAAGCTTCTTCCCGTTCTGAAGTAAACTCAAATAGATTGATCTGAACGATTGATCATAAAAAATGAACGGAGTTGAAGATGGAGCTGCGTCACCTGCGTTATTTCTTGGCCGTGGCTGAAGAGGCGCATTTTGGCCGTGCGGCCAAGCGCCTGCATATCGTGCAGTCGGCGTTGAGCATGCAGATACGGGCACTGGAGGAGGAACTCGGTGGCCCGCTGTTCGTGCGCACCAGCCGCCGGGTCGAGTTGACGGAGGCCGGCACGCTGTTTTGCGCAGAAGCGCAGCGCACCCTGGCGCAGGCTGCGCATGCCCAGCAGACGGTACAGCGGGCCATGCGCGGCGAGATGGGTACGGTGCGCATCGGCTTTGCCGGTAATGCGGTTTTCAGCGGGCGGCTGATGGTCGCCGTGCGAGCGTTTCATGCGGCCTATCCGCAGGCCGAACTGGTGCTGCGTGAACTGGCGCCGCAGCAGCAGGTTGAAGCGATTCAGGCCGGGGAGCTGGATGTCGGTTACGCCCCCAGCCATGGCGGCCAGATCGTTGACGCTTTGCTGTGCTTCGAGCGAATCGGGACCTGGCCGTTGCTGGTGGCGATGCCCGACAGCCATCCTCTGGTCGACGCCAACCCTCTGCAGGTTTCCATGCTGGGTGAAGCGTCACTGATCGTGTATGCCGCCCATGGCGCCGACGAGAACATGCTGCGTGGCTTGCGCCAGGCACTTGGGCGCGAGCCCAAGGTGCACCGCACCGGCAGCACCCTCAGCCTGCTGGCGCTGGTGGCCGCCGGCCTGGGTGTGGCGCTGGTGCCGGAACCGCTGCTGCAGGTGAACATACCGGGCGTCGCTTATCGCCAGCTCGACGGCATCGAGCAGCAAGCAGACCTGCTGCTGGTCAGTCGCAATGACGAGGTGAACGGTGCCGTGCGAGCATTTTTGCAGGTGGCACGCCAAGCGCAGGCTTAGGCGCGCGACTGGCCAATGGCGTCGCGCACGGCTTCAAGGGCCTGGCGGAATTCGTCCTTGCGGGTGACGAAGCGTGCGGTAGGCGCGACCACCGACACCGCATGAGGCCCCATCAGTGTCGGAAGCAGAACGCTGATGGCGCTGACGCCAGGGGTATGCTCCTCGTTGTCCAGGGCGATGCCTGTGCCGCGGATCTTCGTGATCTGTTCAAGCAACGCAGGCAGCTCCAGGGTATTGGCGGTAAGTTTTTGTGGCGCGGGTGTCAGCCACTGCACGATGCTGTCGTCCGTCAAGGTCGACAGCAACACCTTGCCATCCGCCGTGGCGTGCATGGGCATCGAGCGGCCCAGCGGAATCACCACCCGCAGCTCGTTTTCACCAATCACCCGGAAGATCGCGTGGGTCTGCTGGCCACGGATGCACGACAGCACCACGGTCTCGCCAAGCGCTTCGCCAAGTTCTTCCAGTGACTGCCTGGCGATGGAAATGATGTCGCCATGGGCCTGATGAATCAGCTCGCCCAAGGCCGGCCCCAGGCGATAGCCGCTGCCGGGCAGGGCCTCCACCAGCTTCTCCACCTCCAGCGCAGCAATGATGCGTTGCACGGTAGAGCGTGGCAGGCCGACGGCCTGGGCGATGGCCGCCAGGCTCAAGCCCTGCGGTTGCGCGCCCAGGGCACGCATGATGGCGCTGGCCCGGGCAATGACCTGAATGCCACCACTGCGCAGCTCTTCTGCTGCCTTTTCTTTCTCAACGCTCATTTCATTCCTCGAAAACCGACGGGCCGGCTGCACCTTGGCGGCCGGCCCGAGTGTACAGGTTCATCGCCTCATCGACAGCGGCTGGATATTTCGAAGCTGGTTTTCTTCAAAAACATGTGTGTATCATAATGCGGTACACGGTACTGCATGGTGGTTAAATATTGCTTCCCGAGGGTGTCCTCGGGCAAGTGACCGCCCCGGTGCCTTGCCCAAGGAGAAACGATGAATATCAGAATCATGCAGAACTTCGGCGCGTTGCTGTCGATGACACTCGTGCTGTGCGCTTGTGAAAAGCCGCAGCAGACGATAGATACCTCGGCCCCCGAAGTGGGCGTGGTCGAGCTCAAGGAGCAGGATGTGTTGCTCAGCAGCGACCTGCCTGGGCGAACCTCGGCCTACCGGGTGGCTGAAGTGCGTCCGCAGGTCAGCGGAATCGTGCAGAAGCGCCTGTTCACCGAAGGCGCCGTGGTTCGAAAAGGGCAACAGCTGTACCAGATCGAACCGGCGTTGTATCAGGCCGCGTTCGACAAGGCCGAGGCCAGCCGCGATACCGCCCGCAACCTGGCCCAGCGCTACCAGCGCCTGCTCGAGACCAAGGCCATCAGCCGCCAGCAGCTCGACGATGCCCAGGCCAACTGGAAGCAGGCCGAAGCCGAACTGAAGACCGCGCACATCAACCTGGAGTACACCCGTGTGCTGTCGCCGATCAACGGCCGCATCAGCCGCTCGAACGTCACCGAAGGTGCCCTGGTCAGTGCCCAGCAGAGTCAGGAACTGGCCACCATCAACCAGCTGGACCCGATCTACGTGGACGTCACCCAAGCCTCCACCGACCTGTTGCGGCTGCGCCGCGAGCTGGACGCCGGGCACCTGGCCATGGTGGGACCAGGCGAGGTGAAGGTCGACCTGACGTTGGAAGACGGTACGCCCTACGCCCACCCCGGGGCGCTGAAGTTCTCCGAGGTGACGGTTGACCCCAGTACGGGCGCGGTGACGCTACGGGCGCAGTTTCCCAATCCGGACGGCATCCTGATGCCTGGGATGTTCGTCCATGGCGCGCTGGCCGAAGGGGTACGCCACAAGGCGGTCCTGGTGCCGCAACAAGGCGTGACACGTGACCTTAAAGGCGAGGCTACCGCGTGGATCGTGGGCGAGGGCGACAAGGCCGAGCTTCGGCACATTCGCACCACACGCACGGTTGGCAACCAATGGCTCGTGGAGTCTGGCCTGCGTGCCGGCGAGCGGGTCGTCACCGAAGGCGTCCAGCGTGTTCGCCCAGGCATCGTGCTCGAGCCTGTGGCCGCCAGCAACGTCGCGCCTCTGCAATCCCTGGCAAGCTCGCAGCAATAGAACTGCCCCGGCATAGCCGCCTCTTTCCGGTACATACAAATGGCATCGTTTTTCATCAACCGGCCGATCTTCGCCTGGGTGATCGCTATCGTGATCATGCTCGCGGGCAGCTTCAGCATCCTCAAGCTGCCGGTCAACCAATACCCCAACATCGCCGCCCCGGCGGTGAGTATCACCGTCACCTACCCCGGTGCTTCGGCACAGACCGTGCAGGACACCGTGGTGCAAGTGATCGAGCAACAGCTGAACAACCTCGACGGCCTTCGCTATATCTCGTCGGAGAGCAACAGCGATGGCAGCATGACCATCATCGTCACCTTCGACCAGGGTACCGACCCGGACATCGCCCAGGTGCAGGTGCAGAACAAGCTGCAGCTGGCCACCCCATTGCTGCCTGAAGAAGTGCAGCGCCAAGGGCTGCGGGTCGCCAAGTACCAGATCAACTTCATGCTGATCGTCGGGCTGTATTCCGAAGACGGCAAGATGGATGATTTCGACATCGGCAACTACATCGCGTCCAACCTCAAGGACCCGATTACCCGCGTGAAAGGCGTGGGCGACTTCCAGATGCTGGCGGCGCAGTATGCGATGCGTATCTGGATGGACCCGCAGAAACTGCTCGGTTACCAACTGACGCCTCAGGATGTCATCGAGGCGGTGAAGTCGGAGAACGTCCAGGTCTCCTCCGGTGCCCTTGGTGGCTTGCCGACGCATAAAGGTGTGCAACTCAACGCCACGGTGTTGGGCATGACCCGCATGACCAGTGCCGACCAGTTTCTCGACATCCTGCTCAAGGTCAATCCGGACGGCTCGCAAGTACGCCTCAAGGATGTCGCTACGGTGGCACTGGGGGCTGAAGACTTTTCCATTTCCGGCACCTACAACGGCAAGCCTGCTGCTGCCATCGCGCTGCGCCTGGCCAGCGGTGCCAACCTGCTGGATACCGTGCAGCGGGTGCGTGACACAGTGGGTGAGCTTGAGCCCTTCCTGCCTGCGGGCTTGAAGGTGGTCTACCCCTACGACACTTCGCCTGCGGTCGGTGCCTCCATACACGAAGTGGTGAAGACCCTGTTCGAAGGCATCGTGCTGGTGTTCCTGGTGATGTACCTGTTCATGCAGAACCTGCGTGCGACGCTGATCCCAACGCTGGCCGTACCCGTGGTGCTGCTGGGCACTTTCGGGGTACTGGCGGCGTTCGGCTTCACCATCAATATCCTCACCATGTTCGGCATGGTGCTGGCTATCGGCCTGTTGGTGGATGACGCCATCGTGGTGGTGGAGAACGTCGAACGGGTGATGGTGGAAGACAGACTTTCGCCCAAGGAGGCCACCCGCAAATCGATGGGGCAGATCCAGGGTGCGCTGGTAGGTATCGCCATGGTGCTGTCGGCGGTGTTCGTCCCGATGGCGTTCTTTGGTGGTGCCACCGGCATCATCTACCGCCAGTTTTCCATCACCATCGTTTCGGCCATGGCGTTGTCGGTGGTGGTGGCCATGATCTTCACCCCGGCGCTGTGCGCGACATTGCTCAAGCCCATCGGCCATGATCATCATGAGAAGAAGGGGTTCTTCGGCTGGTTCAACCGGACCTTCGACCGCAGCGCCGATCGCTACAAGGCTGGTGTGGTGGGCATTGCCAAGCGCAAGGCGTTGTTCCTGGGCGTTTACGCGCTGATCGTGGTGGCGCTCGGCTGGTTGTTCCCCAAGATCCCGACGGCATTTTTGCCCGGTGAGGACCAGGGCACGATGTTCGTTCAGGTCCAGATGCCGACCAACACCAGTGCTGCACGCACGCAAGTGGTGCTCAACGAGGTCCGTGACTACCTGCTTGAGGAAGAAGGTGGGCTGATCGACTCCGCGTACACGGTGAACGGCTTCAACTTCGCCGGCCGGGGCCAAAGTTCGGGAATGCTGTTCATCGGGCTCAAACCGTGGGAGGAACGCGTGGGCACCGATGACACCACCATTTTTGCACTGGCCCAGCGCCTGCAGGCGCGAACCTCGCAGATCAAGGATGGCACCGTGATCGCCATTGTCCCGCCGGCGATCCTGGAACTGGGCAATGCCATGGGCTTCGATTTCTATCTGCAGGACCGTGTGGGCCTGGGGCATGAGAAGTTGATTGCCGCCCGCGACCAGTTTCTGCAGTTGGCTGCGGCCGACCCGGTGCTGGCCAACGTCCGCCCCAATGGCATGAACGATGAGCCGCAGTATCAGATTGTCATCGATAAAGAAAAGGCCCGTGCGCTGCAGGTGAGCATCAGCGACATCAACAACACGATGAGCAGCGCATGGGGGGCATCGTATATCAACGACTTCATCGATCGCGGGCGGGTCAAGAAAGTGTACGTGCAGGGCGAAATCAGCTCGCGGATATCGCCTGAAGATTTCAGCAAGTGGTACGTGCGCAATGCGAAGGGAGAAATGGTCAAGTTCTCTTCCTTTGCCCACGGTTACTGGACCTACGGTTCGCCAAAGCTTGAGCGCTTCAATGGTGTGCCGGCGGTGGAGATTCAGGGTGAGCCTGCGCCGGGCTACAGCTCGGGGGATGCCATGCAGGCCGTTGCGCGCATCATCGCCAAGCTGCCCGAGGGAGTTGGCCTGCAGTACACCGGTATTTCCTATGAAGAACGTCTGTCCGGCTCGCAGGCGCCAGCGCTTTATGCGATCTCGGTGCTGATCGTGTTCCTGTGCCTGGCCGCACTCTACGAGAGCTGGTCGGTGCCGCTGGCCGTCATCCTGGTGGTGCCGCTGGGGGTGATCGGTGCGGTGCTGGCCACCCTTGGGCGTGGCCTGGCCAACGACGTGTTCTTCCAGGTTGGCTTACTGACCACCGTGGGCTTGTCGGCGAAGAACGCCATCCTGATCGTCGAGTTCGCCAAGGCGTTGCACGAGCAGGGCATGCCCCTGATGCAGGCGGCAGCGGAGGCGGCGCGCCAGCGGCTGCGCCCGATCATCATGACGTCTTTGGCCTTTGTCCTCGGCGTGCTGCCGCTGGCAATCTCCAGCGGGCCTGGGTCGGGCAGCCAGCACTCCATCGGTACCGGCGTGGTCGGTGGCATGCTCACCGCGACCTTCCTGGCGGTGTTCTTCGTGCCGTTGTTCTTCCTGGTCATCACCCGCCTGTTCAGCCGCAAGGCGCAGCAGGCCAATACCGAGGCTCAAGGAGAGCGCGCATGAGACACGGCAAACTGAAGACCGCCCTGGCACTGGCCGTGAGCCTGGTCAGCGGTTGCTCGCTGATCCCGCAATACCACCGGCCAGTAGCGCCAGTGGCCAATGACTGGGTTGACGCGCAGGCAAGTACGCAGCCGCTCCTGCCGTGGAGGACGTTCTTCGAAGACCCGCAGCTCAAGGCCCTGATCGCAGACGCGCTGGCGCACAACCGCGACCTGCGCGTGTCGCTGCTCAATATCGAGAAGGCCCAGGCGCAGTACCGTATACGGCGTGCCGACTTGTTGCCGTCGATCAATGCCACGGTGTCCGGCAGCAGCCAGCGCACGCCAGCGGACGTGTCCAGCGACGGACGCACGGGCACCAGCCACCGGTATGACGCAGGTGTTGGCTTCGCTTCCTACGAGCTGGATTTCTTCGGCCGTGTGCGCAGCCT
The DNA here is from genome assembly GCF_002025705.1 of Pseudomonas putida. Lineage (NCBI taxonomy): Bacteria > Pseudomonadati > Pseudomonadota > Gammaproteobacteria > Pseudomonadales > Pseudomonadaceae > Pseudomonas > Pseudomonas putida. Next base: position 3,170,949 of record NZ_CP018846.1, on the reverse strand, counting down.
TGATGAGCAGGCGCTGGAGCTTTACTTGCAGACCGTCGAGGCGCAGCGCAGTGCCCAGATTGCACTGGTTGCGGAGGTTGCAAACGCCTACTACCAGTTGCAGGCGGACATGCAGTTGCTGGCGTTGAGCAAGCAGACCCTGGAGAGCCAGCAGCAAAGTTACCTGACCACTCGTAGCAGCTACGAGGAGGACGTTGCCACAGAGCTGGACCTGAGCCAGGCGCAAAGCACCGTGCGCTTGGCCCAGGCCAGCCAGGCCAAGTACCAGCGGCTGATGGAGCAGGACCGCAATGCGCTGGTGCTGCTGGTGGGCAAGCCGCTGGCCCCCGAGCGAATGGCCGCGGTCGGGCCTGAGGCGTTAGAGCTGGGCGAGGCCCTGCCTGCAGGGCTGCCATCGCAGATACTGACCCAGCGCCCGGACATACTCGCTGCCGAACACGCGCTCAAGGCCGCCAATGCAAACATCGGCGCCGCCCGTGCAGCATTCTTCCCGAGCATCAGCCTGACCGCTTCGGCGGGCTCGGCCAGCAGGCAACTGGGCGATCTGTTTTCGGGCGGGCAGGGGGCTTGGAGTTTCGTGCCGTCGATCAATGTGCCGATTTTCAACTGGGGCCGCAACCAGGCCAATCTCGACGTAGCCAAGGTGCAGTCCTCGATCGAGGTTGCCAACTACCAGAAGGCCATCCAGGTGGCATTCCAGGAGGTGTCCGACGGCCTGGTCGCGCGCGACGAACTGGGCAAGCAGGCCACGGCCCAGGAGCTGCTGGTGAAGGCCAATAGCCGCAGCTACGCACTGGCCGAGCAGCGATTCCAGACGGGCGTGGACACCTACCTCAACAGCCTGGATGCCCAGCGCAACCTCTTCGCTTCGCAGCAAGAGCTGGTAAGCACCCACCTGGAGCGTAGCCAGAACCTGATCGCGCTGTACAAGGCGCTGGGTGGAGGACGTGAGTGATGCGCCCTGATCTCGGCGGACGGATACGGAGGGTCAAGCGATGAGGCGCTGCAAGACTGAGGTCGAGCGCACGCGTCAGCGGCTGCTCGATGCCGCCGAGCGCGTGTTCAGCGACCGCGGCTATGCCGTGGCCAGGCTGGAGGACATCGCCGGTGTCGCCGGCCTGACCCGCGGTTCGATCTACTGGCATTTCCAAGGCAAGCCTGATTTGCTCGATGCCGTGATAGACCGTACCTGGTTTCCCTGGGACCAGTTGCCTGTCGACAATGCGCTTTTGCAGCCAGTGCCGAGCATTCAGGAAATGGCCGGGGTGCTCGGCCAGGGTATCCAGCGAACCCTGCTTGAGCCGCAGTTGAGAAGAAGCGCGGCCATCCTGTTGCAGGTGCGCGAGCTGCGAAGTGTGAGCGAGCGTGTACTGCAGCGTCTGAAGGGTATGCAACGGCGCATCGAGCGCTACGTTGCCCTGGTCCTCGAACAGGCATGGGCGGGCGACCCTGCCCGTTGCGACGGCAATGCCACGGCCAGGGTGATCGGCACCTATCTGTTCGGGGCGCTCAGCCAGGCATTGCTGCTGTGCGGGCCGGGCGAGCAGCACCAGATTGGCCAGGACGTGGAGCGTTTCGTCCTGGCCTTGCTAAGCCCATTGCCGGTGGCGGGACAGGAGGGGCGATTGACCTGTTGAATGCCATGCAGGCGTTTCAGCGCTTGAGAGCCTCATGAGCCAGCACGTTGCGCGTGGTGGTCTCATAGTGGCTGGCCAGCAAGGCGCATGCCTTGTCGACGTCGCGTGCCAGTGCGGCTTCGAGCAATGCCCGATGTTCATGGGGCACATCACGTTCGGTGTCGCCCTGGTAATGGACAGACAGCATGCGGTAGCGCGCCGTCTGGTCGCGTAGCAGGTGCGACAGACGCAGCAGCCAGGGGGAGCGACAGTTGGCGATCAAGGCCTGGTGAAAGGCTTCGTGGGCGTTTTCCCACTCAGGCTTCATCAGGCGCTCGGGCCCTTCTGTAACAGGCAGGCGATCGAGGCGGTGATGGGCGGCGATCAGCTGGCTCTCCCATTCCAGGTCGCCCTGGCCAATGGACTCGGCCAAGGCCTGGCATTCGATCAGCAGTCGCGTCCTGGTGATGTCCAGCAACTCATCTGCCGAGATGCGGCCGACACTGAAACCCTTCTGGTCTTCAGAGGCGACGAAGCCGCTGGTGGCCAGCCGTGACAGCGCTTCGCGCAACGGAATGACCCCGGCATCGTAATGCTCGGCCAGCTCCTTGAGGCGAAGGCGGCTGCCGGGTGCCAGGCGGCCATTGATGATGTCTTCACGCACGCGGGCCTCCAGTTGCGAGGCCATGGTGCGTTTTTCCGAGGCTACGGGCTGAGTAGCCCAGCGTTCGGCTTGATTCATGGGGCAGTACCACGGATGAGGGCTGATGAAGCAGATCATACACAGACGGTGTATTCATAGATAATTCATAGAAAATATATTTTTTAGTTGACTGCATATTTTATCGGGATTAGCTTTGAAACATGCCGCTCTGCCGACGGCTTCTACGAATCAAAACAAGAGGTGTGCTCCATGCGTTATGTTCGTTTCTCCCATCAAGGCCGCCCTGTGTTGGGCGTTCGTACTGCCGAAGGTGTCCGGGTGCTTGGCGAGGAGTCGCTGGAATCGTTGCTGGCACGCGGTGTCGACCTCACGGCATACGGTGCCCAGGCGCAGGGTGCGCTGGTCGAGATTGGCGAACAGGATTACCTGCCGCTGATGAGCCGGCCGAGCAAGATCATCTGCGTGGGCTTGAACTACGCCGACCACACCAAGGAATCGCCTTACGCCCAGCCGGATTACCCCACGCTGTTCCCGCGCTTCAACAGCAGCCTCACGGCCCACAATAAACCGCTGATCCGCCCGCGCATTTCCGACACCCTGGACTACGAGGGCGAAATGGCGGTGGTGCTCAAGAGCGGCGGGCGGCACATCAGCAAGGAGCAGGCGTTGCAGCACGTTGCCGGTTACGCGCTGTTCAACGAAGGTTCGGTGCGCGAGTACCAGTTCAAGTCGCCGCAATGGACCGTGGGCAAGAACTTCGACGACACCGGCGCGTTCGGCCCGGACCTGGTGACGGCGGACGAGCTGCCGGCTGGAGGCAAGGGCCTGCTGCTGCAGACCAGGGTCAATGGCAAGGTGGTGCAGTCGGCCAACACCGATGACATGCTGTTCGACGTGGCCACCATCATCTCCACGCTCAGTGAGGCAGTCACACTGGAGGCTGGTGATGTAATCGTCAGTGGCACCCCGGCAGGCGTTGGTTTCGGGATGGACCCAAAGGTCTACCTGAAAGCAGGTGACGTGGTTGAAGTGTCCATCGAAGGCATCGGTACCCTGGTCAATCCAGTCGTCGACGAAGCCTGATTGATTCCGGGCATTCCCGGCCAGATCGAAGCCTCTCGCTCCGAGGCTTCGACAAAAGAACAAAAACTGGAGGCGATCATGACTATCACGACCCGTGGTGTGCATTCGATCGATCATTACGCGCTGTTCGTGCCTTCACTGTCCGACGCGCAGGCATTTTTCGCCAACTTCGGCCTGGGTGTTGGCCAAACCCAAGGCGGCCTGGATTTGACCGCCGCCGATGGTCACCGCTGGGCAAGGGTGTTGCAAGGGCAGAACAAGTGCCTGGCTTACCTGACCTTCAACTGCTTCGCCGAGGACTATGTTGCCTTACGCGAGCAAGCTGAGGCTGCTGGTGCCCGATTTGAGGAAGGGGATGGCGAAGGGTTCTGGTTCCGTGACCCGGATGGCAACCTGCTGCAGGTAAAAACAGGCGCCAAGCATATGCCTGACAGCAAACATGCGGCCGCACTGCGCCAAACGGCCGTGCGCGGCGCCGGCACCCGTGACGCCGTGGCGCAGGTGCGCCCACGGCGCCTTTCGCATGTGCTGCTTTTCAGCCCCGACGTGGCCCGCGCTGTCGACTTTTATGGTCGCGCGCTGGGGCTTCGCCTGTCCGACCATTCCCAGGACATCATTGCCTTCACCCACGCTCCTCACGGCTGCGACCACCATCTGGTGGCCTTTTGCAAGAGCAGCGCCAAAGGCTTCCATCACGCCGCCTGGGAAGTCGACAGCGTCGATGACGTGGGCAACGGTGCCGAGCAGATGGCCAATGCAGGTTACCGCGACGGCTGGGGGACCGGGCGGCATTGCCTGGGGTCCAACTACTTCCATTACGTCCGTGATCCTTGGGGATCGTTCTGCGAGTACTCGGCAGACATGGACTTCATAGACGCAGGCAGCCAATGGCCGGCCGGTGATTTCCCGCCAGAAAACTCGCTGTACTTGTGGGGCCCGAATGTCCCCGAGTACTTCGTCCTCAACACCGAGACGGACAACACACCCGTCAAGGGTTAACGCCTCAGCGACGCAGGCCGCAACTGGCCCCGAACTTTCCTGCCAGGCAGGGAGGAGGGGAGCGGCTTGCCCAAACCCACCCGGTTTCAGGTCAGCACAGATGAACGAAAACAAGATCCATGATGTAGCCATCGTCGGTTACGGCCCTGTCGGGCAGACCCTCGCCATCCTTCTCGGGCGCATGGGCTATGACGTGGCTGTGTACGAGCGTTGGCAATCCCTCTATCCACTGCCGCGTGCGGTGTTCCACGACCATGAGATCCGCCGTGTCTTGCGCATGATGGGGCTGGAACAGGCACTGCAAGCAATTTCTCAGCCCTCGGCCTGCTACCAGTGGTTCAACGCCGACTGGAAGGTGCTGGTGGAAATCGACTGGTCCGCCGAATCGATCAGTGACGGCCCCTTCGGTTACTTGTTCAACCAACCTGGCCTGGAGGCCATCCTCGACCGCACTGCCAAAGCCATTGGCAACGTCGAGGTGCACCAGGGCTGGGAAGTCCTGGCGCTGAGCCAGGACGCCGACGGTTGCGCACTGCACATGCAGCGCACCCAGCGCGAAGAGCAGGCGCAACCTGACGAACAGCGGCAGGTGAAGGCACGCTACGTCATCGGTGCTGATGGCGCCAACAGCCTGATCCGGCGTCAGTGCGGCATCGACTGGCAGGACCTGGGCTTCGAGGAAGACTGGCTGGTGGTCGACCTGCAACCCAAACCAGGCGTAGAGCTTGATGTGCCAGACATCGGCCAGTGGTGCAACCCGGCGCGGCCGACCACCATGGTCCCTGGCGGGCCAGGCTATCGCCGCTGGGAGTTCATGCGCCTGCCCCATGAGCGCATCGAGGACCTGCAGAACCTGGACAAGGTCTGGGAGCTGCTGTCGCCGTGGGTCACTCCGGATACAGCGACTCTCGTGCGCCATGCCGTCTATCAGTTCCGCTCGCGCATCGCCCACACATGGCGCCATGGCCGTGTGCTGCTGGCCGGTGACGCCGCGCATCTGATGCCGCCATTCATGGGGCAGGGGATGTGCTCCGGGATTCGTGATGCCTGGAACCTGTCGTGGCGGCTGGACCTGGTCTTCAAGGGTCTATGCGCCGATACCCTGCTCGACAGCTACACCCTGGAACGCAAACCGCAGATCCGCGCAGTGATCGATGCCTCGGTGGAAATGGGCAAGGTGGTCTGCGTCGCCGACCCGCAAAAGGCCGCCGAACGCGACGCAGCCTTCCTGGCCGGCGAAGTGCCGCCGCTGCCACCTTTCCCGGGCCTGGTCGATGGTGCGGTGTACAAGAATCCGCTTACCGGCAGCACATTGGGGCCTGCCGGCTCGCTCGGGGTACATGGCGAGATCGAGCATGACGGGCGCACCCAGCGTTATGACGATGTGTTCGGTCGCGGCTTCCATTTGCTGAGTATCGGCGACGATCCATTGGCCGGCTTGAGCCTGGCACACCAGGCCCTGCTCGAACATCTGCAGGTGAAAAGCGTGCGCCTGAGCCTCGACGGCACGCCGGGTACTTCCCGTGACCTGTCCGGCAAGTATCACCGCTTCCTCGCCGAGGCCGGGTTGCAGGCCGTGCTGGTGCGTCCGGACTTCTACGTCTACGGCGGGGTGAGCGAACCGGGCGAACTGCCGCAACTGCTGGATGCATTGGGCCGCGACCTCGGTGTGCAGCAGGCTCGAGGCGAAACACTGCAGCACAACCAGCCGCTCGCAACACAGGTGTAGCTCGCCCACGCCGCAGGGGCACCCCCTGCGGCTCCGTTCTGAAAACAACAACAAGAGACAGATCGATGCACAACATCAAGGTGAAAACGCTTGGTGCGGTTCTGGCCGCCCTGGCGATCGTGGAAGGCCATGCTGCCGAGGCACCAGCCCCGGGTGAGGGCAAGTTATTCAAGACGTTTTTCGGGGGCACCCTGGAACGTGACTATGGCATCACCGTATCCAACCTGCTGGACATCGCTTACGTGCGCAACAACCGCTCAACCCATGACGAACGCGACGATGGCCTGAGCAACCTGCCGCTCACCGGCATGTCTGACGAGGGGCTGGAGTGGGGCAGCCTGCACCTGTTCGTCGACAAGGCCTTGAAGGGCACCTTCGTGCCGCGTATCACCCCGCTGCCGGGCCCCAAGCCTGAAGCGTTCGCCTTCGGTTTCACCTTCGAGGCCAACTACGGGCGTAACGCACAGTTCGCTCGAACCTTTGGCTGGGACATGCACTGGAACATGAACGAGGAGGACAACGACAAGGCGCAGCGGGACAAGCAGCGCTTCTTGGCCATCCCCAACATCGCCGCCATGGCCTACGTGCCCTATGGGCCGGGCTTGAACTTCATGGCCGGGGTGTTCGGGCCGGCATTGGGCTATGAGATCCCGCCGAACATTCGCCAGGCCCGCAACCCCTTCGCCAGCAAGACCTATGCGTTCGTCAGCGAGCCGGGAACGGTTTCCGGTGTACTGGTTGGCACCCGGTTGCTTGACGGCAACCCTGGCATTCTCGGCCTGGAACTGGGCGTGGTGCAGGGCTGGAACAACCTGCGCGACAACAATGACGGCAAGTCGTTGAACGGCGCACTGCGCTGGCGCACGCCGGACATGGACACCTGGCTGGACTATGAATTCATCGTCGGCGATGAACAGAACGACAGTGTCAGCGATGTGCAGGCCCCGACCTCGCGCTTGATCGCCGACAGCGGCCAGCTCAAGCAGCAGCACTCGCTCAATGGCTGGCACAGGTTCGACGAGCATTGGTCGCTGGGCGCCGAGCTGGTGTATGGCCGTCAGGCGGGTGATGGCAAGCCCACGACCGTGGACGTGGTGACCGGGCCGGGCTTCGACGGGGCTCACTGGTGGGGGGCGAACGCCGTGGTGACCTATCAGTACCGCCCAGACCTGTCGTTTTCGGTGCGCGGTGAGCATTTCAGCGACCCGGACGGTTTCATCCTGTTTCCCACCAGTACCAGCCGCGGTGACTTCAATGCGCTTACCACCGGGCTGCGCTGGGACGTCAGCAGCAACCTCTCGTTGCGTCCGGAACTGCGTTACGACTGGTTCGACGCCCGTGACCGTGACCGCCCCTACGGTAATGGCCGCGACCGCACACAACTGACCACCATGATCGAAGCGCTGTTCTACTTCTGACCGCCCGCCACAGCCACGAGTACCCCTGCCATGCACGACAATGACAAGAAATGGAATGCGCGTTACGAGTACGCCGCCGTCGCCATGCTCGCCCTGGGCTTCGGCCTGGTGGGCCTGGATCGCTTCATCATCTTGCCGCTCTTCCCGGTGATGATGGCCGACTTGAAGCTGGATTATCAGGACCTGGGCAATATCTCGGCAGTGTTGGCCATCGCCTGGGGCATTTCATCGATCTACATGGGGCGGCTGTCCGACCGCATTGGCCGGCGCAAGGTGCTGATCCCCGCAGTGCTGCTGTTTTCCCTGCTGGCCGGCCTTTCCGGGCTGGCCAATGGCATCGCCGCGCTGCTGCTGATCCGCGCGGTGATGGGGGTTAGCGAAGGGGCGTTCACCCCGACCGCCATCGCCACCACCGCAGAATCATCGCACCCGGCCCGGCGCGGGTTGAACATCGGTATCCAGCAGGCGTTCTTCCCGATACTCGGGCTCGGGCTGGCGCCGATCCTCGCGACCCAGCTGCTGTTGATTCTGCCTTCCTGGCGCTGGGTATTCGTGGTGGTTTCGCTACCGGGCTTCCTTCTGGCCTGGTTGATGTTCCGCCACTTGCGGGAAACCCGTCCAGTGGCCGCGACTGCCCAGCTGCAAGACCAGGCTCAGGGCCGCTGGCTGGATGCGCTGCGCTACCGCAACGTGCCTCTGAACATCCTGGGCATGTTCTGCATGCTCACCAGCCTGTTCGTGCTCAGTGTGATGATGCCCAACTACCTGACCGACTACCTGCACCTGTCCTTGCAGCAGATGGGCTTCGTCATGTCCGCCATCGGCCTGGGCGGGTTCATTGGCCAGTTGCTGCTGCCTGGCCTGTCCGACAGGGTTGGGCGCAAGCCCGTGGTGTTGGGCAGTTTCATCGCCACCGGCCTGTGTATCGCCTTGCTGGTGCGCACTGGCGCAGAACCGTTGACCCTTTTCGTGCTGCTGTTCCTGACCACCTTTTTCAACTTCAGCATGATCTGCATGACCGTCGGGCCGATCACCAGCGAGTCGGTACCATTGCCACTGGTGTCTACCGCCACCGGCCTGGTCGTAGGAATAGGTGAGGTGTTCGGCGGCGGCGTGGCACCGGCCCTGGCCGGATTCATCGCCCAGCACCATGGCATCCAGTACACCCTTTATCTGGCGCTGGGCGGGGCGATACTCGGCCTGCTGGTCGCCAGTGCGCTGGGTGAAACCGCCCCGGTACGTCGCGCTGCGGCTGACAGCCAGACGGGTGATGCCGCCTGAGGTAGTTGCAAGTATTTGCCGGCCGGAGGCCGGCATGATCCCGTCAGGCTCATCACCGGGCTGGGTTGTCGTCATGCGCAGGATGCGCATGCCGTCGCAGGCACTACCCGTGCCCTGTGGCGCCGTTTCCCCCACGCGGAGCTCGGCGGCGTCGGTTACAAGCCGACGCCGTCCGAACTTCATTGGCGCGGTTGGCAAGTGGTTTGCGATCCGGCCCTTCCGGCGATGACTCCGCTACCCATTTTTCCACCGAAGAGTGAGCCATGATCGAATTTCACAACATTACTGTCTTTCAGCAGCAGACACCTGTATTGGAAGAGTTCTCCCTGCGTATCGCCGAGGGTGAAAAGGTGGCGATCCTCGGCCCCAACGGTGCCGGCAAGAGTATCTTGCTCAAACTGATCAGCCGTGAGCTCTACCCCGTCGATCGTGCTGGCAGCCATCTGAAGCTGTTTGGCGACGAGACCGTCAACCTATGGGCGCTGCGCAGCCGCATCGGGTTCATTTCGCAGGACTTGCAAGAAGACTACACCCCATTCACTCAGGCGCTGGACGTGGTGGTATCCGGGTTTTTTGGCGCCATCGGCTGCCATGACCACTTGCAGCCAAGCGAAAAGCAGTTGGAACAGGCACGCAGGCTGCTCGCCGTGGTGGAAATGGCCGACCACGAGCGCACGATGTTCCAACGTCTCTCCACCGGCCAGAAGCGCCGCCTGCTGCTGGCCCGCGCGCTGGTCCACCAGCCTGGCGCACTGATCCTCGACGAGCCGGCCAACGGGTTGGACATGGGTGCGAGCCTGGGGATGCTGGACCTGCTGCGCACTTTCTGTGGCAGAGACCGGGCGATGATCATCACCACCCATCATATCGACGAGATCATCCCGGAGATCGAGCGGGTGATTCTGTTGGACCGAGGCCGTATCGTCGCCGATGGCCCCAAACGCGAAGTGCTCGACAGTGCTTTGCTTTCCGCTCTATACCAGCGTGAATTGCGCATCAGCGAGCAGGGGGGCTGGTACCGTTGCTGGCATGCGTAAAGTTCGCCCACCTTTGATAACCCAATGGAGTCAAACTTATGAAGGCAGCTGTGGGCGAAGCGGCCTTCTCAGAGGCTATCGGGATCGCCGAAGAACATCTGTATTCGTGACCGCAGCCAGCGTTCCGCGGGGTCATTGTCCTGCGCCCCGCGCCAGGCCATGTGCAGTTCGAACGTACGCACTTCCATGGGCAAATCTTCCGCGCGCAGCCCGCCGGCTGCAGTCAAGGCATCGGCCGTGTAGTCCGGCACCGTGGCGACGATATCGGTCCCTGCCAGCAAGCTTCCCAAGCCATTGAACTGGGGCACCGCCAGCACCACATGGCGCTTGCGGCCGATTTCTTCCAGCGCTTCATCGATGAAGCCTGACAGGTCACCGGCAAACGACACCAGCGCATGTGGCCGTGCGCAGAAGTCGTCGAGGGTGATGCTGCCCGGCACGCTGTCGGCGCGCAGCAATTTGGGCTTGCTGCGCCGCAGCACCTTGCGCTTGGCGTTGGCCGGCAGTTCGCTGGTGTAGCTGACACCAACGGAAATCTCGCCCGAGGCCAGCAGGTTCGGCATCAGCAGGTAATTGACCCGGCGCACTACCAGGACAATGCCGGGGGCTTCGGCGCGAATGCGCTTGAGCAGTTGCGGTAGCAGAGCGAATTCGGCGTCGTCCGACAGGCCGATGCGGAACACTGCGTTGCTGGTTGCCGGGTCGAACTCGGCGGCGCGGCTGACTGCGGTGGAGATCGAATCCAGCGCCGGCGACAGCAGGGCGAAGATTTCGTGAGCCCGTGCAGACGGCTCCATGCTGCGGCCGGTACGCACGAACAGCGGGTCATCGAACAGGTTGCGCAGGCGTGACAGGGCCGCGCTGATCGCCGGCTGGCCGAGGAACAGCTTCTCGGCGGCACGGGTCACGCTACGCTCATGCATGAGCGTTTCGAACACGATCAGCAGGTTGAGGTCTACGCGACGCAGGTCGTTTCGATTCATCGGTGCGCTTCGCCTAAAGTGGGGCAGGGGTGAATCTTAAGGCCAAAGGCTGTTACCCTGCACCGTTTTCCGGGGGCCAATGCACAGGAAAGTCAGGTGCCCAATCGATGACAGGCATGTCGACTATTAATAGCCACTGATGGTCTAACGGCAAAAGCCCGGATAAAGTCCGTGGTAATACGAGATTCACACAGGCGAGGTATGCGATGTCCCGCATGATCCGTTTCCACAAGTTCGGCGCTGCCGATGTGCTCCGTTGCGAGGAGCAGGCCGAACCGTCACCTGCCGTCGGCGAGGTGCAGATCCGCGTCGAGGCGATCGGCGTAAGCTGGTATGACGTGCTCTGGCGGCAGAACCTGGCGCCATCTCAAGCGCGGCTGCCTGCGGGGATCGGCCACGAGATGGCCGGTGTGGTGACGGCGGTCGGCGAAGGCGTCGAAGATATCGCAGTGGGCGACCGGGTCGCCAGTTTCCCGGCCACCAGTGCCAACGATCACCCGGTGTATGGCGATGTCATCGTTCTGCCACGCACCGCCATCACCCGCTATCCGGAAATTCTCACGCCGATCGAGGCCAGCGTGCATTACACGCCGCTGCTGATCGCCTATTTCGCCTACGTCGACCTGGCGCGTGCCAAGGCCGGGCAGACCGCGCTGGTCACCGATGCCAGCCATTGTGCCGGGCCGGCTTTCGTGCAACTGGGCAAGGCGCTCGGCCTCAAGGTGTTCGCCGCTACCAAGGAGCCCGAGCAGCGTGAATACCTGCTGGGCCTTGGCGCCGACAAGGTGATCGTCACCGAAGAGCAGGACCTGCTCATGCAGGTGGGCAAGTACACCGATGGCCGCGGCGTCGACATGGTCCTCGATGGCATGGGCGGGCCGCAGATGTCACTGCTTGGTGATGTGCTGGCGCCGCGTGGCAGCCTGGTGTTGTATGGCCTGCAGGGGGGCAACCAGACACCGTTCCCGGCCTGTGCAGCGTTCCAGAAGAATATCCAGTTCTACGTGCACTGTATCGGCAACTTCACTGGCAAGCCGGAGCTGGGCATCAGCCAGGACCAGGTGGCATTGCAACGGGCCTTGCGCGATATCAACCAGTTCACCGCCGATCAGTTGCTGACGCCACAGATCATCAAGGTGTATCCGTTCGCTGATGTGGTCGAGGCCCATCGCTACATGGACGAATGCCCCTGTGGCGGGCGGGTAGTGCTCGATATGACGTCGCGCTGACGGCATAACTGGCAAAGAAAAACCGGGCTTATGCCCGGTTTTTTGCATTTTGCGCGGCTATATTTCATGAGATTGAAGTTGTTAACTTTGTAAGTTGATGTTGCCAAGGGGTTATGGACGGGTTTTTAGCCGGCTTTTCTACGTTGCACATTCAGTACTTGCTGATTTCTGAATGGTTTTTTCATTGGGATCTGTATCTTTTAATCCCTATTCAACGCTCGATAATGGCGCATTGATAGTTGGCGCAAGGAGCGTGCAGTGAAGACGAGTAGGCACGGCAGTGCGCGGTTCAAGGCGGTACAGAGCTCCTGGTTGGGCTCATATCTTTCAATGGTGTGGCGACAGCGTACTGCAACTTCAAAGCTTCCTGTTTAATTGTAGGAAATTTCTTCAAGTTAAATCCGCTGCGCTGAATTTTCAGGTGGCGTGCTTTTGTGTTGAATGAAGTTGTGAGGTGACGCCGTGAGTATTGTTCACGACCAGGCTATGCACTTTATCTATCAGCAGGTGCTGGAGCGCCTGCTGAAACATATGTCCAAAGAGCAACGCGCTTCGCTGCAGTTGCTGATCCAGCGTTTGCTGGTGGCCGCTGGCGGGCCGGAATACATCGGTACTTTCAAGTTGCTTGTGGTTCAGGGGGGAGACCGCCGTAGTGCCCGGCTATTGGCCGTGTTGCGTGCCGCCCAGCTGAGCATCGCCTTGCGCGCACCGGTCACCTTCAAGTTGCGGGTACTGGTCACCTGTGTGCCGGCTACCAGCGGCGCATTGCTGGAGCAGCATGAGCGCACCTTCAACACCTTGTTCATGCACGATGATCCGCGTGTGCAGTTGCAAATGGTCGAGGGGGCCGCATTGGTGCCTTTCTGTCGCCAGGCTGACACCACGGACCGGCATTTGCCGCTGTCACGCCAAGCCTTGCTGATGTTCGGCCACCTCGTCGATGCACGCCCCGAAGCACTGCTGGGCAGTCGCACGCATCTGGAACTGGCCGATGCCATGCGCCTGGCGCTGGCCGCGCACCCGGGCGCCGATGCGCTGGTTACCGCCATACCTGCCAGCCAGCGGCGGCGTTTTGCTGCCTGGGCCCGGCGGACCCTGCGCCAGGCAGGTGCTGCCAGTGCTGGCTCGTTGCATCAATGCGTAGACAGCCTGGCCAGGTGGCTGGGCCAGTTGCATGCCATCGCAAGTTCACCGGGCGGGGTAATTGGCGCGCCGGTCAGCACCCAGCAAAGGCCATTGCCGTTGCGGGTCATCGTGATTGACGATCTTCTGGCCCAGTTGCTCAGTGAAGGTGAACTCGACTTGATGATGGGCTGGGGCTTAGAGCCGGTGGGCGAAGGCGCACCGCTGGGGGCATTTGTCGACCCTCTGGCGCTGGCGCAGTTGCACGAGACAAGCGGGCGCTGCAAGGCGCCTGCCGCCCCCCGGCAAGCATTGCACCTGGTCGGCCAGGATGCATCTGGCAATCTTCAGGCGCCTCAGCAGGCACGCTTCGCCAAGGCCTATGGGCTTGAGCAGACCCAGCTCGCCTGTTTGTTGTACCGGCCGTTTGCCAACCAGGGTGCGGGGCTGGAGCGGTTCCTGCAATCCCGCCATGCCGACATGCTGGTGGCCTTGCCGTATCTGCATCGGGCCCTGCAAGGCAAAACCTGCCCTGATGCCGTCAAGGACTGGGTCGTGAATACCAGCGGCCTGCCGCTGGCGCAGTTGCGCATGGTCTACAAGGGGCGGCTGGGGCCGGGTGTCCGTCAATTGCTGACCAACCTGGCGCGGCGTGATGTGCAACTGCGGTTTTTGCGCTCCGTGATGCGCAAGGCTTCATCCTGATGGGGCGCGAGTTTGCCTACCAGGCGGTGTACCGTTACCTGGTCGCGCTGATCGATGAGGCCGAGCGAGGCGGGCAGCCGCGCCTGCCGTCGCTGAGGGCGTTGTCCAGGCGCTTGCGAGTTTCGTTGGCGACGGTGCAGGCGGCCTACAGCCTGCTTGAGCAAGAAGGGCGTGTGCAGTCGGTACCAAAGTCTGGCTATTTCGCCCAGGTCAGCCTGAAGGCCGGCAGGGCTGATGAAGGCCATGGGCTGCCCGCGCAGCCGTTGCTGGAGCGCGCGTTGTTCGCCCATGAGCGGCGCCTGGGGCGGCTGCGTGCGCGGCCCACGCGCGTGCTGGGCGGGCCACGGCTGCGTGACGCCCTGGCCGAGCGCTATACGCGCTCATCCCGTCAATACTGGCGGCCCGAGGATGTGCACCTGGGCCCTGATGTGCAGGCGCTGCTGGAAACGCTGTTGCAGGCACTGGCGCTGCATGGCAGTACCGTGCTGGTCGCCTCACCGTGCTGTTGGCGTATCCTGCGGGCCCTGCAACGCTGCGACATGCGGGTCCTTGAAGTCCCGCTGGATGCCGGTGGCAGCCCTGATATAGGCAACCTGTCCAGGCTGCTCGGCTGTGAGCCGGTGCGCATGGTGATCATGCCTTCGTGCCTGGGTATCCCGGCGGGGCGCCTGATGCCCCAGCGCGAACAGCAGCAGATCGCTGATTTATTGGCAGTGCACCCGGTCTGGTTGCTGGAAAACGATCTGGACAGCGAACTGTGCTTTTCCATGCCACAGCGCTCACGGTTGCGCGACTGGGTGGACCCGCGCTGGCTGTTGATATTGGGTTCGCTGGAGGCGACCGTGGGGGCCGAGGCACCTTATGCCTACCTGCTGGGGCGTCCTGATGCCTTGGCAGAAGCGTTCGCCCAGCGTGCCTTTCAGCTTGCCCCGCTGAGACAGCAGGCGCTGGCGCAGATGATCACCACGGGCGAAATCGATGAGCACCTGGCCCGGATGCGAGTCGTGCTGCACGGGCGGATGGAGCAACTGTGCCAGCAGCTGTGTACGGTGTTGGGCGCACAGGTGGCCTTCGACATGCCTGAGGGCGGGTATGCCTTGTGGGTGCGCCTGCCTCCTATGATGGTAAGCGCTCAGGCCGTGGCAGCGACTGCGGACTCGGCATTGCAGGTGCTGGCGGGTGAGCAGTTCGGTCTGGATGGGCGTTATCGGCAGTTCCTGGCGCTGACCTGGCTGGGCGAGCAGCCCAAGGCGCTGGTCGAGGCGCTGGAACGCCTGGGGCGGGCCTTGGCGTTTGACGCCATTCGTCGGTAGCCCGGCGGAATGAACCATGGTGCTTGCTTGCGTGCGCAATCTGTATGTATAAACAGTACTCACTCTTGCTGCCCGATCCCGCCTCGTGATTGCCCACTCCGTCGATGACCCGCTGTATTACCTGCACAATTTCCGCCAAGTGTTGCGCTGGGTCGAGTCACGTTATGCCGACCTGCTTGATGAGCAGGAACTGGCGTTTGTCCAGGCGTTTGCCGCGCTGGCGCAGCCGGCCCAGGCGCTGATGGTGCGCATGGTGATGCGCAAGGGTGAGCTGTTTCGCTGCGACCGCCTGGACTATGCCGAAATCGGTGACACTGCGGCCGCCTTGCAGCCACTGTTGGCGCTGGGCTGGGTGCGCGAGCCGGAGGTCCTGAGCCTCGAGCAACTGTTCGCACTGTTGCGCAAGGACGAACTGGCCCTTGGCTTCGCCGGGCAGTTGGCCCGCCCAAGCGCGGCAAAGGGCGACCTGTTGGAGCAGTTGCGGCCACTGTCGCTGGCTCCCAGGCCCTTGCACGAGTGGTTTGCCCAGGCCCCGGTAAGTATCGTGCAGTGGTGCCTGCAGCCGCTGTGTGATCGCATGCGTTTGTTGTTTTTCGGCAACCTCTATCAGGACTGGTCGGACTTCGTGCTGGCCGACCTGGGCCTGCTGCGTTTCGAGCAGGTACCGTTCAGCCTCGACTCACGCGCCCTGCAGCAGCGCAGCGAGGTCGATCAGGCCATGGCGCTGCACCAGTGCGGCGAACGTCTGGAACTGGGTGAGGAGCCGGCATCGATCCTGGCGACACTGGCCAGTCTGACTATCGACAACCCGTGGCTGGCGCGGCGCCACGGCCGGCTGCTGTTTGCCGTGGGCCAGCAGTGCGAGCGCCTCGGAGACTGGGACCAGGCGCTGGCGGTGTATGCCCGTAGCAGCCACGCGCAAGCGCGTATTCGCCAGGTTCGTGTGTTCGAGCGCAGCGAGCGCTGGGAGCAGGCCCACGCATTGGCCCGGCAGCTGGCTGCCGAACCGGCCAACACCTTGGAAGTGCAGGCCTTGGAACGCATGTTGCCGCGGCTGGCACGCAAGCTCGGCGGCCCCGCACAGCCACGCCGGCGCCCGGCTGTGCCTGAACTGATCGAGTTGGAGTTACCGCGCGAGCAGGCAGCGCTGGGTGTCGAGGAAGCGGTGCGGCAGTACCTGGGGCAAACCGGTGGGCAGGCACACTACGTGGAGAACACACTGTTCAACAGCCTGTTCGGTCTGTTGTGCTGGGAGGCGATCTTCGCCCCGGTGCCGGGGGCTTTCTTCAACCCGTTCCAGGCGGCGCCTCAGGACTTGCATGACAGCGATTTCCAGCAACGGCGCGCGGTACAGTTCGCTGCGTGCCTGGGCCGCCTGGATGATGGTTCCCATCGCCAGGCCATCCTCGACTCCTACGCGACCAAGCAAGGCCTGCAGTCACCGTTCGTGTTCTGGCCCATGCTCAGCGAAACGTTGCTCGATCAGGCGTTGACGTGCCTGCCCGCCGCGCACTTGAAACAGTGTTTCCTGCGCCTGTTGCAGGACATCCGCAACAACCGCGCCGGCATGCCAGACCTGATCCAGTTCTGGCCGGAGCAGCAGCGCTATCGAATGGTCGAGGTCAAGGGCCCCGGTGATCGCTTGCAGGACAATCAACTGCGCTGGCTGGAGTTCTGCGCCGAGCACGGCTTGCCGGTGGCGGTTTGCCACGTGCGCTGGAGCGAGCCAGCGTGAGTTATCGCGTGGCGGTGCGGGCACTGTGCGAGTTCAGCGCCAAGGTCGGTGACCTGGACCTGCGCTTCACCCCATCACCCACGGCTCAGGAAGGTATCGAAGGGCATCGTCGGGTGGTCGCCCGGCGCGCCGCAGGCTATGAGGCGGAGGTCGCCCTAGAGGGCGAGTACCAAGGCTTGCTGGTACGCGGGCGCGCCGATGGCTACGACCCGGTCGCCAATCGACTGGAAGAGATCAAGACCTACCGCGGCGACCTGGCGCGGCAGCCGGCCAATCATCGCCAGTTGCACTGGGCTCAGGCCAAGGTCTATGCCTGGCTGCTGTGCCAGGCGCGGCAGTTGCCGGCCATCGAGGTGGCGTTGGTCTATCTGGATGTCGACAACGACAGCCAGACGCTGATCAGCGAGCACTACCGCGCCGATGCGTTGCAGGGCTTCTTCGAAATGCAGTGCCAGCGTTTTCTCGCTTGGGCCGTGGCTCAGCAACAGCGTCTTGCCGAACGCGACCAGGGTTTGCAGGCCTTGGGCTTTCCTTACCCCCAGTTCCGCCAGGGCCAGCGGCAACTGGCGGAAACCTTGTACAAGGCCGTCAGTACCGGGCGCTGCCTGATGGCCCAGGCCAGTACGGGTATCGGCAAGACCCTCGGCACCTTGTTCCCGCTGCTCAAGGCCATGGTCCCGCAGCAGCTGGACAAGGTGTTTTTCCTCACGGCCAAGACCCCGGGCCGGGCGTTGGCGCTGGACGCGCTGGGCCAGATCAGCGCGGGCACGCCGCAGCCAGCGTTGCGCACCCTTGAGCTGATCGCCCGGGACAAGGCCTGCGAATACCCGGACAAAGCCTGCCATGGCGAGTCTTGCCCGCTGGCCCAAGGCTTCTACGACCGCCTGCCCGCTGCACGCGAGGCAGCGGCCATGCGGCCCATGCTCGACCGCGCCGGCTTGCGCGAGGTGGCCTTGGCGCACCAGGTTTGTCCGTATTACCTCGGCCAGGAAATGGCCCGCTGGGTGGACGTGCTGGTGGCCGACTACAACTACTACTTCGATGCCCACGCCTTGCTGTTCAGCCTGACCCAGCTCAACCAGTGGCGGGTCGCGGTATTGGTGGACGAGGCGCACAACCTGGTCGAGCGCGGCCGCGGCATGTATAGCGCCACCCTCGACCAGGGCCAGTTGCTCGCCTTGCGTCAAAGCAAGCCGCAGGGGCTCGGCAGCGCCCTGGACAGGCTGAATCGGCAGTGGAATGCGCTGTACAAGGCGCAGCAGGCTCCGTACCAGGCCAGTGAACAATTGCCGGAGGCCTTTCTGCGGGCCCTGCAGCAGTGCATCGGGCTGATCCAGGAGCGCATGAACGAAAAACCCGCCGAGATCGATGCCCAGATGTTGCAGTTCTTCTACCAGGCGCTGCAGTTCAGCCGGGTGGCCGAGCTGTTCGACGAGCATTTCCTGTTCGACATCAGCCTGCGCGAAGGCCCGCGCAAGCGGCAGCTGGCCAGCCTGTGCCTGCGTAACGTCACCCCGGCCCGGCTGCTCGCCCCACGCATGCAGGCGGCGCGCAGTGTGACGCTGTTTTCCGCCACCTTGAGCCCACGGCACTTTTATACCGACCTGCTCGGCATGCCGGCCGACACCGCCTGGCTGGAGGTGGCAGCACCGTTCCGCGCCGAGCAGCTCGAAGTGCGTATCGCCAGCCAGGTCTCGACCCGCTATCGCGAACGCCAGGCTTCACTGGCGCCGATTACCGAGCTGATTGCCGACCAGTATCAGCGCCAGCCAGGCAACTATCTGGCGTTCTTCAGCAGTTTCGAGTACCTGCAGCAGGTGGCCAGCCTGCTTGCCGAGCGTCACCCCGGCATCCCGCTGTGGGCCCAGGCACCGGGCATGGATGAAGCCGCGCGCCAGGCCTTTCTCGATCGCTTCGTGGCAAACGGGCAGGGGGTAGGCTTTGCCGTGCTCGGCGGGGCGTTCGGTGAAGGCGTCGACTTGCCTGGAACCCGCCTGATCGGGGCCTTCGTCGCCACCCTTGGCCTGCCCCAGGTCAACCCGGTCAACGAACAGTTCAAGCAGCGCCTGGGCCGGCAGTTTGGCGCCGGTTTCGACTATGCCTACCTGTACCCCGGCGTGCGCAAGGTGATCCAGGCCGCCGGGCGGGTCATCCGGGGCGACCAGGACCGCGGTGTGCTGGTGCTGATCGACGAACGATTCGCCGAACAGCGGGTACAGCAGATGTTCCCGGCATGGTGGCAGGTGGCCGTTAAATAATCCTGGGCGGCCCCATCGCACGGCATTGCAACTCCCAGTACACTGCGTGTTCCAACACCAACATCTGTTGAACTCGAGGTTTTTGCATGACGCTCAGTCCTTTGGCAGGCAAGCCGGCTCCGGCCAGCGTGCTGGTCGATATCCCCCGCCTGCTCAC
Source organism: Pseudomonas putida (assembly GCF_002025705.1). Lineage (NCBI taxonomy): Bacteria > Pseudomonadati > Pseudomonadota > Gammaproteobacteria > Pseudomonadales > Pseudomonadaceae > Pseudomonas > Pseudomonas putida. The sequence continues at coordinate 3,151,620 of NZ_CP018846.1, read as the reverse complement.
CGCTTACTACACCGGCCGCCCTGACGCCGCCGTGGCGGCCCAGCGCGTGGCCTTCGGCACCTCGGGGCACCGGGGCAGCTCGTTCGACCTGAGCTTCAACGAGCACCATGTGCTGGCGATCACCCAGGCCATCTGCCTGTACCGCCAGGAAAAGGCCATCGACGGCCCGCTGTTCATCGGCGCCGACACCCACGCGCTGTCCGCGCCGGCCGCGGCCAGTGCGCTGGAAGTGCTGGCCGCCAATGGCGTGCAGGTGATGCTGTCCAAGGACGATGAATACACCCCGACGCCAGCGGTGTCGCATGCCATCCTCTGCTACAACCGTGGCCGCAGCCAGGGCCTGGCCGATGGCATCGTCATCACCCCGTCGCACAACCCGCCACAGAGCGGTGGCTTCAAGTACAACCCGCCCAACGGCGGCCCGGCCGACAGTGACGTGACCAAGTGGATCGAGGCCAAGGCCAACGAACTGCTGGCCGCAGGCCTTGTCGGGGTCAAGCGCATGGACCATGCCCAGGCGCTGCAGGCCGCCACCACCCAGCGTCATGACTATGTGACGCACTACGTGGCTGATTTGGAAAACGTCATCGACTTCGACGTCATTCGTGGCGCCAACCTGCGCCTGGGCGTCGACCCGCTGGGCGGGGCAGGGGTGCGCTACTGGTCGGCGATCGCCGAGCGCTACCAGCTGAATCTGGAAGTGGTGAACACCGAAGTCGACCCGACCTTCCGCTTCATGTGCGTGGACTGGGACGGCCAGATCCGCATGGACCCATCCTCGCCTTACGCCATGCAAGGCCTGATCGGCCTGCGCGAGCGTTTTGACGTTGCCTTTGCCTGCGACCCGGACCACGACCGCCACGGCATCGTCACCGCTGACGGCTTGCTGCAGCCGAACAACTACCTGGCGGTGGCCATCGATTACCTGTATCGCAACCGCCCGCAATGGCGCAGTGACGCCGCGGTGGGCAAGACCGTGGTATCCAGCGGCTTGATCGACCGCGTCACCGAGCGCCTGGGCCGTGAGCTGTACGAAGTGCCGGTGGGCTTCAAGTTCTTTGCCCAGGGCCTGTTCGACGGAACCCTCGGCTTTGGCGGTGAAGAGAGTGCTGGTGCGTCGTTCCTGCGCAAGGACGGCACGGTCTGGGCGACCGACAAGGATGGCCTGATTCCGGCGCTGTTGGCGGCCGAGATGACTGCCCGTACCGGGCGCAACCCGAGCCAGGCGTACAACGACCTGACTGCAGCGCTGGGCAAGCCGTTCGCCACCCGTGTCGAGGCCAAGGCCGATGCACGGCAGAAGGCGGCGTTGAGCAAGCTGGCACCTGAGCAGGTGAAGTCGACCGAACTGGCGGGTGAGCCAATCGTGCAGATCCTCAGCCATGCGCCGGGCAATGGCCAGGCGATTGGTGGTTTGAAGGTGATGACGGCCAATGGCTGGTTTGCCGCGCGACCATCGGGCACTGAAGACATCTACAAGATCTACGCCGAGAGCTTTGTCGACGAAGCGCACCTCAAGCGCCTGGTGGAAGAGGCGCAGGTGCTGGTGGATGCGGCGATTGCCTGATTGGTCTGATCGGGGCCGCTAAGCGGCCCATTCGCGGGCAAGCCCGCTCCCACAGATTTTGCGCAATTCTCAAGTCTTGCGCTGAACCTGTGGGAGCGGGCTTGCCCGCGAATGGGCTGTAGAGCAGCCCACCCTCACTTATGCAACATCGACCAGGACGATTTCGCTGTCCTCGATAGCGGTGACCTTGAGCACTTCCTCCTGCTCGATCGCCACCCCATCCCGGCCCTTGGCACGCAGCCCATTGACTTCCACCAGCCCCTTGGCCGGCACCAGGTAACCCCGGCGCCCGGCATCGAAGCGGTATTCGGCGGTTTCGCCAGCGCGCAACGTCGCGGCCACCAGCCGTGCATCGGTACGGATCTGCAAGCTGTCCTCGTCACCCGCGCGGCCGCTGGCCAGGGTCACGAAGCCTTCACCGCGCTCGCCTTTCGGGAACGGGCGGGTCCCCCAGGACGGTGCATCGCCAACCTTCTCCGGCACAATCCAGATCTGGAAGATGCGGGTATCGACCTCTTCCAGGTTGTACTCGCTGTGCACGATGCCGCTACCGGCACTCATCACCTGCACGTCGCCAGCCTCGGTACGGCCCTTGTTGCCCAGGCTGTCCTGGTGGGTAATGGCGCCTTCACGCACATAGGTGATGATTTCCATGTCGCGGTGCGGGTGCGGCGGGAAGCCGCTGCCGGCAGCGATCAGGTCGTCGTTCCAGACCCGCAGGTTGCCCCAGTGCATGCGCGCCGGGTCGTAGTATTCGGCAAACGAGAAGTGGTGATGGGCGTCGAGCCAGCCGTGGTTGGCGTGGCCAAGGCCTTCGAACGGGCGCAGTTGCAGCATGGTCGTGCTCCTTGAATCAGTGGAATGAAGCCATGATGCGCCAAAAATAGATCGAAAATAAGCGTAAATATCGGCTGATTATAATCAGCTTTATCGATTTATAGTGGCGATGTGGATTATGCGATTCATCGCCTAATCCACTGATCTGCAAGCATTCGCTGGCGATTTTTGGTGGATGCGGCGAACATGGCCGCTGATCTGATATTCAACGGAGTGACCGTGGCCCACGAGCAACCCCAGGCCCCTGCCGAACTGACCCCGCCAGCCCAACTGCCTTGGTTCCGCCGCCTGGCTGCACGCCTGTTGGGCCGTGGCCTGACCCGCCTGCAGGCGCAACATCGCGAATCCTGGAGCCTTGGCCACGCGCAGGGTTATGAAGCAGGTCGTCAGGTTCTGGTGATCCGCGATTCACGGCCGGATACCGCCGCGGTGCCCGAACAGGACGACAACCTTTTCGATGACTGGCGCCTGCCCCTGACCGCGGAGCTCAAAAAACGCTTCAAGGCCGACGTTGCCCAGCGCTTGCCCACAGAGGCCCAACCCAGCGCTGCGCAGTGGAAGCTGATCTTCAGTGACACACCGTCCACCTGCGTGGTGGCCGGCGCCGGGGCGGGCAAGTCGACCTCGCTGGTGCTGCGCATTTTGCTGTTGCGTCACTACCTGGGCTACGAGCTGGACGCGATGACCGTGGTCACCTTCACCCGCGAGTCGCGCAAGGATTTCATCAAGCGCCTGGTGCAGGTGTTCACCCTCTGGCAGCTCGACCTGCAACCGGCCAAGGCTCGCGAGCTGGTGCGTACCTTCCATTCACGGATCTTGCCACTGGTGCGCAGCTTGCCTGGCTTCGGCCAGGTGCGTGCGTTCGAGGCCCTGGGCAACGAGATGCCGGCCGGCCAAGAGGCCGAAGGGGAAAGCAACCCGTTCGACCTGCGCCTGAACGATGCCCAGCGCCAACAGCTCAACCAGTGCTACGGCCAGTTGCTCGGTGAAAGCCCGCGCTTTGCCGAGATCGTCGCCATCCTGCGTCGCGAGGCCCTGCAGCTCAAGCCGCTGGACCCGGGTCACCCGGATGTGCAGAAGCGGGTGCAGGTCACCCAGCTGGCCGCCCAGCGTGACGAAGAACTGTGCGATGTGATCGAAGACCTGTGGTTCGCCGCCGGCGCCTGGCCGATCAAGGGTATCGAGCCTTGCCGCGAAACCGTCGAGATCCGTGGCAGCCGCTTCCATGTGCATGGGCGCCTGGAAGGCCTCGATGCCTGGGTGGTGCTGGGCTTCGACCCGGCGGAAAGTGCTCAGTATCAACGGCCCGGCGCCAAGCTGGCGGTGCGTGCCGAGTGGGCGGTCAAGCGCACCTTGTTGCAGGCGTTCTGCGACAAGCCGCTGATCTGGCTCGACAACTACGCCATGGCCAAGCGCCTGGCCGCATCGCTGGCCGGTGATGCCGTGGCCGGGCCCGGTTTCGAGTACAAGGTCAAAGGCGAGCTGGCCCCCGCGCCGCTGCTCGACGCCTTCGTCGGCGCCGCCAACTTCATCGAAAACCTTGGCCTGGAGGTGAACCCGGCCGTGGCGGCCATGAGCTTCCCGTCAGGCGATACCGACGCGCTGTTCTTCGAAGCGTTGGCCCTGTACTGGAAAGCCCTGGAGGCGCACCTGCTGGACCAGTCGCCGCCGGTGATGAGCTACAACCGTATGTTCGCCCTGTTCGGTGAGAACAACCCGGAGAACCTGCAGCTGCTGCCCGACCCGTTGCTGCGGCCGCTGGCGCATCTGATGATCGACGAATTCCAGGACGTCTCGCCGCAGATCGTCAGCTGGCTGCGTGCCTGCCTCGTGGAAATCCGCCGCCGTGGCCCGGCCATGCATACCGGGCGCAATGCCCAGCATTCCTCGCTGATGTGCGTGGGCGATGACTGGCAGTCGATCTACGGCTGGCGCGGCAGTTCGCCAAAGTACTTCATGGAGTTCTCCAAGGCCTTCCCATCGCCGGCCAACACCCGGGTGATGCTGGTGGACAACTACCGGTGCCAGCAACTGGTCATCGATGCGGCCGAGCACCTGGTCAAAGGCACGCCTGCCATTGCGGGCAAGAGAGCGCGAGCCAGCGGGCCTGCCGCCGTGTTGCCGGGCTCGCCGGTGAAGGTGTTCGAGCGCGATGAAGCCGCGTTGGGGGCAACGCTGGTCGAGCACTACCAGCGCGGTGAATCGGTGATGCTGTTGTACCGCAAGAGCAGCGACAAAGCCCTGATGAATGAGCACCTCCATGGCGTGTTGCAGGCCGAGAAGTTGCTGCCGGCCGAGCAGCGTCGCCTGCGTCAGCTGACCTACCACAGCGCCAAAGGCTTGCAGGCGGATGCGGTGTTCATGCTGGGCGATTGCCAGTACCTGACCAGCTCGCCTTACAAGAACCAGGTGTACCGCCAAGCTGGCTTGGGCCGTGCGGGCGACGCGCAGGCGTTCGACACGGCACAGAAGGAAGAAGTGCAGCGCCTGGCCTATGTTGCGGTAACGCGTGCGGTCAGGCACTGCTACTGGCATGTGGAAGTGGCTAATGCGGAGGCAGCCAGGCTGCCCCGCGCTTCAAGCCAGGTGGATGGCCGTCAGCCGTTCTTTGAAGACTTGAGAGAACAGCGTGGCGAGCAGGTCAAGGCTGGTCGGGATCACAGGCCACAATAGTGCGCTTGCTGAGGGCCAGTTCGTCTGCAATATAGAGTGTCCCGGCATTCTGATAGGCGAAGTTGTATCCCCACTCTTTAACTGTAAAGGGTTGCAGCTGCCCCTGCTCATCAAAAGGTGAATGTGTGCCTGTGAAGGGTGAGGCCGGGGCAGGCAGGACATTTCCCTGTTCATCCACGCGTGGAGCAGGCTCTGCGCGGATTGCCCTGCCAAGGGCCTCCAACACGTCAGGGTCTTGCGGAAGCGCTGGCGCGGTTTGCGCGTCCAGCGCGCTGTCCAGATAGTCTGTAACCATCCCCCATCGCTCATTGAGGCTTGTGGCGAGACGCTTCGTCACGTAATGCTTCCAGAGGGTGTGTTCGGCCACCCAGTCCCGTCGTGGCTGGGCCTGTAGGTCAGCAGCCTTTACCCGCTCTGTCACGTTCTGTTCCGTGCTCAAGGACACAGGTGGTTCATAGTCCAGGTCCGGTCCAGGCTCGGGGAAATCAAGCGCAGTGTGCAGGGACGTGCGCAGCGCAAGGCGCATGTCGTGGTGATGTGAGTTATCGCGCAGCAGGACGTCATCATCGATGTCATCCACGTCATCAAGGGGCGGCGCGTTGTCGTTACCGAGGTTACGCCGCTGCCTTTCGAGCAGTTCGGTCTGCCGGGTATAGCGTCGGCCCGCGATGCGTTCTGCCCGTCTGTTGACCAGCGCCCGGCGATACAGTTGACGAAAGCGCAGGTAGAGCTGGTCTGTGGTTGTTTCAGTGCTGATCATCAGTGCGTACGTATCGGCCTCTACGTGCAGGGTACTGAGGCAGTCGGCAGCCGCGTTATGGTCAAAGGCTTGGAACCCGTCACTCAAATCATTCAGGTATGTCAGCAAGTCACGGTCTAGACCGGCACCTTCGAGTACGCCCCAGACGTGTTCGGTTGCTGACTCGGGCAATACGCTCAGGCTTTCGACGGCCTGCTTCAGGGAGAGGTTTTCACTGCCGCCAAACAACTTGCTCCACAGGGCTCGGCGTGCTGGGCTGGTGTTGATCAGCAAGCGGTTGATGTCAATGCCCACGCCGGCATTCTTCAGTTGCAGGGCCGCGTTTTCGTCAATTGGATTGCCTCCAAATAGCCACTCCATGTCCTGACGGTGCAGGAGGCTCTCGGTGAAAGGTGTGGCGAGAACATCCTCAAGTGCTGGCACTTCGCCTATCTGATTGGCGCTTAGGTCCACCTCAAGCAGTTCGAAATCGTACCAAGACATCAAGGCCGTCAATCCCTCGGGCCACTCAGTCAATCCGCAATCACTCAGGTCGAGCCTTTTCAGGAAGTTCATTTGGGCAAGGTTGGGTGACCGGACGAGAGGATTGCCCCTTAAGTTCAGGGTGCGTAATCCTCGTAGATTCCCGAGGTTTGCACGCGCTGTTTCGCTCAGTTCTCCAAAGCCGTTGGCGGGCAATTCCAGTGTTTCAAGTTTGGGGAAGCTGGCTAAGGCATCGAACAGCGAGTCAGCTGCCAACTGAGGGTTTCTGGCAATTCTCAAACTTTTTAAATTGGGAAAGCATGGAAGGAAATCTGCCGGGATCTGCTGCAGACCAAGGTTGTCGATTTCCAGATGTGTTATGTGGTCAAAGCGCGCCAGTAGTGGCGGTAATGTGGTGATATTCATCTCTTCAAGTGTAAGCGTGGCACCCTCATCCTGGCGCCAGGCTTCTTTGATCTGCTGGCTGAACCGTTGGCGATCTGCTCGCTGTTCGTCATTGGCTTGCGATACCCAGTTTTCAAGGCGCTCGGCCAGGCCAGCCCGCTCCATTGAAAGCAAATCGATCTGAGCACCGACATCTCGACTTCTGGCACGTAGGGTTTCAAGCATTTCCCCGCGTTGTTCCATCGTCAGCCTTGGATACAGCTCCTGCAGGCGACGATCTTCGACGTTGCGGTTGCGTGCGCGCCACCAGCTGGAACTTTGGTTTCTGCCGCTCAGGGGGTAGCCCACGCGGCCGTCGCTGGTTCGAGCGGGTGAGCGGACGCTTGGTTTGATGGGTTGTTGCCCGATCAGGGTGGCAGCATGTGGCCGGTCTGCGCAGGCGATGTCGAACAGCTCGCTGTTGGTCGCGCCAGGGTGCTCGGCCTGCAGGGCCTCTATCAGTTTCTGGGTGTCAGCAGTGACGAGGGTGGGGTGGTTCATGCCCAGCAAGGCCCTGTCCAGGCGCACATCCGCCTGCAGCAGCCTGGCCTCCTCGGCCACGCGCAAGGGAACACGGCCCGCAGACATACGTTGGCGTTCGCTGGGGGTTGCATGCTCGGTGAGCGCTTCCAATGCCCGGCGTGGCAAGCCTGGGAACTGACGCCCCAAGGTTTGTGCCTCGCTGCTCAGTGGTAACCGCCGCGACAGGTAAAGGCTTTCGAAAAGCGAAGCGCGGTTACCCATCAAGTGGTCTGCCAGCCGGCCATTAAGCACCTGCGCGCGCAGTGCAGGAGAAGTACCCATTGGTAACAACTGGTCGGCCGCCTGCTCGTCAAGCGCATCGGCTACTATATCGCCCAGTTTGCCGGCTTCGAGGTCTGTGATTGTGACCTCTATTACGGTATCGGTTATCGCACCGCTGCCGCCGTAAAGCGTAAAGGCCCCCCAGGGCTCCGGCCCATTGAAAGCCTTGATGGCGTAGTGCACTGGCCACCCGGGCAACTCTGGCAGCGCCGCCAAGACATAGTTCTTGTAAGCAACGAGGGGGCGCCCGTCTAGAATACGCAGAATGATGTCTTCGGCCACGGCATCACAGTGAAGTCGATCCAGCGCATCGGCGAACAGAGATGGCGGCCGTTGCTCGGCAATATGGATGCGTCGCAGCACGTCTGCCTCGGTGCCTGTGGCACGCATCGCGTTGATCATATCAGCATCCTGCAAACCTTCGCTGATTGGGCCAAGCCTGCGCACTAGCTGTGCTTCATCCCAATCGAGCGGTTGTTCATGCTCCATCCGCCAGGCACCCTCACCGTAATTCGATGCGCGTGGTGGATAAGCCGATGCATCTTGCGGATGGGCCACGCGCCATTGCCCGTCCGCCGAGGCTTGCATTTCGTACAAGCTGGTATCCATGCGGGCGTAGTGGCGTTCATCCAGGGTGTACAGCCCCCGCTCATCGGGCGCCATGGTCTCTGGCAGCACGTGTGAGCTTGCGTAGCCTTCACTCCGGGCACTCCAGAGGTACTTTTTGCCGTCCTTGATGATGCTCTGCATCTCGTCGACGAATCCGGAGGCTTTGAGAGCTACAGCGCTACCACCGATCACGGCAACCGTACCGACATTGAGCAGAATCGATTCCAGCTGCGCCAAGGCCTCCGCGTTGTCGCCTTCCTCCCAGGCCTCGATGCCGTGGAACACGCTGCCCATGATCTGCGCCGCGCCAATGGTCATCATGATGGGGTTGAGTCCAGGGATGAACATGGCGGCGACGTTGAGCACGGTCAGGCCGATGTCCAGCCAGTGCTCGAGGCGTTCAAGCCGAGCTGTGGCATCGACGTCGGCGGTGGGTACAACGAGCACACGGGCGTCGGCCTTGAGCCTTTGTACATGCAAAGTTTCAAGGGCAACCCAGGGCTGTGCGGGTAGCAACGTTCTGGACAGTTCCAGGTGTGGTTTTGCCCGGGCTGCTCTGGGCTGCTCGTCGGTTATATAAAGGGCGCGGCGCAACTTGATAGTCAAGGAGGGCTGCAGCGCGTGGGGAGCTTGCGCACTGGTCAAGTTGAAGAAATCGTTATCCAGCAGGCGTTGGCTGAGGTGGGAATAAGCCTGCTGCGCCGATTCGAATTCCTGCAGGGGGGTGTCGCTGCCGGGCAGATACAGGATGACTGGATTGACAGTGTTTGGTGCATCCGGGCCGATCACCATCCATTCGTGAAGCGCGATCCCGAACAGGCTGATCCGCCAACAATGCAAGGGCTTATCGGCATAGCTCGGATGCCCGATGTTCGCGCAAAGCGTATGCAACGCGGCAATCCCGCTGGGCGACAGTTGATTGCGCAGCCTTGCTATGCGCGTCTGTACGCGCAATTCGTCTTGCCTTGCCTTGATTGCATGCGCCTTGATGGCGCCTGCTTGCTCGCCCTCGAAGACTGATGCCAGGTGGCTCTGATAGTGCTGACCGAGGTCCAGTGCCCTGCAGTGCTTGATGAAGGCATCGAGGCTCAAGCCCGGAATCGATGAACTATCATCGATTGCGACCTGCAAGTGGCTATGCCGCGTAGTGTCGTTTTCTCCCTCGAAATTGTGCAGGGCAGCCTCGAGCAGGCTGCGCGGCTGCGGCGCACCGTCTGGTACCACAGGTCGCAGCTCCCCAGGAACCGGCGGTGTCCCCGGGTTGAAGCCGGGCAGGGAAACCCGGGTAGCCTGGTAGACGTACTGTGCCTGGTCGACCGGGATGTGCGTGCCAAGCCTTGCCTGCAGCAATGGTTTACAGAATTCGGTGATGCCTTTGAGCCCGACCAGGGCATTGTGCAGGCTCAGGCGGCTGGCATCACGCAGCTTGATGGCCCGGCGCAGAGCCAATTGATCGAGGTCGGGCGCGTCGGTGTACCAATCGTAGGGCTTGCCATCCGCATCCAGGTATTCCTTGCGCAGGCTGTGCAGGATCCTGCTGGCATGTGCAGGGTGCAGGTCTTTGCTCCAGGTAGGCAGCGTGTTGACTATTTGTGTGTGATGGAATGGGAGTGAGGTTGTCATGCGGGCGCTCCTTGTGGTCAAGGGCGCTATGAAACCGAGTGTGCGGCCGTGATGTGCAGTTCATATCTAGTACCCGACGACGTGAGAGGGCGGTGTTGCACATGTGTTTGTCGTTGAGGGGGCAGCGCAGGCAGGTGAACTGGGCCATGGTAGCGGCAGGTTTGACGCGCAGGCGCCAGGCGCCAGCCAGGGAGAGTGTTCATGCGTTCGCAGTCCAGTGCCAAAGATCGCCTGCTAGACCTTGATGGTATCGAGATTGCCGTGCGCACCTGGGGGCCGGAGGACGGCATTCCAGTGCTGGCCCTGCACGGCTGGTTGGACAATGCCGCCTCATACGAACGGCTTGCACCGTTGCTCGACGGCTGCTTCGTGGTTGCGCCCGACCTGGTGGGCCACGGGCGCTCCGACCATCGTCGCCATGACAGTGGTTATTACCTTTGGGAACACGCCGAGGATATGCTGGCGGTCACCGACAGCCTGGGCCTGGCGCAATTCCATGTGCTGGCCCACGGCATGGGCAGTGGCATCGCTTCGTTGCTGGCGGCCATGACCAGCAGCATTGCCAGCATGATCTTCATCGACGGCATGGGCGCACCATTCACTGTCAGTGAAGACAGCCGGGTGCAACACCTGGCCCGCGCCTATCGGCTCAAGCGCATGCTCCAACGCATCCAGTTGCAGGGTTTTGGCGAGCAGGACAGCAGCCGCTTCGACGACCTCGAAACGGCCATGCAGCAACGGCGCCGTCGCCTGGATGGCGAGTTGTCGGAGGATGCCGCTCGCGTGCTCGCCCAGCGAGACCTGCTGCAACTGGCCGAGGGTTATAGTTGGCGCCACGACCCGCGCCTGGTACTGCCTGAACCGATGCCGCTGACCGAGCGCGAGGCCTGTGACCTGCTCCGGGAAATCCGTTGTCCTTTGTACCTGATGTTGGGCAGGCAAGGCGCCTTCACCGGGCAGGGCTTCGATAAACGCAAAGCAGCATTGCCGGGCCAGGCCAAGGTTTCCTGGCACCCAGGCGGGCACCATTTTCACCTTGAGGCACCGGACCGGGCACTGGTCGACGCACTGCTGCGCATTCTGGCCAGGCACGATGGCGGCCAGCTGCAGCGGTTGGTGAACGAGTAAGGAGCATAGTCAGTCAGCAGGTTCCTGGGCTATGGTGGCGAACGCCATCGCGCACGCGCCACAAGGAGACCTGGCATGCGACCGTTCATCATCAAGCACATCGACCACCTGGTGCTGCGGGTCAGTGATCTGCCGCGCAGCGTGGCCTTTTACCGTGACCTGCTGGGCTGCACGGTCAGCCGCGAACGTGAAGACCTGGGCATGGTTCACCTGGCCACGGGCACGACGATGATCGATCTGGTCACCCTCGACGGGCCGCTGGGGCGCCCGGGCGGTGCGGCGCCGGGTCCGGAGGGGCGCAACCTGCACCACTTCTGCCTGCGCATCGACCCGTTCGACGAGCCGGCATTGACAGCCTACCTGCAAGCGGCCGGGGTGACGGTGGAGCCAGCGGAGCAACGCTATGGCGCCGAAGGCGAGGGGCCGTCGATGTACTGCTTCGACCCAGATGGCAATCAGGTCGAGCTCAAGGGGCCCTGCGCATGAACGACATCAACGTGGCCGAACATTGGATCAACACGCAGCACGGCGCGCTGTTCGCCCAGGACTGGGTACCGCAGGCCGTGCAGGGCGTGCCGATCATTCTGCTGCATGACTCGCTGGGTTGCGTCGCCTTGTGGCGCGATTTCCCCGAGCAGCTGGCGGCTGCCACCGGGCATCGGGTAATTGCCTATGATCGCCTGGGTTTCGGGCGCTCGTCTGCTCGCTCAGGCAAGCTGGCCCGGGGGTTTGTCGAGGAAGAGGCAGTGCAGGGCTTTGCCGCACTACGTCAGCAGTTGGGCATCGCCGACTTCATTGTCTTTGGCCACAGCGTCGGTGGCGGCATGGCGGTTGCCTGTGCGGCTACCCATGCGCAGCATTGCCAGGCGCTGATCATCGAGTCGGCCCAGGCCTTCGCCGAAGACCTGACTTTGCAGGGCATCCGTGACGCCGACCAGCAGTTCGCGGTACCTGGGCAATTGCAGCGGCTGTCGCGCTACCACGGTGACAAGGCCCAATGGGTGTTGCGGGCCTGGGTGGACACCTGGTTGTCCGAGGCGTTCGCCGACTGGAGCCTCGATCCAGTGCTGCCAGGCGTACGCTGCCCGATGCTCAGCCTGCATGGCGAACAGGACGAATTCGGCTCGGTGGCCCACCCTCGGCGCTTCACCGCCTTGACCGAGGGGCCGAGTGTGATGCGCCTGTTGCCGGGCTGTGGGCATGTTCCGCATCGGGAACAGGCCGAAGTCGTGCTGGCCGAGGTGCAACGGTTTCTGGGGTGATGGCAACTGGCGATGCTGGCAAGTGGATATTGCCGTAAAGCCGATTATGCTTCAGTTACCTTGCTGCGATCCGAGGCAGCTGACCTCGTCGTGCTTCGCGCAACCAATGCTAGCCCTTGGGCCTGGGTGCGACGGTGAAATGGGTGTGAGGTACTCCGGCCTTCGATAACGACAAGACGGAGGCATCCCATGGCGGTTCTCGACAGCGCGTCCACGGGCAGTAGCGCGCCCCAACGGGGCATTACCAAGGAGGAGCGCAAGGTCATCTTCGCTTCCTCGCTGGGTACCGTGTTCGAATGGTACGACTTCTACCTTTACGGCTCGCTGGCAGCGATCATCGCCAAGCACTTCTTCGCCGGCGTCAATGAAACCACTTCGTTCATCTTCGCCTTGCTGGCCTTTGCCGCCGGCTTTGCCGTGCGCCCGTTCGGCGCCATCGTGTTCGGCCGCTTGGGCGACATGATCGGGCGCAAGCACACCTTCCTCATCACCATCGTCATCATGGGCCTGTCAACCGCGGTGGTAGGGCTGTTGCCCAGTTACGCGGCGATTGGCGTGGCGGCACCGATCATCCTGATCACCCTGCGCCTGCTCCAGGGCCTGGCGCTGGGCGGCGAATACGGTGGTGCGGCCACTTACGTGGCCGAGCATGCGCCCAAGGGCCGGCGTGGCTTCTTCACGTCGTGGATCCAGACCACCGCCACCCTCGGCCTGTTCCTCTCGCTGCTGGTGATCCTGGCCTGCCGCACCGCCATGGGCACCGAGGTGTTCGAGGCCTGGGGCTGGCGGGTGCCGTTCCTGTTGTCGATCCTGCTGCTGGCGATTTCGGTGTACATCCGCATGCAGCTCAACGAGTCGCCGGTGTTCATGAAGATGAAGGCCGAGGGCAAGGCGTCCAAGGCGCCGCTGACCGAGTCGTTCGCCCGCTGGGACAACCTCAAGGTGGTGATCATGTCGCTGCTTGGTGGCACTGCCGGGCAGGCGGTGGTGTGGTACACCGGGCAGTTCTATGCGCTGTTCTTCCTGCTGCAGATGCTCAAGATCGACCCGCAGACCGCCAACCTGCTGATCGCCGGTTCCCTGCTGATCGGTACACCGTTCTTCGTCATATTCGGCAGCCTGTCGGACCGCATCGGCCGCAAGAAGATCGTCATGGCCGGCTGCATCATCGCTGCGCTGACCTACTTCCCGATCTTCAAGGCGCTGACCGAGTACGGCAACCCGGACGTGTTCGTCGCCCAGGAGCAGAACCCGGTGGTGGTAGTCGCCGACCCTGGCCAGTGCGCGTTCCAGTTCGACCCAGTGGGCAAGGCCAAATTCACCAGCTCCTGCGATATCGCCAAGAGCCTGCTGGCCAAGCGTGCGATTCCCTACACCAACCAGGCAGCAGAGCCCGGCAGCGTGGCGCAGGTTCGCATCGGGGAACGGGTGATCCCGAGCTTCGACGGCAGCAGCCTGGCGGCCGCCGACCTGAAGACCCAGAGCGATGCCTTTACCGCGACCATGGGTGGCGCCTTGAAAGAGGCGGGTTACCCGGAAAAGGCCGATCCGGCGAAAATCCACTACCCGATGGTGCTGTTGCTGCTGACCATTCTGGTGATCTACGTGACCATGGTTTACGGGCCGATCGCCGCCTGGCTGGTGGAGCTGTTCCCGGCACGCATCCGCTACACCTCGATGTCGCTGCCGTACCACATCGGCAACGGCTGGTTCGGCGGCTTCCTGCCGACGGTGGCGTTCGCCATGGTAGCGGCGACCGGGGATATCTATTACGGGCTGTGGTACCCGATCGTGATTGCGGTGATGACGGCGGTGCTCGGGATCTGCTTCCTGCCGGAAACCAAGGATCGGGAAATTACATAGGCAGGTCCGGCCCCTTCGCGGCTGAAGCCGCTCCTACAGGCGCAGCGCAGGCTCTGTAGGAGCGGCTTTAGCCGCGAAGAGGCCGGTGCAGGAAAAATCAGTCGAAGTACCCTCGCAGAGTGTAGGCATACCCGGTATCCACCTCTTTGGCTTCACCCCGGCTCCAGCGTTTCTTCAGCACGAACTCGAAAGCAGGTTCGTACAAGCCGTCCCTGATCAGCGCCCCGGCCAGCACCTCGACGTCATACCAGCCATTGTCCAGCTCTATGATCGGCCGCCCTGGCACCTGATAGCGCGCCATCAGGTCACCCAGCGTCTTGTTGGTGAAGTGCTGCAGGACACGCCAGGTGTACAGCATCACCGCACGGTTCTCGACCTGCAGCACATAGCCGTTGCGCCGGTGCTTGAGGCGGCTGCCGGGTTCGAGCAGGGCCGGTGTGTAGCCATCGAGGGTGAACAGGATGTGGTAGGGCAGGTTGTCGACCCCCGCCAGTGGTATCACCACACCTTCAGCCACGGCCTTGTCACCGCTGTCGTTGCTGGTGAACTCGCGGGCCAGGTCGTCGGACAGGTGGTTTTCGTGTTTGAAACGATCGAGCAGCTGGATATCGCCCAGCAGGAAGTAGTCGACCAGGTCATTGAGCACTTCGCTGAATTCGTGGCGCATCTGTTTTCCTTATTGTGGCGCACGGGTACAGCTGCAATGTAGCCAATGGCAGCACCGGCTGCCATGGGCGCCGCTCAGTGCTTCTGGGCGATCTGTATCAGGTTGCCGCAGGTGTCGTCGAACACCGCGACGGTGACCGGGCCCAGGTCGGTGGGCTCCTTGATGAATTTCACGCCGGCCTTGCACAGGCGAGTGTACTCGGCCTGGATATCGCGCACGCCGAAGGAAGTGGCCGGAATGCCGTCCTGCTTCAGCGCTTGCTTGTAGATTTTCGCTGCCGGGTGCGCATCGGGCTCCAGCAGCAGCTCGACACCATTGGGGTCGTTGGGTGAGGTCAGTGTCAGCCAGCGATGCTGGCCCATGGGGATGTCGTGCTTGGGCTCGAAGCCGAGGACGTAATGGTAGAAAGCCAGAGCCTTGGCCTGGTCGTCGACGAGAATGCTGGTGACAACGATCTTCATAGGCGCACACCGTACCTGCGGGTCGATACCTACCAGTAAAGACGCTCTGGTCCAATTCACCAGCAAGGTACAGCCTTGTGTTGCCTGAAATGGCCCAATCGCCGGCCAGGCAGCGATTGGGCCACTTCAGGTTACAACCAGCCTTTGATTTGCCGCGCCACCGCCTCGGTGGAGATGCCATAGCGATCATGCAAGGTCGGCAACGCGCCGGCATCGAGGAACGCATCCGGCAGCGCAATCTGGCGGAAGGTCGGGGTCACGCCATTGCGCAGCAGCACGCCGGCCACCGCTTCACCCAACCCGCCGACGATGGAATGGTTCTCTGCCGTCACTACCAGCCGCCCTGGCTTGCGTGCCTCGGCCAGGATTGTCGCTTCGTCCAGCGGCTTGATGGTCGGCACATGCAGCACCGACACATCCACGCCATCCTTGTGCAGCTGTTCGGCGGCCTCCAGCGCGCGCATGGTCATCAGCCCGCTGGCAATCACCAGCACGTCACGGCCGCCGCGTACCACCTGGGCGTTGCCAAGCTGGAAGCGGTAGTCGTAGCGGTCCAGCACCAAGGGCACATTGCCGCGCAGCAGGCGCATGTACACCGGGCCCTGGTGAGCGGCGATAGCTGGTACTGCCTGCTCGATCTCCAAGGCATCGCAAGGGTCGACAATCATCAGGTTAGGCATGGCGCGCATGATCGCCAGGTCGTCGGTGGCCTGGTGACTGGGGCCGTAGCCGGTGGTCAATCCAGGCAGGGCGCAGACGATCTTGACGTTGAGGTTTTCCTCGGCGATGGCCATGCAGATGAAGTCATAAGCGCGCCGCGAAGCGAACACCGCATAGGTGGTGGCGAACGGGGTGAAGCCTTCGCGGGCCATGCCGGCTGCGGCGCTCATCAGCAACTGTTCGGCCATGCCCATCTGGTAGAACCGTTGTGGGTGGGCTTTGGCGAATATATGCAGGTCAGTGTACTTGGACAGGTCGGCACTCAGGCCGACGATGTCCTGGCGCTGCTCGGCCAGCGCGGTCAGGGCATGGCCGAAGGGCGCCGGGCGTGTCGGTTGGCCCTCGGCGGCGATCGAGGCGATCATCGCCGAGGTGGTCAGGCGTTTGGCAGGTGCGGTCTGGTTGTTCATGCGTGGCTCCCGGCGTCCAGTGCTTGCAGGGCGAGGTCCCATTCGTGTTCGTCGACACGGATGAAATGGGTCTTGTCGCGGTTCTCTAGGAAGGGCACGCCCTTGCCCATGCGCGTGTCGCAGACGATCACCCGTGGCTGCGCGCCAGTGTGTGCGCGGGCCTGGTCGAAGGCGCGGACCAGGGCGTCGAGGTCGTTGCCGTCAACCCGCTGCACATGCCAGCCAAACGCCTGCCAACGGTCGACGATCGGCTCGAACGCGAGGATCTCGCTGGAGTGGCCATCGGCCTGCTGGTTGTTGACGTCGATGATCGCGATCAGGTTGTCCAGCTGCCAGTGGCTGGCAGACATCGCCGCTTCCCAGGTCGAGCCTTCGTTCAGTTCGCCGTCGGACAGCAAGTTGTACACCCAGCTGGCCGAGCCCTTGCGCTTGAGGCCCAGGCAGGCGCCAACGGCGATGCCGAGGCCGTGGCCGAGCGAGCCACCGGTGATTTCCATGCCGGGGGTGTAGGCGGCCATGCCGGACATCGGCAGGCGGCTGTCGTCGCAACCGTAGGTTTCCAGTTCGTCTTCAGCGATCACCTCGGCCTCGATCAGCGCGGCGTACAGGGCGATGGCGTAATGGCCGATGGACAGGTAGAAGCGGTCGCGCTGTTCCCATCCGGGGTTGGTCGGGTCCAGGCGCAGGGCGTGGAAGTAGGCCACGGCCAGCAGGTCGGCAGCGCCCAGGGCCTGGCCGATGTAGCCCTGGCCCTGGACCTGGCCCATGCGCAGGGCGTTGCGGCGGATGTTGTGGGCGCGCGCAGCCAAGGGCCGCGCACCCGGAGTAGCGGGTACGGTGTTCATGGGTGACTCCTTTGCGGGAATTAACGGTTGACCAGGCTCGCCGGTACGCGGAACACCAGCCCGGCGCCGAAGATCAGCACGGCGGTGATCAGGTACATGCCGACGGCGTTGTTGCCCAGGGTGCTGGTGACCCAGCCGATCAGGAACGGTGAGCAAAACCCGGCGAGGTTGGCGAAGCTGTTGACTGCGGCGATGCCGGCGGCGGCCGAAACACCTCCGAGCAATGTGGTCGGCAGCATCCAGAACAGTGAAGAGGCCGAGAGGATGCCGGATGCCGCCAGGCACAGGCTCAGGATCGACAGGCTCAGGTGGCTGGCAAACACGGCGGCCAGGGTCAGGCCCAGGGCGCCGGCCAACATCGGGATCGCCAGGTGCCAGCGCCGCTCGCGGTGGCGGTCGCCACTGCGTCCGGCCAGCAGCATGGCGCCAATGGCACAGAGGTAGGGCAGGCTGGTCAGCAGGCCGATGTGCAGCGGGTCGGCAACGCCGGCGTTGCGCACCAGGGTCGGCAGCCAGAAGGTGATCGCGTACTGGCCCATGACCACGCAGAAGTAGATACCGGCCAACAGCCACAGGCGGCGGTCGCGGATGAAGTCAGCCACCGAACCATGCTGCACCTTGTGTTGCTCGTCTTCGGCCAGCTCCTTGCGCAGCAGCGCCTTTTCTTCAGCGTTGAGCCAATGGGCCTGTTCGACACCGTCCTTGAGGTAGCTCAGCACCAGGACACCCACAAGCACGGTTGGAACGGCCTCCAGGACGAACATCCACTGCCAGCCGGCCCAGCCATGCACACCGGCGAAACGCTCCATGATCCAGCCCGACAGCGGCCCGCCGACCATGCCCGAGAGCGGGATGGCGATGAACCACAACGCGGTCATCTTGGCCCGCCGGTAGGACGGGAACCAGTAGGTCAGGTACAGCAGCAGGCCCGGTGCCAGGCCAGCCTCGGCGACGCCGAGGAAGAAGCGCAGCACATAGAACTGCCAGGCCGTCTCGACGAAGGCGAACAGGGCCGAGATCAGGCCCCAGGTGATCATGATGCGGGCGATCCAGCGCCGCGCGCCGACCTTGTGCAGGATGATGTTGCTCGGCACTTCGCAGAGGAAGTAGCCGATGAAGAACATCCCGGCGCCCAGGCCGTAGACCGCTTCGGACAGAGCCAGGTCATCCATCATCTGCAGCTTGGCGAACCCTACGTTGACCCGGTCGAGGTAGGCGCACAGGTAGCACAGCATGAGAAAGGGCATCAGCCGCCAGGCTGTCTTGCGGTAGGCATTGCTGCGCGCGGCCGTGGCCGCGTCGAGGGCTAGGGTGGTCATGTCGATCTGATCTCTTGTTGTTATCGATTGCCCCGCCGTGGCGGGGCTCAGATGCGAAACAGAGTGCCTGGGTACATCAGTGGATCAGCATGCCGCCGTTGACGTCCAGGGTGATGCCGGTGAGATAGCTGGAAAGGTCGCTGGCCAGGAACAGTGCGGCGTTGGCCACGTCGCGGGCTTCGCCCAGGCGGCCCAGGGGGATGCCTTCAATGATGGCGTGGCGGCGCTCGTCCTGCATCAGGCCGCCAGTGATGTCGGTATGGATCAGGCCTGGGGTGATGGCGTTGACCCGTACGTTGTCCGGGCCGAGCTCGCGGGCCATTGCCTTGCCCAGGCCCAGCACGCCGGCCTTGGCGGCACTGTAGTGCGGGCCTCCGAAGATGCCGCCGCCACGCTGTGCCGACACCGACGACATGCAGATGATGCTGCCCGAGCGTTGCGCGCGCATGGACGGGATCACGGCCTGGGACATCAACAGCGTGCCGCGCAGGTTGACGTCGAGGATGCGGTCATAGTCCTTGCCGGTGATTTCCAGGGTTTTCACCGGTTGAGTGATGCCGGCGTTGTTGACCAGCACGTCGATGCGGCCGAAGAGCGCCAGCACCTCGGCCACCGCGTCGCGCACCTGGGCTTCGTCGGCGACGTTGGCGGCAAGGCCCAGGTGGCCTGCGCCCAGTTGCGCGGCAGCTTCGCGGGCGGCTTGCAGGTCGAGGTCGAGGATAGCCACCTTGGCGCCCTGGGCGGCAAAGGCCTGGGCGGTGGCGCGGCCGATACCGCGGGCAGAGGCGGCACCGGTGACGATTGCGAATTTACCTTCGAGCAGCATGGGTGTACTCCGGATGTTTGTTGTTGTGGGCACAGCTTGGTATCCGCACGAGGGCTGGGCAACGCAGTGCGCTTCAGCCTATGCTGAAAAAAATTCAGTACAGGGCAGGGGCGTGATCACGTTCGAGGCCCGTGACACCAAGGGAATGCGATGAATCACGACCCGGGCAAGAAGCCCCTGCAACTGCCACCGCTGAAAGCGATTCAGGCCTTCGAGCAGGCCGCACGCTTTGGCAACGTCGCCCGCGCCGCCGAACAGCTCAACCTGACGCCCTCGGCGGTGAGCCACCAGATCGCCAATCTGGAGGCGCTGATCGGCCGGCCGTTGTTCCTGCGCACGGCCAAAGGAGTCACCCTGACGGCGGCGGGGGACCAGTACCTGCGCGAGGTGTCTGGCATCCTGCAAAGCCTGGCCACGGCCACCGAGCGCGCTGGCAGCGCGGTGGGTTTCGATTGCCTGCGCCTGCACGCCTCGCCGAGCTTCGGCCTGCTCTGGCTGCTGCCACGGCTTGAGCAGTTTCGCGCCAGCCACCCGGATATCCAGATCAACCTGTCGTGTTCGTACGAGGCGCTGCACTTTGGCCGTCATCAGATCGACGTCGATATCCGCCATGGCTACCCCAACTGGCCGAGCCTGGAAGTGCGCACCATCCGCCATGAGCGCGCCACGGTACTGGCGTCGCCGACGCTGCTGGCGCGTCAGCCGATCCACCAGCCTGGCGATCTGCTGGGGCAGAACCTGATCCTGTCCGAGTCGGCACTGGTGCAATGGCCGCAGTGGTTCGCCCAACAGGGCGTGTCATTGCCCCAGGCACCGTTCGCGCTGAGCTTCGACCGCTCGTACATGAGCCTGGAGGCGGCCAGCCATGGCTACGGGTTCATCCTGGAAAGTTCGTTGCTGGCGCAGGACTACGTGGCGCGCGGGCAACTGCTGCCGGTGTTCGGCAACGAGCAGGCGAGCCCGGTGAGTGCCCATCACATGGTGTTTCCGCGGGGGCATGCCGAGTTGCCCAGGGTGCGGCGGTTTCTGGAGTGGATGCAGGGGCAGCTGGGGCATGACTTCAGCTATTGATTGCCCGTCGCCACAGCCAGGAAGCTGTCGATGACCTGGCTGCTGCGCCGCTCCGCAAGGCAGTACAGGTAGGTTTCAGTGTGAACCGGGTCGCCCTCGATGCGGATCGCCTTGAGTTGTGGCCCCGGCACGAACTCCGCTTCGGACACCACACCTAGCCCGATGCCCCGTGCCACCGCCTCACGCAGCGCCTCACGGCTACCGATTTCCATCAGCATGCGCGGGCTGACCTCGCGTTTGGCCAGCACCCGTTCGAAGGCCGCCCGTGTGGTCGAACCCTGTTCCCGGCGCAACATGGCCTGGCCCTGCAAGGCCTCGAGGCGCACGCAGTCGTGGCGAGCCAAGGGGTGCTCGACATGGGCGAACAGGATTACCGGGTGGCGTGCGTACAGTTGCGCCTGAAACGCCGGGTCCTCATGCAGCCCGGCCAGCACGCCGACGTCGATCACGTAGTTTTCCAGGTCTGCCAGTACCGAGGCCGAGTTGCCGATGCGGATCGACAGTTCGATCTGCGGGTAGGCGCGGCGATAGGCATCGACCATCTCGATCACATGGAATGGTCCCACGGCACCTAGTTGCAGCTGGCCCCGGCTGAGCGTGCCGGAATCACGCAACAGCCCGCTGGCTTCGGCTTCCAGCGTCAGCAGTTGCTGGGCAATCGGCAACAGCTGGCGCCCCACACCGGTCAGTTCGATACGCCGGCCACGGCGATGGAACAGTTCCAGGTTGTGCTGGCGCTCAAGTGCCTGCACCTGGGTGGTCAGGGTCGGTTGGCTGAGGCCCAGTGCACGGGCTCCGGCGCTGAAACTGCCATGCCGGGCCACGGCGAGGAAGGCACGCAGTTTGCTGTTGGACATCCATAGATCCTTTCAATGGTTTTGCCTGAAAACCCATATTGAATCGATGGCATGACGTTCACATTACCGGCCTAGGGTAGGACGCATTCCCAACCACTCGCTGGAAATGCCATGAACCTGATAACAAAACTGCTCTGCGCTGCTGGTGTCGCGCTGCCCCTGCTGGCCAGCCCCTTTGCACAGGCCGTTGAAACGGTGCGTATCGGCCTGATCCCATCGGAAGATTCCCAGGCCATGATCGAAGGCAGCAAGCAGGTGCTCGACCAGCTTCAGCAACACCTGGGCATGCCGGTGGAGCCGTTCGTGGCCACAGACTACAACGGCGTGATCGAAGCCCTGCGGGCCGGCAAGCTGGATGTCGCTTACCTCGGGCCGTTTTCCTACGTGTTGGCAAGCAAGGTGGCAGGCGCCGAAGCCTTTGCCGTGGCAGAAACCCAGAAGACCGGCAAAAGCGCCTACCGCAGCGTGATCGTGGTGCGCAACAGCAGCCCGATTCAGTCGCTGGCGGACTTCAAGGGGCACACGTTCGCCTTCGTCGACCCGAGCTCAGCTTCCGGCCACCTGTTCCCGAAAGCCGGTGTGGAAAAGGCCGGTTTCAAGCCCGATCAGCTGTTCTCGCGGGTGATTTTCTCGGGCTCGCACGATGCCAGTATCCTGGCTGTGGCCAATGGCAAGGTTGACGGTGCGGCGGTGGCAGACCGCATTCTCGCTTCGGCCATCGCCGCCGGGGAGGTGGGCAAGGATGACCTGCGGATCGTCTGGAGCTCCCCGGACATCCCCGAGTCGCCCATGGCCTGGCGCAAGGACCTTGACCCTGCACTGAAACAGAAACTGGCCGCAGCCATGGCTCAGGTGAAGAACGTCGAGTGGACCGACCAGGGCCTGCTCAACGGCTTCCAGCCCACCAACGATGCCGCCTATGACGTGGTACGCGAAACCGCTCAGGTGCTCGAACTGGACCTGGGGGGCATGAAATGATCCGCGTCAGCCAACTGACCAAGCATTACGGCGACAACCCGGTGCTGCGCGGCATCGACCTGTCGATCGGTGCTGGCGAATTTGTCGTGGTGCTGGGCCAGTCCGGTGCCGGCAAGTCGACCCTGCTGCGCTGCATGAACCGCCTGGCCCGCGCCGACAGTGGCGAACTGCAGGTGGCAGGTATCGACGCCATGCTGCCGCGAGGTGAGCGTGAACTGCGCCGCCGGGTGGCGATGATCTTCCAGCATCACAATGTGGTGCCACGTTTGTCGGTGCTGAAGAACGTACTGACCGGCCGGCTCGGCGCCATGTCGACCCTGGCCTCGCTGCTGCAGCTGTTCCGCCGCGCCGATGTGGAACTGGCTCGCCAGTGCCTGCGCCGGGTGGAGCTGGCGCACAAGGCCGAGTCGCGCACCGATGCGTTGTCTGGCGGGCAGATGCAGCGGGTGGGCATTGCTCGCGCGCTGGCCCAGCAGCCGCAGGTGATTCTGGCCGATGAGCCGGTGGCCAGCCTTGACCCGAAGACTGCGCGCCTGGTGATGCAGTACCTGCGTGATGCCAGCCGCGAGCTGGGCATCACCGTGGTGTGTAACCTGCACCAGGTGGACTTTGCCCGCGAGTTTGGTGACCGCATCGTCGGCCTGGCCCATGGCCGCCTGGTATATGACGGCGACGCCAGCGGCCTGGACGAGGCGGCGCTGCAACGTATCTACCCGCAGTTTGATGCTGCGTCGCCGCATGAAGCGCCGGTGCTGGCACAACTCGGCCCGGCCAAGCGAATGGGAGCCTGAACCATGCGAACCCAAGATTACCGCTGGATGGTCAACACGCCCCAGCGCTTGCGCGGCTGGGCGGGCAGCGCCGCGCTGCTGCTGGCGATCATCGTGCTGCTGCACTGGAGCGCCAACGGTGCGCAACTGAGCCTGGGCGAACTGGCGGCAGGCTTGCCGCAGATTGGCGACTTCATCAGCCGTTCGTTGCCGCCGGACCTGAGCATCTTGCCCAAGCTGTTGGCGCCGGCCCTGGAAACGGTACAGATCGCCATCTGGGGCACATTGCTTGGTGTTATCTTCGCTATCCCCCTGGCGCTGCTGGCTGCGCGTAACCTGCACAGCAATCGCTGGGTGTATCAAGGTACCCGGCAGCTGCTAAACGTAATACGTAGTATCAATGAGCTGATCCTGGCTCTGGTGTTCGTCTCGGCGGTGGGCCTGGGGCCGTTCCCCGGCGTACTGGCGCTGGCTGTGCACGGTGTGGGCATGCTCGGCAAGTTCTTTGCCGAGAGCATCGAGGAGATTGATCAAGGCCCGCTCGAAGCCCTGCGTGCCACGGGGGCACGACCGTTGCAGGTGATCGTGTTCGGCGTGTTGCCACAGGTGGTCACGGCGTGGATCGCGGTGATCCTGTACCGCTTCGAGGTCAACCTGCGTTCGGCCACGGTGCTGGGCATGGTGGGTGCGGGCGGCCTGGGCTTCGAGCTGGTCAGCAGCCTGAAGCTGTTCAAGTACCCGGAAACCGCCACTTGCATCATCGTCATTACCTTCATGGTGGTGGCTGCCGATCTGCTCTCCGGCCGTTTGCGCAAGGCCATCCAGGATAACGGCCGGCACTGACGCGCAGGCCCGAGGACTTGACATGCCTACACAATTTCACAACCCGGTGGCCATTCACTTTGGTGCCGGCAGCCTCGATCGCCTTGGCGAACTTACCCATGACGAGCGAGTGGTGCTGGTCACCTTCCCCGAAGCCCGTGCGCTTGGCCTGGTCGAGCGGGTCCGCAGCCTGCTGGGCGAGCGCCTGGTGCAGGTGATCGACAACGTACAGCCCAACCCGGACGTTGCCTGGCTGCGCACGGTGCACGAGGGCTTCTGGGGCGAGCATGGCGATTGCCACACGGTGCTGGCACTGGGAGGCGGCAGTGCCATCGACACCGCCAAGGCGCTGGTGGTTGGCACTGCCAGTGGCCGCTTCGATGAGCTGCTCGAGCTGCTGGCCAGTGGCCGGGCGTTCACCCCGGCGCGCAGCAAGCGCCTGATCGCTGTACCGACCACGGCGGGCACTGGCAGCGAGGTCACGCCTTGGGCGACGATCTGGGACGAGGCCAGCCAGCGCAAGTATTCCCTGCACCTGGGCTGCACCTGGCCGTCGCTGGCGATCGTCGACCCGCAGTTGATGCTCAGCGCGCCGGCGGGGGTGACCTTGGCCAGTGGGCTTGATGCGCTGTCCCACGCACTGGAGGCAATCTGGAACCGCAATGCCAACCCGATATCCGACACGTTGGCCGAGTCGGCGATTGGCGAGGTGCTCGACTGCCTGCCATCGCTGTGTGCCGACCTGGGCAATCTGCAGATGCGCGAACGGATGGCGCTGGCGGCGCTGAAAGCGGGGTTGGCGTTTTCCAATACGCGCACAGCGCTGGCACATTCGATTTCTTATCCGATGACCTTGCGCCATGGCGTGCCGCACGGGATTGCCTGTTCGTTTACCTTGCCGCATGTGCTGGGGCTGGCCTGGGGGCGGGATGCCGGGCGGGATCGGGTGTTGCAGCGGGTGTTCGGGAGGGATCTTGGTGCAGCCCAGGCGCGGTTGCGAGGGTTCCTGCAGGGGCTGGGGGTGCGGACCGAGTTTGCCGATTACGGCGTGGAGGCGGCAGAGGCCGAGTTACTGGTGGCGCAGGCGCTGAAGGGCGCGCGCGGCGTCAACTTTGTCGGTGCCT
Source organism: Pseudomonas putida (assembly GCF_002025705.1). Taxonomy (NCBI): domain Bacteria; kingdom Pseudomonadati; phylum Pseudomonadota; class Gammaproteobacteria; order Pseudomonadales; family Pseudomonadaceae; genus Pseudomonas; species Pseudomonas putida. The sequence goes on along the minus strand of NZ_CP018846.1, from coordinate 3,126,718 downwards.
GAGCAGGCCCTGTCGGCGACGACACAAAAATTATGCTCAAGCCTTAGGCAAATCCTTCATCAGCCAGCGGCCCGTTGAAACAGGCCACAAGGTAAAGTGACAGGAAAATTCCAAGGCGCCTGCGAATGGCGCCAACGAGGTGCCTGTGGCTTCCTACACCCTGCGACAACTCAAATACTTTGTCACCACCGTCGAGGCCGGCAGTGTCGCCGAGGCCTCGCGACAGCTTTACATCGCCCAGCCGTCGATCTCTACGGCGATCAAGAGCCTGGAGGAAAGCTTTGGTGTGCAACTGTTCATCCGCCACCACGCCCAGGGCGTTTCGCTGACGCCCAGTGGCAAGCGCTTCTACGCCAAGACCAAGTCGCTGCTGCAGATGGCGCACGAGTTCGAGCAGAACGCCCTGGCCGACAACGACACCGTTGCCGGGCATATCGACATCGGTTGCTTCGAAACCGTGGCGCCGCTGTATCTGCCGCGGCTGATCGCCGGCTTTCGCGAACGCTACCCGGGGGTGGACATCCGCCTGCGCGACGGTGAGCAGCAGGACCTGATCCAAGGGCTGACTGCCGGCACCTTCGACCTGGCGTTTCTCTATGACCATGACCTGGACGGCACCATCGAAGCGGAACCCTTGATGCCGCCGCAGAAGCCTTATGTGCTTCTGCCCGAGAAACACCGCTTTGCCGCCCAGGCGCAGGTGTCGCTGCGCGACTTGTGCCCGGAGCCGATGATCTTGCTGGACGTGGCGCCGAGCCGGACCTATTTCGTCAGCCTGTTCAATGAAATGGGCCTGACGCCGAACATCGTCTTCAGTTCGCCGTCGATCGAGATGGTGCGCGGGATGGTGGGGCAGGGCTTCGGGTTTTCGTTGCTGGTGACCCGACCGCACTCGGAATGCACCTATGACGGGCAGAAGCTGGTGATGATCGATATCGCCGAGCCGGTGGCATTGTCGGGGTTGGCAGCGGCGCATTTGAAGCGGGTGCAGTTGACCAAGCCGGCGCAGTTGTTTGTCGAGTTTTGCCGCGAAGAACTGGCCAAGTTCTGAGAACTGGGGGCCGCTTTGCGGCCCATTCGCGACACAAGGCCGCTCCTACAGGGATCACGCATTTCCTGTAGGAGCGGCCTTGCCGGGGCGCCGGACCGGTCGGAAAGGGGCGCAGAGCGCCCCCAGCAGTTTCACAGGATCACTGCTGATCCGGCACCACCGCAATCACATCGATTTCCATCAGCCACTCGGCCTGGGCCAACCCTGCCACCACCAGCCCGGTGGAAATCGGGAACACGCCCTTCAGCCACTTGCCGACTTCCTTGTACACCGGCTCGCGGAAGCGCGGGTCGGTGATGTAGGTGGTGGTCTTGACGATGTGCGACAGGTCCGAACCCGCCTCTTCGAGCAGTTGCTTGACGTTCTTCATCGCCTGCTCGGTTTGCGCCCGAGGGTCACCCAGGCCCACCAGCTTGCCTTCGAAGTCGGTGCCGACCTGGCCGCGCACATAGATGGTGTTACCGGCCCGTACGGCCTGGCACAGGTCGTTGTCCAGGGTCTGGTTGGGGTAGGTTTCCTTGGTGTTGAACATGCGGATGCGAGTATGGGTAGGCATCAGTGGGCTCCGAGGGTGCTGACGTTGCTGATCGAGTTGTCTTGTTGGTCATCCGCTTCGCGCTGGTCGCGGTCGCGGTAGGCCAGGTAGGTGCGCTGCGTGGCGATGTGGCCGGCGACGTGCTTGGCGTCGTGCCACACGCCCCAGATGAACGACGAGCCACGGCGCGACAGCCAAGGCAGGCCGAGGAAGTACACGCCCGGCTCGCGGGCTACGCCGCGCTGGTGCTGGGGTTTGCCGTTGGCGTCGAAGGTGTCGACCTGCAGCCAGCTGAAGTCCACGCCGTAGCCGGTGGCCCAGATGATGCTGGTGACGCCGGCCTGGGCCAGGTCCAGTTGCTGCAGGGGGTGGGTCATGCACGCCGGGTCGGCCAGGCGCTTGCGCGCTTCGGGCTCTTCCGGCAGGTCCAGGCCGTTGCGCTCGATATAGGCATCGGCGGCATCCAGCAGGGCCAGGTAGTTTTCGTCGCCGCGGTTGATGTTCTCGACCAGGTTGTCCTGGAAGCGCGCCACACCGTTGTCGAACGATTGGGTCAGGCCGACCAGGGTCATGCCCTGATGGGCGAGGGCGCGGAAGTCCACGGTGTGGCCGCCTCGGGCACCGCTGACGGCGATGGTCACGTGCTCGCGGCCAGGCTTGGCGATTTCCGCATCCCACTCGCCGAGCACGCCCAGCCACCAGCAGAAGTCGCGGTTGCGGTAGGCCCGTGGTGGGCGATCGTGGGCGCCGACCGACAGGTACACCTGGCGCCCGGCGCGCATCAGTTCTTCGGCGATCTGCACACCGGAAGAGCCGGCGCCGACAACGAGTACGGCGCCTTCAGGCAGTTGCTCGGGGTTGTAGTAGGCGGCGGAGTGGATCTGGTGGAGATTGGTGTCTTTCGGCGCGATGGCCGGGATGACCGGTTTCTGGAACGGGCCAGTGGCAGCCACCACGCGGTTGGCGCGGATCACACCTTCGTTGGTTTCGATGGTGAAGCCGGGGCGGTCGGCATTGCGTACCACCTTCTTCACTTCGATGCCGGTACGTACCGGCAGATTGTACTTGCGTACGTATTGCTCGAAGTAATCGGCGACCTGGTCCTTGCCAGCGAAGGCGTCGGCGTCGAGGTTGAATTCCAGCCCCGGGAAGCGGTCGTGCCAGACCGGGCCGTTGGCCACCAGCGAATCCCAGCGGCCAGTGCGCCAGGCCTCGGCGATGCGCTTGCGCTCCAGCACCAGGTGCGGCACGCCAAGCTTGTTCAGGTGTTCGCTCATGGCCACGCCGGCCTGGCCGGCGCCAACCACGAGGGTGTCGATTTCGATGTTGTTCAGTGTCATGTCCGAGCCCTTTGTCAGGCGGTTTTTGTCAGGTCGGTTTGGTGGACCGCCGTTGCCTGGGGCCAGACTAGGGATGCCTGGAAAATCGCGAAAATAGTATTTAGCTGGGGCTTGCCGATAAAACGGCGAAGGCCCCGATTTGCCGGGGCTTGGCTGGGCTTTGCAGCGGTTTTCGGGCGGTATTGGCCGGCCTTAGTTTTTTCCTGTTCAAGGCACAGGAAAATGTTGGTTTCGTGGCCCTGAAGGTTCCGCCCAGAATGCTGGGCATCGCACAGAACAACAGGAGTTCCACCATGACCTTCTCCATCATCGGTCGCTGCCAGGAAACCGGCCAGGTCGGTATCGCCATCAGCTCGTCAAGCATCGCCGTGGGCGCCCGCTGCCCGTGGGTACGCGCTGGCGTCGGCGCGGTTTCCACCCAGAACATCACCTTGCCGGCGCTCGGCCCGCAGATCCTCGATGCCCTGGAGCAAGGCCAGCTGCCGCCCGCTGCCGCGCTGGACCGGGTGCTCAGCGCCAATGGCTGGAGCGAGTATCGCCAGGTCACGGTCATTGATAGCCAGGGCCAGGTGGCGCTGTTCACCGGCAAGGAAGCGCTGGGCGTACACAACGCTGTAGCAGGTGAGCAGTGCGCGGCCGCTGGTAACTTGCTGTCCTCGCTGCAGGTGATCGAGGCCATGGTGCAGGCCTTCGAACAGGCCGGCGGGCATCTGGCTGACCGCCTGCTGGCGGCTATGCATGCGGCGATGGCGGCCGGTGGCGAAGCGGGCCCTGTGCACTCGGCGGCGCTGAAGATCGCCGGCGAGCTGACCTGGCCGCTGGTGGACCTGCGTGTGGACTGGGCCGAGCAAGACCCGATCGGTGTTCTCGATGGCCTGTGGCAGGCGTACCGCCCGCAGATGCAGGACTATGTCACCCGCGCCCTCGACCCGACCGCCGCGCCGAGCTACGGGGTGCCGGGCGATGAGTGAATTCAGCAGCCGCGCCCTGCTGGAGCGGCTGATCGGCTTTGCTACGGTCAGCCGCGACTCCAACCTCGAGCTGATCGGTTTCATCCGCGACTACCTGGCCGATCTGGGTGTGGAGTGCGAACTGTTCCACAACCCTGAGGGCACCAAGGCCAACTTGTTCGCCACGATCGGCCCCAAGGATGTCGGCGGTGTGGTGCTGTCCGGGCATACCGATGTGGTGCCGGTGGAAGGCCAGGCCTGGACGCTGCCGCCCTTCGCCCTGACCGAGCGCGACGGGCGCCTGTATGGCCGCGGCACGGCTGACATGAAGGGTTTCATCGCATCGGTGCTGGCTGCGGTGCCAGCGTTCCTCGCGCAACCGCTGCGCATGCCGGTGCACCTGGCGTTCTCCTATGACGAGGAAGTCGGCTGCCTGGGTGTGCGCTCGATGCTGGCCGCACTGGAAAACCGCCCGCACAAGCCACGCCTGTGCCTGATCGGTGAGCCCACCGAACTCAAACCGGTACTTGGCCACAAGGGCAAGCTGGCGATGCGTTGCGAGGTTCACGGTGCGGCGTGCCACTCGGCATACGCACCTTACGGGGTGAATGCCATCGAGTACGCAGCGAAGCTGATCGGCAAGCTGGGCGAGATTGGTGATGCCCTGGCCTTGCCGGAACATCACGACGCGCGGTTCGACCCGCCGTTCTCCACGGTGCAGACCGGGGTGATCAAAGGGGGCAGGGCACTGAACATCGTGCCGGAAGAGTGTGCGTTCGATTTCGAGGTGCGTGCCTTGCCAGGGTATGAAGCACAGGCGGTGGCCGACCAGTTGCAGACCTACGCCGAGGCTGAGTTGCTGCCACGCATGCGCAAGGTGAACGCTGCCAGTGCCATTCGCCTGCAACCACTGAGTGCATACCCTGGGCTGGCCACGTCAGCCGACAGTGAGGCCGCACGGCTGGTGGCAATGCTCAGCGGCTCGGATGACTTCGGCACCGTTGCGTTTGGCACCGAAGGTGGCTTGTTTGACCAGGCTGGTATTGCGACCGTGGTGTGTGGGCCAGGCAGCATGGACCAGGGGCACAAGCCTGATGAATTCGTCAGCGTCGAGCAGTTGCTGGGCTGTGATGCGATGTTGCTGAGGTTGGTGGACTACCTCAGGCAGGTTTGACCCGGTTGGCCCTTTCGCGGGTAAACCCGCTCCCACAGTGATATCACAACCCGTACGGGCAGCGCTGTACCTGTGGGAGCCGGCTTGCCGGCGATGGGCCGCAGCGCGGCCCTGATGGCTTAGAAGGTCGCCTTGACCTGCAGGCCAACCACCAGCGCGTTGTCGATGCTCTTCCCAGAGAACGCACCTGGCTCGATGATGTACTGTACATCCGGGCGCAGGTTCAGCCACGGCGTGGCCTGATAGCCATAGCTCAGTTCGATCAGTTGCTCGGCATTGTCGATGTTGGGGAACTGCTGCCCGGCATTGAATGCAGCGTCTTCCAGCACATCACGGCTACGCGGGTTCGGCACGGCGCGGCCATAGCCCAGGGCCACGGTATCGCGCGGGCGGCCTTCGAACGGCTTGTACAGCACCACACCAGCGCCATACCACTTGGTGAACGGCGAGGCGGCCTCGCTCGATGCCGAGTACTGGCCGAAGGCGTGCAGGCTGCGGCCCGGCGAGCCGGCGTCGTTCCATACTGCCTGGTCGACCAGCAGGTAGTGGCCACCGCGACCGGCCACTTCCTTGTTGCTGTCGACGCGCTTCACGTCGGAGCTGTCGTAGTAGTAACCCAGCTTGTACTCACCCGGCAGTTCGCCCTGCAGCTTGTAAACCAGCTCTACGGGCACCACGGTACCGGTGGTGTGCTTGGGCCCCAGGTGCCAAGCGCGGCTGGAGTTGCCGTTGCTTTCCGGGTCGACGTTGAACGCCGCCACGCGCAGCTGCCAGGAAGGCGACAGGTCGTACTTCACGCGCACGCCGAGGTGGGCGTTGGGGTAGTTGGTCCAGCCGCTGCCGCCAGACATGTTCAGCGGGTGGCCGCAGAAACCGGCGTTCATGAAGTTGCACAGGATGCCGCTGTCCAGGCCGCCGAGGTCGTTGCCCATGGCCATGTAGCCGAGCTTGACATTGAGTGCCGGGGAGAACAGGGTGCGCTCGTAGCTCAGTTCGGTCAGGCGGGTGTACAGGCCGCCGTAGTTTTCCTGAATCGGCAGGCGGTTGCCGACCAGATCTTCCGAGGCGCTGTTGCCGCGGCGGTCGTTGATGGTCAACTGGACCTTGCCGCCGTTTTCCAGGCCGTACAGTTTCGACAGGTCGAACTGTGCGCCGAGCTTGATGTTCTGTGAGTAGCGCGCCGAACGGTGCAAGCCGCCGTGGGCGTTGTAGGCGGTTTCGCCGCTGTAGTCGCCGGTGATCTTGACGCCGTCTTCCTCGAGCTGGTGACGCAGCCCGCCCCAGTCACCGGTCATGGTGCTGCGGTTCAACAGGTCGGCGTCGGCCAGGGCAGAGGTGCTGGCCAGGGCCAGTAGCAGGGTTGGAGTAATGCGGATAGCGGATGGCATTGCTGTGTCTCGTGTTGTTTTCGGGGGGCCATTCGCGAACAAGCCCGCTCTCACAAGGATCAGCAGAGAACCTGTGGGAGCGGGCTAGCCCGCGAATGCAGCGACGCGCTCTTACGGCAGTGCGTAAGAAATCACATAGTCGCCACGATCAGTCGACTGGCGCGCACCGCCAGCGGTGATCACTACGTATTGCTTGCCGGTTTTCGGCGAAACGTAGGTCATCGGGCCGCCCTGGCTGCCCACAGGCAGGCGGGCTTTCCAGATTTCGTTACCGTTGCTGCTGTCGTAGGCGCGCAGGTAGAAGTCCTGGGTGCCGGCGATGAACACCAGGCCGCCTTGGGTCGACAGGGTGCCGCCGAGGGTCGGCAGGCCGATCTTGATTGGCAGGTGCATGCGGATGCCCAGGGGGCCGGTGTCTTCCACGGTGCCGACCGGTACCTGCCAGGCGATCTGGCGCGACTTCATGTCGATGGCGGTCAGGGTACCGAATGGCGGGGCCTGGCACGGAATGCCGGCAACCGACAGGAAGCGGTTCTTGTTCACCGCGTACGGGGTGCCCTTGAGCGGCACGGCGCCCATGCCGGTGTTCAGCGCTTCACCGCCGGATGCGGCGTCACCCTTGTTCTGCGACGGGATCATCTGGATCCACAGGCCCAGGCGCATGTCGTTGACGAAGATGAAACCATGCACCGGGTCGGTGGAGATGCTGCCCCAGTTCATGCCACCCAGCGAACCTGGGAAGCTCAGCGACAGGTCGGTACCTGGCGCGGTGTACAGGCCGTCGTAGCGCATCTTCTTGAAGTCGATACGGCACAGCAGCTGGTCATACGGAGTGGCACCCCACATGTCCGATTCGCTCAGGGTCTGCGCGCCGATCTGCGGCATGCCTACCGATTTGGGCTGGGTCGGGGAGTAAGGCTCGTTGGGGATGTTGCTTGGCTTGACTGGTACTTCGTCGACCTGGGTCAGCGGTTTGCCGGTGGCACGGTCGAGCACATAGATCTGCCCGGCCTTGGTGCCGATCACCACCGCAGGCACGGACTTGCCGTCGTCCTTGGTGAAGTCGATCAGGCTTGGCTGCATTGGCAGGTCGAAGTCCCAGAGGTCGTTGTGCACGGTCTGGAAGACCCACTTCTGGTTGCCGGTGGTGGCATCCAGGGCCAGTACGGAAGCGCCGTAGGTGTGGTCCAGCTTGTTGCGTTCAACGCCATAGATGTCGGTGGACGACGAGCCCATTGGCAGGAACACGGTGTTCATCGCCGGGTCGTACGACATCGGTGCCCAGCTGTTCGGAGTGCTGCGCACGTAGGTGCTGTCACCTTCTGGCGCCTTGCGGTCTTCCGGGTTGCCTGGGTCGAAGGCCCAGCGCATTTCACCGGTGATCACGTCGAAACCACGGATCACGCCGCCAGGCATGTCGGTCTGGACGTTGTCGGCGACGCGGCCGCCAACCACCACGGTGGTACCGGCCATCAACGGTGCGGAAGACAGCTGGTAGTAGGAGTCCGGCACGTCACCCAGGCCTGCCATCAGGTTGACCTGGCCGTTGTTGCCGAAGCCCTGGCAGAACTCGCCGTTGTCGGCGTCGACGGCAATCAGGCGGCCGTCGATGGTGTTGGTCAGCAGGCGACGCTGGCAGTTGGCACCTGCCGCGACGCTACCGCCGGTGATCGGCGAGCTGTTCGGCTGGGTCGGTTGGGCGATCGCGGCGGTGGCGTCGAAGTAGGCCATGCCACGGCAACGCTGCCAGACCTTGGACTGGGCGTTGATCGCGTTCTTCCACAGCTCTTTGCCGGTGTCGGCGTCGAGGGCGATCAGGTTGTTGTGCGGGGTGCAGATGAACACCTTGTTGCCGATCTGAAGCGGGGTCAGCTGGTCTTCGGCACCGTTGCCGTCACTGATGGCGACGTCACCGGTGTGGTAGGTCCAGGCCACCTTGAGCTTGTTGACGTTGTCGCGGTTGATCTGGTCCAGCGCGGCGAAGCGGCTGCCACCTTCGGTGTTGCCGTAGTGGGCCCAGTCTTTCTGCTCCTTGCCGGTTTCCACCGGGGTCATGCCTGGGCCTTTGCCGGTAGGGGCAACGCTTGGGTGAGCGACGAACATGTTGCCAGCGGCGATCACCAGCACCACGGCCAGCACGCCGGCGATGCCGTAGGCACCACGGCCGGCGCTGGCGCCGTTGGCGCGGGCCAGCATCGGGTAGACCAGCGCCACCACCATGCCGATCGCGGCGAACATGAACAGGCGCGAGAACAGCGGCCAGAACACCAGGCCAGCGTCGATCAGTGCCCAGATCGCGGTACCGACCAGAAACGCCGCGTACAGCCAGGCGCCGGCCTGCTTGCGACGGGCGATGAGAATACCGGCGATGGCCATGGCCAGGCCGCCGATCAGGAAGTACCAGGAACCGCCCAGGCCGGCGAGCTTGACGCCGCCAGCAGCCAGGAGGAGGCCGAGCAGGGCGACGATAACGCCCAAGCCGACCAGGATGATGTTTGTGGCGCCAGAGGCGCGCGGTGTTTCGTTCATGCCAGGGATCTCAGCAGGTGGAATGTGCGCAGTTTAAGCCCTTAGCTTGCTAATTAACAAGTTAGTACATAATTTTATGGGACTGATTGTCGCAGGGCTGAACTTGCGAAGATGTGGCTAAAAGTTTAGATCACGCGCCAAAAAATGCAGTAAACACGGTGTTTAAGCAGCATGTGAATGTTACGGCTTAGACTTTTGTAGCATGAACGAAGGGTGTTCAATGGCTCGGCCACGGTGTGTCGATGCCATAAAACACTGCAAGCCAGATGGTCGGCTGCCCCTGGGCTGTCCATTCCACGCGGTGCCGGCAATGCGCCGAAATGTCCAGGCAATCGCCAGGCACCAGCAGGCGGGTGTAGTCCTCATGTTCAAGACGGAGCCCGGCGCTGCCGGTCAGCAACATGATCCATTCGCCTTCGGCCTGGTCGTACCAGTAGCCGGGCGGGCTCGCCTGGCCGCAGGAAACGATACGTTCGACACGTAAGCCAGGGCGCTGCAGAAGTTCATCGACCCGCTCGCCAGCGGCAGGGTCGCAATGGGGCAGGGCATGGAGCAGATTGCTGATGGTCATGGGCAGTTCTCGCGCGGGTGGAGGTGCTTCCACTATGGACCTGATCGCTCTGCTGTGCGCTTCTTGACCGGCCTTGTGGATTGTAGGAGTGTTCCGAGATCTGAAAATTGGAGTAGCTATGGACAAGCTCCTGGCGATGAAGATGTTCACCGCGACAGTCGATGCCCAGGGCTTTTCCGCGGCGGCGCGCAGGCTCGGCGTGGCCACGTCGTCGGTGACGCGCCTGGTCGATGCACTGGAGGCGGAACTCGGCAGCACCTTGCTCAATCGCTCCACGCGCCAGGTCAGCCTGACCGAAGCGGGTGCACGTTATTATGCGCGGGCAAGGGACATCTTCGACGCGCTGGAAGAAGCCGATGCCAGCGTCGCCGACCGTGGTGATGAGCCGGTCGGCGTGCTGCGCTTGTGCCTCCCGGTGGAGTTCGGCCGCCGTGTGATCGCGCCGCACCTGGGGGCATTCCTGGCAAGGCACCCCTCATTGGAGCTGGACATCGACATGAGCGATCGGCTCGATGACCTGCTCGATGGCCGCTATGATCTGTCCATTCGCCTGGGCGACCCGCAACCGAACGACGAACTGGTGTGCCGGCAACTCGGCCGCTTCCAGCGTTGGCTGGTGGCAAGCCCGGATTACCTGGCCCGGCGTGACGCGCTGCTGCACCCCGAGCAGTTGCTGCAGCATGCCTGCCTGCGTTTTCGCTACGGGCAGAAGGCGCGCGCCTGGCGCCTGCAACGCGCAGATGAGGCGCTGGAACTGGAAGTGAGCGGGCCGCTGCGCAGCGCCAACGCCGACCTGTTGCGTGAAACGGCGCTGGCCGGCAGCGGTATTGCCTTGCTGGCCGACTGGCTGGTGCATGAAGATATCGCCGCCGGGCGGCTGCAGCGGCTGTTCGCGGACTGGCAAGTCAGCCCTGGCACTGCCAATGACAGCATCAATGCCTTGTACTTGCCGAACCACCGTGGCTCACGGCGGGTCAACGCCTTCATCGGTTTTTGCGAAGGCCTGCTCAAGCCCTGATCCCTGCCGTTGCGCCTGGCGCAAAGCCCCGTTGCGCCAGGGCCGGATTCTCTCACCGGCAGGCGCCCGGTAAGGTGCCCGGCATACACCAACCCGATGCCGAGGTACCTCGCATGAATTCCTCCCTTGCCGCTGCCCAGCCAGCCCATGCCGGCCTCAGCCGTGCCCTGGTCGCGCTGCTGGCGTTCTGCTGTGGCGCGATTGTCGCCAATATCTATTATGCGCAGCCCATCGTCGGGCTGATCGCCCCGGACCTGGGCCTGTCCACCGAGCGTGCCAGCCTGATCGTGTCGCTGACCCAGCTAGGCTACGCGCTGGGCTTGCTGCTGTTGGTGCCGCTGGCCGACCTGGTGGAGAACCGCCGCTTGATGATCATCACCGCCGTGCTGGCCTGCGTCAGCCTGTTGCTGGCGGGGACCAGCAGCAGCGGCCAGGGGCAACTGTTCCTGGGCTATGCCTTGCTGATCGGTTTCAGCTCGGTGGCCGTGCAGATGCTCATTCCATTGGCCGCGCACCTTGCGCCCGAGCAACAGCGCGGGCGGGTGGTCGGCAACATCATGGGTGGCCTGTTGCTGGGCATTCTGCTTGCGCGGCCGTTGTCGAGCCTGGTCGCCGACCACTTTGGCTGGCGCACGGTGTTCATCGGCGCGGCCGGGTTGATGCTGGCAATCATCCTGTTGCTGGCGTTGACGCTGCCGCGCCGGGTGCCTGAGCACAAGGCGAGTTATGCCGGGCTGATGCTGTCGTTGGTTGCGCTGCTGCGCCAGTACCCGGTGCTGCGTCAGCGCTCGCTGTACCAGGCATTGATGTTCGCGGCTTTCAGCCTTTACTGGACCGCGGTGCCGCTGGCCTTGGCCACCGAGCATGGCTTGTCGCAAAGCCAGATCGCCTTGTTTGCCCTAGTCGGCGCGGTGGGTGCCATCGCCGCGCCCATGGCGGGCCGCCTGGCCGACGCCGGTCATGCCCGTGCCGGTTCGTTGCTGGCGCTGGTGTTGGCGCCGGTGGCACTGCTGATGGGGTTGACCACGCCCGGCTACAGCGTGATCGGCCTGGGGCTGACCGGCGTGCTGCTGGACTTTGCGGTGCAGATGAATATGGTCATCGGCCAGCGAGAAGTGTATGCACTGGACCCGGCCAGCCGCGGGCGGCTGAATGCGCTGTACATGACCAGCATCTTCCTGGGCGGGGCAGCGGGGTCGGCGGTGGCCAGTGCGGTATTTGCCCAGCTGGGCTGGCAGGGGGTGGCGCTAGTGGGGGCAGCATTGCCGGGCATGGCGCTGGTGGTCTTCCTGTTGGTGTCGCGGCGCGCCTGAGAGGGGGGGCGCTTCGCGCCCCTTTCGCCGGCAAGCCGGCTCCCACAGGAAAGCGGCAGCTGGCTTGCCAGCGATGGGGCCTGCAAGCATCACCGGCCCAAGGGCAAGGCCACGCCAATCAAAGCGAACAGGCTGCCGCAGCAACGATTGAATCCTTTGCCGCCCTTGGCCAGCCATGGCCGGATACGAAACGCCAGGCGCGCCAGCACATATTCGACCACGCATTCCACGCTGGCAAAGGTCGCAGCCATGATCACGAACTGCAGCAAAAGCCCACGCTGAGGATCGATGAACTGCGGCAGGAAGGCACCGTAGAACAGCAGTACCTTGGGGTTGGCGAAGGCAGACAGCAGGCCCTGGCGGAACATCCCCAGGTTGCTCAGGCGGGCAGCGCGCTCGGTCACTTCCAGATGCAGGGCAGGGCTGCGCCAGAGCTGAATGCCCAGCCACACCAGGTATGCTCCGCCCACCCACTTCAGCACGGTCAGCACCGAGGCTGACGTTTGCAGCAGCGCCGTCAGCCCAAACATCGCCAGGGCAATCAGGGCACTGAAGCCGAACACCCCGCCGACGATGGTGAACAGCGTGCGGCGCGCGCCATACAGTGCGCCGTGGGTCAGCGCGAGCAGGCTGTTTGGGCCCGGGGTCAACGACAGGCCGATGCTCGCCAGCAGGTAGATGAACCAGGTATCCAGAGCCATGATGTGTGCCTTCGGTATTCACGAGCGGCCAGTCTATGCGACGACGTTGCAAGTGAAGGGTATGATCTGGACATTCAATGGTGTTTTCTGGACTTGTTTCGAATGACCCCTGATATCCGCCTGCTGATCCTGCCGTTGCCGGATTTCGCCTTGCTGCCGTTCGGCGCGTTTCTCGACAAGCTGCGCTTCAGCGCCGACGACGAGGACTACAGCCAGCAGCGCTACTGCAGCTGGACCCTGGCCAGCCTCAGCGGCGAGCCGGTACCGTCGAGCAGTGGCGCGGTGATGCAGGTGCAGGCCATTACCGAACAGCTGCAATGGGGTGACTACGACTACCTGGTGCTGTTCGGCAGCCGCAATGCCGAAGCCACCGCTGCATTGGCGCCCCATTACAAGCGCATGCTCAAGCGTGCGGCCAAGGCGGGGGTGAAACTGGTCGCCATCGACAACGCCGCCTTCCTGCTGGCCGCCTGCGGGCTGCTGGACGGCCACAAGGTCGTGGTGCACTGGCGCCATGAGGCAGAGTTCCGGGCATCCTTCCCGCACCTGCAAGTGCTGCACGAGCAGTTGTACTGCATTGATGGCGCACGCATCACCTGCGCCGGCGGCACGGCAGCCATTGACCTGGCGGTGGAACTGCTGGCGCGCACCTGCGGGCGCGCCAGGGCGCTCAAGGGCCTGGCCGACATGCTGGTGGACGAATCGCGTGACAGTCGCCATGCCCTGCGTTCGCTGGAAACTGTTGCGGGGCAGGGGCGCCAGGTGCAGCGTGCGCTGGCGCTGATGCGCCATCACCTGGGGGCACAGTGGTCGATCGAACAGCTGGCTGCGGAGCTGGGCATCAGCCGGCGTCAGCTGGATCGTCAGTTTCAGGCCAGCCACGGCATGAGCGCCAAGGCCTGGTGGCTGGAAATGCGCCTGCAGCAGGCGCGCTGGCGATTGCTCAACTCCAGCCACAGCCTGGCGCAGATCGCCGATGAGGTTGGGTTGGGGGATGCCAGTTACCTGGGCAAGTGTGTACGCCGGCGGTTTGGCTGCACGGCGCTGGCGTTGCGCAAAAGTACTTCGCACACTCTGTAGGAGCGGCCTTGTGTCGCGAAAGGGGCGCGTAGCGGCCCCAGGGCTTCAGCGTCACAACTGATAGCGCTGGGGCCGCTACGCGGCCCTTTCGCGACGCAAGGCCGCTCCTACAGGGTCATTGTGGCGTGCCGAACAGGCCGGTCCAGTAGATGCCCGCATCGCTCTTCGGGTCCACCGCATAGGCCGCGCCCATCTCGCGGAAATCTGCGTTCATCAGGGTGGCGCAGTGCCCGGGGCTGTCCAGCCAGCCATCCACCACCTTCTGTGCCGTGTCACGGCCGGCGGCGATGTTTTCGCCAATCTGCCGATACAGATAACCAGCCAGCTCTGCCCGGTCGCCCGGCGTGCGCCCGTCCTTGTCGATATGGTCGAAGAAGTTCTGGTTGGCCATCGCCCGCGTATGATTCGCCGCCACGCCCGCCAGTGCGGTGCTCCAGCTCAACGCCGGCGCCGCGGGGAATGGTTGGCCACCGCACTGGTGGGGGGCCTTGCGCGCACTGTTGATGGCCTGCAGCAGCTTCTGCCCTTCGGCCTGCCAGTCGCCCAGGCGCCCGCTGAGCAGGGGCCGGGCAAGCACGATGCGCCAGTCGCGGCCTTCCTGGCTGACGCCGATATCGACGAACTGCGGGTCGAGCACCACCTGGCAGAAGCTTTCTTTGATGGCATTCATGGCCGCGTTAGCATCACGCGGGCCAGACAAACTGATGGCCTGGACGTTGACCATCGGGTAGGCCGCACGGCTCATGGCCTGCTGCAGGTCGCGTGTACCTTCCGGCGACAGTGCCAGGCGCGTATCGCTGTTGAGCGGCGGCAGTTCCACCGACACCTCGTCGCCGCAGCGCTGGGCCTGGCTGCGGTAGGTATTGATCGAATCGATCAGCTGCGCCTCTTCGCCGGTGACGGCCAGGGCTCCGGTTGACATGACCAGGCCCAGCGACAAGGCGGCAACGGTTGACACGACGCGCATGTGGATCTCCCTGTGACTGGCAGCGTCTTGGTATGCGCTGCTCATCCTACACAAGCGCAAGGCTTTTGGCCCAGTCTCGTGCAAAGCAAAGGAAATGCCAGCAATGACTTGCTGGCGGCAAAAGAGGGAGTAGACCGGTGAATGCCAGAAAAGTGCGGTGGCGTGTCAACGCGCCAGTGCCTGGTTCGGCTTGTAGAACAGAAAGTGCCGGGTTTCGGCCGTCTTGCGATACGCCTTGGCCCAGTCCGGGTGCACGTTGCGGTCATGGAAATACAGCGCGCCCCCGGTCGGGTCCTTGAGCTGCTGGTTCAATGCCTTGCGCGCGATTTCCTTGGCCACGTCGTAGCGCTGCGCTTCCTCGACCTGGTCGGAGCGCCCGTCACACCACCAGGAGAACTGGCAGGCCTTGGTCTCCACACCCTGCTTGACCACGCCGCAAATGGTGTCGGGGAAGCCATCGTGGCCTAGCCGGTTGAGCACCACGCTGGCCACCGCGGTCATGTCCTGGGCATCGGCGCCCTTGGCTTCCCAATAGATGGTACGAGCCAGGCAGGTGATGCTGTCGTCCATCGGCGCCTGGCCTGCCGGGTCCACCGCCTGCACCTCGCCTGAGGTGATGGTTTCGGTTTTTTTCGGCGGTGGGGCATCTTCCACCACCTTTTTCTCCAGCTTTTCTGCCTTGTCTTCGGCCACTGCGGCCTTTGCGCTGTCGGCGGCATGCAACGGGCCTGCAAGCAGGGTCGAGGTCAAGGCGATCACCATCCACGAGAGGCGCATGGTCGAGTTTCCGAAGTGTGGGCTGAATCACAGTCTAGCCAAGCGGCTTCACTTCAGCGCAAGCATTAGCACCAAAGGCAAGGTCACGGCGGCCAACACGGTCTGCAGGGCGATGATGGTGGCCATCAGCGGCGCGTTGCCGCCCATCTGCCGCGCCATCACGTAAGACGACGAAGCGGTCGGCAGGGCCTGGAACAGCACTGCCACTACCGCCGCCTGGCCTCCCAGCCCAAGCAGGCGACACAGGCCCCAGGTGGTCAGTGGCATGACCAGGAACTTGAAGGCCGATGCCGCCAGCAGTGGCCGCACTTGCTGGCCGAGCCTGGCGCCGCCGAGGGCGGCACCCACGCACAGCAGGCCCAGGGGCAGGGCGGCCTGGCCCAACGCTTTGACCGTTGGCTCCAGGCCCGCCGGCAGCCCCAGGCCAGTGACCCGCAGCAACAGGCCACCGGCGCAGCCGACAATCAGCGGGTTGGCAAAGATGGCCCGCAACACGGTCGCCGGCGAGCTGTGGCGAGCACTGAAGCGGGCGAACACCAGCACGCAAAGCAGATTGACCAAGGGCACGATGGCGGCGTTGGCCACGGCTGCCAGGGCAATCCCGGCGCTGCCGTAGATGCCGGCGGCGAGGGTGGCGCCGATGTAGTTGTTGAAGCGCACGCCGCCCTGGAACACCGAGGTGAAGTCGGCGCCCTCGTGGTTCACCGCACCCTGGTAGAGCACCAGCAGTACGGCACCCAGCAAGGTCGAAAGCATCAATACGCCGACCATGCCCAGTACCGGCACGCCATCGAGGTTGGCCGTGGCCAGGCCATGCAGGAACAACGAGGGCAGCAGCACGTAGTAACTCAGGCGTTCGGCACCAGGCCAGAACGACTCGGCGAGAAAACCACGGATGCGCAGGAAGGTGCCCAGGGCGATCAGCAGGATGATGGGTACCAGGGTGGTCAGCAACAGGTGGAGCATGGGTGTGATTCCGTGGTCGGGTACGGGCACAGGTTAGCGTGGCTGACTGGTTGGGAAAAACGTTGATTTCTGCAGTGACTGTTGAGAAAAACTGTACGTTCAGGCCTCCATGGCGGTCTTCAAGACAGCAGTCAGGTGCCGCCGCTGGCTCTTTTCATGTTCCAGCAACACCACCCGCCGCACCAGTTGCGGCTCGCCAAATGGCAGGCAGGTCGCCGCTGGCAGGCGCTGCAGGTCGTCATCGGCCATGGGAATGACCGCCACCCCCAAGCCCATCACCGCCATGCGTGCCAGCGCCTCCTGGCTGTCCAGCTCCATCTGTTCGCTGACCTGCAGATGCTGGCGGCGTAGTTCCTGCTCGATCTGCCGCCCGGCCCAGGCACGCTTGTCGAAGCGCAGGAATGGCTGGCTGGCCAGCAGCTGCGGCAGGCTCTGGCCTGCCAGGTCGGGGCTGGCGATGGCCCAGAAGCGGTCTTCGAACAGGGGCGTGAAGCCCAGGCTCTGTGGGTAGGGGCTGACCGGTTCCGTGGTGATCGCCGCATCCAGCTCGCCATCTTCGACGCGCCGTGCAAGCTCGGCAGACATCCCAGAGTTGACGCTGATGTGCAGTTCCGGGTGATGCGCCTTGATCCATACCAGGGCCTTGGGCAGGCGTCGGGCCAGCACGGTGTGAATCGCCCCCAGGCGCAAGCGGCCACGCAGGCTCGGGCCGCTGGCCATGGCATCGGCCAGTTCGTCGTAGGCGGCCAGGATGTGCTCGGCCCGCGCCACTGCCAGTTGCCCGGCCTCGGTCAGCGCCACCTGACGGCGGCTGCGGTCGAACAGCGCGACCTTCAGTTCGTCTTCAAGGGTCTTGATGTGCAGGCTCACGGCTGAAGGGGTAAGGCTGAGTAGGTCGGCGGCACGGGCGAACGTGCCGTGACGGGCGATGGTCACCAGGGTGCGCAGGGCTTTGAGGGACACGCGAACGGGCTCCGGGCGGCAAGTTAAGTGTTTCAGTCTGTGGCTGGATGGAATGCCTGGCAAGCTGCGCAGTCTCAAAAGTCACGTGGGTACGAAACCCGCCTATCCCAAGCCATGGAGAAACGACATGAAAGCAGTAGTCTTCACCGCTTTGCTGGCCTCGGCCGGTCTCGCCCAGGCCGCGCAGACGGTGGAACTGAAGCTGGCCGGGGCGGATGGCCCGGGCAAGTCGATCGGTACCATCAGCATCGAACAGAACAAATACGGCACCGTGCTTACCCCAGACCTCAAGGACCTGCCGCCGGGCGTGCATGGTTTCCACCTTCACCAGAAGGGTTCTTGTGCAGCGGCAGAGGAAAACGGCAAGCCGGTACCGGCGGGCGCGGCGGGTGGGCACTGGGACCCGGATTCCACCAACGCACACAAAGGCCCCTACGACGACAGCGGCCACCGCGGCGATTTGCCGGCACTGTATGTCGGTGCCGATGGCAAGGCCACTTACCCGGTATTGGCTCCCCGCCTGAAGGCTACGGACTTCAAAGGCCATGCACTGATGGTGCATGCCGGTGGCGACAATCACAGCGACCACCCCGAGAAGCTCGGTGGTGGCGGCGCCCGTGTGGCCTGCGGAGTGGTTCAGTAAAGCGCGACAGGGCCAGGCAGTGGAGCAGCTGGCCCCCCGAGGTTGCCCTCGAGTTGCCTGATCTGCGTGCTTACCGCCGCCTGGGTCACGCCCAGCTCGAGGGCTGCCAGGGTGACACTGCTGTAGGGCTGCTCAGGGCTGGCGCTCGGCTACCGCACGCAATGTACGCAGCGTCACCACCGGGGCGTCGACGACGAAGCGGTTGGCCAGCCAGCCCGGCACGTCCCCGGCAGGGTCTGCCTGCAACTGGTAGGTCACCTCGGTTTCCCGCTCGCCGAGCGGCTTCATGATCCATTCGCCCGACAGGTGCTGCACACGGATCAACCCTGGTTCTTCGGGCAAGCGGCCCGGCTCGGCGCTCAGGTGCCGCACCAGGGTGCCGTCATCCAGGCGCTCGGTGCGGACCTTGAGAATGACGTCGCGCGGCAGGGTCGGCCACGGCAGGTTGGTGGTCAGGTAAACCCAGGTGCTGTCGCCATCCACGTCCAGCAAGCGCATCTGCTCGCAGGCGTACAGCCATTTGCACGCGACCCGCAGGTTCTCCTGCAGGTCGGTGAGGGTACGCACGCTGGCTTTCATGGTGCTGACGCCACGGAACTGCTGGTAGGGCGAACCAGCTGCCGCGGCCAGGTAGACACGGATACCTTCGCGATCGTAGGCGATCTTCCAGTCGTCGGCAGCCAGGCTGGCGGTGCAGACAAGCATTACGGCAAGTATCAGGCAGCGGTTCATGGTGAGTACCGCGCGACGGGGCAGGGCTGTTCAGTATGAGCGGCAAACAGAAAGCCCGCCAGGTGGCGGGCTTTCGGGCATCAGCCTGAACTCAACGCTGTGGGTTGAGGGTCAGGTGAACGTGACGGTTGACGTCCTTGTACAGCAGGTAGCTGAACTTGCCTGGGCCACCGGCGTAGCAGGCCTGCGGGCAGAAGGCGCGCAGCCACATGAAGTCGCCGGCTTCCACTTCGACCCAGTCCTGGTTCAGGCGGTACACCGCCTTGCCTTCCAGCACATACAGGCCGTGTTCCATGACGTGGGTTTCAGCGAACGGAATCACGCCGCCCGGCTGGAAGGTGACGATGTTGACGTGCATGTCGTGACGCATGTCGGCCATGTCGACGAAGCGGGTGGTGACCCAGCGGCCTTCGGTGCCTGGCATCTCGATGACGGTGGCGTTGTCGCGGTGGGTGACGAACGACTCAGGTACGGCCAGGCCTTCGACTTTCTGGTAGTGCTTGCGCAGCCAGTGGAAGGTGACGTTGGCCTTGCTGTTGTTGCGCAGGCTCCACTCGGCACCCGGGGCCAGGAAGGCATAGCCGCCTGGGGTCAGGGTGTGGTGCTTGCCTTCGACGGTGATGTCCAGTTCGCCTTCGACGATGAACACCACGGCTTCGGCGTTCGGGTCCAGCTCAGGGCGCTCGCTGCCGCCTTCCGGGGCCACTTCGACGATGTACTGCGAGAAGGTTTCGGCGAAACCGGTCAGCGGGCGGGCGATGACCCACATACGCATCTTGTCCCAGAACGGCAGGTGGCTGGTGACGATGTCACGCATAACGCCTTTAGGGATGACGGCATAGGCTTCGGTGAACATGGCACGGTCAGTCAGCAGCTCGGTCTGAGCTGGGTGCCCACCGTGGGGGGCGAAGTAGGAGTGGTTCGACATGAGCGGTCTCGACTTGTTGTTCTCTCCCCGTGCCTTGGACCACACCGGCCGGTGCGTGCAGGGGATGTGCGGACAGCATATGGGGCAGCCCGCTTCATCCACAAATTAAATGTTGAAATACTCGACATTCAGTTACTGAATGCGAACCTGGCGCCCTGCATGGGCCTCGGGCAGCCGGTCGCCCTGGCCGAACAGCTTGTGCCGCAAGGTGCCGTCGGTGTAGGCCAGTGGGTAGCGGCCGCGGCGCTGCAGTTCCGGTACCAGCAGCTCCACGACGTTGGCCAGGTCGTCTGGTTGCACGGCGTAGGTGAGGTTGAAACCATCGATGCCGGTCTGGTCGAGCCAGTGTTCAAGCTGGTCGGCAACCTCACTGGGCGAGCCGACCAGCACCGGGCCACGCCCGCCCAGGCCGACGAACTCGGCGGCTTCGCGCACGGTCCAGCGGCGGTTTGGGTCGGCGGCGGTGAACGCGGCCAGGGCGGCACGGCCAGCATCGTTCTCGACATACTCGATGGGTGCATCCGGGTCGAGGCCGGCGAAGTCGATGCCGGTCCAGCCCGAAAGCAGGGCGAGGGCGGCGTCCAGGTCGACGTAGCGGCGGTATTCGGCAAAGCGCGCCTGGGCCGCTTGCGTGGTCGGCGCGACGATCAGTAGCGCCTGGGCATAGATCAGCACCTCGTCACGGCCTCGCCCGGCCACCTCGCTGGCCTGGCGGATGCCGTCGGCGTAGCGGCGTAGCACCGTGGGCGTCGGGCCACTGATGAACACGCATTCGGCATGCCGGGCGGCGAACTGCTGGCCACGCGCCGAGGCGCCGGCCTGGAACAGTACCGGGGTGCGCTGGGGCGAAGGCTGGCACAGGTGCATGCCAGGCACCTGGAAGTGTTCGCCGGCATGGCGGATGGCGTGTACTTTCGACGGCTCGATGTAACGGCCGGTTTCGCGCTCCAGCTGCACGGCATCATCTTCCCAACTCTGTTCCCAGAGCTTGTACAGCACTTCCAGGTATTCCTCGGCCAGGTCGTAGCGCTGGTCATGGCCCAGCTGGCGGGCCAGGCCCAGGTTGCGCGCGGCGCTGTCGAGGTAGCCGGTGACGATGTTCCAGCCGACCCGGCCATTGCTCAGGTGGTCGAGCGTGGACATGCGCCGGGCGAATGGATAAGGGTGTTCGTAGGTCAGCGAAAAGGTCACGCCGAACCCCAGGTGCTCGGTGACCCCGGCCATCGCCGGCACCAGCAGCAGGGGGTCGTTTACCGGTACCTGCACGCCGCCGCGCAGGGCGGCTTGCGGGCCACCCTGGTAGACGTCGTAGATACCCAGCACGTCGGCGATGAACAGCGCATCGAACAGCCCGCGTTCCAGCAGGCGGGCGAGGTCGGTCCAGTAGTCCAGGCGGTTGAACGCCACGCTGGTGTTGCGCGGGTGGCGCCACAGCCCCGGGGACTGGTGGCTGGCGGCGTTCATGCTGAATGCGTTGAAACGGATGTGGCGGGGCATTGCCTTCACTCCATGGTCACGGCAATACAGAAGCCGGGTAGATCGCATCGGCCACCTGCACCTTGTGCGGGATCAGGCCCAGGCCCTGGAAGGTATCTGCCAGTTTCTGCTGCTCGGCGACAATCTGCGGGGTGATGGCCACGGCGTTGTAGTTGCGCCGCTCGCTGGCCACTTCCAGCACGTTGGCGTTGATGCCCAGTTGCGGTGCCAGCAGCGCGGCGACTTCCGCGGGCTTGGCGTTGGCCCACTGGCTGACCTTGCCCAGTTCACCGAAGAAGGTCTTGAGCAGGTCGCGGTGCTGGTCGGCGAAGGCGGCAGTGGACAGGTAGAAGGTGCGGTTGTTGGACAGGCCGCTGCCATCGCGCAGGTTCTTCAGGCCCGGCTGGCTTTCGGCCGCAGCGAGGAACGGGTCCCACAGGGTCACGGCCTGCACGCTGCCTGATTGCAGGGCGGCGACGGCATCGGCGGCGTTGTTGACATAGGCCGGGGTGATGTCCTGATAGCTCAGGCCGGCTTGCTCCAGGGCCACCGCCAGCAGGTATTGGGCGTTCCAGCCGCGGCCGGTGGCCACGCGCTTGCCTTTGAGGTCTTGCACTGAAGTCAGGTGGTCTTGTTCGCGCACCACCAGGCCGATGCCGCGTGGGTAGGGTTGTTCGGCGGCCAGGTACACCACCGGCTTGCCGGCGGCCTGGGCGAAAACCGATGGTGCGTCGGCAGCGTGGCCCAGGTCGATGGCGCCGGTACTCAGCGCTTCGAGCAGTTGCGGGCCGGCGGCAAATTCGTGCCAGCTGACTTTCACGCCTTGAGGAGCCAGGGCTTTTTCCAGCTCGCCGCTGCCTTTGAGGATGTTGATGCTGTTGAACTTCTGATAGCCGATGCGCAGGGTCTTGGCGTCTTCGGCAAAGGCACTGGACCAGGGTAGCAGGCTGCTGGCGACAGTCGCCAGGAGGCCACCTACCAGCAGGCGGCGCAGGGAAGAGAAGGGCATGGGCGTCGCTCCTTGAACGGGGTGGGAAACGGTGTCCCCAGCCTAAGGAGGTGGCGTTTGGCTTTCAATTTTTTAATTCCATTTTGTTAGATTGTTTTGTTCTTTTTATATCCTTTTGTGTTTAAGCCGCCTGTTGACGAATTTTTCACATCCTCTTGCTAGGATTCGGCCCAACCTCGAGGAGCCCCGTACATGCCCATCCTGCGCCGGCGCAGCACCCGTATCGCCCTGACTGCCACCACCGGCCTGGTGGTCGCGACCCTGGGTTTTTTCGCCTGGCAGTCGTTCTTTCCGGTGCAGGCTGCCAGCGGCTGGCGTGTCGAGGTGCTGTACCGCGACGTGGCCAAGGCCGCCTCGTTGCTGCCCCAGGCCGACGGCAGCCTGCTGGTCAGCCGCGAGCTGGACGACGGCAAAGGCAGCATTCTCAAGATTACCGCCAGCGGCGACCGTGTGGTGCTGATCGACAACCTGTCAAAGCCCGACGGCATGGTCGCGGCACAAGGTGGCTGGGTGTTCAGCCAGGAAGGCGGCCGCGCGCCGGTGAGCCTCGCGCGCGATGGCCAGCTCACCCACCTGTTCGACGGTGACAGCGTGCAGGGGCTGTGGAACGATGGCGATCATCTGTATGCCATCGAAGACCGCAAGGGCAATGGGCGCCTGATGCGCTATGACTGGGCCAGCGGCCAGCTCGACGTGCTGCGCTCCGGGCTGACCGAAACCGAGGGCCTGACCCGCTGCGCCGACGGCCGCCTGCTGTACACCGAGAAGGGCACCGGCATCGTGCGTGCGTTGTCCGACGACGGTAAAGACCCGGTGGTGGTTCAGGGCCTGCGCCATCCCACCTTCCTGATGTGCGACCAGCGCGGCCTGTGGATCAGCGAAGACAACACCCACCGCGCCCGCCTGCTGCGGGTGGACGCCGAGGGTAATCAGCACACCGTGCTGACTTTCCTCAAGGCGCCGCAGTCGATCGTGGCGGATGGCAAAGGCGGCTACCTGCTCGCCGAGGGCGGGCGCAATCGCGTGCTGCAGCTGACCCCGCCTGCCGACGAGGCCACCGCCCAGCGCTAACTGGGCAGGCGGCGCTTGCGCCCCGGCAGCAGGCCCAGCACCAACAGGCAGCCGAGCAGGATCACCAGGCCGCCCGCGGCCTGCAGCAGGCTCAGGGCTTCACCGAGAAACAGCGCGCCGACCAGCACGGCAACCAGGGTGACGACGAACTCGACGCTGATGGCGCGCGTCGCGCCAATGCGTGCCACCAGGCCGAAGTACAGCACGTAGGTGGTAGCGCTCATCACACTGCCGCTGATCAACAGGTACAGCCAGTCGCTGGCCTGGGGCAGGGCCGGCACCGGCACCACCAGCAGCAAAGGCAAGGTCAGCAGGCCGCCGGCCAGGAAGGCACCACCGGTGACGGTCCAAGGGTCTTGCCCGCGCAGGTGCAGGCTGGCGTAGTTGCTGCCGAAGGCCGCGCACAGGCAGCCGAACACCGAGGCAAGGCAGCCGTGGATGAACTCGTCGGTGACCGGCTGCGCCGGGAAGCCTATCAGCAGGACGATGCCCGCCACCCCCAGCAGTAGCCCAAGCAGCCCCTGCCGGGTGATCTTTTCCAGCCCCCAAAGGCGGCCGATGATCATCGACAACAGCGGAATGGTGGCGATCAGAATGGCCGACATCGCCGTACCGATGCGCGGGGTGGCATAGGACAGACCAATCAGTTGCCCGGCGACAGTGGTGGCGCCGACGACCGTCAGCGGCTTGAGCAGCGCACGCAGGCGCAAGGCACGGCCCAGCAGGGCGGCGAGAATTGCCAGGGTGCCGCCGGCGATGAAGGCACGCAAGCTGACCGCACCGACCCAGCCGAAGGCGTGCACCACCTTGAGTACCACCAGGAAAGAAAAGCCCCAGGCGATGGCCAGGAACAGGTAGGCGGCGATATCGCGGGGCTGCATGGGGCAGGGTCCATCCAGTAAGGGGAACGCGCAGGCTAGCGGGTTGCTGCCAAGGACTTCAAGATTGATGTTTAGCGTTCCGGCCTCTTCGCGGGCAAGCCTGCTCCCACAGGTGCTCGCTGTACTTGAGATCTGCAAGATCTGTGGGAGCGGGTTTACCCGCGAAGAGTCCGGAACAGGCTAACCAGCAATCAACAGCAGCGACTGCGGCACCGGGCTCTGTGGGTGCTGCGGCTCCTGCAGGCTCAGCAACCTGAACCCTGCCATGTCCAGGGCATTCAGCCAGCTGGCCAAGGTCCGGAAGTACCACGGCATCGGCCGCCAGTTGCCGGCAAACCCGGCAAACGATTCTTCGCGCCAGCCGTCCTGATAGTCACCACCCGCCACGCTCCAGGGGTGCAAGGTCTGGATCAGCAGTGCGCCACCAGGTAGCAGCAGCCGCTTCATGGCCACCAGCAACGGGATGATGTCTTGTTGCAGCAGGGCGAAATTGGCGCAGATCAGGTCATAGCCGCTGCCGATATTCACCTTACCTTCCGCCAGCTGCACATAGCTGGCCAGGTGCACCTGAGGTGAGCCTGCCGCTCGCGCAGCTTCGACCAGCGCAGCGTCGCCATCGACGCCGGTCACCTCGATGCCGCGGTCGCTCAGCGCCCGCAGCAACCAGCCCTCGCCGCAGCCAAGGTCCAGCACCCGCTCAGGCTGGCGACCCAGGACCGCCAGCAGGACTGCCTGGTTGGTGACCTGCTGGCGGCTCTCGATGGCGCCGCCACGCACCGCGTCTATCCAGGCCTGGGCGTTGTGCTGCCAGCTGTGCAGCAGGGCGTCTTCGGGGTTGGCCATGTTGCTGTTCCGAGCAGTGGGACTGCTCAAGCATAGGCATTCACCGCTGCCTTGTCTGCGCTTACACGTGCCGGTGCCTGAAGCGCCTGGCGCCCGTAGAAGCCCAGGGCGGTAGCCCAGGTGGTCAGCCACACGAAGATCCCGGCCCAGAAGGTATGCGACATGTAGTGCCAACCTTGCAGCACACGGGTGGTGCCGTAGATGAAACCGATCAGCAGGACGGCCACCAGCAGTTTGCGCGCATGCTGCCAGCGGTAGCGCAGCGCCACGAAGTACAACGCCATCAGGGTGAAGCCGCTGGAGGCGTGGCCACCTGGCCAGCAACGGCCTTCGCCCGCCTTGCTGAACCAGCGGAAGTTCTCGTACCACTCCACGTGCGCTTCGGGGCCGCCATAGAGGGTGGTTTCCACCGGGCAATACACACTGGTGTGGCTTTTCAGGTAGTGAATGACCGTGGTGCACAGGGCAAATGCGACCACCACGAACAGGAAGTCACGGCGATGACGGCTGGTAAAACGCAGTACAGGGCTGATTCTGGCGGCATTAAGGCCGCGGGTGATCAGCGCGTCGGGGTGGTTCGCCAGGCGTGGCCAGATGAACGACAGCAGCGAGCCAATGATCGCCGCCTCGCCGGTCCAGTTCGGCAGGATGCGCGGCCATTTGTGGGTCACTTTCTCGAACAGCTGGTCATGCAGCAGCGGGAACTGCCCACTGACCGGGTCGAGCAGCAGGTTGCTGATCCAGCGGTCCAGTTCGGTAAGGTCGAACAGCAGGAACACGATCGCTGCCAACAACAGTGGCACTAGCAGGTTGTTGACGTAGAACGAGGTGCGTGAAGAAACGGGCATGCTTACTTCCCTGTGCTGCTGTTGAGTGTCTGCCATTGGTTGGCGTTGAGTTGCCCGAGCAAGTGTGCCTTGCCGTTGCTGTCTTTGCTGATGAACAGTGCGCTGGCATAGCCGGCAACGCGTTCGCCGCCTGCTACGCGCAGTTGCCGTTCGAGGTGGTCGATGCAGCCACTGTGGGTGACTAGCACGAGGTTGTGACCATCGCGCTTGTGCGCCAGGGCAGCGTTGGCAAAGGTGCTGTCACAGCGCGCCAGCCACTCCTGGGTTTCGATGGCCTTGCCGAAGACGAATGAAGCGGTCTGCTGGGTACGGACTTCCGGGCTGCTGAGGATATCGGCATTGGCCAGGCCCAGGCCACGGAGGCCGTCGCCGACGGCGGCTGCGGCCTGGCTGCCGTCCACGGTGATGCCGGCAGGGTCGCCAAGGCAGGCATGGTTGGAGCGGTCGCAGCGTTCGGCGTGGCGGACCAGGACAATCACATTGCCGCTGTTCCATGCGCTGTAGACACCATTCTCGCTCATCAATTGGGAGCTGCCCAGGTTGGTGACATGCGTACTGAACACGTGCCAGAGGCCGAGTGCCGCCACCGCCAGCAATACGGCCAGCAGCCAGACTGCAGGCAGTTTCCGGCGTTTCGGGCGCGGGAGGCGCGAGTGTGTCGCAATTACATTTTCCAGCATGTGGCCACTCCGGGGACAAGGCTGGCAGCACCTTATCCTCGGGTTTGTGGCCCGATAGTGAAGCGGATGTGAAAATTGTCTTATCCCTGCCTGCCGCCGCCGAGTGTCCGACAGGGTGTGCCCTGTCGGACACTCGGCGGCGGTGCGGTGACCCGACAAGCTCGCTGCCACCGTGATCAGGCGGTCGCGGCAACCGGCAAGGGTGCTTGCTCGCGCCGAATGCTGGCCAGCGGCACCGCCACCAGCAGCAAGGTCAGCACCACCGTTACCCCAATGCCCCAGGCCGCCAGGCTGAAACCACCCAGCGAAATCAACCCACCGGAAATCGCCGGGCCCACCGCCAGCCCGAGGCTGAGGAAGCTGCCGGCTGCCGCTACCACACGGCCTTCGCGGTCCAGCGCTGCGGCCAGGCCGGTCAGGTAGCTGAGCGCGTAGAAATAGGTGATGCAGATGGTCATCACCCCGGCGGTGTACAAGGTCTTGGAATGCTCGCCCAGCACATAGCTGAGGCTGGTTGCACCGGTCAGCAGGATCGCCAGGATCACCGGCGTGCTCATGCCGAAGCGCTTGCCGACCATGGCTGCGATCAACGGCCCGATCAGGCCGACGAACGACTGGAACGACAACAGCACGCCCAGTTCATCACCGCTGTAGCCGACCATGGTGCCGATCCGTTCGACGAAGGCCCAGCCCATGGTGTCGCGGGCCTGGAACACGAACATCGCCAGCATCATGCACAGGGCCGGCAGGCTCAGAAGGATATTGCCCGACTCATGTTTGCCGGCAGGCGCCTGCAATGAAGGCTCGGCAAGCGGCGCGCGTTGCGCCATCGCCGGGATGGCCAGCAGCATCACCGCCATGGTCGCTGCCATCGCGTAGTACAAACCGTGCAGGCCATGGCTGGCCATGACCTTGGCGTAACCCAGCATCACCACGATCATCAGCAGCACCGACAGCACGTTCATATGCCCGGCGACCCGGTCGGGGTGCCTGGCGCTGGACACGGCGGCATTGCCACAGGCCAGCGCCAGGCCGGCGCCAATACCGGCAACGCAACGTACCGCCGCCAGTGCATAGATGCTGTCGATATTGGCGCTGAGCAGGTTGGCGGCAACCGCCAGCACGGTGCCGGCCAGCGCCAGGGTGCGCCGTGGTGCGCGGCCCATGAATGGGGCGACCAGCAGCGAGGCGAGCATGGTGAAGCCGAACTCGGCCGACATCAGCAGCCCGGCCTGGGCTTCGTTGAGCTGCAAATCGTGAATGATGGCGCTGATCAGGAACGGCAAGGCCCACAGCCCGAGCAGGCCGACGCCGTAGGCAGACGCGGCGGCGGAGAACACCAGGCTCCAGCTCTCGGGCAAGCAGTGTTTTATTGTTTTCATTGGGGTAACCCCTGAATGGCATGCACAGCGTTGGGTAGACGCGCGCCGTTGGTTGGCGCGCGCAGGGTACGGATTACTGCTGGCTTTCGTCGACCGGGGTGCCGTCGTCGTACTGCGACAGCCAGCTGACCATGGCATCGCGGTAACGGGTGAAGCCCTTGTAGTCGACCAGTTGCTGGTCCAGGTCGCGGATAACCCGGTGCATGCGCTTGGCCCATTGCGGGGCGAATTCGGCCAGTTCCTGCAGGCTGACCAGGTAGGTGCGCACCGGGAACAGTACGGCGTTGCTGCGTGGCAAGCGGTGCAGGGGTTGCAGCTCGATGCGCAGGTTGACCAGTTCGCCGGCGTTTTCGGCGGTCACGGTGGTGCGCTCCGGGGCCCAGTCGGGCAGGGTTTCGGCAGAGGTTTCCAGGCGCGGGTTGACGGTGATCGACCAGTTGGTGCGGCGCACCGGGTGGCCAGGGCGCAGGCGCAGGAGGAACTTCAACGCCCGCTGCAGGATGCCCATTTCATGCAGCTTGGGTACCGGGCCGTGGAACTCCATGAAGCTCATGCCGAGGTTGAAACGCAGCGAGTAGTCGGCACGCTGGGTGGCCATGCCCGCGCCCATCACCAGGGTGTCGTCACGCTCCTCAAGAAGAATGAACTCGCCCTGGGCCTGGCGGGTGATGTACTCCATCGGCTCCATCGGCAGGGTGCTGGCGTCGCCGAAGGTGAAGGTCTGGTCGATCTGCAGCGGGCGGTTGATCCAGTGCCACTGGCTACCGTTCTTCTCCAGGGTGAAGTGCTCGGGGTAGTCGCGCGAATACGACTCCATCAGCAGCTCCAGCAGGTCCCACTGGGCTTCCATCATGTGCGGCAGGGCGGCGTAGTGCACGCCCGGCTGGCTGTCGAGGGTGTGCGCACGGTGGTGGCACTCGGAGATGTAGTGTTCGTCGATGTCGAACTGCCCGCGCAGCGCGCCAGTACCGAACGGCACGTGTGGCTCGACATTCATCGAGTACATGTACTGGTCTTCCGGATAAGGGAAGGGCAGGCGCAGCACGGCTTCGCGGCTGTTGCTATAGGTGTGGCCCTGGCCTGCGTCGGCGTAGGTCTCGATCGGCTTGAATACGGTCATGTTGTTGTTTTCCTGTCTCAGAGGTCTACGACCAGGCGGCTGCAGTTGGCGCGGGATACGCAGGGCATGAATTTGCGCTTGCTCAGCTTGTCTTCCTCGCTGAGCCAGTCATCGCGATGGTCGAGCTCGCCATCGACGTCCAGTACTTCGGTCTCGCAGTAGCCGCAGGCACCGCCGCGGCACAGGTAAGGCACCTTGTAGCCTGCCTGCTCGGCGGCTTCGAGCAGCGACTGTTCGGCCGGCACTTCGAGGGTGACGCCCTGGCGCGCCAGGGTGACGCTGAATGGCTGGCCGCTGGAACCTTGTTCGACGAAGCGTTCGTAGTGAATGTGGCTGTCGGTCCAGCCCAGCGCGTGGGCGCTGTCGAGGGTGTCGTCGATCATGCTGTCCGGGCCGCAGACATACACATGGCTGCCCAGCGGGCGGTCTTCGAGGATGTGGCGGATGTCCATGCGCGCATCGACGCCTTGCACGTACAGGTGCACACGCTCGCCGTAACGTGCCTGCAGCTCCAGGCCCAGGGCGGTGTGTTCGGGGCCGCGCACGGCCAGGTGCAGCTCGAAGGTGGCCTGCTTGAGCTGCAGTTCTTCAAGCTGCGAATAGACCGGGGTAATGCCCACGCCACCCGCGATGAACACGTGCTGGCGGGCATGCTTGGCGAGCGGGAACAGGTTGGCCGGCTGCAGGATCTGCAACAGGTCGCCTTCAGCTACCTGGTTATGCAGGTAGCGCGAGCCGCCCCGGCCCTCGCTGACCCGGCGCACGGCGATCTGGTAGGCGCTGGAGTCGTAGGGCGAGCTCATTAGCGAGTAGGCGTTGCGGTGGGTCTTGTCGCCGTCTTCGAGGACCACCACCACGTGGCTGCCGCCGGAAAACGCCGGCAGGTGCTTGCCGGCCGGGTCGAGCAGGGTGAAACGGGTAATTTCCGGGGTGAGCGCTTCGATGCGGGCGACGCGCACACTGAGGGTGCCGTTGTGGGTGTTCATGTGTCGAGTTCCTCGGCTGCTGGCAGTTCGCCCGGGACTTCGCCATCGGCCTTGATGCCCTGGAAGGCAGCCAGACGGCGGGAATAGTGGTCGCGCACCACCAGGTCGAGCTGGCAACCGGGGCAGCTGAACACCCGCTGGGTGACGTTTTCGGTGTAGGTGTCGCAGTGTGCGCACCACACACGGCGGACCAAGGTGCCGCTGTGCTCGCGCAGGACTTCATCGCGGTTCAGGTCGACCGCATTGGCGGCCTGCATGGCGGTGCCGATGAAGCTTTCCGAGCCACTGAGGTACAGGCGAGTACCCATGTGGGCCTGGCCCAGCCGTTCGCGCAGGGCGGCGATCAGCGCCTGGTTGCTGGGGAACACTTCGAGCCCGGCCGCTTGTGCGGCTTGCAGGGCCTGTAGGTGGTCGTGACCGGAGAACGACTCGGTGGAGTAGAGCAGGGTGCTGTGCGCGCGCTGCGCGGGGGACATGTCCGCGACCAGGCGCAGCATGGCCGCGCCGCCGCTGCCCTGGCCCGCGATCAGGTGGCGCAGGCCGCCTGCCATGGGCCGCAACTGGTCATAGACCGGGCGGCTTTTGATGCCGGTGATAAGCATGGTAATACACCTCGTAAGCCCGATACCCCCGGCTTGTGCCGGAAGGTAACGTTGACGGCTGATTTCAGGCTCGGGCACGGGTGAAAGCAGAACCCATGCCATATTGCCTATGGTTTTATATGTTTTATGACCAAAGTCGGCAATCAGTGCTTGAACATCACATGGCGCACGCAGGTGTAGTCTTCCAGGCCGTACATGGACATGTCCTTGCCGTAGCCCGACTGCTTCATGCCGCCGTGGGGCATTTCGCTGACCAGCATGAAGTGCGTGTTGACCCAGGTGCAGCCATATTGCAGGCGCGCAGCCAGGCGGTTGGCGCGGCCGACGTCGCGGGTCCATACCGAAGAGGCGAGGCCGTAGTCAGAGTCGTTGGCGTAAGCCAGGGCCTGGGCTTCGTCGGTAAACGGGGTGATGCTGACCACCGGGCCAAACACTTCGCGCTGAACGATCTCGTCGTCCTGGCGGGCATCGGCCAGTACGGTCGGCTCGAAGAAGAAGCCGTCGCCTGCACCCCGTTGGCCACCGGTGATCAGGCGGATGTGCGGCTGGGCCTTGGCGCGTTCGACGAACCCTTCGACTCGCTCAAGGTGCTCGCGGGTGATCAGTGGGCCGAGCTCGGTGTGCGGGTCGTCCTGCAGGCCCATGCGCAGGCTGGCCACGGCCTCGCCCAGCTTGCTGACAAACTGCTCGTACACGCCTTGCTGCACATACAGGCGGCAGGCCGCGGTGCAGTCCTGGCCTGCGTTGTAGAAGCCGAACGCACGGATACCCTCGACTGCAGCATCGATATCGGCGTCATCGAAGATCAGCACTGGCGCCTTGCCACCCAGTTCCATGTGGGTGCGCTTCACGCTGCTGGCGGTGCTGGCGATGATGCGTGCACCGGTGGCCACGGAGCCGGTCAGTGACACCAGGCGCACCTTGGGGTGGTTGACCAGTGGCTCGCCAACGCTCGGGCCGCGGCCGAACAGGATGTTGATCACGCCGGCGGGGAACAGCTCGGCCATGATCTCGCCCAGCGCCAGGGCGGTCAGCGGGGTTTGCTCGGAGGGCTTGAGCACCACGCAGTTACCGGCGGCCAGCGCAGGGGCGAGCTTCCAGGCGACCATCATCAGCGGGTAGTTCCACGGCGCGATGGAGGCGACCACGCCCAGTGGGTCGCGGCGGATCATCGAGGTGTGGCCCGGCAGGTACTCGCCACCGGCCGAGCCCGACAGGCAACGACTGGCGCCGGCAAAGAAGCGGAACACGTCGGCAATGGCGGGGATTTCGTCATTCAGTGCCGCCAGGTAAGGCTTGCCGCAGTTCTGCGACTCCAGGCGGGCGAGGTTGGCGGCTTCGGCTTCGATGCGGTCGGCCAGCTTGAGCAGCAACTGGGCGCGATCCTTGGGCGCGGTCTGCGACCAGCCGGCGAAAGCCTGGTCGGCGGCCTGCACTGCGGCATCGACCTGGGCAGCGCTGGCTTCGGCGATATTCACCAGCACCGTGCCTGCGGACGGGTTGTACACGGCGTACGGGCTGCCTTGCCCGTCGACCAACTGGCCGTTGATCAAGAGTTTGGTTTGCATGGCGGATTCCTTGGTCGGTCTTATTGGTAGAAATCTAAACCTATGAAACCATATCTTAATATTTTTAGTTTGCCAACCACTGCGAAAACCCGCTTCCAGGCGGTAGAATGGCTCGTCAATCGGTATCGGGCGCTGGCCCGTTCGCTATAAGAGGCGAAACTGAACCTTTTAGCCGAGGCCCGCGCCAAGCCTTGCAATGCTCGATAGGGAGAGGCAATGACTGCCCTGAATAGTGCTCGTAACACCGCCTTCATCCGGTTGCGCCAGGAAGGGCGGACCGATGAAGTGGCACGCCGCCTGGTGGAGGCGATCGAGCTGGGGATGTTCGCTGAAGGGCAGCAACTGCCCAGCGAATCGGAACTGGCCCTGCAATTGGGCGTCGCCACGGTGACCTTGCGCGAAGCGCTGGTGGTGCTGCGCCAGCGTGGCTTGATCGAGACCCGCCGCGGGCGCAATGGCGGCAGCTTTGTCTGCGCTCCAGTGGAGCTGCCCGAGGCGCTGCTGCTGCAACGCCTGCGTGACATGAGCGGCCCCGACCTGCGTGACCTGGGCGATGAACAGACCGCAATTTCCGGTACGGCGGCGCGCCTGGCCGCCAAGCGCAGCTCGCCGGAGCAGCAGGCGCGCATCGCCCAGCATATTGAAACCCTCAGCCAGGCCAGTTCGCGCCTGGCCCGCCACCGCGCCGATGCGCGCTTTCATATCGAAGTGGCCGCCGCCGCCCAGTCGCTGCGCCTGACCAGCGCGGAAATGCGCCTGCAGTCGGAGGTCGGCGAGCTGCTGTGGATGGAGGCCGCTGGCGGTGGTGATGTGACCGTGGTCGAGCACGAGCACCGGGCGATTCTCGAAGCGTTGGTCGCCGGGGATGCAGTACTGGCCGGCGCTTTGGCCGAAGCCCATGTCAGCCGTGGCATCAAGCGCCTGATCAGCCTGCGGCTGGAGCTGCTGGCCGACGAGCAGGATTGAGCCGTGCATAACAACAAAGCTGTACCTGCGTGAGGTAATGCCATGTTTGCCCTGAGCGATAACGACCCGCTGTCAGCCTGTGCCCAGCAGCTGGACCACACCCTGGGGACCATCTTCGGCCAGGTCCGCCAGCTGGTGGAAGAAACCCGAGCGTTATGGGAGCGGGTATTGGCCGAAGGCCGCCAGCCAAGTGCGAAGGACCTGGCGACCCTGCGCCCGGCCATCGACCAGCAGTTGCTGACCACCGGTGCCTTTGGCTGTGGCGGCGGCATCATCGTCGAGCCCAATGGCCTGGCCGACCGCGAGATGCACCTGGAATGGTGGTACCTGGCCGACGGCGGCAAGACCCTGCCGCTGCGCCCGAACTTCGACCGGCGCCGCGAAAACTACTACGACTACACCGAAATGCCCTGGTACAGCCGGCCGATGAAGACCGGCAAGAGTGTGGTCGAAGGGCCGTATGTGGACCTGTACGGCACCAACATGTATGTGCTGACCTTCACCATGCCGATCGAGGTGCAGGGCCGGTTCATCGGCGTGGCCGGGCTGGACCTGTCGTTGCACAATGTCGAACGCCTGCTGGTGCGCAGCCTGATGCGCCTGGAGCACGAGGCAGTGCTGATCTCGGCGGACGGGCGGGTGATTGCCTCGAACACAGCGAACTGGATGGTCGGTGACCTGGCCCAGACCCTGTTGAACACCTTGCCGCGCGATGGCATTCGCCTGGCGCTGGCCGAATCCGAGGCGGGGTGGTCGCTGGTGCGGTTGCCGGTGCTCAGGCGCAAGTGACGGATTGACTGCTCTGGCCTCTTCGCGGGCAAGCCCGCTCCCACAGGAATACTGATGGCTTGCCATTCACCGCTCTCACTTCAGATTCTATTCCCTCGCCAAGACACAAGCGGGTTTACCCGCGAAGAGGCCGGCGCAGGTTTACAAAGCCTTGCGCATGAACACTCGGAAAATCCTGCTTCTCCCCCAGGAATACTGATGGCTTGAGTGTTACGCGTCACTTGTAGGAGCGGGTTTACCCGCGAAGAGGCCGGCGCAGGTTTGCAGAGCCTTGCGCATGAACACTCGGAAAATCCTGCTTCTCCCCCAGGAATACTGATGGCTTGAGTGTTACGCGTCACTTGTGGGAGCGGGCTTGCCCGCGAAGAGGCTGGTGCAGGTTTACAGCGCTTTGCGCATGAACACTCGGGAAAACCCCTGCTCCTCGGCCCGGTGAGTCTCGACATAACCCAGCTTGCGATAGATCTCGATATTCTCGGCCATCCGCTCGTGGGTATAGAGCCTGACCGCGCTGCACCCAGCCTGGCGCGTGCGGGTTTCACACAGTTGCATCAGCACCTTGCCGATCCCTTGGCCCTTGCACTCGGGAAACACCGCGATATTGGCCAGCAGCATCTCGTCGCCCTCACGCTCCAGCACCAGCACACCGGCAATGCGCGCACCTTTCAGCGCCACATGCACCTCGGCATCAGCTACTACCTGGCGATAGTCATCCAGCATCGGTGCCGGCGGCTTGCCGATGCGCGCGATGTAGGGCGAGTAGGCCGCCCGAACCAGCTCGGTGATGGCTTCGACATCAGCGAAATCGGCCCTGCGAAGGATGATGGGTAAGTGCAAGATGCGGTCTCCGGAAGTTTGCCTGAGCTTAATCTGCGCTAGCCTGCAGGGCCAATAGTTATGAGTCTGCAACGCTTTACTCCGCTGCTTTAGTACCCAAGCGGCCGATACGCCGTGATAGAAATCGGCCCTGAACCAGATCAATAAAAAAGCGGAATACCTGATGTCCTCGAACCCCCCACCTGCCAACGGCCTGTTCGCCACCTTCTGCCTGAGCAGCTACCTGCTTTCGCTGTCTTACGGCACCACCTTCCTGCTGGCGATGACGCTGCGCGCACACGGCGCCAGCGAAGCCGATGCCGGCTCGGTGATAGCTGCCGCGATGCTCAGCACCTTCCTTGCCGTGATCTTCTCCGGGCACCTGACCGACCTGATCGGCGCGCCCAAGGCAGTGGCCGGTGGCGCGCTGTTTCTTGCTGCGGCCTGCCTGGGCTTTGCCGCCGCACCTGGGTTCGGCGCGGCGATTCTGCTGTGTAGCCTGCTGCTGGGGTTTGGCTGGGGCCTGTTCTACACGCTGGGGCCGATCATCGTGGCGATGCTGATCGAGCCGGCCCGACGGGTCAAATACTTTGCCTTGCTCTCGGGCAGCATGATGACCGGCATCGGTACCGGGCCGCTGCTGGGGCGGGCGGCGCAGGCACTGGGTTATCCGGTGGAGGCGGCCTTCGTCGTTGCTGCCGGGGCGAGCCTGCTGGGTGGCGCGCTGTTCCTGCTGATGGGGCCGCGCATGCTGCAGCTGCAAACCGGCGCCGTTGCGGTGTGCAAGATCACCCTGGCCGCTGCGCGTTCGGTGCTGTCTTCCAGGGCGGCCTTCGCCATCCTCATGGTTGGCCTGGGCGGCGCGATCTTCGGTGGGTTGTCGAGCTTCCAGACCACGTACGCCAGCGCCAGGCAACTGGACTACTCGCTGTTCTTCCTCGGTTTCATGTCGGCCGCAATCTCGTGCCGGCTGCTGATTGCCGGTTTCATCGTCAAGCGTGACCCGTACCGCATGGCCTGCCTGCTGACCGCGTTGATGGTGGTGTCGGTGCTGATGTTCATGTACGGCGTCGACAGCGCGGCGGCCTACGTGCTGGCGGCGGTGGTACTGGGTGTCGGCTATGGCCTGACTTATTCGGTGATCAACGGCCTTGCGGCCAACGAAGCACCCACCGGGCAGACCGCGCAGTCGCTTGTACTGTTCAGCCTGGCCTATTTTGTCGGCGTGTTCGGGTTTCCGCTGCTGGCCGGCAAGGTCATCGTCCACGCAGGCCTGCCCGCGCTGCTGCAACTGCTGTTGGTGATTGCCCTGGCCAATTGGTCGATCACCTTCGGCCGCTTGGTCTGGCGGCGCTGGAGCAGTCGCCCTGTAATGGGGCGCGCCTGAGCAGGCGCACTATGGCGGTGCGCTTGCGAGGCGCGTTGAACGCTGGACAGCGCGAATAGTTAGCTTGCATACGAGTTGGCGTGCAAATTGCTGTCACTTTGCCATTCCGATGTCGCGTATGGTGAAAATTATGTCGCTTTCAAGCAGTTTCATGCAGTTGTCATCGCATGAGAAGGGTTGGCTGCCCTGGTTTGGTAAAACCGGCAAGTTCAGCATGGGCTGGGCTTGCCGCCTCAATCGCGCGAACTACCCGGTGGTCGAGCAGACCTTCGAAGCCATCGCCCAGACCCGCGTGCAGTTGCTGCACAACTGGGCCCGCGAGCAGTGGGAGCATCTGGAAGAACTGGCGGAGCACCTGGCACCCGGCGGCACCGAGGTCGACCGGTCGTTGTTGGTCGACAAGCTGGCCCAGGCTGAAGACTTTTCCGAGCTGTGCGTGATCGACACCGGCGGCAATGTCATCGTCTCTACCTGGGCACAGCGGGGCAACGCGCGGATCGATCAGATGCAGGCTTTGGCCCAAGGCCTCAAGGCGCCGTTCCTGCACGGTCCCTATAGCGACCCGCTGACACTGCAGATCGGCCCGTCATCGTCGCGTTTCCACGATGAAGTGACGCTGATGTTCTACCAGCCGCTCAATCACAATGGCAAAGCCGTCGGCTGCCTCTGTGGCCGGGTGCCCAACGATGTGCTGGGTGACCTGATCCAGCGTGAGGCCGGGCATATCTTTGCCGAATCTGGCGACAACTACCTGTTCATGGCGCAGTCACACTTCGACCGCGCCATCCAGCCCGGCACGGCCTTGTCCCGTTCGCGATTCGAGGACGGCACCTTCACCCATGGCGAGAACCTCAAGGGCGGCGTGCACACGCCCTGGACCACGGTGCAGATACAGCGCCATACCGAGCTTGAGCTGCGTTTCACCGACCCATCGACACGCGAGCTGCACCCCGGCGTGCGGGAAACCATCCGTAATGGCGCCAACGTGTTCGTGACCTACCCAGGCTACTCTGACTATCGCCATGTGCCGGTGATCGGCAAGGGCGTCACCTTCCAGTTGCCCGGCTCGCCAGACCGCTGGGGGTTGATGTGCGAAGCTGACCTGGAAGAAGTCTACCGCCGCCGTTCGCTCAGCTACGGGCTGATGAAGCCCTATGTAGCGACCATGGCCGGGCTGTTCGGCTGCAACTATCTTGTGCAGCATTATGCCGGCTTGCCACAAGGGCTGAACGACGCCGTCGAAGCGCTCTGCATGGTCGCTGCCACGCTGCTGTTCAGCGTGCTCGGGCCCAAACCGTTGGCCGCACGCCTGAACGGCATGAGCGCGGTGCTGCGTACCATTGCCGAGGGTGAAGGCAACCTGCGTCAGCGCCTGGATATCAACGCCCTGGCCAATGATGAAAGTGGCGACATGGCACGCTGGATTAACAGTTTCATCGACCGCCTGGACGCGGTGGTCGGGCAGGTGGTCAAGGCCAGCCGCACGGTTGGCGCCACCAACCAGACCATGCTGGGCCGCAGCCAGGAAGCGAGCGGGACTTGCGCCGACGTGGCTGATGCGGTGCACCAGATGATGATCATCATGGAAGAGCAGCTGGGCGAGCTGCAGCAGGCTTCGGTCAGCGCCGAGCAGATGAAACAGGCCATGGACGAGGTGGTCAGCCGCGCCCGTGAGCAGTTCCTGGCGGTGCAGGCTGGCACCCAGTCGATTCGCGACGTGGTGGCGCGTTCGTCGTCGAGCGTGCAGTTGCTCGACAGCCGCATGGGCCAGATCGGCAACATCACCGGGCTGATCAGCGACATCACCAACCAGACCAACCTGCTGGCCCTCAATGCCGCCATCGAGGCTGCGCGGGCCGGGGAGCACGGGCGTGGCTTCGCGGTGGTGGCCGATGAGGTGCGCAGCCTGGCCGCACGTACCTCGCGTGCTGCCGATGACATCCGGCACATGGTCGAAGGCCTGCAGAACGAAACACAGCAGGCCGTGAGCTTCATGGAGGAGGGGGTACAGGACGTCGATGATAGCCTGCGCCTGGCCGAGGATGCCTCTTCGGAGAACGTACACCTGCATCAGGCAGTGGAGGCGATGTTCGCGATCATCCAGCAGCTCAACCGGCGAAGCGTGGAATATGGCAAGACCATCGAGCAGGTCAACCAGTCCTCCAGCGAGATGCGCCAGACGGCCGTGGTGTTGCAAAGCAGTGCCGAGACGGTGAAGGTCAATGCCAGCAAGCTGCAGAAGCTGGTGGGGCAGTTCGAGGTCAGCAGTGATGGCGGGCGTGCTGCCGCCGCGTGAGCGAGCACGGTCTATGTGGGAGCGGCCTTGTGTCGCGAAAGGGCTGCGCAGCGGCCCCAGGATCTCGGGAGTACCACAGATTGCTGGGGCCGCTACGCAGCCCTTTCGCGACACAAGGCCGCTCCCACAGGGTATGATCCGCGGCCGTGATTGGAGCCCGCCATGGCCAAAGACATCGAAAACCCCTGCGTCTCGCTTTGCCAGCTCAACAGCGAGCTGTGCACCAGCTGCGGCCGCACCCGTGAAGAAATCCGCAAATGGCGCGGCATGAAGCGCCCGGAGAAGATGGCCACCGTGCAACGCGCAGCCACACGGATGAAGGCAATCACCAAGAAGAACGCCAAGCGCCAGGGCAGCGACTGAAGCTGCTGCGCTTGTGTAAGATGCAGGCTCCGCACCGTGCCTGAGCCTGCCCCATGGAAACCCACTCGCTACTCGCCTTTACCCTGGTCGCTGCCATCGCTATCGCAAGCCCCGGGCCTGCCACCTTGATGGCCATCAACAACAGCCTCAACCATGGCCAGCGCAGCACCGTATGGTCGTCGCTGGGCAATGGCACGGGGCTGTTTTGCCTGTCGGCGGCAGCCATGCTCGGGCTCGGGGCCTTGCTGGCCAGTTCCGAGATGCTGTTCAACGCGGTCAAGCTGATCGGTGCCGGTTACCTGTTCTACCTCGGTGCCCGTCAATTGCTCAAGAAAGGCCCGATGCTGGTGGATCAGACGGCGGCGAAGGTCAGCAGGCCGACCCCGTTGAAGTTGTACAAGTCGGCGTTCCTGACCGCTGTCACCAACCCCAAGGCGACGATGTTTTTCACTGCACTGTTCCCGCAGTTCATCGACCAGGGGGCGGCGCTGCTGCCGCAGTTCCTGACCCTGACCGGGATCTTCGTGGCATTGTCGCTGACATCGCTGAGCTTGTATGCCGCGCTGGCCGCACGGGCCAAAGGTGTGTTGGCCCGGCCGGCACTGTCGCGCTGGGTGAGCCGGGTCGTCGGGACTACCTTCATCGGCTTTGGTGCGGCGATTCTCACCATGCGCCGGCAGTAACCCGTTAACCCACGTTGTTTCGACACTGACTCAAGGACTGAGCCATGAAGATTGCCGCTGAAAAACTCCTGTTCCTGCCTGGCGCCTCCGGCAAACGTGCATGATCTGGGTAACAGTCATGCCAGCGAAGTTGCTCGGTTGATTGACGAGCATCTGTTTTTGTATGCCTGATCGAAGGCTTCTGTTGTGGCCGCCGGCCCCCAACAGGAATATCACCGGCCTTCAGATCTGCGCTATCCCTGTGGGAGCCGCGCTTGCCGGCGATGGGCAGCAAAGCGGCCCCGGCTTTGAGCAGTAGCAATCCTGATTCCGAACCAGCAGGCTGTGTAAATGAACGTGCTAATTTCGCCGGCAACCGCAGAAGACATGGCAAGCATCGCGACCGTGACGGTCAAGGCCTGGCAGGCAACGTTCCAGGGCATCCTGCCTCAAGCCTTTCTGGCCGGGTTGACCATCGAGGCTCAGCAACAACGGCACGAGTCTCTGTTCGGCAGCAGCGGCGTGGTGTATCACGTGGCCAAAGCCGCGGGAGAGATTGTCGGCTTCTCGTCGGGCGGCCCGAATCGAGACCCGGCGTCCGATGAGGCCAACGAACTCTATGGCTTGTATTTGCTGCCGCACTGGCAAGGGCAGGGCATCGGGCGGCAACTGTTGCTGGCCGTAGCGATGCAGTTGCAAACGCCAGGCCGGCAAGGTTTGTTCGCCCGGGTGCTGACGCATAACCCGCATCGGCATTTCTATCAGCGCTGCGGTGGCCAGGCAGTATCTGCGCAGTCCATCGACCTGGCTGGGCAGTCATGGCCGCTGACAGGTTATCGTTGGTCTTCGTCCCCAGCAGCCGATACGCGCGTGTTCAATCCCGACGATTACCTTGAAACGCTCGGTGGGCGTGTATTCAGTCAGCCACGTAACGCCGAGGCCTGGCGGCTCGCGCTGCAGGCGCTGGAGACTGCACTGTCGCGCGCAGGGTCGAAAGTAACGTTGCATCTGGTGGTGGGCTTGCAGGCAGCGGGGAAAAGCTACTGGATCAAGCAGCATCTCGCCGCTACAAGCGACAGCAGCTGCCTGTATTTCGATGCAGCGCTGCCGCGACAGGTGCACCGCGCGCCAATTCTGGCGTTGGCCGCGCGCCATGGTGTGCCGGTCACGGCGGTCTGGGTGCGGGCTTCGGTGGAGCAGGCGTTGGCGCGCAATGCCTTGCGCCGGTTGGATCATCAAGTGCCACGGGCGAGTATCGAAGCGGTGGCGGCTGCGTTCGAACCACCGAGCAGCCACGAGGGGTTTGTCGAAGTCATCGAAGTGGAAGCTGGCCAGAGTGGGCAGGCGCAAGTGTGATGCGACTAGCCCAGGTGCAACCTTCAATCACTTCCTGACCTGCACGCTGTTCAAGTACCCCGACCAGCAGGGGACAACAGTGTTTTTGCTTGCGAAGCAGCCATCGCCCTGGGCGGAAACACTTCAAAAGCTGCGCTGTACCTGTGGCAGCCGCGCATGGCAAATGCCATGGCGGGATTGAGCGGTGCATACCTGACTGATAGCATATAGCTATCAATTAAGTGCTCATTCAGGAAGGGAATCCATGTCAAAGAAAGTTTTAGCAGCAACGCTGGCCGCCATGGGGATGTTGACCGGCATGCAGCATGCGGCGGGTGAAGACAACCTGTTCAAAAAATATGCTTATGACACGCCGATTTCCAAATACACCGAGGCAGCAGGCTACTACGACTGTTCAACTGACATAGGGGCCACCGCACGATGCCTGGACGATGTGGACTTTCTGGATCAGAAGTTCACAGCGGCCCTGGTTTTCAGTGGTGACAAACTGATGTTGGTTTCGCTGTTTGCACCCTATGACCGTGACCTTTATGGTCGCGCCATTGGCGCCCTTGCAAAAACATTTACTCTGGTGTCGCTCGCTGACGGGAAATCCGTGCTGGATCTCGTTGAGCTCGCGGGTAAAGCAAAAAACAAGGATGAATACACAGCCAAACTCACCAACTACGAAAATGTTGCGTTGACCGCCAACGATTTGACCTACTCCTTTGTTGAAGGGCTCACCCCGGCCAAGGCCAAGGGGGCCACCAACGTCCTTGGTTTGATGAATTCAGCGCCTGCCAACATCAGGGGCGCTGATTTGATCATCTCTGGCGAGGGAGACGAGTCCAGCATCATCATCAAGTTTTCTTTCCCGAAACTGGATGAAAACAAGCTTGTTCAGCAAGTCAACAAGCCAGTCGAGTCGTTCTGACATCGTGCTTGCATTTGTGTTGAGCCCCGCGCTAGTGGGGCTTCTGGAGTTCGGAGAGCTGCATCCTTACACCAGCATTTCGAGTGGCCTGGGCAGCTGAATCGCTTCGGGTTTGATAACGGCGAATGACCACTATTGGTCGATAGGTGTCCTTCAACGAAGGGTAGCAATGGGTCGCAAGCAGACCGTCGCGACTGACCGCAATCGACCCATAGCGGCCATTTGCGGAGGAAGGCTTTCGGTCGGAAGGAGACTGCCAAGCCCAGCCTTAGTCGAGTAAGACAGGATCTGGCCCCAAGCGGAGGTCTTTGTCGAGGGCAGCAATGGCCAGAATCTCATCGGCAGACAATTCGGATTGATCATGGGATTACTTTGGCTGCGATGTGGTTCTTGTCGCTCTCCACCATCACGGAAATGGCCATCGCAACGATGCCCAGGAGCGCAAGCAGGGCACCTACCCACCCTGTTGATGACCAGCTTAGCCCCATAGCGATAGAGATCCCTCCGAGGCTCGCCCCCACCGCGTTCGAGATATTGAAGGCGCTGTGATTGAGGGCGGCAGCAAGTGTCTGTGCGTCTCCGGCAACATTCATCAAACGCACCTGTAGAGCGGGTACCAGAGCGAAGCCGCAGCCGACCAGGAACAGGATCGCGAGCGTCCCGACTTTCGACGGAGCGAACAAAGAGAACAAAGCTAGGAAAACCACGTTCCAGAGCATGATGGCGAAGATGGCTCGGATCAGCCCACGGTCCGCTAACCAGCCGCCGATCAGGTTGCCGGCGATCATGCCAACACCCCAGAAGGCCAACACCATTGGTACTTGGCTGATCGAGAAGCCTGTCACCTCTGTGAGCGTTGGAGTGATGTAGCTATACACCGCGAACATGCCGCCGAAGCCGATCGAGGCGGTTGCTAGCGTCAGCCATATCAATGGCCGCTTGAGTCCGCTCAGCTCGGCCTTAGGGCTGGCGTTTGGATCACGAGGTACCGACGGAACGTACAGCCAGAACAAGAACACTGTGGCGATACCGGCTACAGCGAGAGATCCAAACGCTGCTCTCCAGCCGAAGGTCTGGCCTATCCAGGTCGCCGCGGGCACACCGATCACGTTGGCAGCCGCCAGACCGGCCATTACATATCCCGCCGCTTGTGCCTTTCGCCCGTCGCCCACCATGGCAGCGGCCACCAGGCAGGCAACCCCGTAGTAAGCACCATGAGGTAAGCCAGCCAGAAACCGGGCACCCAGCAGACTGAAGTGATCCCATGCCACGGCACTGGCGGCGTAGCCAATGGCAAACAATGCGATGAGGGCAATCAGAAGCGCTTTCCGAGACGAGCGTGCGGCCAGGATCGCGATCAGCGGAGCGCCGACCACCACACCCAGCGCATACGCGCTGATGTAGCTGCCTGCCGTTGGTATAGACACTCCGGTGCTTTCGGCGAGATCAGGCAAGAGACTCATCGAAGCGAACTCACCGGTACCGATGAAAAGGCCTCCAAGCCCGAGGGCAACGATTGCGGTTGCTACGCCATGCGGAGCGTGAATTTCTGAGCTGCCAGAGGGGCTCGGTGAAGCGCTGGATATTGTATTCATCGAAAGTTCTCGGAAAAAAGATGCCCACACCTGCAAAGGGTGGGCAGTGGAAAGGAGCAATAAAAAGGTGTTGCGCTTCAGTTCACTACGCTTGGACTTGGCGCGGTGGGGCTACATCAGAGATGTACGCGTTGAACTGATCGCGATATTCGGGATGCCATCGAGATAAAGCGGGGCGGTTGTGGATAAGGTCGTCTGCGTTCCACTGCATGCGTCGCTGATCCAACTCGTGACTGACTTCGTTGTCCTCGCAGAAGATGTAGAAATCGCTACGAATCAATCCCTCCAGCAGGCGAGCGACAACCTCATCGGCCGACCATGGAGCGCTGGGCTTTGCGGAGTCGGCAGCCATGCCTGGAAAGTTCATCGGTGTGAACGTGTAGCCGGGAATCAGTAGATGGGCAGATACACGGCCATGGGTACGCTCGCGGAGCTCGTGCTCAAGGTGCTCGGTCAGCACTTTCACGGCGATCTTCGAGACGGAGTAGGCGGTATTTCCTGGAGGAGTAGTTATTCCCTCCTTTGAGCCAACATTCACTATTGCAGCTGGATAGTCTTGAGCGAGCAGATGGTCGACGAACAACTGCTGAACTGCCAATACGGCCCAGAAGTTGATCTCCATCGTCTTGCGCCACTGATCTTGGTCGTTCCACGGGCCTGCCCCTTTCGAGATGGCAGCGTTGTTGACC
The DNA here is from genome assembly GCF_002025705.1 of Pseudomonas putida. Lineage (NCBI taxonomy): Bacteria > Pseudomonadati > Pseudomonadota > Gammaproteobacteria > Pseudomonadales > Pseudomonadaceae > Pseudomonas > Pseudomonas putida. Next base: position 3,082,794 of record NZ_CP018846.1, on the reverse strand, counting down.
ACTAAAGACACCTCGCCGAGCTCATGGGCTACGGTAAGCAGCTCCTGCAATGCACTGGGAGAGGTCACATCTCCGGTCACAGTAGCTATCTGAGCACTATGGTCTTTGTTGTAGAGCGACCGTACTGCAACATCGAGCGCGGCTTCGTCCTTGTCGAACAAAACGACCTTCATCCCCAGTTGGGATAGGCGACTAGCGATTGCATAGCCGATCCCGACTGCAGCGCCGGTGATGACCGCAACTCTGTTTTGGCGAATAGCTGGATGATCCATGGGTAATCTCCTGAATTGGGATTAGGTGGACGAGTCCACGCGAAGAACGATTTCGGTGATCTCTGCTGGCACGCCAAGACGAATGGGGAATCCATTCCAGAGGCCAGCTCCATTGCTCGTGTAGAGCGTCATCGCCCCGACCTGGTATGCACCGGAGACGAAACCTTCGTTGGCGTAGCGGCCTATCTGATCCAGTCCCTTGATCATTCCGCCGTGGGTGTGACCGGAGAGCTGCAGTGCTATACCCGCTTGGGCGGAGCGATCTGCACCGGCTGGTCGATGTTTGAGGAGGATGACAGGGGCTGTTGCTGGCCCCCCCTTGAGAGCGGCATTCAGGTTCGGCCCAGCCATTCCGAATTGAGCGGCGGCTTCGTCGGTGACACCGGCTATGACCAGCAACTCGCTGCCTGCCCCAATCACTACGTGCTCGTTCAGCAGCATTTGTATGCCGAGGCGCTCGAACTTGGCGTGCCACTGGAGCTCGTTGAAGTAGTACTCGTGATTGCCTGGAATGCCGATGATGCCGAGGCGGGCATTCAGCCCTGCCAGGGGAGCTACATCGAGCTTGCGATCAGTGGTTGTCCCGTCAATCAGATCGCCTGTGATAAGAATCAGGTCGGGATTGAGTGCATTGGTACGACTGACAACTGCATCTACCCAGGGCGCCTGGAAAAGTTTGCTGATGTGCAGATCTGTCAGATGCACCACGCGTAGGCCATCCATCGCTTGTGGCAGATTCTTGATCCTGACTTCCACTGTGCGAACACCTGGCACCTGCGCCGCTTGGTACACGCCAAATGCCGACAGAAGAAGGGCGACAGATGCGGCCAGGTACCGACTGCTGTGTCTTACCAGCTTTTTGGCGGCACGTATCCGCAGGACTGACAGAACGCCGTTGGCCAAATCTGCCAGCACCACAAAGACGAACAACAGAACGAACGAGCAGAAAGCCCAACCGGCGACCAACACTGCCCACTGCGGCATCTCGGGCGAGAACATGGTTCCGAACACCCAGATCTGAATCAGGTGGTACTTCGATACCAGTAGCAGGACGACAGCCAGGGAAGCACGTCCGCCCTTCGAGATCGGTAACGGGATAATGAAACGCCACAGGACGTATAGGTAAGCAAGGACAAGATAGACGTGAAACACGGGAGCAGCTCTTCTAGGGATGGGGGCTCAGATCAACTATCGTTGAATTTGTTTAATGGTACTCTGTAGAGGGAGCAGCTTTGTTTAAGCTTTCTCCATAAATCATTGAGAATGGCTCAACATAGAGACCGTCCAGATGCCGCTACTTCCAACCACAAAGCTTTCACGAGCCGACCTAGCCGATCTGAACTCCTTTCTTGCGGTGGAGAGCCATCGCAGCTTCTCCAAGGCAGCCGTTGAACTGGGTATCACCACGTCCGCGCTCAGCCACTCGATTCGAAATCTGGAGTCCCGCCTGGGAGTTAGGCTGCTCAACCGAACCAGCCGAACTGTCTCTCCGACAGACGCCGGTGCGACCTTGGCGAAGCGCCTGGCTGTTGGCTTTCAGGAGATTGGAGGGGCGCTAGCGGAAGTAGATCGGCATCGCGACCGTCCGGCAGGTCGCCTGCGTATCAACGTCCTCAGTGACGGCGCACGACTGCTCTTCAATCGGTGGCTGCCGAAGTACCTGGAGGCCTATCCGGATGTGTCAGTCGAGGTCGCAGTAGATGATCGGATGGTGGACATCCTGGCTGCCGGGTTTGATGCGGGTATCAGGTATGGCGGGACGATCGCTGAAGACTTTATTGCTGTGCCTATCAGCGATCAGTTGCGCTGGGTTGCAGTGGCATCGCCTCGCTACCTCAACCGGACATCGCGGATCCTGGTGCCGGAGGATCTGAAGAACCATAACTGCATACAGATTCGTACCGGCCAAGGAGTCATCTATCGCTGGGACTTCGAGAAGGAAGGCGATCACCGAGTGATTGAGGTACCCGGACAGCTTTGTGTGAACGAAACCGAGCTTGGTATTCAGATGGCGCTATTGGACAGAGGAGTTACGTACTGCCCGGAGGAGCGCATTGCAGATTACATATCGCGAGGAGAGCTTCAGGTCGTATTACCTGACTGGGCGCCCATTGAGCCAGCATTCCACATCTACTACCCAGGCCGCCGGCAAATGCCTCCAGGTCTGCGTGAGTTAATAGACTTGTTACGCACGAACTCAGCCACTTGGTAGCTAGTCGTAGAGCTGTTGCTCACCAGCAGCAAGGGAACATTCAATACTTGAGGCCCCAAAGGCCTTGCCAGCATCTACTTATGGCCGATTGCTGGCCTGCTATGGGTGGATGCAGCTATTAACGACTGGCAGCTTACGACCCAAAGCTGCCCTTCGCGGAGAGCAGCAAACGGTCAAAAGCTGCTTCTCATCAAACATGCGTTCATGCCGGTCGAGTATGATGCTGATCACGGGGTGCCTAGGAGCACTCAATGGTGCGAACAGTTGAAATTTGTACGGTGGAAAAATGCTTTCAAGTCGAACGGTCGCTTTCCTAAAGGAGTTGGCGGACTCATCCCACCTCGCTTATCCAGAAGGCGGTTTGTTGTTCCGTTACCAATATGACTACAAGCAGGCGCATAGATTTCTGAAGGCATCAATGCAGGATACATTGTATGTCGATGAGCTCAACAATCTGGCTCGATTTTTTCAGGGTGCCCTTGGAGACCCTACGGAAGATTCAGCGAAGGATCACGCAGTCCTATCTGCAGGTTGCCTGATTGAACATTTGAGAGAGGACTTACAATACGACTTAGTTGAGCTTGTTGTGGAGGAAGGTAACTACGATATGACTGCAACCTTCGAAATGGCAAGCAGTTCACGGAATGACTACTCAAGGCTGGAGTTGTTCTGGTCTGTCGATTGACTGCCTATGAAGCTAATTTTTCGAAGCCCTGACACCATGGCCAGCAACGAGGAGTGGTAGCGGAAGCTGCGCAGGCCGCGACGCAATTCCAGCCGCTACGCATCGACTAGGGGCGGACAAGGCTAGGCACTGGCTACATAGAGTATGCCTTTCAGCCCCTCTTCCAACCTCTGGCGGGTAGCAGAGCAGAGTCGTCATTCAGATTAGGCATTCGCTCTGGACGATGAAGGTCTGCTTTGGGTCGATAGGGGGCAGTCGCGGCTGGCCGCTCTCGGCCCATTGCGCACAGCCACCTGCTACATTTCATCCAGCTACCGCCACCCTCGGACCTATCAATTAATAGTCAGTTTTGCTGCTTTCAGGATGAACCCTAATTGCCTGCTTTTGAAATTCTGCCATTGCAAGCCATAGGTCCAGTGCGCCTTGGCGCTACGCGCATGGAAACAAGGGAGGTAATGGCCGCGATTGAACTCCCGCTGGAAGCTGCTTGTGGTCATCTCGATTATTTCTCCAGTAGTGCTATACAAGTTTCTTACGACATCGACGAGAAGGTGATGTTCATTGGCGTATCGGGAAGTGCAACTTTCAGGGTGATATTCAAAGGCGTCGATATTTTTAATCTGGCTGCTGCCGACCTGTTCTTGCTGGTGGCTGAGGCTGATCGTTCTGGCCCGCACGCGTTCAACAGCTATGAATATTGTTTCCCGAACCAGATCCTTACGCTTTGGGATGCGGATGAACAGTATGACCGAGCCGGCGGGGGGAAGCGCCAGATATTGAGCCAAGTGGGCATTGGAAATGATGCTTACCTGGACGCCGCCGCAGCCATATAGGCCAAGGCATGAAATGCCGAGGGGCCGCTGCACGCCCTGAGGCGGTCAGTCGCTAATGCAACATACACTCGCGCAATTCCAGCGTTCATCAAAACCTGGGCACATGACGGCGTTCGGCCTGCGAATGAACAAGGTTCGAGGGTCACATAAGCCGTCAGCTCATCAGTAACGTTAACGTTTTCCACCCCTTTTGACCGAAAGCTGTGGGTGAGCCTTCTATTTGACTGCCTGTATCGTTACAATTCGCGGGTTCCACCTGAACACCTCCCACTGCGTCGTCCGGCAATAGCGACGGCGCCAACCCTGGCGATGCTCCCTGCCCAGGGTTTTCACCCTCAATTGAGCCAAGGCTCAGTTGAAACGCTTGATTGACACTGCGGGCTTGAACTGCGGTGTATCTAGCCGACACGCGTAGTACTTCTGCGCTGTCTGCCTTCCGCCTGGCCAATGGAGCCTGGTCCACAACCGGCAATCCCGCGCGCACGATCAGTGTAATCGCCGTCATCAGGCCCTTTCGTGGCTGGGCGTTTCATCAGCTGGACTGAGCCACCCCAAGGTGGTCGAGCCACGCATTTCAAATGCGCTTTCCATGGCGTCAGCACGCTTGGCCACCACAACCCACGCACTTGCGCTGGCGCCGGGCGAGCCTGCCTTGGGAACAGCTGCCCAAACGCGCACATGCGCGCGTGCAATCGCATGAATCAACCGAATGGATGGAATTCGCTCCTACTGTGAGGCAGGCCTGATCAGGCGGAGTTGAATGAAGTACGCAACAGGAGAAAGCTCATGCCCTTCGTACCTCCCAAGGATCAACACTGCAACGGTGATGATCCGACCACTTCAACGACTGCTGGCCCATGTGTGAAGTCGATGCCAGCACCCGTGCGCAGCAAAGTCGGCGGCACGGCTCGCCGCCCTGGGCGGCCAGGCGACGCTGACGATCCTCCCGTATCCCGCAGTGATCTCAGCAAAGGTCACGACCAATTGGTCGTACATCGCGAGGCGTGCATCAACTGGCGCGTCCTGCTGGTTTCGTCGATGGTGATCCTGGTGTTTTCCATTGCCACGATCCTCATGCCCGATGCAGCACGCTCGGCGATGAAGCGGACCACCGACTGGATTGCGACGAACCTGGGTTGGTACTACGTGCTGACGATGACCTTGGTCATCGGCTTCGTGCTGTGGGTCGCGTTTTCCAAGGAAGGGGACGTGCGCATCGGCCCTGACCACTCGCGGCCGCAGTACAAGCTGGTGACCTGGGTTGCCATGCTGTTCGCCGCAGGGGTCGGCATAGACATGCTGTTCTATTCGGTCACCGGCCCGGTCGTACAGTACATGCACCCGCCCAGCGGCGAAGGTGGTACAGCCCAGGCCATGCAGGACGCGGTCATCTGGACCATGTTTCACTATGGCATCGCAGGGTGGGCGATGTATGCCCTGCTGGGCATGGCAATGGGTTACTTCGCCTATCGGTGGGACATGCCGCTGTCGATTCGCGCCGCGCTCTACCCACTGTTTGGCAAACGCGTGCGCGGCCCCTTGGGCGATGGCATCAGCATCATTGCGCTGGTTGGCACCGTGTTTGGAGTCGCCACGTCGATGGGTATTGGTGTGGTACTGCTGAGTGTTGGTTTTTCGCTGATATTCGGATTGGAACAGGGCCTCTCATTACAGATCGCACTGGTGATGGGTGCTGTAGCACTGACCATTGCGGCCACCACCTCCGGGGTTGACCGAGGCATCCGCTGGATCGCCGAGTTGAACCTTTGGAGCGCCGTGGCGATGATGCTGTACATCCTGATAACTGGGCAGACGGCGTTCTTGTTGAATGCACTGGTGTCCAACATCGGTCAGTTTCTCGTCACCTTTCCCGCGCGTACATTCCAGACGTTTGCCTACGAGCCCGACGGGGCCGGCTGGATGGCGGGGTGGACTTTGTTTTTCTGGGCCTTCTGGTTGGCCTGGGGGCCATTCGTTGGTGTGTTCCTGGCGCGAATCTCGCGAGGTCGCACCTTGCGTGAATTCGTCCTGGCGGCCGTCACTGCGCCCGTGCTGTGCGATTTCATCATTGTCTCGCTGTTCGGCAACAGCGCACTTTTCCAGGTGCTTCAGGGCAACACCGAGTTTGCCACGCTGGCGATGGGCAGCCCCGAGCGGGGTTGGTATGCACTGCTTCAGATGTTCCCGGGCTCGATGTTTCTGATTGGTCTGGCAACGCTGTCAGGCTTGCTGTTCTACCTCACCAGCGCCAATTCCGGGGCGATGGTGATGTCGAACTTTTCTGCAACGATTCCCGACCCTTCCCATGACGGCCCGAGCTGGCTGCGGATCTTCTGGGCCTTGCTCACGGCCATGCTCACTGTGGCGATGCTGGTCGCAGGCGGGGTCAAGACCATGGAGTATGCAACGCTGATCTTCGCGCTACCGGTGACGGTCATCGCTTATCTGGTGATGGCGTCCTTCTACAAGGTATTGCGCATGGAACGTGCCGAACGTGAAGGGCGTGTGCTGCACCGGCCCCTGATGGCGGCTAGCGGGGGGCATGTTCCGGAGCGCTCCTGGAAGCAACGGCTCGAGCACCTGCGGGCGTATCCATCGCTGCACCAGGTCACCCAGTACCTCAACCGAACAGTCGGGCCAGCGTTGGGCGAGGCCGTTGCTGAATTTCGCCATCAGGGCTATCACGTCACCCGGGAAAGCCTGGTCAATACACGCGGTATCGAGGAACCGTTGCTGCGGGTATCGATGGACAGATTCCGTGACTTCCATTACCACGTCGCCATTGTCGAGGCGCCTGTACCCCTGTTCACTGGCCGCATGCCGCGCGAGATCGATGTCTATTACCGTCTGGAGGTGTTCACCCAGACGGGGTCTGGTGGTTATGACTTGATGGGCCTGACCAAACAGCAGGTCATGGATGATGTGCTCAATCGCTATGAGGCCCACTTGGCGTTCCTTGTCTTCTCCAGCGAGAACGCCACCGCCTCTGTGTTGACACCCAGGCAGTCGTAATGCTGTCCGTGGCATTTTGGCCGTGCGCAGCGACGAAGACATAGCCCCAGAACAATGCTGGAAGGAATGGCAGCGAGTACGCTCACTCATCTGAGGCAACCATGTCTGGGTGTTGAGCTGATCGAGGCGAGTTCGCAGTGCCCATGCCCCGATTGCCGCAAAGAGGCCACTGAGATAGTGCTCATAGCCGGCCAGGTAAAGGGCAGGCCGCCAGTGAACTCTGTAGGCGCGTAAGATTCACTGGCAGCACTGGGTCGACTGCAGACGTCGCTTCTGGCCGTCATGACCCACTGCGGATACGATCCATCTCAGGCACATGAAAAGGAATTCAAGAAAATGGATGTACCTTGCACTTCTCTGGACGAAGTCCGGCAGCGCATCGATGCCATCGACCAGAGCCTGGTTTCACTGCTCGCCCAGCGTGGCAAGCTGGTGACGCAGGCTGCGAACTTCAAGAAAACCACTGATGACGTGCGTGCACCTGCGCGGGTCGAGCAGGTTATCGACAAGGTGCGTGGATTGGCCGAAGAGGCAGGAGCATCGGCAGCGGTTGTGGAACAGGTCTACCGGGCCATGATCTCGGCGTTCATCGCCGAAGAGCTGAATGCTCACGCCAAGCTGACCCAAGAGGCCTCAGGTGCTTGAAGGGTGTCGAGAAATGCGCCATGCGGGTTAGCGCCTCAACCCGATAGCGGGTCGGGGCGCCTTTGCTTTTTGATCAGTCGACTCGCACAAACTCATTCTTGGCGAAGTCACTGCCGCCAACGCTTTCCAGGCGCTTGCCGCCGTCCAGCACACGCACGTTGATCAGTGCCTGGCCATCCTTGTTGCGGGCGACGACCACATCATCCTTGCGCTCCCACTCATCGACCTTGATCTTGCTGCCGTTGGCGATGATGTAGTCGCTGGAGAACTCGATTTTCTGTTTAGGGCCCTGGATGCCCATCACCGTGGTGGTTTGTTCATAGGTGCCTTCCAGGGCATCGTTGCCGCAGCCGGCCAGTACACAGAATGGCAACGCAGCGAGCACGAGTTTGAAATGACGCATGGGATGTCCTTATCGGTTGGTTTTAACAAGCGCGGGTCATGGCGCCGGTCCTTGGGTGTTCGCACGGGGTGCAAATGGCGCCGCGGGATTATACATATTGTTTGAAAAAAATCAGATTTTGCCCCTTTCTTGTAGTCCATTTTCCAAAGTCTTCGCGGGCAAGCCCGCTCCCACAGGTACTGTGCAAGCCTTCAGGCCTGTGGTGATCTCTGTGGGAGCGGGCAAGCCCGCGAAGAGGCCGGACCGGGCACTGGAGTTTTCAGGGAGATTGAACAATGACCCCAGACAACACCCCATGCACCGTTGGCAAGACCACCTTCTGCCAAGGTGAAAACCAGCCCCACCCGTTGTTCCGCATCGAACCCGGCATCCCGTGCCGCGACGCCCGTGAGCCAGCCTCGGAGCTGATGGGCTATGTACGGGAACTGACCGTCCTCGGTCTGATGGACGAGAAGCCTATGATGATCTGGGCTTCGCACTACCTGAGTGCAATGGCCAAGGCCTTGATGGACGATGCCGAGCTGGGCATGACGCAATGAGCCGCTAAGGCTTCAGGTCTGGGCTATCGGTGCCGGCAGCGGCATTCGCCTCTGCCTCAAGCTTCAGCCGGTCGGCCTTGCTGATGTACTTGGGCTTGTTGCTCTTGGGCGCCAGCTTGGCATTGGCCTTCTTCTGGTGGGCCTTGAGCAGCTGTTTGAGTTTTTTCTGGCGGTTCATTGTCCATCTCTGATGTGCAGCATAGGTCGCGCATTGTACCTCGGGAACTTCATGCAGCGGGCCCGGTCTGTAGCCTCTCGCCGAATTCACCTGAAGCTTCCCGGACCTGTTGAGTGCCCACCTTCATGCCAAGCCAGCGCCTGCTGTCAGCACTGTTCCTGTTGTTCAGCACCGTCGCCTGCCAAGGCGTGCTGGCGGGCTCTTACTCGGCGCCAGCGCGCAGCAACAAAGCCTCGACCCAGCTGATCGAGACCGCCTCGCGCCAGTATGAAGCAGGCAACCTGGACCAGGCCGCCGCCACGCTGGAGCGTGCCCTGCAGATCCAGCCGAACAACCCCGCCACGCTGCACTACCTGGGCGTACTGCGCCTGGAGCAGGGGCAGTATGACCAGGCGCAAGTGCTGGCGGTGCGTTCCAACCAGCGGGTTGGCAGCAATACAGCACTGCGCAATCGCAACCTCCAACTGATCCAGGCCGCGCAGAAGGCCCGGGGTTCTGGCACGGTATCCGTAGCTGATCAGGCCCGGTAACGCCGGCGAATCAATGTTGCACAGCGCATTGGAACAGGAATTGCTCGCAACACAGAAAACCTGACCTGGTTGGGGATAGGCCGATGCTCATGCACGACCACTACTTCATGTACTTTGTCGTCGCGACTGTGCTGGCCGTGGATGTGGTGGCAATCACCCTGTATTGGCGCAGCAAACCCTGAAACCCATCCTCGGGGGCACAATACCCCTAGTCGGGGCCTGGCAACGCTTCCAAACCCGCGGTGATGGCGGTAGCCTCGGGGGACCTTGGCCGATAGAAAATCCATTCCCATGCCTGCAGGTTTCCCCGGGTTGCCGTCACTCAATGCGCTGCGTGTGTTCGAAGTGGTGGCGCGTCAGCTTAATTTCCGCCTCGCCGCCGAGGAGCTGGGCGTGACCCAGGCGGCTGTCGCCCAGCAGGTGCGCGGGCTGGAAGCCAGCCTGCAGGTGCGCCTGTTCGAGCGCCTGCCACGGGGCGTTGGCCTGACCGATGCCGGGCGTGGCTATGCTGCGAGCATCCGCAGTGCCCTGGTGATGATCGACGAAGCCACCCGGCAGCTGCGCCCGGCACCATCCCAGCTCACGGTCAGCGTGACACCTACCTTTGCCTCGAAGTGGCTGATTCCAAGGCTCGGCCACTTCGCCGAGGCGCACCCCGACATCGATCTGCGCCTGCTGGCCACCGACCGTCTTTCCCATTTCCAGACCGATGGCGTCGACATCGCGGTGCGCTACGGTCAGCCGCCGTTCGGTGGCGGGCTGAACGTCGAGCTGCTGATGGAGCAACGCATTGTCGCGGTGGCGAGCCCGGCATTGCTGGCTGAAATGGGCACGCCAGAGAGCTTTGCCGCCTTGCAGGGCTATGTCGCCTTGCACGATGGCCACAACTTCTGGCCGCAATTCACGGCCGCGTTATTCCCCGATCATCCGAAACCGACGTCGAAAAATGTCCGTTTCAACCAGACATCGCTGGCCATCGACGCCGCCATCGGCGGGCAGGGCATCACCCTTGCCAGCTACGCCTTCGTCAAGGACGACATCGCGGCCGGCAGGCTGCAGCAGGTGTTCCCCCAGCAGCTGAGGCTGGACAAGGCGTTCTACCTGGTATGGCCTCGCAAGGAGGCGCCAGCGCTTGGCCTTGTCAGAGGGTGGCTGAAAGCCCAGGTAGGCGAAAGATAAACTACTGGCTAGGCAAACTTCCCCTGCCTCCCTCGTCCAACGGATGGCTGCTAGTGTGATGAAACTTGCAACACAGCAGTTCCATCATCGAAGGAGGCAACATGTCTGTAGAAAAAGTGGCAATCATCACCGCCGGTGGCAGCGGCATGGGCGCGGCCGCGGCACGTCGGCTGGCGGCTGACGGTTTCAAGGTCGGTATCCTGTCTTCTTCAGGCAAGGGCGAGGCACTGGCCGCCGAGCTCGGTGGCATCGGCGTCACCGGCAGCAACCAGTCGGTTGCAGACCTGCAGCGGCTGGTGGATGCCGTGGTCGAGAAATGGGGGCGCATCGACGTGCTGGTCAACAGCGCCGGCCACGGCCCGCGCGCCGCGATCCTGGAGATCAGCGACGAAGACTGGCACAAGGGCATGGACACCTACCTGCTCAATGTCATCCGCCCGACGCGGCTGGTGACGCCGTACATGCAAAAACAGAAGGGTGGGGTGATCATCAACATCTCCACTGCCTGGGCATTCGAGCCTGTTGACCTGTTCCCCACTTCGGCCGTGTTCCGCTCGGGCCTGGCCGCCTTTACCAAGATCTTCGCCGACAATTTCGCTGGCGATAACGTGCGCATCAACAACGTGCTCCCAGGCTGGATCGACAGCCTGCCGGCCACCGAACAGCGCCGCGACAGCGTACCGCTCAAGCGCTATGGCACCAGCGAGGAAATTGCCGCCACCATCGCCTTCCTCGCCAGCGACGGAGCTGCCTACATCACCGGGCAGAACATCCGGGTCGACGGTGGCGTGACACGCAGCGTCTGACTACCCATGGCCGCAGCCAGCGCTGCTGCGGCCTGCACTTCATGCAACAGGGAGTTCCCCATGCTGGACGATCTGCTCAAGCGCATCTGGGCGCAGTTGGCAATCCCGGTCGGCCCGGTACGCAACCCTTTCAGGCTGATGCAGCTGGCTACGCTTGACCAGCAAGGCTGGCCGGTGTCCCGCACGGTGGTGCTGCGAAGCGTCGATGCCGGTGCGGGTGCGTTGTACTTCTACGTGGACAAGCGCTCGGCCAAGTGCGCTCAGATAACTGCTGAGCCACGCGTGGCGCTGACCGCACTGAGCCCTTGCGGCGTGATGCAGATCCGCCTGCAGGGGCTGGCCAACCTGGTGAAAGATGCCGGGCAGCTTCAACGCTGCTGGGGGGCGGCGCGTGACAAGACTCAGGCGTTGTTCCGCCATGGCGCTGTGCCGGGGCAGGTGATTGAAAGCCCTGAAAGCGCTTGCGCAATCACCGTGGATGGCTTCGAGCACTTTGCAATGATGCAGATCGAGGCGACGGCACTGGAGTGGCTGGACCTTGCACAGCCGGTTCAGCAGCGGGCGCGCTTCGAGCGCCGGCAAGGGGACTGGCACGCTTCCTGGCTGGCGCCCTGAAAACGATAGACCAACAATGGAACAAGGAACGACTGATGAAAGGTTACTGGATCATCCTGGGGGCTGCGGTGACCGACCCCGAGGCTCAGCAGGCCTATGGGCGGTTATGGGGCCCTATCGCCGAAAAGTACGGAGCGAAGCTCAAAAGCCTGGAGCCGGGGGCATTGGTGGAGGCGCACACAAGTACGCGGGTGCTGGCGGTCGAGTTCGAAAGTTACGCCCAGGCCAAAGCGTGCTACGAGGACCCTGCCTACACAGAAGCCAAGGCGTGGGCGCTGCGCGCCTATCGTCGTGAACTGATCATCATCGAGGGCGATTTGAACTGACGCAGCGTTTTTTACGTTTTGCGACAAATTTTTTACATTTGTCGTTATAACGTTACGCCGCTCGTCGCCGGTGGCCGTCAGCCCCCTCGGCTCATGACTTGCGAAGCCTGGTATTTCCTGGAGTCTTAATGAGAGTCGATCTAGACACTGAGGCCACCGACCTCGATGGTTTCCCGCGTTTTCAGCGGGCAATGGTTCATGCGCGCAAGCTGATGGTGCTGATGTACCTGGCGCTGCTGGCAGCTGGGCTGCTGTTGGCGATACAGGGGCTCATCGGGATATTCAGCCCAGACTCCTACTGGTTGGTCCTGCTCGCGGTCAATGGCGCAATGCTGTTGCTGTTGGCGGGCGCCGCCCAGTCGGCCTGGCAGGTGGCCAGCTGGCGTGCCACTGCCAGGGGCGAGGTGCCCGTCCCGCTGATGTTCTGGCGCTCTGCCGGCGAAACCGTCGAGCCTGAGTCGCTCAGCCGTTTCGATCGCTGGTGTCGGCAGGTCGCTGACGGCTGCCGACGGCAGTGGCGCAAGCTTGGCGCAGAAGCCCCCTGGCTTATGGGCCTGGCGGTGCTGGCCCTGCTGCTGGTCAAGGGTGCTTGGCGCTTTGACCTGCCGACACCGACGGTGGCAGGGCAAGTGACCTGGGTTGCCATCGGCCTGTTGGCCGTTTGCGCATTCGGCCTGGTCGTGCTCGAACGCCACCTGATGGCCGAAAGCGAGGCGACCTGGCCCGAGGCTGGCGCGCTTGCAGCCACGTTGCGGCTGGCCATCGCCGTGCAGGTGCTGACCATTGCCTGCCTGGCCTGTGTTGACGGCGAGCGGCTGTGGCCGGCGCGCCTGGCGGTGCTGATTGGTGTGTTGCCTGGCCTGGCAGCGCTCGAACTGCTGATACGCGCCGCGCTGTCGATGTTCCGCCCCTCGCGCCCAAGTGAAGAGCCGGCGCTGGTGGCACGTAGCCTGGCGGGTGACTTCCTGCAATGGCCACCGCGGCCCCTGGCCGTGCTGCAGGACGAACTGCACCAGCGCCTGGGCATCGACCTGCGCCAGGTATGGGCGTTTGCCTTCATGCGTCGGGCGTTCCTGCCGGTGGCGGCGCTGGTGGCGCTGGTCGGTTGGTTGCTGACCGGCATCATCGAGGTGCCGACCAACAACCGCGCGGTTTACGAACGCTTTGGCAAGCCCGTGGCGGTGTACCCGCCGGGCCTGCATGCTGGCTTGCCCTGGCCATTTGGCAAGGTGCTGTGGGTGGACAACAGCATCATCCATGAATTGGCGACCACAACAGCCGAAGGTACCCCCGAACCCTTGGCGGCCGCCGATGGTGCGCCGCCGACAACGGCCAACCGGTTGTGGGACGCCACCCACCTGAGCGAGAACTCGCAGGTAATTGCCGGTGCCGATGGCGGGCGTCAGGGGTTCCAGATCGTCAACATGGACGTGCGTTTCATCTACCGTATCGGCCTGAGCGACGCGGCCGCCCTGGCGGCGGCCTATCACACCGCTGACGTCGAGCAACTGCTGCGCAGCGTTGCCAACCGCGTGCTGGTCCACGATTTTGCCGTTCGCTCGCTGGATGGTTTGCTGGGCGCCGAACGTGCCGCGCTCGGCCGCGACATCGGCCAGGCGGTGCAGGCCGACCTGGACCGCATGGATACCGGGGTGGAGCTGTTGGCGACCTCGGTGGAGGCGATCCACCCGCCAGCCGGTGCGGCAAATGCCTACCACGCCGTGCAGGCGGCGCAGATCACTGCCCAGGCACTGGTCGCCCGTGACCGCGGGCACGCTGTGCAGAAGGTTGACGAAGCCCGCCAGAGCGCCACGACGTTGACCGACAAGGCCACCGCCGAAGCCCACGAAACACTGGCCAAAGCCGACACTGGCGCATTGCGCTTCGACGCCGAGCACACCGCCTGGCTGCACGCAGGCCAGGCGTTCATCCTCGAACAGTACCTGGAGCGGCTGTCCCAAGGCATGGCGCAAGCGAACAGCCTGATCATCGATCACCGCCTGACGGCGAACCAGGCGCCGACCCTGGACCTGCGCAGCTTTGCAGCGCCCATCGACCCTTCGCAGCCGAAACCCGCATCCGGCCGTACCCAGGAGCGTAACCAGTGAGTTCCCATACCGCCCATGGTCATGACCACGACCACGACCACAATCACGATCATGCCGACATTCACGACCGTGCCCGTCCCGCCTGGCTGCGTGTCGGGATCGCCTTGCTATTGGTCCTGATCATGGCCGCGACAGCCTGTTTCGTGCAGGTTCGTGTCGGCGAAGCAACGGTCATCACGCGCTTTGGCAACCCGTCGCGGGTATTGATCGAGCCCGGGCTCAACTGGCGTTGGCCAGTGCCGTTCGAGGCCGCGGTGCCGGTCGACCTGCGCCTGCGCACCACCTCCAGCGGGCTGCAGGATGTCGGCACACGGGATGGCCTGCGCATCATCGTCCAGGCCTATGTCGCCTGGCAGGTGGCAGCCGACCCGCAGAGCATCCAGCTGTTCATGCGAGCCGTGCAGAACCAGCCCGACGAGGCAGCGCGGCAAATCCGCACCCTGGTGGGCTCGGCCCTGGAAACCACGGCCAGCGGTTTCGAACTGGCCGACCTGGTCAACGTCGATGCCAGCCGGGTGCGCATCGATGGTTTCGAGCAGCGCCTGCGTGAGCAGATCGAGCAGCAACTGATCAACAGCTATGGGGTGCATGTGGTGCAAGTGGGCATCGAGCGGCTGACCTTGCCCAAGGTCACCCTTGAAGCCACGGTTGACCGCATGCGCGCCGAGCGCGAGACCATCGCCACCGAGCGTACTGCCGAAGGCAAGCGCAAGGCGGCCGAGATCCAGTCGGCGGCCGAGCGCGATGCCAGGATCCTGCAGGCCGATGCGAGCGTGAAGGCCGCGCAGATCCAGGCGCAGTCGCAAGTGCAGGCGGCGGACATCTACGGCAAGGCCTATGCCGGTGCGCCGCAGCTGTACACCTTGCTGCGTTCGCTCGATACCCTCGGTTCGGTCATCAACCCCGGCACGCGGTTGGTGTTGCGCACCGACGCAGCGCCGTTCCGCGCCCTGGTCGAGGGGCCTGTGCTGCCTGCGGGGGCTGACCATGGCCAGCCGTGAGCAACAGGTGTCGGCCAGGTTGCCCACTGGCCCCTGGCTGCAAGCAGGGCGTATAGGCTTTCTGGCGTTGTACGCGGTGGCGCTGCTGGCGGCAGTGGGTTGGCTGTTTGGCAATGTGCGTCAGGTCGGGCCGGAAAACCGTGCGGTGGTCTTGCGGCTGGGGGCCGAGGCGCGCATCCAGAACGCAGGCTTGTTGCTGGCCTGGCCTGAGCCCTTCGAGCAGGTGGTGATGTTGCCCTCGGCAGCGCGGGTGACCGAACGCCGGGTCGAGTTGCTGCTGCGCTCGGAGCTTGCGCAGAAATCCGACAAGGACGGCGCGCTGGCCAGCGATGCCACGGCAGGCTCGGGTTATCTGCTGACTGGCGATGCCGGGGCTGTGCAGCTGGACGTGCGGGTGTTCTACACGGTGAGTGACCCGTACGCCTACGCACGCCAGGGCCAACATGTGCAACCGGCGCTGGACCGCCTGGTTGAGCGTAACGCCGTGCAGATCTGCGCCTCGCGCGACATGGATGCCATCCTGGTCGCACGCCCGGAGCTGGTCGGCGGCGATGCCGGGCTGGCCGATCAACGCGAGCGGCTGCGCGGTGACCTGCAGCACGGCATCAATGGCAGCCTGGCCCGCCTGAGTTCAGCCGGTGCCAGCCTGGGGATCGAGGTGGTGCGGGTCGACATCCAGTCGTCGTTGCCGTGGTCGGCCGTCAGCGCGTTCAACGCGGTGCTCACTGCCAGCCAGCAGGCCGAGCAGGCAGTGGCCAAGGCCCGCAATGATGCCGCTCGGCAACTGCAACAGGCCACCCAGGCCGCTGACCGCACCGTGCAGGTGGCCCAGGCTGAAGCGAGTGAGCGGTTGTCACGCGCCCAGGCCGCGACCGCGACGATCGTCGGCTTGAGCCAGCAGCAGGATCCGCAGCTGTTGCTGCGCCTCTACCGTGAGCGGGTGCCGGCGATACTGGCGCGCGCCGGGTCGGTCACCACCGTCAACAAAGATGACGCCGGGCACATGATCCTGCAGGGGCCAGCACAATGAACACGACGCCTACTTGCCATTTCTGGAGCTGCTCGCGATGAGTACTCATCATTGTCAGGGGCACCATCACCATGCCCATACCCACCTCACGTCCGGCTTGCTGTCCAAGGCCGAGCAGCGCACTGCCGCCCGCCAGCTGAGCCTGGCGATGCTGGCCCTGGGGTTGCTGGGGCTGGGGCTGGTGTGGCGCTGGCTGGCGCCGACACAAGAGGGGGTCAGCCAGTTGCTGCTGGGCGGTGCCTCGTTGCTGGTGGCTGTGCCGGTGTTGCGCTCGGCCTGGTACAGCCTGCTGCACCCCAGCTTGCATGGCCTCACCGATCAGCTGATCGCGCTGGCCATGCTGGGTGCCTGGGCAACCGGCGACCTGGCCACCGCGGCACTGCTGCCGATCATCATGATCTTCGGCCACATGCTCGAAGAGCGCAGTGTGCTGGGTTCGCAAGAGGCCATTGCCGCGCTGGGGCAATTGACCCGCAGTAACGCGCGGCTGATCGATATCGATGGCCAGGTGCGTGAGGTCGATAACGCCAGCCTCAAGCCAGGCGACCAGGTCGAGGTGCGCGCCGGTGACCGTGTGCCGGCCGACGGCCTTGTCCTGCAGGGGCAGGCCAGCCTCGATACCGCGCCCATCACCGGTGAGGCGGTGCCGCTGGAAGTGGTCAGTGGCATGGATATCCATGGCGGTTCGATCAACCTGGATGGTTTGCTGCGGGTAGAGGTTACCCGTGTTGGTGATGACTCGACCTTGGGCAAGGTCATCGCCCTGATGCAGCGCGCCGAGCAAGCCAAGCCGCCGATCACCCGGTTGCTCGAACGCCACGCAGGGCGTTACCTGGTGCTGGTCTTGCTGATTGCTGCAGTCACCTGGTTCATCACCCGCGACGCCCAGGCCATGCTGGCCGTGCTGGTGGCTGCCTGCCCCTGCGCCCTGGTGCTGTCGGCACCGGCGACGGCGGTGGCGGGGATTGCCGTCGCAGCCCGGCATGGCATCCTGATTCGCGGTTCGGCCTTTCTCGAAGAGTTGGCCGACTTGTCTTCGCTGGTGATCGACAAGACCGGCACGCTGACCTACGGCGACCTGCGCCTGCGCAGCGTGGTCGGCACTGCGGCGGCATTGCCCCAGGCCGCTATGGTCAAGCTCGCAGCCAGCCTTGGCGCTGCCAGTAGCCACCCGGTCAGTCGGGCCCTCGCGGCGTTGGTACCGCATGAAGAGCATCTGGCGCTGCAGGACATTCACGAGCGCCAGGGCTTTGGTGTGGTGGCGCACACGGCCGAGGGTGAAGCGGCCCTGGGCCGCCCTGAGCTGTTCCGCCAGCTGGGCATGCAGGTGCCACCAGTGCCCGAGCATGACGGGCCGATTGCCGGCCTGGCGCTGAACGGGCAATTCCTCGCCTGGCTGCTGCTGGCCGACCACGTGCGCGCGGAATCTGCAGAGGCCATGCAGCAGTTGCGTGAGCTCGGCCTGCAGCGTCAGTTGCTGTTGACCGGTGACCGCAGCCGAGTCGCCGACGCCATCGCCGCCCAGGTCGGCATGACCCGCGTGGTGGCCGAAGCCCTGCCGGAAGACAAGATGCACCACGTCAACCATGAACTGCAGCTGGGCTTTCGACCTTTGGTAGTGGGGGATGGCATCAATGACTCACTGGCCCTGAAGGCCGGTGTGGTGGGGGTGGCAATGGGCGCCAACGGTGCCGATATTGCCCTGGCGGCAGCAGATATCGTGCTGATCAACGGCGACCTGCGGCGCCTGGCTACCTGCATCCGCCTCAGCCGCCAGTGCCGACGCACACTGCAGGTGAATGTGCTGATCGGCCTGGGCTGGACCTTGGCGATTGTCGTCGCTGCCGCCTTCGGCCTGCTGGGCGCGGCGGGCGCCATGATCGCCGCGCTGTTGCACAACCTCAGCACGCTGTTGGTGCTGACCAATGCCGGGCGCCTGTTGCGCTATGACGAGCGACTGGTGCAGAGCAGCCCGGCAGCGGCGCTGCAGCCCTAGCGGAGCACGGCGTCAGGGCCAGGTTCGTGCCTGGCCGAGCTGCTGCTTGCGCCAGGCGTTGTGCTCCACTCGGCGCTATCGCGTCGCTGCAGGCGGCGGAAGTTGGCGGCGATGCTGTCGATGAGCGGCGCGTCATCGATCGGGTCCAGCCCCGGATAAGGCTTGCCGTGGTAATCGCCGTCATGGGTCAGTACCGCTTCGACTCGTTCGCCGCTGGCGCTGTACAGCTGCTTCATCCGTTGCGCCTCGCGGTCCTTGCTGGCGCTACAGCGCAACGCATAATGGATCGCCAGGGCCGCGCCCAGCTCCAGTGCCGGCGCCGGTATTCCATGCTTGCGGGCCAGGTCGATGCTGCTCAGGATGCGCTCGTTGCGCTGCAGCTTGCGCATAGGGTCGCGCCCCACGCGGGCACAAGGGTCCTTGAACGAACGCTTGCAGCGATCAAGAAAGGCAGCGGCAAAGCGCTCGACCACCTCAGCCATCTGTGGGTACTCGGCCACCAGCGCAGGTGCTACTTCCTGGTGGATCAGGCGCTCGGCCAGCGCGCTCACGCGGGCGTCGCCCATGCCTTGGCCAACCCAGGTGTAGCCCAGCAGGCTGGCGTACCAGGCGATGATGGCATGCGGGCCATTCCACAAGCGGTTCTTGATGATCTGGATCTGGGTGATGTCGGTGACGGTCTTCACCTGCCGCAGCCGTTCCAGCAGATCGCCGCCGCGCTCGACATACAGCGGCATGTCGGGTTCGCTGTTGAACAGCACCAGGTGCATCTGGTTCAGGGCGTTGCTGGACTGGGTGAAGGGCCGAAAGCGGCTGATCAGGCGCTGGTATTCAGCAGTCGGCGCTGCAGGTGCCGGTTCATCCTCAAGGCTGTTCTGGAACATCTGCGACTTGATACGCAATTGCCGAACCAGCGCGTCATTGCTGATCTTCGAGACGATGCGGCTGACCACCGTTTCGACAAAATGGGTCTTCTGCAGCACCTGCCTGGCGATTTCGGGTGCGCACAGCAACGCCAATTGTGCCTGTACCTGCCGGCGCACAAACGCGGCGCCGCCGATCTTGTTCAGCACGATCAGCAGGGTCAGCTCGCGGCCGCGGCGCTCGAAACGTTGCAGCAAGCCCTTGGCAATCACCTTGGCCTGCTGCTGGATCGCCTGCTCGGGCAGGCTCAGGCCGATGATTTCAGCGGCGTTGTACATCTCGATCACCGCGTGCTCATCGTCCATGTCGATCATGCGTACATTTTCAAGGGTCTGGTCGAACGCGCTGGCGCCGTAACGTACGCTGTAGCTGCCGAACGCGGCAACGGTTTCCCGAAGCATGCGCGAGCGGGTCGCGGCGATGATTTCGCAGGGCCGGGTATAGCCGTCCCAGTGGGCGAATACCTGGGTCAGGTAGCCGCCACCGATGGCACCGAAACCATGGATGCCGACACGGAACTGGTTGAGCGAGGCCGGGAACGGCTCGGCGAGTTCCGGCATGCCCAGGTCGGGCACGCACTCGCTCAGGTCGGCGAGGAATTCGGGCATGCTGTGGTAGGCCTTGAGCGCGCCAGCCTTCACCTCAGGTGCAGGCGGCTTGATGTCTTCGATCAGAATGGCCTGGCCTTCGGCGCGGATGGCCGACAGCAGGCCGTTTTCCGAGTCTTCGATCATGAAGCACTGGGCAGGGTCGCAATTGAGAGCGCGGGCCGCCCGCAGGAATATTTCCGGGTGCGGCTTGCCTTGGCTGACTTCATCGCCACAGACGGTGATGTCGAAGTACTTGAGCACGTTGGCATTGATCAGGTACTCCTCGGCAATCGCCCGGCGGCTGGAGGTGGCCACCGCCATGGTCAGGCCAGACTTGCGCAGCCGCTCCAGTACTTCCAGCAAGCCAGCCTTCAGCGGCACGCCGTGGCTGCGTACGTATTCCAGCTCCAGCTCATCGGCTCGCTGGCGAATCTGTGCGTAAGGGAAGTCTTCGCCATTGTGGGCCTTGGCGAGGGCTTCGGCCTTTTTCGCACTCAGGCCCAGCGAGCCGATCAGCGTCTGCTCGCTCAAGGCCTTGCCGAAGATTTCCAGTGAGGCCTGTTTCAACGTCTTGAAACGCAAGCGCTCGGTGTCGAACATCGTGCCATCCATATCGAAGATGGCGCTGAGAATTTTTTTACCCTGAAACAAGATCATTGGTGGTTGCCCCTGATTATTTGCGTGAAATCCCTCGCCTCCAGCGACTGAATGGCGAGTCAATGCGCGTCGACTGCAGCGTGGGCAGTCAGGTAGGGGGCATGCGATCTACAGGGGGGCGCTCGGGCTTGACCCAGAGGTAGGGTGGTACGGCGCGGGGCGTGCAGAGGAGGGTGACGAGCTTCGAGGCAATGCGGGTGCTGCGTTTGAGTTTGGATTCACGCCCACTGGCTGCAGCCTTGCTGGCAGACAATGGGCGCACATAGCGATGGATACGTGTGATTCCAAGCATGAGGTGCTGTTCTTCCTTTTCTGGTGACTGACGTTCCTTTTTTACCCTTGCATGTATGCGCAAGCAGATGCAAGGCGCAAGCAACATCCGTTCGGTTACCGAACAGAAGCCGCATTCGCGCACTCAAGCCTTCAGCGGCAACTCCGATAGCTGCTCACCCACCGTCGAAACCTCGACCAGAAGTGGCGCCAACAAGCACTAGAGGAGTACTGCCCGCATGTTTGCCGACCTGAAGATCCGTACCGGAATGTTCTGGGTGCTGTTGCTGTTCAGCCTGACCTTGCTGTTCTCCACCGTCAGTGCCTGGCGGGCGGCGCTGGGCAGCGACGAGCAGATCACCGAGCTGGACCAGACCGCACACCAGTCGGATCGGTTGAACAATGCCCTGCTGATGGCAATCCGTTCCAGTGCCAATGTGTCTTCTGGCTTCATCGAGCAACTGGGCGGCCACGACGACAGCGCGAACAAGCGCATGGCGCTCTCGGTCGAGCTGAACGACAAGAGCCAGCAGCTGATCGATGAATTCGTCGAGCAGGTTCAGGAACCTGCGCTGCATGCGGTGGCCCAGGAGCTGCAAGCCACGTTCGGCGAGTATGCCAAGGCAGTGGCCGGCCAGCGCGCAGCCACGCAGCAACGCT
This sequence comes from Pseudomonas putida, assembly GCF_002025705.1. Classification (NCBI taxonomy): domain Bacteria; kingdom Pseudomonadati; phylum Pseudomonadota; class Gammaproteobacteria; order Pseudomonadales; family Pseudomonadaceae; genus Pseudomonas; species Pseudomonas putida. The sequence goes on along the minus strand of NZ_CP018846.1, from coordinate 3,061,323 downwards.
CGCTGGAGCAGTACTTCAAGGTCAACACCGATGCCGGTAATGCCATGGGCCGGCTGCAGGCGCTGCGCCAGCAACTGGTCGCCGCCTTGAGCGAGCGCGGCCAGCAGATCATGCTGGAATCCGACCGCCGCCTTGGGCGTGCACAACTGCTGAGCCTGGGGCTGCTGGCGGTGACATTGCTGCTCGCCGGGCTGTGCTGGGCGTTCATCGCCCAGCGCGTGCTGCACCCGCTGGGCGAGGCTGGCCGACACTTTCAGCGGATTGCCGGCGGCGACTTGAGCGTGCCAGTCGAAGTGCATCGGCGCAACGAGATCGGCCAGTTGTTCCATGAGCTGCAGCGCATGCAGCAGAGCCAGCGCGAGACCCTGAGCGGGATCAGCAACTGCACCCGGCAACTGGCCGACGCGGCGGGTGCCTTGAACACGGTCACCGAACAAAGCGCCAACCACCTGCGCCAGCAGGGCCAGGAGCTGGAGCAGGCCGCCACCGCCGTCACCGAAATGACCACGGCGGTGGAGGAGGTCGCGCGCAATGCCGTCACCACCTCCCAGGCTACCCAAGAGTCCAACCAGCTGGCGGAAAAAAGCCGTCAGCAAGTCAGCGAAAATATCGATGGCACCCAGGCCATGACCCAAGAGATCCAGACCAGCAGCGCTCACCTTGAGCAGCTGGTGGGCCAGGTCCGGGATATCGGCAAGGTGCTTGAAGTGATCCGTTCGGTGTCCGAGCAGACCAATTTGCTGGCGCTCAACGCGGCCATCGAGGCGGCCCGCGCCGGGGATGCCGGGCGCGGCTTTGCCGTGGTGGCCGATGAAGTGCGTACGCTCGCCTACCGCACCCAGGCCTCGACCCAGGAAATCGAGCAGATGATCGGCCGCGTGCAACAGGGCACCGAAGCGGCTGTTGCCTCGATGCAGGCCAGCACCAGCCGCGCCCAGTCGACACTCGACGTCACCCTGGCCTCAGGCCAGGTACTGGAAGGCATCTACAGCGCCATCGGCGAGATCAACGAACGCAACCTGGTGATTGCCAGCGCAGCGGAAGAACAGGCGCAGGTGGCGCGCGAGGTGGACCGCAACCTGCTGAACATCCGCGAGCTGTCGAGCTATTCGGCGGCGGGTGCGCAGCAGACCAGCGAGGCCAGCCAGGCGTTGTCCGTGCTGGTCGGGGAGATGACGGCGCTGGTGGGGCGGTTCAAGGTCTGAGGCTCAGCTTTCCTTGCCCAATACGTAACGGTCGAACTGCTCGATGTACTCGTCGACGTTATCTTCCAGCATCATCCGGTACTGCTCGCTGAAGTACTTCAGGATTTCTTCGCGCGCCGCGGCCATTTCGGCGCCGGACTTGAAATTGCGGGCGCTGAGCCAGGCACTGAAGCGGCTGGCGGCAAAGGTCATCGAGGCGCTGACCTTGCCGACGTCGGCGAGTGTGTCGATCTGCTGGTTGGCCAGGTCGATATGCGCATCGGCACGGTCGTAGAATGCCTGGTCGGTGGCTTGGGTCATGGGGGTACCTGTGTGGGCCTGTCGTGCGGGGCGCAAAGCATGCCACAGCGGGTACCCCGGCGGCAGCAATTACCGGTGGCGGTTTATCCGGCCACGGAACGCCGGCGCTTGTTGCGGTACATGTCGTCATCGGCGCAGTTGAGCAGGGTGTCGATGTCTGCGCCATCGGCCGGGTAGCAGGCCACGCCGATGCTGCAGGACGGCATGGGCAGCGCACGCAGCCCGCTGGCCAGCGGCGCTGCCATGGCGGCGAGGATCTGCGCCATCTTCTCGGCTACCGCGCCCACCGAGCTCAAGTCGGTCAGCAGCACAGTGAACTCGTCGCCGCCCATGCGCGCCACCGTGTCGTGCTGGCCGACACAGTCTTCCAGGCGCCGCGCGACCGCGCACAGCACCTGGTCACCGACGGCATGCCCGTGCACATCGTTGATGCCCTTGAAGTCGTTGATGTCGAGGAACAGCAGCGCAAACGGGCGGGCATGGTGCAGCGCGCTGGCCAGCCGCTGGTTGAACAGCGAGCGGTTGCACAGCCGGGTCAGCGGGTCGTGGTGGGCGAGAAAGCGCAGTTCCTGCTCGGCCTGGGCCAGCGCCGTGACGTTGCGCGCCACGCCGATGCGCGCGCCCACTTCTTCGGACCAGAAGGCCGACCAGAGTATGTGAACCACGCCACCGTCCTTGCGCAGGTAGCGATTGCGGAAGTCGCAATGCGGCTGGCCATTCATCACCCGGATGATCGAGGCGCGTGTGGTTTCCAGGTCGTCGGGGTGCATGTACCGGGTGATCGGGGTGCCGATCAGCTCGTCGGCGCGGTAGCCGAGCAACGGCTCGCAGGCATTGCTGACGAACACGATGGTGTTGTCCCGGTCGACCACGAACACGGTGTCCAGCATCAGCTGGATCAGCTTGGGGTAAAGAGCTTGCAGGTCAACGGGCATAGGGGCGTCCGGTGCGTCGGGCTCGGGCGTGGCCAGCATACACAGTGGCGGGCAGGTTCCACCAGCGGCCATTGATGCAGATATACTCCGCGGTCGTTTTGAGTATTCAGGAGTCGTTCATGCAGCAGGTTCTGCTCATCGTTGATGTCCAGTCCACCTTCAGCCCCCCCGAGTGGCTGGTGGACGGCATTCGTCTGTTGTCAGCGAGGATTCCGTCGGTCGCCTCGGTCGAATTGCACGATGAACAGGTGACGCCGTTCCAGCGCCAGCTCGGCTGGCACCCGGCGGCCGAAGACGAGTGCCTGGTCGAAGTGGACCAGGTGTTCATCAAGCATGGCTATGGCCAGACTGCCGAGACCATCGCCCATATCAGGCAACTGGGCGTGGAGCGCGTACTGGTTTGCGGCATGCAGACCGAGACTTGCGTGCTGGCGGCGGGCTTTGCGCTGTTCGATGCCGGGTTGTGCCCGACGCTGGTGACCGACCTCACCGTCGGTTCATCGCTGGACCGCTCCGGCAAGCTGGGCACCGACCTCTGGAAGCACCACTTCGGCAACGTGACCACACGGGCCGAGGTGATGGCCGAGGTCGCGCAGTCGGGCCACTGAGAAAACCGCGAAAAGCCAGCGCGCATCGTTTAGCATGGGGGCGCCGATGCACCTGGCTCCCCATCCTTGTCGAAACGCGTTAGCTCCCCCATGACTGCCTTCTACCTCAAGTTTCTCATCACCCCCACGCTCATGCTGGCCATCTCCTTGGCAGCCAGGCGCTGGGGTACGCAAATCGGCGGCCTGCTTTCCGGGCTGCCGGTCACTTCAGCTTTGGTTGTGCTGTTTCTCAGCCTTGAGCAGGGCCCGGGTTTTGCCTTGCAGGCGGTGCCCGGGGCACTGGCAGGCCTGGCGGCAGTGCAGGCGACCTACCTGTTCTACTACCTGGTGACGCGACGGGTTGGCGCCTTGCCCGGCTGCATCGCTGCGCTGGCGGTGTATGCCGCTACGGCAGCATTGATGAGCCACCTGGGCTGGGTGGCGTTGTCGGTGGTGGTGACGCTGGTGCTGCTGAGCCTGATCATCGTCGTCACCTCGCAACCGGCGCCCACCGGCAACGCCAAGGTGGTGCAACTGCCGCGCTGGGTGATCCCGATGCGCATGCTCACAGCCACCGCGCTGCTGGTGGCGATCACTGCCAGTGCAGAGTGGCTGGGGCCGGTGGCCAGCGGCCTGTTGGCGCCGATCCCGGTGATTGCCTGGCCGCTGGCGGTGTTCGCCCATGTTCAGGGTGGGCACCACGAACTGGGGGCGATCGTGCGCGGCAACGCCATTGGTGCGGTGGGCGTACTGGGCTTCTACCTGGCGGTCAAAAGCACCATCGCGCAGTGGGGCAGCGTGCCGTCCATTGCCGCCGCCGTGGTGCTGGCCGTGGTCGCCACCTTCGCCCTGGCCAAGCTGCTGGAGCGCCGCCGGGCGTAATTGTCACGGCGTTTCGTGCTGCCCGGCAGCGGCCGGGTATTGCGCATCACTGACCTGCTCCAGCCAGTCGACCACCTTGCCGTCCTGCGCCTCGGCGATGGCGACATGGCTCATGCCGGTGCTCGCCGAGGCACCGTGCCAATGCTTGGTGCCGGCAGGAATCCACACCACATCGCCCGGGCGGATCTGCTGCACCGGTTCGCCCCATTGCTGGACCCAACCGGCGCCCGCCGTGACCAGCAAGGTCTGCCCCAGCGGGTGGGTGTGCCAGGCGGTACGGGCGCCGGGCTCGAAGGTGACGCTGGCGCCACCGACCCGCGCCGGTGCTGCAGCCTGGAACGGTGAATCGATACGTACCCGGCCGGTGAAGTACTGTTCGGGGCCGACCTGGGACGGCTGTGCCCCGGCGCGATTGAGGGTGATCATCGTGGGTTCCTCGGCGTATGCGATTGGGGCAGCCAGCAACAGCGCTGCCATCAGTGTGTTGTTCATCGGTTCATGTCTCGCTTGGAAAGTCGGTGGAAGCCGCCAGTGCGGTTTGTGTCTCGAAGTCGGCGACGCGCCTGCGTAACGTGTCCAGGGTGCTTTGCAGCGCTAGCGAGCCCAGCACCATGCGCAGTGGCGCCGGGTTCAGGTCGGCACTCTCGATGATGCGTGCCGCCATGCGTGCGGGGTCGCCGGGGGCCAGGCCGTTGGCCGGGTCGAGCATGCGCAGGAAGGCGTGCGCCGGAGTTGCGTGGTAGACGGGCAGCAGGTCGGCCACCTGGGCGCTGGCGTAACGGAACTCGGTGCGTGCGCCGCCCGGCTCGACCAAGGTCATGCCTATGCCGAACGGGGCCACTTCCTGGGCCACCGACTCGACGAAGCCTTCGATGCCCCACTTGGTCGCGTGGTACAGCGAGTTGCCGGCAAATGCGACCTGGCCGCCATAGGAGGAGATCTGGATGATCCGGCCTCCACCCTGAGCCCGCATGTGCGGTAGCACCGCGCGGATCAGCTGGATCGAACCGGTCAGGTTGGTGGCGATCATCTGCTCGATCTGGCCGTCACTCAACTCTTCAGCAGCGCCGAACAGGCCGTAACCGGCGTTGCTGATCAGCACATCGATACGCCCGAAACGCTCGATGGCCTGTGCCACCACCCGTCGTACGGCTTGCACATCGGTGACGTCGAGCTGCTCGACGCTCAGCGTCCGGGCAAAGCGTTCGGCCAACTCGGCCACCTTGCTTCGCTCGCGTACGGTGCCGAGCACTCGGTCACCGCGGCTCAGCAGCTGTTCGGCCAGGGCGCGGCCAAAGCCACTGCTGATGCCGGTAATGAACCAGGTACGGGTTGTCATTTGCCATGCCCTCAAATGTTGCGGATTGCATGGCGACCACTGTAGCGGCGAGATCAGTGATTGATTAGGTGGCTAAGTCCACATGCAGTCATGAATCCAGCTCATCAATCTTGAGGGTGGCGATAGCGCAAGGCCTCGATCAGCACGGCCATGGCCTTGGACGACTGCCGGCGGCTCGGGTAGTACAGGTGATAACCGGGGAAGGTCGGGCACCAGTCTTCCAGCACCGCTTCAAGGCGCTGCTCGGCCAGTGCCTCGCTGACCATGTCGCTGGGCAGGTAAGCCAGGCCGAAGCCGGCCAGGGCAGCCTTGAGCATCTGCGTGCTGTTATTGAAGGTCAGCTGGCCGTCGACGCGCACCTTGTGTTCGCGGCCGTGCTGCTCGAACTCCCAGGCCATCAGGCCACCATGGGTCGGCAGGCGCAGGTTGATGCACGTGTGCTCGACCAGGTCCTGCGGGGTGAGCGGGCGTGGCCGGGCGGCAAAGTAGCCGGGCGAACCGACCACCGACATGCGCAGGTCCGGCGCGATGCGCACCGCGATCATGTCCTTGGCCACCTGGCCACCCAGGCGGATGCCGGCGTCGTAGCGCTGCGCGACGATGTCGGCAAGGCCGTAGTCGATGGTCACTTCGACCTTGATCCCGGGGTATTGCACAAGCAGTTTCTCCAGCGCCGGCCATAGCACGGTGGCGGCGGCGTGCTCGGCGGTGGTCAGGCGCAAACTGCCGACCGGTTCGCCGCTGAGGCTCTTGAGCTCGGCCAGTTCGTTCTCGATTTCCGCAAAGCGCGGTGCCAGCGTCTGCAACAGGCGCTCACCGGCGTCGGTGGGGGAAACACTGCGCGTGGTGCGGGTCAGCAAGCGCAGCTCCAGGCGTGCTTCCAGCGCCCGGATGGTATGGCTCAGCGCCGACTGCGACACGCCCAGTTGCGCCGCTGCGCGGGTGAAGCTGCCTTCCCGGGCGACCATGACGAAGGCCATCAGGTCATTGAAGTTCTCGCGCGGCATTGGCCTTTCCTGTGCTGTGACTGCCGGCAGATTAGCACTTGGCGTGTGTATCACTGTGTATCTGCGCGTCAACTGCAGCCATTGGCTTACAAATGCAACGCCTTGCGGATACGCCCGGGATACATGCCTGGGGCCAAATGAGCCAGCCCGAACGAACACGCCTTATGGCCCGCGTTCCCTGGCTCTTTCGCCCTTGAGGCATGACCGTATGACTATCAGGAGAAACACCATGACCCGTATCCAGTTCCCCAACAAGACCCGTCTCGGCCTGCTCGGCATCGCTCTGGTGGGCGGTATCAACCTGGCGTCCTCGGCCTTTGCCGTCGAGGCATTGCCACAAGGCTACCAACTGGCGGCTGCGGAAAAGACCGGGGAGGGCAAGTGTGGGGAAGGCAAGTGCGGCGCCAGCGGCGCCAAGGCCAAAGCCACCCAGGCCGAAGGCAAGTGCGGTGAGGGCAAGTGTGGTGCCAGCGGCAAGGCCAAGGTTACTCAGGCTGAAGGCAAATGCGGTGAAGGCAAGTGTGGCGATGCTTCGTTTGCCCGCACCGACGCCGACCATGACGGCCGCGTTTCCCGTGCCGAACTGCTGGCGGTCGCCCCGGGTGCCGGCGCCGAGTTCGATGCGATCGACGCCAACCACGACGGCTACCTTTCCGAGGCCGAGGTCTACCAGTTCCGCAAGCACCAGTTCGACGCCAACGGCAATCCCTTCCCGACCGACCTGTACAGCAAGCTGAGCCAGGCGAAGAACTGACCCTCGACAGCATCCTCCCCAGGCGCAGGCCGGGGAGGGCGCTGCACCTCAAGGAGCATGCCGATGAACCCTTCATCTATCCTGCAGGGTGCGGGCCTGGGCTTGCGCCGCGCGCTGTTGCCCGAACTGCTGAACATGGACGCCGGTGCCGTGGATTTTCTCGAATGCGCCCCGGACAACTGGATCGGTGTCGGTGGTGCCTTCGGCGAAGGCCTGGCGCAACTGGCCGAGCGCTATCCGCTGGCCTGCCATGGCCTGTCGCTATCGCTGGGCGGGCCGGCACCGCTGGACCATGGCTTCCTGCGCCAGATCCGCGCATTTCTCGACCGTCATCAAGTACCGCTGTTCAGTGAACACCTGAGTTACTGCGCCGATGACGGTCATCTGTACGACCTCATTCCGATGCCTTTCACTGACGAAGCTGTGCGCCATACCGCCCAGCGGATTGCTGAAGTCCAGGATGCCCTTGGCCGGCGCATTGCCGTGGAGAACATCTCGTACTACGCCGCGCCGTACCAGGCGATGTGCGAAATCGAGTTTCTGCAGGCGGTGTTGAGCGAGGCTGACTGCGACCTGCTGCTGGACATCAACAATATCGTGGTCAATGCCTGCAATCATCGCTACGACGCCGCCCAGTTCCTCGCCCAGGTGCCGGCCGAGCGGGTGGTCTGCCTGCATGTGGCCGGGCACTACGACGAAGCGCCTGACCTTAAGATCGATACCCATGGCGCCAGCGTCAAGGCGGATGTCTGGAGCCTGCTGGCCAGTGCCTACCAGCACCTGGGGCCGGTACCGACCTTGCTCGAGCGCGACTTCAACCTGCCACCGCTGGCCGAACTGCTGGCCGAAGTGCAGCATATTCGCAGCCTGCAACCCATCGCGCAGACGCTGGCGGTGCGCCATGGCTGACTCGTTGCGCGAACAGCAACTGCGCATGGCCGGCCATATCCGTGACCCGCAGGCCAACCCGCCACCTGCCGGTATCGAAGCGCGGCGCCTGGCGATGTACCGGCAACTGTTCTTTGGCAACCTGCAGTCGCTGCTGGCCGGTAGCTTTCCGGTGCTGCATGCCAGCCTCGCCGCCAAGCACTGGCAAGCCTTGTGCGAAGACTTCTATGCCAACCATCGCTGCCAGACGCCGCTGTTCACCGAAGTGGGCGGCGAGTGGGTCGGCTACCTGCAAGGGCGCACCGATCAGCCCGGCTGGGTCGCCGAACTTGCCCATTACGAATGGATCGAGACGGCGTTGCTGCTGAGCGATGCCGCTGAACCTGAGCATGACCCTGAAGGCGATCTGCTCGATGGTGTACCGGTGTTGTCCAGCCTCGCCATGCCGCTGGCCTATGCCTGGCCGGTCAGCCACATCGGGCCGCAGCATCTGCCGGGTGCGGCACCCGCCGAGCCGACACTGCTGCTTGCCCACCGAGGTGCAGGCCACAAGGTGGCCTTCTCGCGCCTTGCGCCGTTGGCCCATGCACTGTTGGCGTCGTTGCAAGCTCAGCCACTGAGCGGGCGTGAACACCTGGCAGCGCTGGCCGAGGCTGTCGGCGTCGACCCCGCCGCCATCCAGGCGCCGGGCCTTGCACTACTGCTCAGCCTGAAAACCCAGGGCGTCGTGCTCGGTAGCCGCCGGGGCTAGGCCATTGAGCAGCAGGCGCAGCGAAGAGTCGGCTGCGGCCTGGTAGTCGATACGTTGCCCGGCCTGGCTGGGGGCGTGCCAGCCCAGGCCGAGGCAGGACTGGGCGATGGCCCACACCGACGGCAACACATGCTCCGGGTTCACCGGCGCCAGCTTGCCGCTGCTGATCCACTGGCGCACATGCCCGGTGTTTTCCCGTGCCTGCTGCGCCCAGTGCTCGAGAAAGTTGCCAGGAATGCGCTGGCCACCCTCCTTGAGCTCCTGCAGCAGCACTTTCGAGGCGAACGGCCGGTGCTCGAACAGGCTGATCAGCGCTGTGACTGTGCGGCCCAGCGCCTGCAGCGGTTCGTCTTCGCCAGTGAACGGCGCGCAGGCCTGCAGGTAGCAGGGGGCGATATCCTCCAGCACCTTGCTGTAGATGTTGGCCTTGGACTTGAAGTAGTAGAGCACGTTGGAGCGGGGCAGGCTGGCCAGCGAGGCAATCGCCGAGAGCTTGGTGGCGGCATAGCCCTGCTGGGCGAAGGCCTCGCCGGCGGCGTCGAGAATGACCCGGCGCACCGGCGCGCTCAGGGTGTCCTCGGTTACTCGCGGCAGTTCGAACGGCATGATGTACACGGCAACGTTTCCTGGCTGCGCCGGTGCGGTTACCTGGGCGCTGAACAAATGAGAATCGCAATATACAAAAATATACAGCGATTGTGCGCAGGAATATTGCCCTGGCGGTCAGGTGATCGCCTTGGCTGCCGTCAGCACCAACCCACGCAGCCACTTGGAAGACTGCGCCCGGTGCTTGCGCGCATGCCACAGCTGGTAATAGCGCAAGGGTTGCGCGGTGACCGGGAACGGCTCGATACGCACTGGCAGCAGTTCGGCGTAGTGCCTGGCGAACGCGCGGGTGGTGGTGAACACCAGGTTGGACTTCATCAGTGCATAAGGGGCCAGGCAAAAGTATGGCAGGGTGGTGGTCACGCGTCGGGCCAGGCCGCTTTTGTCCAGTTCGGCGCCGATCGTGCCTTGGCCGCAGGCGCCGAGGGTCAGCACGTCGAGGTGGTCCGCCTGCAGGTAGGCCTCACGGGTCAGGCCACCGGGGGGGACCGGGTGATCATCGCGTACCAGGCAGACCAGGTCATCGTCGCACAGGGCCTGCAGGTGCAGGTGCTGCGCGGGGCTGCGCCAGTTGCCGATCACCAGGTCCAGCGTGCCATCTTCCAGCCCGCGCGTGTAACCGCCCTCGGCCTGCAGGTGGGTCAGCTCCAGGGTGGCCAGCGGGGCCTGGGCGTGGAAGCGTTCGATGATGGCCGGCACGAAGAACACGCTGAGGTAGTCGGGCGTGCTGATGCGAAAATGCTGGCGGGTGGTGGCCGGGTCGAAGCGGTCGATCGGGTCCAGCACCTGCTCGATCCCGGCCAGTGCCTGGGCCAGGGGTTCTATCAGGTGCTCGCCATGGCTGGTCAGCACCATGCGGCTGCCGCTGCGTACCAGCAGTGGGTCGCCAGTGAGCTGGCGCAGGCGCCGCAGGGCCACGCTGACCGCCGGTTGGCTCTGGCCGAGGCGTTCGGCGGTGCGCGACACGCTGCATTCAGACAACAAGGTATGCAGCGTGCGCAGCAGTTGGGTATCGCAATTGGGCACGGCTTTGGCCACGGCAGCCTCGCTCAGGCCCGGGGCATCCGCGCAATGCTCCGGGCCGGTTCTGGTCATTTTGTCGCTATATACTAAACAATATATCGATGCTTGGCTTCGTGCAGCTACCTCCAGTCCGGCAGGGCTTTGAGCAGTTCGGCTTTTTCGCCGGTAGCCGCGCCCATCAGCACAAAACCCTGCATCTGCCGTTGTGAGTCGTGGAAGACCGCACGTACCTGGGCAACGCCCCTGTCGCAGTGGCCCAGCAACTCGGTCGACCAGGCGCCCTGGTCCGCCAGTGGCGTGGCCACCACAGTGGGCAGCACGCTGGTTTTAACCGTCACCGGCATGGCCGGGTAGGCAACCGGCGTCAGCTGGCCGGCCAGTGTGCGCGCCAGGGCGCGGGCCTGGAGCATGATCGGCAGCACGTAGGGCAGCACCAGCCCATGCACCTCGGCACAGTCGCCCAAGGCGAAGATATTGCTGGCACTGGTCTGCAGGCAGGCATCGGTGACGATGCCGCTGGCAACCGCAAGCCCGGCGCTGCGCGCCAGTTCCACCCGCGGGGCCAGGCCAATGGCGCTGAGCACGTAGTCCACTTCCAGCACCTGGTCATCTGCCATCAGCACCTGCAACGCCGCGCCCTTGCGCTGCACGGCGACGGGCGTGGTGCCCAGCGCCAGGGTGACGCCGAGCGAAGTCAGTGCGCTGGCCATTGCGGCACCTGCCGCCTCTGGCAGCAGCCGGCTCAATGGCCAGGTGGCGCGGTCGACGAGGGTCACCGCATGGCCGGCGTGCCCCAGGTCATTGGCGAATTCGCAGCCAATCAACCCGCCACCGAGGATCGCGACCCGGCTGGCCTGGCCGATCTGCTGGCGAAAGTGGCGGTAGTCGTCCAGGTCGTTGACGGTGATGATGGCCGGCACGCCGTCACCTTCCAGCGCCGGGCGCCGTGGGTCTGCGCCCAACGCCAGTACCAGCGCGCTGTAGCGCTGCGCCTGGCCGGCGACATACACACACTGGCCGTGGGCGTCGATGCGTTCCACGTGGCTGCCGGTGACCACGCTGGCAGCCAGTTGCTCGGCCATCTGCGCGGCGCTGGCAGTGACCAGTTGCTCGGGCAGCCTGCCACTTTGCAAGGCGTTGGAAAGCGCGGGCTTGGAGTAGAACTCGCCACCATCGCGGGTGATGATCATGATCGGTACCCCGGCGTCGAGCTTGCGCAGTTCACGCGCCACGGTATAACCGGCCAGCCCCGAACCGAGGATCACTATCGGGTCCGGTGCCTGCGGGGCAGGCGGTTGCAGCGCATCGGCATCCAGCGGCAGGCGGACCATGTCGAAGTCACCCTTGCCCACGCCGCATTCCGGGCAGTACCAGTCCTGCGGCACATCTTCCCAGCGGGTGCCCGCCACGATGCCATCGTCCGGTATTCCCAAGGCTTCGTCATAGATGAAGCCGCATACCAGGCATTCCCATTTGTACATGTTCGCTACTCCTCAGGGCATTGGCCTGTCAGCTGGTGAAGGCGCGGCCCAGGCCCAGGGCGCTCAGGGCCCGGCGGTAGGCGGTGGAGGAACGGTCGGCCGGGATATGGATTTCCAGCGAAAGGTCCAGGGGCAGGTCTTCGGGGCGGCACAGCTCGACGATGTCGCGGTCCTCCTCGAACACTTGCTGGTTGAACGCATACACATCGTCCAGCGGCAGGTGCTGGTCGAAGTTGCGGGTGATGGCGCAGAACATCCGGGTCTTGCGCGCCGAGATCGGGCTGGCGGCATTGAGGATGACCAGGCGCTGTTCAGGGTCGGGGAAGTTCACCGCAAGCCGTGCGGTGAATGGCGCGAACACGTCGAACGTGCGCTTCCACTGGAAACCGCTCGGTGCGCGGTGCTGCAGCTGCTTGGGGAAGTTACTGACACTGCTGATGTATTCGGCGTGCATGCCGTGGGCCGTGAGCTCGGCCCTGTAGGTCGGCACCACCGGGTTGTCGCGGTCGGCAAAGGCGTCATGGTGGATCCAGGCGAAGTGGGCGACATCGATGAAACCCTCGACCTGGCGCCCGGCCGAGGCGGCGATGTCGATCGACGGCGGCAGGATGCGCTGGTAACTGTCATCGTGCCAGGAGGGCATCTCGGGGAATGGCGCGTCGCTGCCGGCCATCAGTACCCAGACCAGCCCATAGTCTTCGCGGGCGGTGTACATCTGGATGCGGTGGCGTTCGGTGAGATTGGCATTGGGTTCCGAGGGGATCCGCGTGCAGCGGCCGTCGGTGCCGAAGTGCAGCCCGTGGTACGGGCAGATGATGTTTTCGCCTTGCACCCAGCCGCGGCTCAGCGGTGCGCCACGGTGGCTGCAGATATCGCGGGCAGCGTTGAGCTTGCCGCCGGCGCGGTACAGCACGATGGGCTCATCGAGCAGGGTGACGGCATAGGGTTTGTCTGCCACCTCGGCGCTGAAGGCCACGGGGTGCCAGTGGTGGGTGAGGATTTCACGGTCGTGGGCGCTGAAGGAACTGGTCTTGGTGATCGGGTTCCAGGTCACGCTCTGGCAGGCTGTGGCAGTATCGGGCATTTCGCTTCTCCTTGTTTTCGAATGGCCAGGCCATCCTAGAGAAGCGTTGCCGGCGCGCCCATGGCGCGCCAGGCATGTTGGTCATGTTGGATCGGTTATGAGGCCCAAGGCCTCAACGGCGGTAGTCGCGGTGGTCGTAATGGTGGCCGCGATCATGGTGACGCTCCCAGTCACGGCGGCGCTCGGCTTCGCGGCGGGCCTGCTCGCGGCGCCACTGGGCCCGGCGCCATTCTTCACGGCGGCGGTCTTCGCTGCGGTAGTGCCAGCGGCCATCGCGCCAGTAGCGGTCGTCATGGGCCAGCATCGTGGCGGGTTGCGCATTGGCCACGCTGGCCAGGCTCGGCCAAGGGCTTTCGGCTGCGCGTGCAGGTGCCTGGGCAGCCGTTTCGTGGGCCAGGGCAGGGTTCGAGGTGTGCATCGTATTCGCCTGCGCCGAGCCGATGGCGGCGAGTGCGAACAGGCTGGTAAGCAGCAGTCTCGGGAGTTTGATGTTCATGTGCCAGGACAACCCCAGGTTGACATAGGGACATGCACCGGCGCGGCACCTTCGGCTTGCAGCCGGTGCACGCGTGTGCATGTCCCAATAGACAAGTAAATGAGGAAAAGTTCTGACCATTCAGCGGTTTAGTGATTTTCGCAAGCTCGGCGGGTGGTTACTTCGCAGTCAAAAGCCATGCTCGCGCAGCCATACCAGCGGGCGTGTCGGGTCGTCGCTGCCCATGCGGGCGAAGGTGTCCGATTCGAGCATGGCTTTCGCTTGGGCGCCCAGTGCCAGCAGCCGTTCGGCGAAGCCTGGGTCGATGCTGCCGCTGTCTTCCAGCGACACGCCGCTCTGGCTGTGCTGGATGGCCAGGTGGTAATGGTTGGGCGCGTCAGCACTGGCGGCGAGAATGACGGTGTAGTGCGGGCCGAGCGTAGCGGCCAGGCGCCTTTGCACCAGGTCGAGCAGCGAGGTGTGAACGTCATCGTGCAGTGCCGTGGCCAGCGCGGTGGGGGCGAAGGGGGGCATGGGGTTACCTGAAAGGCTTGTTCATATTGATCTCAGCTTAGCCAAGGCGACTGTGAACCTGGGTTAATCGAGGGTAAAAACCGGTAATTTGTGGGAGCGGCCTTGTGCCGCGAAAGGGCCACAGGGCGGCCCCGGCAATCGGCCAGTTGGCGCTTGGATCCTGGGGCCGCTACGCAGCCCATTCGCGACGCAAGGCCGCTCCCACATAAGCGCAAAGGCGTTGAATCAGAAGGTCTGCCCCAGGGAGAACAGGAAGATCTGCGTCTCGGCGTTGTCCGGCTTCTTCAGCGGCGCGGCCAGGCTGAAACTCAGCGGCCCCATCGGGCTGTACCAGGTCACGCCCACGCCCAGCGACACCGCCAGCGGGTTCAGGTCGACATTGCCGCAACCCTGGGTAGTGGGCAGGTAGCTCTTGCCGGAATAGACGTTGCCGGCGTCGACGAACACCGAGCTGCGCAGCTGGCTCTGGTTCTTGATGAAGGGCATCGGGAAGATGTACTCGGCGCCGCCGGTGACCAGGATGTTGCCGCCGAGCACGTCGGTGTCGCGGTCGGAGTAATAGGCCTGGCCGGCGCTCGCGCAAGGATGAGGCGCCGCGCCCAGGGGCATGGGCCCGTTGCTGACCGGTACGCGGTGCGGGTGGGGGGCGGGGAACAGTTGCAGGTGCACATCGTCGACCAGGGGCCGGGCGTCGAGCCGGCCCGCCTGCAGAGCATCTTCGAGCCTTTCGACCGAGGTGGGCACAGCGGCGCCGATGGCTTCGGCCTGGGGCTGGCCATCGCCCGCCGCGCCATCGGGTTGCATCAGGGCAGTATCAGCGCCAAGGCGGGCGAGGCGGGTGGCTTGAGCGTGGATATCAGGTTGCCGCGGTTGGGTTGATGGTGCCTGTCTTGGTTGTCAGGGGAGGCATACATCGAGCGCCGCCCGCGCGGCGCATCGCGGATAAATCCGCTCCTACATCTGTTGTAACGTGCCGCACCTGTAACGACATGGTTGCCTGCCTTGGCGCATGACTTGAGCCGTGCAAACCAGCTGACAACCATGGCCTCACAGGCATGGCCACGTTGCAACAGATGTAGGAGCGGATTTATCCGCGATGCGCCGCGCGGGCGGCGCTCGATCTCACAGGCGCTGAAAATGCTGCGGTGAACACCTTGCAGCCATCACACCGTGGCCAGCGCGAACCCGTCAATCCCCCGCCCTAGCTTCAGCGCCTGGGCATGCAGCACGCGCATCAGGTGCAGCGCCGACTGCGAGGGTGGCTCGAAGCGCGAATAGACAAAGCTGATATCGAAATGGATCTCGTCGACCAAGGGCACCACATGCAGGCCGCTGTCCTGCGCAACGAACTCGTCGATCACGCTGATGCCCATGCCCTGCTTGACCAGTGCCACGGCTTCGTTGGCATTGGTGAATGACAGCAGCGAATCCAGCTGCAGGCCGCGCCGCTGGATATGGCCGGCCAACAGCTGGCCGAACGGCATGTCCGGGCGGAACAGCAGCAGCGCATGGCCCTGCAGCTGTTGCAGGGTCAAGGACGGTTGCTGTGCCAAGGCATGCCCGGCCGGCATCACCACCACCATGCGCCCGCGCATGAAGGCCTGGGAGTACAGGTGGTCGTGGATCACCGGCAACGCGGCAATCGACAGGTCGACGGTCTTGGACAGGATCTGGTTGGGCATGGCGTGCATCAGCGAGGTCTGCCACTCGATCTGCAGCGACGGCGCTTCGCGCTTGAGCTGGGCCAGCGCGGCGGGGATCACCACGGTAGATAGCGAGGCACTGCAGGAGATACGCAGCGTGCGATGGGTACCAGCGGCCAGGGAATGGGCGCACTCGTTCACCTGCAAGGCCGCCTGATACACCCGCTCGACCTCACGGTACAGCACCTGCGCCTCGGCCGTGGGCACCAGGCGGTTGTTGATCCGCTCGAACAGCCGGTAGCTCAGGCGTCCCTCGATATAGCCGATCAGCTTGCTCACGGCCGGCTGGGACACGTAAAGCATCTTCGCGGCCGCGCTGATCGAACCGGTCAGCATCACCGCACGGAACACTTCCATGTGCCGCAGCTTGAACACCATCGTCGTGCCGTCGGGGTTTTCCTGAGCGGGGATCATGCCTATTACCTTCGGTTATGGTCTTCGCCATCTGTGTATGAGCGCTGTACAACCGCCCGCAGTATCGTGAGCCCAGGCAAATCGCCCTGGCGGCGAACAATAACAAGATCTGCAGGCAAGCGCATTGGCGCTTGAAGGAACCGCGCTTGAACATCTACGACGAACCAAAGATCGACTGCCATAACCATTTGTTTGACCCTGCACGCTTCGCTTACCACCCCGACGCCCCTTACGCGCCGTCCGGCCAGGAGGTCGCCCCCCTGGCCCAGTTCAACCAGGTGATGGATGCCTATGGGGTGCGCCACGCCTTGCTGGTGGGACCGAACAGTGGCTACCACACCGACAATGCCCTGCTGTTGCACGCACTGGCTGCCGGCCAGGGGCGCTTCAAGGGGATCGCGGTGGTTGAACGGCAGATCAGCCTGGACGCACTGGCCGCGCTGCGCGAGCAGGGCGTGGTCGGTGTGGCCTTCAACCCTGCGTTGTACGGCGTGGCGAGCATGCGCGATGCCGAGCCGCTGTTCGGCAAGCTGGCCGAGCTGGGTATGTTCGCTCAGGTACAGGTCTGCGAAGACCAGTTGCTGGGCCTGCAGTGGCTGATCGAAAACGCCTCGGCGCGCCTGTTGATCGACCACTGCGGCCGCCCGGATGCCGCTGGCGGCCTGCAGCAGGCCGGCTTCCAGGCCCTGCTGCGGCTGGCCCGCAGCGGGCGGGCCTGGGTGAAATTGTCAGGCATGCAGAAGTTCGCCGAAGCCGATGGCCTGTATGAGCAAAGCCACGACTACGTACGCGTGCTGCTCGAAGCGTTTGGCCCGGATGCCTGCGTGTGGGGCTCGGACTGGCCGTTCATCCGCCAGCATGCCCGGGTCGATTACGGCCCGCTGCTGAAACTGGCCGAACGCCTGATGCCCGACGCCCGCCTGCGCCGCAAGGTCATGTGGGACACCCCGCGGCGGCTGTTCGGCTTTGCCTGATTCCTTGCACTTGCCATTCCAATAACAAGAGAGCAATCGCCATGAGCACTGAGCAGCCAATCGGCGCCGGGGTGTTCGATACCCTCGACACCCCCGCGCGCGCGCAACAACGCACCCGTACCCGTTTCATGATCCTGGCGCTGATTTCCGGTGGCACCATGATCAACTACCTGGACCGCAGCGTGATGGGTATCGCCGCCCCGAGCATCAGTGCCGACCTGGGCCTGAACGCGGCGATGATGGGGGTGATCTTCTCGGCGTTTTCCTGGACCTACGCCGCCGCGCAGATTCCTGGCGGCATCCTCATCGACCGCCTCGGCACCAAACTCACCTACTGGCTGGCGCTGACCCTGTGGTCGCTGTTCACCGGCCTGCAGGGCCTGGCCCAGGGCTTTTTGTCGTTGCTTGGCATGCGTTTTCTGGTCGGCGTGACCGAGGCGCCGTGCTTCCCCACCAACAGCCGCGTGGTGGCGACCTGGTTCCCGCAGAGCGAGCGGGCCCGGGCAACCGGGATCTACACCTTTGCCGAGTACACCGGGCTGGCGTTCCTGACACCGTTGCTGTTCTGGGTGCTGCATGCCTATGGCTGGCGCTTCCTGCTGATGGCGGTGGGCCTGCTGGGCATCGTCTATGGCCTGGTGTGGTGGCGTAAATACCACGAGCCGCACCAGTCGACTTCGGCCAACCAGGCAGAGCTCGACTACATCGCCGCTGGCGGCGGGGTGGTTGACGGCGGGCAGAAGGCCACGAAGTTCAGCTGGTCGCAGATCCCGGCGTTGCTCAAGCACCGCAACATGCTTGGCATTTGCCTGGGGCAGTTCGCCTGCAACTCGACCAATGTGTTCTTCCTCACCTGGTTCCCCACTTACCTGGTCACCGAGCGGCACATGCCTTGGCTCAAGGTAGGTTGGGTGGCGGTGCTGCCGTTCATTGCCGCGTCGCTGGGCACGCTGGTGGGTGGCTGGATTTCCGATGCGCTGCTGCGCCGTGGCTATTCGCTGAACCTGGCGCGCAAGCTGCCGGTGATTGCCGGGTTGCTGACGGCATCGATCATCGTGCTGGCCAACTATGTCGAGTCCGACGCGCTGGTGATCACCATCCTGTGTGTCGCCTATTTCGCCCAAGGCATGTCGGCCCTGGCCTGGATGATTGTTTCCGATATCGCGCCAAAGGGCCTGCTGGGCCTGAGCGGCGGCTTGTTCAACCTGTTCGCCAACGCCGCCGGCATCGTCACCCCGCTGACCATCGGCCTGATCGTCACCGCCACCGGTTCGTTTGTATGGGCGCTGGTCTTCGTGTCGTCGATCACCGCGCTCGGTGCGCTGTGCTACCTGTTCATGGTGCGCGACCTGCGTCGCCTGCCGGATATCCCTTCTGTTGAAAATGGAGCAAGACAATGAGCCAACTCCTGCACGGGCAAACTGCAATCGTCACCGGCGGCATGCGCGGCATTGGCCTGGCGATCGCCCAGCGCCTGCACCAGGCCGGCGCCCAGGTGGTGATCTGGGACCTCGCGGTCGATGGCTGGAACAGTGCTGAAAACGGTTTCGAGCCAGTATTGCGCCAAGCGGTGGATGTGGCTTCGCTGGCGTCGGTGGAGGCTGCGTTCGCCGCAGCGCTGGCCCATGTCGGGCACGTCGAGATCCTGGTCAACAATGCCGGTATCAACGGCCCGGTGGTGGCTTCGTGGGAATACCCGCCTGAAGCGTGGGACAAGGTCATCGCCATCGACCTCAACGGCGTGTTCTATTGCTGCCGTACTGCCATCCCGCACATGCGCGAGCGGGGCTACGGGCGCATCGTCAATGTCGCCTCGATGGCTGGCAAGGATGGCGTGCAGTACATCTCGGCGTACTCGGCGGCCAAGGCCGGCGTCATCGCGTTCACCAAAGCGGCGGCCAAGGAGCTGGCCCAGGACGGCGTGCTGCTCAACTGCATCGCCCCGGCCATGGTCGAGACGCCACTGATGGCCGAAATGACCCCGGAACACATCGCCGCCAGCAAGGCCAAGATCCCCATGGGGCGCTTCCTCAAGGTCGAAGAGATTGCCAACATGGTGACCTGGATCGCCGGGCCGGAATGCAGCTTCACCACCGGCTTCGTGTTCGACCTCAGTGGCGGGAGGGCAACCTATTGAGGCCGCTGGCGGTTGCCCACCTGACGGCGCTGGACCTGGCGCCGGTCGAGTTGCTGCGTGAGGCCGCGCAGGCCGGCTTCAGTGCAGTGGGGCTGCGGTTGCATCCGGTGCAGCCGGGAGCCACAGGCTACCCACTGGAGGCTGGCAGCGCGGCTGCACGTGAGCTGAAGGCGGCGATAGCGGGCGAGGGCGTGCAGGTCAGTGATATCGAGTTCGTTTCGCTGACCCCTGCTTTCCAGCTTGCCGACCATGAAGGTTTGCTTGCCGCCGGCGCGGAGCTCGGCGCAAGCAGCCTCACGGTTTCGGGTGACGATCTGGACAGTGCACGCCTCGTGCACAACCTCGCGACCTTGTGCGAACTGGCCAGCGGCTACGGCCTGCGTGTGGATCTCGAATTCATGCGCTGGCGGGCAGTGGCAAACTTGCAGCAAGCCGTGGCCGCGGTGGCCGCGACCGGGCAGGGCAATGCCGGAGTGCTGGTGGATGCGCTGCACCTGTACCGTTCGGGTGGGAATGAGCAGGCGCTTGCCCAGGTGGATCCGCGGCTTTTGCGGGCTGTGCAGTTGTGCGATGCACCGCTGCAGGCGCCGGCCGAAGCGTTGATCATTCAGGAGGCGCGGGAAGGGCGATTGTTGCCAGGGGGCGGGCAGTTGCCGTTGGCGGCACTGTTGAATGCATTGCCCGCCGATGTGCAGGTCAGCGTGGAAACACCCTCGGCGCTGCTTGCGCCTGATCTGCGGTTGAAGGCGGCCTATGAAGCGACCCGATCCTGGTTGAACCGGTGTTGAAGCAGGGGCTGCCTTGCAGCCCATCGCCGCGGTTCGTTGCCACGTGCGGCTTCCACTGGCCGGCGCAGATCATTAGAAGCGGCTTTGGACGCCTGGAGCCCGGTAAAGGCAATGCCTCATTGCGATGCCTGGATAAAGGCTTGATCCAGAGTTTTTGCCTGATGTCGAGCTAGAAACTGGTCGGCACAGTCAAATGCTTCGAGCTTCCTGTGCGCCAGCATATAGAAGCGATGACAATTCATTGCAATCTCTTCCGTGTAGTGCGAAGAAACCAGAACGGTAGCGCCTTCCTGGCACGCATGGTGGATGCCAAGCCAGATGTAGTGGCGAAACTCCGGGTCTACACCGGCTGTCGGTTCGTCGAGGATGATCAGGTCGCTTTGCATCAGTAACAGGGTCAGGGTGAAGTAGCTGCGAATCTCACCGTAGCTGCAGGTAGATGCCTTCTTCTTTGAAATATCGGCATAGCGTTTGGCTAAGTGGGTAGACCAATTCGCTAACCGAGACAGCATTTCATGTTGACTGGGGGGGTGGCTGCAATTCAAAAGGGTAATGAGCTCTCCTGCTTCGTGCATTCTCAGCAAGGGAGGAGGGGTAAGAATTTGAGTCAGGTAGGCTTGGTTTTTTGCATGGTTTATGATTTCCCCGCTATCGGGTGATTTAACGCGGCAGATCAAGTCGAAAAGTGTTGTTTTTCCGGCGCCATTCACTCCAAGTACGCCAACGGTCTCACCGTTGGAAACATGCATGTCAATGTCATTGAGTAACAGGTTTTGACTGTAAGAAAGCGTGAGATTGTTGATAGTTAATAAGTTCATCAGTACCTGCTCCAAACGGGTTGAGTTCTGAGCTTTTTTGTGGTCAGGAATGATCCAGATAAAAGTGCAAGGCAGGCTACGATGAAACTGTACGCCAAGGGTAACTCCCCACTGAAAATTTGCATGCTTATAGAGAGCGGGTTTACCTCCGAAAGTGAAGCGCCTCTATCTAGTGTGGTAGTCGCGCCTAGATATCCTGAAAGCAGCATCCAGAATGACAAAAGCGAAAAGGCTGTGCTGGCAGTGCCAAATTTGATCGGTAAAGCAGCGATGGCGAGGCCTAAACAACTAAATATCAGATAGCTTGTGTAGAAACATCCCGCGAGATAAAAGTACTCAGAAGGGGAGTAGCTACCAAAGAAAGGCTTGGTCGCCAGATAAAAAAGAGAGAAATAGAATAGGCTGAGTAACGAATAGCTTATGAAGTGTGATGCTAGGAAAAGCCGGACTGCCGATTTTTGATAGATAAAGGACCGTATGAAGCCGCTTTCTCGTCTGCCAATCAGGTAAAAACTAAAGCCAAAAAAGGCCACGCTCGCCGACATGTACGAGTAAAACCATGCTGCTGAGGTTGCGTAAGATGAGTGGGCGACAGTCGCGTATTTAAATTTCTGCATTGAAAATATGAACATGATGCATGGCGCAATGCCCGTCCAAAGCAGTGCTGTTGGTTCTCTCAGGTATTCAAATGTGAGGATTTTTATGATTCGTAGCGATTTTGGGAGGCTGCGTTTAAGGCTGAAAAATAAGCGAGTCATGAGGGGCTGCTCTTTTATTTTTATGTGGTTTTGTACGGATGTCGGGGTGGTCGTCGCCAGCGTTTGACTAGCAAATATTGTAACTGTGGAGGCGTCCCCTGAAACCACGGGCATAGGCAGAATTGGGTATTGATGTGGTTGCGTCAAGTAAAAAATTGGCAAGTGAGTGAAGTTGATGTGCCTGCTTGTATCTCTAATTTAGATATGTGTCCTGGACAATTCTTACGATGTAGGGCATTCGCAGGCATATACGCGGGTTTCTGTTGTTTTTTGTAGGATGGTTCTTAATTTAATGTAGGGGTACGAACTGAGCTGCGTAGTCTGGTGTTTATACATAGAGGTGCTCTTTGAGGCGGCTCAAGTTGGCGGCTCGGCACTGCTTATTGTTTCATGATGTAAAATCGTCCGTTCACATGGCTCAGATCACCCGAGCCATGTGCAACGCCTCCAGCGCCTCCCCGCGCAGCCGCGCCAGGCGCTCGTCCGTCCGCTCCCGCGGATATCCCAGCCCGATCCGCAGTTCCCGGCAGACCGTCCCGGGTCGGTTGCCGATCACCAGCACCCGATCACTCAGGTACAGCGCCTCGTCCACATCATGGGTCACCACCAACAAGGCAATCCCGTGCCGGCGGGCCAGCTGCAGCAGCAAGTCCTGCAGCTTGAAGCGGGTAAATGCATCCACTGCACTGAACGGCTCGTCGAGCAGCAACAATGGTGGTTGGCCATACAAGCCGCGGGCAATGGCCACACGCTGGGCCATGCCGCCGGACAACGCCTTGGGCAAGGCATCGGCGAAGCCTGTGAGCCCGACCTCGTCGATCAGCGCAGCCACCCTGGCGCGGTCGTAGCGGTTGTCCTCACTGAAGCCGATATTGTCGGCCACGCTCAGCCAGGGCATCAGCCTGGGCTCCTGGAACACCAAGCCAACGTGCTCGGGGCGCCTGTGCAGGCGGCCGCTGAAGTGTGGGTCGAGTTGTGCCACCAGCCGCAGCAAGGTGCTCTTGCCGCAGCCGCTGGGGCCTAGCAGGCTGACGATCTCGCCGGGTTGCAGCTGCAAGTCGATCTGCCCCAGTACCGGGGTGGCACCGAAGGACTTGGCTTCGACCTGCAGGTCGAGCAGGGGCGCAATGGGTTGCGTGCGTAAGGGTTGATTCATCGGTTCAGGCCTTTGTGTCGGTGCCATCGAAAGTGTCGCGCCAGGCCAGCCAGCGCTTTTCCAGCCCGGCCAGCAGCCCGTCGCTGAGTTTGCCGAGCAGGGCCAGGACGATGATTGCCGCCAGCACCAGGTCTGGCCGCGAGGTTTCCCGGCCATCGCTGAGCAGGTAGCCCAGGCCGCGGGTGGCGGCGATCAGCTCGGCAGCGACGAGGAACATCCAGCTCAGGCTCAGTGCGCTGCGCAAACCGGTGAAAACCCCTGGGATGGCTGCAGGCAGCAGCACCCGCCGGGCCAGGCGTAGCGGGCCGAAGCCGTACATGCGGGCAACCTCGACCAGCTTGCGGTCGATGTTGCGGATCGCCGCCACGCCATTGAGGTACACCGGGAAGAACGCACCGATGGCGATCAGCGTGACCTTGGAGGTTTCGCCGATGCCCAGCCACAGCAGCAACAGCGGTACCCAGGCCAGGCTGGGGATCGCCCGCAGGCTGGCGAAGGTCGGTTCGAGCCAGGCTTCGGCTTCGCGGCTGAGCCCGACCCAGGCGGCGAACAGCAGGCCGAGCAAGGAACCGATGGCGAACCCGGCCAGCACCCGACCCAGGCTGGC
Source organism: Pseudomonas putida (assembly GCF_002025705.1). Lineage (NCBI taxonomy): Bacteria > Pseudomonadati > Pseudomonadota > Gammaproteobacteria > Pseudomonadales > Pseudomonadaceae > Pseudomonas > Pseudomonas putida. The sequence goes on along the minus strand of NZ_CP018846.1, from coordinate 3,038,117 downwards.
GCCAATGTGCTTCCACAACGCACCGTCCGCCAGTTGCAGCAGGGTCAGGGCAACCTCGCTGGGGGCTGGCATCTGGTAGGACGCGATCCAGCCCAGGCGCACCACCGCCTCCAGCAGAACGATCAGCGCCAGCGGCAATGCCAGGCCCTTCAGCCGGCGTGGCCATTGCCGCGGTGCAGGCACGGGCAGGGTGTTGGTGGTCATTCGATGCTGGCCTTGCCGAAGGACGGATCGATCAGTTGGTCAATCACCAGGTCGACATTCGCCCCCCGCTTGACCAGCTCCTCGGAAACCAGAATCGGTGCTGCGGCCTTGGAGGCTGTCGCATCCTCGGCCGTCAGCTGTGGAGCGGAAAGGTCGGTGCGCGACAGCTGCAGCTTGGCCACATCCAGCGGCAACTTGGACTCGTCAGCCAGCAGCTGGGCGAATTCGTCCGGGTGCGCGACCGCCCAGTGGCGGGCCTTTTCATATGCCTTGATGACCGTGGCGATGGTCTGCGGATGCTGCTTGGCAAAGCCCTCGGTGACGCTGATCACGCCGTAGCTGTTGAAGTCCTTGTTGCGGTACAGCAGGCGCGAACCCGCTTGCAGCTCGCTGGCGGCCATGTGTGGGTCGAGGCCGGCCCAGGCGTCGACATCGCTTTTTTCCAGGGCGGTGCGGCCGTCCGGGTGCTGCAGGTGCAGCAGTTCGACGTCGTCCTTGTTCAGGCCGGCCTTTTCCAGGGCGCGCAAGGTGAACAGGTATGGGTCGGTGCCCTTGGTGGCGGCAATCTTCTTGCCCTTGAGGTCGGCGATGCTGTTCAGCGGCGAGCCCTTGGCCACCACCAGCGAGGTCCATTCGGCGCGGCTGTACACATACACCGACTTGATCGGGCTGCCGTTGGCGCGGGCCAGCACCGCGGAGAGGCTGGCGGAGGAGCCGAAGTCGGCACCGCCGCTGTTGAGGTATTCCAGCGAGCGGTTGCTGCCCTGGCTGAACACCCAGCTGACCTTGGAGTCGGGCAGGGCCTGTTCCAGCCAGCCGAAGTGTTTGAGCACAAGGCTTACCGGCGAGTAATAGGCGTAGTCCAGGCGCACTTCCTTTGGCGCGGTCTCGGCGTGAGCGGCGGGGTTGAGGAGGAGGGCAGCCAGGGCGGCGGTGAGGGTTTTCAGGGGCAGCAGGCGCATTGCAGGATCCAGTCGAATGAAGGTGTGTTCATTCGATTGCAGGGGGCATGCCATTTGGCCAGCTACTTGCCCAGCGAACCGGCGCAAACCCTGTGGGAGCGGGCTTGCCCGCGAATGCGTCAGTGAATTCGCCACCGCATTCGCGGGCAAGCCCGCTCCCACAGGTCATGTGCCTGGCCGCCGGGCTGTGCGTGCAGGCACTTTCTGCTGATCGGCTGTTGCCGTGCAGACAGTGCCAGGCCACTCAAGGGTTGACCTGGTAACCACGCCCCTGCAGGCACCCGCTGTAGGCACTGGCATGCGCCGAGCTTTGCGCCTGGCCCTGGTTGCGCCGGTCTTCGCGGCGCTCCTGGCGTTGCCGCGAGGCACCTACCGCAGCACCGGCAGCTGCCCCCTGGCCTGCGCGGTTCTGCCGGTATTCCTGCTTGGCATTGTCGCTGGCGCGGTCGTACACCTCGTCATGCTGATTACCCCGCACCTGGGCGCCAACCGCACCCGCTGCGGCACCGGCCGCCGCGCCCTTGACCCTGCCGCCGACATGGCTGCCAGAAGTACTGCTGCCAGCGCTGTTCGCGGCGTTGGTCGCCACGGTGTTGCAGTCGTTGATGTCCAGCTGCATCTGCTGGCTGCTCTGGCCCTTGAGTGGCACCACCGACTGGGCCTGGGCTGCCGACGCTGCACACAGCAGCATCAGCAGGTAACTCGATGTGAACGCACGCATCGCACACCTCCACCGGAAGGGGATTGCATCTCACAGGATAGCTGGCTGCAGCCGCGCCCGTTGCGCGTGTGCACTTCATGGCCTCCGACAGTTTCCTGTGAAGAAATTCGCCCAGCGATCAAATTGTTATTGGTAACCACAGGTAAACAATGAGTTGAATTTCATTGTATTACTGCAATCCGGAAAAGCCCTTACCTTTAGCCCACGTGATAACCACACGCAATCTGGGCCAAAGCGCGTTCTGCCTGTACGCATCAGCTGGCCCAGCCGCCACATTCATCCGACTCACAACAATAATTCGGAGACGGCAATGGCCAAGCGACTGTTAGGCAAGCTGTACGTACAAGTGTTGATAGGCGTATCCCTGGGCATCGTGCTGGGGGTGTTCTGGCCTGAAGTCGGCACCGACATGAAGCCGCTGGGTGACGCTTTCATCAAGCTGATCAAGATGGTCTTCGCACCGATCATCTTCGCCACCGTGGTGCTGGGCATCGCCAAGATGGAAAACATGAAAGAGCTGGGCCGGGTCGGCGCCCGGGCGCTGATCTACTTCGAGGTGCTGTCCACCTTCGCCCTGGTGCTCGGCCTTGTGGTAGTCAACCTGGTGCAGCCGGGGCAGGGCATGAATGTCGACCCTGCCACCCTCGATACCCAGGCCATTTCCACCTACACCGCGGCGGCCGCCAGTGGCTCGGGTGGTTTCACCGACTTCCTCCTGCATGTGATCCCCGGCAGTGTGGCCGAAGCCTTCGTCAGGAACGAAATCCTGCAGATCCTGTTGTTCTCGACCTTGCTGGGCATCGCCCTGGCCAACCTCGGCGAACGCGGCAAGCCGATGGTCGATGTGCTCGAAGCGTTTTCCCACGGCATGTTCTACATCGTCGGCCTGGTGATGCGGGTTGCGCCGCTGGCGGCCTGTGGCGCCATGGCGTTCACCGTCGGCAAGTACGGCCTGGGTTCAATCGTGTCGCTGGGCAAGCTGATGGCGACCATGTACCTGACCTGCTTCCTGTTCGTGGTACTGGTCTTGGGCAGCATCGCGCGGATGTCGGGCTTCAGCCTGTGGAAGTTCCTCAAGTACCTGCGCGAAGAGCTGTTCACCGTGCTTGGCACCAGCTCCTCCGAGTCGGTGGTTCCGCAACTGATGAACAAGCTTGAAAAGGTTGGCGTGTCCAAGCCGGTGGTTGGCCTGGTAATCCCCTCGGGGCTGACCTTCAACCCCGATGGCCAGTGCATCTACTACACCATGGCGGCGATCTTCATCGCCCAGGCCACCAATACCCCGCTGACCCTGATGGACCAGCTGATCGTGCTCGGCGTGCTGCTGCTCACCTCCAAGGGTTCGGCGGGCGTGACCGGCTCGGGCTTCATCACCCTGGCCGCGACCCTGGCGACCATGGACAACATCCCGGTGGCCGGCATGGTCCTGCTGCTCGGCGTCGATCGCTTCATGTCTGAAGCCCGCGCCATCACCAACACCATTGGCAATGCCGTCGGCACCATGGCCATCGCCAAGTGGGTCGGCGCCCTGGACAGCGCACGGATGAACCAGGTGCTCGACGGCCAGGCCGTTACCCAGCCCGAAACGCCAGCCAGCGCCATCCCGGCCGCAGAGCCAGCCACCCCCCATACAGACAAGAAAAGCCTTGTGATGCACTGAGGAGATAACCGTGGATACCGTAGAAAAAGACAATGCCGTCTCATCGCTGACCGACACCTTGGCCAAGTTCACTGCCTATATCGGCAAGCGCCTGCCCAAGGACGTCAAGGCAAAGACTGCCAAACTGCGCGCGGCAGAAACCAACCCGCTGGCCATCGCCGTCTACGACTCGATGGCCGACAACCAGGACTACGCCGACAAACTGAACCGCCCCAGCTGCCAGGACACCGGGGTGATCCAGTACTTCATTTCAGCGGGTGCGCGCTTCCCGCTGCTGGGCGAGATGGAAGGCATTCTCGAAAACGCCACCAAGGAAGCCACCATCCACGGGCCACTGCGCCACAATGCGGTGGAAACCTTCATCGAGAAGAACACCGGCACCAACACCGGCTCGAAGATCCCGTGGCTGGACTGGGAAATCATCCCCGATGCCGACTACGCCATCGTCGATGTGTACATGGCCGGTGGCGGCTGCACCTTGCCGGGGTCGGCCAAGGTGCTGATGCCCGGGCAGGGTTACGAAGGGGTGACCGAGTTCGTCTTCGATGTGATCACTTCGCGCGGGGTCAACGCCTGCCCGCCGTTGCTGGTGGGGGTGGGGGTATCGACCTCGGTGGAGACTGCAGCACGCCTGTCGAAAAAGGCCATCCTGCGGGAGGTGGACTCCAGCCACCCCAACGCAAGCGCGGCGATGATGGAGAAACTGCTGGAAGACGGCCTCAATGAGATCGGCATCGGCCCCCAGGGCCTGACCGGCAACAGCAGCGTGATGGGGGTGAACATCGAGTCCTCGGCGCGCCACCCTTCGACCATCGGTGTCGCCGTGTCGACCGGCTGCTGGGCGCACCGGCGCGGCAAGATCCGCATCAATGCCGACCTCTCTTACGACATCCTCTCCCACGAAGGTGTGACCCTGTGAACAGCCCTGTGAAAAAGATCATCAGCACCCCCATCAGCGACGAAGACCTGGCCAGCCTCAACGTCGGCGATGTCGTCTACCTCAGCGGCCAGCTGGTGACCTGCCGTGATGTGGCCCACCGCCGGCTCATCGAGCTGGGGCGCGAGCTGCCGGTGGATCTGCGCGGAGGCGCGATCTTCCATGCCGGCCCCATTGTCAGGAAGAAAGATGATGGCAGCTTCGAAATGGTCTCCATCGGCCCGACCACCAGCATGCGCATGGAAAAGTTCGAGAAGCAGTTCATCGAGCAGACCGGTGTGAAGCTGATCGTCGGCAAGGGCGGCATGGGGCCGGAGACCACCACCGGCTGCCTGGAGAACAAAGCGGTGCATGCGGTGTTCCCCGGCGGCTGCGCGGTACTGGCGGCCACCCAGGTCGAGGAAATCGAACGCGCCGAATGGCAGGACCTGGGCATGCCGGAGACCTTGTGGGTCAACCGCGTGCGTGAGTTCGGGCCACTGATCATCTCCATCGACACCAAGGGCAACAACCTGTTCGAGCAGAACAAGGCCCGCTTCAACGAGCGCAAGGGTGCGGTGATCGAGAAGATCAACAGCCAGGTGCGCTTCATCAAGTAATGTTTTGCCTGTACCGGCCCATTCGCGGGTTTACCCGTGAAAGGGCCAGTACAGGCAATACAGGGCTCAATGGGCCGTTCGCAACGGCACTTCCCGCAACAACCAAGACAAGGCAAAGGCCACGCAGGTAATCACCGCCGCCACCAGAAACACCCCATGCATGGCGCCGGAAAACGCCTGCAGATACGCCTGTTTTTGCGCGGGTGCCAAGGCATGCACCGCTGTAGGCGACAGGCTCGCCGCGCCGCCGCTGCTGGCCGCGAAATCACTCGGCAGGCCATCGAGCAGCGCATGGGAAAACAACGCCCCGAACACTGAAACCCCCACCGAGCCGCCAATCGAACGGAACAGCGTGGCCCCCGAAGTCGCCACACCCATGTGCCGCCGCTCGACGCTGTTCTGCACGGCCAGGATCAGCACCTGCATCACCATGCCCAGGCCTGCGCCAAGCAGCCCCATGTACAGGTTCATGCGCCACATCGGTGTATCCAGCTCCAGGCGGCTGAGCAGCCCCAGGGCGACCACCTGCAGCAGCGTGCCGACAATCGGGAATATCCGGTAGCGCCCCCAGCGGCTGATCAGCCGCCCGGTAATCGCCGACACCACCAGCAGCCCCCCCATCAGCGGCAGCATCTGCAGGCCGGCGCTGGTGGGCGAAGCGTCCTTCACCACCTGCATGTACAGCGGCAGGAACGTCACCGAGCCGAACAGCGACACGCCGACGATCAGCCCGATCAACCCGGCGAGCACGAAGGTACGGTGACGGAACAGGTGCAGCGGCATGATCGGTTCGGCTGCGCGGCGTTGCTCGAACACGAAGCCGACCAGGCCGATGACGGCGAACATCGCCAGGCACAGGATATCCAGCGAAGCCCAGGGCAGCAGGCTGCCGCCCAGGCTGGTGATCAGCACCAGCGCACCCAGGGTGATGGTCAGGAAGAACGCGCCGATGTAGTCGACCACATGCTTGACCGGGGCCACGTGCGGGCGGAACACACTGCCAATCACCACGACTGCCAGCAGGCCCAGCGGCAGGTTGATGAAGAAGATCCAGTGCCATGACAGGTGCTCGACCAGAAACCCGCCGATCAGCGGGCCAACCACAGTAGCCAGGCCGAACACGCCACCGAACAGGCCCTGGTAACGGCCGCGTTCGGCGGGCGGTATGACGTCGCCGATGGCCGCCATGGCGACCACCATCAGGCCACCGCCACCCAGGCCCTGCAGCGTGCGGAACAGGATCAGCTGGGTCATGTCCTGGGCCAGCCCGCACAGCGCCGAGCCAAGCAGGAACAAGGCGATGGCAATCTGCAGGACGCGCTTGCGCCCGTAAAGATCGCCGAACTTGCCGTACAGCGGCACGACTACCGTCGAGGCCAGCAGGTAGGCGGTGACCACCCAGGACAGCCAGCGCAGCCCGCCGAGGTCGCTGACGATGGTCGGCAGCGCGGTGGAGACGATGGTCTGGTCCAGTGCCGCGAGGAACATCACCAGCATCAACGCACCCAGCAGCAGCGGGATGGAGGCCTGGGCAGCAGGTTCGGTCTGTACGGAGGAGGGCGCGTCAGCGGAAGTCGGTTGCATACGGTTGCCTTGAGCCTGTGAGTGCGATTGAGCGTCCATGCGCGGTCAGCGGCCTATGCCTTGGGCGTGCTGGCGGCCGGCTTCCTGCAGGCCGGCGAGGGCAAAGCTGAACAGCTGTGCAGACACGTCTTCGGCCGGCATGCCGAGGATTTCGTGCAGGGTCCCGGTGGACCCGCGCGGGCCGATCAACAACATCGCCCAGGGTGCGGTGACACACAGGATGCAGCGGGTCAGTGCCGGGTCGTCCCGCGGGATGGTGGTGATCTCGCTGAACAGGCCCTTGAGCAGCGACAGCTTCAACGGTGCTTCGGCCTGCATGTGCGCCGGGCCGTGCGGGCTGGGCGCGAGAATTTCTGCGGCCAGCACGCGCAGGTGCCAGTTGTCGCGACGCTGCGTGGCCTTGCGCACGACCAGTTCGACCAGCGCGCGCAATTTTTCCGCCGCCGGTTGCTCGCCGAGGATGATCCGCTGCAGGTCGCTGATGTCCAGAAAGCGCCGCCGCGCTTCGTCGAGCACGGCCAGGTACAGGCCATTGCGGCTGCCGAAGTGGTAATTGATCGAGGCCAGGTCGACCTCGGCCTTGGCGGCGACCGCCTTGTTGCTGGCCTCGGCATAGCCCACGGCGGCGAACAGTTCGCCAGCGGCCTGGAGGATGCGGGTGCGGGTGGCTTCGCCGTCCTTGCGCGGTTCGCGTTGTGTGGTGGCCATGATGGAGGCTCTCGAGTCGGTGCGATGACAGGCAGCCTGATCCAGTTTTAAATTAAATTCAATTTAAATTTAATGCTCGCCACTACCCGGCGACGGAAGGTGTCGCTGCGTTGCACCCCGATGGCGCACGCCACTAGGGGGAGAGGCCCTGGTTGTGGTATACAACTCGGTAACTCACACCACCTTCGCAGGCACCCGGATGCGTCGCGGATGGCTGGTGACTTCCTTGCACCTGCTCCCTTAACTGTAGAAACGGAGATTCGAAGATGACCGCCACCGACCGTCTAAGCCTGCTGCAGTACGAGCACCTGGGCCTGGACGATGTTGCCGCTGCCGAATTCAAGGTGGCCCTGGAGGAGCTGCGCAAGCTGGCGCTGGAAGACCGTTACGAACACCCTGCGGCCCTGCACCTGGGTGACATCGCCGACGCCGAGAACCGTCAGGAGCTGGCTGAAACCAAAGGCTGGGGCATCGGCTTTCTGCAGGGGCTGACCTGCGCCAAGGCACTCTCGCAGGAGCATCTGGAAGCGCTGCGCCGGGTGTTCCAGGCCGCAGCCGAGCGTGCGATCAAGCGCATGTGCCGGTAAGCGCAACGTATTGACCCTGCCGCTGCCCGCAATGGGCAGCGGCAACCTGCCCATTCCCAAGCGCCCGTGCCAGCGGTGGCATGTAGAGCCTGGTGTGATAACCGCATCTGTTGGCTATCTGCCCGACATTTCAGTCCGACCCTTCGAAACTTTCCTGCCCAGCCCCGCAACGACGAGCGCATTAGCTGTTTCTCGACTTTACTGACAGGCGCTGATGCCAACTCTTCATGAATCGAGCGCATTGAATATTGGCTTTGAGTAACGCCATGGAGTGACGCGGCCCGTTGGGGGGAGACCATGAGCCAGAGCCAGGCACTGATCATCTGTGAGTATTGCGACGCGGTGTATCAGCGTCGGCCGGTGCACAAACATCAACAGGCACGATGCGTTCGGTGTGGCGGGGTGTTGTACCGCCATAAAAGCCTGACTATCCAGCAACGCCTGGCACTGAGTGTCACGGGCGCGGTATTGCTGATTTTTGCCAATGCTTACCCGGTCATGACCATTGGCATGCAGGGCTTGAGCAACTCCGCGACGTTATGGGATTCGGTGTTGATCCTGAGCAGCGGCAGCATCACCTTCATCGCCCTGGTCATGGCTCTGGCCATCATCTTTGCCCCGGTGCTGCAGATTGCCTTGCTCTGCTGGGTCCTCAGCTTTGCCGTGGCCGGGCGCCGGGCGCCGGGGTTTGCCACCAGCATGCGCTGCCTGGAAGGCCTGCGGCCCTGGAGCATGCTGGAAGTCGGCCTGCTGGGCGCATTGGTGGCGGTGATCAAACTGGCGGGTCTGCTTGAGGTGATCCCCGGCATCGGCCTGGTCGCCCTGGCGGCACTGAGCATGCTGATCATCTACATTGCCGGGCGCGATATCCGCGACCTGTGGGAGCAGGTATGAGTACGCCGGCGCTGGCAGACGAAATGGGGCTGTGCCTGTGCCATGGCTGTGGGCATGCCTGCGAACTGGGCCGCCATGTGCATGTGTGCGAGCGCTGCGGCGCGCCCCTGCACCGGCGCAAGACCAACGCCATCGCCCGTGGCTGGGCGTTCCTGGTGGCCTCGCTGGTGTTCTACATACCGGCCAACCTGCTGCCGGTGATGCACACCGAAATGCTCGGCAGTGGCAGCGACAGCACCATCGGTGGCGGCGTGGTGGAATTCTGGGAACACGGCGCCTGGGACATCGCCCTGATCATCTTCATCGCCAGCATGGGTGTGCCGGCGATCAAGTTCTTTTCCCTGGGCCTGCTGCTATACACCGCTCAACGTCGCTCGAGCTGGGCACGTCGGCAGCGCTCGCAGCTGTATCGCGGCGTCGAGTTGATCGGTTACTGGTCGATGCTCGATGTGATTGTCGTGGCGCTGGTGGCCGCATTGGTGCAGCTGCGTGGCCTTGGCACCATCGAACCGCGACCGGGCATCCTGTTTTTCGGCATGGTCGTGGTGCTGACCATGTTTTCGGCAATGAGCTTCGACCCACGCTTGATCTGGGATCACCCTGGCAACGATGGAGGCCGCACTGATGGCGCAAGCGAGTGACGCGCGAAACGGGGCCGGGCAGGCAGAGGTACGCACCCGGCGCTGGAATGTTTCACTGGTGTGGATCGTGCCGATCCTGGCGATCCTGGTGGGGGCCTCGCTGGTTGTGCGCAACTGGATGCAGCAGGGGCCGGTGATTTCGATTTCCTTTCGTTCCGGCGAAGGGCTGGTGGCGCACAAGACCCAGGTCAAGTACCGCAGCGTGGTGATTGGCGAAGTGACCACGGTGGACCTTGCCGAGGACCACGACAGCGTCATCGTCAAAGTGCAACTGGCCAATGACGCACGTTCGTTCGCTACCCAAGGGGCGCGCTTCTGGGTGGTGCGCCCGCGCATCGGGGCGGGCGGGGTGTCCGGCGTCGACACCTTGCTATCCGGCAGCTTCATTGGTGCAGATGCCGGTGAGTCGAAAAGCGCCGAAAAGAACTTCACCGGCCTGGAACTGCCGCCAGCGATCACCTATGGCGAAAAGGGCAAGCGATTCGTGCTGAACGCCAGCGACCTTGGCTCGCTGGATATCGGCGCATCAATCTACTACCGCAAGATCCCGGTGGGTGAAGTGGTGTCCTATGCCTTGCAGGACAATGGCAAAGGCGTGGACATCGGCATTTTCGTGCAGGCGCCGTATGACGCCTTTGTCACCCGTGATACCCGGTTCTGGAACGCCAGCGGTGTCGACATGCAGATTGGCGCCAATGGCCTGAAGGTCGATACCGAGTCGCTGTCGTCCATCCTGGTTGGCGGGCTGGCTTTTGGCTCCCCCGATTTTGCCCCGGACGCCCAGGCCGCCGATGACCAGGCGCAGTTCCAGCTGTTCGCCGACCGGGAAAGCGCGCTGGCTCCGCCCCACGGCCAGGGGCAGTACCTGCAACTGCGCTTCGACCAGTCCATGCGTGGCCTGTCGGTGGGGGCCCCGGTGGAGTTCAAGGGGGTGGAGTTCGGCAAGGTCACCTCGGTCTATCTGGATTACGACCCGGTCAAGCAGATCTTCCCGGTGGTGGTAGATGCGGTGATCTACCCGCAGCGCCTTGGCCCGGTGCACCGCAAGATGCTGACGGTGTTCAAGCACACCGAAGGTGACCTGAACGGTGCACGGGATTTGATCGGCACCTTCGTCGAGCATGGCCTGCGGGCGCAGGCGCGCAGTGGCAACCTGATCACCGGGCAGATGTTCATTTCCCTGGACTTCCACCCGGAGGCGCCCAAGGTCGTGTTCGACAGGACGGCAGAGCCGATCGTCATTCCTACCTTGCCCGGTAGCCTGGAGATGCTGCAGGAACAGTTGCAGCATTTTGTCGAGCGCATCAGCAAGTTGCCGCTGGAAAGCATTGCCAGCAACCTCGATGGCACCCTGCGTGACCTGCGTGCCAACCTCAAGCAGATCAACAGCCAGACGTTGCCTGGGGTGAAAGCCACCCTCGACGACATGCAGAAGACCTTGAAGACGGCCAACGCGACCATCGCCGACGATTCGCCAGAGCGCGAACGGCTGGGTGAAACACTGGACGAGCTGGAACGCATGTCGCGCTCGCTGCGCGACCTGACCGACTACCTGGGGCGCCACCCCGAGTCGCTGATCCAAGGCCGGCCGAAAGCGGCCGGGGCGAAAGACTTGAGACCTTGAAAGTGAAAGGCCAAAGGAGTGTCAGCTGATGCATCGAGTGCGCAACCTGTGTGGGGCCAGCCTGCTGATCTGGCTGAGCGGCTGCAGCAGTACCCCGAACAACTACCACACCCTGGTCCCGGCCCAGCCGGTGCAAGGTGGTAGCCAGCACGTCCAGGTGGCCCGGGTCAGCCTGCCGCCCCAGGTGGACCGCCCGCAACTGGTGGTGCGCCAAGGCAGCAGTGGCCTGGCCATTCTGGAAACCGAGTGGTGGGGTGCCAACCTGGTGGATGAGTTTCGCAGTGCCCTGCAGGACATGCTCGGCGGCCCGGTGGCCGGTGCCAGCAGTGTGTTGAGGGTCGATGTGCAGCGCTTTGACAGCGTGCCTGGCCAGTACGCCTCGCTCGATACGCTGTGGCGCCTTAAACGCCCGGGCGAGCCCGAACTCACCTGCCGCACTTCAGTGCAGACCGCTGCTGACAACAGCATCAACAATCTGGTCAACGCGCACCAGGCCAACCTGCGCAAGCTGGCCGAGGCCGTGCGGGCAACAGCGGCGCCAGGCAGGCCTTGCCCAACCACCTGAGGCGGCTGAACAAGGGTACGGGGAGCCCGCATGAAGTTACGCACAAGATTGCTCTGGCTGTTCGTACCACCGCTGTTGCTGGTGTTGCTGCTGGTGTACTTCGCGGCCCAGGGCATGCTGCTGGCGCGGCTGGACAAGCAGGATGAGCGCCTGCTGGTCGCTGAGGCCGAACGCCTGCGGGCCTTGCTGGGCAACAGCATCGAGCGTGACGCCAACCGCCTGCGGCAATGGGCGCAGGCGATTCCAGGTTCGGTGCCGGCGGCTTTCCCGCTCGATGCTGCCACGCTGGGCCGCAGTGGCTTCGACTTCATTATTTATTTCGCCAAAGGCGAACAACGTGTGAGTTGGCGCCCGCTTGACCTGGCGAAGCTGGAGCGCCCGGCCGGCGCTCAACCCCTGAGCCTGCAGGCGCTGCATCAGGGCGTCGCGGAACAACTGGCGCGCTTGCTGCAGGCACAGGATGTGGCGCCGCCTGCGCAATTGCTGGCAGTGCTCCGGGTGCCGCTGATTCTAGTGGCAGTGGATACCGCCCGCAGCGGCGAAAGTGCCAGCGGGGTGTTGCTGGCGGGGACTTTTCTGGACAGCAAGCGCATCGCCATGCTGCAACAACAGTTGGGCGGTGAGCTCACCTGGTTGCCGTCGGTCGGCGAGCATGAGCGGCCGGCGCTGCAGGCGGAGTTGATGAGCATCGGCAACCGCCAGGTGGTCGATGCCCGCCATCAGAGTATCGACCTGCTGTTTCAGGACAGCCTGGGCGAGCCACAGCTGCGCCTGCAACTGACCCGCGAGCGTCATCTGTACCTGGAAGGCGAGCAGCAGCTCAATATTTTCCTCGGTGTGACGGGAGGGCTCATCGGCCTTGCCTGGCTGCTGATCTACCTCGCCCTGGACGTCACCTTGCTGCGGCGCATTGCGCGGTTGCACCGTGAGCTTTTGGCCATTGGCCCGGCTGCGGCAGGGCGGCGGCTGAGCGATGACGGGGGCGATGAGCTGGGCAAGCTGGCGCGCGAAGCGAACCGTGCGCTGGACCGCCTGGAGCAGAGCGAAGCCCGCGACCGGGCGATTCTGGACGCCATGGAAGACGGCTACTTCGAACTGGACGAGATGGCCAGGATCGAGTCGGTCAACCCGGCTTTTTGCAGACTGCTCGGCTTCCCGGCGGGGCAGGTGCTCGGGCGCACCTTTGCCTCGCTGCAGGAAGAACAAGAGGCCCCCACGGCGGCAGAGCCAGTGATTGCCGAAACCGAGCCCGGTGCGCCACTTTCGGCCCGATTGCGGCGTGCCGACGGCAGCATTGGTCACTTCGAAACGCAGATTTCCAGGCGGCACAATGCTGGGGGCCGGCTGATCGGTTATCGCGGCATCCTGCATGACGTCAGTGAGCATGTGCTGCATCAGCGTCAGCTGTTTGACCTGGCGCATCAGGATGCCCTGACCGGGCTGAGCAATCGCAAGGCGTTCCATGAGGATCTTGCCCGGCACCTGCAGCGCGGCGCCATGCCTCTTGCGCTGATCTTTCTGGACCTTGACCGGTTCAAGGACGTCAATGACCGCTTCGGCCACGATGTCGGCGATGCCTTGCTGGCGTGCATGGCCGAGCGCCTGAGCAATGCCTTGCGCCAACCGGACAAGGCCTATCGCCTGGGGGGCGACGAGTTCACCGTGATCGTCCCGGCCACCCGCTTTCAGGCAGCCAGTGCGCTGGCCGAGCGCTTGCTCAAGCTGCTGGCGGAGCCGGTCAGCGTCAGCGGGGTGACCATCGACTTCGTCACGCCAAGCATCGGCCTGGCCCTTGCACCTGCCCATGCCAGCGAGGTGGACGCGCTGGTAAAGGCAGCCGATCAGGCGATGTACCAGGCCAAGCGCCAACGCGGGCGGGTATGCGTGTATCAGCAGGGCCAGTGATCAGCCCTGGGAGGCTGGCGCATGGCCAATCCTGGGCCAGACTGTTGGAAGCGCGCGGCTATCGATACCGCCGTCGCCCACGGGATGTGGCAGCTTCTGCGACCACCCCTGGGCGCTGAATGCCACCGCTTGCGAGGGGTGTAGATGATCGAGCGTTGTCGTTGCCGGTCTTTGCTGCTGTCGCTCTTCATGCTGCTGCCCGCACATGCGCTGGCAGAGGCGTTGTGTGGCCAGCTGACCGCCACCGGCAATCCGGAATACCCACCTTACCTCTGGCGTGATCCGCACAACCCTGAGCAGCTGATCGGGGCCAATGCCGACCTGCTCAAGGCAGTGGGCAAGGCGCTTGGGCTGGAGGTAAAGGTGGTGTACGGCGGGCCATGGTCAAGGGCACAGGAGGAGGTACGCACCGGGCGCATCGACCTGATGGCGGGGTACTTCATGACTCAGGAGCGCCAGCAGCAGATGGATTTCATCAGCCCGCCGTTCCTGCGTACCCGCAGCGTGGTCTGGGTCCGCCAGGACGACGCTTTTGCTTATCGTGAATGGGCGGACCTCAAGGGCCACAAGGGTGGAACGCTGGTCAGCAACAGCCACGGCCAGCAGTTCGACGACTATGCCAGGGCCAACTTGCAGCTTGAAGCGGTGCCCGGCGCCAGGCAGGCGTTCGAGAAACTGCTGCTCAAGCGCAACGACTATGTGATCTATGAGCAGTATCCGGGCATGGCCCTGGTGCGCACGCAGGGTTGGGAGGGGCAATTGAAAGTGCTCGATCCGCCGGTTTCCAGCGAGGGGTTGTACCTGGCGCTGTCGCATCAGTCGAAGTGCAATCGAGCCGAGCTGCGCGAGAGGCTGGCGCAGAAAATGAAAGAGATGGTTGCCGGGCCAGTGCCGGAGCAATTGGTGGAAAAGAATCTGGAGCTTTGGAAGCAGCAGCAGGTGGGAGAGTAGGTTGGAAGGTGTTTGTCTTGAGATTTTTAGCGCCGGTCGGATCGAGCGCCGCCCGCGCGGCGCATCGCGGATAAATCCGCTCCTACATTTGTTGCAACGTGCCGAACCTGTTACACCATGGTCGCCAGCCTTGGCGCATGTCTTGAGCCTTGCAAACAAGGCTGGCAACCATGGCCTCACAGGCATGGCCACGTTGCAAAATGTAGGAGCGGATTTATCCGCGATGCGCCGCACGGGCGGCGCTCGATCTCCCAGACGACCAAAACCTGAAGGCGAACACCCGCCCGCCTACCCATCAACCTCCAGCGCCCGCTTGGCTGCACTGACATTGGCCTCGCCGGGCAAGGCGACGCCGTTCTTGGTCGCGAGGATCTCGGCCATGACGCTGACGGCGATCTCCGCCGGGGTCTTGCTGCCGATATAGATGCCAATTGGCCCGTGCAGGCGCTGCAACGAAGCTTCGCTTTCACCGAAATGCTCGATCAGGCGTTCACGGCGCATCTGATTATTACGCCGCGAACCGATCACGCCAATGTAGAACGCCGGGCTGTGCAAGGCTTCGAGCAGGGCCAGGTCGTCCAGCTTGGGGTCGTGGCTGAGGCCGACGATGCAGCTGCGCAGGTCCGGGGCGAACGTGCGCACCACGTCATCCGGCATACCGACGATCTTCTCCACGCCAGCCACATTCCACCCGCCCATGTACTCGGGGCGCGGGTCGCAGACCGCCACCTTGAAGCCGTTGAACAGCGCCATGGTCGCCAGGTACTCGGCCAGTACCCCGGCCCCGATCAGCAACAGGCGATAACCGGGGCCCAGGGTGTTGAGCATGCGTCGGCCATCGAAGCTGAACTGCTCTGGCGCGCGGCTGGTAGTCAGTTGAACCTGGCCGTTTTGCAGGTCCAGTTCGCGGCGTACCAGGTTGCCGCTGTCCAGCAACGGCAGGAGTTGCTCCAGGCTCGCCAGTGCCGGGCCAAACTCGAGGACCAGTTCGAGGGTGCCGCCGCACGGCAGGCCGAAGCGTTGCGCTTCTTCGGCGCTGACGCCGTATTGCACCACCTGCGGCAGGCCCGCCGGCATGCCGTCGCCCTGGTAGGCGGTGGTGTAGCGGTGGATGAGGTCATCCTCGATGCAGCCACCGGAGACGCTACCGACCACCCGGCCATCGCCGCGCAGGGCCATCATCGAACCCACTGGCCGTGGCGAGGAGCCCCAGGTGCGGGCGACGGTGGCCAGCAATACGTGTTCGCCGGCCAGCAGCCAGTCACGGGCGGTGCGCAAGACCAGCAGGTCGATGCTTTCCATGGGCCGTACCTCCTCAGCGCATGTGCAGGATGATCGGGCTGCTGCTGGCCGGGTCGGTGTGCCCGCGCAACTTGCCCACCGCCTGTGCATCCACCGCTCCACCGGCGTTGCCCCAGGTGCTGCGCACGAAGCTCAGCACTGCGGCGATCTCCTGGTCCGACAGCTGCTCGCGGAACGCCGGCATGCGGTAGGCATCCGGCATGCCCGCGGCGACGATACGCTGCGAGCCATTGAGGGTGATGTTGATTGCCGAGGCGTTTTCCCGGGCCAGTGCCGAGGTTGCACCGGCCAGCGGTGGCATCCACTCGGCCTGGCCCTTGCCGTCCAGGCCATGGCAGCTGGCGCAGCGTGTGACATAGGTGTGGGCACCAGGGCTGTCCAGGCGCGTGGCCGCGGAAACCGCCTGGTATTGCCAGGGCGCACCGTCACGCTGCGGGTCACCGGGCAGTGACTTGAGGTAGCGGGCGATGGCGCCCAGGTCGTCATCGCTCATGAACTGCGTGGAGTTGTTGAACGCCTCGGTCATCGACCCGTACACCACGGCATGTTGATTGCGCCCGGTCTTGAGGAACTGCACGATCTCGGCCTCGCTCCAGCGGCCGAGCCCGGTGTTGTGGTCGCTGCGCAGGCTGGGTGCGTACCAGCCATCGAGCAGGGCGCCAGCGAGGAACGGCGCACCGGCTTCATCCAGGGCCTTCTCGTTGAACGCCAGCCCCCGTGGTGTATGGCAGCTGCCGCAGTGGCCGGGCCCCTGGACGATGTAGGCGCCGCGGTTCCACAGTGCGTCCTGGCCAGCTTTGCTGGCATAAGGCGCATCGGCGGCGAACAGGCCGTTCCACAAGGCAATAGGCCAACGCAGGTTCAACGGCCAGGGGATATCGCTGGGGACGTTCGCCTGCTGTGCCGGCTGCACGCCTTTCATGAAGAAAGCGTACAGCGCCAGCACATCGTCATCGCTGAGTTTGGCGTACGACGGGTAGGGCATGGCCGGGTACAACCGCCGGCCACCCGGCGCGACGCCATGGCGCACGGCGCGGTCGAAATCGGCCAGGCTGTAATTGCCGATGCCGGTCTGGCGGTCAGGCGTGACGTTGGTGGCGTGTATCGCACCCAGTGGCGTGGCCATTTCAAGGCCACCGGCAAATGGCTTGCCGTCGGGCAGGCTGTGGCAGGCCACGCAATCGCTCAGCCGTGCAACATACTCGCCGCGGCTGACCAGCGCGGGGTCGAAGCTTGCGGGCTGTGCCGCGGTGAAGGGGGAGGCGGGCTCGCGGGTCACATACCAGGCCAGCAGGCCGGCCGCGACCAGGCACGGCACTGCCAGCCAGCCAGCGGCTCTGGCAAAACGACTGTGGGTCATGGGGCGGTCCTTGTCCGGTCAGCTGAAGGTGTGGCGGCTCAGCGGCAGGCTACGCACCCGCTGGCCGGTCAGTTGCGCCACGGCGTTGGCCACGGCAGGCGCCACCGCTGGCAACGGCGGCTCGCCGATACCGCCCATCTTCGCGCCGCTCTCGACAATGCGCACATGCACCCGGGCCATGCGCGAGGGCGGCAGGATCGGGTACAGGTCGTAATTGCGCGCACGGGGCTTGCCGTCGATAAATACCGCTTCCTCCACTAGCGTCTGCGACAGCCCCAGGGCCACTGCACCGTTGACCTGATGCTCGATGATCGCCGGGTTGACGATGCTGCCGGGGTCGATCGCCTGCCAGATGTCATGCACCTTGACCTGGCCGTTCTCGATCGACACTTCGGCGATTGCCGCGGCCTCGGAGCCGAACGGTGAAGCCATGGCGATACCACGGGCGCGCTTGCTGCCGTCTTCTGCCGTGAACGGCCCGCGTTTCCAGCCGCCGGACAACTCGGCTACCGCATGCAGCAGGTTGGTCAGGCGCTGATTGTCGCGCAGCAGGTGCAGGCGCAATTCGTAAGGGTCCTTGCCGCCCTTGTCGGCCAGTTCGTCGAGGAACGACTCGTAGAAGAAGTCGTTCAGCGAATTGCCCACCGAGCGCCAGTAGCCAAGCATCGCCGGGCCTTTGACGTAGATCTGGGCGATGCGTTTGTTGGCGATGGCGTAGGACTTGCCCGACAGCCCTTCAAGGGCAGTGGGGTCGATCTTGTCGCCTTGCTTGCCGGCGAGGGCTTCGGTCGGGCCTTCTGTGGCGCTGACCGCTTCGATGGCTACCGGCAGCCCGTCGGCATCCAGCCCGGCGCGGAACTTGACCACGGCGACCGGGCGCAACACGTCGCGCAGGAACTCTTCCTCGCGGCTCCAGATCAACTTGACCGGGCGGCCGACCGCCTTGGCCAGGGCGATGGCTTGCGGGTAAGGGTTGGCGGAGTCATACAGGAAGTGGCGGCCAAAGAACCCACCGAGCAGCGGCGAGTGCAAGGTGATCTGTGCAGCATTCAGGCCGGTGCGCTTGGCGATGTCGTCGCGGAACATGTCGGGTGCCTGGTTGGGCAGCCAGACGTCCAGGGTACCGTCGGCGTTGAAGCGGGCGAGGGCGGACGGCGGCTCAAGCTGGGCATGGTTGAGGTACTGGTTGTGGTAGCTGGCCTCGACCTTGGTCTTGGCATTGGCCAGGGCGCCGGCAATATCGCCTTCGTTTTCCTCGTCGCGGGCCGGCCCTTCAACGGTGGCCAGGTGCTCGCGCCAGCCATCGCTGGAAAAGTCCGCTGGCATCGGCCGCACCTTGCTGTCGGCGCCCGGCTCTTGCCAGTCCACCTGAATTGCCTCGACCGCGCGTTTGGCGTGCCACCAGCGTTCGGCGACCACGGCCACGGCGCCCGGCAACTGATGCACCGAGTGCACGCCCTTCATGGCCTTGACCTGCTCCTCGTTGCGCAGGCTGCCCACGGTCATGCCCAGGCGTGGCGCGTGTTGCACGGCGGCATGGAGCATGCCGTCGACCTTGATGTCGATGCAGTACTGGGCCTTGCCGGTGGATTTGTCGTAGGCGTCCAGGCGCCGCACCGGTTTGCCGATCCAGCGGAACTGGCTGGGGTCGCGCAGCTTGACGCTGGCGGGGTCCGGCACGGGCAGGTCCATGGCACGGCCGGCCAGCTCGCCGTAGGCCAGGGAACGGCCAGAGGCAGTGTGAATGACCTTGCCAGGCTCGGTGGACAGCTCGCTGACCGGCACCTTCCATTGCTCGGCAGCAGCCTGCAGCAGCATGGCCCGGGCCAGTGCACCCAGGCGGCGCATGGTCGGGTAGCTCATGCGCACCGACATGCTGCCGCCGGTAATGCGCATGCCGTTCTCCATCACCACATAGGCTTCACCCGGCGGTGCGCTGTCGACCAGGAAGTTGGCCGGGTCGACGTCCAGTTCTTCACCGACGATCTGCGCCATGGCGGTGAACGGGCCTTGGCCGCCTTCCATGAACGGGCTGAGCAGGCGCACCTTGCCGTCCGGGCGGATTTCCAGAAACGCCGGCACCTGGGTGCCGCGCTCGGGCGTGGCTGCCGCCGCTGCCTGCACCCGGGCCGAGCCCATTGGCAGGCCGAAACCCAGCACCAGTGCACCCACTGCGGTGCCGGCCAGGAAGCGCCGACGCGACAGGTTGACGGTTTCGCCCAGCTGCAGCCTGAGCAGTTCTGCGGGGGTATCGACGGGCGTGTTCATCAGGCCTGCTCCCCTTGGGCGAGTGCATGCACCGCGGCATGAATGGCGTTGTAGGTGCCGCAGCGGCAGAGGTTTACCATCGCCGCGCTGATCTGCTCATCGCTGGGTTTGGGGGTATGCTTGAGCAGCGCCGTGGCCGCCATCACCTGGCCGGACTGGCAGTAGCCGCACTGCGCCACCTGGTGCTCGACCCAGGCCGCCACCACGCGTTTGCCTACCGCGTCGGCCTCGACGGCTTCGATGGTGGTCACCTCGCGCCCGACCACGCCGGCCACGGGGGTTACACAGGCACGCACGACGTTGCCGTCCACCAGCACCGAGCAGGCGCCGCATTGGGCCAGGCCGCAACCGTATTTGGTGCCGGTCATGCCCAGGTCGTCACGCAGCACCCACAGCAGGGGTGTGTCGGCATCGGCATCGACCTGATAGGTCTTCTGGTTGATAAGAAGTTCCATGGTTCACCTGCTGATCATCGGTTGATGGCGTTTGCTGTCTGCTGGGGAATACGTTGTTCCCCAATCCAGAAACGCTAGCACAGTGGTACGACCACTGGTCTGATGGTGGGCGCAGGTTCAGAGAATCAGGCAAGCAATTCGTTGAAATGCGCAAGCGTTGCTGACGCAGTCCCTGTGGGAGCGGGTTTACCCGCGAAGCAAGCGCCGCGGTGGATGGCACGGGCCTTGCCCGTGTTCGCGGGTAAACCCGCTCCCACAGAGATACGCAGAGGACTTCCGGGGCGAAAACCCGGATAATGCCGGCCAATTTCGTTTTGCACGTTTAAATCACGGTACTTCCCGCATGGAAATCAAGGTCAATTTTCTCGACAACCTTCGTCTTGAAGCCAAGTTCGACGACTTCACGGTGATCGCCGACCAGCCGATCCGCTACAAAGGCGATGGCTCGGCCCCGGGCCCGTTCGACTATTTCCTGGCCTCGTCGGCCCTGTGCGCGGCGTATTTCGTCAAGCTGTATTGCCAGACCCGCGATATCCCCACCGAAAACATCCGCCTGTCGCAGAACAACATCGTCGACCCCGAGAACCGCTACAACCAGATCTTCAAGATCCAGGTCGAGCTGCCCGAGGACATTTCCGAGAAGGACCGCCAGGGCATCCTGCGCTCTATCGAACGTTGCACCGTGAAAAAGGTGGTGCAGACCGGCCCCGAGTTCATCATCGAAGAAGTCGACAACCTCGACGCCGATGCCCAGGGCCTGCTGATGCCGGTGGCCGACACCACCACCTACATCCCCGGCAAGGACCTGCCACTGGAGCAGACCATCGCCAACATGTCCGGCATCCTCGCCGGGCTGGGCATGAAGATCGAAATCGCCTCGTGGCGCAACATCGTGCCCAACGTCTGGTCGCTGCATGTGCGCGACGCGCAGTCGCCGATGTGCTTCACCAACGGCAAGGGTTCGACCAAGGAGGCCGCACTGGCCTCGGCGCTGGGCGAGTTCATCGAGCGCTTGAACTGCAACTTCTTCTACAACGACCAGTTCTGGGGCGAGGACATCGCCAATGCGCCGTTCGTGCATTACCCGAACGAGCAGTGGTTCAAGCCGGGCCCGAAAGACGCGCTGCCGGCGGAAATCCTCGACGAGAACTGCCTGGAAATCTACAACGCGGACGGTGAGCTGCGCGGTTCGCACCTGTACGACACCAACTCGGGCAACACCGAGCGCGGCATCTGCTCGCTGCCGTTCGTGCGCCAGTCCGACGAACAGGTGGTGTACTTCCCGTCCAACCTGATCGAAAACCTGTTCCTCAGCAACGGCATGAGCGCCGGCAACACCTTGGCCGAAGCCCAGGTGCAGTGCCTGTCGGAAATCTTCGAGCGCGCGGTCAAGCGCGAAATCCTCGAAGGCGAGCTGGCCCTGCCGGACGTCCCGCAGGAGGTGCTGGCCAAGTACCCGGCCATCCTCGCCGGCATCCAGGGCCTGGAAGAGCAGGGCTTCCCGGTGCTGGTCAAGGACGCCTCGCTGGGCGGTGAATTCCCGGTGATGTGCGTGACTTTGATGAACCCGCGCACCGGTGGCGTGTTCGCCTCGTTCGGCGCCCACCCAAGCTTTGAGGTGGCGCTGGAGCGCAGCCTCACCGAGCTGCTGCAAGGGCGCAGCTTCGAGGGCCTCAACGACCTGCCGCAGCCGACCTTCGAGAGCCATGCGCTGACCGAGCCGAACAACTTCGTCGAGCACTTCATCGACTCCAGCGGTGTGGTGTCGTGGCGCTTCTTCAGCGCCAAGGCCGATTTCGAATTCGTCGAGTGGGACTTCTCCGGCCATGGCGAGGACTCCAATACCCAGGAAGCCGCGACCCTGTTCGGCATACTCGAAGACCTCGGCAAAGAGGTGTACATGGCCGTGTACGACAACCTCGGCGCCACCGCCTGCCGCATCCTGGTGCCAGGTTATTCCGAGATCTACCCGGTCGAGGACCTGATCTGGGACAACACCAACCGCGCCCTGGGCTTCCGTGCCGACATCCTCAACCTGCACAGCCTCGACGACCGCGCCCTGCGCGCCCTGCGCCGGCGCCTGGACAACTGCGAGGTGGATGACTACACCACCATCACCACCCTGATCGGCGTCGAGTTCGACGAGAACACGGTGTGGGGCCAATTGACCATTCTTGAGCTGAAACTGCTGATCTGCCTGGCGCTCAAGCGCTTCGAGGACGCCAAGGAGCTGGTCGAGGCGTTCCTGCAGTTCAACGACAACACGGTCGAGCGCGGCCTGTTCTACCAGGCGTTGAACGTGGTGCTGGAAGTGCAGCTGGATGAAGAGCTGGAAATGGCCGACTACGAGGCCAACTTCCGCCGCATGTTCGGCAACCCGCGGATGGACGCGGTGCTGGGTTCGGTGGACGGCAGCGTGCGCTTCTACGGGCTGACCCCGACCAGCATGAAGCTCGAAGGGCTGGACCGCCATCTGCGCCTGATCGAGAGCTACAAGAAGCTGCATGCTGCCAGGGCCAAATTTGCCTGACAGCCCCTCGGGGGCGCGTTGCGCCCCCTTCGCGGTGCTTGAGGTAGCATGACGGGCGTCCATTACCTCACAAGGAAGTCACAGGTGATCAACCTTTCCCACCTGCCGCGCAACAGCTTGCCCGAACCACTCGACCTGCCACCGCCGCAGTGCCCTGTGCTGAGCCTGGCAGGCGATTCACTGCAACAGCGCTATACGGCATTTGTCGCTCAGGCTGTTGAAGCACGGCTGTCGGTGGACGAGGCGGGGTTGCGCGAGCTTGGCCAGCAACTGGCCAGCGAGCTGCTGTCAAAGGCGATCGACCTGGGCAGTAGCAAGGCCCACGAACTGTCCGATGAAATCTACTGGCTGGTGCAGTGTGCCGCCATTGTCTCGCTGCATGCCGACGGCCCGGAGTCTGCGGCATTTGCGGGGTACAGAAAGCACGTCGATTACTACCGGGGAGCGGGGCGCATCGGTGCCCAGTTCGAGGCGTTCGAACGCTACGTTGCCGCCAACGGCGTGCCCGCTGACGAGATGGAGATTCAATCGCGCTCGGCAGATGACCGCTACCGGCTGCTGCTCACCCCTTGGGAGGCAGGTAACACGCACTGGGTCTACCGGCCGCGGATCATCGATACAAGGCAGGGGACCTGCCTCTTGGCGTTCGATGACAATCGCTGGTCGGTCGACAGCGACACCTGGCTCAGCGCAGGGAAGGTCGAGCTGACGTTGCGCAAATATCCGGGAAACCAGGCACGCCGGAGCGTGCAGGTAGTCATCGACTGTGACCAGCGCTACGCGCAAGCGGGGGCGCTGGTGGAAATCGAGCTAGCCGAACTCGAAAGCGTTCTCGACGCGCTGCTCGACAGCGCAGAACCGACGTAACGGTCAGTTCTTGCACTTGGCCAGCACCACCTGGCACGTGTCTGGCGTGCCACCGGAGCGGCCGGCATAGCGGATGCAGTTGTTCAATGACTTCTGCTTGGCAATGCCCAGGGTGTTGCCCCAGGCCAGGCCGCCTTCGCCTGTGCTCGGCAGCGCCTTGGCGTAACAGTTGGAGCCCGGCGCGGCGGCGTAGTGGCGCGCCTTGCTGTTTTTGCTCGAACAGCCGGCATTGAGCACCAGGCTGATGGCCAGAAAGGCGTGCGCGGTCCAGTACGCATAAGGTCGTGTGCTGCAAGTTTTCATGGTATCCCTCGTTCTGACGCGCAGAGTCTTTCAGGATATTTCTATCAAGCCAAGCGGTGAACTATCCGAACGTCAAGGTGATCCTTTCTTAAGCGCACCCTGCGCACGCCTGATGGACCAGGCCCCGCGCCAGTCTGTCAGCCCCGGGTCACCGACTGATAAGGAGGCGCCGTGACCGCTACAGAGCAAACCCTCTACCGATGCACGCCCAGCCCGCTGCACGCGATACTGCTGGCCGGCACGGTCCCGCTGTTTCTCGGCGCGTTGCTGAGCGACATTGCCTACTTCAAGAGCTACCAGATCCAGTGGAGCAACTTCGCCGCCTGGCTGATTGCCGGTGGCTTGCTGTTCTGCGGCCTGGCGCTGTTGTTTGCCCTGGCCAACCTGATCCGCGCCCCGCGCAAGGGCGGGCGGCCGACCCTGTACTTCCTGCTGTTGCTGGTGACCTGGGGGCTGGGGCTGATCAATGCCTTCGAGCATGCCAAGGACGCCTGGGCGGTGATGCCGGCGGGCCTGGTGCTGTCGCTGATCGTCAGCGTACTGGCCTGTGTGGCCGCATGGCTGGGCATGAGCAATCTGCGTTCGGGAGGTGAGGCATGAAGCCGTTGCATGGATGGTCGCTGTTGAGCGTGGCACTGTTGCTGGCCGCCTGTGGCGGTGACGGCGAGCCGACACAGGCCCTGGGCCCCGACCCGAAATTGCCCGCTCCCGAGCGCGGCCTGCTGCCGAGCATGAAAATCGCGCAACCGGCGCAGTGGGGCGAGCAGAAACCCACCGTGCCCGAGGGCTTCAGCATCACTGCCATTGCCACTGGCCTGAAGATCCCGCGTCAGAGCCTGGTGCTGCCTAATGGCGATATCCTGGTCGCCGAAGGGCGGGGTGGCAGTGCTGCCAAGCTCAAGCCCAAGGACGTGATTGCCAGCCAGATCAAGGCCAAGGGCAATACCCAGGTCCAGGGCGGCAACCGCCTGACCCTGCTGCGCGACGCCGATGGTGATGGCGCGTACGAGCTGCAGACGGTGTTCGCCGAGGGCCTCAACGCGCCCTACGGCCTGGCTTTTGCCGACGGCAAGCTGTACGTGGCCAACCAGGATGCGCTTGTGCGGTTCGATTACCAGGACGGCCAGACCAAGGCCGGCGGCCCGCCAACCAAGGTCACCGACTTGCCGGCCGAGATCAACCACCACTGGACCAAGGCGCTGACCATCAGCCCTGATGGCCGCTACCTGTATGTGGGCATCGGCTCGAACAGCAACATCACCGAGCGCGGCATGGAGGTTGAGATCGACCGCGCCATGGTCTGGCAGATCGACGCCGTGACCGGCGCGCACAGGCCTTACGCCACAGGCTTGCGCAACCCGACGGCGTTGACCATTCAACCGGGCAGCGGGCAGCTGTGGGCAGTGGTCAACGAGCGTGACGAGCTGGGCCCGGACCTGGTGCCGGACTACCTCACCTCGGTACGGGAGGGCGGATTCTATGGCTGGCCCTACAGTTACTGGGGGCAGAACGTCGATGAGCGGGTCAGGCCGCAGAACCCGGGCAAGGTGGCCGCCGCGCTCAAGCCCGATTACAGCCTGGGTTCGCACGTTGCCGCGCTGGGGGTGGATTTCTCCAGCCCGGCCATGGGCGAACGCTTTGCCGACGGAGTGTTCGTGGGCGAGCACGGTAGCTGGAATCGCCCGAATCCGGTGGGCTACAAGGTGATCTTCGTGCCGTTCAAGGAGGGCAAGCCGGCCGGTCAGCCGATCGACTTTGCCACGGGGTTCCGCGGGGAGGATGGCAAGACCCGAGGCCGGCCGGTGGGGGTGACGGTCGACCCGCGTGGTGCGTTGATCATCGCCGACGACCTGGCCAACACCGTCTGGCGGGTGACGCGTAACTGAGTGTAGGAGCGGCCTCGCCGGGGCGCCGGACCGGTCGTAAAGGGCTGCGCAGCGGCCCCAGCAGTTTCTGCATCAGCGCTGAAATCCTGGGGCCGCTTCGCGGCCCTTTACGACCGGTCCGGCGCCCCGGCGAGGCCGCTCCTACAGGGTAGCGTGCTGCCTTCCAAGGTGATCAGGGCCAACGCACCGTGCGCCGAGGCAAAGCACCTTACAGTCAGGTTGATATTTGCCAAAACAAGCCTGGCCTTGACGCAAATGGGTTGAAAGGCATCGCGGGCGGGGCGCTGGCCAGCAGAGTGGCGGGTTATGGCTATGCTTGTTTGCGCATGAACATGTCACCCACAACCCGGTCTTGATCACATGGAAGCAGGCCTATGAACCCTATTTGCACGCTCGCTCGCGCTGTTGCCCTCGCCACCTTGATGTCTGCTGCCACCTTCACGGTGCAGGCTGCCGAGATTCCGATTGGCAGCAAGGCATTTGAAAGCCACGTCAAAACCCAGGTCACCGCCATCGACCTGGCCAACCGCCAAGTCACGGTGAAGGGGCCGAACGACAAGGATGTGACCCTGCAACTGACGGAAAAGGCCAAGGCGCTGCCCAATCTGAAGGTCGGTGACAACGTTGATATCTACGTCACCCGGGCCATCGCCTATGTGCTCAACAGCGACGTGGGTGGCGCGCCGAAGGCCACCGAAGAATCCGGGGAAATCCGTGCCACCAAGGACAACCCCAACCCCGGTGGTGAAGCCTTCCGCCAGGTCCGGGTAACCTCGCAGATCAAGAAGATAGACTTGAAGAAGCATGAAGTCAGCCTGCTGCCGCCGGAAGGCAAGCTGCAGGTGGTCAAGGTCGAAGACCCTGACCTGCAAAAGCGGATGAAGAACCTCAAGGTCGGCCAGACCGTCGATGCGATCTATACCGAAGTGCTACGAGTCGATACCTGGCGCTGATATAGGCCAGCAGGGCTGGCCTCTTCGCGGCTAAAGCCGCTCCCACAAGTAAGCGACGATCCTTGTAGGAGCGGCTTTAGCCGCGAAAAGGCCGGAACAGATAACGCATCAGCATGCATGTAACGAATACCCTGCGTGCGCCTTTTCAATTTCCATAATCACTGTCGATTTACCATCATGGGCTCATCCTGTCTTCAGATGAGAGCATCCATGTCCTACAAGACCCTCCTGCTTGCATGCTTGCCCGTGGCGATGGCCCTGCTTGCGGGTTTCGTGTTGCCTTACCAGGCCGCCAGCAACGCCGCCGTCGGCCGTGCCCTGGGGCACTGGCTGTGGGGTGCCTTCACCTCGTTAACGGTCAGCTCGGTGGTGGTCATCACAGCGTTGCTGATCCTGCGCGTACCCATGCCAGACCTGAGCAAGGCGGTGCAGGGCCCGTGGTGGTTGTGGATCGGTGGCGTGCTGGGCGCCCTTTATGTGGCCGGCGCTGCTGCGTTGACCCCAAAGCTGGGCACGGCGGGCTTCCTGGTGCTGGTGGTGGCAGGGCAGATCCTGACCTCGGTGATCGTCGACCACTTCGGGCTGATGGGGGTTGCCAGCAAGCCGGTGAACATGGCCAGGGTTGCCGGCGTGCTGTTGATCCTTGGCGGCGTGTTGCTGGTCCAGGGCGGCTGGAGTTCAACCCCGGCGTCAGGCCGGGCTGTGTCGAGCGCTGATCAATGACCGGGCTGGCTGCAGGCCCGGACCGCTTCACGCAGCCAGCGGTGGCCGGGGTCGCTGTCCTTTCGTGCATGCCAGGCCTGCTGATAGGCCAGGGCGGGGATCGGCAGCGGCGGAGTGAACTGGCGCAATGATGGGTGCTGGCGCATCGAGCTTACCGCACGTTGGGCCACGGTGAGGATCAGGTCGGTACCGGCGAGCACGTCGACGGCAGCGCTCCAGTGCGGCAGCGCCAGGGCGATGTGGCGGCGTTGGCCTTGTGCGGCCAAGGCGCGCTCGATCTCGTCATGGGCATCCGGGTGCATGGCCATGAGCACATGCGGCCGCGCCAGCCAGTCATCCAGGCTGAGCCCACCCTTGGCCGGCAGCACCTGGCGATCGGCGACGCTGACGAAAGTGTCTTCGAACAGCGTCTGGACGGTGATGTCGGCTGGCAGTTCCGGGAAGATGCCCAGGGCCAGGTCGAGTTCGCCGTCAAGCAACTGGGCGAGCATGGTTTCGCGGCTGGCCTGGCTGATGGCCAGGTCGACGCCGGGGGCCACCTGGCGCAGGTGGCGGACCAGTGGCGGCAGGATGATGCGCGAGGAGTAGTCCGACAGCGACAGGCGGAAGCGGCGCCGGGCTTGGGCAGGCTCGAACTGTGGCGCGGCCAGCAAGCCGTTGAGGCTGCCAAGGGCGTCCTGCAGTGGTTTGGCGAGGGACTGGGCGCGGGCGGTGAGGGCCATCTGGCCGTGTTGGCGAATCAGCAACGGGTCGTCGAAGTGTGCCCGCAGTTGGGCCAGCGCGTGGCTGACCGCGGGCTGGCTGCGGTGCAGGCGCAGGGCGGCGCGGGTCACGTGCTTTTCGCTGAGCAGGGCGTGCAGGGTCAGCAGCAGGTTGAGGTCGATCTTGCGCAGTTCATCCATGGGGCGAATGCTTCGGCTGGCTTTGATAGAAGATTATCAGCCTAACAGATGCGGCTGCCTCTTCGCGGGCAAGCCCGCTCCCACAGGACTACCTCTGACTTCAAGGTCTATGCAGTATCAGTGGGAGCGGGCTTGCCCGCGGAGGCGCCAGTGCAGGCAACACAAAGCACTCGCAGGGTATACTCGCCGCCCGTTTCACTGTAATCCGAGTACTCCAATGGGTCTTTCCGCAACCGCCACACCCGAACCGCGCCGCCTCGGTGCGCCCTTGATCGCCCTGGCCCTGCTGCTGGCCGGCGCCTGGTTCCTCAATCTCAACGCCGGCTTCAAGCAGGTGCTGCTGCTGATGGTCGGCGCTGCCCTGGGCCTGACGCTTTATCACGCCGCTTTCGGCTTCACCTCGGCCTGGCGTGTATTCATCAACGAACGCCGTGGCGCCGGCCTGCGTGCGCAGATGGTCATGCTGACCCTGGCCGTGCTGTTGTTTTTCCCGGCACTGTC
This sequence comes from Pseudomonas putida, assembly GCF_002025705.1. Classification (NCBI taxonomy): domain Bacteria; kingdom Pseudomonadati; phylum Pseudomonadota; class Gammaproteobacteria; order Pseudomonadales; family Pseudomonadaceae; genus Pseudomonas; species Pseudomonas putida. The sequence goes on along the minus strand of NZ_CP018846.1, from coordinate 3,009,525 downwards.
GGCCGGTAGCCTGTTCGGTACCCCGGTCAACGGCCTGGTTGCGCCGGCTGGCGTGTCGGTGGTGTTCGGTGCCTTCATCTTCGGCATCGGCATGCAACTGGGCGGCGGCTGTGCCTCGGGCACGCTGTTCACCGTGGGGGGCGGCAATGCGCGGATGCTGGTGACCTTGCTGTTCTTCATCATCGGCTCGGTCACGGCCACGCACCATGCTGACTGGTGGTTTGCGTTGCCGTCGTTCCCTGCCACTTCAATCGTGCAGGCCTGGGGTGTTGGGCCGGCGCTGGCAGTGAGCGTGGGTGTATTCGCGTTGATCGCCTGGGCGACCGTGGTTCTGGAAAAGCGCCGCCACGGTGCCCTGGAAGCCCCGTTGACCAGCGAGCACCAGGGCCTGCGCCGTTTCCTGCGTGGCCCGTGGCCGCTGCTGTGGGGCGCCATCGCCCTGGCTTTGCTGAACTACGCCACTCTGGCCCTGGCCGGGCGCCCTTGGGGTATCACCTCGGCCTTTGCGCTGTGGGGTGCCAAGACGCTGTCCAGCTTCGGTGTGGACGTCGGCAGCTGGGTGTTCTGGCAGGCTCCGGCCAATGCCAAGGCACTGGCTGCGCCGCTTTGGCAGGACATCACCACGGTGATGGATATCGGCATCGTCCTCGGCGCCCTGTTGGCGGCAGGCCTGGCTGGCCGCTTCGCGCCTAGCCTGAAGATCCCGCTGGCTTCGCTGATTGCCGCAGTGATCGGTGGCCTGTTGCTGGGCTACGGTTCGCGCCTGGCCTATGGCTGTAATATCGGCGCCTACTTCAGCGGTATCGCATCGGGTAGCGTGCACGGCTGGCTGTGGCTGGTCGCGGCTTACGCCGGCAACCTGATCGGTGTGCGCCTGCGCCCGCTGTTCTTCGCTGGCGAACGCCGCCCGGTGGCGCTCAACGGCTGCTGAAGTCACCCGATCAATTGACTGAAGAGGTTGGCATGGCGCAATACACCGCACACGTGGCCTGGGCTCGCGAAGGCCAGGACTTTCTCGGCAACCAATACAGCCGCCGGCACCTGTGGCGCTTCGACGGTGGCATCGAAGTGCCGGGGTCGTCATCGCCGCATGTGGTGCCACTGCCGATGTCTGATGCCAACGCTGTAGACCCTGAAGAGGTCTTCATCGCTGCGCTTTCCAGCTGCCACATGCTGTGGTTCCTGTCGCTGGCAGCCAAGCAGCGCTTTTGCGTCGAGCACTATGCCGACGACGCAGAGGGGGTGATGGCACGCAATGAGGCAGGGCGCATGGCCATGACCGTGGTTACCCTGCGCCCACGGGTCGAGTTCTCCGGCGAGCGCCAGCCTACGGCGGAGCAGCTTGAGCACCTTCACCACCTCGCCCACGAGGAATGCTTCATCGCCAATTCGGTCAAGACCGAGGTGCGTTGCGAGCCCGTTTACCTCAGCTGAAATCTTAAACAAGTTAGATCAGCTTTATGATCTAACTTGTTGATTTTAGTTAGTTATCGCTTTGCTACTGCGTGCTGTACGCACTGTTCGTAGTACGTTTGCTTGATCGCCGCTGGCTGCAACCTGGACCGGCTGTTATAGGTCTGTTCGGTGATGCCGAAGGCGGTCATGCGCATCCATGGCTTGGGGAAGCGGCGCACCTGTAGCTTCTTGCGCGTTGCGTACAGGGTGACCCCGGAAAGTTTGGCTTGCTGGGCTTCTGCGGCGATTTGCGAACCCCAGCCACAGACGTTGCGATCGTTCTGGTTCAGCGCCTTGGCCTGGGCACCGAAGGCGACAGTGGCCAGCAGGCAGCCGGCCATCGTTGCTAGAATTGTTCGCATGTTGCTGTCCTAAGCATCTGAAGATGAAAGGAGTTTGCCTTGGCTTCAGATGCCTGGGGGCCAGCATTTTCCCATCAGGTAGTGGCGATGCAGATGCGATTTGCCAGTGCGGGGCGCAGGCTGCTGAATGCCAAGCCGGCGACCCATACCACCGACACGCCGTAATTCAGCCTCTGGTACAGGCCGAACAGCTGGCCGCTTTGTGCGGCTTGGGCCATGAGCATGACGGTCACCAGCGCAGCAACCAGGCACACCAGCGAAAACCAGCCCAAGCCCGGCGAACCGGCCAGGCGCCTGCCGAGCCACACCCAAAGCGCGCTGGCTAGTGTCAACGAGAGGAACATCAGCAGCCCCGACAGGTTATGCAACTGTTGCGAAAGCGAAGGTTGGGCAGGCGTGCAGCCTTGGTCGCAGGGAAACCAGCCGGTACCCAGGCTGCCCACGCCATGCAGCAGTATCAATGCAGCACTCGCTATCGCCAGTTTTGAACCCTGCCAACGCCGCGCAAGGCCCCAGGCGAACAAGGCGAACAGCACCGCGAGCGGGAAGTTATTGAGCAGAGGCGACCAGTGCTGGGTGGGCGCACCGACCGCGCCAAGCTGGCTCATGGCCTGCTGGAGGTGGTCGTAGCCGGGGTAGGCGCGGGCGGTGAGCCAGACTCCCAACAACAGCCAGAACGGGATGAGCAGGCCGCAGGTGAGCAGGCAGCGGTCGAGAAGTTTCATCAGCGGGTTTCCTTCCGTGGAATGGCCGGTTCAAGCGTTTACAGTACCGCGATCGTTGCGGCCTGTCCCGGCCTCTTCGTGGGTAAACCCGCTCCCACAAGGTTTGCGCAATCGCTGTGGGAGCGGGTTTACCTGCGAACTGGCCAGGACAGACAATGAAAACGTTCAGCCAGCCGCCTTGTCCCGGCGCATCTGGGTTACCAGCGTGAAGCGATCATCCGGGTGCACGGTCTCGGAAACCGCCATCAGGTCGCCGTTTTCTTCGCGGTAATGGCGGATGATCTTCAGCCCCGGAGAGCCTGCCTCAGCCTTCAGTTCACGCGCCATCTCCGCCGTCAGCAACACCGCCCGAACCTGCTGGTCGACGACTGCGATCGCCCGGCCATAGTGCTGCTCGATCAACGCTGCGATCAGCTGATCGGGGTGCTCGCGGGCCAGTTCGATGACCTCGGCGTAGTCGCGCTGGGCGTAGACGTCGGTCCAGCACAGAGGCGCGGCATTGTGCTGGCGATCGACGCGGATGCTCGACACGCAAAAGTAATGCTCACCCGGCACCAGCCCCAGGCGCGCCGCTTCACTCAGGTCGGCGACGAAGTGGCGCACGCCCTGGATCTCCCGTTGCTGGGTTTCTGCCAGGTGCGCAAGGTCCGCCACCGTCGCCAGCGACTGTGAATAGCCGCCCCGCGGGCTGCTGGCCTCGACCCGGGTGCCGACCCGCTTGCGGCGTGACACCAGCCCCTGGTTGAGCAACTGGTTGATCGCCGCCCGCACCGTGTGCCGGCTCACCTCATACAGATCGCACAGTTCGAATTCGGTTGGCAGCAGGCTGCCCACCGGGTAACGGCCGCTGGCGATGCCCTCCATCAAGCCCTTGGCCACCACGGCGTATCGCGTTTCGTTCATGCCTTCGGTCAGTCCCGTCAAATGCACCGGTTGACAGTGTATCAGTGCTGGGGCAAGAATTATGTACGGACATAATAAATATGTACGCTCAATAACAACATTTCAGGATCCCTGCCCATGTCCACCACCGTTTTCGATTCCACCCTGTTTCGTGACATGTTCGGCACCGCCGAGATGCGCGCGGTGTTTTCTGACCAGGCGCTGATCGAGCGCTATATCGAAGTTGAAGTTGCCCTGGCCAAGGCCGAGGCGCGCTGCGGGGTGATCCCGACCGAAGCGGCCGCACAGATCGCCGAGCTGTCGCGGTACGCCTCGCTGGACCTGGCATTGATGCAGCACGAGACCGAGATCGTCGGCTACCCGATCCTGCCGTTGGTGGAACAACTGTCCAAGCTCTGTGGCGAGGCTGGCCGCTACGTGCACTGGGGGGCCACCACCCAGGACATCATGGATACCGCCGTGGTCCTGCAGGTGCGTGCCGCGCTGGCCATCGTCGAGCGTGATGTGCAGGCAGTGCGCGGCCTGCTGGCGGAGCTGGCGCAGCGTTACCGCGACACGCCGATGGCCGGCCGTACCCACCTGCAGCACGCACTGCCGATCACCTTCGGCTACAAGTGCGCGGTCTGGCTGAGCATGTTCGACCGCCACGCCGAGCGCCTGGTCGAGCTGCGCCCGCGGGTGGAAGTGGGGCAATTCGCCGGCGCCGCCGGTACCCTGGCCTCGTTGGGCGACAAGGGCCTGGAGGTGCAGGCCGCGCTGATGGACGAACTGGGCCTGGGCGTGCCGCAGGCGACCTGGCACGTGGCCCGTGACGGCCTGGCCGAAACCCTCAACTTCCTCGGCCTGGTCACCGCCTCGCTGGGCAAGGTGGCGCTGGACATCATGATGATGATGACCAGCGAGCTGGGCGAAGCCTATGAGCCGTTCGTCAAGGGCCGTGGCGCCAGCAGCACCATGCCGCAGAAGCGCAACCCGATTTCCTGCGAGCTGATGTATGCCGCCGCCAAGGGCGTGCGCCAGCAGGCCGGGTTGATGCTTGACGCGATGATCCAGGACTTCGAGCGTTCCACCGGCCCATGGCAGGCAGAGTGGATCGCCATCCCCGAAGCCTTCGCCCTGACCGCAGCCTCCCTGGGCCAGGCGCGCTTCATGCTGGCTGGCCTGGACGTGCGCACCGAGCGCATGCGCAAGAACCTCGACATGACCCAGGGCCTGATCGTCGCCGAGGCGGTGATGATGGGCCTGGCCCCGGCGCTTGGCCGCCAGGTCGCGCACGACGTGGTCTACGCCGCCTGCCGTATGGCCAACGACCAGGGCATCAGCCTGCTCGAGGCCCTGCAGGCCCAAGGCGAGGCCACTGCGCGCCTGGACCTGGCCACCCTTGAAGCCCTGTGCGACCCGACCAACTACTTGGGCATGGCGCCGCAGATGGTCGACTTGGCGGTGGCCCGCCCGGGTGCGGTCGCTCGCTGATTGCTACCGGGGCCCGTGCTGGCAGCGGGCCCCGTCGTTTTCTACAAGAACAATGAGAATACAGCCATGTCTTCCACGCTGAAAAAACCGCTGTACAAGGACCTGACCTTCCAGGTCGTCGCGGCGATGCTGCTGGGCATCGCCTTCGGTTTCATCGCCCCCGAGCTCGCTGCCAAGTTCAAGATCCTCGGGGATATTTTTCTCAAGCTGATCAAGACCGCCGTCGCACCGCTGGTGTTCTTCACCGTGGTCCATGGCATTGCGTCGGCCGGCGACATCAAGCGCGTCGGCAAGGTCGGCTGGCGTGCGCTGGTGTACTTCGAAGTGTTGTCGACCCTGGCCCTGGCCATCGGCCTGCTGTGGGGCAACCTGATCGGCATTGGCTCGGGCATGCACGGTGCCCACGCCAGCAGTGCCGCCTCGGCAGCCGCCACGGCGGCGGTCGCCAAGGGCCACGCGCCGACATCGACCATGGACTTCATCTACGCCATCTTCCCCGACAACTTCGTCGGTGCCTTCGCCGGTGGCCAGCTGCTGCAGGTGCTGGTGATCGCCGTTTTGTTCGGCTTCGCCTTGCTGGCCCTCAAGCATGAGCGCCGGCAAGTGATCGAGGACGGGCTGAACCGCGTCTCGGAATGCTTCTTCGAGTTCATCAACCTGATCATGAAGTTCGCCCCGCTGGGCGCTTTCGGCTCGGTAGCCTACGCCGTGGGCAGCAATGGCTCGGCGGTGCTGATGTCGCTGGCCAACCTGGTGCTGATGTTCTACGTGGCGGTGGTGTTTTTCCTGTTCGTGGTGCTGGGGGCTGTGTGCCGGCTGTCCGGCTTCAGCTTCTTGCGCTTCCTGGCGTACATCAAGGACGAGATTTTCATCGTGCTCGGCACCGCTTCATCGGAAAGCGCCTTGCCACGCCTGCTGCAGAAGCTCGAGCGGTTCGGCTGCTCGAAGCAGAGCGTGGGGCTGGTGCTGCCGACCGGCTATGCCTTCAACCTCGATGGCACGTCCCTGTACATGTCGCTGAGCGTACTGTTCATCGCCAATGCCTACGGTGTGCCGCTGGGCTGGGAGCAGCAACTGGGTATCCTGGCGATCATGCTGGTGACTTCCAAGGGCGCTGCGGCGGTGTCGGGTGGCAGTTTCGTGGTGTTTGCGGCCACGGTTACCGCCATCGGGGTATTGCCGGTCGAAGGCCTGGCACTGTTGTTTGGCGTGTACCGCTTCATGTCCATGGCCATGGCCGCGTGCAACACCATCGGCAACAGCGTGGCGACGGTGGTGGTCGCGAAGTGGGCGGGCGAGTTCACCGAGCAAAATGCTCGCGATGAATACGCACGCGTGCTGGGGCGTGCACCTGGCGCAGTGCTTTAATGAAATACCGCGTCGGGTATATGTGACCGTACAACTGCTTGCGCTATCATGACGGCTGTCTTTCAAGGTGAAATACAGGGCATGACAGAGCAGCAGGTACAGGCAAGGACCCGGCGCAAACCGCGTAGTCTGGCCCAGGAACTGGTCACGGTGCTGACCGAGCGCATTCGCAGTGGCCAGCTCAAGCGCGGCGACAAGCTGCCGACCGAATCGCAGATCATGGCCGAGGAGGGCGTGAGCCGCACCGTGGTGCGTGAGGCGATCTCCCGGCTGCAGGCGGCCGGGCAGGTCGAGACGCGCCATGGCATCGGCACCTTCGTGCTGGATGCCCCGGCGACCGGAGGCTTTCGCATCGACCCGGCGACCGTGGTGACTTTGCGCGAGGTGCTGGCGGTGCTGGAGCTGCGCATCGCCCTGGAAATCGAGTCGGCGGGCCTGGCGGCGCAACGGCGCAGCGACGAAGAGCTGGCCGGCATGCGCGCGGCACTGGACGAGCTCAACGAGGGTGCTGCGCACGCCACCGACGCGGTGTCGGCGGATTTCCAGTTCCACCTGCGCATTGCCCAGGCCAGCGGCAACCACTACTTCGCCGATATCATCAACCACCTGGGCACCAGCATCATTCCGCGTACCCGCCTGAATTCGGCGCGGTTGGCCCATGATGACCAGGCGCATTACATGAGCCGCCTGATGCACGAGCATGAAGCGATCTACGAAGCCATTGCCCGGCGCGACAGCGAAGGCGCGAAGATGGCCATGCGCATGCACCTGAGCAACAGCCGCGAGCGCTTGCGCCAGGCCCATGAAGAGGCCGAAGCGCAGGGGGTATGAGGCTGAGGGTGTTTGCCGTGATTGATGCGGCGGGGCATAAATCGAGCGCCGCCCGCGCGGCGCATCGCGGATAAATCCGCTCCTACATCTGTTGCAACGTGCCGAACCTGTTACGCCATTGTCGCCTGCCTTGGTGCATGTCTTGAGTCTTGCAAACCGGCTGACAAGGATGGCCTCACAGACATGGCCACGTTGCAACAAATGTAGGAGCGGATTTATCCGCGATGCGCCGCGCGGGCGGCGCTCGGTCTCACAGGCGACGCATGCCTCGAGACAGGCAAAGGCCCTGCAAGCAGGGCCTTTATCGTACTCAGACCGCGCCTTCGCTCCACTGCCCATTGACCAGGCGACGCAGCCCCAGCGGGTTGCCGTCACGCAGTGCCTCCGGCAGTAGCGCCTGCGGGTAGTTCTGGTAGCACACCGGGCGCAGGAAGCGGTCGATGGCCAGGGTGCCGACCGAGGTGCCGCGGGCATCGGAGGTGGCCGGGTAGGGCCCGCCGTGAACCATCGCGTCGCACACCTCCACCCCGGTCGGGTAGCCGTTGACCAGGATGCGGCCGACTTTCTCTTCCAGCAGCGGCACCAGCCAGGCGTAGGCCTCGAAGTCCTCCGGCTCGCCGATCAGCGTGGCGGTCAGCTGGCCACGCAGGCCAAGCAGGGCGTCACGCAGTTGCGCCTGGTCCTTGACCTCGACCGCCACGGTGGTCGGGCCGAACACTTCTTCCTGCAGCAGCGGGTCGGCCTCCACCAGCAGGCGGGCATCGGCCTTGAACAACTGGGCACGGGCCTGGCTGCCTTGCTGAGCCTGGCCGGCCAGGTGCTCGATACCCGCGTGGGCGTGCAGGTGCTCCAGGCCGCCGACATAGCTGCGCAGGCCACCAGCGTTGAGCATGGTTTGCCCGGCTTGCTGGTCCAGGTGCTGGCCGAGGTCGGCGAGCAGTTGGCTGTATTGTGCCGACTGTAGGCCGATGACCAGCCCTGGGTTGGTGCAGAATTGCCCGGCCCCCATGCACACGGAGCCGGCCAGCTCGCGGGCGATGGCCTCGCCGCGCTTGGCCAGGGCACCCGGCAGGATGATCACCGGGTTGATGCTGGACATCTCGGCGAATACCGGGATCGGCTGCGGGCGCTCGGCGGCCATGCGGCACAGGGCGTCACCGCCTTTGAGCGAACCGGTGAAGCCAACGGCCTGGATGGCCGGGTGCTTGACCAGCGGTTCGCCGACGCCAGCACCGAACACCATGTTGAACACGCCCTTGGGCATGCCGGTGCGTTCGGCGGCGCGCTGGATGGCGCAGCCCACCAGGTCGGCGGTGGCCATGTGGCCGCTGTGTGCCTTGAACACCACCGGGCAACCGGCGGCCAGGGCGGCGGCGGTGTCACCACCGGCGGTGGAGAAGGCCAGCGGGAAGTTGCTGGCACCGAACACGGCCACCGGGCCAACGCCGATGCGCATCTGGCGCAGGTCCACGCGCGGCAGCGGCTGGCGCTCGGGCAGGGCGAGGTCGATGCGCGCACCGAGGAAATCGCCACGGCGCAGCACCTGGGCGAACAGGCGCATCTGGCCGCTGGTGCGGCCGCGCTCGCCCTGAATACGGGCGGCAGGCAGGGCGGTCTCGCGGCAGACGATGGCGACAAAGGCGTCGTCCAGTTCGTCCAGTTCGGCAGCGATGGCGTCGAGGAACTCGGCGCGGCGGGCCGGCTTCAGATTGCGGAACTCGACAAATGCAGCGGCGGCAGCCTTGGCTGCCTGGTCCACTTCGCCTTCAGTGGCCTGGGCGAAGCTGTATGGCAGGGCCTCGCCGGTGGTGGCGTCCAGGCTCTGCAGGCGTTGCGGGCCAGCAGCGCTGCGCTGGCCGGCGATGAAGTTGTGGCCGAGGATCTCAGGCATGGGGTGCTCCTGTAGAAGTAGCTGAAGGAAGAAGACTATTCAGGCAGGCGTGACTGGCCCCTGTGGGAGCGGGTTTACCCGCAAACACCGGTGAAGCCGGTGCCATCCACCGAGTCGCCTGCTTCGCGGGTAAACCCGCTCCCACAGGGACCGCGACACATGGGGTAGCGAGCCAGCCCGACTCATCAGGTAATCGGTGCCGGGTTGAATAGGGTGATGTCGTTGTGCAGGCGGTGCTGTTCGGCCCAGGTCTGCTTGCGGCCACTGGCCACGTCCAGGTAGTACTGGAACAGCTCCCAGCCCAGCTCTTCGATGGTCGAGCGGCCGCTGGCGATGCGCCCGGCGTCAATGTCGATCAGGTCTGGCCAGCGTTGGGCCAGCTCGGTACGGGTGCAGACCTTGACCACCGGGGCCATGGCCAGGCCATACGGCGTGCCGCGGCCGGTGGTGAACACATGCAGGTTCATGCCGGCGGCCAGTTGCAGGGTGCCGCAGACGAAGTCGCTGGCTGGGGTTGCGCAGAAGATCAGGCCCTTGCGGTTGACCCGCTCGCCCGGGCCGAGTACGCCCTGGATGGCGCCGCTGCCGGATTTGACGATCGAGCCGAGGGACTTCTCGACAATGTTCGACAGGCCGCCTTTCTTGTTGCCCGGCGTGGTGTTGGCGCTGCGGTCTGCCGCGCCTTGCTGCAGGTAACGGTCGTACCAGTCCATTTCGCGCACCAAGGCATCGGCGACTTCCTGGTTCTCGGCGCGCGAGGTGAGCATGTAGATGGCGTCGCGCACTTCGGTCACCTCCGAGAACAGCACGGTGGCGCCGGCACGTACCAGCAGGTCGGCAGCAAAGCCCAGCGCCGGGTTGGCGGTGATGCCAGAGAACGCGTCACTGCCGCCGCACTGCATGCCGAGGATCAGTTCGCTGGCGGGCACTGTTTCGCGGCGGCGCTGGTCGAGCTTCTTCAGTCGGGTTTCGGCCAGGCCCATGATCTGCTCGATCATTTCGCCGAAGCCGAGGCTGGCGTCCTGCAGGCGATACAACCACGGTTCGCTGAGGTCCACCGACGGGTCGTTGTCGTGCATCACCTGGCCGGCCTGGAGCTTTTCGCAGCCCAGGCTGATCACCAGCGCTTCGCCGCCCAGGTTGGGGTTGCGCGCCAGGTTGCGCACGGTGCGGATCGGGATATAGGCGTCGCGGGCGTTGATCGCCACGCCACAGCCGTAGCTGTGGGTGAGGGCGACCACGTCATCGACGTTGGGGTATTTGGGCAGCAGTTCGCTGCGGATACGCTTGACCGCGTGCTCCAGCACGCCGGTCACGCATTGCACGGTGGTGGTGATGCCAAGGATGTTGCGGGTGCCGACAGTGCCGTCGGCGTTGCGGTAGCCTTCGAAAGTGAAGCCGTCCAGCGCTGGCAGGGCATCCGGTACTGCGTCGCAGCGCGGCAGGCTGTCCAGCTCCGGGGCGGCAGGCATGGCCAGCTGGCTTTCCTGCACCCAGCTGCCCTGGCGCAAGTCTTCCAGCGCATAACCGATGATCTGCCCGTAGCGGCGCACCGGCTCGCCCTTGGCGATCAGCACGGTGGCAACCTTGTGGCTCTGTGGCACGCCTTCGACCAGGGTCAGGCCATCGGCGAAGCGGGCGCCTTCGCCCAGGCCGCCGTCGTTGACCACCACCACGACGTTATCGTCGTCGTGCAGGCGGACGTAGCGGGGCGAGTCGGAATGTTCGATCAACTGCATGTTTGGGCCCTACTTGTCAGGTTCTCAGGCTTTTGTACATCCGCCCGCGCAGGCTGGCCGGCGCGGGCGTGTTCACTTCACTCAGTGCCGCGAGCTGGCCAGTTCGCCATTGGCGGCTGGCTCAGGCTGTGGCTTTGGGGCATCGTCGCGCAGTTCGATACGCTTGATCGGGCCGACGATCACCAGGTAGCTGAACACCGCTACCAGGGCGTTGGCGCCCACATACACCAGGGCCCACTTGAACGAGCCGGTGGCGCTGATGATGTAACCGATGACGATCGGCGTGGTGATCGACGCGATGTTGCCGAAGGTGTTGAACAGGCCCCCGGACAGCCCGGCGATCTGCTTGGGCGAGGTGTCTGCCACCACGGCCCAGCCTAGTGCACCGATGCCCTTGCCGAAGAACGCCAGGGTCATGAAACCGACCACCATCCACTCGGCGTCTACGTAGTTGCAGAACACCATGGTGGTCGACAGCAACAGGCCGCAGACGATCGGCAGCTTGCGCGAGAAGGTCAGCGAGTTGCCGCGGCGCAGCAGCCAGTCCGAGATCACCCCACCGAGTACGCCACCAATGAAGCCGCACACTGCTGGCAGCGAGGCGATGAAACCGGCCTTGAGGATGGTCATGCCACGTTCCTGCACCAGGTACACCGGGAACCAAGTGAGGAAGAAGTAGGTGATCGCGTTGATGCAGTACTGGCCCAGGTACACGCCCAGCAGCATGCGGCTGGTCAGCAGTTGCTTGATGTAGCCCCATTTCGGGCCGTCGTTGCCACGCTTCTGGTCCATGTCGACCAGGCCGCCGTTCTGCTCGATATGTTCGAGTTCACTTTTGCTGATGCGTGGGTGCTGGCGCGGGTTGTGGATGGTCTTCAGCCACACCATGGAGAACACGATGCCCAGCGCGCCCATGACCACGAACACGTGCTCCCAGCCGAAGCTGAACACGATCCAGCCCATGATCGGGGCGAACAGTGCGGTGGCGAAGTACTGCGCCGAGTTGAAGATCGCCGAAGCAGTACCGCGTTCCTGGGTCGGGAACCAGGCCGCGACGATACGGGCGTTGCCCGGGAACGACGGGGCTTCGGCGAAGCCGACGAGAAAGCGCAGGGTGAACAGTGTCACTACCGCCCAGGCCACCGGCAGGCCGCCGACAAAGCCCTGCAGCAGGGTGAACAGCGACCAGGTGAAGATACTGAAGGCGTAGACATTCTTCGAACCGAAGCGGTCCAGCAGCCAGCCACCGGGGATTTGCCCGGCCACGTAAGCCCATCCAAAGGCGGAGAAAATATAACCAAGGGTGACGGCGTCGATGCCGAGGTCTTTCTGCAGGCTGGAGCCTGCGATGGCGATGGTTGCTCGGTCTGCGTAGTTGATCGTGGTCACCAGAAACAGCATGAACAGGATCAGGTAGCGCACATGCGTCTTTTTAGTCGCTTGCATGCTGGTAATACTCCCACTAGTTATTTTTGTGCGGGCTCACGAGTTGTAGCCGGAGCGGGGCGGGCCCACTCCGGATGCGGCAATGGCAGGCCGCGGGGTGCGCTTATTGCGGACCCATCTTGTCCATCAGCGCTGCGAGCATTTCGTACTCTTCAGCGGTCAGGTCGGTCAGCGGGGTGCGCACCGGGCCTGCGTCGTAACCGGCGATCTTGGCACCGGCCTTGACGATGCTCACGGCGTAGCCGGCCTTGCGGTTGCGGATGTCCAGGTACGGCAGGAAGAAATCGTCGATCAGTTTGGCCACGGTGGCGTGATCGTCACGGGCGATGGCGTGGTAGAAGTCCATCGCGGTTTTCGGAATGAAGTTGAACACCGCCGACGAGTAGACCGGCACACCCAGTGCCTTGTAAGCCGCAGCATACACCTCGGCGGTCGGCAGGCCACCCAGGTAGCTGAAACGGTCACCCAGGCGGCGACGGATCGACACCATCAGCTCGATGTCACCCAGGCCGTCCTTGTAACCGATCAGGTTCGGGCAGCGCTCGGCCAGCTGCTCCAGCAGGTTGGCGTTCAGGCGGCAGACGTTGCGGTTGTACACCACCACACCGATGTTGACCGATTTGCACACCGCTTCGACGTGGGCGGCGACGCCGTCCTGGCTGGCTTCGGTGAGGTAGTGCGGCAGCAGCAACAGGCCCTTGGCCCCCAGGCGCTCGGCTTCTTGCGCGTATTCGATGGCCTGGCGGGTGGAACCACCGACGCCGGCGAGGATTGGCACCGACTTGGCGCAGGTGTCGACAGCGGTCTTGATCACCTGGCTGTACTCGCTGGCGGCCAGGGAGAAGAACTCACCGGTGCCGCCGGCGGCGAACAGGGCGCTGGCGCCGTACGGGGCCAGCCACTCCAGGCGCTTGATGTAGCCAGCCTGGTTGAAGTCGCCCTGGGCATTGAAGTCGGTGACCGGGAAAGACAGCAGGCCGTGGGAGAGGATGGATTTCAGTTCTTGTGGATTCATTGTTGTTGGCATCCTGTGGCGCTTGGGGTGAAGGTGTTGTTCTGCGTTGGAGGTAAGTTATCGTACAACTTGTACGATGACTAGTCCCCTTTGCAGAAAATTTTGCGGGGATGCCATGGGGTTCGGTTCGGAATGTGTGTGGGTGCGCCTATCGAGCGCCGCCCGCGCGGCGCATCGCGGATAAATCCGCTCCTACATCTGTTTCGGGCCAATCACTCCTGTGGGGGCACCGCTGTCTGCCCTGTTTGTAGGGCTTAAGACATGCGCCAAGGCAGGCGACCATGGCGTAACAGGTACGGCACGTTGCAACAAATGTAGGAGCGGATTCATCCGCGATGCGCCGCGCGGGCGGCGCTCGATCTCCCAGGCGCAGAAGATCCTACGACAACCACAAAGCAGTCATCGTATCTCTTATGAAGGGAAGGAAAAAAACGATCGCGGAGACAGGCACAAGCCCGCCGCCCGCTTCCACGGGAAGTGTTCTGGGACCAGCAGAGGGTGACCGGGGAAGCGGGGGCGACCTTGCGCCGCCCCGCGATCAAAGCTAACGAAGCTGAAACCGGCTATCAGGCGGCCTGTTGGCGCTTGATCTGGCTTTTGCGCACTTGTGCGCGGCAGGCATCGCCGAAGGCCTGGAAGATCTTGATCGAATCAGGGTTCTTCGCCGCTTGCCATTCCGGGTGCCACTGCACGGCAAACAGGAACGGCGAGATGCTCGGGGCGTGGATAGCCTCGACCAGGCCGTCTTCGGCGTGGGCGATCGGCTCGATGCCGGCGCCCAGTTTGCGCAGGCCCTGGCCGTGCAGCGAGTTCACGCGGATCTCGTCGGTGCCCAGGGTTTCACGCAGCCAGCTGCCCGGCTTGATCTTCACACCATGCACCTGGGCGTACTGCACATCGACCGGATCTTCCGGGTTTTCCCGGTGGTCGTTGAAGCCAGGTTCGGCGTAGACCTTCTGGTAGATGTCGCCACCCAGGGCAACGTTGATTTCCTGCATGCCACGGCAGATGCCGAAGATTGGCAGGCCGCGCTTGAGCGCTGCCTTGACCAGCGGGATGTCGAACAGGTCGCGGTTGACGTCCTGGCCTTTGCCCGGGGTCTGGTTTTCCTGGCCGTACAGGCTTGGCTCGATGTTGCTGCCAGCACCGGTCAGGTACACGCCGTCGGCCATGTCCAGATAGGTCTCGAGGTCTTCGATGCCACAGCAGGTGGGCACCAGTACCGGGACGCAATCGGCGAAGTCGACCAGCGGAGTGATGTATTTGTGGGTCATGACCTGATAGTCATGGCCTTTGCGCTCTTGGCTGCCCATGGTCATCAGGACGACGGGTTTGCGCAGGGAAGGTTGCTTGTTGCCAATGTTGCTGTTGGACATATGTCACCTTATGACAGGGCTCTGCCTGTCGTTGTTGTGCAGGTGCACGGCCCTTGGCCTAGATGTGCTACCTGAAGTCCCGAGCACTGCCGGCTCGTCAGTGGACGATTCCGGTCGGGGCTTGTAGATAGCTTGCCAGAGCCGTTCGATATGTCAAACGAGCAAAAAGCGGTTAAGGCGCCGAAATACGGGGGCTGAACCCTTGCGAGCCTGAGCCGGCAAGGGTTTGGCAGGGGGTAAGGTCAATTATATTTAACGACGCAGTTGGATCATTGCAGCGCTGCAATGATCGGCGGCTCAGTGCAGTATCTGCGCGAGGAAGGCCTTGGCCCGCGCGGTGCGCGGCTGGCTGAAGAATACCTCGGGCGGGCTATCCTCGATGATCTGCCCGCCCTCGAGGAACAACACCCGTTCCGCCACCTGGCGGGCAAAGCCCATTTCATGGGTGACGCAGAGCATGGTCATGCCGGTGCCGGCCAGCTGCACCAGCACGTCCAGCACCTCGGCAACCATCTCTGGGTCGAGTGCCGAGGTCGGCTCATCGAACAACATGATCCGCGGCTTCATGCACAGCGCCCGGGCAATCGCCACGCGTTGCTGCTGGCCGCCGGACAACTGGCTGGGGTACTTGTGCGCCTGGCTCTCGATGCCGACCTTGCTCAGGTACATGCGCGCCCGTTCCTCGGCGTCCTTGCGCGACAGGCCGCGTACGCTGGTGGGCGCCAGTAGGCAGTTGTCGAGCACGCTCATGTGCGGGAACAGGTTGAAGTGCTGGAACACCATGCCGATCTCGCTGCGTACCTGGGCCGCCTGGCGCGTGTTGGCCGCCAGGTCGGTGCCAGCGACCTGGATGCTGCCTTGCTGGGCGATCTCCAGGCGGTTGATGCAACGGATCAGCGTCGACTTGCCCGAGCCGGACGGGCCACACAACACAATGCGCTCGCCTTCGCGCACCTGCAGATCGATGTCGCGCAGCACATGGAAGGCGCCATAGTGCTTGTTCAGGCCCTCGATGCGGATCAGCTCCGGGCGTGGGTCGGGTTCGGGGGCAAGGCTGGCAACGCTCATGGGGGCGGTCATGTTGTTGTTCTCCCGCTGGGTGTCAGTCGAAACGTGCCGCGCTGTAGGGCGCAGGGTCGGTGAAGGGGTGTTCGCCGGTAAGCAGCTCGGCCACCAGGCGGCCGCTGACCGGGCCGAGGGTGAGGCCGTGGTGGGCGTGGCCGAAGTTGAACCACAGGCCTTTGTGCCGGGGCGCCGGGCCGATCACCGGGCGCATGTCGGGCAGGCACGGCCGGCGGCCGAGCCAAGGTTTGTCATCGAGGCGCTCGCCAAGGGCCGGGAACAGCTTGCGGGCCAGGGCCTCGCAACGCTTGAGCTGGATTTCGTTGCCCGGCGCGTCGCTGGCGGCAAACTCGATACCGGTGGTCAGGCGCACGCCGCGGGCCATGGGGGCCAGTACATAGCCGCCCTGGGTGTCGCAGATCGAATGCTGCAGCTGCGCGCCGTCGCGGGTGGCGTAGTGCATGTGGTAACCGCGCTTGATGCCCAGCGGAATCCGGTAGCCCAAGCGCTCGTAAAGCTCGCCCGACTGCGGGCCCAGGCAGGCCACCACCTCGTCGGCGGTAATCGGCCCGCGCTGGCTGTCGACCTGCCACTGGCTGCCCGCCTGGCGCAGGCTGCGCGCATCGCCATGCAGGAACTGCCCGCCACGCTGCACGAACAGGGCGGCATAGCCACGGGTAAGGGCGCCCGGGTTGTTGACGGTCTTCGGGTCGAGCCAGTGGATGCCGCCGACCACGGCACTGTCGAGCTGATGCTCGCGTGCCTGCAGTTGGCCGCGTTCGAGGATTTCGTATTGCAGGCCATAGCGGGCGAGGCCCTTGAGCTCGGCCTTGGCCTGTTCGAACAGCGCCGGGTCGCGATACACCTCGATCCAGCCCTTGGCCTGGATCAGCCCTTCAAGGCCGGCCGCCTGGATCAGCGCATCGTGTTCCTCGACGCTGCGTTGCACCAGCGGCAGCATGTCGGCCGCCGCCCCGGCCAGGCGCCCGGGCGCCGACTGTCGCCAATAGCGCAGCAGCCACGGTGCCGCCTTGGGCAGGTGCAGCAGGCTGTAGCGCACATCTGGCTGGCGGTTCAGGCCATAGCGCAGCAAGGCACCAAACTGCCGGGGGAAGGCATAGGGGATCACGCTTGAGCGCTCGATCAGCCCGGCGTTGCCATGGCTGGTGCCGCTACCAGGGTCGTCACGGTCGATCAGGATCACCTGGCGCCCGCGAGCCTGCAGGTGCAATGCGGTGCTGACGCCGACGATGCCGGCGCCAAGAACAAGGGTCTGGCAATGCATGGATGTATCCTTCGGTCAGTTCAGGTGGCGGCCCAGGCGGGCTTCCAGGTGTTTGAGCAAGCGCCGTACCAGTTCGACGATCAGCAGGTAGAGCACCGCGGCCCACAGGTAGATCTGGAAGTCGAAACTGCGCGAGAACGCCAGTTTGGTCACGCCCATCAGGTCATAGATGGTCACCAGGGACGCGATGGCGCTGGCCTTGATCATCAGGATCAGCTCGTTGCCCAGCGGGCCGATGGCCACCAGCAACGATTGCGGCAGGATCACCTTGAAGAAGGTGGTCGAGCGCTTCAGGTTCAGCGCGCGTGCCGCTTCGTACTGGCCCGGCGCGACGGCCATCAGGCTGCCGCGGAAGATCTCGGCCTGGTAGGCGGCGGTGTTCAGGGTGAACGCCAGCAAGGTGCAGAACCAGGCTTCCCGGAAGAACCACCAGAGGCCGACGTCCTGCCAGAAGCCCTTGAGCGAACCCAGGCCGTAATACAGCAGAAACAGCTGTGCCAGCAGTGGCGAGCCGCGGAAGAAGTAGATGTAGCCAGCCGCCATGCGCTGCAGCAGCTGATGGCGCGACAGGCGCGCCAGGGCCAGCAGCAGACCAAGCACGGCGCCCAGGCTGAAGGAGATCGCCACCAGCTTGGCAGTCACCAGCAGGCCATCGACGAAGCGCGGGCCGTAGCGGTCCAGCAGGTCCGGGTCGAGCACCAGGCCCAGCAGTTGTTCGGCACTCATGCGCGTGCTCCTTGCAGGTGGCGGTTGCTACGGCGCTCGATATAGGCGAACACCCGTCCCGAGGCAGCCGAAAACAGCAGGTAACCGAGGCAGGCGACGCCATAGAAGAACATCGGCTCCTTGGTCACGCTGACCGCCAGGTTGGTCTGGCGCATCAGGTCGACCAGCGAGATGGTCGACACCAGCGAGGTGTCCTTGAGCAGTGACAGCCAGTTGTTCGACAGCCCTGGCAGGGCGATGCGGGTCAGTTGCGGCAGCACCACCTTGAAGAACCCGGTGCGCTTGCTCAGGCCCAGGGCCGAGCAGGCCTCCAGTTGCCCTTTGGGCAGGGTCTTGAACGCTGCCAGCCAGATTTCGCTGGAGAACGCCGCGAAGACCAGGCTGAAGGCGATCATCGCGGCCAGGAAGGTATTGATCAGGAATTCGCCTTCATAACCCATCGCCGCCAGCAGCTTCTGCGCGGCGATCTGGCAGCCGTAATAGATGATCAGCAAGGTCAGCAGCTCGGGCAGGCCGCGGAACACGGTGGAGAACGTGGTAGCCCAGGCGCGTGGCAAGCGCTTGCGCGAGCGTGCCGCCAGGGCGACCGCCAGGCCCAGTGGCAGGCCGATGGGCAGGCAGGCCAGGGCCAGGGAAACGGTAACCAGCGCGCCGGCCAGCAACGCCTGGCCCCAGCCTCCGCTGGCGAAGGACAGCAAGGACAATTGATCGAGCATGACGAACCCCTTGTCGGGTAATGCGGTCTCTGAGAGTGCTTTGTGTGTGCTTTGTGTGCTTTGTGTGGGAGCGGCCTTGCGTCGCGAATGGGCCGCAACGCGGCCCCGGCTATCTGTGCTGCTGCGTAAATCCTGGGGCCGCTACGCAGCCCTTTCGCGACGCAAGGCCGCTCCCACAGGCCGCTCCCACAGGCCGCTCCCACAGGCCGCTCCCACAGGCCGCTCCCACAGGCCGCTCCCACAGGCCGCTCCCACAAACCGCTCCCACAGGCGCTCCTGCAAAAATTGCGCAGTTTTCCGAAGATCAGTTGTAGATATCGAAGGCAAAGTACTTGCTGGCGATCTTCTGGTAGGTGCCGTTGGCGACGATCGCGGCCAGTGCGGTGTTCAGCCGCTGGCGCAGGGCGTCGTCGTCCTTGCGCACGGCAATGGCGGCGTCGGCCTTGGTGTCGGCTACATCGCCGAGGATCTTGCAGCAGTCACCGCCGTTCTTGTTCATCCACTCGTGCAGCGGGAACTTGTCGGCGATCACCCCGTCCAGGCGGCCGGCGGCGAGGTCGGCGTTGGCCTCGTCCATGGTCGGATACAGCTTCACGTCGGCGCCGGCCTTGGCGTACACGTCTTCGGCATAGATGGCCTGGGTCGAGGACGACTGGGCGCCAACGGTATAGCCGTCGAAGCGGGTCTGGGCGTCGCTGATCTTGCTGTCCTTGGCCACGGCGACGGTCAGCGGAGTGCGGTAGTAGTGATCGGTGAAGGCGATCTTCTTGCGCCGCTCCTCGGTGTCGATCATCGACGCCACCACGGCATCGTACTTGCGCGCCATCAGCGCCGGGATGATGCCTTCCCAGTCCTGGGCGACCAGGGTGCATTCGACCTTCATCTGTTCGCACAGGGCATGGGTGATATCGATGTCGAAGCCGTGCAGCTGGTTATCGGCATCGACATAGTTGAAGGGCGGGTAGGCACCTTCGGTGGCGAAGCGCAGGGTTTCGGCACTGGCATTGCCTGCCAGCAGCAAAGCGCACGCACCCAGCATGGCCATGGTCTTGTTCATCTCGCACCTCTTGCACTCTTGCTATTGTTGTTTGCCCGCGGGCCACGAGGTGTAGCCGACGAACTCGTTATGTAGAGCGGCAGTCGCTTCCAAGCGTTTTTCAACATCAGGCCCGAGCTTCTTGCAGACCTCGTTGACCATCAGGTGCACCCACGACAGCATGGTCGCGGTGGATTCCCAGAACAGATTGAATTCGGTGGGGATGCGGAACACTTCGTCGGCATGGGCATCGGCCCAGTCGCAGAAGGTGTCGGTCACCAGCGTGACCGGGATGCCGGCGGCACGTGCCTTCTGGCACAGCTGCAGGGCATGGCGTGAATAGCGGCGGGCTTCGAACACCACCAGGGTGGTGTCCTCGCTGCGGCCGAGCAGCACGTCGCCGAAGTGCCCGGCGCTGCCATCGACCAGTTGCACGCCCTCGCGCAGGTATTGCAGCAGGTGGCTCATGCACATGGCGATGCCGCGCTCGGTCTGGAAGCCGGCGATGCAC
Source organism: Pseudomonas putida (assembly GCF_002025705.1). Lineage (NCBI taxonomy): Bacteria > Pseudomonadati > Pseudomonadota > Gammaproteobacteria > Pseudomonadales > Pseudomonadaceae > Pseudomonas > Pseudomonas putida. Next base: position 2,989,605 of record NZ_CP018846.1, on the reverse strand, counting down.
ACCCGCGGCTTTTCCGCCAGGCGCTTTGCCACGGCGTGCCAGGCGCCGCTCTGGCGGTATTCGTGGACACGCACCAGGGCTGCCATTTCCAGCTCCAGGCTGCCGGCGTTGTCGCTGACGTCCTCGTTCTGGCGATATTCTTGCAGGCGATCACCCATCAGCCATGGCCCGTCGCCCAGGTCACTCTGCAGGTCTTGCTTGAGCGCCTTGAGATGGGCATAACCGAGGGAGCGGCAGAAGCGACCGACGCTGGACTCGCTGACACCCAGCTTGGCAGCAATGCTGGCCGAGGTCTGGAACGGCAGTTCGTGCAGGTTGGCGAGCATGTAGCTGGCGATCTTGCGGCCTGAGGCGGCGGCCCCTTGCAGGCTGTTTTCCAGGCGTTGCTTGATCGGTTGACTCATGCAGGCTGCTCCCTCTGTGCCTCCGGGGGGAGGCGTGGAGTAGAAAATGGCTGTTTTCTGTCATGGCGTCAACAATTGACAGATAGCTGTCACTTATCGGAAAGTTTTTGTCGTTGCACACGCTGTTGCCATTCCAATTCCAAAAAAGGAGCTACAGATGTCCGCACCTTCCACCAGCCCGCTCGTGCGTGTGCCTTTCGCCGAACTGCAGCGGCTGCTGCAAGCAATCTTCCAGCGCCACGGCTGCAGCGAAGCGGTAGCCACCGTGCTTGCCCACAACTGCACCAGTGCCCAGCGCGACGGCGCCCATAGCCACGGCGTGTTTCGTATTCCCGGTTATGTTTCGACCCTGGCCAGTGGCTGGGTCGATGGGCGTGCCACGCCACAGGTGACCGATGTGGCGCCAGGCTACGTGCGCGTGGATGCCGCCGGTGGCTTCGCCCAGCCCGCCCTGGCAGCGGCGCGTGGGTTGCTGGTGGAAAAGGCCCGCAGCGCCGGCATCGCCGTGCTGGCGATCCACAACTCGCACCATTTCGCCGCACTGTGGCCTGACGTCGAGCCGTTTGCAGATGAAGGCCTGGTGGCGCTGAGCGTGGTCAACAGCATGACCTGCGTGGTGCCGCACGGTGCGCGCAAACCGTTGTTCGGCACCAACCCCATCGCCTTCGCCGCACCGTGCGCGGGGCATGATCCGATTGTCTTCGACATGGCCACCAGCGCCATGGCCCATGGCGACGTGCAGATCGCCGCGCGTGCCGGGCAGCTGTTGCCCGAAGGCATGGGCGTGGATGCCCAAGGCCTGCCGACTACCGACCCCAAGGCCATTCTGGAGGGCGGCGCGTTGTTGCCGTTTGGCGGGCACAAGGGCTCGGCGCTGTCGATGATGGTCGAGTTGCTGGCGGCGGCGCTGACCGGCGGGCACTTCTCCTGGGAGTTCGACTGGTCGGGGCACCCGGGGGCGAAGACGCCCTGGACCGGGCAACTGCTCATCGTCATCGACCCGAGCAAGGCTGAGGGTGACCGGTTTGCCCAACGCAGCCGCGAACTGGTCGAGCACATGCAAGCCGCAGGGCTATCGCGGATGCCAGGCGAGCGTCGCTACCGCGAGCGGGAGGTGGCTGAGCGGCAAGGGGTGGCGTTGACCGAACAGGAGCTGCAGGGCCTGCAAGCGCTGCTGGGTTGAGCCGTTGTGCAAAGTTGCATAGACAACCTTGCACTTATGTGATGTTCCTTGGGCCCGACTCCGGGTATCCTCAGGGCAGTCTTTCCGAACTGTCCTGATCCAAGGAGCTGCACGCTGTGTTCAAACATGTCGATGCCTATGCCGGCGACCCGATCCTCTCGTTGATGGAAACCTTCAAGGCCGACCCGCGCGCCGACAAGGTCAACCTGAGTATCGGCCTGTATTACGATGAGGCCGGTGTGGTGCCGCAGCTGGCAGCGGTGGATGCGGTGGAAAAACGCATCGCCGGCCAGGCCCATGAAGCCTCGCTGTACCTGCCGATGGAAGGCCTGGCCAGCTACCGCCAGGCAATCCAGGCGCTGCTGTTCGGTGCCGACCACCCGGCCGTGACCGGCAAGCGTGTGGCCACCGTGCAGACCGTTGGCGGCTCCGGCGCACTGAAAGTCGGTGCCGACTTCCTCAAGCGTTACTTCCCGCAGTCGGAAGTCTGGGTCAGCAACCCGACCTGGGACAACCACCGCGCCATCTTCGAAGGTGCCGGGTTCAAGGTGCACACCTACCCGTACTTCGACCAGGCCAGCCGTGGCGTCGACTTCGACGGCATGCTGCAGGCCCTGCAGGGTCTGCCGGCCAACAGCATCGTGCTGCTGCACCCGTGCTGCCACAACCCCACCGGCGCTGACCTCGAGCAGGGCCAGTGGCAACAAGTGGTGGAAGTGGTCAAGGCGCGTCAGCTGATCCCGTTCCTCGACATCGCCTACCAGGGCTTCGGTGAAGGCCTGGTGGAAGACGCCTACGCCATCCGCGAAATGGCCCGTGCCGGCGTGCCGTGCCTGGTCAGCAACTCCTTCTCCAAGATCTTCTCGCTGTATGGCGAGCGGGTAGGGGGCCTGTCGGTGGTCTGCGACGACGAAGCCACCACCCAGAGCGTGCTCGGCCAGCTCAAGGCCACTGTGCGTCGCAACTACTCCAGCCCGCCCAACTTCGGTGCCCAGCTGGTGGCTGGCGTACTCGGCGATGCCGAACTCAACGCCCAATGGGCGGCCGAAGTGGAAGTGATGCGCAAGCGCATCCTCGACATGCGCCAGGCGCTGGTCGATGCCCTGGCGGTGTTGCTGCCAGGCCAGGACTTCCAGTTCTTCCTGCGCCAGCGCGGCATGTTCAGCTACACCGGCTTCAGCGTCGAGCAGGTGCGTCGCCTGCGTGACGAGTTCGGCGTTTACCTGATCGACAGCGGCCGGGTGTGCATGTCCGGCCTGCGTCCGGCCAACCTGCAACGGGTTGCCGAAGCCTTCGCCGCCGTTCAGAAGTAATTCTCGGGCCTGCGCGGCCCTTGTAGGTGCGGCCTTGTGTCGCGAAAGGCCCCGGATTTGTGCAGTGGCACAAACTGCCGGGGCCGCTTTGCGGCCCTTTCGCGACACAAGGCCGCTCCTACAAACAACCCATCTGTAAAACCCACTTGTAAAGACAAGTGCAACCGCTCCTCGGAAAGGGGCTTCGCAAGTGCAACCTTTCCGTGCACAATCGCGCCCCTCTATATCCGGTTGAGTTGGGCGAATCGTCTATTTCGCCATTCTCAGCCTGTTGCAGTCTTGCGAGTGGAGCTTCACCCGGAATGAATGAGCAGGCCCCAAGCGTTGAACAACGCTTTGTAGAATCGACCCCCGCCACCCTCGGCAGCTGGTCGCGTAACGACACCACCTGGATGCTGGGCCTGTTCGGCACAGCCATTGGCGCAGGCACCTTGTTCCTGCCGATCAACGCCGGCCTCGGCGGCTTCTGGCCGCTGCTGATCCTGGCCGCGTTAGCCTTCCCGATGACCTACTTCTCTCACCGTGGCCTGACCCGCTTCGTGCTGTCCGGGCGTAGCGGTGGCGACATCACCGAAGTGGTCGAAGAGCATTTCGGCATCAAGGCCGGCGCGCTGATCACCGTGCTGTACTTCTTCGCGATCTTCCCGATCCTGCTTATCTATAGCGTGGCACTGACCAACACCGTCAGCAGCTTCATGGAGCACCAGCTGCACATGGCGCCGCCACCACGGGCCATCCTGTCGTTCGTGCTGATCCTCGGCCTGCTGGCGATCGTGCGCTGCGGCGAGCAGGCCACGGTCAAGGTCATGAGCCTGCTGGTGTACCCGTTCATCGTTGCCCTGGGGCTGCTGGGCCTGTACCTGATCCCGCATTGGACCGGTGGCATCCTCGACAGCGCCGCCCAGGTGCCGTCGGGTTCGGCCTTCCTGCACACCCTGTGGCTGGCCATTCCGGTGATGGTGTTCTCGTTCAACCACTCGCCGATCATCTCGGCCTTCGCCGTTGACCAGAAGCGCCGCTATGGCGAGCATGCTGACGAGCGCAGCGGCCAGATCCTGCGCCGCGCCCACCTGCTGATGGTGGTGATGGTGCTGTTCTTCGTGTTCAGCTGCGTGCTCACCCTGAGCAGTGCCCAGCTGGCCGAGGCCAAGGCGCAGAACCTGTCGATCCTGTCGTACCTGGCCAACCACTTCAGCAACCCGACCATTGCCTTTGCCGCTCCGCTGATTGCCTTCGTCGCCATTGCCAAGTCGTTCCTCGGCCACTACATCGGCGCCAGTGAAGGCCTCAAGGGCATCATCGCCAAGACCGGCGCTCGCCCGGGCGCCAAGACCCTGGACCGGGTGGTCGCCGCACTGATGCTGGTGGTCTGCTGGATCGTCGCCACACTCAACCCGAGCATCCTCGGCATGATCGAATCGCTTGGCGGCCCGATTCTCGCCGTGCTGCTGTTCCTGATGCCGATGTACGCCATCCGTCGTGTGCCGTCGATGCGCAAGTACAGCGGCACGCTGTCGAACGTGTTCGTGGTGGTGATCGGCCTGGTTGCGCTGACCTCGGTGGTGTACGGCCTGATCGGCTGATTCACTGCTCGCAACAGAAAAAGCCCGGGGCGCTTGTCGCCATCCGGGCTTTTTTTTGTCCACAATAATTGTCTGGCAATAGAACAATTTCAACGTACCCATAGGCACCCGGTCGCCTTCATGCTTAACTCAGTGTCCTTTTCAAACCCAGCATAAGGATTTCGTCATGGCTCAAGTGACCCTCAAAGGCAACCCGGTTCAGGTCAAAGGCAACCTGCCACAGGCCGGCGCCCAGGCTCCGGCATTCTCCCTGGTCGGTGAAGGCCTGGCAGACAAGTCGCTGAAGGACTACGCCGGCAAGCGCAAGGTGCTGAACATCTTCCCAAGCGTCGACACCCCGACCTGCGCCACTTCCGTACGCAAGTTCAACGCCCAGGCCAACGACGTGGCCAATACCGTGGTGCTGTGCATTTCGGCTGACCTGCCATTCGCCCAGGCGCGCTTCTGCGGTGCCGAAGGCCTGGAAAACGTGAAGAACCTGTCGACCCTGCGTGGCCGCGAGTTCCTCGAAAACTACGGCGTTGCCATCGCCGACGGCCCGCTGGCCGGCCTGGCTGCCCGTGCCGTGGTGGTGCTGGACGAGAACGACAAGGTGCTGCACAGCGAGCTGGTCGGCGAAATCGCTGACGAGCCGAACTACGATGCAGCCCTGGCTGTTCTGAAGTAAGGATTGCGTGGGGCAGGGGCGGCTGTTTCAGCTTGTTCCGGCCCTTTCGCGGGTAAATCGGAGCGCCGAACCGCCGCTCCCACAGGTACGGCGCAGCCCTTGAAAGCTGTGTTATCCCTGTGGGAGCGGGTTTACCCGCGAAAGGGCAGGAACAGGTAAAGGAACTCGTCAGCCCGCCATCGCTCCAAGCAACACCCAGTAACGGCCCGGAACGCGTTCCGGGCCGTTTTCGTTTAAAGTTCAGCCTTTTGGCAACGTCAGGCAAAGGTAAACCTCTGGTAAAGAGCCTTTGCTATAACGATGCCAGTGCTTATCGTTCAACCTCCTCAAGCCGCCATTTCCGAACAAGGTTCGTTCAACCCATGCAAGTGTCCAATTCCCGATCCCCTCGTCGCTGGCTCGTCGGCCTGCTGATCCTGCTGCTGGTGGCCCTGCTGGCCTGGTGGCTGTGGCCCGCGGCAACACCTGCCCACAAAGCGGCCGGTGGAGGGCGCGGCGGCAAGGGCGTGGGCATGGGCATGGGTGGCCGGCCGGGCTTCGGCGGCTCCACCGACCCGGTGCCGGTGCGCGTCGAGCCGGTGCGGGTGGGTGACTTCCCGCTTTATTACAAGGCTTTGGGTACGGTCACCGCGACCAATACGGTGAATGTGCGCAGCCGCGTGGCAGGTGAACTGGTGAAGGTCCTCTTCAAGGAGGGCCAGCAGGTCAAGGCCGGCGATCTGCTCGCCGAAATCGACCCGCGTTCCTACCGCATTGCCCTGCAGCAGGCCGAAGGCACCCTGGCGCAGAACCAGGCGCAACTGAAGAACGCCCAGGTCGACCTGGCGCGTTACAAGGGTCTGTACGCCCAGGACAGCATCGCCAAGCAGACGCTCGACACCGCCGAAGCCCAGGTCGCGCAGTTCCAGGGGCTGGTCAAGACCAACCAGGCCCAGGTCAACGATGCCCGCCTGAACCTCGATTTCACCCAGATCCGCGCGCCAATCAATGGCCGTGTGGGCCTGCGCCAGCTCGACCTGGGTAACCTGGTGGCAGCCAACGACACCACCGCCCTGGTGGTGATCACTCAGACCGAGCCGATCAGTGTCGCCTTCACCCTGCCCGAAACCGAGCTGACCACCGTGCTCGAGCGTTACCGCAGCGGCGCCAGCCTGCCGGTCGAAGCCTGGGACCGCACCGACAGCAAACTGCAGTCGACCGGCGTGCTGGGCAGTATCGACAACCAGATCGACACCACCACCGGTACCCTGAAGTTCAAGGGCCGCTTCGAGAACAAGGACCTGGCCCTGTTCCCCAACCAGTTCGTCAACGTGCGCCTCTTGGCCGACACCCTCAAACAGGTGGTAATGGCCCCGGCAGCGGCCGTGCAGTTCGGCAACGACGGCACCTTCGCCTACGTGGTCAACGAGCAGAGCACGGTCAATATCCGCAAACTCAAGGTCGGCGCCAGCGATGGCCAGAACAGCGTCATCCTTGAGGGGCTCAAGGCCGGTGACCGCCTGGTGCTGGAAGGCACCGACCGCCTGCGTGAAGGCACCAAGGTCGAGGTGGTCGAGGACAGCTCGCAAGTGCCGACCACCCCCGGCCAGCATCTGCAGGGCCAGGACGCCAAAGGTTCGGCACAGACCGGTGAAGCGCCTTCCGGCACAGCGGCAGCCAAGGCGGGCGCATGAACCTGTCACGCCTGTTCATCCTCCGCCCGGTCGCCACCACGCTGACCATGCTGGCCATCGTTCTGGCCGGCCTGATCGCCTACAAGCTGCTGCCGGTGTCGGCCTTGCCCCAGGTCGACTACCCGACCATCCGGGTCATGACCTTGTACCCGGGTGCCAGTCCGCAGGTAATGACCAGTGCGGTCACCGCCCCGCTGGAGCGCCAGTTCGGCCAGATGCCGGGCCTTGAGCAGATGGCCTCGACCAGTTCCGGCGGCGCCTCAGTGCTGACCTTGCGCTTCAGCCTGGACATGAACATGGACGTTGCCGAGCAACAGGTGCAGGCCGCGATCAACGCCGCCAGCAACCTGCTGCCCACGGACCTGCCGGCACCGCCGGTGTACAACAAGGTCAACCCGGCCGACACCCCGGTGCTGACTCTGGCCATCTCCAGCAAGACCATGCCACTGCCCAAGCTCAACGACCTGGTCGACACCCGCGTGGCGCAGAAGCTCGCACAGATCAGCGGCGTGGGCATGGTCAGCATCGCCGGCGGCCAGCGCCAGGCGGTGCGGATCAAGGTCAACGTTGACGCACTGGCCGCCAACGGCCTCAACCTCGACGACGTGCGCACCTTGATCGGCGCGTCCAACGTCAACCAGCCCAAGGGCAACTTCGATGGCCCGACCCGGGTATCGATGCTCGACGCCAACGACCAGCTGCGCTCGCCTGCGGAATACGCCAACCTCATCCTGGCCTACAACAATGGCGCGCCGCTGCGCCTGAAGGATGTCGCCGAAATCGTCGACGGCGCCGAAAACGAACGTCTGGCCGCCTGGGCCAACCAGAACCAGGCCGTGCTGCTGAACATCCAGCGCCAGCCGGGTGCCAACGTCATCGAGGTGGTTGACCGCATCAAGGCGCTGCTGCCATCGATCACCGACAACCTGCCAGCTGGGCTGGATGTATCGGTGCTCACCGACCGCACCCAGACCATCCGCGCCGCGGTCGAGGACGTCAAGCATGAGCTGCTGATCGCCATCGTGCTGGTGGTGATGGTCACCTTCGTGTTCCTGCGCCGCTTCAGCGCTACCCTGATCCCCTCGATCGCCGTACCACTGTCGCTGATCGGCACCTTCGGCGTGATGTACCTGGCCGGCTTCTCGGTCAACAACCTGACGCTGATGGCCCTGACCATCGCCACCGGCTTCGTGGTCGACGACGCCATCGTCATGCTCGAGAACATCTCGCGCCACATCGAGGAAGGCGAAACACCGCTGCAGGCGGCACTCAAGGGCGCGAAACAGATCGGCTTCACCCTGATCTCGCTGACCTTCTCGCTGATCGCCGTACTGATCCCGCTGCTGTTCATGGCCGACGTGGTCGGCCGCCTGTTCCGCGAGTTCGCCATTACCTTGGCGGTGGCGATCCTGATTTCCCTGGTGGTGTCGCTGACCCTGACCCCGATGATGTGCGCGCGCCTGCTCAAGCGCGAGCCCAAGGAAGAAGAGCAGGGCCGCTTCTACCGCGCCAGCGGTGCCTGGATCGACTGGCTGATCGAGCATTACGGCCGTGGCCTGCAGTGGGTGCTCAGGCACCAGCCGCTGACCCTGCTGGTGGCGGTGGCCACCCTGGCGCTTACCGTGCTGCTGTACATGGTGGTGCCCAAGGGCTTCTTCCCGGTGCAGGACACCGGGGTGATCCAAGGTATTTCCGAGGCGCCGCAGTCAACCTCGTTCGCCGCCATGAGCGAGCGCCAGCAGGCCCTGAGCAAGGTCATCCTGCAGGACCCGGCGGTGCAGAGCCTGTCGTCCTACATCGGTGTCGACGGCGATAACGCCACGCTCAACAGCGGCCGCCTGCTGATCAACCTCAAGCCCCATGGCGAGCGTGATGTCACCGCCGGTGAAGTGATCAGCCGCCTGCAGCCGCAACTCGACAAGCTGGTCGGCATTCGCCTGTTCATGCAGCCAGTGCAGGACCTGAGCATCGAGGACCGGGTCAGCCGTACCCAGTACCAGTTCAGCCTGTCCTCGCCTGACGCCGACCTGCTGGCGCAGTGGAGCGGCAAGCTGGTGCACGCCCTGCAGGAACGCCCGGAACTGCAGGACGTCGCCAGTGACCTGCAGGACAAGGGCTTGCAGGTGTATCTGGTGATCGACCGTGACATGGCCAGCCGCCTTGGCATCACCGTGTCGCAGATCACCAACGCGCTGTACGACGCTTTCGGCCAGCGGCAGATTTCCACCATCTACACCCAGGCCAGCCAATACCGGGTTGTGCTGCAGTCGCAGGACGCGTCCAACATTGGCCCGTCGGCGTTGGAGTCGATCCACGTCAAGGCCACCGATGGCGGCCAGGTGCGGCTGTCGGCCCTGGCGCGCATCGAGCAGCGTCAGGCGCAACTGGCCATTTCGCACATCGGCCAGTTCCCGGCAGTGATGCTGTCGTTCAACCTGGCCCATGGTGCGTCGCTGGGCGAAGCGGTGAAGGTGATCGAGCAGGTGCAGCAGGACATCGGCATGCCGCTCGGCGTGCAGACCCGCTTCCAGGGTGCTGCCGAGGCGTTCCAGGCTTCGCTGTCGAGCACCTTGCTGCTGATCCTGGCGGCCGTGGTGACCATGTATATCGTGCTGGGCGTGCTCTACGAGAGCTACATCCACCCGGTAACCATCCTCTCGACCTTGCCGTCGGCGGCGGTCGGCGCCTTGCTGGCGTTGCTCCTCAGCGGCAACGACCTGGGCATGATCGCCATCATCGGCATCATCCTGCTGATCGGCATCGTCAAGAAGAACGCGATCATGATGATCGACTTCGCCCTCGAGGCCGAGCGCAACCAGGGCATGAGCCCCCATGATGCGATCTACCAGGCGGCGCTGCTGCGCTTCCGGCCGATCCTGATGACCACCCTGGCCGCGCTGTTCGGCGCCGTGCCGCTGATGCTGGCCACCGGCTCCGGTGCCGAGCTGCGCCAGCCGCTGGGCCTGGTGATGGTCGGTGGCCTGCTGGTCAGCCAGGTGCTGACGCTGTTCACCACACCGGTCATCTACCTGTACTTCGACCGCCTGGCCCGCCGCTGGCGCCCGGCCGCTGATGCGCAGCAGGCCGAGGCATGAACCTGTCAGGACCTTTCATTCGCCGGCCAGTGGCGACCATGCTGCTGAGCCTGGCGATCATGTTGCTCGGCGGCGTCAGCTTCGGCCTGCTGCCGGTGTCGCCGTTGCCGCAGATGGACTTCCCGGTGATCGTGGTGTCGGCCAACCTATCCGGTGCCAGCCCCGAGGTCATGGCCGCCACCGTGGCCACGCCGCTGGAGCGCAAGCTCGGTAGCATCGCCGGCGTCACCACTCTGACCAGCAGCTCCAACCAGGGCTCGACCCGAGTGATCATCGGCTTCGAGATGGGCCGCGACATCGACGGTGCCGCACGTGAGGTGCAGGCGGCGATCAACGCCACGCGCAACCTGCTGCCCAGCGGCATGCGCAGCATGCCCACCTACAAGAAGATCAACCCGTCGCAGGCGCCGATCATGGTGCTCTCGCTGACCTCCAGCGTGTTGCAGAAGGGCCAGCTGTACGACCTGGCCGACACCATCCTGTCGCAGAGCCTGGCCCAGGTCAGCGGGGTAGGGGAAGTGCAGATCGGGGGCAGCTCGCTGCCAGCGGTGCGCATTGCCGTCGAGCCGCAACTGCTCAACCAGTACAGCCTGTCGCTGGACGAGGTGCGCACGGCGGTGTCCAACGCCAACCAGCGCCGGCCCATGGGCTTCGTCGAAGACGCCGAGCGCAACTGGCAGGTGCGCGCCAATGACCAGCTGGAAACCGCCAAGGACTACGAGCCGATCGTGATCCGCCAGTCGAACGGCACCATCCTGCGCCTGTCTGACGTGGCTACCGTCACCGATGCCGTCGAAAACCGCTACAACAGCGGCTTCTTCAACGATCAGAGCGCCGTGCTGCTGGTGGTCAACCGCCAGACCGGCGCCAACATCATCGAGACCGTCGACCAGATCAAGGCACAGCTGCCGGCCCTGCAGTCGCTACTACCAGCCAGTGTGCAACTGAATGTGGCCATGGACCGCTCGCCGGTTATCAAGGCCACCCTCAAGGAGGCCGAGCACACGCTGCTGATCGCCGTGGTGCTGGTGATCCTGGTGGTCTACCTGTTCCTCGGCAGCCTGCGTGCCTCACTGATCCCGAGCCTGGCAGTGCCGGTGTCGCTGGTAGGCACCTTCGCGGTGATGTACCTCTGTGGCTTCTCGCTGAACAACCTGTCGCTGATGGCGCTGATCCTAGCCACCGGCCTGGTGGTGGACGATGCGATCGTGGTGCTGGAGAACATCTCGCGGCATATCGAGGACGGCCAGCCACCGATGCGTGCGGCGTTCCTTGGTGCCCGGGAAGTCGGCTTCACCCTGCTGTCGATGAACGTATCGCTGGTGGCCGTGTTCGTCTCGATCCTGTTCATGGGCGGCATCGTGCGCAACCTGTTCCAGGAGTTCTCGATCACCCTGGCGGCGGCGATCATCGTCTCGCTGGTGGTGTCGCTGACCCTCACACCGATGCTTTGCGCGCGCTGGCTCAAGCCCCACCGCGCAGAGCAGACACGCCTGCAACGCTGGAGCGACAAGGCGCACCAGCGTATGGTCGACGCCTACGACCGCAGCCTCGGCTGGGCCCTGCGCCACAAGCGCCTGACACTGGTCAGCCTGTTGGCGACCATCGGCCTGAACATCGCCCTGTACGTGGTGGTGCCCAAGACCCTGATGCCGCAACAGGACACCGGCCAGCTGATGGGTTTCATCCGCGGTGACGACGGCCTGTCGTTCAACGTGATGCAGCCGAAGATGGAAATCTACCGGCGCGCCTTGCTCGCCGACCCAGCAGTGGAGAGCGTGGCCGGCTTCATCGGTGGCAACAGTGGCACCAACAACGCCATGGTGCTGGTGCGCCTGAAACCGATCAACGAGCGCAAGCTCGATGCGCAGAAGGTCATCGAACGCCTGCGCAAGGAAATGCCCAAGGTGCCGGGCGGGCGGTTGTTCCTGATGGCCGACCAGGACCTGCAGCTGGGCGGCGGTGGCCGTGACCAGACGTCCTCGCAATACCTGTATACCCTGCAGAGTGGCGACCTGGCGGCCCTGCGCCAGTGGTTCCCCAAGGTGGTAGCGGCGCTGCGCGCATTGCCCGAGCTGACCGCCATCGACGCCCGTGACGGCTCCGGTACCCAGCAGGTGACGCTGGTGGTCGACCGCGACCAGGCCAAGCGCCTGGGCATCGACATGGACATGGTCACCGCCGTGCTGAACAACGCCTACAGCCAGCGGCAGATCTCGACCATCTACGACAGCCTCAACCAGTATCAGGTGGTGCTGGAGATCAACCCGAAATACGCCTGGGACCCGAGCACCCTGGAACAGGTGCAGGTGATCACCAGTGCGGGTGCGCGGGTGCCGCTGTCGACCATTGCCCACTACGAAAACAGCCTGGCCAATGACCGCGTCAGCCACGAAGGCCAGTTCGCCTCCGAGGACATCGCCTTCGACGTTGCCGAAGGCTACAGCCCTGACCAGGCCATGGCCGCGGTGGAGCGGGAGGTGGCCAAGCTGGGCTTGCCCGAGGAAGTGATCGCCAAGCTCGGCGGCACGGCCAGTGCGTTCGCCAAGACCCAGGAAGGGCAGCCGTTCATGATCCTCGGTGCCCTGGTGCTGGTGTACCTGGTGCTGGGCATCCTCTACGAAAGCTACATCCACCCGCTGACCATTCTGTCGACCTTGCCCTCGGCCGGTGTCGGTGCCTTGCTCGCGTTGTACGCCACCGGGGGCGAGTTCAGCCTGATTTCGTTGCTGGGCCTGTTCCTGCTGATCGGCGTGGTGAAGAAGAACGCCATCCTGATGATCGACCTGGCCCTGCAACTGGAGCGCCACCAGGGCCTGAGCCCGGAAGAGTCGATCCGCCGCGCTTGCCTGCTGCGCCTGCGGCCGATCCTCATGACTACCCTGGCCGCCATTCTTGGCGCCTTGCCGCTGCTGATCAGCCGCGCCGAAGGTGCCGAGATGCGTCAGCCGCTGGGCCTGACCATCATTGGCGGCCTGGTCGTCAGCCAGCTGCTGACCCTTTACACGACGCCGGTGGTGTACCTGTACCTGGACCGCCTGCGTCACCGATTCAACCATTGGCGCGGTGTACGCACCGACGCCGCCCTGGACACGCCGCTATGAACTTCGCCCAGACCCCACTTCACCGAGCCTTGCAGCTGCTGACCCATGGGCGGGGCTCACGCCTGGCCGGCGCCGCGCTGTGCGTGGCCATGCTCAGTGCCTGTACCCTGAGCCCGGACTACCACCGCCCGGAGCTGAGCACGCCGGCGCAATACAAGCAGGCCGAGGGCTGGACCCAGGCCAACCCGTCCGATGCCATCGCCCGTGGCGCCTGGTGGGAGATATACGGCGATGCCGGGTTGAATGCGCTGGTCGAGGAACTGAACCGCAGCAACCAGACCGTTGCGCAATCGGAAGCCCAGTACCGCCAGGCCCAGGCCTTGGTACGCAGCAGCCGGGCGTCGCTGTTCCCCAGCCTGGACCTGAGCGCCAGCAAGAACCGCTCGGCACAAGGCACTGGCAGTTCCAGTTCGAGCCTGTCCAACAACAGCAGCGGTATCCGCAACACCTACAACACGCAGCTGGGCGTCAGCTGGGAAATCGACCTGTGGGGCAAGCTGCGCGAGACCATGAACGCCAACGAGGCCAGTGCCGAGGCCAGCTTTGCCGACCTGGCTGCAATCCGCCTCAGTCAGCAGTCGGAGCTTGTGCAGAACTACCTGCAACTGCGGGTGATCGACGAGCAGAAACGCTTGCTCGAAGCGACCGTCGCGACCTATGAGCGTTCGCTGCGGATGAACGAAAACCAGTACCGGGCCGGCGTCGCTGGCCCGGATGCAGTGGCCCAGGCGCGTACCCAGCTGAAGTCCACCCAGGCCGACCTGATCGACCTGATCTGGCAGCGCGCACAGTTCGAGAACGCCATCGCCGTGTTGCTGGGCAAGGCCCCGGCTGAATTCTCCCTGGCCGACAGCAAGCAGATCCCGGCGCTGCCGCAGATTCCGGTGGCGTTGCCGTCGCAACTGCTCGAACGGCGCCCGGACATCGCCTCGGCCGAGCGCAACGTGATGGCCGCCAACGCCAATATCGGCGTGGCGCGTGCCGCTTACTTCCCGGACTTGAGCCTGAGCATGAGTGGCGGTTATTCCAGCAGCAGCTTCAGCAACTGGATCGAGCTGCCCAACCGCTACTGGTCGGTGGGGCCGCAACTGGCACTGACCTTGTTCGACGCCGGCAAGCGCAGCGCCGAGGTTGACCGCACCCGGGCGGTGTATGACCAGACCGTGGCGCAGTACCGGCAGACCGTGCTCGACGGCTTCAAGGAAGTGGAAAACTTCCTGGTGCAGCTGAAGGTGTACGCTGATGAAGCCGTGGTACGTCAGGAAGCGCTGGAATCGGCACGCGAATCGTTGCGCCTGACCGAGAACCAGTACCGCGCCGGCTTGATCGGCTACCTCGACGTGGTCAATGTGCAGACCACTGCGCTGAGTAACGAGCGCAGTGCGTTGACCCTGCTGCAAGGGCGCCTGGTGGCCAGCGTGCAGTTGATTGCCGCCCTGGGCGGTGGCTGGGATGCCGGACAGGCGTTTGCCCAGCAGGAATAAACACCCCCGCAAGCAGGCTCGGTCTACTGTGGGAGCGGCCTTGCGTCGCGAAAGGGTCGCAAAGCGACCCCTGCAATCTATGCGGCGATGCTGAAACTGGGGCTGCTGCGCAGCCCTTTCGCGACGCAAGGCCGCTCCCACAAAAAGCGTGTCGGCCCGACAAATGGCAATTTGCCTTCATTTGGCTTGAAATAGCTCTAATTCGAGTGATCCAGCCAGATCTATCTGGCGTTGGATCCATTCCCATTCGCACAAACCCCGTGCGTTTCGCCAAAGCTTGAGTACAATCGTCAGTTTTTTCGGGCCCCCTGTCCCGAGCTGGATTTTCCAATGCTGAACGGTAGTTATTCTTCTGCGCTGGTGCTGATTTCACTCTGCGTGGCGATCCTTGCTTCCTATACCGCCCTTGACTTGACCGGCCGTATCGCCACGGCCAAGGGCCGTGCCGTGCACCTGTGGATGGGCGGGGGCGCGTTGGCCATGGGCATCGGCGTCTGGTCGATGCACTTCATCGGCATGCTCGCCTTCAGCCTGCCCATTGCCCTGGGCTATGACATCGGCCTGACCGTGCTCTCTCTCGTGATTGCCGTACTGTCCTCCGGTTTCGCCCTGTGGCTGGTCAGCCAGCCCAGCCTGCCCAAGTTGCAGCTGGCGTTTGGCGCGCTGATCATGGGCACCGGCATCGCCTGCATGCACTACACCGGCATGGCGGCCCTGCGCATGCTGCCTGGCATCGATTACGACCCGACCTTGTTCGGCGCCTCGCTGGCCATTGCGGTCGGTGCTTCGGCGGCCGCATTGTGGATAGCCTTCCGCCTGCGCCAGCACACCCCTTATGTGCGCCAGTTTCGCGGCCTGGCTGCCATGGTGATGGGCGTTGCGATCGTCGGCATGCACTACACCGGCATGGCCGCCGCGAACTTTCCCGAAGGCAGCTACTGCGGCGCGTTGGCCAGCGGCTTGCAGGGCGATGGCTTGGTCTATCTGGTGCTGATCACCACTTTGGCGGTGCTGGCCGTGGCCTTGCTCACCTCGGTGCTGGATGCACGCCTGGAGGCGCGCACGGCAGCACTGGCCCACTCGCTGACCCTGGCCAACCAGGAGTTGACCCAGCTGGCGCTGCACGACACCTTGACCGGGCTGCCCAACCGCACGCTGTTGTCCGACCGTATCGAACAGGCCATTGGCAAGGTGGCGGAGCAGGGCGGCTGTTTTGCGCTGATGTTCATCGACCTGGATGGTTTCAAGCCGGTCAACGATGCCTTTGGCCACCATGTCGGCGACCTGCTGCTCAAGGCCGTGGCGGCCCGCCTGCGTGGCCATCTGCACAGCCAGGACACCCTGGCACGGATCGGCGGCGACGAGTTCGTGTTGCTGGTGGAGCTGCAGGAACCGGAAGACGCCATGGATGTGGCGGTCAAGCAGGTCAACCTGGTGTCGCGCACCTTCCGTGTCGCCGAGCACGACCTGCAATTGACGGCGAGCCTGGGGATCGTGCTGTACCCAGGCAACGGTCAAGACCAACTCGAACTGCTGCGCAACGCCGACGCTGCCATGTACCACGCCAAGAGCGCCGGCAAGAACGGCTACAGCTTCTTCGACGCGTCGATGAACAGCAACGCCCGTCAACAGTTGCAGCTGTTGCAGGACCTGCGCATGGCCCTGGAGCAAGGCCAGTTCCGCCTGCACTACCAGCCCAAGTTCGACGCCCAGGCCTGCGCACCGATCGGTGCCGAAGCCTTGCTGCGCTGGGAGCACCCACAGCACGGCCTGATGCTGCCGGACCGCTTCATCGGCCTGGCGGAAAAGACCGGCCTGATCATCCCCATCGGCGAGTGGGTACTGGGCGAAGCCTGCCGGCAGATGCGGCAGTGGGTCGAACAGGGGCATACGGATTGGCGCATGGCGGTCAACCTGTCGGCCATCCAGTTCTGCCACGCCGGCCTGGTGGACAGCGTCGCCCGTGCCCTGCGGGAAAACCACCTGCCGGCCAACCGCCTGACCCTGGAAATCACCGAAACCACCGCCATGCACGACGCCGATGCCAGCCTGACAGTGCTGCAGCGGCTCTCCGACATGGGCGTGGACCTGTCCATCGACGACTTCGGTACCGGTTATTCGAGCCTGATGTACCTCAAGCGCCTGCCGGCCAACGAGCTGAAGATCGACCGTGGTTTCGTGCGTGATCTGGAGCAGGACAGTGATGATGCGGCGATTGTCTCGGCGATCGTCGCCCTGGGCCAGGCGCTGGGCCTGCGGATCGTTGCCGAAGGGGTGGAAACCAACCGCCAGCAGGACTTCCTGACCCGCCTGGGCTGTGATTCCCTGCAGGGCTATCTGCTCGGTCAGCCGGTGCCGGCCGAGCAGTTCATGGGCAAGTTGCAGGCGTTGCGCGAGAAAAGCGAGGCGGCTGTCTAGCCTGCATCAAGCAGGGAAAAGGCCGGTGCAAAGGCCTCCATCTCGGCCTCCACGGCCTCGATGATGCGTTCGACATCGGCCGCGGCCATGATTGCGGTGCAGGGGATGCCGGCGATGGCCAGCAGGGTCTGGCCCGTGGCCCGGTCAAATAGTCGTGCGACCATGCTGCGCGGCGCATCCATGCTGGCCTCGAAGCCCAGCGGGTGGAAGTGCCAGCGCATCACCTGGCAGGCGTTGGGGAACGTCATCTTGTTCAAGCCAGCCTCCTTGTCCTTGCCTGGACGCGGTGATCGGTAGCCGTTCGCTCGGCCGCCGGGAACCTAACCATAGCACCTGCCACAGCCCATGTTTGGCGCAATACAAGACAATTGTATTAATGCATGACAGCGGTCACAGAGCTGTCATGCGAGCCGTCTGGCGGCAAATGGCCACGCAAACGTTTTCCCCGCACGATGCCCGCATGGTTGCCGGTCTGCTCTGCTATTTTTAGGGTCATTAGGCGCACAGCGTTTTCGGACGAGCGGTGCGAGCTGGGCAGACAGGGAGACAGTCATGCGCTATTCCACGCTCACACAACGCATCGCCGGCGAAGCCGCTTCGGCGTGGGACATTCACTACCAGGCCCAGGCACTGCGCCGCGAAGGGCGCGAGATCTTTCTGCTGTCGGTGGGGGACCCGGACTTCGACACACCAGCACCGGTGGTCGAGGCAGCCATAGCCAGCCTGCAGCGTGGCGAGACCCACTACAGCGATGTGCACGGCAGCCTGGCGCTGCGCCAGGCAATTGCGCGGCGCACTGGCGCGCATGTCTCGGCCGACCAGGTGATGGTCCTGGCCGGAGCCCAGTGCGCGTTGTACGCGGTTTGCCAATGCCTGTTCGAGGGCGGTGACGAGGTGATCGTCGCCGAGCCCATGTATGTCACCTATCAAGGCGTACTAGGTGCCTGCGGGGCACAGCCCGTGCAGGTAGCTGTCAGCCCTGAGCAGGGCTTTCGCCTTGACCCGATGGCGGTGGCCCGGGCGATAACCCCGCGTACCCGTGGCCTGCTGTTGAACACCCCGCATAACCCGACCGGCGCCGCCATCTCGCCACAGGACATGGCGCTGCTGGCGCAGCTGTGTCGGGAACATGACCTGTGGCTGGTGTGCGATCAGGTGTACAGCGGCTTGCTGTTCGACGGTGAGCCGGCAGACCCGATCAGTCTGCCAGGCATGGCCGAGCGCTGCGTGTTGATCGACAGCGTATCCAAGTCCCACGCCATGAGCGGCTGGCGAGTGGGTTGGGTGGTGGGCCCGCAAGCGTTGATTGCACACCTCGCCACCTTGGCCGTGGCGATGCTGTTCGGCTTGCCGGAGTTCGTCATGGCGGGCGTCCAGACGGCACTCGAGCAGGAGTTACCGGCCGTGCAGGCGATGCGCGAGGCCTATCGGCAGCGGCGCGACCGGGTTTGCACAGCCATTGCGGACTGCCCGGGAGTGCTTGCCCATCGCCCGGCAGGCGGCATGTTCGTCATGCTCGATATCCGTGCCACCGGGCTTGATGCCTATGCCTTCGCCCAGCGCTTGCTGTTGGAAGAGGGTGTAGCACTTCTGCCTGGGGATGCGTTCGGCCCCAGCGCGGCGGGCCATGTGCGCATGGGGCTGGTGCTGGATGCCGAACGCCTGGAGCAAGCCTGCCAGCGCATCGCTGCCTGTGCCGGGCGCGTCTTGGTCGAACGGACCTGCGGCAATGCGTTTTGCGAAGTCCGAAATTCCGCTATTTGGACGGAAAGGATGAAAACATCAAAGTTCGCAAAACTCTAGTGGCGACCAACACCAAGGGCTTGGCGCAACTGTGCATTTGCTTCTCCCATGAAAAGGCCGGCAGACTGTTGCAGTGATGGAACTATCGGCGTTCCTGTCCGGGCTGCGGCTAGTACAGTCACCCCGACAGTCATCACCGTTGGTAATGCAACAACTGCTGAAACTGTCATTTGCGCAGCCGGAGGCAGCATGTTCCAGCTTGTTTCGAATTGGCGAGTGGCCTGTTGAAAGCTTTCTGCAGCAACAGTCTGCACGGTTCGACGTAGAGTAGGTGCTGGCATGTTGAATATCAGGCGTGATGCTGTATTTAATCCGCGATGAAGTAATCTGGCGGAGAATCTGACTATACGGTGCAGCACCCACCATTGACCGTTTGGGTCATGCCTGTTGACCGGGTCTCCTTGGCAATAAGCGTAAGCGTTAGGCCCGCCTCTACCGAAAGGTGACATAGAATCGGAGGTAGTAAATCGCATTATCGATGGACTAAAAGAACGCCGTCCATTTCCCAACGGATAGGTGTTCGAGGCACGATCAAGGGGCTGTCCGCAGAATGCAAGTATCGTGACCAACGAGCCAGGGGCACTTGCTCCATAGGGCGTGAACAGCTGAGAGATGTGAGGAGCCATGGCTCCAATGATTGACCCTGCTGAGTCAAGTTGAATGAGCAGGGCTTTTGTGTCGGCGCTCGATTTTTGCGCTAGCAGGGTAGTGTCAGCGATAAAGATGCGCTCGGTGACTGCGCCTGAATAAAGGCAGGCGTGTTCCATTTGATAGAAGATCCTGTAGCGGCTCTGCCATATTGCAATCGGGCGCATGACTCAGACCTTGAGAAGTGTCGATAACCGTATCCTACGAGCTGGCTCTTCAGCGTCTACTGGTAAAAGTGCCAGTTAACCCTAACCCAGCAGGCCTGCCGCAATATTGATGGTGAAGCCCAGAATCGCCGTGTTGAACACAAAGCCTACCAGTGAATGCGCCAGCACCACCCGGCGCATGCCGCGCCCGCCGACGCCGATGTCGGAGGTCTGCACGGCGACGCTGATGGTGAACGAGAAGTAGTGGAAGTCCCAGTAATCCGGGTTGCGCTCACCGTCGGCAAACCGCAGCGCCGGTTCTTTGCTGTCGCCGGTGTAGAACAGGCGGGCGTAGTGCAGGCTGAAGATGCAGCCGATCAGCAGCCACGAACCTGCCACCGTCAGCCCGGTGTACAGGTAGTGCAAGGCCAGCGCGCTGCCTTGCAGGCCGCGGCTGGAGACCAGCTGCAGGGTCACGGCGGCCAGGCTGGCGATGGCAGCGATGCACACCGTGAACAGCACCAGGCCGGCATTTTCGTCCTCGACCCGGGCGACTTTGCGCACGGTCTCGGGAGTGGCTCGGCAGGTCAGCCAGAGCACCAGCAGCAGGTACAGCCAGACGCCAAGGTTCCAGCCGGCGAGGGTGCGCTGGATGGCGTCATCGGCCGGAATGAACCAGGCACCGACCAGGCCAGCCACGGCAGCGATGCTCAAGCGGGGGTGGGTACGGGTGAGGCGGTGGAAAACCATGGGCGCTCGCAGGCAGGGGGGTGAACTCACTCTAGACCACAGCGGCCAGCGGTTCGATCAATTGGCCGGGTTACGGTAACATTGCCTGCCTTCGCTTTGATTCGCTTCAGGATTCGTTGTTTTGTCCAACCTTCCCCACAACCCGTTGTTGCAATACCTGGCCCGGCTGGCACCCTCCAGCCAGCAGACCATGCGTTACATCCTCCAGGATGCCGCCGACCGCCTCGGTTTCGTCGACTGCAACCTCGTCGATGTACCCTGGCACCGGCTTGAGCCTGGCCATGTGATTGGCCTGGTCGCGGCATTGCGCGCCGATGGCTATGCACCTAACAGCTCGTCGCTGTATGTGAATGCCGTGCGCGGGGTGATGAACGAGGCATGGCGCCAAGGCCTGATCGACCACGAGCAACTGTTGCGCATCCGCGAGGTCAAGCCGGCGTCCGGCAGCCGCCTGCCGCCCGGGCGCAACCTGCGGCGCAGCCTGATTCGCGAACTGATGGACCTGTGCGAGGCCGACCCGCGGCCGCAGGGCGTGCGCGATGCGGCCATCATCGCCTTGCTCTACGGCACCGGCATGCGCAAGTCGGAATCGGTGGATATCGACCTCGACCAGGTCGACTTCGAGGCGCGCAGCTTGCAGGTCACCGGCAAGGGTAACCGGCAGCTGATCAAGTACGCCCCGGCCTGGGCATTCGAAAAGCTGCAGGCCTGGCTGGACCTGCGCCGGCAGGCGCTACCCGAGGGCGCCTCGGACGACCCGTTCCTGTTCAACCGCATTCGCCGTGGCAACCACATCACCCGCGCACGCATCACCAAGCATGCGATCTACTACATTGCCCGCCAGCGCGGCGCCCAGGTGGGGGTAAAGATCATGCCCCATGATTTTCGCCGGGCGTTCATCACCCGGGTGATCGAAGAGCATGACCTGTCGATTGCGCAGAAGCTGGCACACCATGCCAACATCCAGACCACTGCCAGTTATGACCGGCGCGATGACAACGAGCGGCGGCGGGCGGTGGACCGCTTCGACTACTGAGGTCAGTGAATGCTCGAAGCCAGGTCGAAGATCGGCATGTACATCAGGATCACGATCCCCCCGATCAGCAGCCCGATGAAGGTCATCAGCAGCGGCTCGAACAGTTTCACGAACCACTCCACCCAGCGGCCGATTTCCTGATCATGGAAATCCGCGCAGCGTTCGAGCATCTCCCCCAGGTTCCCCGATTGTTCCCCCGCCCGCAGCAACCGCAGCGACACTGGGGTGACCAGTTGGCCGGCCTCCAGTGCGTCCGATAACGGCAGCCCCTCACCGACGCGTCGGCTGGCCTGTTCCAGGCCTTGCGCCGAAGCGCTGCCAAGTAGCCCGTGGGCCATGCCCATGGCGGTGAGGATCGGGATGCCGCCCTGCAGCAGGATCCCAAGCGAGCGATAGAACCGCGCCAGTTCATACATCACCAGGCGCTGATGCAAGGCTGGCAAACGCCGCAGCTGCCGTGATGCACAGCGCCGTACCAGCGGGTTGCGGCGCAGGACCACCAATGCACCGATGCCGCCCGCAACCGCCAGTGCCAGCGGCAACTGCTGGGCATGCAGGAACAGGCCGACATCCATCAGCACCTGCGACAACCAGGGCAGTTCGCTGCCCATGCCCTCGAACACCAGGCTGAAGCGCGGCACCACATAGCCGAGCAGGAACAGCACCACACCACCACCCACCAGCAACAGCAACAACGGGTAGACCGAAGCGCCCACCAACTTTTGCCGGACCAGGTCCAGACGCTGGCGGTAGCCGATGTAGCGGGCCAGGGCATCGCCCAGCGCGCCGGTACGTTCGCTGGACTGTACCAGCGCCACATACAGCGGCGGGAACACCCGTGGCTGCTGGGCCAGTGACTGGGATAACGAGCGGCCTTCATAGAGCTGGCGCACCAGCTCGGTCAGGACCTTGCGCGTTGCCCCGATGGGGGACTTTTCCGCCAGGCTCTCCAAGGCATCGATCAGTGGCAGGCCGGCGTGCAGCAGGGTGGTCAGTTCCTGGCTGAACAGCACCAGGTCGAAACTTGCCGCACGGCGCCAGGCCAGGCCACGCAGGGTTTTGCCCTGGCCGCGCACGCTGACCACCCGCAGCCCTTGGTGCTCGGCCTGGCGACGCGCGTGTTCGGCATCCTCGGCGTCGATCTGTATCTGCACAATGCCCTGTCTGCCGAGGGCCTTGAGGCTATAGCGCATGGCCGTTCTCCTCATTGCCAGCTGGTGATTTCAGCGTTTTCGCCATCGCCGCCGGGTTGGCCGTCCTTGCCCATCGACAGCAGGTCGTACTCACCGCCGTTTTCGCCGGGCTGGCGGTAGATGTAAGGGCGGCCCCATGGGTCTTGCGGCACGGCCTTCTGCAGGTAGGGCCCCGACCAGCGCGCCTCGCCACTGGGGGCGGCGACCAGCGCCTGCAGGCCTTGCTCACTGCTGGGGTAATGGCCCACTTCCAGGCGGTACAGGTCCAGGGCCTTGCCCAAGCCTTCGATCTGCGCCTTCGCCACCTTGGCTTCCGAGCGGCCGAGCTGGCTGAAGTACTTGGGCGCGACGATACCGGCCAACAAACCGAGCACCACCAGGACCACCAGGAGTTCAAGCAGGGTGAAGCCACGTTGGGGGTTGGATCTGCGCTGCATGGTGAAGCCCTCCGCTGCATGGGGACACGCGTTTCCAAGCCACATGCAACAGCCGTGCACGTCTGCCTCGGGGCCTTGCGCCATGCGCCATGGCAAGCGGCATGGTGCTTGCGTCGTAGCAGAAAAGCCCGGGTTTTCCGGGGCATTTCCCCCACATCGGGGGGGAGCACGGCGGGGAGGCGACCGACATGCGAGTGGTGATTCTGGTAGTGACCTGGCTGGTGGCGGCAATCGCCCAGGCCGACATGTACATTTCCGTCGATGCCAATGGCGGTTATGTACTGAGCAACGTCCATCGGCCAGGACGCCACTACGAACGGGTAATCAGCGAACCCCTTGCCCAGGCTGGCCCGGCCGGCGCGCAGTTGATCACCGGGCGGCCTTACGCCGAACTGGTGGCGGCGGCGGCCCGCGATTACGATGTGCCGCTGGCGCTATTGCATGCGCTGATCAAGGCTGAGTCTGGCTACAACCCAAAGGCCCGTTCGGCAGCCGGGGCGGTGGGGCTGATGCAACTGATGCCAGACACGGCCAAGGAGATGGGCGTGGAAGACATCCTTGACCCCGAAGACAACGTGCAGGGTGGGGCGCGTTACCTCAAACGCATGCTGACCCTGTTCGACAACGACATCACCCTGGCCGTGGCCGCCTACAACGCAGGCCCCGATGCCGTCCGGCGGCGTGGTGCGGTACCCCCATTCGCCGAAACCCGCCGGTATGTACCGAATGTGTTGCGCGAGTACCGCAAGCTGCAGGGGCTGGCCGATGATTCGCCACTTTGAACGGGCCTTGCGTCGCGAAAGTGGCGCAACTCGTCCCCAATCAGCGTCATGGTTACCCAACTCTGGGCTATAACCTTTCAACAGGTGCCCTGCAGTGGAGTCCGTCATGGACAGCGCCCCCCGTTACGAAGCAATCGAGGCACCCGCGGGCAATGAAGCTGCAGCCCCGCGCAGGCCGTTCAACCTGCTGCGCTGGTATGCCTGGGTGAGCCTGGCGATCATCCTCTCGGTGGCTGCGGGCCTTGGGCTTATTTCCAGCCGGTTCATCATCGATGAGAGCATCGAGCGCGACGCCTTGCTCACGGCGCAGTTCATCACCTCGATCGCCGACGCCGAAGTGCGCCATGTGTCGATCCCCAATGTGCGCACCATGGGTGAACTGCTTGACCCACGCACCGACCGCACGGCCATGCCCGACGTCGACCCGGAAGCGCGGCGCAAGGCCCGTGGTGAGTTCCTCGACCATATCGCGCACCTGCCGGACATGCTGCTGGCCAATATCTATGCCCCGGACCGCACGGTGATCTGGTCGACCAACCCGGCGCTGATGGGCAAGCTGATCGAAGTTGATGACGACCTGGACCGCGCCTTCGAGTACAAGATGCGGGTTTCGGCCAGCTACCACAACTTTGAGCAGGCACGCGCTGAACAGAAGTTCGTGACCCCGCCGGAACAGCTGTTCATCGAAAACTACATCCCCTTGTTCGATGCCGATGGCGATACCGTCACGGCGATGGTGGAAATCTACAAGGAGCCCCACGACCTGATCGTGCGAATCGAGCACGGCCTGATTCTCATCTGGCTGGCCATCACCATCGGTGCGGCGCTGGTCTACATCGGCCTGTACGGCATCATGCGCCGCGCCGCGCGGTTGATGGCGGTGCAGCAGAAACGCCTGATCAACAGTGAAACCTATGTGGCCCTTGGCGAGGTGTCCTCGGCGGTGGCCCACAGCCTGCGCAACCCGTTGGCCAGCATCCGCTCCAGCGCCGAACTGGCCCAGGCCTTCGATGAAGGCCCGGCGCAACGCAACATCAACGACATCATCAGCCAGGTCGACCGCATGTCGCAGTGGATACGCCAGTTGTTGCAATCCTTGCGGCCGCTGAATGATGAAGCGGTGCCGGTCGACTTGCCCCAGGTGCTGCAGGAAAGCCTGCAGAGTTTTGCCGTGCCGTTGGCGCGCAGCGGGGTAACCCTGGATCTGCAACCGATACCGCCAGTGCAGGTACTTGGCCACCCGGCACTGCTCGGGCAGATCTTCAACAGCCTGATCGCCAATGCCATGGAGTCGATGGAGCAGGGTGGGCGGTTGCGTATCGAGGTGGTCAAGCGCGACCGGCGCAGCCTGACCTTGCGCCTTGCCGATAGCGGCAAGGGCATGAACGAACAGCAGCAGCGTTTGGCGTTCAGGCCATTTTTCAGTACCAAGCAAGGCGGGCTGGGTGTGGGGCTGGTACTGGTCAAGCGCATCATGGAGCGCTTTGGCGGTTCAGTCCGCCTGAGTAGCAGCGAGGGCCATGGCACGCGGGTCTCGCTCAGTTTTCGATTGGTTAACTCATCACAAAATACTTAATTTAATCAATGTAAGTGATTGAAAAATAACTAGTTTTATATTTTTGGGTAAAGGGTACCCAAATGTGGGGGCTCATCCTCAACTCGAAATCATAAATAGCTCATAACCTATTGTTTTATATAGATATGATAATTTGCTTCCCGTACTGGCTGGCTTCTTGCAGTTTCTTGCAGCAGGTAACTCGCGGCAAATGGCGGCGGCAGCTGCCCTGGTGAGGTGCCATTAATTTGCTACTGTCGGTAGCAGTGCGATGGCCACCTTATGAACGGACTCCCTGCACGGGAACGACGCGATGCAGATGCTGGATGAAGATGTTCCGGTAAAACCCGCCGCACTGCCCGGCAGCAGCGGCATGGCCGTGCCGCTTCGCGAGTTCAACCTGCTGCGCTGGTTCTCGGTGATCAGCCTGATGATCATCGCTTCGGTGGCCGGCGGCCTGGGCTACGTCTCAACCCGCTTCGTGGTGCGCGACAGTGTCGAGCGCGATGCCATGCTCACTTCCCAGTTCATCCAGTCCCTGGCCCTGGCCGAAGTGCGCCATTCGCAACTGCCGCCCGGCACCACCATGGGCGAATTGCTCAACCCGCGCCTGGACGAACAGCACCTGCAAGTCAGCCCGGCCCTGGCCGAGTCGACCCGGGTCGAGTTTCTCGACCACGTCGAGCACTTGCCGGACATCTTGCTGGCCAACGCCTATGCCCGTGACCGCACCATCGTCTGGTCCACCAACCCCGAGCTGATCGGCAAGCGCATCGAGGCTGACGGCGACCTGAACCGCGCCTTCCGCTCGCGCAAGGCGGTTTCGGCCAGTTACCACAAAGTCGAAGACGACCGCGAAGAGCAGAAATTCCTGCGCGAGCCCAAATACCTGTTCATCGAAAACTACATCCCCTTGTTCGACAGCCAAGGCGAGCAGGTCATGGCCATGGTCGAGATCTACAAGGAGCCGCAGGATCTGGTGCGGCGTATCCAGCGTGGTTACGTGCTGATCTGGGCCTCGACCCTGGTGGGCGGGGCGCTGATCTACTTCGGCCTGTTCTGGATCGTGCGCCGCGCCGCGCACATGCTGCAGCAGCAACAGGATCGGCTGGTGGCCAGCGAAACCTATGTGGCACTGGGCGAGATGTCTTCCGCCGTAGCCCATAGCTTGCGCAACCCGCTGGCCAATATCCGCTCCAGCGCCGAGCTGGCGGAAGGGATTGCCAGCCCGCTGGCGCAGAAGAACATCAACGACATCATCACCCAGGTCGACCGCATGTCGCGCTGGGTGCGGGAGCTGCTGGTGTCGCTGCGCCCGACCAGCGATTCTGCCGAGGCGGTGGACCTGGTGGCGGCCATCGAAGATACCCACCTGGCCTTTGCCCAGCAGATCGAGCGCAACGGTGTGCGTTTCAGCTTCGAAGGCCCGCAGGCGCAGTGGGTGGCCAGCCAGCCCCTGCAGCTTACGCAGATCCTCAACAGCCTGTTTTCCAATGCCCTGGAAGCCATGCCCAAGGGCGGCGTCCTGCATGCGCAGGTTTGCGTGCTGGATGGCCAGCGCGCGCAGCTGCTGCTCAGCGATACCGGCAAGGGCATGAGCCAGCAACAGGAAAGAATGGTGTTCAAGCCGTTCTACACCACCAAGCAAGGCGGCCTTGGCGTAGGCCTGGCCCTGGTCAAGCGGATCATGGAACGTTTTGGCGGCTCGGTCAGCCTGAGCAGCCGAGAAGAGGAAGGAACCCGCGTCAGCCTCACTTTCAATATCGCAGCGGGAGGGGACCATGGAGCACAGCATCCTGGTAGTTGAGGATGATGAAATCCTCGGCGACAACATTCGTACCTATCTGAGCCTCAAGGGCTTCGAGGTGACGCTCTGCGACAGTGCGGAGCTGGCGCTGGAGCAGATCAAGCGGGTCCAGCCCGATGCGGTACTGACCGACAACTCGCTACCCGGCATGAGCGGGCACGACCTGCTGCGCACCTTGGTGTCGCAGGCGCCGGACCTGAAGGTAATCATGATGACCGGCTACGGCAATGTCGAAGACGCCGTGCAGGCAATGAAGGAGGGCGCGTTCCATTACCTGACCAAACCGGTGGTGCTGGCCGAACTCAAGCTGACCCTGGAAAAGGCCCTGGCCGCCGAGCGCATGGAGCGCACCCTGTCGTTCTACCAGGAACGCGAGGCGCAGAAGTCCGGGTTGCAGGCGCTGATCGGTGAGTCGCCGGTAATGCTTACCCTCAAGCACACCTTGCAGCAGGTGCTCGACGCCGAGCGGCGCATGGCCATGGACGACCTGCCACCGGTGTTGGTCGAAGGCGAGACCGGTACCGGCAAGGAACTGGTTGCCCGCGCGCTGCATTTTGACGGCTCGCGCAGCAAGGGGCCGTTCATCGAGTTCAACTGTGCCTCGATCCCGGCCAACCTGCTTGAAGCCGAGCTGTTCGGCCATGAGAAGGGCGCGTTCACCGACGCCAAGGAGCGCCGCGTAGGCCTGGTGGAAGCGGCCGATGGCGGCACGCTGTTCCTCGACGAGATCGGCGAGATGGACCTGGTGCTACAGGCCAAGCTGCTCAAGTTGCTGGAAGATCGCAGCATCCGCCGCATCGGTGCGGTCAAGGAGCGCAAGGTCGACTTGCGGGTGATCAGTGCCACCAACTGCAACCTCGAACTGATGGTGCAGCAAGGCAAGTTCCGCCGCGACTTGTTCTTCCGCTTGCGCATCATCGCCCTGAAAGTGCCGCGGCTGTATGCCCGCGGCCAGGATGTGCTGCTGTTGGCCCGGCATTTCCTGGCGCACCACGGGCGCCGTTACGGCAAGCCGAACCTGCGCTTCAGTGCCGAGGCCGAAGCCTTGATGTTGAGCTACAGCTGGCCGGGCAATGTGCGTGAATTGCGCAACATGCTGGAACAGACCGTGTTGCTGGCGCCCAATGAGGTGGTGCAGGCGCACCAGTTGAACCTGTGCATGGCTTTGATCGACGAGCCACTGGTGGCTCAGCCCACCGCGACCGTTTACGAAATGCCAAGGCACGAGCCGGAGCCCGGCACCAGCCTGCCGGACATGGAGCGCGACCTGGTGTGCAAGACGCTGGACCGTACCGACTGGAATGTCACCAAGTCGGCGCGGATGCTCGGCCTGTCGCGGGACATGCTGCGCTACCGTATCGAGAAGCTGGGGCTTACCCGGCCTGACAAACGCCAATGGTAGATGCCTCACGAATAACCTGTGGGAGCGGGTTTACCCGCGAAGGCGATGGTAGATCAACCGACGCTTTCGCGGGTAAACCCGCTCCCACAGGTCGTTTCGTTTGGCTGGCGTTCAACGGGGGTTAACGCTGGCTACCGTTGCTTCCATTGGCGCCTTGGCCCCCGGTTCCTTCCGAGCCGCTGCCATCCATCCCCGGCAAGTCGCGGTTGTCATTCTGCCGGGCCGGCGGGTTCTGTGGGTCATTGCCCTGGATACGCGGGTCGGTATCCCTGGGCATGGGTTTCTCGATCGGGTTCAGGGTACTGTCGACACCCGGCTGCGGCGCCGGGTTGTGCGGGTCATCGGGGTAGGTCGGCCCGGTGCCGACCGCCAGGGCCAGTGGCGAGGTGAGCAGGGCAAGCAGCAGCAGGGTTGAGCGGTTCATGGCAGGCTCCTTTGCATCGGGTAGGGCTCATATCTGTGTTGGGCCCTACCCGAGGTACTCAGGTGCCATCATCCCGATCAGCGGTCACACCACCGTCGACAGCGCCATGATGAAGATGATGCCGACGATCGACAGGATCGTCTCCATCATGCTCCAGGTCTTGAAGGTTTCCGCCACGGTCATGTTGAAGTACTGCTTCACCAGCCAGAAGCCGGCATCGTTGACGTGGGACAGGATAAGCGAGCCGGCACCGGTGGCCAGCACCAGCAGTTCACGGTTTACCCCAGGCACCAGGTCGATCACCGGGGCGACGATGCCGGCACCGGTAATGGTCGCCACGGTCGCCGAACCTGTGGCGATACGGATCACCGCAGCCACCAGCCAGGCCAGCATGATCGGTGAGATCTCTGCCTGCACGGCCATCTGCCCGATCACGTTACCCACGCCGGTATCCACCAGCATCTGCTTGAAGCCGCCACCAGCACCGACGATCAGCACGATTGCCGCCGTCGGGGCCAGGCTCTGGTCGAGCATCTTCATGATCTGCTGGCGGCTGAAGCCACGGGCCGAGCCGAAGGTGTAGAAGGCCAGCAACAGGGCCGCGAGCAGGGCAGTGATCGGGTGGCCGATCAGGTCCATCCACTGGCGGAAGATGTGCTCGGCCGGCAGTACCACGTCGGCGAAGGTCTTGAGCAGCATCAGCGCCACGGGTAACAGCACGGTGACCAGGGTAATGGTGAAGCTGGGCAGGTTGCTCTGGTCCGATTCCTTGGCAATCTGGTCCATCAGCTCCTGCGACGGGTTACCGGGGATGTACCGGGCAATGAAGTTGCCGAACAGCGGCCCGGCGATAATTGCCGTGGGCAATGCGACCAGCAAACCATAGAAGATGGTCTTGCCGATATCGGCATGGAAGATGCCGATGGCCAACAGCGGGCCCGGGTGTGGCGGGACCAGGCCATGCACCACGGAAAGGCCGGCCAGCAGCGGGATGCCGATCTTGATCAGCGACACCCCGGAACGCCGGGCGACGATGAACACCAGCGGAATCAGCAGCACGAAGCCGATCTCGAAGAACAGCGGGATGCCCACCAGGAAGGCGGCGAACATCATTGCCCAGTGCACGTTCTTCTTGCCGAAGGCGCGGATCAGGGTTTGCGCGATCTGGTCGGCGCCACCGGAGTCGGCCATCAGCTTGCCGAGCATCGTCCCAAGGGCGAGGACGATACCGACGAAGCCGAGTACCCCGCCGAAGCCGTCCTGGAACGACTTCATGACCTTGGCCACCGGCATGCCGGAGGTCAGGCCGAGGAAACCGGCGGCCAGGGTGAGCGCGACGAAGGGGTGGACCTTGAAATAGGTGATCAGCAGGATCAGCCCGACGATGGTGACCAGCGCGTCGAGCAGCAGGTAGGTATCTGTAGCCAGTCCGAACATGGTTTTGATGCCTCGGTCTTATCGTTGTTTTGGGCGTAGCTTTTATTGAACTTTCGCCGCCTTCAGGCGTCGAGACAGCGCTGTCTTTGGTGATCCGGAAAAACCGCCGGTTCAGGCAGTCCGCGCCAGGTTCCGCTCACCGCAGGGCTTTAGCCAGGCGTCGACCGTCTCGGCAAGTACCGCAATTGGTTGAGTGGCGTCCAGCGGCAGGGTCAGGGGTTCGCCATGGGGCGCCTCGAGGGCAGCGAACTGGCTGTCGATCAGGCTGGCCGGCATGAAGTGGCCGGGGCGGGCGAGCACGCGCTTTTCTGCTTCGGCGGGGGTGAGCTCAAGGAACACGAATACCAGTTCCGGCATTGCCGCGCGCAGGGTGTCGCGGTAACGCCGCTTGAGCGCCGAGCAGGTGAGGATCGGCCGTTCGCCAGCCTTCACCGTCGCTTGCAGTTCCTGGCCCAGGCGCACCAGCCAACCGGCACGGTCATCGTCGTCCAGAGGGATGCCAGCGCTCATCTTGCGGATGTTCTCGGCAGGGTGAAAGGCGTCGCCTTCGATCAGGCGACCGCCGCTTCGCTTGGCAATGGCATCACCGACGCAGCTTTTGCCGCAACCGGCCACGCCCATCACCACGATGGCGGACAGGGGAGAATTCATCAGTACCTCCTGCGGGGTGAGATAGCGCTGTCTCGTCGCTGACGACACGCCACCTCCCCGGTGTTATTGGTCTTGTCCTTACGCAGTATGGACGCTTGGCAGAGCGCTGCAGTGGCCACTACCAAAGATTACATTGCCTGCGTCCTGAGACAGCGCTACCTTAGTGGCCGTTCCCCATTCCTGCAAGTAGTAAAATTACAACATCCATGACCCGCACAGGCTCCCGCACCACAGGTCGTCCCACGCTGGCTGAAGTCGCCAGGCTATCCGGGGTTTCCCCGATTACCGCTTCGCGCGCCTTGCGCGGTGTCAGCACGGTTGCCCCGGAGCTGGTGGAAAAAGTCATGGCCGCCGCCGCGTCCCTGGGCTACGTCGCCAACCATGCAGCCCGGGCGCTGGCGTCGGCGCGCAGTCAATCGGTGGTGGTGCTGATCCCGTCGTTGTCCAACCAGCTGTTCATCGACACCCTGGAAGCCATCCACGAGGTGATGCGCCCGCGTGGGCTCGAAGTGCTGATTGGTAACTATCACTACGATATCGACGAAGAAGAAAACCTGATCCGCAATTATCTGGCCTATCAGCCCTGCGGCATGCTGCTCACCGGCTTCGACCGCAGCGACGCGTCGCGGCAGATGCTGGCAGCCAGCGGCGTGCCCTGCGTGCACATGATGGAACTGGGCGGTGAGGCGGGCGCGTTGTCGGTGGGCTTTTCCCAACAGCAGGCCGGGCGGGCCGCCGCAACGCACCTGATCGCGCGTGGCCGGCGGCGCCTTGCGTTCATTGCCGCGCAGCTCGACCCACGAGTGATGCAGCGCGCCGAAGGGTTCCGCCAGGCCCTTGCCGAAGCCGGCATGCTGGCCAGCGAGCTGGAGATCCTGGCGTCGCAACCGTCTTCCATTGCATTGGGTAGCGAACTGTTCAGCCAGCTATTGGCCCAGGCCCCCGATGTGGATGGCATCTTCTTCTGTAACGACGACCTTGCCCAGGGCGCAGTGTTGCAGGCGTTGCGCCAAGGCATCGAAGTACCGCGCCAGGTGGCTATGGTCGGTTTCAACGACTTGCCTGCTTCGGCGCACATGGTGCCGCGCCTGACCTCTATTCGCACCCCACGGGCAGCCGTTGGTCGGGGCGCGGCGCAGGCACTGCTGGCACTGCTCGATGGCAAGCGCGTGGCAACCGAGCAGCAAGACCTTGGCTTTGAACTGATGGTGCGCGAGAGCTCATGAGGTTTTTCAGCACCTGCCTGTAACTGGTTAATCACAAAGTGATATCAACTGGCTTGCACGGCAACAATGCCGATCTATGCTCAGGAAAATCCGAGCATCGAGGATCCTGGCACCATGTTCGATTTCCACCGCAAGTCTGACCTGATCGAGATTCAGCGCACCCACAAGGCCCTGGCCGAAGCCCAGGCGAAGCTCGCGGCCATAAGCCGCTGCATGGCGATGATCGAGTTCGCCCCTGACGGCACCATCCTCGATGCCAATGCCCAGTTCTGTCAGGCCATGGGCTACAACGTTGATGAGCTGCGTGGCAAGCACCACCGCCTGTTCTGCGACCCCAGCTATGCCAAGAGTGCTGAGTACCAGCAACTGTGGCAGGAACTGGGCCAAGGCAAGGCCATCAGCGGCACCTTCGAACGCGTCGACAAGGCCGGCCGTGAAGTCTGGCTGGAGGCCAGCTACATGCCGGTGGTCAACGAGCAACAGCAGGTTACCAGCGTGATCAAGGTGGCGGCCGATATCAGCCAGCGGGTGAAGGACGAACACGAAAGCGAAAGCCTGCTCAAGGCCATTGGCCGCTCCATGGCCGTGGTCGAGTTCACTCCGCAAGGGCGGGTGATCAAAGCCAACCGCAACTTCCTCCAGACAATGGGCTATTCCCTCGAAGAAGTGCAGGGCCGTCACCATGGGCTGTTCTGCCTGCCCCATGAGCGTGAATCCGGTGCATACCGCGAGTTCTGGGCGTCCCTCAATCGCGGCGAGTATCACTCGCACCGCTTCGAACGGGTCAACAAGCAGGGTCAGACGATTTATCTGGAGGCCTCGTACAACCCGATCTTCGATAACAAGGGCCGCCTGTACAAGGTGGTCAAGTTTGCCAGCGACATCACTGCACAGGTCAGCACCCAGCAGAGCGCCGCCGATGCGGCCCATGCCAGCTCGGTGCAGACCGATGCCTGCGCGCGCAAGGGTACCGAGGTGGTGCAGCAGACCGTGGCGGTGATCGAGCAGATTTCCCAGGAACTCAATGATGCCGCGCGCAGTATCGACGCGGTGAGCAAGCAATCGGATGTGATCGGGCAGATCGTGCTGACCATCCGCGGTATCGCCGACCAGACCAACCTGCTGGCCTTGAACGCGGCGATTGAGGCGGCCCGGGCCGGTGAGCATGGCCGCGGCTTTGCCGTGGTTGCCGATGAGGTGCGCAGCCTGGCGGCGCGCACCAGCAAGGCGACGCTGGAGATCGTCGATGTGGTGCGGCAGAACCACGACCTGTCGCTGACCGCCGTGGCCAGCATGCAGTCGAGCCTGTCACGTACCGGGCGGGGCGTTGCCCTGGCCAACGAGGCGGGGACGGTCATCATGGAGATCCAGCAGGGTTCCCGCCACGTGGTCGACGCTATCAGCCAGATCAGCTCGACGCTGCAATTGCACTGAGGTTATCGCCCAGCTCCCTCAGCAAGGCCTGCAGGCTCGCTTCCAGCTGCAGGCGCAACGCCTCCGTCGGCAGCCCCTGGGCGTGTGCCTGTTCGATGGCTTCGCAATCCTTGACCACGCCGCGTACCCGCAGCATCTTGGCGCCCCCTTTTATACGGTGGGCAAGGGCGCGCAATGCCTCGTGGTCGCTGACGGGGCCAAGCGCTTGCAGGGCGGCAAGGTCTTGCTGGGCACTGTGTGTCAGTTGTTCGAGCAGGCGCCTGGTCAGCTGCTGGTCATCCTGGGTCAGGTGGCGCAGTTCGTTGAGGTTGAAGCCGCTTGCCTTGGGGGCTGACACCGGCGCGCTGGTTCGCAGGTGTGGCAGGTGAGCCTTCAGTGTGCGCAGCCCGATGGGCTTGAACAGGCAGTCGTCCATGCCGCTTTCCAGGCAGCGTTGACGCTCTTCGGCCTGGGCATTGGCTGTCACTCCGAGAATGCTGCAGGCGGGCTGCCCGCTGGCTTGCTCCAGCTGGCGCAGCCTGCGGGCCAGCTCATGGCCGTCCATCACCGGCATGCTGCAGTCGGTGATGACCAGATCGAATGTGTGCGCTTGCCACAAGGCCAGGGCAATTTCGCCATTTTCGGCCAGCGTCACCTGGTGGCCGAGGCTGTTGAGCTGCTTTTCCAGCAGCATCAGGTTGGCAGGGTAGTCATCGACCACCAGCACATTCAGTTGCCCGCTGACGGCTTCGTCGTCGTCCTGGTTGAGCTCCACCGGTGCGGCTGGCGCGCTCGGTATAAGCTGCAACTGGACGCGCACGCGGGTGCCGACGCCTTCCACGCTTTGCAGGTCGAGCCTGCCGCCCATAAGCTCGGCCAACGTCCGGCTGATCACCAGGCCCAGGCCAGCGCCCTGGCTGGCCCGTGGGCCTGAGGCCTGGGTGAAGGTGTTGAACAGCCGCGCCTGATCCTGGGGGGCAATGCCGATGCCGGTGTCGCTCACGCCCAACTCTATCAGCACGGTTTCGCCTGCCGCCGAGGGTTTGAATGCAAGGCGCGCCACGACGTCGCCACGGTCAGTGAACTTGATGGCATTGCTCAGCAGGTTGGAAAGGATCTGCTTGATCCGCAACGGGTCGGCCAGGACCCAGAGCGGCTCGTCAGGCAGCTCGCTTTGCAGGTGCAGGCCCTTTATCCGTGCATTGCCCTCGAATACCCGCAGCGTGCTGCGTACCAGGTCGACCAGGTCGGTCGCTACGGGCTGGAGGGTCATGTGCCCGGTTTCGATGCGGGATATGTCGAGGATGTCGCCGATCAGCCCGAGCAGGCCGATGGCGGAGTCGTGAGCGGTTTGCAGGACCTGAGTGTCGCAACGGCCAGAGCGGTTGTCATTCAGTGCCAGCTCCAGCAAGCCGATCACCGCGTTCATGGGAGTACGTATCTCATGGCTCATGGTCGCCACGAACGCGCTTTTGGTCTTGCTGGCCTGTTCGGCTTCGTCCTTGGCCTGGCGCAGCTGCTCCAGCAGCCCGCGGCTGAAGGCCAGTTGTGCCTGGAGCGCGCGTTGAGCTTCGGTGCGTTGGTGGATCAACTTGCGCAGGTAGCTGTTCCAGAACACCACGCCCGCCAGCAGCAGGGCTGACAGCACCAGCACTTGCAGTGTCAGTGTGCGGTAGTTGCGCCAAGGGCTGTCACTGACCAAGGTGCTGGTGTGCCAGCGGTTTATCAACTGACCCAGCTCTTCTGGGGGAATACTGATCAGTGCCTTGTCGAGGATGGCCTGCAGTTGCGGCTGGTCAGGTGCCACGGCGAAGGCGGCGGCAGCTGGCTCGTCGTCCATGACACTGGCGATACGCAGTTGCCCCTTGAATACGTGGTTGGTGTAGTACGAGGCATTGATATAGCTGCTATAGGCGACGTCAGCATCGCCATTGGCCACTGCTTCCATCAGGCCAAGGGGGTTGTTGACCATGACCAGTTTCGCATGAGGAAAGCGGCGCATCACTTCGTCGCGCAGGTGGGAGCCATGCAGAAGGGCGATGCGCTGCGTATCGAGGTTTCCAGCTTGCAAGGGCGAGGGCGCCTGAATGCGGGTCACCAGCACTCGTGGGCTGACCAGATAGGGGCGGGTATAGCGCAGCTGCGTCGCGCGTTCTGTGCCATAGCCCAGTGCCCCGATCATCTGTGCCTCTCCGCGTGCAACTTGTTCGACCATCTGCTGCACGGTGTCTCGTTCGATGAATTCGAACTGCAAGCCGGTGCGCAGGGTAATTTGTTTGAGGAGGTCGACGGTAATCCCGTTGATATGCTGTTGGGCGTCGTTGAAGGTCAGCGGGGCAAGGGCGGTATCGACCAGCACGCTTATGGTCGGATGGCGGGCTATCCAGGTCAGCTCTTCGTCTGTCAGTGCCGACAGGTGACGCTCAAGCAACAAGCTGGTATTGCCGCTGCTCCAGCGGCGCAGGATATTCAGGCGCTCGCTTTCGGTGATCCTGGCCATGGCACTGTCGACCAGGCGGTGCAGCCGCACATTGTCATTGGCGAAAGCGAAGGCAAAGCTGGCGGGTGCCACCTGTGAAAAATGGTCGATCTTCATCGTGCCCTGGTAACTCTTGCCAATCAGGTAGTCGGTACTGATGGCATCGCCCAGATAAGCGTCCGCCTCACCCAGCTCGACCGCTGCCAGGCCAGCCAGGGTCGAGCGATAGAGGCTCAGTTGTGCCTTGGGGTAGAGTGCGCGAACGGTCTCGCCCGGCAGATAGTGGTCGACCATTGCCAGGCGCAAGCCGGCCAGGTCCTTGCCCAGCTTCAGGGGGGTGTCCTGACGCGTCACGATCACCGGCAGGTCATCGGCGTAGGGCACGCTGAGGCTGAGCTGGGCATCGGCCGCTTCGAAGCCATTGGAGCTGCCCAGCAAGTCGATCTTGCCTGCGCGCAACGCGGCGATCGCTTCGTGACGGCTGTCGAAGCGCCTGACTTCGATCGGGACGCCCAGTTGTTCGGCGATCAGCCCGGCATAGTCGGCACTGAGGCCTTCATAATCAGCCGGGCTGACGTTGATCTCGAACGGCGGGTAATCTGGCCGGGAACTTCCCAGCAACAAGACGCCGCGCTGGCGCAGCCACTGGCGATCGGCTGCATCCAGTTGCAGGGGGGGGGGCGGCACTGGTGGCGCGTGCCAGCAAATGCCGTGGTTCACTTTCGGCGAAGGCCATGAGCGGGCAGCAGGCCAGGGTGATGAACAGCGTCAGGCAGGCCAGGACACGCTCCATGCTGCCCGGGTGCTCAGTTGACATGGTTGCGTTTGGCCAGATCAACCATTTCCACCAGTGACTCGGTCTTGAGCTTTTCCATGATGCGACCACGGTAGGTGCTGATGGTCTTGGCGCTGAGGTTCATGCAGGCGCCGATGTTCTTGTTGTTTTCACCACGGCTCAGGCGCCGCAGCACTTCCATCTCGCGGTTGGACAGGCTGCTCAGGCGCTCAGGCTCGCTCTCCAGGGTGTTGCTGTTGACCGCCATCTGCGGAAAGGTGGAGTAGCCTTTGATCAGGGCCTTGAGGGCGAACACCACGGCCTCGAGATCCTCGCCTTTGGTGACGAATGCACCGATGCCAGCATCCAGGCAGCGGCGTACGTAAAGATCGGTGGCTTGCCCGGTAAGCACCATGATTTTCGGTGCCGGTTCCTGTTGTTGCAGGCGCTTGATGACCTCCATGCCATCCAGGCCGGGAAGCCCTATGTCCAGCACCACTACATCTGGGCGCAAGTCGCGTACCTTCTGCGCCACTTCACTGCCATTGTCGACTTCGCCGACGATACGAAAGCGCTCACGCTCAAGCAGTATGCGCAAGGAAAAACGGACGATGGCATGATCATCAACGATCAGCACTGTTGTCATGTCACTAACTCCTGTCGGAATGTGGTCGGCCCCCCGAAGCAATCAGGTGACGTCTGCAAGCTTTTTCTGCTGTGCGGCACGATACGACCATTCCGGATCCTAGGTAATGGCGAGTATAGATATGTTGAACAAGCAAGCCGGTATTGTAGAAATTTCCTACAAAAATGCCGTTACAGGCATCGCCAGAGGCGACGATACCTGTGCTGGGGGGAAGGTCAGGCGCAGGTCGGGTGCGGCTTGAGGACGCGCTGGGTCGAGGCGGGATTGTTGCTCAAGGCCTGGCCCACCCGTGTTGGGCGGGCCAGCAGCTGGCCACTGCAATTCGGGCAGCGCCCCTGCAAGCGTCTGTGGGCGCAGTGGCGGCAGAAGGTACATTCGAAAGAGCAGATCATCGCATCAGGGCTATCGCCCGGCAGATCGGCATCACAGCATTCACAATTAGGGCGCAGCTCCAGCATGGGTATCCCTCCGGTCTGGTGGAATGTGCAGTCTGCTCCGCCCTTTGTCGCCGTTGCAATGCTACTCGCCGGGGCGGTACAGGTGAGCGTGGCCGGCGCGGTACAACGCCGACTCGGTGAACGGCGCATCGCCGAGCACATGGCCGACGAGGATCAGTGCGGTGCGTCGAAAGCCCTTGCTGGCAACCTGCTCGACGATATCGGCCAGCGTACCGCGCACCCAGTCCTGATCCGGCCAGGTGGCGCGATGAACCACTGCGATCGGGCAGTCGGGACCGTAGTGGGGCAGCAGTTCTTCGACGATGCGTGGCAGGTGCTTGACCCCGAGGTGAATGGCCAGGGTGCTGCCATGGCGGGCAAGGTCGCCGAGCTGTTCGCCTGCGGGCATGGGGGAGCTGTCGCCGTAGCGGGTGAGGATGACCGTCTGTGCCACTTGCGGCAGGGTCAGTTCACAGCCAAGCAGCGCCGCACTGGCTGCGGTGGCTGTGACCCCGGGGACTATCTGGTAGTCGATGCCCAGTTCGCGCAGGTGGCGGATCTGCTCGCCGATGGCGCCGTACAGGCTTGGGTCGCCACTGTGCACCCGGGCCACGTCATGGCCCTTGGCATGTGCTGCGCGGATGGCGTCGATGATCTGCTCAAGGTGCAGTTCGGCGCTGTTGATGACCGTCTCGGCACGATGGCCTTCGAGCACCGCGGCGGGTACCAGGGAGCCTGCGTAGATGATCACCGGGCACTGGCGGATCAGGCGCTGGCCCTTGACCGTGATCAGTTCCGGGTCGCCGGGGCCGGCGCCGATGAAGTAGACCGTCATGGCAAATCCTTGAATAGGTGAAAGAGGCGATTATCGGCTGCAGGCCAATGCCAGGGTAGCGGGGCCGAGCACTTGCCGGGTCACCTTGAGTATGGCGCTTGCGTGACTGAGGCTGGCCAGGGCCAGTGCCGCGCTCTCGGCCACGCCCCAGCAGCCGCTGTGGGCGTAGGCAACTGGGGAGCGGTGGCTGAGTTGTGGCTCGAACGCCTGCAGTTGCTCGGCATCGAAAACCAGCAAAGGCAGGGCGTGACGTGCTGCAAGTTGTTGCAGGCCTGGCTCATCGGCCTTGCCGGCGATGCTGGCAAGGCCGTTAAGCGCTGAGGCGTTCAGGCCATGACGCTGCAGCACTTCATGCAACAAGGTATCGAGAACCTCCACCGGGCAGCCCCGGCGGCAACCGAAGCCGGCGTACAACGCCGGCAGGGTTGGGTCGATGGCCATCAGGCGTGGCTGGAGCGGCGATACAGCCAGGCGCTGAGCAGGCCCAGGGCCACCCAAAACGCCGCGTTGGTCAGCCAGGAAGCGATCTTGAACTGATTTTCCAGCGCTTGCGGGGCCAGGCTTTCGTGGACCTCCGGCTGTGGCGCGCCGATCACGTGGGGTACTACCAGCAATACCGCGCCCAGTGCCTTGAGCAACCCATGGCGGGCGAACACCAGCAATGCCAGGCCGAGTGCGGTGGCGGCTGCGGTGCCGATCCACCAGCTCTGGCGCTGACCGAGGTCGGCGGCGGCAGTGCCTGGCAGCTCTGGCGGCAAGCCCAGGGTCGGTGCCAGGCAGAACACGGCAAAGCCGGCCAGCCCCCACAGCGCACCGGTGCTGGTACGGCCCGGTTCACGCAGGCTGTAGAGGGCGGTGAGGATCAAGGCGAAGCCGACGGCGACCACCAGATTGCCGCCGGTGGTCGACAGGATGCGCTGCCAGCCATCCTCCGGCGACCAGGCTTCTTCGCTGTGGCTGTGGCCGGCGCTGGCTTCTTCGCCGTGGCTGTGGTGCTCGGCTGCGGGGGCGGCCGATTCGTAGGTTTCCGCCTGGAGGATCAGCGGTGCGACCCAGAAGCTTTGCAGCAGGGTCAGCAACAGGGCGGCGAGCAGGCCGCTGAACCCGGCAGTGCGGGCGATACGCTTGATCATGGCAGCCTCAGTGGCAAGGGAAGGCAGCGCTGTGGCGGGTGTCGTGCGCGGCGTTGTGCACGGCTTCGATATGCGAGAAGCCGGCAAAGTAGACCAGGCACAGGCCGAGCAGGCTGGCGCCGACGGCGATGACCATGCGCTGGCTGAGGGATACGGGGGTGGCGATGCTGTGTTTGGCGCTGGTGATGGGCATGACGCGATCCTCTGCTTTGCTTTTTGTAAGGGCAATGGGACAGGCGCGACAGCCCCGGGTGCGAGGCGCCCGAGGGAATGCGACAGCGCCCGCCCACCGCGGGGTGTTCATGTACGCCAGGCCGGTCTCCGGGCTTGCGAGGAGGAGCAGGGCTCCTTGAAAAGCATCACCTTCCCATGCCGAACTGCGTGGCACAGTGGTCTGGATGCTTCGCTCGCTTACCGTTGCGGGGGCAGCACCGGATTTGCCTGGCCCTGGCGAGGGCCTGTGACGCACCGATTTCCCGTTTCACCCCCAGCGGGGGCACCTGACGCAAGGCGTAAGGAGAGCACGCGGCGCGAATGGCGTCAAATGCAATACGCCCAACAGATACGCTGCCTGCTCCTGCTCCTGCTCCTGCTCCTGCTCCTGCTCCTGCTGCTCTGCTTTTGCTTTGGCTTCTAAGCGCGCGGTAGTTCAGGCGACGCAGATTGCGACTTCAGGAGGCCGAACGCAGGTCTTGCGGAGGGAGGTGACGGGCATGGATGCCCGTCAAGCGCTGGGCCCCAGGATGGGGCCTGCAGCGCGGTCCTCCCGGGAGCAAGGCCGGAGTGAGGGGACCCCGGAGCGGAGCGCAGGGGCCGGATGATGGGAGCGAGGGGTTTTTGGTTACTTTTTGCCCCGTCAAAAAGTGACCCGCCGTAAGGGCGGAAAGGTGACTGTGCGCCACCATCGCAAATGAATGCGCTCCTGATCTAAAAGCTAAAAGCTAAAAGCTAAAAGCTAAAAGCTAAAAGCTAAAAGCTAAAAGCTAAAAGCTAAAAGCTAAAAGCTAAAAGCTAAAAGCTAAAAGCTAAAAGCTAAAAGCTAAAAGCTAAAAGCTAAAAGTTCGACTGCGATGGTTTTGACAGTCCCAAGCACATTCATTTGCGATGGCGACGCACAGTCACCTTTCCGCCCTTACGGCGGGTCACTTTTTGTCAAACGCGACAAAAAGTAACCAAAAAACGCTGGCTCCCATCATCCGGCCCCTGCGCTGCGCTCCGGGGTCCCCTCGCTCCGGCGCCTTCCGGGCCCGCGCGGCCTACGACTTGCTGCGCAAGTCTACATCTCGCGCCTTCGGCTGCGCCGAAGGGGTGCTTCGCACCCTGGCCCTCCAGACGCCTGCGCTCGGCCTCCTGAAGTCGCATTCGACGTTTGCTGAACTACCGCGCGCTTAGAAGCAAGAGCAGAGCAAAAGCAAACTCAAAAGCAAGAGCAGAGCAAAAGCTGATCGGTGTTTTGTCGTAGGCGGGGTGGCAACAGTTGACCACCCGCCACCCCCCGCGTAGCCTTGCGACTTCGAGGTTCTTCGGCCATGCCGAAGCTAAGACGGGAACGCGGTACAAGCCGCGGCTGCCCCCGCAACTGTAGGCACCGACAATGGATCGACACAGCCACTGCGCCAGCGCGCGGGAAGGCGTCATCCCCCTGGTTGCTTCCTTGTGAAGAACTGGAACGGTGCAAGCCAGGAGACCTGCCTCGAGACGATTTCGACTTTCAACCGGGCGGGGTGATCCGGTGGCGAACGAGCCCGGCTGGTCTGGCCCGCGGCTTTCGTCCCGTGTGCCCGCGCCAACCTGCCAAGGGCAACGCGACATGAAAACACTGGCCAAGCTCCCCGTCACCATCGTTACCGGCTTCCTCGGCTCGGGCAAGACCACCTTGCTGCGCCACATGCTCGACAACGCCCACGGCCGCCGCATCGCGGTCATCGTCAACGAATTCGGCGAGCTTGGCATCGACGGCGAAATCCTCAAGCAATGCAGCATCGGCTGCACCGAGGAAGAAGCCAGCGGCCGCGTCTATGAACTGGCCAACGGCTGCCTGTGCTGCACCGTGCAGGAGGAGTTCTTCCCGGTAATGCGCGAACTGGTCGCACGCCGCGGCGACCTTGATCACATCCTCATCGAAACCAGCGGCCTGGCACTGCCCAAACCACTGGTGCAAGCCTTCCAGTGGCCGGAAATCCGCAATGCCTGCACCGTTGACGCGGTCATTACCGTGGTCGACAGCCCGGCCGTGGCCGCCGGCACCTTCGCCGCCTACCCAGAGCAGGTCGACGCGCAACGTAAGCTCGACCCCAACCTGGACCACGAATCGCCGCTGCATGAGCTGTTCGCCGATCAGCTGGCCAGCGCCGACCTGGTGGTGCTGAACAAGGCTGACCTGATCGACGCCGAAGGCCTGGCCAAGGTCCGTGCCGAAGTGGCCGAGGAGCTGCCGCCTGCGGTCAAGGTGATCGAAGCCAGCAGCGGCCGGCTGCCCCTGGACGTGCTTCTGGGCGTTGGCGCAGAGTCCGAGGTGCACATTGATGGCCGCCGCACCCACCACGATTCCCACCATGACGGCGATGATCATGACGATCATGACCACGACGCCTTCGACTCGATCTCCATCGACCTGCCCGAAGCCGACGAAAGCCTGCTGCTCGACGCCCTGACCCAGTTGGTAGTGGAGTTCGGCATCTTGCGCGCCAAAGGCTTTGCGGCCATCCCTGGCAAACCGATGCGCCTGCTGGTGCAGGGCGTGGGCACCCGTTTCGACAAACACTTCGACCGCGCCTGGCGCGCCGACGAGCCACGCATCACCCGCCTTGTGCTGATTGGCCAGGACCTCGATGCCGTGCAACTGGAAGCGCGCCTGCGCCAGGCCCTGGGCGCCTGACCCATGCACCTGCTGCGGACCCAGCCCGGCGGCTTCGTGCCGGACGACAGCATTGCCGACCTCGGCCAGACACCCGCCGAGCTGGTGATCCTCTGCAGCGGCGATTCGCACCTGGCATTGCTCGCCGAAACGGCCGAGCAACTGCCAGACGATTTCCCCAGCCTGCGCCTGGCCAACCCGATGCAGGTGCAGAACCATGCCTCGGTCGACCTGTATGTCGACGAGGTGCTGCGCCATGCCAAGGTAATCCTGGTGTCGCTGCACGGCGGCGTTGGCTACTGGCGCTATGGCGTCGAGCAGCTGGTCGAGCTGGCGGCAAGGGGCGTGCAACTGATCCTGGTGCCCGGCGATGACCGCCCGGACCCGGAGCTGACCGGCCTGGGCACGGTCATCGGCGAGCCGGCCGAGCGGCTCTGGCACTACCTGCGCCAGGGCGGCAAAAGCAATGCCGTCAACCTGTTCAAATGCCTGGCCAACCAGTGGCTGGGGCGCGATTACCGTTGGGACGAACCGCAGCCTTTGCCGCGGACTTCGGTGTATCACCCAGGCAAGCCCGGCGCG
Source organism: Pseudomonas putida (assembly GCF_002025705.1). Taxonomy (NCBI): domain Bacteria; kingdom Pseudomonadati; phylum Pseudomonadota; class Gammaproteobacteria; order Pseudomonadales; family Pseudomonadaceae; genus Pseudomonas; species Pseudomonas putida. Next base: position 2,946,227 of record NZ_CP018846.1, on the reverse strand, counting down.
CAGCTCGAAGACTGGTACAGCCAGTGGAACGCCGAATACCCGGTGGCCCCGTTGCTGTTTTATCGCTCGCACCTGCAGGCCGCCAACACTGCGTTCATCGACGTCTTCTGCGAGCGCTTGCAGGCGGCCGGCCTCAACCCATTGCCCATCGCGGTGGCCAGCCTCAAGGAAAGTGCCTGCCTGGAGCAGGTCGAAGCCTGGCTGGACGAAGTAGGCGCCGAGGTGTTGATCAACACCACAGGTTTTGCCTTGTCCAGCCCGGAGCGCCCCAACCTGCGGCCGTTCCGTCGTGATATCCCGGTGTTGCAGGCCATCTGCGCGCAGGACAACCAACCCGGTTGGGAAGCCAGCGAGCAGGGCCTCGGTGCCCGCGACCTGGCCATGCACATCGCCTTGCCGGAACTGGACGGGCGCATCATCACTCGCCCAGTGAGCTTCAAGGACATGGCCTGGCGCAGCGAGCGCAGCCAGTCAGACGTGGTCTGTTACCGCGCTCACCCCGAACGCATGGACTTCGTCGCCGAACTGGCGCGCCGCTGGGTCGAACTGGCGCGCCTGCCCAATGGGCAAAAGCGTGTAGCCCTGGTGCTGGCCAACTACCCGACCCGCGATGGCCGCATCGGCAACGGCGTTGGCCTGGACACCCCGGCTGCCGCCCTGAACATCCTCCAGGCACTGCAGGCCGAGGGCTATCCGCTGGCCACGCTGCCAGCTAGCGGTACGCAGTTGATTCACCAATTGCTCGGCGGTGTCACCAACGATCTCGAACACCTCGACCAGCGCCCCTGCGCCCAGAGCCTGAGCCTGGCGGACTACCAGGCGGCGTTCGAACGCTTGCCCGAGGCCAACCGCCAAGCCGTGCTGGAGCGTTGGGGGCCGCCCGAAAAGGACCCGATGTACCGCCAAGGCCGCCTGATGGTGGCCGGGCTGCGCTTTGGCATGACCTTCGTCGGCATCCAACCTGCGCGTGGCTATCAGGTCGATCCCAGCGCGGTGTACCACGACCCCGACCTGGTGCCGCCGCATGGCTACCTGGCGTTTCACTTCTGGCTGCGCCATGCCTTTGCCGCCGATGCCGTCATCCACGTCGGCAAGCACGGCAACCTCGAGTGGCTGCCTGGCAAGGGCGTCGGCCTGTCCGAGCAATGCTGGCCTGACGCGTTGCTCGGCCCGCTGCCGAATATCTACCCGTTCATCGTCAATGACCCGGGCGAGGGCGCCCAGGCCAAGCGCCGGACCCAGGCGGTGATCATCGATCACCTGATGCCGCCGCTGACCCGCGCCGAAACCTATGGCCCCCTGCGTCATCTGGAACAGCTGGCGGACGAGTTCTACGAAGCCCAGCTGCTTGACCCGCGCCGCGCACGTGAACTGCAACGCGACATTCTTGAGCTGGTCAAGGCCAACCACATCGACCGTGAGTTGCAGCTGGAAGGCCAGCTGGACGATGCTGCAGTGTGGCTGCCACGCCTGGACACCTACCTGTGCGACCTCAAGGAATCGCAGATTCGCGATGGCCTGCATGTATTTGGCCAGTCGCCGCAGGCACGTCTGCGCATCGATACCTTGCTGGCTTTGCTGCGGGTGGAACGTGGCGATGGCCGCGGCGGCAACGCCAGCTTGTTGCGCACGCTGGCCAAGGCACTGGTGCTAGGCTTCGATCCCCTCGATTGCGACCTCGGCGAGGCTTGGTCAGGCCCGCGCCCAGCACTGCTGCAGGCGGTGGACGAAGGTGCCTGGCGCACCTGTGGCGATACCCGCGAGCGCCTTGAGTTGCTTGCGCTGCGCATCATCGAACAAGCATTGCAGGGGCTTGTGCAGTTGCCCGGCGAGCCTGAGTGGCAGCCGGTGCACGACGTGATAAAAGCCCTGTGCGAGCAGGTCGCACCGGACCTGGATGCCTGCGGCGCTGCAGAGATCAATGGCCTGCTTGCCGCGCTGGCCGGGCGTTTCGTGCCGGCCGGCCCCAGCGGTGCACCTAGCCGTGGTCGCCTGGATGTATTGCCCACCGGGCGCAACTTCTACACCGTGGATGTGCGCAACCTGCCGACCACCACGGCCTGGCGCCTGGGGTTCGCTTCGGCCAACCTGATCCTGGAGCGGCACCTGCAGGACCACGGCGACCATCTGCGCCAGCTGGGCCTGTCGGTGTGGGGCACGGCGACCATGCGCACGGGGGGCGACGACATTGCCCAGGCCATGGCGTTGATGGGCGTGCGCCCGGTGTGGGCAACCGGCAGTCAGCGTGTCGACGACTTCGAGATCTTGCCGTTGAGCCTGCTCGACCGCCCGCGAGTGGACGTGACACTGCGTGTATCGGGCTTCTTCCGCGATGCCTTCGGCAACCTGATCCGCCTGTTCGATGCCGCAGTTCAGGCGGTGGCGGCCCTAGACGAGCCCGCCGACCTCAACCCCCTGGCCGCCCGGGTGCGTAACGAACGCGCCAGCCTGCAGGCACAGGGCGTGGATGCCGAGCAGGCGGCGCGTCAGGCCGGCTGGCGAGTGTTCGGGGCCAAACCTGGCGCCTACGGGGCCGGCGTACAGAACGCCATCGATGGCCGCCTGTGGCACAGCCGCGACGACCTCGCCGAGGTGTACCTCAACCACGGTGGCTACGCCTACGGTGCCAGCGATGAGGGCACCCCGGCACGCGCCCAGTTCGCCCGGCGCCTGGGCCAGGTGCAGGCGGTGTTGCAGAACCAGGACAACCACGAGCACGACCTGCTCGACTCCAACGATTACTATCAGTTCCAGGGCGGCATGCTGGCGGCTTCGGAGACCTTGTCCGGTGCGGCGGTGGCCAGTTACCACGGTGACCACAGCCAGGTCGACCGGCCGCGGATCCGCACCTTGAAGGAAGAGCTGAATCGCGTGATACGTGCCCGTGCCCTGAACCCGAAATGGATCGACGGGGCGAAACGCCACGGCTACAAGGGCGCCTTCGAGTTGGCCGCGACTGTCGACAACCTGTTCGCTTTCGACGCCACCACGCACCTGATCGACGACCATCATTACCAGTCGCTGGCCGATGCCTATGTGCTCGACCCGGCGACCCGCGACTTCATGCGCGAGCACAACCCCGAGGCCCTGCGCGACCTCACCGAACGCTTGCTGGAGGCCCAGCAGCGCGGGCTCTGGGAAGCCCCCGGTGACTACCGCGAGGCGCTTGAGGAGCAGTTGCTCGACGGAGAGGAACAGGCTTGAAATGAGTGAACCCGTACAATTTCCGCTGGCTGCCGTGGTCGGTGCCGAGGACCTCAAGCTGGCCCTGTGCCTGACCGCTATCGACCCGAAGATCGGTGGCGTGCTCATCGAGGGCCCGCGCGGCATGGCCAAGAGCACCCTGGCCCGCGGCCTGGCCGACCTGCTGGGCGAGGGGCCATTCGTGACCTTGCCGCTGGGGGCAAGTGAAGAGCGCCTGGTCGGCACGCTGGACCTGGATGCCGCACTCGGCCAGGGCAAGGCGCAGTTTTCCCCAGGTGTGCTGGCCCAGGCCGACGGCGGCGTGCTGTATGTCGATGAAGTCAACCTGCTGCCCGACACCTTGGTCGACCTGTTGCTGGATGTGGCCGCCAGTGGCACCAACCGCATCGAACGTGACGGCATTTCCCATCGACACAGTGCCCGTTTCGTCCTGATCGGTACCATGAACCCCGAAGAAGGCGAGTTGCGCCCGCAGTTGCTCGACCGCTTTGGCCTGAACGTAGTGCTCGAAGGCCTGCCGGCTCCGCAGGCGCGTCAGCAGATCATTCGCCGACGGCTGGCCTTCGATAGCGACCCGCAGGCGTTCTGTGAACAGTGGGCCAGCGCCCAGGCACAGCTGCGAGAGCGCTGCCAGGCCGCGCGTCAGGGCCTGGCAGCAATCGCACTGGACGATCAGGCCCTGGCTTGGATTACCGAGCGTTGCTTTGCTGCCGGTGTCGATGGTTTGCGTGCCGACCTGGTCTGGCTGCGCGCCGCCCGAGCCCATTGTGCCTGGCGCGGTGGGCAGGCGATCGAAGAAGGCGATGTCGATGCCGTGGCAGAGTTCGCCTTGCGCCATCGTCGGCGTACGGCGCCTGATGCGCCGGCCACTGCGCCGCCGGGCGCGGCTGATGGCCGCGAAAGCCAGGGCGAGGGCGGGCAGGGTGACTGGGGCGCGCTGCCCGCGCAGCCTGTGAGCAGCGGCGCGCGGCGAGAGGTACCGAACTGGGCAAAAAAGCCCTGAGCATCCGTCAGTCTGGCATGAGGGTGGCGGATGCCATGCCCCGTGCCGGAAAACTGGCGGGTGCCAGCCGTGGCCGCGCCCGTGCGGCCTCCACTGGCCGGGTGGCATGGCTGCCGACTTTGCTAAAAGGGCGCCCCACGTTGCGCCAGGACCTTTGCTGGCAGCAGCGCCAGGCCCAGGCCAATGAATTGTGGTTGGTGATCGTTGACGCCTCGGCTTCGACGCGGCGCCATCAGGCCCTGGCGCAGTGCAAGGGCTTGCTGGCCGAGCTGTTCGACCAGGCCTATCGGCAACGCGCCCGTCTTGCCCTGCTGACCGCCAGCGGTGGCGTACCGCAATGGCAGCGTCATGGCCTCAAGGCATCGGCAAGCCTGCAGCCTTGGTTGCAGGCCTTGGGCGCTGGCGGCGGCACGCCTTTGATCGCAGCGCTTGAACAGGCGCGGCGCTGGCTGCAGGCCCGGCACAAAGCACATCCTCACGAGTTGCAGCGTTGCCTGGTGTTTACCGATGGTCGCCTGCAACGTTGGCAGGCTGTGCAACCCATGCCCTGTACCACCGTTCTGGTAGACATGGAATTGGCGCCAGTGCGCCTGGGGCGAGCACAACAGTTGGCCACGGAGCTACAGGCCGAGTATCAGCATCTTGAGCAATTCAAGGTAAAGAAGTAAGGGCGGCGGGAAGTGCTGGTGCGACACTTTGTCACAATAAGAAAGTTGCCAGGCAAAACCATTGCAAAGTTATTCAAGTGCGTGCCTGGCACGCACTTGCAGGGAAGCTGCAATATTACTTCGGCATCGACCAAGGCTGCAGGTCATACCCTTTCTGGCACAGTTCGGCACGCACTTCCTCGATCAGGTTGGCCCATTGCGCAGGGTCCGAATAGATACGCGACGATACTTGCTTGCTGCCGATACGGGTGCTGGTCCGGTCGATGACCGCCAGGCTCAGTTCACCGGTGCCGTTGGGCGCATCCCAGGCCACGCACTGGAAGGGCTCGAAAGCGTGGTCGGCAATCAGCAGTGCTTCGTTGACACGGAGCGGGGCATTCATGGTTCGGTCTCTCTATGGTCCCAAACATCGAAATAAGGTCCGCGTAACTGCTACGTCGCTTCAAGTCTTATCGCGATCCGCAGCGCGGGGTTATTCGTACTGATGCTCCAAGTTAGGGGTGGAGTCACACAGGTAATGTAAATTTTTTGCGGGTTACAGATTTTTTGTTTCCCTGCGCCGCCTGTGACGCCAATAAATCTGGAAAATTCCCGAGCGGGTTCGGCCGGATAAAACCCGGCAGACAGACGGTCGTGAGCAGCGTCAAGTTCGTTGCTACTGTTAATTCGGCGCCGCAACTTACTGTTTTCTCGTAAAAAACCAACAATTGGCGCCAAGGAACGGTCATGCACGAGACTGCCGCTCTTCGTCGCTTGCTCATCGTCGACCCCTGCGACGATTGCCACCGTCTGTTACCCGGCCTGGAGAGTGCCGGCTGGGAAGTTCACAGCTGTAGCCTGGACCTGGCCCTGGAGCACCGATGCGATATAGGCGTGTTGCGCCTGCAGGCCTCGCACCTGCGCCATCCGGATGCGGTCAAGGACATGATCAAGCGCAGCAATACCGAGTGGATCGCCGTGATCAATGCCGAGCAGCTGCGCATGCAGAATGTCGGTGACTTTGTCTGCGAGTGGTTTTTCGACTTTCATACCTTGCCGTTCGACTTTTCCCGCGTGCTGGTGACGCTTGGGCGGGCTTTTGGTATGGCCCGCCTGCGCGGCAAGGGCGCGGTGAGGGTAGATGGGCTGGAACACGAACTGTTGGGTGACAGCCGGCCGATCCTGGAATTGCGCAAATTGCTCGGCAAACTGGCACCGACCGAGTCCCCGGTGCTCATTCGTGGTGAGAGCGGCACGGGCAAGGAGTTGGTGGCGCGCACGTTGCACCGGCAATCACAGCGCAGCGAAATGCCGTTCGTCGCTATCAATTGCGGGGCGATACCTGAAAACCTGATCCAGTCCGAGCTGTTCGGGCATGAGAAAGGGGCGTTTACCGGTGCCCACCAGCGCAAGGTCGGGCGTATCGAGGCGGCCCATGGCGGGACCTTGTTCCTCGATGAAATTGGCGACCTGCCCCTGGAGTTGCAGGCTAACTTGCTGCGTTTCCTGCAAGAAAAGCACATCGAGCGGGTGGGTGGCAGCCAGCCGATACCGGTCGACGTGCGGGTACTGGCGGCAACCCATATGGACCTGGAAAAAGCCATCGAGCATGGGCGCTTTCGTGAAGACCTATACTACCGGCTCAACGTGCTGCAGGTTGTCACCGCGCCACTGCGTGACCGGCATGGCGACCTGTCGATGCTGGCCAACCACTTTTCGCATTTCTATAGCCTGGAAACAGGCCGCAGGCCGCGGTCATTCAGTGATCACGCGCTGGCAGCGATGGGGCGCCACAACTGGCCAGGCAATGTGCGTGAGCTGGCCAACCGGGTAAGGCGCGGGCTGGTGCTGGCCGAAGGGCGCCAGATCGAGGCCCAGGACCTTGGCCTGCAGGGCCTGGAGCAGGAAGATCAGCCCCTGGGCACCCTGGAAGACTACAAGCACCGGGCCGAACGCCAGGCGCTGTGCGATGTACTAGACCGGCACAGTAACAACATGAGCATTGCCGCGAAGGTGCTTGGGGTATCGCGGCCGACGTTCTACCGGCTGCTGCACAAGCACCAGATTCGCTGATCAGCTGGATTGGGCGATATGCCCGTCAGACAAGTCTTCCAGCGGTTCTTCTTCGCCGGGTAGCGCGGTAATCACGCTGAAATCACTGACCTCGACTTCGCCGCCGCCATAACCGAGCAGGTGGAAGGAAAACGCCTTGCGCAGGGTCGGGTTATCGAAGCCGAATTCCATTTCCAGCGGTTTGTCGGTAGTTACCTGGATCTCCTCGGGCAACCCCAGTGGCACATCCTGCTCCAGCTCCTTGGCCTTGAGCTGGATATAGGCGGCGTGCTGAGGGTCCAGCGCACGCACCTTGACCCGTACACGCGTGTGCGAGCCCTCGGGCATTTCCAGGTACTGCGCGCCGATCAGGTTGTCGGCCCAGTCGTCGCGGATGCGTGCCTGCAATTGGATGGCGGACGGGCCGCCGAACTGGTATCGCAGGTTGAGCGGGGTTTGCAGCAAGGACTGGTCGAGCACGCCGGCCAGCGCGCCGATCTGAGCGCCGAGGTTGCTGTCGCCGGTGCCGAGGTACCTGGCCTGGTCGGCGATGAAGCCTGGGCTGTCGTAGCGGCGGCAGCGCTGCTGGAAATCGCATTCGGTGAACACGCCCTTGCCATCGTGGTAGCGCAGCATGCCGTTGGTATAGGAAATCATCTCACGGCCGCTGTCGTAATCGCGGTACAGCGAGCGCCCGCCGAGGGCGAGCGGGATTGGCAGGGCAAAATAGTCGAGCAGGGAAGTGGCCAGGTCGATGTGGCCGTAGGTCCCGTGCTTGATGTGTGGCAGTTGTGCCTGCTCAGGCGCCAGGGTCAGGTTGAAGCCCCAGGACGAGGCCAGGCGCACGCCATCGATACCGTGGGATTCATCCGAGGTCACCACCACCAGCGTGTCCTTGAGCACGCCCTGGCGTTCGAGGTTGTCGAGGAATGCGCCGATCGCATCATCAAGGTAGGCGACTGCCGCTTGCTTGGCGGTGTCGTAACGCTGCAGGTAATCATCCGGGGCGGAGTAGGGCTGGTGGGTGCCCACGGTCAGCAAGGTGAGCATCCAGGGGCGGTCCTGCTGGCGCAACTGACCAACATAATCCAGCGCCCCTTCGAAGAACGCCCGATCATCCTTGCCCCATGGGAACTCCAGGTAGTTCTTGTTGCTGAACCACTCAAGCCCGTTGACCGAGTCGAAGCCGATATGCGGCATGATCCGGTCCTTGGCCATGAAGCGCAGGCCTGCGCCTTGCAAGTAGTGGGTGCTGAAGCCGGCCTGGCGCAGTTGTGCCGGCAGGCAAGCCTGGTTGCGCTGCTGCTGGGTGAGCAGCTCGACTCCCTTTGGCGTACCGTTGGCCAGCTTGTCGTAGTCACCGCACAGCATCGCGTACAGGCCACGGATGGTCTGGTGCGTGTGCAACACGTAATCCGGGGTGTTCATGCCACGCTCGGCCCATTGGCTGAGCTTTGGCATCAGGTCTTCGTCGAAACGGCTGTGCAAGGCCTGGCGGTTAGGGCGCACATAGGCGCCAGGGATGCCCTCCAGGGTGATGACCAGCAGGTTGCGCGCGCGGCCTGGTGCCGCCAGCAGTTTTTGCCCGCTCAGGTCATGCTGGGTCAGGCCTGCACTTGGCAGCGGCGTGACCGTGGGCGCCTGGCCCGCCCAGTGCTGGACGTGACGTTGCAGGTCGCCGGCGGCGGCAGACAGCAACTGATGGGACAGGTTGTACTGGCGCCATTGGTCGGCGTCGCTGGGTGCCAGGTGCTGGCTGCCCCAGTGTGCAGCGAACAGCAGCGCCGGGATGGCCCAGACCTTGCGCGCAAGCTTTGCGCCGGGTTGCCTGCGACTGCGCCAGGCGCTGCCCAGCCAGACCAGCAGGCCACCCGCCAGCAACGCCGGCAGCCAGGCATGGGCCAGGCCGCCACCGGTCGAGTTCTCCATGAACTGCGGGTCGAACAGATAACCCAGGTCGGCGCTGTTCGGCAACCTGCCAACGGCGCTGACCAGTTCGGCCGAAGCCACCCACAGTGAGGCCCAGGCCAGCAGCACCGGCAGCGCCAGCCACCATGGGCGGCGCTGCAACAGCAGCACCAGCAGGCTGCCCAGTGCCAGGTCAGACAGGTAGCCATACGGGCTGGACCAACCCAGCAGGGCGCGCATGACCAGGGGGATCACCAGCACCAGTGTTGCCAGGGCGAGAAGCCGGGTGCGTGGTGGGCCTTGCAGGTTCTTCACGAAAACTTTCCTTTTTGCCATGAAATCGTCACACATTTGTGCGCGATGATAACAGGCCGATATCAGGAAAGCCGTTGGCTACAAGGTTGGTAACCAATTGGGGGCGCGTTGCGCCCCCGGCTGTCAGAAGTAATACGGGAATTTCAGGCTGAAGGAAAAGTCCGGCGCATCATCTGTCAGGCCAATCGACAAGTTCGGCACGATCGTCAGGTTGTTGGAGGCTGCAAAGGTCAGGCCGACGTTGAAGTTGGCCGCGTTGTAGTCGCTGTTGGTGATCGATTGCCAATCGCTTCCGTCGGGCTTGATCTTGCTCTTGCGGGCGAACTGGTCGGTAACCGAGAACGACATACTCATTTTTTCGTTGAGTGCAAAGGCAATACCACCGCCGATCTGCCAGGAGTCACCGAGCTTCACGTCACCCGGCACCTTGGTGTTCACCTGCGGGCTGATGTCGCTGAACGAGTCCTGCATGTTGTAGGTGTACGACAGGCTGCCGAACAGCACGGCCGGGTCGAAGGTCTTGACCAGCGAGATGCCCGGGGTGATGGCCCACACACCGTTGCCGGTCGGCAGGTCCTCAGGCACCGACAGGTTGTCGTTGCCCGCCACTTGTTGCAGCTTGATGCCGTAAGGGTCCTTGCCGGTTGGCGCTTTCACGCGCAAGGTGGCAACGGCATCCGGCCAGTTCTCCGACTCGTCGATGAACTTGTAGGCGATGCCGAAGTTGACATCGCCGATGGTTGGGTCGCGGGTGACCGACGCGTCGGACGTGGTCCCGGCGGCCCCGCCCGCGCCACCGGACGAGTAGGTGGAATCGCGGTAGACGATGGGCACGTTGATGTCGAACTGCCAACGCTGGTCGACGTTGTAGCGTGCCGTCAGGTCCAGGGTCCAGTTGTCCGCCTTGATGCGGTCGATGTTGATGTTGCCGAGGAAGATCGAGTCCAGCGCCAGGAAGCCGTTGAGCACCAGGGCGCGGGTGTCGTAGTGGGTGTAGGTGAGCCCGGTTTCGACGCTGAACTTGCCGCCACCGAAGAAGCCGCTCGCTTCGTCATACAGGTTGGACACGCTCTGCGCCGGTTCCGAGTTGTCCTGCAGCGACTGCCCATAGGAGCTGCCATTGCTGCCCGGCGTGCCGGTAGCCACGGTCTGGCCACCTTTTACCCCCTCCGCCGGGGACTTGGTCAGGCGCTTGGGTGCCGGCTGTGCGGGGGCCTCCTCGACCTGCTTGAGCCGTTGTTCCAGCACCATCAATGCGTTCTGTTGGGCTTCGTAGCGCTGTTTCAGCGCAATCAATTCCTGTTTGAGTGCTTCGACCTGAGGGTCGGTTGCCGCCTGTAGCAGAGTGGCCGGGGCCAGTGTTGTAATGCAAACGATAGCTCTGAACGTCAACAAACGGTGCATGGATTAGCCGTCCCTTCTGACTACTTTACGATGAGACTTGAGCGTAGATCAGTATCCGAGATTGCGAATGCCTTTAAGCTGTTCGAGATTGGCGCTAACCGAGCCGGCCATTGGTGCGTTGTCACGCAGCACCACATTCAGTGATGTCAGGTTGCTCACCCGGTTGCTTGCGCCGAGCAGGGTGGTGTTCTGCATCAGTCCGCCTTGGCCCAGGGTTTGCATGGAGTTGCCCTGATTGCCGTTGGCGACGATATTCATCTGCACGCCAGCGCTCGTCGACGACACGCTCATCGAGCCCGCGCCATTGCTCCCCACCAGGGTTGAGCCTGCCGCCAGGGCCTGGCCCTGCGGCTGACCGGTTGGCGCTTCGTTGCCCTTGGTGACATTGATGTCGACGTTGTTGTTGGCTGCGTTGAAGTCGCCGGCAGCACGTACCACCTGGGTCACGCCCTGGGTCGTGTTGAGGCCGCTGCCGCCAGTGACGGTACCGGTCCCGGTGCTGCTGGTCTGCGCGCTGCCAGTGCCTTTCTCATCGATCATCGAGACATAGAACTGTGGCTTGATGGTCGACTGCTGGATCTGCATCGCAGACGTTGCGCCAATCACTTCGCCGTTGGCGTTCTGCCAGCTGCTGGTCATGACGATGCCAAAGCTCACAATCCGCCCAGGCATCACGTAGCGCCCGCGCAGGTTGGCCAGATCCTGGTCCTTCAATTCGATCGGTTTGAACGTTTCTGCCTGGGTCGGCAGGCTGGCGGCCAGGCAAACCACTGCCAACCAGAGGGAAGTCTTCATGGGGTGCTCCCGGAGCGTCTCGCCCTACTTCATTGAAAGAAGGTCATTAGAAGAAGTCGCTTTGAATGAAACCGAAGTCCATCAATTCCGCATCCTGAACCGGGGTGAAGTTGCTGATACGGTTCTTGGCGCTCAGGGGTAGCGGCGGGTCCAGCAGGATATTGTTCTTGTCATAACCCTGGCCGATCACGGCGAAGATGATGCCGTTCCAGCCCTTGACGAAGTCATCGAGCTTGAAGCGTTTGTGGCCCAGCACCGGGTCACCGATGTAGACCCAGTCTCTGTCGACTTTCTGCATCACCACGAAGTGCTTGTAGCCGCGGATGTCCATCAGCACTACTACCGGAATGCGGATGCTGTGCAGCGTGTCTGGGGCTACCTTGTAACCGCGTGCACGCATGCCCAGGCTTTCCACATATTTCTTCATGTCGAGCATGGAGAACCCTTGGGTACGTACCAGGTCCTCGTTGGCGTGGGCGAGCATGCCCTCGATTACCTGGTGCTCATCCACGTCCAGCCAGTAGGCCTGGCGCAGGATGGTCGCCAGCGATGCCGCGCCACAGCTGAAATCGGTTTTCTGCTGTACCAGGTCGGCGAACTTGCGTTCGCGAATACTCTGGATCGGCTTGTAGATCACTGCACCACCTGGCAGCACGGACAACGGCATCTGCGACGCTTCGCTGACACTGGCGATGCACAGCAGAAATGCCAAGGCGATAATGCGCATGTTCGACGCCCCCTGCCTTTTTCTTGTTAGAAAGAGGCTCCCCGTAGGGAGCCTCCAGGCCGCAACAGTTACATCGAGGTGTTGGAGATGGCCAGCGAGTTGCTTTGCTGGTTGCCCACACCTGCCGCCACGTTCACGCCCAGGTTGCCGCTGCCACCGTTCACCGAGCCACTCAGGGTGGCGGTGTTGGTCACAGGGTTGGCCCAGCCGGTCGGGGTCAGCACTTGGAACGACACGGTGTTGCTCAGGGCATACTCGCTAGACTCGCTGAAGCTCTTCGAGATGCTGTCCGACGATTGCGAAGCTTTTTCGCCGGCTTTCTCGTAGGCCGAGGCATTGGCTTTTTCCCATGCCGATGCATCGGCCTTCTCGTAGGACGTATCGCGAGCCTTGTCATAGGACGAGTCATGGCTACGGTCATACGAAGAGTCATAGGCCTTGTCGAAGGACGAGCTGAGCGACTTGTCGAACGACGAGTTATTGGCCGACTGATGCGACTTGTCGACCGATGCATCCAGCGATGCACTGAGCGATGCGTCGAAGTCGCTGCTGCGCGAGCGAGTGAAGTTGCCGAAGGTTTGCGACGACGATGCGCTGCCATTGGCGCTGGCATCGAGCGATGCGCTAACCGTGGTGTTGGACGACGAGCTGTGGTTGTTGCTGGCGTTTCCGTTGGCAGCATAGTTGTTCGAACCACTGGCGCTCATGCTGTTGCTGCCACTGGAGTTGCTGCTGTTGGAGCCGCTGGCGGTCATGCTGGTAGAACCACTGGCGCTGCTGCTTTTGCTGCCGCTGGCGCTGCTGCTGTTGCTACCCGACGCGCTGTAGCTCGAGCTCGAGCTCTTGTCGACGCTGGCGTCGAAAGCACCGCTGCGCGAGGCCGAACCGCTCGAGGAGGTGGTGAAGGTCAACGTGTCAACCCGGTAGGTGCGGTCGGCAGAGTTGTTCACCTGCAGGCCAGGGCCGTCCTGGTTGGCCGAAGCAGTGGCGGAGGAGTTACCGATAGGTGCGGCGTTGTTGGCGATGGCCATGCTGTTTTTCTGCTGGTTGAGATCGCCGCCAGCTACGTTGATACCAAGGTTGCCGCTGCTGCCCTGGGCCGAGCCGCTCATGACGGCAGAGCTTTGGGTGGACCAGTTGTTGACCTTGTTGTTGTTGCTGCGTTGGGTGATCTCGGCAGTGGCAGTGGAGGTGCCAAAGACGAAGCTGTTGTCGATCGCGGCGTTGTCGGACGAGGTGTTGGCGATAGCCGACGCGTTGGCCTGCTGGTTGCCGTTACCGGCCGCCACGTTGACGCCCACGTTGCCACTGGCGCCAGTGCCGGAGCTGCTCATCTCGGCGGCGTTGACGGTGCCTTGGTTGTTGATGGTGTTGCCGGTGCTTCTTTGGCCGTCATTGGCTTTGGCAGTGGCATCGGTCAGTACCGCGCGAGCCGGTGGTGTGTGGTTGTTGTGGTGGTCGTGACCACGACGATCGTTTTGCTCCGCTTGTGCAGCAACAGCCATGACCGCAGCAATTGCGAAAACCAGAGGCTTGATTGCCATCGAGGGTTTCATGGTGTTTCTCCGTCTTTAGGTTAAGTGTTGTTCTTACCTGTTACCTGCAGGGTCAGTTCGCGACCCGTACGCTCAGGGTGTTTGCCGTCTGGTTGCCCACCCCGGCGCTCTGATTCAGCTGGATGACCCCGCGGCTACCGGTGAATGCCTGGTCACCGGTGGTGACGTGGCGATAGCCGGGTGAGGTATCAGATGGATCGGAGCTGTTGATCAGCGCCACGTTCTGTTGCAGAAGGACGCTGTCATCGATGCTTTGCGGTTGTGTACTGATGCTGATGCGCAGGGCGTTGGCCTGCTGGGTCGCCGCGCCCGCACTCTGGTTGACGCCCAGTGCGCCGCTGCCATGGCTGAAGGCATTGCCCTGGATGCTGGCGCTGGCGCCCATGTTGGGGTCGACAATGGACAGTTGGCGTTGGCGGATCTGTGTGGTTGCAGCGGCTTCGTGGCCCGTGGCGATTGCCCGGGCGTTAGCTTGTTGCTGGCCATCGCCAGCGGCCTGGTTGACGCTGAAGTTGCCTTGGTACTGCGCGCCGGAACTGTCGATGTTGGCGTCGTTGATCACCGGAACCGGCGATTGCGCCAGCGCCGTGGCACTGCTCAACAGCGCCAGGATAAACAGCGTCTGCCTCATCTCATTTGCCTCCCGTGAGGATCTGCAGTGGGGCAAGACCGCGCTGGACGCTCGAGTTGACCATGTTGGCAATGCCGTTGCCTGAACCTGTGCCACGGCCGGCAGCCTGATTGGTCAGCTGCGTCTGATTGCCGATGGCGCCGCCAAGGTTGTCGGTCTGCTGGGTGATCAGCGAGGAAATGCCGGTACCGCTGGTGATGCTGGCAAAGTCGCCATCACTCAGTTCGTTGGTCTGCCTGAGTACTTGCGCGGAGGGGTTGGCATTGGCGGTGGTGGGGTAAGGGTCGGGCGCCAGGGGCGCTCGAATGGCCATGCGCGGTTGCACATCGCGGGTGATCACGATGATGCCGTTGTCGGCGTGTACGGGCAGCGCCGAACCCAGTGCACAACCGACCAGCAACAGGCGAAAAATGCCTCTGTCCAGTTTCCCCATGACGGCTACTCCTTCTTTGGGCGCTGGTCTTGTTCAGCGTTGCGAAGGAGAAGAGCGAAAGCCGTGCCGTTTTTTGATAGTTCTTGTAAATCAGGGGGTTGAACGCATTGCCTGAACTAACCGTGAATTTGCTGTATCAGTGTTGAGACATATTTTCAGTGAATCGGCGTTTGGCCCGGCATTTGCGTTACCCCAAGGGGCTTTTCAACGAATGTTTCACAGCCTTGACACTGCCCCCGCAATTGGTTGGAAGCCCGCAAATACGGGGGCTTGGCTTCACCCGGGTGTGTCATGGGGTTAACACTCGGTGGGACAGTAAGGGGTTTTCCCTTCCAACAGTCGTTGTACTGCAAGCAGGGCGGTTGCGCTGCGTTGCGGCCAGTCACCTTCGATGACCTGCATGGTTTGCCCATGGTGCTGCAGCCACAGGCGGCTGTCTTCGAAAAACACTTGGCGGTCGGTAATGTCTGGCTGGCTGCGCTGGCCATCGGCGACCCAGCCCACCCCTTGCGGGCTGAGCAGCAGGTGCAAGTCGTAACGACGGGCAAGCAAAGCCTGTTCCAACCAGGGCGGGCAAGCGTCGAACAGGGCGCGGCTCCACAGCATGTTGCTGAGCAGGTGGGTATCGAGGATCAGCAGTTCAGGTGCCTGCTGGCGGGCCTGGTCCTCCCAGGCCAGCTGGCCGCGGGCGATGGTGGGGACATCGGCATAGCAGGTGTCGCGGCATTCCTGGTCGATGAAGTGGCGCACGTATTCACCTACCACGATACCGCCGAAATGCGCCTGGATTTCACCGCTTAGCCAGCTCTTGCCGCTGGACTCCGGGCCGCACAGGACCAGGACCTTCATGCTTGCACCAAAGCTGGGTCACGGCGCCATTCCAGCCAGCCGCGCACCGCGATCAGGGTCAACACGGCAAAGAAGCCGGCCGTGAAGTACAGCTGCTGGTGCAGGTACTGGCCGACATAGACTACATCCACCACGACCCAAAGCGGCCAGCATTGCACACGCTTCTGCGCCATCCACAGTTGCGCGACCAGGCTGAAGCCGGTCAGCGTGGCATCCAGCCAGGGCAGGGCAGCATCGGTCCAGCTGGCCATCGCTGCACCCAGCGCCACGCTCAGCACCAGCCCGGCCGCCAACCCGCCGAACAGCGACCGGGTTGGCAGGCGCGAGACCTGGCGAGCGTCTTCGACCCGGTCCGGGCGCTTCCACTGCCACCAGCCATATAACTGCAGTACGGCGTAGGCCAGCTGCAGCAACATGCCCGAGTAAAGCTTCACCTCGTAGAACAGCCAGCCATAGATAAGCACCATGACCAGGCCGATCGGCCAGCACCAGGCGTTCTGTTTGACGGTGAGCCACACGGCGGTGACGCCGAGCACGGCGGCGATGAGTTCGAGGCCGGACATCGGCGATCCTTGGTTGGCAAAGGGCGGCGATTGTAGCTTGTGCGGGGCAGGAGGTGTAGCGCGCATGCGCCGCCAGCCCATTCGCCGGGCTGGCGGCGAACGAGCTGCTGATCACACCCGGTTCAGACCCGGAACTGGCGCAGCAGTTGTTCCAGCTCCTCGCTCAGTTGCCCCAGGGCCAAGCCGGCGTCGCTGGACTGGCGCGCAGCATCGGCGGTCTGCTGCGAAAGCCCCGCGGTGTCCAGCACATTGCGGTTGATTTCCTCGACCACGTGCGACTGCTGCAAGGTGGCGCTGGCGATCGAGGCGTTGAGGGCGGTGAGGTTGTGCAGCGCCTGGCTGATGGCATCCAGGCTGGAACCGGCCTCGCGGGCTTGTTGCACAGTCTGGCGCGAGGCCTCGCTGCTGGTGTCGATGGCTTTTACGGCCGCATCGGACTGGCCTTGCAGGTGCTCGATCATGGTGTTGATTTCGGCAGTCGACTGCGCGGTGCGTTGCGCCAGCAGGCGTACCTCGTCGGCGACTACGGCAAAGCCACGGCCCTGTTCGCCGGCGCGAGCGGCCTCGATGGCGGCGTTGAGGGCGAGCAGGTTGGTCTGCTCGGCGATGGCGCGGATCACCTCCAGCACCCCGCCAATCTTCGTGCTGTGCCCGGCCAGATCACGGATTACCTGCACGGCCTGCTCGATGGTTGCCGAGAGGCGGTCGATCTGCTGCAGGCTACCGTGGATGGCCTGCTGGCCATGCTCCACTTGCTGTTGCGCGGCGCGCATCTCACCGGCGGCCTGTTCGGCCGTCTTGGCCACATCCTGCACGGCATAGGTGACTTCGTTGACTGCCGTCGCCACCTGGTCCATCTGCATCGACTGCCGGGCGCTGTGCTGCTGTGCGGCGCCAGCATTGTCGCCGACGTGCCCGGCCGACTGTGCCAGGGCATGGGCTGCGCCCTGGAGTTGGCCGACCACCCCCTGCAGCTTGCCGTTGAACTGGTTGAAGTGCTGGCCCAGGTGGGTGATCTCGTCGCGGCCGTGGGTGTCCAGGCGACGGGTCAGGTCGCTTTCGCCGCTGGCGATGTTGCCCATGGCCTGCACGGCTTCCTGCAGGGGGCGGGCAATGCTGCGGGCGATGAGCATGACCATCAGGGCCATCAGTACGGCGATGGCCAGGCCGACCAGTGAGGCATCACGCAACTGGCGGGCGAACTCGGCCTGCACATCGTCGACGTAGACGCCAGAGCCGATGATCCAGCCCCAGGGCTTGAACAGCTGGATATAGGAGGTCTTGGCCACCGGCTCGCTGGCGCCCGGCTTGGGCCAGCGGTAGTCGACCGGGCCGGCGCCCTGGCTGCGGGCGAGGGCGACCATCTCGTTGAACACGGCAAAGCCGTCCGGGTCGCGGATCGCGGAGAGGTCCTGGCCGTCGAGCTTGGGGTTGGCCGGATGCATGATCATCTTCGGCCCCAGGTCGTTGATCCAGAAATAGTCGTTCTGGTCGTAGCGCAGCGCCTGCACCACTTGCAGCGCCTGCTGCTGGGCCGCCTCGCGGCTGAGCGTGCCTGCAGCCTCCAGGCCCTGGTAGTAGGCCAGCACGCCTGCGGCGGTCTGCACCACGTGGCGGGTCTTTTCCGCCTTGGCGTGGTACAGGTCGCCATGGATCTGGCGCAGCATCAACAGGCCGAGCACCACCAGCATGCCCACCGCAACCACCAGAATCAGCCACAGACGCCTGCTGATCGACATCGACCGCAATGCCTTCATCGAATCCACTCCTGCATTGTTCTTTTTATTCACGTGCATCCAAGCACGCTTTGCAGGCGGCAGGCACCCGACTAATGGCTAAGTGCTAGTTATTGGCTACTCTGCCACAGGCCGCACGAGCCTTTGCCATGCCGCTTTGATAGGATCTCGGCCGTGCTGGATGAAACCTTTAGCCAAGGTGAACTTTTCCACTGGCGCCGGTCCCAGAAGTCGCTGTAAAAAGGCCGCGCCGCGTGCGGCAATCACAAGCAAACCAAGAATAAGGGGCCTGCAAGCAGCAGTGCTTCATCGGGGGAATAATGGATTTTTGGACTGCCTTCCAGGCAATCATCTTAGGTGTGGTCGAGGGGCTCACAGAGTTCCTGCCGATTTCCAGTACTGGCCACCAGATCATCGTTGCCGACCTGATCGGCTTTGGTGGCGAACGGGCGATGGCGTTCAATATCATCATTCAGCTGGCAGCGATCCTGGCAGTCGTGTGGGAGTTTCGCGGCAAGATCCTCGAAGTGGTTTTCGGCCTGGCCAGCCAGCCGAAGGCACGGCGCTTCACCGGTAACCTGTTGCTGGCGTTCATGCCGGCGGTGGTGCTGGGCGTGCTGTTCGCCGACCTGATTCACCAATACCTGTTCAACCCGATCACCGTGGCCACGGCGCTGGTGATCGGTGGTGTGATCATGCTCTGGGCTGAACGTCGCCAGCACACCGTGGCGGTCGACCATGTCGACGACATGCGCTGGACCCATGCCCTGAAGATCGGTTTCGTGCAGTGCCTGGCGATGATCCCAGGTACCTCGCGCTCTGGCTCCACCATCATCGGCGGCCTGCTGTTCGGCCTGTCGCGCAAGGCAGCCACCGAGTTCTCGTTCTTCCTGGCGATGCCGACCATGGTCGGTGCGGCGGTGTATTCGGGCTACAAGTACCGCCACCTGTTCGAGCCAAGCGACCTGCCGGTGTTTGCCATCGGATTCGTGACTTCGTTCATCTTCGCCATGATCGCCGTGCGCGCGCTGCTGAAGTTCATCGCCAACCACAGCTACGCGGCTTTTGCCTGGTACCGCATCGCCTTCGGGCTGCTGATTCTGGCGACCTGGCAGTTTGGCTGGGTCGACTGGTCGACGGCGCACAGCTGACATGGCGCGCGCACAGGGCACAGCGCCACGCGGCGCAGAACGCACAGAGGGCGTGCGCAATGCGCGCCTGAAGTTGGTGCTGCTGGGTGTGCTGTGCCTGTTGCCGGGGCTAGGTACGGCGCAGATGGGCTGGAGCGGGCAGAACTGGGTGCCGCTGGCGTTGTACCCCTTGGTCAGCCTGATCAGCCTGCTGTTGTACTGGCAGGACAAGCGTCAGGCCCAGGGCAATGCCTGGCGCACGCCAGAAAAGGTACTGCATGCCAGCGAGTTGCTGGGGGGCTGGCCCGGCGCGCTGGTTGCTCAGCAGCTGTTGCGGCACAAGACACGCAAATTGTCTTACCAGTTGGTGTTCTGGGGCATCGTGCTGCTGCACCAGGTGTTCTGGCTCGACTACCTGTTCCTGGGCAGCCGGTTCCTGCCGTTCAACTGATCAGCTCAGCAGGCCTGCCTGCAGCCGTTTCGGCAGCCGCCGCACTACCAGCTGGTGCGAGCGCTGCAGCAGGTCGCACAGTTCATCCCGGCCCATGGGGTAGGGCGGCTCCATGCTGATCCATTTGGCACGGGCCAGATAAGGCGCCGGCCGCACGCCAGGCCGGTCGCAATAGCCGAGAAACAGTTCGTCGGCTACCTTGAACGACAACCCAGCCCCAGCCAGGTCGAGCACTGCGAACATCTTGTTGCCAGCCACGGAAAATACCCGGATGCCGCCCCATTTGTAGTCTTCCCGCGCACCTGGCAGGCTCAGGCAGAACGCTGCCACCTGCTCTTCGGTCATTTTCTGCCTGGACATGACGTTCTCCTCTACAGGGGCCGGTCACCACAAAGATCGAATGCATGTTCAAGGTGATCCAGCCAGGCCCGGACAGCCGGCAAAACACCACGCCGGTGCGGGTAGACCGCCTGGAGCCAGGCAGGTGCGCAGCGCCAGTCGGGCAGCATGCGCACCAGCGCCCCACTGGCAAGCTCGCTTTCACAATGCATCAACGGCAATACCGTGAAGCCCAGGCCGGCCATTGCCGCCTCTTTGCGCATGACAAAGTCTTCCACACCCAGGCGGGCCGGCATGGCGATTTCGAAGCGCTCGCCGGCCTCGTTGAACACGCGCATTCTGGCGAGCCGATCGGCGTCCAGTGCACCAAGGAAAGGCAGCGCCGTCAGCTCCTTGGGGTGAGCGACGACGTGAGTTGCCTTGAATTCGGGTGATGCCACAACTTCCGTTCGGGCCTCGCGCAATCGCTTGGTAACCAGGTTGGGTTCTTCGTCCTCTGCTTCGCGCACGCGCAATGCGACATCGATCCCTTCATTGATGAGGTCGACGCGGCGATTGACCAGCAGCAGTTCGAGCTGGACGTGCGGGTAACGCGTGAGGAAGTCCCGCACCAGGGGATTGAGAAACTGATTGGCCAGCCCGATAGGGCTGCTCACCCGCAGAGGGCCACGTGGTTCGCTGGTCACGCTGGCGATCACTTCATCGGCTTGTTCTGCCTCAAGCAGCATCGCCTGGCAGTGGCGCAGATAGCGTTCGCCCAGTGCCGTGAGTTGCAACTTGCGCGTGGTTCGCTGAAGCAGGCGGGCGCCAAGCCGCTCCTCCAGCTCTGCAATACGCCGGGACAACCTTGATTTCGGAATGCCGAGCAGCCGTCCGGCTGCAGCGAAACCACCGGCTTCCACGACCTTTGCGAAATAGAAAAGGTCACTCAAATTGCGGGGATCACCAATGGGCACTTTCGAACGACCTTAGGGGAATAGGGGGCCATTATGCCTGAGTCCGATGTGTGCTGGTGTGCAAGAGTAAACGACCCGCGGGAAGTGATCCGGCGGGTCTGAGTGGGTGTCAGGGAATCAGTACGGTCTTGTCGCTGCTCCCCCCCTCAACAGCCTTGTATTCGGCGATGCCATCAACCAGCGCGGCTTCCCGAACACCTTCTGGTGCCGGCAATGAGCCCTCGTCGAAATAATGGCCGAAGTCCTTGAGCATGGCCGCGCACTGGGTGGTGTCATACAAGAGTGAGTTCACGCCCACCAGTACGCCACCCTTGCGGTAAAGCGCCAGTGCCGGGAAATTGACGATGCCGTCGACGGGGGCGGCAATGATCGCGATACGCCCGAAATTGGCCAGCGCGGATACCGATGCCGGCAGCCAGAAGCCGGTGGTATCGAACACCACTTGCGCACCGCCCGGGAACACTTCTGCCACCTGAGCGCCCAACGATTCGGCGGAATCGAGGACGATCGCCGGGTAGCCCTTGGCTTCAAGGGCCGCGGCCTGCTCTGGCCTGCGCACGGCGGCCAGTACCCGCGCTCCACGGATTTTCGCCAGGGCCAGCGCCGCACTGCCTACGGCGCCATTGGCACCAATGACCAGGAAGGTCGTACCCGCCTTGATGCCGGTGCGCTCGACCGCGTCGTAGGCGGTGGTGAACGGTACGCCGATGGCCGCCGCCTGGGCGAACGACAGGCTGTTCGGCTTCAATGCCACGCCGCTTGCCGGCAGGGTGAGGAACTCGGCGTGGGAGCCATCGCGCAGGAAGCCAGGGCCTCTGCCCGTACCCCATATGGCCTGGCCGATCATGTCAGCCGGGCCCTGCTCGACAATGCCGGCGAAGTCCCGGCCAGGAACGCGAGGCAGCGTGGTGTAGGGGAAGCGCCCAAGGACATTCTTCACATCGCTGGGGTTAAGGCCTGCAGCCTTGACCCGGACCAGAACCTCATCGGCAGCGGGAACCGGGGTAGGTAGATCGACCAGCGCCAGGTGGTCGATGCTGCCGGTAGCCGTGAACTGCAGAGCCTTCATGATGCGTTACCTCAAGTGGATGATGCGTCCCAGCTTAAGGTGGTCCGTTTTGCCGTGCCTGCCAGATAGTTACGCGTATCGGACAGTCTGGCTTCAACTCTGCAGGTGGTGGATGGCATAGACAGAAGGCGCGACCCCTACCGAGCGCCGGAACATCTCGCTGAAGCTGCCCAGGTTGAAGCCCAGTTCGTCAGCGACCGCACTCACTGCGGCGCCATCGAGCAACCGCGCAGACGCGTAGGCGAGTTGCACCTGGCGCCGCCACTCGGTGAAGCCCAGGCCAAGCTCCACGTTGAACAGCCGGGCCAGTGTCCGCGTGCTGGCGCCGATGGCCTGGGCATGCTGTTCAAACGACACGTCCAGTGAAGGCGAGCGCAAGACGTTCTCGCACAGGCTGCGCAACCGTCGATCGCCATTGGCTGGCATGGGCACCTGCAGCGATGCGCTGCGGGCGCGCCGCAGTTCGATCACCAGCAAGCCCTCCAGCGCATCCCGGTAGATGTCGTCGGTTTCAGGCCCCAGGCTGACCCGGCGCCTGATCAGTTCGCGCAGCAATGGGCTGACTTCCACGACCGAGAGCTCGCTGCCGATGCGGATGGCCAGTTCTTCGCGCAGGTAGATGTTGCGCATCTCCAGGTCGGACACCACACGAATGCCATGATGGAGCTGCGGGGGGATCCAGACGGCCCGATGGGGCGGTACCAGCAAGGCTGCTCTTGGCGTGTCGACCCACATGACGCCGCTTTCGGCATACAGCAACTGCCCCCAATCATGCAGGTGGGGCTCGATTACCAAGCCTCGTGGGTAGGTACGGGCCAGCGGTTGGATCGGGTGTTGCGCACTGGCGAGGTCAGGTGGAGTGGCGACGGCCATGACGGGTATTTCCGGGGAGATAGATCGTTGTGGGCATGACTATACACGGATCAACTTTTATCGGTTGTCCCACCAGTGGGACGAACTAACGCATTTTTACCGACTTATCAGCCATTCGACACCCCGGTAGGATGACCCCCATCGTGATCGCCCACCGCCGCGGTCTTCACTCACTGGAGAGTCCCATGAAACTGTTGCATATCGATTCGAGCATCCTGGGCGACAATTCCGCCTCTCGCCAACTGAGCCGCGAAGTGGTCGATGCCTGGAAAGCCGCAGACCCGAGCATCGAAGTGGTTTACCGTGACCTGGCCGCCGACGCCATCGCCCACTTCTCGTCCGCCACCCTGGTGGCAGCTGGTACCCCGGAAGAAGCCCGTGACGCTGCCCAGGCATTCGAAGCCAAGCTGAGCGCCGAAACCCTGGAAGAATTCCTCGCCGCCGACGCCGTGGTGATTGGTGCGCCGATGTACAACTTCAGCGTGCCGACCCAGCTCAAGGCCTGGATTGACCGCGTTGCCGTAGCCGGCAAGACCTTCCGCTACACCGAAGCCGGCCCGGAAGGCCTGTGCGGCGACAAGAAAGTGGTACTGGTTTCCACCGCCGGTGGCCTGCACGCAGGCCAGCCGACCGGCGTTGGCCATGAGGACTTCCTCAAGGTGTTCCTCGGCTTCATCGGCATCACCGACCTGGAAGTGGTCCGCGCCCACGGCCTGGCCTACGGCCCGGAACAGCGTACTCAGGCCATCGATGCCGCCCAGGCGCAGATTGCCAACGAGCTGTTCGCCGCGGCCTGATCGCCTGGCGACCAAGAAACCGGCTGGTGCCCCGTGCGCCAGCCGGTTTTTTTCATCCAGTTTTCATCTGCCGGCGGCCGCACCGGTTCTATGCTGACGCTATCCTGGTGCCCGCTGCGCGATAGCTGACCGATGAACACTCCCCGCTGTTTGCTGGCATTGCTGCTCGGCGGCCTGTTGGCCCATGCCGAGGCTGCGACCTGGGTGGCCGGGCTGCACCACATGACCCTCGACGACCCGGTCGATGCCAGGCCGATGCAGGCCCTGGCGTTCTACCCGTCACACGGCACACCGCGCAATATCCGCATCGACGGCTACCCCATCAACGTCGCCGAAGAGGCCCCGGTAGCGCTCGGGCAGTTTCCGCTGTTGGTGCTGTCCCACGGCAACACCGGCAGCCCGCTGGCGTTGCATTACCTGGCCACCTCCCTGGCCCGCCAGGGCTTCGTGGTGGTGGCGGTCGTGCACCCGGGCGACAACGCCCGTGACCACAGCCGGCTGGGCACGCTGAGCAATCTTTATGGTCGGCCCTTGCAGGTCAGCGAGGCCATCAGCGCCGCCCGAGAGGACACGCTGCTTGGCCCTTATCTGAATGACGGCAAGGTCGGTGTGATCGGTTATTCGGCCGGCGGCGAAACCGCACTGATCCTGTCTGGCGCCCAGCCTGACCTGGATCGCTTGCGCCGTTATTGCCTGGAGCGCCCGGGCGACGCCGATGCCTGCAAGACCCACGGCGTGCTGATTGCCGACCGCAGCGAACTGGCGCCCAAGGCTGACGCACGGGTAGGTGCGGTGATGCTGATGGCCCCCCTGAGCCTGATGTTCGGCCGCCATGCCCTGGCCGGCGTGAAGGTGCCCGCGCTGATCTACAGCGGCGACAGCGACCAACTGGTGGCGGTGGACCGCAACGCCGAGGAGTTGGCGCGCAAGCTGCCGATCACTCCGGACTACCGTTTGCTGGCCGGGGCCGGGCACTTCGTGTTCATGGCTCGCTGTGACGAAGAACAACATGCGCGCATGCCGGCCCTGTGCAAGGACGCCGATGGCGTCGACCGGCGCCACATCCACCATTCACTGCAGCGCGACACGGCGGCCTTCTTCACCCAGGCCCTGGGCGCACCGGAGCCGGCCGAGCGCTCAGCCGCGACGTCCGCGCCGCGCCAGTAGCAGCGTCAGGCCGACCCCGGCCAAGGCCAGCAGGGCAGCGACGCAGAAGATCGAAGCATAGCCCAGGTGCACCGCCACCGCGCCCATCACCGGGCCGGCGATGGCCAGCGCCATGTCGAAGAACACGGCATAAGCCCCCAGCCCCGCACCGCGGCTGCTGCTCGGCACCTGTTTGATCGCCTCGACACCCAATGCCGGGTACACCAGCGACAGGCCGAAGCCTGTAAGGCCGGCACCGACCAGCGCCCAGGGCGGCGAGGGTGCCAGCCACAGCAGGCTCAGGCCGAGCACTTCGGTGGCCATGCAGGCCATGGCCACGTTGTAGCCACCGAAGCGGTTGACCGCGTTGACGAACAACAGCCGCGAAATGATGAAGCACAGGCCGAAGGCACTCAGGCACCACGCGGCACCGACCCAGCCGCGTTCCAGGTAATAGAGTGTGACGAAGGTGGTCAGGGTCCCGTAGCCGATCGACGCCAGGGTCAGCCCCAGGCCGCAGGGGGCGACGCGGCCGAACGCCGACCAGAACGGCAGCCGCTCGCCGCGCGTCACCACCACATCCGGGCGCTTGCGCAACACCAGCAAGGCCAGCACGGCCAGCACCAGCAGGGCAGGGCCGAGCACGCTGAAATCCAGGCCAGCGACCGCCAGTACACCGACTGGCGCACCGATGGCGATTGCGCCGTACGATGCAATGCCATTCCATGAGATTACCCGTGCCGTGTGTTCAGGGCCGACCTGGCTGATGCCCCAGCTCAAGGTCGCGACGCCAATCAGCCCCTGGGCCAGGCCCAGCAGCACGCGGCCGCCGAGCAGCAGCGCCAGGCTCAGCAGCGGCACCTGCAGCGACCAGGCCGAAAGCAGCGTAAGCACCCCACAACCGGCGATGCCAAACAGGCCATAGCGAATCGCCTGCTTGCCCCCCAAGGTATCTGCCACACGCCCGGCAAAGGGGCGGCTGAGCAGGGTGGCGAGGTATTGCAGGCCAATGGTCACCCCGGCAATCACCGCCCCGAAGCCCAGCTGGTCGTGCACATAGCTGGGCAGCACCGCGATCGGCAGGCCGATGCAGAGGAAGGCAATGAAGGTGTAGAAGACGATCGACAGGATCTGCAGGGTGATGCTGAAGGTACTGCTGGCGGGGGCGGGCTGTTGCGCGGTCATGGGCTCTTTCGCGGGCGGGCGGTTGGGCGTGCCGTAATCATGGCCGCTGCGCGAAGGAAATGAAAGCAGGCTAACGAATTATTCGTCGCAGAGTGGTTGCCCATGGAATGGGCGGTGGATTCTTCGCGGGCAAGCCACCACGAGGTTCTCCACCGCTATCAGTGGTGATCCTGTGGGAGCGGGCTTGCCCGCGAAGGGGCCGGCCCAGCCACCACAAGGCGACCAGGCCAGGTCAACTACCTCAGACCACGACACCCAGGCTACGCAGGTAATCGTCATAGGTCCCGCTGAAGTCCACCACACCATCAGCGCTCAGCTCGATGATGCGGGTTGCCAGCGACGACACGAACTCGCGGTCATGGCTGACGAACAGCAGGGTGCCCGGGTAGTTTTCCAGCGCCAGGTTCAGCGCTTCGATCGATTCCATGTCCAGGTGGTTGGTCGGTTCGTCCATCACCAGCACGTTCGGCTTTTGCAGAATCAGCTTGCCGAACAGCATGCGGCCTTGCTCACCACCGGAAATCACCTTCACCGACTTGAGGATCTCGTCGTTGGAGAACAGCATGCGCCCCAAGGTGCCGCGGATGACCTGCTCGCCGCTGGTCCACTGGCCCATCCAGTCGAACAGGGTCATGTCGTCTTCGAAGTCGTGGGCGTGGTCCTGGGCGTAGTAGCCCACTTCGGCGCTGTCGGTCCACTTCACCGAACCTGCATCCGGGGTCATCTCGCCGACCAGCGTGCGCAGCAGGGTGGTCTTGCCGATACCGTTGGGGCCGATGATCGCAACACGCTCGCCTGCTTCGACGGTGATGTCGAAGTTCTTGAACAGCACCTTTTCATCGAAGGCTTTGGCCATCTTCTCGACGACCACCGCCTGGCGGTGCAGCTTCTTGGTCTGTTCGAAACGAATGAACGGGCTGACACGGCTCGAAGGCTTGACCTCGGCCAGCTGGATCTTGTCGATCTGCTTGGCGCGCGAAGTGGCCTGCTTGGCCTTGGAGGCGTTGGCCGAGAAGCGGCTGACGAAGGTCTGCAGTTCGGCGATCTGGGCTTTCTTCTTGGCGTTGTCCGACAGCAGCTGCTCGCGCGACTGGGTGGCCGCGGTCATGTACTCGTCGTAGTTGCCCGGGAACAGGCGCAGCTCACCGTAGTCCAGGTCAGCCATGTGCGTGCACACGCTGTTGAGGAAGTGCCGGTCGTGGGAAATGATGATCATGGTGCTGTTACGCGCCGTGAGGATGGTTTCCAGCCAGCGGATGGTGTTGATGTCCAGGTGGTTGGTCGGTTCGTCGAGCAGCAGCACGTCCGGGTCCGAGAACAACGCCTGGGCCAGCAGCACCCGCAGTTTCCAGCCCGGCGCCACTTCGCTCATCGGGCCAAAGTGCTGCTCCAGCGGAATACCCAGGCCCAGCAGCAGTTCACCGGCGCGCGACTCGGCGGTATAACCGTCCATTTCGGCGAACTCGGTTTCCAGCTCGGCGACGGCCATGCCGTCTTCCTCGGTCATTTCCGGCAGCGAGTAGATACGGTCGCGCTCGGCCTTGACCTTCCACAGCTGGCCGTGGCCCATGATCACGGTGTCGATCACGGTGAATTCTTCGTAGGCGAACTGGTCCTGGCGCAGTTTACCCAGGCGCGTGTTCGGCTCGAGCATGACCTGGCCGCCGGACGGCTCCAGGTCGCCGCCGAGGATCTTCATGAAGGTCGACTTGCCGCAACCATTGGCACCGATCAGGCCGTAGCGGTTGCCGTTGTTGAATTTGACCGAAACGTTTTCGAACAGCGGCTTGGAGCCGAACTGCATGGTGATGTTGGCGGTGGAGATCAAAGGGCTTACCTATCAGTAACTTACGACGCTGGATTTTCAGCTGATACCGATTCGATACCAATCTTGAGTTTTTCCAGCTCGCTCCAGTCGGAGCTTGAGTTGAGCCAACGGGCATACGTCGACAGCAGCATCTGCACGCTGTGACCCAGCTGTTGGGCGATAAATGCGGGGTTGAGGCCGGACATTAAGCATA
Source organism: Pseudomonas putida (assembly GCF_002025705.1). Lineage (NCBI taxonomy): Bacteria > Pseudomonadati > Pseudomonadota > Gammaproteobacteria > Pseudomonadales > Pseudomonadaceae > Pseudomonas > Pseudomonas putida. The sequence goes on along the minus strand of NZ_CP018846.1, from coordinate 2,918,437 downwards.
TTGTCGCATAGGTATGACGGCAGTTGTATGGGGGGCGACGCCTGATCCCCAAATCGTTCAGCACCGGCACCCACTGTTTGTGCAGATCAGACGTCTGTTTCACGTACTCGGCGTTCTTCGACGGCGGGAACAGGTAGGGCGTTTCAGTCACTATTCCCTTACCACGTCGACGGCGGTCCGCGTATTCCCTCGCGAACTGGATCGCTCGCAAGGCCCGATTGTTCATGCAGGACAAACCGGTCTCTGCCGGTTTTTGTCCTTTCCTCTACCTTGCCCAGGGCAACGGTCCTCTTGATGTGCACTGTCCTCTTTTCCATATCGATCACATCCCAGCGAACCGCCAAGGCCTCTGACAGGCGGAGGCCAGTGAAGAACATGAACTCGAACAGCGCGGCGTAGATGAGGCGCGGCCATTGCTTATGCTGGTACAGCTTGTCGATGATGGTGTTGGCTTCTGCCAGGGTGAAGGGGGCGATCTCCTTCCTCGATCGCTTCGGCAGTTCAATCATCTCGGCAGGTTTTTTGATCAGAAGGCCTTCCCGGGTAGCTTCACCAAGGATCGTCGTCAGTCTTGTGATCGCATTGCGTTTGACGTTTGCCGATGTCCACTCGGTGTCAGCGATTATGCGCAGCAGCAGGGTGGTGGTGATCAGGTCAACACGGACCATAGCCAGGCGCGGTACCCAATACAGGTTCGAGGCACTTTTGTAGTTGTTGTGCGTGCCTTGGGTTATCTCGCGACTGTCCAGCCAGAGCTGGGCGTACTCGCCAAAGGTAGGCTTTCCCCCAACTACGGTCTGCGAGCTGGGGAATAGCTCGGCGTACTTGTCCTGGTCAAGGAGGCCGAGCTTGTTGAGGCTAGTTACCTGATCGCGAAGACTGGATGCAGCTTTGATGCCTTTCGGTGTCGGGGGATAGGGGCGATTCAATCGTTTCGAGTATGTTCGACAAACTTTGAGGAGTACGATCATGACTATGAGGCAGGCGAGTCCTATTCGATCGAGAGCATTACCTACTATCCCGGCCGCGTTTTAGGATCAAAGGTTCTAGACCATTGGTTGCTGCCTTGGGGGATTGGTACGATTTATAAAGAAGCCCGCTCGGCCGTTGAGAGCGAGCTGTTTATAATCGGTGGTATTGCCATCAGAGCGTTGCTCGAAACTATCTGCTCAGATATTAATGCGAAGGGCCGAAAGCTTGATCAGAAAATTGATGATCTTCATGCTAAGTCCTTAGTTACAAAGGAAGGTGTGGAGACGCTACATAAGATTAGAGTCCTCGGGAACCGAGCGGCGCATAACGCTCAAGCGCACTCCAAGGATCAGCTCCTACTGGCGCTAGAAGTAATCGAATATATTCTTATTGGAACTTACATAATCCCCGAAAGGACAAAGTCAATTTTCAAGGGTCTAGATGCTGTAAAGCAACTTCCTGCGCTTGATCAGTAAAGCTGTCACAGATCCAAGCCGCTGGTCGGCAGGTTGATGTGCTGCTGGCGCCGCCGCCACCGGCGAAGAGATCGACGACCAGCTCCGTTTCGAAGGGCAGGGCGAGGGATGTCATACAGGTCATGTTGTGGTCCTTGCGTGCAGACGCCGCCCTCGTCGGGGAGCCGTTCATCGTTTGAAAGGGGTGCTGGTATAAGTCTTTAAATTCGGGTAATAGTGGCGTTTGGTTCTGTCTATCCAGTGAAGGTAAGCTTCTTGAAAGAAGAAACTACGATCAGCGAATGTTTTCCAAGCCTTGTAAGCGTTTTGGGGGGTGTATGGAGCTGGCTTGAAAACATAAGTGAAACTCTCTGGTCTGGCTTGGGGTGGCCGCATGCAGTTCTGATTATGTTTTTCATAGTGATCTGCTCTTTTAAAGCAGAGCTAAAGTCTGTGATTCCACGTATCAAAAAAGTAGGTGCAGATGGGTTTGAAGTTGACTCAATCCCTCCAACCCAATCTGTAGAGGCGCCTCGTGAGCCGCAGAAATCTCCACCTATCGCCGACTTCCCAAGTGCATCGCAAGTCGTTGCTGATTTCTTGGATAGAGAAATGGAAGGTATTGCTGAGACCGAGAGGGCGGAGTACTTGCGTAGAGACTCTATTGGCTGGAGGGTCGTGTGTTACTTTGAAAACACTTATTCGCAGATATTCGGCGGCCAAATACAACTCCTCAAGCTGTTGAATGAGCGTGGTGACACTGGTTTGTCTATGGAAGATGTCAGCCGAGAGTGGGATGGTTATAAGGAGAGGTTTAAGCCGAATTTAGATGGATGGGCTCTAGAGCCCTTCCTTGGCTTTCTTTCAGCTAGGCATCTAGTAAATAACGATGGTGTAAAACTAACCATCACTCCCATTGGGAGGGAGTTCATTGTTTGGATGGCCAAATTCGGACGCTCTGAACAACGAATGTGGTAAGCGGTCACGCATCCTTGTCACGAGGTGGCGAGTATTGATGCAAGCTGTTTGTCTGAGAGCCGGTCGGCACCGTGGATCAGGCGGGATATAAGGTCCTGCTCTTCCTCAATCTCAGCCCGGAGCATCACGAGTTTAAGCGCGTTGTCCGTGTTGTGATAGAGGGCCGTGACAATGCGGCGTGACAGCAACTTGCCTTCGCGCTCCTGCGTAGAGAGCTTGTCGCGCTCGCGCTGTTCCTTCTTGCGCTGGGCCGGCGTCTTCGCCATGGCTGATACCTCCCAAGCCGCTGGGCGGCAGATTGATGTGTTGCTGGCGCCGGCCGTGCCGTACGCGGGCGGTGATGCGTTTCATGCTGCTTTCTGCTGATTCCAGGCGCCGACTGCAGCAAAGATCTTTGCCGCTTCTGCCTCGTCGAGCGTTGTGTCGGTAGGGATGGCGATCCAGCCGGACGGCACCAGGTGACTAGGATTGGCCGTGGCGCGCAGATCGCTGTAGGTCGCCTCGATCACGTCGGTCAGGTGCTCGCTCCAGGACTGGCCTGCGGTGCAGTTGTCCGTCAGGAGGCGGTGCTGCTTGGTCATGTCGTTGTCCTTGCGTGCAGGCGCCGCCCTCGCCGGGGAGGCGGGAATCGTTGAGGGGATTTGCGGTGTGGGGAGCGCTAACTCAGCGGCGCCAGACTTCAGTTGCAGCTTCAATCCAGCTGCAGACGCTTCCGTAGGTAATGGGCATAGCCTTTTTTCACCGTTATGATTATGGATGGTTGAATCTGAAAAGGGATCATTATGGACTCCAGCGTTTCCCTTCGTTCATCTGAGTTAGTCAACAAGGCCGGCGAGGATGCGTTTGCTATTTATTCCGTTGAAAATATTGGTGCTGATTGCATATATCGTAGGTTGCGGGAATTTAGTTTGAATGAATATGCTTTGTATTTGTCTGATGAGGCAAAGTTGAATTGTTATCATGAGTGTGATTTATTGTTGAGTGGTATTAAGGTAAATATCAATTCGTTTAACGCGATTGCGGTGGGTGCGGTGGCGGATTATAGGTTTAGAAAAACAAGCTCCGATGAGGTTCGTACCAGGCTAGATATTGCTATAGCAGGTGCGCTTTTTAACTTCTTGAACTCGGTTCGAGCATTTATTGATCAAACTGAATCGTCTCTTCGCAGAGAGTATGGTGGTGAGAGCTCGCCAGAATTTAAGGCGTGGAAGGTCGAGACAGGTAAGGCGTTTGATGTGGGGCTTCCATACGGCTTTATAGATAAGCTGAGGAATTATTGCCAGCATGTAGGTATCCCGGCATTTGTACATAGTGCAGTTTATAATCCGGAAGCGGATCAGGCCATTTATAAGGTCGAGTTCGACCGGGATGATCTGCTCTCGAATTATGATGGTTGGGGAAAGGTAGCGGACAAGCTGAAGGTTGAACCTCAATTTTTTTCGGTTTTCCAAGTGATGTCAGACTGGGCTGGTTCATTCAGCGAGGTGTCTAAATATATACATAAATTCTGGCACGCTTACGCGCTTGACGCTGCTTGCCGTATCAGGGCTTATCGGCGAGAGTTCCAAGTTACCGGCGATTTGATCGTGGCGAGTAAAGTAGAAACTCCAAAACTTGGCGAGCTTCAACGTATTCCGCGATTTGTCCCGGAGGCTAAGGCAAGGAAGGTAGTCATCGCCTACGCCACACCCATACCGGAAGATTAAGATTGTATGCAACCGCAATCGCAAATGCTTGGAGCCGAAAAAGCAATGGATGGAGTAGCTTTCTACTCCGAGAAGCCGGACGCCTGCGGCGCGCGCCAGTGCTCAATCCGCTGAGGTCGGCGAACAGATCGATTGCTGTTGTCATGAGTCCCTCGCCGGGGAGGCGTTATCTTTGAATTGGGGAAGGCGCCGCAGCTGGCGCGCATTGTTCTGGTGATCTATCAATTCATGGTCGACTCGACCTGGTGGAGGTCGCCTTGACACTGAAAAGCGATACCGAGGCCCTTGCCTCGATCGAGGAAGAAGCCCAGGCAATGCTGAAAAAGATCGGTCTGCCGGATGACGACCTGAAGAAGGAAGTAGTCATCTGCCTGCGCCAGATCATTGCGATACCCCGCTACCGGAAAGGCCTGGGCGCCGACTCTGTCGTTGAATAGGGGAAGGCGCTGGCGGGCAGCGCTATATGCGTGGCTCAGCGAGGCGATGGTATGCTTCGCCAAATCATGAGCAGGGAGGCCTGATAGTGGCCAAAAAATATTCGAAAGGATGGTTCTGTGTTGGCTTTGCAATGTTTTTTTTGGGACTGGTCGCGACGGTTCCGTTCTATGGCCCATTGGCATGGATGTGTCTAGTCGTCTCGTTTATTGGTATCGCCATCATGAGCCAGAACTATGAGAACTACCTGAACTGCGACAAGGGCTGCTACTCACAGCAAGAGCATGAGAAGTACTGCCTTAAGCCTGAGGACAAAGACCAGGTTTGAGGCGCTGGCGGGCAGCGACGGAGGGGCAGGCAGCATGGCGTGGGTTGGATAAATTCAACTTCCAACCTGCACCGCACCGTTGAGCACTTCGAAGGTCTCGTACACAACCAAGCCGCCCTCAGTTGCCGCGCCTTTGTTGTCGATTACGTAGGCCCCGGCCTTGAAGTAAAACGGCAGTTTTTCCACGTCGAGCTCACTGCTGAAGCGCTGCGCAGCTCGTCGAGAAAAACACTCAGTTCCCCGAGCTCGTCGACCTGCACGCTGTAGTTGAAGGACTGGCCCAGCGGGACCGCTTTTTCAATCAGCGTTCGAGCGCTCCCGAGCGGCACATTGCGCGACTCGATTCGCACCGATCCGCTCCACCAGGTCACCATGAGGAATGGGTTAGGCGAGTTGACCGCATGAATCTGTCCGATGATGACCTTGCCGCTCGAAGGTACGGCTTCAACTCGTACCCGGCCTGCCATGGAGTGCTTATCGCTCCCTGGCACCCAGTTGAACGATGCAGAGGAGCCAGGCAGCGTCTGTCGGCCCTCGGTGCGCGGGTACTTGGAGCTTCAAGTGGTGTGGTCTTGGACTGAACACCGGTAGTTGGTGTGCCCGTTCTGGTCTATCCAGAGGCGATCTGCTGGCGCCTCGGCGGGATACAGATAGACCTTTCCGTTGGCGGTGATGTTGCCGAAAGTCTTCATCATTCTCTCCAGTGCAGGCGCCGCCCTTGCCGAGTAGCGTTCATCGTTTGAGAGGGTGATATGCTTCGCCGCTTACCAAACAAGGAGGGTGGTAATGGGGCTGCGGGAGAGGCATAAGGCTTTGCAGGAGTGGCTCACTCCAAGGCGCCGCCGGCGAACTGGGGTTTCGCTTATCGTCGCCTGGATCGCTGTGACAGTAGTGTGGCCAAGCAGCAACTGGGTTTGGATAGGTGGTCCAGGTATGTACATGCTTTTCAGCGCTTGGCCGCCTGAGCTTCACGACAAGCGCTGAGGCGCTGGCGGGCAGCGCCGGAGGGTCAGGCGGCAGCGCGAACTTTGAAGTTCAGCATGGCGGTGGCGTCGTCGTTGAAGCACTCGGCCAGGTCCTGGTAAACCCTGTACTTGGCCTGACTGCGTGTTGCCGCCCACACTCGCTGCACGTAATGGCGGGCATCGCCATGCATGTACCTGACGTCATCCCAGTCGTACATGCAGTTGGTGAGCACTTCCCACTGCTTGAGCGGCAGCTTCTCGGCCATCTCGCCGTACTGCATCTCCTAGGTTGGGTGGTAGTTGCGGATACGCTTCTTCGGGTCGTTGTCGAGGATGACGCCGATGTAGTGGCCACGGTCGGCCATGATCACGCCTGGCTCACCGTTGGCGATCACGCGGCGCCCGATCTCGGCCGGCACGTCGTAGTGACGGCGAACGTAGTCGCAGTTGTAGTTGCTCATGGCTTTCTCCATGCATGCGCCGCCCTCCGTGGCCGGATGCGGCATGGTTTCTGAGTTAGGGGATGCGGTACGATTACGGAAGTTTTTCAAGGATGAAATGCAGTGAAGAAGCTCAAAGAATTCGAATCAGCTGCCACCCGCTATCTGAGCAGGTACTCCCGCAAGCAATTTTTCGCAGCGTTCGTTGTGATCACGGCTATCAACCACTGGCTTGCCTACAACGTCGACGGGTACAAGTCGATTTGGCTAGCCATGATCGGGGGCTGGTTTTTCGGCATGACCTTCGCGCCGTTCCACTCCCAGAAGGAGTGATCATTGCTTCACCCTGCATGGTGGCAAATTAGTTTGGAATGGTGTTTCATTCACCTCGATTTTATTCGAGGCCTGTTCAATGTGCTACGCGATAGCTGCTGCATGGATTGCACTCTCATTTGTCACTTCGGTGAGTGCGATTGAAGGCAACAAAGCGCAGCGAGAAAAGATTGATCGCTGCTCAAACGCGGCCAGCTCACTACTGCCCAGGTGACGGGCTTTGCGCTAGGCTGAGCGCCCGGGCTCTTGCAGATCAATCAGGTGGTTGTCACGTCGCAGTATTCAGCTGAGGTAATTACGTATTCTCAACAAAGGCATAGTTAATGTTGCGATAACCAGAATCACCTACACTCGCCCCTATGATCCGCATCCTGCGACTGCTCACCCTCCTGACGCTCGTACTTTCGCTTCCTCTCAACGGGATGGCAGGAGTCGACTCACCCATTGAGCCCTGTCCCATGCAAGCCATGGGCATGGAGATGATGGCAGGCATGGAGCACGACTGCTGTCAGGATCAGGATCAGGGGAAAACCTCTCAGCACGCCAACAAGGCCTGCAAAATCGGCCAGGAATGCAGGACCGCAAGCACATTGCAGGTCAGCATGCTCGAGCCCGCGCTCACCTTCTCGACTCCTCGCCCTGTCGATACCTATGGCGAAGGCCTTCTGACCAGGGCTCCCCCCGACCATTGGCGTCCTCCCCGCACCTGATTCCTTCGTAAACCTCACACCATTGTTCTGCCTCGGCGGCTGAACGATGACATGCGCCTGTGCGCTGGTTTTTTCGAGGAATCATCTTCATGACTCCCCTTTGTTCCCATTCAGGGCGGATGTTTGCTGCCGCCCTGGCACTCCTGCTGCCGGTACTATCGGCGCAGGCGAATTCGCTCACGCTGGACGATGCGCTGCAACTTGCCGAGCGCAACGCACCTTCGCTTCAAGCACGCCAGGAACAGGCTTCCGCTGCACGTCACTCCGTTGTGCCAGCGGGTGAACTACCCGATCCACGACTGAATCTTGGCGTGCAGAACCTGCCGGTGGACGGCAGCGATCGATGGAGTACCAATCGAGACTTCATGACCATGCAGGTAGTCGGTTTTTCTCAGGAGGTGCCCAATCGCGACAAACGAAAAGCGCGGGTCGAAACCGCTCAGGCCACGGTCGAGCGGGCGGATGCCGAAGCGCTGTTCGAGCGTCTGAAAGTGCGTGCAGCCACGGCACAAGCCTGGATTACCGCGTACACCCTGCAACGCAAACTGCAGCAGTTCGACAATCTGTTCAACGAAAACCGCCTGCTGGCAGCGGCGGTACGTGCACGCCTGGCCGCAGGGGGCGGCGCTTCCGCCGATGCCCTGGCCCCGGGCCAGGAGGCCGCGCAGCTGGAAGAGCAGAAGGACCAACTACTGACCCAAGCCACCCAGGCCCGCGCCGCACTTAAACGCTGGATCGGACAGGATGCCGACGCATTACAAGCGCCGACGTTTCCGCAGTGGCCGGTACGCGCACCTGACTACCTGCACACCCTGCACGCCCATCCGGAGCTGGCCGCCTACGGGGCCATGACCCGTGAAGCCCAAGCTCAGGTGCAGCAGGCCATCGCCGAGAAAAAGTCAGATTGGGGCTGGCAGGTTGACTACCAACGCCGCGGGCCTGAATTCAGCAACATGGTCAGCGTGCAGGTCAGTTTCCAGCTGCCACTGTTCAGCGGGTCGCGGCAAGACCCGATGATTGCCGCTCGCCAGGCCCAGGTACGGCAACTGGAGGACGAACAGGAAGCAGCACTGCGTGAGCACACAGCGCAGCTCGAAGCTGACCTGGCGGAATACCAACGCTTGCAACGGGCGGTGACGCGCAGTCGTGAAACCTTGCTGCCGCTGGCCGAACAACGCGTCAGCCTGGCCTTGGCCGACTACCGGGCAGGCAAGTCGGCGCTGGAAGAGGTGGTCACAGCGCGGCGTCGACGCATCGAGGCACGGTTACAGGATATCGACCTGCAAGGGCAGCTAGCGGCGACCGCCGCTCGCCTGCACTTCGTATATGGAGAGGCGCGTGCATGAACAACACGTCTATCGGTTTGATCACAGCACTCGCCCTGGCCATTGGCACCGGGACAGGCTATTGGCTGGGGCACCCAGGGCAATCTGCACAAGCACCCGCTGCAACAGCGGAGCAGAAGCCGTTGTATTGGTACGACCCGATGTACCCGCAGCAACACTTCCCAGCTCCCGGCAAGTCGCCGTTCATGGACATGCAACTGGTAGCGAAGTACGCCGAAGAAGGCACAGGCCCCGCAGCGCCTGCGGTGCAAATCAGCCAAGGCGTACAACAGAACCTTGGGGTACGCCTGGCGACGGTGATCCGTGGCCGGTTGCAGCGCAATCTGCAGGTCAGCGGTGTGCTGGCCTTCGATGAGCGAGATTTCAGTGTGCTCCAGGCACGCACCGCAGGCTTCGTTGAACGCACCTATGGCCGAGCCACGGGGGATGTGGTGGCCAAAGGCGCGCCTCTGGCGGACGTACTGGCTCCGGAATGGGCTGGGCTGCAGGAAGAGTTTCTCGCGCTGCGCCACTTGGGTGATGTGCAGTTGGTAGCCGCAGCACGCCAGCGCCTGCTGCTGGCCGGCATGCCGGGTGAACTGGTCGACCGCGTCGCACGCAGCGGCAAGGTGCAGAACCTGGTAACACTGGTCGCGCCGAGCGCCGGGGTCATCCAGGCGCTGGATCTGCGCCCAGGAATGACCGTGGCACCTGGCGCAACTCTGGCACGTATCAATGGCATAGCGAATGTGTGGCTCGAAGCCGCTGTGCCAGAAGCTCAAGCAAGTGGCCTGCACGAGGGGCAAGCAGTAGAGGCCCACTTGCCGGCTTATCCCGGCGAGACCGTTCTAGGCAAACTGACAGCTCTGCTCGCAGATGCAGACCTGCAAAGCCGTACCTTGCGCCTGCGTATTGAGCTGCCCAACAAAGATGGTCGGCTACGGCCGGGAATGACCGCGCAGGTTGCGCTGCGCTCAGGCGAGAACGCCGATTACCTGCTGCTACCCGCCGAGGCCGTAATCCGCACCGGCAAACGTGATCTGGTGATGGTGGCCGAAGATCAAGGCCGTTTCCGCCCAGTGGAGGTGGTGCTGGGCCAGGAGAACGGCGGCCAGGTTGCCATCTTGAAAGGCCTGCAGGCCGGGCAAAAAGTCGTGGCATCCGGACAGTTCCTGATCGACTCCGAAGCCAGCCTCAAAGGTATTGAGGCAAGCACAGCCTCGGACTCACCGGCCGCCTCGCAACCGCCCGAGCTGCATGAAGCAGACGGTCGAATCGTACAAATTGAAGGTAATCAGCTGACCATCGACCATGGGCCTTTCGTCACCCTGGGAATGCCTGGGATGACCATGACTTTCCCGGTGGCTGACTCCACGCTGATTACCGGGCTCAAGGTGGGTGAGCGTATCCACTTTGGTGTTCGGGAGCGCGACGATGGCATGGTCATTGAGCAGATCAATGCGCTGGAGAACCAGCCATGATCGAAATACTGATTCGTTGGTCAGTGAGCAACCGCATACTGGTTCTGCTCGCTACCTTGTTCCTGGTGGCCTGGGGGATATTTTCGCTGCGCAGTCTGCCGATCGATGCCTTGCCCGATCTGTCAGACGCCCAAGTGATCATCCGTACCTCCTACCCAGGGCAAGCACCCCAGATCGTCGAAAACCAGGTCACCTATCCGCTGACCACCACGATGCTCTCGGTACCGGGCGCCAAGACCGTACGTGGCTTTTCTGCCTTCGGCGACAGTTTCGTCTACGTGCTGTTTGAAGATGGCACTGACGTGTACTGGGCACGCTCACGCGTGTTGGAATACCTGAGTCAGGTTCAGTCGCGCCTGCCGGCCTCAGCCAAGCCAGCGCTTGGGCCTGACGCCACAGGCGTTGGCTGGATCTACCAGTACGCATTGGTAGACCGCAGTGGCAGGCATGATCTGGCACAGCTGCGCAGCCTGCAGGATTGGTTCCTGCGCTTTGAGCTAAAGACCGTACCGGATGTCGCTGAAGTGGCAAGCATTGGCGGCATGGTCAAGCAATACCAGGTGGTACTCGACCCGCTGCGCATGGCCAGCCTCGGCATCACCCAGGGCGAGGTCGCCAACGCCATCGGCAAGGCCAATCAGGAAACGGGCGGTGGCGTGCTGGAACAGGGCGAGGCGGAATTCATGGTGCGGGCCTCGGGTTACCTGAAGACGCTGGACGATTTTCGCGCCATCCCCCTGCGCTTGGCTGCAAACGGCGCGCCGGTAACGCTGGGCGACGTTGCCAGAGTACAACTCGGGCCTCAAGCCCGGCGGGGCATCGGGGAGCTGGATGGCGAAGGCGAAGCCGTGGGCGGCGTGGTGATCCTGCGCAGCGGCAAGAATGCCCGGGAAGCCATCACCCGTGTGAAGGAAAAGCTCGAAACACTGAAGAAAAGCCTGCCCGCCGGCGTCGAGTTGGTGACTACCTATGACCGCAGCCAATTGATCGACCGCGCCGTAGACAACCTCAGTCACAAGCTGATCGAGGAGTTCATCGTGGTCGCACTGGTGTGCGCCGCCTTCCTGTGGCACCTGCGCTCGTCGCTGGTTGCAATTGTGTCATTGCCGGTGGGGGTATTGATCGCGCTGATCATCATGCGGCACCAGGGCATCAACGCCAACATCATGTCACTGGGCGGCATTGCCATCGCCATTGGCGCAATGGTCGATGCCGCTGTGGTGATGATCGAAAACGCGCACAAACGGGTCGAGGCCTGGCATGCCCGTAATCCGGGGCAGGTGCTGAGAGGGGCCGAGCACTGGCGGGTCATGACAGATGCCGCCGTGGAGGTCGGGCCGGCGTTGTTCTTCAGCCTGATGATCATCACCCTGTCGTTCGTGCCGGTGTTCACCTTGCAGGCCCAGGAGGGGCGGTTGTTCGCACCCCTGGCGTTCACCAAGACCTATGCCATGGCGGCGGCGGCGGGGCTGGCCGTGACATTGGTGCCTGTGCTGATGGGCTACTGGATCCGTGGGCCATTGCCCGCCGAGCAGCGTAATCCACTCAACCGTGGGCTGATTCGCGTGTACCGGCCGGCGCTGGAGGTCGTACTGCGTAGGCCGTGGTTGACGCTGATGGGCGCGCTGGCGATCTTGCTCAGCAGCCTGTGGCCGTTGAGCCACCTGGGTGGGGAATTCCTGCCGCCGCTGGACGAAGGTGACCTGCTGTACATGCCCTCGGCCCTGCCAGGCCTGTCGGCGCAAAAGGCCTCGGAGCTTCTTCAGCGCACCGATAGACTGATCCGCACGGTGCCGGAAGTCGCCAGTGTGTTCGGCAAGGCCGGTCGCGCAGAGTCAGCCACCGACCCGGCACCGTTGGAGATGTTCGAGACCATCGTGCGGCTCAAGCCCAAGGATCAGTGGCGGCCAGGAATGACCAGCGAGAAACTGGTCGAGGAACTTGACCGCACCGTACGCGTACCGGGCCTGACCAACATCTGGATTCCGCCAATCCGTAACCGTATCGACATGCTCGCCACCGGTATCAAGAGCCCGATTGGCGTAAAGGTGGCCGGCAGCGACCTGGCGCAGATCGACCGCACGACCCTGGCCATCGAACGGGTAGCGAAGTCTGTACCTGGCGTGACCTCGGCACTGGCCGAGCGTTTGACCGGCGGACGGTACGTCGATCTCGACATCGACCGCCACGCTGCTGCCCGTTACGGCCTGAACATCGCCGACGTGCAAGCCATTGTCGCCGGCGCCATTGGTGGCGAAACCATCGGCGAGACGGTGGAAGGCCTGGCGCGTTACCCGATCAGCGTTCGCTACCCCCGCGAATGGCGGGATTCAGTCGATGCCCTGCGTGAACTACCGATCTACACCGCACAAGGGGGCCAGATAACCCTCGGTACCTTGGCCCACGTGCAAATCGCCGAAGGCCCGCCGATGCTCAAGAGCGAGAACGCCCGTCCCTCTGGCTGGGTGTACATCGACGTTCGCGGCCGTGATCTGTCGTCTGTGGTCGCTGATCTGCGTCAGGCAGTTGACCGGGAAGTGAAGCTCGATCCAGGCGTCAGTCTGAGCTATTCAGGTCAATTCGAGTATCTGGAACGCGCCAACGCTCGGTTGGCCTGGGTGGTACCGGCGACCTTGGCCATCATCTTCGTCCTGTTGTATCTGACCTTTGGCCGCCTAGGTGAGGCTCTGCTGATCATGGGCACTCTGCCTTTCGCCCTCACTGGCGGTGTGTGGTTGCTGTACCTGATGGGTTTCAATCTGTCGGTGGCCACCGGCGTTGGCTTCATTGCTTTGGCCGGGGTTGCGGCCGAGTTCGGGGTGATCATGCTGATCTACCTGAATAACGCCTGGGCCGAGCGACAGGCCAATGGTGAGCGCACGCAACCGGCGTTGCTGGAGGCAATCCGTGAGGGTGCGGTTCAACGCATCCGGCCCAAGGCAATGACTGTGGCGGTGATCGTCGCAGGCCTGCTGCCCATTCTCTGGAGCAGCGGTACTGGCAGCGAAGTGATGAGCCGCATCGCCGTACCCATGGTAGGCGGAATGCTGACCGCACCCTTGCTCTCTCTCTTAGTTATTCCCGCGGCGTACTGGCTGGTCCGGCGCCGCGATCTTGTAGCCACTCATGATTCCACACCAGGAGAACTCCGATGAAAAAACGCTACCTTAGTGTTGCACTGCTCTTCGCCTTTGCATCAGGCGCGCAAGCTGAAGACGCCATGGCAGGAATGAACATGGATGGAATGGGCATGAAGGAAGCCCAGACAGCACCTGCCGCTCACGCGCAAGGGACGGTAAAGGCCATAGACGCCCAGGTCGGCAAAGTGACCCTGATGCATGGACCGGTGGCGGCGCTGAAATGGCCAGCCATGACCATGGGATTCAAAGCCTCTACGCAGCAGCTCGAAAAATTGAACGTGGGAGATAAGGTAGCGTTTGATTTCAGGATGGACGACAGCACCGCGACGATTGTTGATATACGTAAAGAGTAAATCCTCGAGCCTATATCAAGAGCGTGCTGGTACATGCTGTTATGCGTGAGCATCATGTACCAGCTGCCGTCGTGTTTCCGCTTCCGAACCTGCCGCATCAACAGCATTACAGTCCCATCTTCCCGGCTGTCGCCCCACGACTACCCGCTATTTGCGAGCGGAGCGCGCAGGCGTGTGAAACACTCACTTTGCGTCATTAGACAGTGCCTCCGTTACGCCGCATGGATTGGGTGCTTGTATCACGGTCTTGAAAACCGTTCAGGAGACCCTACGCCTGGGCGCATCTGTTGGGCGTCTCGAAATCGGCCTCTGCAAACGACTGTTATCGACCCAATGCGGCCGCTAGCGAAGGGCAGAAATAGGCAGAGGCGGTCGGTTACCCATCCCACAGTCGATAACTACCGATCACGATGTAGCGCCAAATGTAAATCTCATCAAGAATATGTCGAGCCTGGCAGCGGTTTGGACGCTAGCTTTCTGAGTTGCGAGAGATTCAAGGATTATCCAAGGTGCAGTTATCAAGGGTATTCGTCATAAGCCGTGCTTTATTTATGGTCTTTCTGATCAGCGGCACTGCGCTGGGTGAAACGTCGCAGATCGGCTTGTCGGTGTCTGCGCAGGTCAGTGCGGCGGCTGCAGCGCCTGACGACATCGTTGGACAAGGGATCCAGGCCGCACTTGAACCCCTGGCATCGTCATTTCCCCCCTTGATTACCTCTCGTAAGCATCAACGCGCGGACATCAATCGCGTTGTTTTCTATTTCTACTCCCATCGCAGCTATCGCGCCGCCTGGACAGACGGGCGCGATATCACCCAGTTGCTCAAGAGCCTGAATGACATACAAGCTGACGGCCTGAACCCTGCGGACTTTCGGGGCGACGAGCTGGCCGAGGCTCAATCGTTTTTGCAGGCCTCCGCGCCGACGCCAGCACAAACGGCGGCTTTTGATATCGCGCTGACCCGCACCTACATCACCGCGCTCCTGCAATTGCGGCGCGGCAAGGTCAATCCGTCGCGGCTGGATTTTCATTGGAACTTCGACCCGATCGGTGTTGATCCCCGTGAAGATGTGAACAGTTTCTTTGCTGCCCTGGATGCTCACGATGTGGCCCGTGCGTTCGCCCAGGCGCCGCCGCAAGAGGCGCTTTATAGCAGCATGCGTGAGGCATTGGCGCAGTTGCGTCAGGTTCGCGATGCCGGTGGTTGGCCGAAAGTCGCCGAAGGGCAGTCACTCAAGCCGGGGATGGACGGCGCTGTGGTCGCACAGTTGCGTGCTCGTCTGGTGGCCGGTGGTTATCTGGAGCCGCATAAGGGCAAGCGCAATGCTTACGACGATAAAGTCATTGCTGCGGTGAAGAAGTATCAGGTCGATCAGTATCTTGGCGTGGATGGCGTGGCTGGGGCGGCGACTCTGGCGGCGCTGAATGTGCCTGTCGAGGCACGGATTGATCAGGTCCGGGTGAACATGGAACGGGCGCGCTGGCTGCTCTACAAACTCCATGGCACTTTTGTCGTTGTCGATATCGCCGGCTACAAAGTGGCGTTCTACCGCGACGGCGAACCCATCTGGCGTTCCCGAGTACAGGTCGGCAAGCCTGTACGCAGCACCCCGGTGTTTCAGTCCGAGATCACCTACATCACCTTCAACCCCACCTGGACTGTGCCGCCGACGATTCTTGTCAAGGATATGCTGCCAAAGATTCAGCAGAACCCGGGTTACCTTGCAGCCAGCCGGATCAGGGTCCTTGATCGTGCTGGCAACGAACTCGATCCGGCGAACGTCGACTGGTACAACGCGCGCGGCCTCACGCTGCGCCAGGACGCCGGCCCTACCAACTCGTTAGGGCAGGTGGTCATTCGTTTCCCCAACGACTATGCGATTTACCTGCACGACACGCCGCATCGCGAGTTGTTCGCCAATCCCGTGCGCACCACCAGCTCCGGATGTATTCGGGTGGAGAATCCACTGCAGTTGGTCGAGTTGTTGTTCAACGACCCGGTGCGCTGGAACAGCGAGGGGATTCAAAAGCAGTTGGCCAATGGCAAAACCAAGAACATCAAGCTTCCGGTCAAGGTGCCGGTGTTGCTGGCCTATTGGACGGTCGACTTGAGCACCGAGGGGCGGGTGACGTTCAAGCCCGACATTTATGGCTACGACACGCCGCTATTGCGGCAGTTGAATTTGCCTTCAGTACTGCCCGCCTTGGCGTTGCCGCAGGCAGAAACGACTATGGTGGTCACAGGGCAAAGCCAGATTTAGGCAGCGCATGCGCAACTAGAATTTGCGACGCCCACCGATTGGAGCATGTCCACTTGCGCTGCGCTCGAATACGCTAGCCTAGCGGCAATACAAGTTGGTTGATCGAGCGGTAGTTATTGATGGCGAGGGGGGTGAGCATGCGGTGCGTCCCAGCTTGAACTGAGTGATCAATTGTGGCCGAGCAGGGACTGCCTTACTACCGATCAGCATGGCTTCGGAGTGAGGCCTTCCTCAAGGGGGGCCAAAAGTGCACGTACCATCGTATTGAGATAGTGGGACGTTGCGACCATTCGGGAGGCACCCTGCGATTTCTGGCTGAGTCGCTTTTCCAGGCTGGGTCCGATTACCAGTTCCGGGTCATGGCCAAGGCGAATGGCAAAAATTCGCATCCATTCCACTGTGTCAGCCACCGCGTGCGTAGCGCCGCTACCTCCCTCGGCCAGTCAGCCACCCAACTGCGCCCGAATAGCGGGTTAGGCAGCGAGAGGTCCTACACTGGCTTGATCAATTCGAGTAGCTAGAATAAATGGCTGACAGTGAATCTTGGGTGGCCGCTGTCGACCCAAAGCAGACACTTGATAACGAGGCCGCTTAGCGACCCACACAAGCTCCACGCTTGTGCCCGTGATCACCTTACGATCACTCAGATGCTGGGGTTCCGAGATTCGCTTAAGCGCGATGGCTCAATCTGTCAGCAGTTTGAAGCGCTGAAGCTTAAATTGGAGTCGAATAGTACTGGTAGGATGGCTGAGTATCTGGAGAAAAAATCTCCGCTTATTTTTGCGGCACTACTTCATTCCGGTATGACCATTCCTGAATGGCCGATTGGGCCCGGCGGTCTGATATAAAACTTCTCTGGTCAGCATGGGCGCACACTCGATGTAGCTCAGAGTTTCTGAGCATCGAGAGGTGGGTATGACCAGAGACAGGTATGGGTTAGATAACAATCGGCTGGGTAGCAAGCCAGCCAAAAGCGACGGTTCGTCGGAGGGTCAAGGTGGCGAGGGGAAAAGAGCGCTCCCTGATGATCGCGATGACTACATCGACAAGCGCCCCTTTCATCGCGAGCAGAGGCAGGGGCCGCCGGACCCATCGCGGGCCTCCAATGCCGAGCGCTATAGCCATTACAAGCGCCCATTGGAGTAATTCACAGGCCGGCATCTGACTGCATGGCTGATGAGCTTCTTCGGCAGCTCGAAAAGAGAACCTCGCGCCAACTCAAGGCACTGGCATGTAGGGCAGCAGGCGTTCGGTCTCTTTCTTTACCACGGCGTAACATTCGCAGCTCAGCAGTTCCAAGCGTGCCCTGTCGAGAACTTTGATCTGCCCGCGGTTGTACTCGATCACCCCAAGACGCTGCAGCTTTCCTGCAGCATCCGTCACGCCCTCGCGGCGCACCCCCAGCATGTTGGCGATCAGCTCCTGGGTCATGCACAGGCGATCGCCTGGCAGGCGGTCGAGCGACAGCAGCAACCAGCGGCACAATTGCTGGTCGATGGAGTGATGGCGGTTGCACACTGCCGTTTGCGCCATCTGGGTGATCAGTGCCTGGGTGTAGCGCAGCATTAGCATCATCATCTCGCCATGGCGGTTGAACTCGTCCTTGAGACTTTGCACGGGTAGGCGGTAGGCATGTCCTGCACTTTGCACGATGGCCCGGCTGGGTGTGCTTTCCCCGCCCATGAACACGGCGATGCCCACCAGCCCCTCGTTACCCACTACCGAGATTTCGGCTGATGCGCCGTTTTCCATCACATAAAGCAATGAAATGATCGCATCGGCCGGGAAGTGGACATAGCGCAGGGTGTCGCCGGACTCGTACAGAGCCTTGCCCAGGGGCAGGTTCACGTGCTCCAGGTCCGGCGCCAGCCGGCTGAACGTTTCTGCCGAAAGTGCAGCCAGCAAGTGGTTCTGCAAGGGTGGGGGAGCGGGATGCATACGCGGGACCATTGACGGCAACGGGTGTCGGAACAAGATTAGCCTAGTGAGGCTGAGGCTTGTGTTCGTCAGGCCTTTGCTCGCCCAACGGTTCAGTTGATGGGCAAGGAGCAGCTCTGGCACTGGGCCATGACGTGGTGCAGGAGCCCATCATCTTCCAGCTGCAGCCAGGCTTCGGCAAGCGCCTCGCCGTCCAAGCTCAGGGCCAGTTCGTTGCAGTTGCCGTTGCATACCTCGATGCGGTACCAGGTGCTGCCAAAACGGTAGTGCAGGACATACCCCGGCCAGCCTGCCGGCAACAGAGGCTCCAGGCGCAGGGTGTCGCCATTGCGTTTCAGGCCTAGCAGACTTTCGATGATCAACCGGTACATCCAGCCGGCAGATCCGCTGTACCAGGTCCAGCCCCCCCTCCCGGCGTGGGGCGCAACGGCGTAGACATCGGCGGCCATGACATAGGGTTCGACCTTGTAGGTGTCGATCAACGTGCTGCAGCCCTGACGTACCGGGTTGATCAGGCGCAGCAGTTCCCAGGCTTCAAGGGAGTCGCCCAGGCGTGCATAGGCCATGCTCGCCCAGATGGCCGCATGCGTATATTGCCCGCCGTTTTCACGCACGCCTGGCAGGTAGCCTTTGATGTAGCCAGGGTCCAAGTCACCTTGGTCGAAGGGTGGGTCGAGCAGTTTGACGATGCCGATGTCGCGGCGTACCAGGTAGTTGTCCAGTGCAGCCATGGCTTGGCGGGCACGTTCGGGCGAGGCGACCCCGGACAGCACGGCCCAGCTTTGCGCCAGCGAGTCGATTCGGCACTCCTGATTGTTCGCTGAGCCCAGTAACTGGCCATCGTCGAACCAGGCGCGGCGATACCAACCGCCATCCCAGGCATGCGCCTCCAGCTTTTCCGCGAGTACGCCGGCCTGGTTGGCGCACTGCAGCGCAAAGCCACTGTCGCCGTGTCGCAAGGCGACGCTGCCGAAAGCCCGCAGCACCTCGTGGCCAAAGAAGCCCAGCCATACGCTTTCGCCTTTTCCTTGTTCGCCGACCCGGTTCATGCCGTCATTCCAGTCGCCGCTGCCCATCAACGGCAAGCCGTGAACCCCGCACTGCAGGGCATGGGCGATGGCGCGCTGGCAATGCTGGTAAAGGCTCTCGACCAGCTCCGAGTGCGCGGGCAGATCGTAGTAGGACTCCTCACCGGCATTGAGTGCACGCCCCTGCAGATAGCCGACCGGTTCGTCGAGCACGCTGTAGTCCCCTGTGACTTCCACGTAGCGGCTGGCTGCCAATGGCAGCCACAGCAGGTCGTCCGAGCAGTGGGTACGCACGCCTCGCTGCAGCGGTGGGTGCCACCAGTGCTGTACATCACCTTCGGCATACTGGTGAGCGGCGCAGGTCAGGAGGTGTTGGCGCACCGCCTTCGGGGCTGCATGGACCATGGCCATGCTGTCCTGCAACTGGTCACGGAAACCGATGGCGCCCCCAGACTGGTAGTAGCCGCTGCGCGCCCAGAACCGGCAGGCGATCACTTGGTACATCAACCAGCCATTGGCCAGCACATCAAGCTCGGGTTCCGGCGTCTCGATCTGTACGGTTTCCAGTGTCCGTCGCCAGTAGGCGCGGACCTTGTCGAGCGTGTCCCTGGCGGCTTGCAGGCCACGATATTGCTGGACGCAGCGGGTGGCGGCACTGGCGTCCTGGGCGGCGCCCAGGCGAAACACCACTTCATGACTTTCGCCAGGCTCCAACTGCAGCGCCACCTGCAGCGCCGCGCACGGGTCCAGGCCCCCGCCAGTGCGTCCCGACAGCCGCGTCTGGCGCATACCCAAGGGTGCATGACAATCGCCGTTGGGTCCCAGGAACTCGCTGCGATCACAGGTCTGGCACTGCACGGGCAAGTCGCAATCGAGAAACGCCACCTGGGTGGAAAACTCCACTGCGAAACTGTTACGGGCAAACATTGCACCGCTGACCGGGTCAGTCTCACTTACCACATGCATGGCGGTTCTGCGGCGCAGGTCGCCCAGTACCCACTCGGCGAAGCAAGTGACTGACAACCGTCGTACCCGAGCTGAGGTGTTGTGCACCTTGAGCCGGCTGAACTTGACCGGGTCATCCAGTGCAACATGCACCCAGAGCTCCGTATTTAGGCCGTCTTCGGCGTACTCGAACACGCTGTAGCCAAAGCCATGGCGGGTGCGGTAACGGCCAGGGCCCGGGCAGGGCTGCGGGGTCGGCGACCAGTACTCGCCGCTGTCTTCGTCGCGCAGGTAGAAGGCTTCGCCGCTGGGGTCGGCGACCGGGTCGTTGTGCCAGGGCGTCAACCGGTACTCGTGAGCGTTCTCGTACCAGGTATAGGCGCTACCGACCTCGGAGACCACGCAGCCGAACTGCGGGTTGGCCAAGATGTTGACCCACGGCGCCGGCGGCGGTGTGCCAGGAAGCAACGGGATGACGTATTCGCGGCCGTCGGCGCTGAACCCGCCATAAGGGTTGCGCAGCATCAACGCCGCATGCTCCAGCGGCAGATGGCTGGCGGTTGATGGCCTGGGGTTAGGCGCACTGGCCTGGAGGGCTGGGGGAACCGGTGGCTGTCGCCGCAGGTGCAGTTGCTCGGCCAGCGTACCGAGCCTGTCATCTAGCACCAGCCGCGCTACCGACAGGGTCAGCAGCCGGTCCTCGGAGGACAGTTGCTGCGCAGGACGTACGAAGATGCCGCCGGGGCGGTCGAGCAGGGCCGCTTCGCTGCCGGAAGCAACGATCCCCATGATCAGTTCCTGCAGTTGCTGGCGGTAGCCCGCCTGGTCCTCGTTCCAGATCACCAGGTCGAGCGCCAGCCCTTTCTGGCGCCAGTAGGCATGGGCCAGCACCATCTGCTTGACCAGATGGATGTTGGCCGGGTCGCCGATCTGCACCAGCACGATCGGCAGGTCACCGGACAAGCCCTGGCCCCACAGGCCGGACTGGCTTCGCCGGTTGCTGGCCAGCAGTGCTCCGCTGGCGCGCAGGCTGGCATTGGGGTAGAGCACCGAGGCGGCCATCTGCTCGAAGAGCCGGGCGTCGGTCAGCGAGCCGTTAAGCTGGTGCAGTAGCACCTGGCTGTGCGGCCAGGCCAGGTCGAACACCCGGTCAGCCAAGTGTTGGTCGCGGTACTTGGCGACCTGTTGCAGGCAGGCGTCGCGGCTGTCGGCCACGCCGGTGACCAGATCGACCGTGGCCGCATGGCCGGGCATCAAGGTGATGCGGCAGCGGATGGCCACGATCGGGTCCAGCACGGCCCCTGCGCTGCCGGACAAAGCCTCGGTGCTGCGGTCCAGCGCTGCCGGCCTTGCCAGAGTCCGCCCACGGCCTATGAAGCGAGCCCGATCGGTTTCGTAGGACAGCGCATCGATGTTGGCCCCGTGCACTGCCAGCACGTGGCACATCCACGGCACGGGATCTTGTTGCGAGCGCGGCCGCCGCGTGCAGAGAATCGCTTGCAGCGGGCGGATCAGTTCGGTCTGGATGAACAACTTGCTGAAGGCCGGGTGCAGGGCATCGCTCAAGGCCGGTGCCAGCACCACTTCAGCGTAGCTGGTCAGCTCAAGGGTGCGGGGCTGGTCGCTATGGTTGGTCAGGTGCAGGCGGCGCAGTTCGATGTCGTCCTCGGGCGACACGGCAATTTCGGTGTGGCAGTCGAAATCTCGCTCGCGCACGCGAAACTCCGCGCGGCCGTCGCTGAAGATCGCCTCCTGGACTTTCGTGCGTTGCCGCGTCGGCTGGTAGGTGGTGGACCAGTAAGCGCCACTGGCAACATCGCGCAGGTAGCAGAAGCTGCCCAGGTCATTGCAGCTAGTGTCTTCGTGCCAGCGAGTGACCGCCAGTGAATTGCGTTGACTGTAGCCACTGCCCACGTGATTGACCATGACGTGATAGCGCCCGTTGGACAGCAGCTGCACGGCCGGATGGCGCCGGTTTGGCTCGCCGAACACCCGCAGGCGTATCTCGGCGGCGCGCTCGGCGGCCTCCACGGGCGGGGCCTGGAGGGTATGCAGGTACGGGGCAGCCGTTTTCGGTACGCGCTCCTGTAAAAGCAGCATGCTGGCCTGGAACTGTGGGTCAGATGCAAAGCGCCGTTGCATGGGCTTGTTCAGCAGCACAGCGGTCAGCGCCAGGAAACTCATGCCCTGGTGGTGGGCCATGAAGGAGCGGATTATCACGGCGTCCTGCCCGGGCGGCAGGCGTGCCTCGCTGTAATCCACGGCTTCGTACAGCCCGAAGCGGCCAGCCAGCCCGAGCGTGGCCAGCCGTTGCAGGTTACGACGGGCGGCACTGGGCGCCACCATCAAGGCCAGCGCGCTGGCGTAAGGGGCCACCACCCGGTCTTCACCCAGGCCGCGCTTGAGGCCGAGTCCCGGAACGCCGAACGCCCGGTACTGGTAGTTGAAGTGCGCGTCCAGCGCATTGTAGGCCGACTCCGAGACGCCCCAGGGCAGGCCAGTCTGCCTACCATGTTCGATCTGGCGATTGACAGCGGCCTGGCAAGTCTGGTCGAGCAGTGTGCCCTCATAGTTTGGCATCACCAGCAGCGGCATCAGGTACTCGAACATCGAGCCGGACCAGGAAAGCAGCACAGGAACGCCAGCATTGCTGGTGAGCAGCCGGCCCAGTGCGAACCAGCTGTCCTGGGGCACCTGGCCCTGTGCGATGACCACGAAGTTGGTCAGGCGCATCTCTGATGCCAGCAGGTCGTAGAACGCGGCATCCAGGCGATGCTCGTCGGCGTTGTAGCCGATGGAGAACAGGTTGCGATGGTTGTCGTAAAGAAAGGTGAAGTCCATGTCGGCCAGGGTTTCAATGCGGCTGGCCAGGGCGTGCGCCTGGGCGATGCGCTGGCGGGCAAGTGCTTTGACGTTGGCCACGGCAAGTCGCTCGGGCTGCGGCCAATGCTCTGTGTCCAGCTGTGCCAGATGGCGCCAGCTCAGCGGGGCCGGGGGCTGCTGATCGTTGCCTGGCGGCAGGTGCAGTTGCTGCAATTCTCCGCTCAGGTCCAGGCATTGCCGATAGAGGGCATTTAGCCAGAATGCAAAGTCGTCAGTCACTTGAGCCCCTGGCGCAACGGCAGCCGGTTGCGTGATCAGCGCCTGCAGCTGTTCTACAAGCATCGGCAGCAGTGCGGCCGGCTCGTTGCCCGCCTGCACATGGGCCTGCCACACCTGTTCGCGCATTGCCTTGATCGTTGGGGAGTCACAGCTTGTGCTGGGGCAGACGTCCAACAGCGTGTCGAAGGTGTCGAGCAACCCCTGGGTCAGGCGCCGGTCAAGCAGCGGCGTTTCGGCCATTTCCAGCAGCCCGGGCCTGAGTGTCAGCAACAGGGCGGCCAGGTTTCCGCTGTCCACGCTGGAGATATAGAGCGGCGACAGCGGCTTGAGGGTCTGGGTATCGTACCAGTTGTAGAAGTGCCCTCTGAAGCGCTCCAGGCGGTCCATGCTGTCGAGCATCTGGGCCAGGCGTTCGAAAAGACGACCGGCACTGAGGTAACCAAAGTCATGGGCCGCCAGGTGCGAGAGCAGGGCCATACCCATGTTGGTCGGCGAGGTGCGATGAGCGATGCTGGCGAAGGGTGGCTCCTGAATGTTGTCGGGCGGCAGCCAGTTGTCGGCAGGGCCGACGTGGCTGTCGAAGAAGGCCCAATTGGCGCGGGCCAGTCGATGCAGGAATGCCAGGTCTTCAGCCCCTGGCATGAACTCGGCCCGGCTGTTCGGGCGGCTGAGCCACCAGGCCAGCGCCGGGCCGAGCAGCCAAAGGGCAAGGATCGGCGATGCCATCAGCAGCATCACTGGCTGCATTGCCAACGCACCGCCCAGCAGCAGTACCAGGACCGGCTGCCCCCATTGCTCACGGTACATCGCCTGCAGGGTGTCGGCGCTGCTGCGTTCGTCTTCGCGCGAGGGGTTCCACTGCAGCAGGCGCCTTTTGCTGACCACGAGCCTCCACAGGGTGCGCAGGATGGCATCGAGGCTGAAGTAGGCCTCGAAGGGTAACCAGGCCAAAGACAGACCGGTACGCAAGAAATAGGTGCCAGACGTGTGCAAAGCCGCCAGCAGGTGTTCTGAAACGGGCACATCGGTGGTCTTGCCCAGCACTTCGAGCAGAGAGTCGAGCAGTGGGCGCGTCAGCAGCAACGCCAGCAGCGATAACATCCAGGCAAGTGGCGTGACACTCGCCAACCAGCCCCACAGCAGCAGGGACAGCAGCGCTGCCGGCTCCAGGCTGCGGCGCAGGTTGTCGAAAATCTTCCAGCGCGACAGGGCGCTGAGCGAACTTTGCGCCAGACCTTGAGTGTCGGTGCGCGGCCACGGCAGCAGCCACGGCAGTAGTTGCCAGTCGCCGCGTATCCAGCGGTGGTGGCGTTTGCTGTCGGCGCTGTAACGGGCCGGGTAGGCTTCGAACAATTGCACATCGCTGAGCAGACCAGAGTGAGCGTAGCAACCCTCGATCAGGTCATGGCTAAGTATGCGGTTGTCAATGAAGCGGCCCTCCAGGGCCTGCTCGAAGGCATCCACTGCATAGATGCCTTTGCCGATGAACGAGCCGCTGAGAAACAGGTCCTGGTATACATCCGAAACAGCCTGTGTGTAGGGGTCGACCCCGGCGTCGCTGCCAAACAGCCGCGCATAGCGCGAGCGCGATACACTCGGCAGGCTGATGCCCACCCTCGGTTGCAGGATTGCATAACCTGCCTGGATACAACCGGTATGTGCGTCGAAGCGCGGGCGGTTCAGCGGGTGCTGCATGGCGCCGACAAATTGATGGGCGGCACCGCGAGGCAGCTGGGTGTCGGTGTCCAGGGTGATGACATAGCGCACGTGGCCGAGGGTTTGCAGGTTGCCGACGATGCGCATGAAGCACTCGTGGCCGTGGCCGCGCAACACCGCGTTCAGCTCGGCGAGCTTGCCGCGTTTGCGCTCGCGCCCCATCCAGCAGCCTTCGGCGTTGTTCCATATGCGTGGCCGGTGAAACAGAAAAAAGCGCTCGCTGCCAGGGCCAGGATACTTGTGGTTGAGCCCCCGGATGCCTTTGCTGGCGAGCTCGAGCAGTGCTTCGTCTTCGGGCCGTGTCTGCTCGCGGGCATCCATGAAGTCGCTGAGCAAGGCGAAGTGCAGATGCTCGTCACGGTTAGCCAGGAAGCGTACCTCCAGCCCTTCGAGCAGTTCCTCGACATCGTCGGCAGTGGCCAGCAGGGTTGGGACCACCACCAATGTGCGGGCCTCTGCAGGAATGCCGGCGGAGTAGTCCAACCGCGGCAGGAAGGACGGTTTGACGGTCAGGGTCACCAGCCAGTTCACCAGGCCGATGGCCAAGCGGCTGGTGCTCAGCAGTATCGGCACGGCCATGCCGGCGAGCACTGCCATGGGCCATCCCTCCAAGTCGATGGCGCGTATGAAACCCCACGCAAACAGGCAGGACAGCAGGGCCACAGGCACCAGATAGAACGCTAGCGGTGCCCGGTGCAACAGGCGCTGCCACCGCTCGGCCAGCGGCACCCGCGCAGCCAGGCGCTGCTCCAGCAACGGCAGCCCGGCACCTGCCAGGTAAAAGCCCACATGTTCGGCCTCTTCACCGTGTGCGGCCCCCGCCGCCTGGGCCAGTTCGATAGCCGTGCG
This sequence comes from Pseudomonas putida, assembly GCF_002025705.1. Taxonomy (NCBI): domain Bacteria; kingdom Pseudomonadati; phylum Pseudomonadota; class Gammaproteobacteria; order Pseudomonadales; family Pseudomonadaceae; genus Pseudomonas; species Pseudomonas putida. Next base: position 2,892,977 of record NZ_CP018846.1, on the reverse strand, counting down.
TGCCACGGCGGCTTCGCTGAAGGCGCAGTGGCGTGCCAGGCGTTCGACAACGTGCCGGTAATGGTCGCGGCTGGTGAAGTCCATGGCTGGGTAGACGGCGGCCGGGTCGCGGCACAGTGTCTGCTCCACATGGCTCAAGTGCTCGACGAACAGTCGCCAATCGATGGTCGACAGCAGTCGCAGGCTGCTGATGCTGTTACTGATGGAGACCTGATCGATGGCTTGCTGCTGAGCATCGAGCTGCACATAGCGCTCGATGCTCAGTGCCGACTCGCTGAGCATCTGCTCCACCCACAGCAGCGGCTGGGTCAGCGAAGCGCTGTGGCCCTGTAGCCTCCTGGCCAGCTCGGCGACGAAGGCGGCTGTCATCGGCGGTTCTGAACGGGCCATGTCGGCGACCACAAGCACCACGCTCTTGGCATCGCGCTCGGCGGTAACGCCAAGCCGGTCGGCCCACACATTGGCCAGGTCGCGGTCAGCCCAGTTGGCCATGACCCGCGCCGCCACCCGTCGCAGGTTCTCGATCAGGGCCAGGCGGAGCATTATCGGGATCGCCCAGAGCTCTCCCAGGGTCAGGGTGGCGGCCTGCTGATAGGCCTCGGCGAAACGGCTGAGGCTTTCGGCGTCGATCCGCCCGTCACCATGGGAAATGGCCTCCAGCGCAATGTCGTAGACACGCGGCAGGCCGGTGGAGGGGCCGTTGTCCAGCCTTGGCAACTGCAGGCTGTAGTCGGCTGGCAGGTGGCGTTTGGCAATACGTATCTGGGTTTCGACCAAGTAGAAGTTGTCGAGCAACCACTGCGCAGCGGGCAATGCCGGACGCGAACTGGGCAGGGCGCCGGCTAGGGCAGTGCAACTGGTGGAGAGCATGCGCTCGTTATCGGCCAGGCGGTCGAGCAGCGCGTCGTCCGCCGGCAATCGGCTCAAGCGATGATGATGGGCCAGCCAGAGGCCGTGCTCGGCCATCTGGTCGGCATTGTACAGCTCTGAGCGCAGCAGGCTTTCATAGGTGAATGTATTTGGGGACGAGCGCCAACGCCCGGCATGTGCGTACAGGCGACGAAGGTAGGCGAGTGCATTGAGCCAAGGACTGTCCATGGTGTGCTGGTTTGCCTATCTAGCCTTTCAGCTGTCAGTCTGCGGCGGTCGTTGAGCAGCGTCTGTACGGTAGCGAACAGACTCGCACCGGGCCGGCGCCCAAGCTGACTACATGCACCGTTTGACATAGCGGCGGTGCTTCTAACCCTGTCTACCCGGCAGGGGCGGCAATTTCCGCTCGCTGGAGGCCCCCCTTGAACGCGCTTTTAAAGGAAACCGTTAATTTGGCGTGCACATGCACGGACGTAGCATCCCAAATACGGGAAGACACTTCAGATTTCGGGTTGCTGTTGACATCGCAGAACGGGCAGATCGCCAGCGCGAATGCGGCATTGTGCCGCCTGCTGGGGTACAAACATGAAGCCTTGGTTCGCATGCGGCTTCAGCAACTTCTTACAATAGAAGCCAAGGCCCTTTACCAGTTGTACTGGCAGCCACTGATGGGGACATTGGGGGCGGTGGCAAACGTCAAGTTTGATTTCGTGCACTGTAAGGGCTTCACCCTGCCGCTGATATCCAATGCTATTACCTGCGCGCATTCGAATGGCATCGTTCACGAGCTGACCATGTTTAACTCTGACGAACAGCGTTACGAGCGTGATCTGCTGCGCGCGCGCCTATTGGCCGAACGCTGTCTGGCTAAAAACCTCAAGACACAGCGCGCATTACTGTCTCCTAGCCATGTCTGCGTGATACAGCCTACTGAGAGTGCACAGTCCCTGCCGGCCGAGCAAATACTTGGTATCGTCAGTCATGAACTGCGTACGCCACTTCTGGCAATCAGAATGGCGACCGACTTGTTGACACGACGCTCACATGCGGCCGAAAGCCCCAAGTTGCTCACAGCGATAAGCCACTCCGTATCACGCGCGCAGCGGCTCGTGGCGGACTTGCTGGATTTCACGCTCATCCAGGCCGGGCGCGGTATCTCCATTCAGCCCAGAATTGCTGACCTGCCGCACACCATAGAGGGGTGCCTCGATGAATTGCGGCTAACGTTTCCAGGTCGTCAACTGACTTATCAGCATACCGGCGAACGTAGCGCCCTGATCGACTCCGACCGCCTGTACCAGCTGATCGGCAATCTGGTGGCCAACGCAGTGGCCTATGGCGATCCAAGCAAGTCTGTTTACGTGACATCCTGCATCAAAGAATCGACAGCAACCCTGACGGTGCACAACAGCGGCGCGCCGATTTCCCTTGAACTGCTAAAGCATGTTTTCGAACCTTTGGTGCGTGGGAAGCAGCGACTTGGGGGCGCTACCAGCATAGGCCTCGGACTCTTTATAGTGAGCCAGATAGCTAAGGCTCATGCGGGCTGTGTGTCAGTCGATTCTACAAAGCAGAACGGCACCACCTTCACTGTGAGACTATCGCAGCAGAGCGCAGGCAGGTGTGACGGCAGTTATACGGGGGTATCTGATCCCCAATCCTTGGAGGATCGGGCGCCACTGGGGGGACAGGTCCGAAGCTGAAAAGCCGGCGGCCGGCGAAAGACTCATCCCAAGCCAGACCGGAGCAAGGACAAGGGGCACGCCATGAAGCGTGCTATCTCGATACTCCGCTTGTGTAGAGAGGGTGCTGGCGGGCAGTATCGATCTGAGCTATTGCTTCATTCTCGGTCAATCCACTCAAGGAACATGAGATGAAGCAATTACTGCTGGTGGCTTTGCTGGCAGCGTCAGGCGCGGCTCAGGCTGAGATTCCCATGCTGAACGCAACATGCCCAGGGAAGATTGAAGTCCACGCGGACAAGGGCGGCCCGATCTACATCAATGGCAAAGAGGGCAAGCTGAAGAAGGTCAACGACAACTACTTCGAAGCCAAGGCCAGCGGAGTGACCATTTCGCTGTCGATCAATCCAGACGGCTCTCCGAGCGTTTCCTATACCGGAAGGAACCGGGCCAATGGCATCTGCCAGGTAAAAGAGTAGGGCTTGTAAGTCGCAGGCGGGGGAGCATCGGAGAACCGCCGTCAGGCCCACATTCGGTATGCCCGGCAAGCGTCAACCCGCCCTCGATCGTCCCTGGCATCAGACCTGGGGCGTATCCTGCGGTCTGATGCCTGGCATTCGTTACTTTTTGGACATGATCCGCAGAATGCGCAGGAACAGGTTGATGATGTCCAGGTACAGCGCAGCGGCACTGTCAATCGCGTTGTCGACGGTGCGCTCGATCTGGTTGGCACGCCCCCAATCTACGCCGATGTAGCCGCAGAAGACCGCGGCGACGATGTAGTCGATGGCCGCCAGGTGGGTGCCGAACAACAATGCCTGGCCCAGTTCGACCACGATCGACACCACCAGGGCGATGAACAATGACGACTCGATCCGTTTGAAGAATGCCGGGAACACAGTCCCCAGTATCATCATCCCCGCAGTGAGCAGGATGGTAGTTTGCACCGCCTGGACAATGTGCTCGTGCGAGTATTTGGGCAGTACCACGACCAGCAGCAGGCCGATCGGCACCACGATCAGGTTGTAGCCGAGGAAGCTGTACATTGGCTCTTGCGAGCGGAAGATGATGGCGATGCCGGACATCGCCATGACGAAGTAGCCAACGAAGAACAGTATTGGGGGAATGGCCAGCATGACTTCGGCCGGTACCGTGGTAACCAAGTACCAGTTCACCGCAAAACCCCAAAGCAGCACGGCACCAAGTATGAGATTGTAAGTGTTGGCCGAGATCTGGTGGTTGGTACCGACTCGGCTGAATGTATCGTTTTCAAGCATGTGCAGGGCTTTCCTTTGCTGAATGTCCGTGCCACGACAAAGCCGATGGGCGTCGGGCACGTTATCTTTGTCGATGATCAAGCATGATGGCACATTGCATCATCACTATTGAAGAGACAGCATGGCATCCGCAAGAGAATGAATGTGTAGATGCCATCCTCGGTCGCATTCTGATTAGTTGCCTGGTCCATTTCTGTGGGCAGGTAACTCTTAGGCATTCGACTAAAATTGGAATAGGTGGAATTGCGAGGTGAGCCATGCGCTACTCAAAAATCAGGCCGTTCCTCTGGTGGGCCGGCGCCTTGCAGTTTTTTGCGATCCTGGCGGCCATTGAGCACAGGGCATGGGATGTGGTGTTCATTTGCCTCATGGTGATTGCGGTGGGGATATGGTTCGTCAGGGACGTGCAGCGTCTGGAGGCCCACAAGCAGCCGGGCACCAGGTGATGCCCTCACCGGGCCGCAATCGCATGATCCTCACCTCTTATTGGCCAGCATCCTTGTGGTTGAGGCAATGAGCCCATGGGCCCGCCCGGAGATAGGCTACACTCCAGGCCGAAGCTGGTTTTGAGCGAGCTTCTTCAAGCTATCGTCGCTCTGGCGATTCACACCGACGGGCCCTGAAAGGCTCACAGAGGGTGCACCAATGGCGACTATCGACACTGAAGTTTTCGCGCAAGGGCTGTTGCAGGTCGAAGCCTGCTGGCAGAGGTACATCTCATCGCAGCGACTGGCCGAAGGGCTGAGCGGCCACGCACTGAGTGGGGCCACTGAGATAGCGGACCAGAACTTCAGACATTTTCAGAACCAAAGCCAGCGATTCTATGCCGAAGTTCGCAAACGAGTAGCTGACGCTGAAAAGCTGGAGCGCGACATGGCGCTATATCCTCATTATTACCTGCCAAAGGCTTGAGCTCGGCTGCTTGTCAGTTCAGGCATCTGTTTGTCATGACAATCGGTTTTTGGGGGCATGCTGAAGCAGCTCGCAATCATGCTCCCTGGCCCCTTTGGTCGCTAAACACTGGGTTTCGGTTTGCCACATCCCGTGATGTCAAATACAGGGTGTATAGTGTTTTTTCGGGTGACTGTCTTTCAGTGGCTCATTACCGAGACGCCAACATGTACCAGACGTACCCCCGTGCGGCCCACAAAGCCCACGAACGCCTCTGTGAGCAAATCGAAGCTTTCCTTCAGCTGGGTGGCCACATTCAGCAAGTTGCATCCGGTGTCACCGGTTCCCCTGATGGTGTTTCCAAGGTTCAGTGGAAAAAGGAGCGAACCGCAAAGTGATGATGGAGGCTACCGGCGCTTGAGTAACGGTATTGGCGGTAGCCTTGTTAGCATGCTGATTTGCATTTCAATCAAACAACTCAATGGATACCAGATGAAATGGATTTTACTGAGTACTTTGCTTGCGCTGTGTTGAAGAAGTTCAATGACCCTTGTTTCGAGGCCAAAGGCAGTGGGGTGACGGCCTCGCTTTCGATCAGCCCTAATGTTTCGCCTGAGGTTCCTTTCACAGGAAAAAACAAGGCTAACGGTGTATGCCAGATCAAGAAATCTGCCACATCGGGTGGCAATGAATGAGCGACTCCAATCCGTTTCCCGCGCTGATCGAATATTACGCTGCCAAACGGGCCATGTTGCAGCAGGACAGGCACCGGCTGAACAGCATTGCCCTGGGTTCGTCGCATGGCGATTTCGCTTTTGACCCGACTTACTGCCCTGGTTCGTTCAACCTGTGCAGCCGCTCTCAGGATTTCCGGCACGCCCTGGCGCTCTATGAGCACGCGGTGTGCCAGGTGCCGAATCTCGATTCGGTGATTGTTTTTTACTCCCTGTTTTCACCGGGCAATCTGTTGGAACAGTCGCCCAGCGAGAAGACACTGGCACCGTTGATGAACGAGATCTTCCAGCTGGGGTTGAGCTACGAAGATCCTCAGTTGGTGCAGATCGCGGCCCAGCTGCAGGGGCGGCTGGCGTCCGTGGGCAGTACCCACTGCGGTGTGGCCGGTTTCCTGCCCGACCAGCAGAAAGCCTTCATGCCGGCGAGTTATGGCGCCGCACAGCGAGTCGCCGACCATATGCGCCTCAATGCCCGTGAAGACGGTAACCAGTACCTGGCGAAACTGTTGCTGTTAGCCGCTGAACTGAAGCATCGGGTCATCGTGGTCATCCCGCCAATGCACATCGAATACCGCTTGCATGCAGGCGCTGACTCAACCTTTCTGTTCCGTGGAGTTTTCGAGCTTCAGCAGTTGATGGGCACCCTGTGCCCGGATTTCACCATGGATATTCTCGATCTCTATAGCGCTGCCGAGTTTCTCCCTGGCCATTTTGGCGATTTCGATCACCTGATCCCGCAGGGCGAGGGGGCCATGCTGATATCACGCAAGATCGCTCAGGCGCTTGCAGCCAGGCCATCAACTTGTCAGCCTTCCGGCGGCTCTACTCCACAGACAAACTCATCCGAGCCGAGCCGATGCGAGCCAAACTCCACGACGTAGCCGTTTCCGCGGCGCTGCGCCTCGGCCCTGGCGGTCTTCTGGTCTGCATATACGTCGACAAAGTGCCAGGGATGCACGTCTCGCAGCACCCCCCAGCCAAGTACCCAGCCCTCATTGTCAGGGTCTGCAGGAAGGTTTTTAGCCAGGCTGCGAATGCTCATTGATCTCTCCTTGGCACCGATAAACGGGCGGTACTACCGCTGAGGGCGGTCTGTTATCTGGGTTTTCATCCACGCTGGTTGGGTGAACAGCCAAATGGCTGTTCTACCCAAGCGCCTTTCTTCATGAAAAGGGATCAGCGGCTTGCCCCCGCCTCGAACCTCCCGTTTTTGCGCAGTCCAACCTATGCAAGCCCCCGCTTCGCCTGGTTGGAGATACGCACATGAAACGCAAGACTGCATGGGTTGTCGTGTTGTCAGGGTTATTGTTGCTCAGTGGCTGCTGGCCGTACTGGCATGATGGAGACCATCATCACCGGCATTACTACGATGAAGATCGCGGGGGGCACCAGGACTATCGTCGCTACTGACGCAAGGCAGCATTGACTTCATCCCTTCCGCTTGCGGCCAGGCCTGGGCGTCATGCTTCATCGAGCATCCGCCCAGGGCTGAAGAAGAACGAAGCAATCAGCACGGCACTGATCACACCCAGCGCGTCCGCGACCAGCAACAGGAACTCGATGCCATCGCGCAGTTGCGCTTGCTGATTGACGGCAAAGCTCGCCCCATGCGGAAACGCGGCAATGCCCAGCAATGCCACCGCCAGCGCAGCTGACAGCAGCTTGATACAGGCCCTGCTGAACGCCAATGTACAGGCCCAGAACACAAAGATGCTGAACACCGCCAAGCCGGTGGAAGTCACGAATTGGGCGAGTATTTCCAACCACCACACCATGGGTTTCTCCTGAACGTTGCGCCTGGTGGATACGCATGAGAATTGTGGCGAGTTGAAAACGTTCCGCTCGGCTAAAGAAATAATGCGAAAGCTGGAACCATGGCCGGTAACCGGCCATCACCCATATAGCAAACAAGCATATTGTGCTGCGAACTTTGCGCAGTACCATAGGCCAATGACAACTAAAAAGGGCGTTGTACTGGCAACTCTTTCCTAAGTTCCCAATGGGGCAGCAGGAGCGTGTCGCGTGAAGAGTTCTAGATCGGTCACAGGCGCAGTACTGTTATCCACTTTCGCCGCGTTGTTCATGGCCGGGTGCGCGCAGAACCCGGATGTACGCGCTGGCCACGACTATACGTCTGGCACCACCGAAAGAAGCACGCCAGCCTATCTGGGTTGCGTGAAAGGCGAGCTTCAAGGCAACGTGAAAACCTATGAAGTCGACGGCGATAACTTGGTCAAACTGTACGTGGAAAGTACCGACCCCAATAAGGCCGATGGCCTGGTGGAACTGCGCGGCGCCGGTACCCAGCGCCAGTTCACCGCCTACCAGCGCGACGCCTGGTACGACCATGGCAGGTTGCTCGATGCTGCGTTGATGTGCAAAAAAGCCTGATGTGTTGATCTGCAAGAGCAAAAAGCCCGCACATGAGAGCGGGCTTTTTGCGATGGGTGCTGATCCATCAGCGTTTTTCATTCTAAGGGAATGAAGCGGTTTGCCCATTCGACAGAAGTCTTGCGCCGTCGTAATCAGGCCTGGGCACGACCTTGGTGGATTAGTCCTTTAGCCCGAACCCGGCTAGAATAGCTCACGTTCCTGTCTGGTTAATTGCAAATGCCAACCTTTCGCATCCTGTTCTGTTCCGCACTCGCTGCAAGCCTTGCTGCTTGCGCAAACCCAGGCAAGCCTACCGCAAGCAAGCTGACTGCCAAATCCCCGCAAGATTACGCCGCCTGCGTGCTGCCAAAGTGGCAGGCACTGGCCCCCCAGACCACGCAAAAGTCGATCAACCATGGTTATCGGTTGACCGCGCCCAGCGCCGTGACGTCAGACGAAGTGCTGGAAGTCGTTGATTATCACGATGGCAGCCGGGCAACTTTCTATAAAGGCAGTTTCCTGTCGAGTGACAAGTTGCGCCTGGCCGCCAGAGAGTGCCTGGAGTAACAGGCTTTCAACGGCATCAATAGCCTGAACCTCCCATGCCGCCCATGCTGGGCAATGCTTGCCGGGACTTCTGCTGCGCATTGCTCCACTCGGCGCAGGTCATGAAACTGGTCTTGTCGACCTTCCCGGCCTGATCGAAGCTGACCATGTAAGGCTGCTGCTTTTGCCCCGGCTGGGTAAGCATGTAATCGAAGCAAGTGCCTGCGACTACCGTGCGGTCGGACTCGGCGCCTGGCTTGCCACCTATCTGCAGTACTTGCTCTCTGCTCATGCCGCTAGTCACTTTGGCTACCAGCGGCTGGTCATGGTAGAGGGATGAGTTACTTGAACAGCCCGTGAGCGCTGCCAATATCAGCGGCAGCGCACAAGTTGATTTGTTCATGGCAGTGCTCCCGTCAGAGAACGCCGTTACGGAACAGCATCAATCCAGTCGGCTATTCATCATACGCCTGTATTGCTTCACCCGGCGTAGCGTGCACCACTGCTCCAACAGCAGGGCACGCAGGGGCGAGGCCTTGGCCTTGGGTTTGCTGCCAGCGGCCAGCCTGCGCATCTGCAACTTCACCAGCGCCATGTAGGCCAGGGCGGCGAACGCCTTGCGCTTCCAGCGAATCGGCGGCAGTTCGGCAAGGGCCTCGATTTCGCCAGCTTGCCAGCGCCGAGGCAGGGCGGGGTCGACGGCCAGTGCGGTGGCGATACCGGCCATGGCCACACCGCTGTCGAGCACTTGCTCGACCACCGGCAGGCGGCGGATGCCACCCGTGACCATTACTGGCATATAGGCGATTGCGGCGATCTCGCGGGCGAATTCGAGGAAGTAGGCCTCCCGGGCCAGGGTGCGGCCGTCCCGGGCATCGCCTTGCATGGCCGGTGCTTCGTAGCTGCCGCCAGACAGTTCCACCAGGTCAACGGGTAGCTCGTTCAGCCACAACACGACCTGGCGTGCATCCGCAGGTTCGAAGCCGCCACGCTGGAAGTCGGCCGAGTTGAGCTTGACCGACACGCTGAAGGCGGGCGACACCACCTCGCGCACGGCCTTGACCACTTCCAGCAACAGGCGCGCACGGTTTTCCAGGCTGCCGCCCCAGCGGTCCTGGCGCTGGTTGGTCAACGGCGAGAGGAATTGGCTAAGCAGGTAGCCGTGCGCAGCGTGGACCTGCACGCCGCTGAAGCCGGCTTGTTCGGCCAGCGCCGCGGTGCGCGCGAAGCGCTGGATCAGCCCGGCGATTTCGCTTTCGTCCAAGGCCTTGGGCTGCGGGAACAGCTTCGACAAACTGCCCATGTCCAGCGCCACTGCTGAGGGGGCGACGGTTGGCTGGCCGAGGTTGGCCTGCATCTGCCGCCCCGGGTGGTTGATCTGCATCCAGAATTGCGCACCCTGGGCGCGTCCGGCCTCTGCCCATTGGCGAAAACGTTGCAACTGCTGGCTGTCATCGAGCATCACACCACCCGGGCCGGTCATGGCGCTCGGGTCGATCATGACGTTGCCGGTCAGCAGCAGGCCAGCGCCGCCTTCGGCCCAGGCCTGATACAGGCGCAGCAACTGATCGGAAGGGGTCTGGTCCGGGTTGGCGAGGTTTTCTTCCATGGCCGCCTTGGCGATGCGGTTGGGGATGACACTGCCATTAGGCAGGCGCAGGGGCTGGAAAGGGGTCATGCGGTGTTCTCCAAGGTAGCGCCGGGCGTCGGGCGGGTTGGGTTTTGGAGAAGGCTAAGGTTAAAGTAAACCTTAAGGTCAACAGAGAATTTCAACCCACATGAAAATTGGTGAACTGGCCCGGCGCACGGGCCTAAGCGCATCGCGCATTCGTTTCTATGAAGCCAGCGGGCTGATCGAGGCCCGGCGCTTGGGCAACGGTTATCGGGATTACCCGGAGCAGGTGGTGAGGTCGCTAGAAATCATCACCTGTGGCCAGCAGGCCGGGTTCAGCCTGGAGGAGATGCGCAAACTGACCAGCGCTGCATCTGGCGCCGGCGCTGGGCGACATGAGCTTTTGCTGGCGAGCCTCAAGCGCAAGGTCGCCGAGATCGAAGCGATGCAGGTGCGCCTGGCGCAGAACCGCGCGCAACTGCTGGCAGTGATCGCTGGCATGGAGAACAAGCCGCAGGGCATCGACTGCGACGAAAATGCCCAGCGCCTGATTACCGGGTGGCAGGAAGGCGAGACCGACAAGGCGCATCGCTGATCATCATCAAGGAAAGATTGCAGCCCCAGGCCCGGCGATCTGTCATCAAATGAAAACCCGCTGTCGCCCGATGCGAAGCACCCCGCCCCCCGAGCGCTTACATTCCAATTACCCAGAACTGACGCCCTGCGTCCAGATCGATGATTGGAGAGACAAGCATGTCCAAAGTCGTACGTTTCCATCAGACCGGTGGCCCCGAAGTGCTGCGCTACGAGGATGCCGAGGTCGGTGAGCCCGGCCCGGGGCAGGTGCGCCTGCGTCAGGTGGCGGTTGGCCTGAACTATGCCGACACCTATTTTCGCAATGGCACCTACCCGATCCCGCTGCCCAATGGCATTGGTGTGGAAGCGTCCGGTGTGGTGCAGGCGGTAGGTGAGGGCGTGACCCAGGTAGCGGTGGGTGACCGGGTCACCTACACCGGCTTTCTCAACACCCTTGGTGCGTATTGCACCGAACGGCTGATCCCTGCTACTGCGCTGATCAAACTGCCGGAGACCATCGCCTTCGAGACTGCCGCCGCCATGACCATGCGCGGCCTGACCGCCGCTTACCTGATGCGCCGGCTGTATGACTTCAAGCCCGGCGACACGGTGCTGCTGCATGCGGCGGCGGGTGGCGTTGGCCTGATCGTCGCACAGTGGGCGCGGCTGCTGGGGCTGAACGTGATCGGCACGGTATCCACCGAGGCCAAGGCTGAGGTTGCCCGTGCCCATGGCTGCAATCAGATCATCAATTACAGTGTCGAGGACGTGGCCAGCCGGGTGCGTGAGCTTACCGATGGCGTCGGCGTCAACGTGGTATTCGACAGCGTTGGCAAGAACACCTTCATGGGCTCGCTCGATTCGCTCAAGCGCCGTGGCCTGATGGTGTGCGTAGGTACCGCCTCCGGCACCATCCCGCCGTTCGACCCACAGTTGCTGGCGATCAAGGGCTCGCTGCAGCTGACCCGCCCGGCGCTGGCCGACTTCATCGCCGACCCTGCGGAAAAGGCCGAGCTGGCCGGCGAACTGTTCGGCCATGTCAGCAGTGGCCGCATCCGCATCGAAATCAACCAGCACTATGCACTGCAGGACGCCGTCCAGGCCCATCGCGACCTGGAAGCACGCAGGACCACCGGCTCGTCGATCTTCGTCATCTGAAGAGGGCAACAGCATGCACATCGAACAACTGACCTGTGCGATCGGCGCCGAGATAAGCGGCGTCAACCTGGCTGACGCGATCCACGACGACGACCTGTTCGAGCAACTGCGCGCGCAGTTGCTCAGGCACCGTGTGCTGTTCCTGCGCGACCAGCACTTCAGCCGTGCCGAACACGTGGCGTTTGCCCGGCGCTTTGGCGAGCTGGAAGACCACCCAGTGGCCGGCAGCGACCCGGAGCACCCCGGCCTGGTGCAGATCTACAAACGCCCCGACCAGCCCAACGACCGTTATGAAAACGCCTGGCACACCGACGCCACCTGGCGCGAGGCACCGCCCATGGGCTGCGTGCTGCGCTGCGTCGAGTGCCCGCCGGTGGGCGGCGACACGATGTGGGCGAACATGGTGCTGGCCTTCGAGAACCTGCCAGGCGACGTGAAAGCCAAGATCGAAGGCCTGCGCGCACGCCACAGTATCGAAGCCAGTTTCGGCGCTGCCATGCCGATCGAAAAGCGCCTGGCGCTCAAGGCGCAGTTCCCCGATGCCGAACACCCGGTGGTGCGTACCCACCCGGAGACCGGCGAGCAGGTGCTGTTCGTCAATGCCTTCACCACCCACTTCAGCAACTACCACACGCCCCAGCGCGTGCGCTTCGGCCAGGACGCCAACCCCGGCGCTGCCGACCTGTTGCGCTACCTGGTCAGCCAGGCCTACCTGCCCGAGTATCAGGTGCGCTGGCGCTGGAAGCCCAACAGCGTGGCCATCTGGGACAACCGCAGCACCCAGCATTACGCGGTCATGGACTACCCACCGTGCCACCGCAAGATGGAACGCGCGGGGATCAAGGGCAGCCGCACCTTCTGAGTCATCCGCCGCACACACACATTCACGCGCGCGCGGCGCACAGCACAATAACAATAGCGAGGACTACTGCATGCAATTCTTCGATGATTCGTTGCACCCGGAAAACATGGAAAAGGTGGTAATCACGGTCGCCCCGTATGGCCCGGAGTGGATGCCCGAGGACTTCCCCGAAGACATCCCGCTGACCATGGACGAGCAGGTACAGAAGGCCGTCGATTGCTATGAAGCCGGCGCCACCGTGCTGCACCTGCATGTGCGCGAACTGGACGGCAAGGGTTCCAAGCGCCTGTCCAAGTTCAACGAGCTGATCGCCGGTGTGCGTGAAGCGGTACCGGACATGATCATCCAGGTGGGTGGTTCGATTTCCTTTGCGCCTGAGGGCGAAGGCGAGGCGGCCAAGTGGCTGTCCGACGACACCCGGCACATGCTCGCCGAGCTGACCCCACGCCCTGATCAGGTGACCGTGGCGATCAACACCACACAGATGAACATCATGGAGCTGCTGTATCCGGAGTATCTGGAAGGCACCTCCCTGGCTCACCCGGCGATCCATGCCGCCTACAGCGAAATGACCGTGCCCGCCGGCCCGGCCTGGGTCCGCGAACACCTGCGCCGGTTGCAGGCCAGTGGCATCCAACCGCACTTCCAGCTGACCGGCATGCATGCCCTGGAAACCCTCGAGCGCATCGTGCGCCGTGGCGACTACATGGGCCCGCTGAACCTGACCTGGATCGGCATCGGTGGCGGTTTCGACGGCCCCAACCCGTTCAACTTCTTCAATTTCATCCACCGCGCGCCAGATGGCTGCACGCTGACGGCCGAATCGCTGCTCAAGAACGTACTGCCGTTCAACACCATGGCCTTGGCCATGGGCCTGCACCCACGCTGCGGCAACGAAGACACCATCATCGACCAGCACGGCAAGCGCTTCGGCTCGGTGCAGCAAATTCAGCAGACCGTGCGCGTGGCCCATGAGCTGGGTCGTGAAGTGGCCAACGGCAAAGAGGCCCGGGCGATTTACCGCATTGGCGAGCAGTACACCAGCATCGAGCAGACGCTCAAGGCCAACGGCATGGCGCCGAACCGCCAGCCCGGCCAGAAGGGCGTTCCGCAGCGGGCCTGATTGCAAGCCCCGGAGGCGATCTTTGTGGGTGCGGCCTTGCCGGGGCGCCGGACCGGTCGGAAAGGGCCGCAAAGCGGCCCCAATGATTCAGCGTTGGTGGATGAATTGTTGGGGCTGCTGCGCAGCCCTTTCCGACCGGTCCGGCGCCCCGGCAAGGCCGCTCCTACAAGGGCAGTGCGTTTTTCGGTCTACATCCCATAAGAACAAAAACAATACAGAATCCCGAGGAGGCACCATGGCCACCTATCTCGCCAGTGCCGAAGCACCCGGCACCGACACCACGCACAGCGTCCCCCGGCGCTATGCCTGGGTCGTCTTCGCCCTGACTTTCGGCCTGTTGATCTCTGACTACATGTCGCGCCAGGTGCTCAATGCCGTGTTCCCGCTGCTCAAGGGCGAGTGGGCCCTGAGCGACAGCCAGCTCGGCCTGCTCAGTGGCATCGTCGCACTGATGGTCGGCCTGCTGACTTTCCCGTTGTCCTTGCTGGCCGACCGCTTCGGCCGGGTCCGCAGCCTGGTGCTGATGGCTGTGCTGTGGAGCCTGGCAACCCTGGGCTGCGCCCTGGCAGAAAACTACCCGCAGATGTTCATTGCCCGCTTCCTCGTGGGTGTCGGCGAGGCCGCCTACGGCAGCGTCGGCATTGCCGTGGTGGTGGCGGTCTTCCCCCGCGACATGCGCTCGACCCTGGCCGGCGCCTTCATGGCCGGTGGCATGTTCGGCTCGGTGCTGGGCATGGCCCTGGGCGGCATCCTGGCCCAGCACCTGGGCTGGCGCTGGGCGTTTGCCGGCATGGCCCTGTTCGGCCTGGTGCTGGCGCTGCTGTACCCGCTGATCGTCAAGGAAGCCCGCATCGCGCCCAGATGCACCGGGCAGGGCCTGACCAAGGCCAGTCGCCCGCTGCGCACCCTGTATGGATCGCGCTCGGTGATCGCCGCCTACATCGGCAGTGGCCTGCAGCTGTTCGTTGGCGGCACGGTCATTGTCTGGATGCCAAGCTACCTGAACCGTTACTACGCCATGGGCACTGATCGCGCTGGGGCCATCGCCGCCGTGATCGTGCTGTTCAGCGGCATTGGCACGATCCTCTGCGCGATGCTCTGCGACCGCCTGGGCCGCCAGCGCCCGGACCGCAAGATCAGCCTGGCCATCGGCTATTGCCTGGGCAGCTGCCTGCTGCTGTCGGTGGCCTTTGCGCTGCCGGCGGGCACTGCGCAACTGGTGCTGATCTGCCTGGGCATGATGATCGCCGTCGGCACCAACGGCCCGTCCAGCGCCATGGTCGCCAACCTGACCCACGCCGCCGTGCACGGCACTGCCTTCGCCACCCTGACCCTGGCCAACAACCTGCTGGGCCTGGCCACCGGCCCGCTGATCACCGGGCGGGTGTCCGACCTGATCGGCTTGCACGCCGCGTTCCAGCTGGTACCGCTGGTGAGCATCGCCGCCGCTGCGGTGTTCTTCATCGCCAAACGCCATTACCACCGCGACATGGAACGTCTGCAAGCACCGGTCAGCCGTACCGAGGAGTTGAGTTCGTGAAACAGACGTTGTCCGTCGAAGTATTGTTCGATTTCATTTGCCCGTGGTGCCTGATCGGTCAGCGGCAATTGCAAGCTGCGCTGTTGTTGCTGCAGCGCGAGCAGCCACAAGTACAGGTGGAACTGCAGTGGCGCGGTGTGCAGCTGCTGCCCGGCCTGCCTGCCAATGGCCTGCCATTCCATGCGTTCTATGTACAACGGCTGGGCAGCGAGCAGGCCGTGCGCGAGCGACAGGCGCAGGTGCGCGCAGCAGCCAGCGTGGTGGGTGAAGACATCGACTTCACGCGCATCCGCCGCATGCCCAACACCGCCAATGCCCACCGCCTGTTGCAACGGGCGTCCAGCCTGCTCGGCGCCGCGCAGCTCGAAGCCATGCTGGCGCAGATGTTCATTGCCTATTTCCATCAGGGCCGCGACCTGGGCGACAGCCGGGTGCTGCTTGCCATTGCCCAGTCCTGCGGGCTGGAGGCGGCGCAAGTGGCCGACTGCCTGCGTGACGATGGCAGCCCGTTCCTCGACGGTGCCGGGCGCGCGGGCAGCGCGGTGCCGCGTTTTCGCTTCAATGAGGGCCGCCTGATTGCCGGTGCGCAACCGGCCGAGGTGCTGTTGGCGGCAATGCTTGAAGCCTTGCACGTGCAGGTGCCGGCATGACCCGGCGTATCGCCCTGGCCGCGAGCCAGGTCCCCGAGCGCAACGCGCGCGTGCTGGTCGAGAGCCACGGCAAGAGCCTGGCCGTGTTCAATGTGGCCGATACCCTGTATGCGATCGACGACAGTTGCCCGCACCAGGGTGCCTCGCTGTGCGGCGGGCGTCTGGAGGGGCGGGTCATCCAGTGCTGCGCCCATGGCCTGCGCTTCGACCTGGCCAGCGGCTACCTGCTCAACTCAACGGCGTTGAAGGTCAATAGTTACCGGGTCGAATGCCAGGGCCAGCAGGTGTACATCGTGCTGGATGACGAGGAGGGCGGGCAATGAGCACGCTGGTAGTGACGGCGGCACAGCAACGCATTCGCACCTTGGCCCCAGGCGTTGCAGTCAGCCTGATCGTGGGTGCGGCGGCGAGTTTTCTCAGCGAGCACTATGCGGCCCCGGTCATGTTGTTTGCCTTGTTGCTGGGCATGGCACTGAACTTTCTCGCCGTCGACGGACCGTGCAAGGCCGGCATCGAGTTCACCGCACGGGGCGTGCTGCGCCTGGGCGTGGCGCTGCTGGGCATGCGCATTACCCTCGGCCAGATCGCCAGCCTTGGCTGGAAACCGGTAGCGCTGGTGGTCCTCCTGGTACTGGTGACCATCGTGGTGTCGGTGATTGCAGCCAAGGCGCTGGGCTTTTCCCGGTTGTTCGGCCTGCTGACCGGGGGTGCCACGGCCATCTGCGGCGCCTCGGCGGCGTTGGCACTGGCGGCGGCGCTACCCCAGCACCCGCGCAAGGAACACGCCACGCTGTTCACGGTGATCGGCGTGTCGGCGTTGTCGACCCTGGCGATGATCCTTTACCCGATGATCGCCCAGTGGCTGCATTTGCCGCCGGGGCAGGCCGGGGTATTCCTGGGGGCGACCATCCACGACGTGGCCCAGGTGGTCGGCGCCGGTTACAGCATGTCCACCGAAACCGGCGACATCGCCACGGTGGTCAAGCTGATGCGCGTGGCCATGTTGCTGCCGGTGATTGTCTGTGCGGCGATGATCACCCGCCGCCAGGGCCTGGATGCCAGCGGCCAGCGCCCGCCGTTGCTGCCGTGGTTTGCCGTCGGTTTCGTGCTGCTGGCCTGCGTCAACAGTACCGGCTGGGTGTCATCGGCGGTACAGGGCGGTATCAATGACCTATCGCGCGGCTGCCTGGTGGTGGCCATCAGCGCCTTGGGCATGAAAACCCAGCTCAAGGCCCTGGCTTCGGTGGGGCTCAAGCCCATCGCGCTGATGGTGGGGGAAAGCGTGTTCCTCGTGCTGCTGGTGCTGGCCCTGATGCACTGGGGCCTTTAAGGCGCCTGTTCGGCATGCTGAGCCCGCCAGCTGGCTGGCGGCATGCCGAACTGGGCGATGAACCAGCGGGTGAACGAACTGGGCATCGAGTAACCGAGCATGTCGGCGATGCGCCCCAGCGAATAGCTAGGGTTCTCCAGGTAGCGCATCACCAGGTCGCGGCGCACGTTGTTGATCATGTCCTTGAACGTCAGCCCGTCTTCTTCCAGGCGCCGTTGCAGGGTGCGCACATTCATGCCCTGGGTTTGCGCCACCTGCTCGATGGTGGCGCGGCCCATGGGCAGCAGCAGGTAGATGGTCTTGCGCAGCTCCAGCTCCAGTGATGGTGTGCCGCCAGCCGGCAGTGTGTCCAGGTAGCGCCGTGCCAGCCGCGCCATGGCTTCGTTGGCCTGCGGGCTGGCACTGTCGAGGTCGGCGGCGGGGCAGACAATGCCGTTGAACTCGCTGCCGAACACCAGCTTGCAGCCGAAGATCCGCCGGTGGATAGCCAGGTCGGCGGGTGCGGCATGGGTGAAGTTGGCACTGATCGGGTGCCACTGGGCACCCAGCAGCGCCGCACACAGGCGCAGCATCACGCCGATGGCCAGCTCAGTGGCCTGGCGGCTGCACGGTGCCCGCTCATTGATCACTTCTTCGCGAATGATGACCGTCTTGCCGGCTTCCTCGACATGGATGGCCAGCGCGTCGTTGAGCAGATGGCGGTACTGCACGATCACTTGCAGGGCGTCGCGCAGGCTGCGCTGGTGGCTGAGCAGCAGGCTGATCTCGCCGAAGTCCGAGAGCTGGCGCGATTCGGCCATGCGCAGGCCGAAGGTTTCGCAACCGCTGGCACGCGCCGATTCTTCCAGCAAGGTAATCACGTTGGCCGCCGGAATACGCCGGTTGGGGTCTTCGAGCAGTGCTGCGCTCAGGCCAACCTGGGCGAGCAGGGCGTTGGGGTTCAGGCCCACGTGGCGGGACACTTCGAGGTAGTTGGTGAGGCTGGCGGCACGGACAAGGGCGGGCATTTTTATTGTTTTCCGTCAGGCGGTCTGTGAGTTATAGCGTGCGTGTCGTCAATTGAGAAGCACAAGCCCGAACCTGGGCCTTGTCATCAAATGAAAAGCCACTGACGCGCAATGTGAAGCACCCGTCGAGGCCCCTGATTACTGTGAACCTCGTACCCGATCCAAGCCGAGGTCCCGACGTGGAAAAACTGCAAACCACTGCCACCGTGCTGATCATCCCTGGCTTGCGCGAGCATGTCAGCGAGCATTGGCAAACCCTGCTGGAAGCGCGCCTGGCCAAGGTTCGCAGCGTGCCACCGCTGCAGGTCGACGGGCTCAGCTGCAGCGCGCGCGTCGAAGCCATCCAGCGCGAGCTGGAGCGGATCGACGGTGAGGTGCTGTTGGTGGCGCATAGCGCAGGCGTGTTGATGGTGGCCCACTGGGCGGCCCGTTACCAACGGCCGATCAAAGGCGCACTGCTGGCAGCTCCGCCTGACTTGCACGCCCAATGGCCTGCCCATTACCCCAGCCCGCAAAGCTTGGCCGAGCAGGGCTGGTCGCCTTTGCCGATGGCGCCGCTGCCGTTCCCCAGCATTGTCGCCGCCAGCAGCAACGACCACCTGGCCAGTTTCGACGCCGCAGGGGCCATGGCCCAGGCCTGGGGCAGCGAGCTGGTCGCCCTGGGCGCGGTCGGCCACCTCAACCCTGCTGCCGGCTTCGGCCCCTGGCCGCTGGCCGAAAACCTGATTCGCCGCCTGGACCACTGATCTGCCAACCGCGCACGGATGCCCAGGCCAAGCCCGCAGATGACGGGCAAGCCCAAAACAACAAAAACAATAAGTGGAGTCATCGTAATGCCAGAACACCGCATTCACCGTGCTGTGAAGCCACAGCGCTGCCTGCTCGCCTGCGCCATCAGCCTGCTCAGCCTGCCTGGCGCGCAAGCCTTCGAAGTCACTACCGGTAGCGAAGACTGGGCCGTGCGCTTCGACAACACGGTCAAGTACAACTATGGCGTGCGCACCGAAAGCGCCGACAAGCGCATGCTGGGCACGCCCAACAGCAACGACGGCGACTACAACTTCCGCAAGGCTGGCACCACGGTCACCAACCGGCTCGACCTGCTGACCGAGCTGGACGTGGTCTACCAGGGCAACACCGGCTTTCGTGTCAGCACCGCCAGCTGGTACGACAAGGCCTATGACAATACCGGCTCCAACAGCAACCCGTTCGTCAACGGCAACGGTGACCAGTCTGGCATCAACCCCAGCCTCAACGGCCTGCCGGGCACCGGCGTGCCGCTGGGCAGCCCGCACCTGAGCAACTATGCCCAGCGCTACTACAGCGGCCCGTCTGGCGAAGTACTGGATGCCTTCGTGTTCTTCAGCCGCGATGTGGGCGAGGAATCGCAAATCAGCGCCAAGGTCGGCCAGCACAACCTGTTCTGGGGTGAAACGCTGCTCAACCCGGTGCATTCGCTGAGCTACGGCCAGTCCGGGCTGGACCTGGCCAAGCTGGCGGCCTCGCCAGGTACCGAAGCCAAGGAGCTGTTCGTACCGCGCAACCAGTTGTCCACTTCGTTCATGGTCAACCCCGAACTGACCCTGGGCGCCCAGTACTTCTTCGACTGGGATGCCGCGCGCCTGCCGGAGGCCGGCACTTACTACGGTGGCTCCGACGTGGTGGGCGAGGGCGCCCAGAGCTTCCTGCTTGGCCACACCGGCACCCCGGGCTTGATCCCGGTGCGCGGCGCGCTGACCACCATCCGCCGTGGCGACGACCTGACCCCGCGCAACAGCGGCGACTGGGGCGTCATGGCCAAGTGGTCACCCGAGTGGCTTGGCGGCACCCTGGGCTTCTACTACCGCAAGACGTCCGAGATCCTGCCCCAGGCCTGGCTCGACGCACGCGGCATGACGGTGGCCCAGGGCCCGTTCGGTACCCCGCCGGCCAGCCGCCAGGGCGCGATCGGTAACCTGTACAACTCGCTGCAGAGCACCACGTACCAGTTTGCCTATTCCGACGACATCGACATCTACGGCCTGAGCCTGTCCAAGGATATCGGCGGTGTCAGCGTCGGCAGCGACCTCAACATCCGCCAGCACATGCCCCTGGCGAGCATCCCGGCCATCGTCAGTTCTCCCGGCACCGCCGGCCTGGGCGGCGGCTTTGGCCTGTTGCCGCCACGCCTGGCGAGCAGCGGGGTGATCTACGACGTGCCCAAGGACGGCGATAGCCTGAGCGCCACCGGCGAGACCCTGCACTGGACCCTCAACGGCCTGATGACCATCGGCAACACGCCGCTGTTCGACTCGGCGACCCTGCTCGGCGAGCTGTTCTACAGCAACCTGCTCAAGCTCGATGGCCACAACGAGGCGCTGTACAAGGGCAAGAGCAGCTACCGCGGCATCGACCAGCCGACCCGTGACAACTGGGGCATTGCCGTCAACTTCACCCCCACCTGGTTCCAGGTAATGCCAGGCATCGACCTGAGCATGCCGCTGTCGGTCAACGTCGGCATCGATGGCGTATCACCGGTGCAGGGCGGTGGTGCCAAGGACACTGGCAACTATGCGGTCGGCGTCAGCGCCGCCATCTACAACCAGTACTTCGTCGACCTCAAGTACGTCGACAGCTTCGGCAAGACCCAGTCCTGCAAGGATGGCCAGACCGACGGCAGCACGCCGAACGCCCTCGATGGCGAACAGGACTACACCTGCTACGGCGGCGGCTATGCCTCCTTCTCCGGCGGTGGTGCCACCACCGAAGACCGTGGCGCCCTGTACCTGACCCTCAAGACCACGTTCTGAGACCTGTCCCCCCCACAGACTCCACAGGAAAACAACAATCATGAAATACGTGAACACCCTGTTGGCCACGTGCCTGTCGCTGGCTGCCCTCAACGCGGCCCACGCCGCAGTATCCCCTGACCAGGCTGCCAAGCTGGGCAAGAGCCTGACAACCCTGGGCGCGGAGCAGGCTGCCAATGCCGATGGCTCGATCCCCGCCTACCAGGGCGGCCTGCAGACGCCGCCGGCCAGCTACCAGAGCGGTGCCAGCATGCGCCCGGACCCCTTCGCCAACGAAAAGCCGCTGCTGGTCATTGATGGCAAGAACGCCGAGCAGTACAAAGGCCAGCTGACGGCAACCACCCTTGAGCTGCTCAAGCGCTTCCCGAGCATGCGCGTCGATGTCTACCCGACCCACCGCAGCGTGGCGCTGCCCCAGGCGGTGCTGGCCAACACCTTGAAGAACGCCACCGGCGCCAAGAGCCAGGAGGGCGGCACTGCAGTGGACAACGTGCTGCCGGGTATCCCGTTCCCGATCCCGCAAAACGGCGCTGAGGCGATGTGGAACTTCCTGCTGCGCTACCAGGGCGTGAGCATGACCGCCAAGTACGACTCGTGGAACGTCGACGCGGCCGGCAAACCTTCGCTGTCGACCACCGGCCAGGCCAACATCAGCTACCCGATCTACGAAGACATGAACAAGCCGATCGGCGCCAAGGACACCTACTACCAGATGAAACTGGTGTACACCGGCCCCGCCCGCCGCGCCGGCGAAGCGATGATGCTGCGTGATGCCGCCAACCCGCTGGTGCAGCCACGCAGCGCCTGGCAGTACCTGCCTGGGCAGCGCCGGGTCAAGCTGGCACCGAACCTGGCCTACGACACGCCCAACCCAGGTACTTCGGGTTCCGGCACCTACGATGACGTGTTCGTCTTCAACGGCGCCCTGGACCGCTACGACTGGACCCTGGTCGGCAAGCAGGAAATGTACGTGCCGTACAACACCTACCAGCTCACCTACAACACCGACGTCAAGCAGCTGATCACCCCCAACCACCTCGCCCCGCAGTTCGTGCGCTGGGAGAAACACCGCGTGTGGGTGGTGGAAGGCAAGCTCAAGGACGGTGCGCGGCACATCTATCACAAGCGCCGCTTCTACCTCGACGAGGACAGCTGGGTCGCCCTGGCCTCCGACCAGTATGACGCCCGCGGTCAGTTGTACCGTGGCTCGTTCGCCTTCCTGACCCAGAGCTACGACAAGCAGACCCCGGATGCCACGCCGTTCATGATCTACGACCTGGTCGGCGGCACCTACAACCTCAACGGCGTGGTTGGTGCCTATGGCGGTATCCGCTACATCGACCCGCTGTCCAAGGCCCAATGGTCGCCTGAATCGCTGGCCGGCAACGGCATCCGCTGAGCGCATGGCGCAGAGGTCCGCAATGTCTGTCTTCAAACGATGCAGCGTGGCGATGCTGTTCTGGGCTGCGCTGCAAGGCGCCGCCCAGGCGGCGCCCTTCACCGATGTGCTGGACCTGCCAGCCATGCCTAGTGCACTGGCCACAACCAGTGCGCTGCGTGATGTGACCCGGGCCGGTGAGCGCCTGGTGGCGGTGGGCCCGCGTGGCCACATCCTGTACTCCGACGACCATGGCGCGCACTGGCAGCAGGCCCAGGTGCCGGTCAGCGCCGACCTCAATGCCGTCAGCTTCGCCACTGCCCAGCACGGCTGGGCAGTGGGCAACGACGGTGTGGTGCTGCACAGCCACGATGGCGGCCAGCACTGGGAAAAGCAGCTCGATGGCCGGGCACTGGCCGATGGCACCGACAGCACCTTGCTCGATGTGTGGTTCAGCGATGACCAGCATGGCTATGCCGTGGGCCTGTTCAACCTGTTGCTGCGCACCGAGGACGGTGGCCAGCACTGGTTGCCGTGGCAAGACCACAGCGACAACCCGCAAGGCTTGCACCTGACCAGCCTGGCGCCCGTCGGTGACGCGTTGTACATCACCGGCGAGCAGGGCCTGTTGCTCAAACTGGATGCCGCTGGCGAGCGTTTCACCCAGGTGCCGACGCCCTATGCCGGCACCTTGTTCGGTGCCGTGGGCAAACCCGGGCTGCTGGTGATCTACGGCTTGCGTGGCAATGCCTACCGCAGCACGGACGGCGGCCAGCAGTGGCAGCCGGTCAGCAGTGGCGTGAAGACCAGCCTGACGGCAGCCAGCCTGACCGCCGACGGCAATGTATGGCTGGCCAGCCAGGCCGGCGACCTGCTGCTCAGCCGCGACGGCGGCGCCAGCTTCAACCTGCAGCCACAAGCCATACGCGGCCCGGTGACCGCGCTTGCCGACGACGCCGGTACCGGCCTGGTACTGGTGGGCGAGCGGGGCGTGCGCACCTTCGACGAGAGAAGACCCTGATGGCCGATATTCGCCAAGATCCACTGCCGGTGATCCATAACCTCGCCGACTTCGACCCCCGTTCGGGCAATCGCCTCGAACGCCTGGTGTTCAACCACCGCCTGGCCTTCGTGCTGTGCATGCTGCTGACCACCCTGGTGCTGGGCTACATGGCACTGACCCGCCTGGAACTGCGCCCCAGCTTCGAGAAGATGCTGCCGCAGAGCCACCCCTACATCCAGAACTACCTGGAGAACCGCCCATCGTTGCGCGGCCTGGGCAACTCGGTGCGGGTGGTGGTGGAGAACACCCACGGCGATATCTTCGACCCTGACTACCTGCAGACCCTGCGCCAGATCAACGACGAGCTGTTCCTCAGTGAGGGTGTCGACCGCGCGTGGATGAAATCGCTGTGGAGCCCGGCGGTGCGCTGGACCGAAGTCACCGAAGAAGGCTTCCAGGGCGGCCCGGTGATGCCTGACGGCTACCAGGGGGCGGCCGCCGACATCGAACAGCTGCGGCAGAACATCGAGCGGGCGAATATTGTCGGCAGCCTGGTGGCCCGGGATTTCAAGTCGAGCATGCTGATCGTGCCGCTGCTGGACCAGGATTCGGCCACCGGCAAAGGCATCGACTACCACGCCTTCTCGCAAAAGCTCGAACACCTGCGCAGCCAGTACCAGGCCAGCGGCCAGTACCAGATCCACGTGATCGGCTTCGCCAAGCTGATGGGTGACCTGATTGACGGGCTGATCCAGGTGATGGCGTTCTTTGCCCTGGCCGTGGTCACCAGCCTGGTGATCATCTACCTGTACACCCGCTGCGTGCGCAGCACCTTGCTGGTGGTGCTGTGTTCGCTGACGGCGGTGGTCTGGCAGCTGGGCATCGTCGCCTGGCTGGGCTATGCCATCGACCCGTACTCGATCCTGGTGCCGTTCCTGATCTTCGCCATCGGCGTGTCCCACGCCGCGCAGAAGATGAACGGCATCCTCCAGGACATCGGCCGCGGCACCCACCGGCAGATTGCCGCGCGCTACACCTTCCGCCGCCTGTTCGTGGCCGGGGTCACCGCGCTGCTGGCGGACGCGGTGGGCTTTGCCGTGCTGATGCTGATCGACATCCCGGTGATCCAGGACCTGGCCATCACCGCCAGCATTGGCGTGGCGGTACTGATCTTCACCTCGCTGTTGCTGATGCCGGTGGCGCTGTCGTATGTCGGCGTGGGCCGCAAGGCCGCCGAGCGCGCGCTGTACATCGATGCCCGCGCAGCGCAGCACCGTGGCTTCGGCCGGCTGTGGGACCTGCTCGACCGCTTCACCGAGCGCAAGTGGGCCACGGGCGCCTTGCTGGTGGCCGCGGTGCTCGCGGGCATCGGTGTCTGGGGCAGCCTGCAGCTGAAGATCGGTGACCTCGACAGCGGTGCCCCGGAGCTGCGCGCCGACTCGCGCTACAACCGCGACAACGGCTTCATCACCAGCCACTACGCGCTCAGCAGCGACACCTTCGCGGTAATGGTCAAGACGCCGCCGGAAGGTTGCCTGCGTTACCAGACGCTGGTGCTGGCCGACCGCCTGGCCTGGGAGCTGCAGCAGTTGCCTGGGGTACAGACCACGCTGTCGCTGGCCAATGCGGTGCGCCAGATCACCGCCGGCACCTACGAGGGCAACCCGCGCCTGAACAGCCTGCAGCGCAACCAGGACGTGCTCAACTACGCGGCCCAGCAGGCTTCGGTCAACACCCCGGAGTTGTTCAACAACGACTGCTCGCTGATGCCGGTGATCGCCTACCTCAAGGACCACCGCGCCGACACCCTGGCACAAGTTGCCGCCACCGCCGAGCGTTTCGCCCAGGCCAACAGCGGCGAGGACCGCCAGTTCCTGCTGGCAGCCGGCAGCGCCGGGATCGAGGCCGCCACCAACATCGTCGTGCGCGAGGCCAACCACCGCATGCTGTTGCTGGTGTACCTGGCCGTCACCGTGTTCTGCCTGTTCACCTTCCGCAGCTGGCGCGCCACCCTGGTGGCGATCCTGCCGCTGATGCTCACCTCGCTGCTGTGCGAAGCGCTGATGGTGGCCCTGGGCATCGGCGTCAAGGTCGCTACCTTGCCGGTGATCGCCCTGGGCGTGGGGATTGGCGTCGACTACGCGTTGTACCTGCTCAGCGTGCAGCTGCATCACCAGCGGGCCGGCCTGCCGCTGGCGCTGGCTTATCAGAAGGCCGTGGCCTTCACCGGCCGGGTCGTTGGCCTGGTGGGTATCACCCTGGCAGCCGGCGTGGTCGGTTGGGCCTGGTCGCCGATCAAGTTCCAGGCCGACATGGGCCTGCTGCTGACCTTCATGTTCCTCTGGAACATGCTCGGCGCGCTGGTGTTGATCCCGGCGCTGTCGCACTTCCTCTTGCGTGGCCATGGCGCCCCGGCGGCCAGCCGGGCGCCTGCCGCGTCACGTTCGTCAACCCAAGCAACCGAGTGTTCGCCTCATGTCTGATTACCTTCCGCCACTGCGCGACATGGATTTCCTGTTCAACGAAGTGTTCGATATCCCGGCCTGGTGGGCGCAGACCCCGGCGCTGGTTGAGCAGGTCGACGCCGACACTGCCCGGGCTGTGCTCGAGCAGGCCGGCAAGCTGATTGCCGACGTGGTGGCGCCGCTCAACCGCAGTGGCGACGAACAGGGTTGCCGCTGGGAAAACGGCCGCGTGATGACCCCTGAAGGTTTTGCCAGCGCCTATCGGGCGTTCGCCGAAGATGGCTGGGTGGGTGTTGCAGGCGCACCGGAATACGGCGGCATGGGCATGCCGAAGGTCATTGGCGCCCAGCTCGAAGAAATGCTTAATGCCGCCAACCTGTCGTTCGGCCTGTACCCGATGCTCACTGCAGGCGCCTGCCTGTCACTGCTCAACCATGCCAGCGAACCGCTCAAGGCCCGTTACCTGCCGCCAATGTATGAGGGGCGCTGGACCGGCTCGATGTGCCTGACCGAGCCACACTGCGGTACCGACCTCGGCCTGCTGCGCACCCGCGCGGAACCAGCAGCCGATGGCCGCTACCGGGTCAGCGGCACGAAGATCTTCATTACCGGTGGTGAACAGGACCTGAGCGAGAACATCATCCACCTGGTGCTGGCGCGCTTGCCCGACGCACCTGCAGGGGCCAAAGGCATTTCGTTGTTCCTGGTGCCGAAGGTGCTGGTCGACGACGAGGGTATGCTGGGCGAGACCAATGCCGTCAGCTGTGGCTCCATCGAGCACAAGATGGGCATCAAGGCCTCGGCCACCTGCGTGATGAACTTCGACGGCGCCATCGGCTACCTGGTCGGCGAGCCGAACAAGGGCCTCAACGCCATGTTCACCATGATGAACTACGAGCGCCTGGGCGTCGGTATCCAGGGCCTGGCCCTGGGCGAGCGCTCCTACCAGAACGCCATCGCCTATGCCCGTGACCGCCAACAGGGGCGTGCCCCGACCGGTGCCCAGGCACCCGGGCAGGCGGCCGACCCGATCGTCGTTCACCCGGATGTGCGGCGCATGCTGTTGACCATGAAGGCGTTGAACGAAGGCGGGCGGGCATTCTCCACCTACGTGGCGTTGCAACTGGACCTGGCCAAGTACAGCGAAGACGCCGGCGCCCGCCGCCTGGCCGAGGCCAAGGTAGCCTTGCTGACGCCGGTGGCCAAGGCCTTCCTCACCGACATGGGCCTGGAAACCACCGTGCATGGCCAGCAGGTATTCGGTGGCCATGGCTACATCCGCGAATGGGGCCAGGAACAGCTGATTCGCGACTGCCGCATCACTCAGATCTACGAAGGCGCCAACGGCATCCAGGCCCTTGACCTGGTAGGGCGCAAGCTGCTGGGCGATGGCGGCCAGGCGTACCGTACGCTGTCGGCCGAGATCTGCGCGTACGCCGAGACCTTGCCGAGCGAATTCGGCACGCCGCTGCTGGCGGCCATGCACAACCTGGACGAGCTCACTGCCTGGGTCCTCGACCGTGGCCAGGGCGACCCGCGGGAGATAGGTGCCGCTTCAGTGGAATACCTGCAGGTGTTTGGTTACACGCTTTATGCCTACCTGTGGGCACGCATGGCCGAAGCCGCCATGAACACGGAGCAGCCCGAGCCGTTCCACCAGAGCAAGCTGGGCACCGCGCGGTTCTACTTCGCGCGCCTGCTACCGCGCATCCACTCGCTGAGTGCCAGCGTCAAGGCGGGTAGCCACAGCCTGTACCTGCTTGATGCCGACCTGCTGTGAAGGATGCCACGATGACCACCACCCGTATCATGCCGGCCGCCGAGCAGGCCTATGGCTACCCACTGCTGATCAAGCGCCTGCTGCTGTCTGGCGTGCGCTACCGGCCGAACCAGGAAATCGTCTACGCCGACAAGCTGCGCTACAGCTACACGACGCTGATCGAGCGCATCCAGCGCCTGGCCAATGTGCTCACCGAGGCCGGGGTCAAGCCAGGCGATACCGTCGCCTTGCTCGACTGGGACAGCCACCGCGCCCTGGAGTGCTTCTTTGCCGTACCGATGCTCGGGGCGGTGTTGCACACGGTGAACGTGCGGCTGTCCGCCGAGCAGGTCCGCTACACCATGAACCATGCCGAAGACCGGCTGGTACTGGTGCATGACGATTTCCTGCCGCTGATGGCGCAACTGCGCGATGAGCTGCCAACCGTGCAAGGCTTCATCCGCCTCAGCGATGGTGCCTGTGATCAGCCGACACTGCCCACGCTGGGCGAGTATGAGGCGTTGCTGGGCGCGGCTGGCGCCAGCTTCGACTTCCCTGATTTCGACGAGCATTCCCTGGCGACACTGTTCTACACCACCGGTACCACCGGCCACCCGAAGGGCGTGTACTTCAGCCATCGCCAGCTGGTGCTGCACACCCTGGCCGAGCAGGCCACCCTGGCTGCCTGCGGTGCCGAGCCACTGTTGCGTGAAGGCGATGTGTACATGCCGATCACGCCGATGTTCCATGTGCATGCCTGGGGTGTGCCCTATGTGGCCACGGCGCTGGGCATCAAGCAGGTCTACCCGGGGCGCTACGAGCCCAATCGCCTGGTGCGGCTGTATCGGGAAGAGGGCGTTACCTTCTCGCACTGCGTGCCGACCGTGCTGCAGATGATGCTCGACAGCGACGAGGGCCGGCGTACCGACCTGGTCGGCTGGAAGATGCTGCTTGGCGGCAGCGCGCTGACCGTAGGGCTGGCACAACGGGCCAGCCACCGCGGCATTCGAGTGCACTGTGGCTATGGCATGTCGGAAAGCTGCCCGCTGCTAAGCGTCACCCGCCTGGGCGCGCAGGACCTGGCATTGCCCGTGACCGAGCAGGTGCCGCTGCGCATCAACGCCGGGGTGCCGATCGTGCTGGTTGACCTACGTATTGTCGATGACGCAGGCCTGGACGTGCCTCACGATGGCGAACGTCTGGGTGAAGTGGTGGTGCGTGCGCCATGGTTGACCCAGGGCTACCTCAACGAGCCAGAGCAAGGCGCTGCGCTATGGCGTGACGGCTGGCTGCACACCGGCGACCTGGCCTGCATCGACGCGGGCGGCGTGGTGCGCATCCGCGACCGGATCAAGGATGTGATCAAGACCGGTGGCGAGTGGATCAGCTCGGTCGAACTGGAAAGCCTGATAAGCCAGCACCCGGCCGTCGAGGCGGTGGCCGTGATCGGCGTGCCCGACCCGCAGTGGGGCGAGCAACCGCTGGCATTGCTGGTGTGCAGCGACGGCCGGCAACTGGACGCGGCGGCACTGGCTGCGCACCTGCAGCCCTTCGTCAACAGCGGCCAGCTGAACAAGTGGGCGATTCCACGGCAGATACGCTGTGTTGAGCAAATCCCGAAAACCAGCGTGGGCAAGGTCGACAAGAAGCTGATCCGGCAGGCCTTGCTTACCGAATAACCTGCGCAAGAAAGCGAGTGCAGCGGGGGGCGGGCAACGTTAAAGTGCGCTGAAACTGGTTTGCCGTAAGGAACTCAGATGTCCAGCGCCTTTACTTTCATGTCGTCTCCGGTCGGCACCCTGACCCTGGTGGCGCGCGGCGAGTGCCTCGCCGCCGTGCTGTGGGAGGAGGAACGTGAGAACCGCGTGCGGCTTGGCGAACTGCACCGCGATGACCGCCACCCGATGTTGTGCGAAACGGCCCGCCAGCTGGGTGAGTACTTCGCCGGCACGCGCCAGCGCTTCGAGCTGGCGCTGGACTTCGCCGGTACCGAGTTCCAGCGCCAGGTGTGGGCGGCCTTGCTGACCATTCCCTTTGGCCAGACCCGCAGCTACAGCGATATCGCCCGGCAGATCGGCAACCCCAGTGCCGTGCGCGCGGTTGGTGCGGCCAACGGGCGCAACCCGATCTCGATCATTGCCCCGTGTCACCGGGTGATCGGTGCATCCGGGAACCTGACCGGGTTTGCCGGTGGTTTGCCGGCCAAGCAGTATCTGCTGGCGCTGGAAGGACGGCAGAGCATGGCCCTGGACCTGTAAGTTTCAGGCCAGCGCTGTTTTTGTAGGAGCGGCCTTGTGTCGCGATAGGGCTGCGAAGCGGCCCCTGCAATTTCTAGTGCGAAGCTGAAAACCTGGGGCCGCTTCGCGCCCCTTTCGCGACACAAGGCCGCTCCTACAAAGTTCGCGCCTGCCTTCAGGATTAACTGAAGCAGCTCACCAGCAGGCAAACAAGCAGCGTCATCACCGAGCCCGCCAGCAGTGTGTACTGGCGACGCGCACGGCGGGCATGTGGCCGCACTTCACGCAGGTACTCCCCTGGCGTTGGTGCATCAGGCCGGTGTCGCAAGCCCCTGGCAATCGCTGCCAGCTGGCTCCTGATCAACAGGCCGGTCATGTAGTAGGTCAGGGAAAAACTGGCCAGCACTGAAAGCACGTACTTCATACAGCACAACCCTCCAGCGGCACGCCAAGCGCGAGGTTGCTGGCGGTATCCAGCAGGATGAGGCCTTCAGCCTTGTCATCCAGCGCCGCCAGCAGGTTGCCTTGGCTGTCCCAGGCCGCAGAGCCGCCAGCACCGATGAAGGTGTCGGCCGGCCCGACGCAGTTGGCCAGCAACACCGGAATGCCCAGGGTGCGTGCCACTTCCGGGTAATGCTCGTTGCCTTCGCGGATGCCTTTGGCGGTTTTGGCCACGCTGACCAGGTACAGTTCGGCACCCAGCGCATGGGCCTGCGCGGCATGTTCGATGAACATCGACTCATAGCAGATGGCCGGGGCGACCTGCAGCTGCCCGGCTTCGAACACCAGGGCTTGATCACCAGGGGTGAAGAACGGCCGCTCGTCATCGTGCAGGCGCTGCTTGGCGTACGCCAGGGGTGGCAGCCCCGGGCGCAGGATGGGCATGCCGATGCGAATGCCCTCGGCGGTCGGCAGTGGCAGCCCCACGGCAACGCTGATCGAGAGCTGGTCACAAAGCGCCTGCAACGGCTGCAGCCGGGCAGAAGTCAGCGGCAGCGCCACCTGCCGCGCCAGGGTCGGTTCGTAGCCGGTCAACGACAATTCCGGAAACACCACAAGCTCGGCGCCCAGTGCCGCGGCTTGTTCGATGCAGCGCAGATGGCGGGCCAGGTTGCCCGCCAGGTCGCCTTTGCGCGACGCCAGTTGTACGGCACAGAGTTTCATGGTGCGTTCCTTCCCTGGTACAGGTCCAAGGGCCGAGCATACCCCCGGCACACTCGCCTGTGCCAGCCGGGGGGCGCTTCAGGACGTCGAGTGCGGGCCGAAACGTTGGCGGAACCAGTCGTCGAGCATGGCCTTTTCCGCATACAGGCGGTCGCTGCTGTGGGAGGCACGGCCTGGGCGGCTCAGGTACATCTTGTCACTGACCCGCTCCTGGGCTTGTTGGTCGGGCTTGTCGGGCTGGCTCAGGGTGTAGCTCAGGTCGATGGTCGGCCAGGTGATGTCCCGCATGTAGCGCACATCGTAGGCCTGGCTATGCCAGGGTTCGTAACGGCCGGCCAGGTCGATGTCGCGGATGTCGATGACCAGTTGCTGGCCGGGTTGCAGGTAGCGCTGGCCGAGTTTCTGCAGGTACTCGGTCAGGGTTTTCATCACGTAAGGGTCGGCGCCGCGCTCATAGCCTGGGCCATCGAGGCTGGCGTCGCGGAATTTTTCCGGGTGGTCGAAACGCACCTCGACCTGCGCAGGCGGGGTGCCTTGTGCCATGCTGTTGAATGACAGCGCCACGAGCACGGCACACACAAGAGCGTTACGCATGATGCACCTCCGGGGGCGAGCTGCGTGTCGCTTCATTTTACGCCTGCCAGGGCGCGGCAGCAGAGGAACATTGTAATGAGCCGGTTTCGGCGGGTAGCCGCCAACAGCAAGGGACGTGACCTGGCCGTGGGCGATATTCACGGGCATTTCCGGCGGTTGCAGCAGTGCCTGGATGCGGTGGGTTTCGACCCGGCGGTAGACCGGCTGTTCAGCGTCGGCGACCTGGTCGACCGCGGGCCGCACAGTGAAGAATGCCTGTGGTGGCTGGCTCAGCCCTGGTTCCATGCAGTGCAGGGCAACCATGAGTCGCTGGCGATCACGTGCCTTTATGGCGGGCGCCTGGATCTGGACATGTACCGTGCAGCGGGTGGTGGCTGGTTCATCGACATGCCCAAGGAGCAGCAGGCGGTATTTGTCGAACGGTTCCTGCAGTTGCCGATTGCCCTGGAGGTACAGACAGTAGCCGGCCTGATCGGCCTGCTGCATGCCGACAGCCCGTTCAACGACTGGCATGCATTGCGCGATAGCCTGCTGTTTGAAGACGACGCTGGCGTTCGCGAGGTTTGCCAATGGTCGCGTCAGCGCCTGAAAGAGGGCAACTCCGAGGCCGTGGCAGGCCTGCGTGCCTTGCTGGTGGGCCATACGCCGGTGATGCATGCCAAGCAGCTGGGCAATGTCTGGCACCTTGACACCGGCGGCTGGGCCAGTGGCCATTTCAGCCTGATGGACCTGGCCAGCCTGCGCCTGGTCAGCCCGGCAAAAGGTGAATCAACAGCGCCCCGGCCAGCACCATCAGCATGAGCCCGGACGCCCGCTCCAGCCAGGGCAGGGCACGCGCGAAGCGCCGTAGCAGGTGCTGGTTGCCAATGGCTGCGGCCACCAGCAGGTCCCACAGCAGCACGACGCTGAACATCCAGGCGCTGTAGAGCCATTTCCAGCCTGCGCTGGTGCTGGCCACCATGCCGGCAAGGCTGGCGTAGAACAGCGCGTTTTTCGGGTTGAGTACGCCGGACACAAAACCCATGCCCAGGCCACGCCACCAACCATTGATTGCGCCCTGCGCAGCAACGGCTGTCAGCTCGCTAGCACCCGCATGGCGCAGGAACAGCAGGCCGATGTAAAGCAGGTAGCCGGCACCAGCCAGTTGCAGGGTGATGAACAGCACGCTGCCTTCGCGCAGGATTGCCAGGCCGGCGAAGGCCATGGCAATGAACAGGCCATTGGCCAGGGCGATGCCCAGGCAGGCGCCACTGGCCACACGCCAACCCGCCGCTACCGATGTGCGGGCAACCAGGAAGAAGTCTGGCCCCGGTGAAAGCAGGGCGAGGAAGTGGGCGAGGGCGACGATCAGGAACTGCTCCATGGTGGGCTTTCTCGGGTAGAAAGCCGCAGTCTGGGATGTTGCACAGGCGCCGGTATTGAAGATTATTGCGCTTGCCGGTAATGCCCCGGCGTGACCCCCACATGGGCTTTGAACACCCGCTGGAAGTGGCTCTGGTCGGCAAACCCCAGCTGATAGGCAACCTCGGCCAATGCCAGCCCGTCACGCAGCAGTAGCCGCCCCCGGTTGACCCGCGCATTGAGCAGAAAAGCATGGGGTGTAAGGCCGGTGGCAACGCGAAACGCGCGGATCAGCTGATAGCGGCCAAGGCCCGCTTGCCCGGCCAGGCGCTCAAGGCTCAGTTGGGCCAGGTCTTGCGCCTCGATGTGTTCGATCAGCCTGCGCAAGGTCGGCCCCGCCAGCGCAGGTGCGGGCGCCGCAAGCGATGCCGGTTGTGCAGAGAAGTCGTGATCGCCCAGGAATGCCACTAGCGCCGCCTCTTTCTCGCCGGCGCTCGCTGCAGAGAACAGCAGGTCGTTCAGTTCGCAGAATTCACGGTACAGCCCCGGTTCCCGGCTGATGCGCGCAGGGGCTCCGGGCCTGGCCGCTTCAAGCCCGGACTCCAGGCGCAACTGCGCCAGCCAGCCGGCCTCCACATGCAGCATCTGGTAACTCCAGGCTTGGCCAGGCTCGGGGTTGCAGGCATGTACCCGTTGCGCCGGCACCATCACCAGGGTGCCCGGCGTCAGGCGCTCGTGCCCCTCGCCAGCACCCGTGAAGCAGCTGCTGCCGGCATCCACCGCGCCGATGGAGAAGGTCGGGTGACTGTGCGCCTTGTAGCAGGCGCGGCTATGGCAGGCGCGGCGGCTTTCTACCCAGGGCAGCGCCGGGTCGTGCCAGAGCAGGGAACGGGCAGTGGGCATGACAGTGTCCTCGATCAGCGGGGCAGCTTAGCAGCGCCGGGCGCAAGACCGTACAGTTTTTGCCGTTGGCTGTACCTTGACCGGGCACCCGCCCGGCATCGACAGTAGCGGCAGATTGCCTGGAGAACAAAATGGACCTGTCGAGCCTGTTGCTATTCATCCCTGCCTGCTTCGCCCTGAACATGGCGCCGGGGCCGAACAACCTGTTGTCATTGCACAATGCCAGCCGATACGGCCTGCGTACCGCCTGCGTGGCCGGCGGCGGGAGGATTCTCGCCTTCAGCGGCATGATCGCCCTGGCTGCCATGGGCCTGGCGGTGGTGCTGCATACCAGCGAATACCTGTTTCTGGCGATCAAGGTGGTGGGCGCGGCGTATCTGTTCTACATCGCCTGGCAGCTGTGGCGCGCCCCGGTTGGCGAGGCTGTGGTAGCCAGCGATCACCCGCGTGGCACCTGGCGTCTGGCGCGCCAGGAATTCTGGGTGGCGGCGGGCAACCCGAAAGCCATCCTGATCTTCACTGCTTTCTTGCCGCAGTTTGTCACGGTCGGCAGCGCTACACCGGTCAGCGAGCAGTTCCTCTGGCTGGGTGTGCTGTTCCTGCTGCTGGAGTGGGCGGCGATCGCCATCTACTCGGGCCTGGGCGCCTACATGCAACGCTGGTTCAGCCAGCCCGGCCCGCGCCGGCTGTTCAACCGGGTCAGTGCCTCGCTGCTCGGTTGCGCCGGCCTAGGCTTGTTGGCGGCGCGCCGCTAGAACTGCCAGCGCATGCCCAGGTTCACGCCGCTGGCTTCCTGCTGGCGGCTGTCGAGGTTACTTGAGTACTGCACGCCGCCGTGCAGGCTCAGCGCCTCGCTCACTTGGGCGACCAGGCCGGTTTCGAGCTGCAGCGAGGTGTAGCGGTAGTCGGTCTTGATCTTGTCCACGCCATCGAAGGTGAGCGTGTCGCGGCCACCGTCGCCGTGCCACAGGTTGAGTTGCGCGTAGGGTTGCAGCAGGCGCCCGCCGATGCCGCTGTAGGCGCCTTCGAGGCGCACGCCGAGCCGGCCGGTCAACTCGACCTGGGCATCGTGGCTGACGTGCGAGACTCTATCGTTGGCGCTGTCCAGCGAGACTTTCTGGGCGATCAGCTGAGCATGAGGTTCCAGGGTCCAGCGTTCGGACACGCTGATCGGGTAGCCGGATTCCAGCGATGCGGTCCAGGCGTGGCCATCGATGTTCAGCTTGTCGCCGCGGTCGGAGCGCGCGCGACCGTCGAGCTTGGTGTACTGCAGCACGCTGTCCAGGTACCAGCCTTGCGGGCCAACCAGCGTCCAGTAGCCGCCGACACTGTCACCGTCGAGCTTGAGGTCACCGACACTGCGGTCTTCCACCGCCAAGGCGAAACCTTTTACATCGGCGTCCAGGCGGCTGTGGCTGACGTACAGGCCGAGGTGCTGGCGATAGCCATCATCGCTGACTTTGGCATATAGGTCCTGACCCACCTTGAAGCCGTACAGGTTACCGTTCAGGCTCGGGCTGACGGTGCCACTCCATTGCTGGCGCAGCGCGCCGCCGTAGGCCTGGCCCCAGCTGGCCGGCAGGGCG
Source organism: Pseudomonas putida (assembly GCF_002025705.1). NCBI lineage: Bacteria > Pseudomonadati > Pseudomonadota > Gammaproteobacteria > Pseudomonadales > Pseudomonadaceae > Pseudomonas > Pseudomonas putida. The sequence goes on along the minus strand of NZ_CP018846.1, from coordinate 2,857,527 downwards.
CCTTGGCCAGCCAGCAGCTGCTGGTCACCCTGGCGCTGATGGAACGTGCCTAGCGCCTGGCGGGCGATGATGGCAGCGCCCCTCGGCGCTGCGGCATAAACCGGGACTTCCGGGCGATACAGCGGCAGGCTTTCGCCCTGCACCGGCGCTGGCAGGTCGAGTTGGCCGGGGGCTGGCGCAGCGACAGGCGGGGTAGCGGCCGGGGCGATCAGGGGCGGTTCGCCTGGTTGCGTTGGCTCACCAGGCTGCGTGGGTTGTGAGGGTTCCCCGGGTTGGGTTGGCTGTGACGGATTTTCGGGTTGTGTCGTGGGGGCCGGGGCGGGCGGCGCGACCAGCGTCGAGCGCAGGTACCAGCTGTTCTCGCTGCCTGCGGTCACACCGCCTTTGAACAGGCGGTAGTCGTAGGCACCGACCGACAGCGTCTGGGTCTGGACAAAGGCCGTGGCAGTGCTGGTGGCGCCATTGCGGGCTTCAACGACCTGGATGCCGTTCTGGTTCGTGGCGGCACCCGTGCCACCCAAATTGTTCACTTCCAGGCGCGTGCTGCCGCTGATACTGCCCTGGCTGACCACCAGCCGGTCGGAGGCTGCATCGTCGCCAGCGAGCACACTGTTCACGCGTAGCAGGCCATTGTCACCCTGGTAGTTGCCGTTGAGGGTCAGGCGGCCCTGGGCGTCGTTGCCAGAGGTCAGGTCGATGGTGCCGGCATTGCGGACACTGGCAAACTGGCCGGCAGTGAACGGAGAAACCGTGCCCTGGCGAGAGATCAGCGCGCTGCTGGCATCGATGCCCAGGCTGCCAGTGCCGCTGTTTGCGTCGCCGAGGGTCAGCGTATCGTTCAACGTCAGGCGGCTGTTCTGGTTCAGGTCGATTGCCTCGAAATTCAGGTAGCGGGCGCCGCCGTCAATCTCGCTGTTGATGAACTGCAGTTGGTCGTTGCCGGCACCGCCATCGATGTTGATGGTCAGAATTTGCGGGTTGAGGTTGCTGATGATGACCTTGTCGTCATCGACACCCATGTCGACCCGCCCACCAATGGTGCCCCCCGACCAGTTCAGGACATCATTGCCGGCGCTGGCCAGCACGTTGCCTTTCAAGGTGCCGCCGTTGATGGTGATGATATCCACGCCGCCACTGGTACTGATGTTTCCGCCAATGGTGCCGCCATCGAGGGTAATGGTGTCGTTGCCGAAACCGCTGACCAGGTTGCCATCGATGAGGGTTTCGACACCGAGTTTTTGGGACATCACGAACACGTTGTCGGCGAGCTTGAGGTCCACCCGGCCAATCCGGCCTCCTTTGAACACGGCGCTATCACCATCCTCGAAAGCGCCGACGATTCGCCCTCCAGTCATTTCGAAGGTGTCATAACCTTGACCCTGGTTCAGCGACTGGACGGTACCCCCCGTCATCTTGAAATCGTCGATGGCCGGGGTCTGTACGATGGCACCCAGGTTGTCGCCAGGCGAAACCACCAGGTTTTGCGCGTGTACGATCAGCGGCAGGGTGAGTAGGGGAAAAGCAGCAGGCAGCAGCAGGCGGGGGCAACGCATCGGCAGGTCTCCGAGTCCATTAGAGGGACCACTACCTGAAACGGCATCTCATATGCCGTTTCGGCCCTGCCAGAGTTGTATGTAATGCGCAAACACGGGGCAACTGGCAAAAATGCCAGGTGGCCCGTGGCCATCAGTCGCGGTAGAAGGTTTGCACCAGGTGGTAGCCGAACTTGCTCTTGATCGGCCCGTGGACCACGCGCAGGGCTTTCTTGAAGATTACCTGGTCGATCGAACCCACCAGCTGGCCCGGGCGCACTTCGCCCAGGTCACCGCCACGCTTGCCTGATGGGCAGGTGGAAAACTTCTTCGCCAGCACGTCGAAGGCCTCGCCATTGGCGATGCGCTGCTTGAGCTTTTCGGCTTCGTCAGCGGTCTTGACCAGGATGTGGCGGGCTTGAGCTTTCATGGGACACCTGTGCTTCGGGGGCAAAAAAGGGCGCATTATGCCTGATCGCGCAGCTCCGTGCGGTCACGAAACTGCTCCAGCGCCTGCGGATTGGCCAGGGCATCGGTATTTTTCACCGGCAGCCCGTGCACCACGTTGCGAATGGCCAGTTCTACCAGCTTGCCACTGATGGTGCGCGGGATGTCGGTGACCTGGGCGATCACCGCTGGCACGTGGCGCGGCGTGGTGTACTGGCGGATCACCTGGCGAATGCGCTGGCGCAGGGCATCGTCCAGTTGCAGGTCACCGCGCAGGCGCACGAACAGCACCACGCGCACATCGCCTTGCCACTCCTGGCCGATGGCCACGCTTTCCAGTACTTCTTCGACCTTATCCACCTGGCGGTAGATCTCTGCCGTACCTATTCGCACGCCACCCGGGTTGAGCACTGCGTCGGAGCGGCCGTGGATCAGCAGGCCACCGCTGCTGAGCTGTTCGGCGTAGTCGCCCTGCGCCCAGACCCCGGGGAACTGGCTGAAATAAGCGTCATGGTAGCGGCTGCCGTCGTCGTCGTTCCAGAAGCCCAAAGGCATCGACGGGAAGTTGCGGGTACAGACAAGCTCGCCTTTTTCATCGAGCACCGGCTGGCCCTGTTCGTTCCACACTTCCACGGCCATGCCCAGGCCCTTGCAGGCCATTTCGCCCCGGCGCACCGGCAGGGTGGGGTTGCCGAGCACAAAGCACGAGACAATATCGGTGCCTCCGGACATCGAGGCCAGGCAAAGGTCAGCCTTGATCTTGCCATACACGTAGTCGTAGCTGTGCGGCGACAAGGGCGAACCGGTGGAAAGGATCAGCCGCAGGCTGTCCAGCCGATGGCTGCTGGCCGGCTCCAGGCCTTCCTGCTCCAGCGCGGCCAGGTACTTGGCACTGGTGCCGAAGGCCCGGATGCGTTCGGCGTCGATCAGGTCGAGCAGACGCTCGGGGCCGGGGTGGAACGGTGAGCCATCGTACAGCACCAGGGTGGCGCCGACGGCCAGGCCACTGGCCAGCCAGTTCCACATCATCCAACCACAGGTGGTGTAGTAGAACAGCACGTCATCGGCTTTCAGGTCGTTGTGCAGGCCATGTTCCTTGAGGTGTTGCAGCAGCAGGCCGCCAGCGCGGTGGACGATGCACTTGGGCACACCCGTGGTGCCGCTGGAATAGAGGATGCACAGCGGGTGGTCGAACGGCAGCGAGGTAAACACAGGCTCACCACCGGCCTGATAGAAGTTGTCCCACAGGCTGACCCTGGCAGCAGTGAATTCGCAAGCTTGTGTGTGGGGGCGCGTATAGGGCACCACGATCAACTGCTGCAGCCCCGGCAGCTGGGCGCAGACCTGGTTGATCTTGTCGACCTGGTCGAACGACTTGCCGGCGTACTGGTAACCGGCGCAAACCAGCAGCAGTTTCGGTTCGATCTGGCCAAACCGGTCAATGATGCCGTGCAGGCCGAATTCCGGTGAAGAGGTCGACCAGACCGCCCCCAGGCTGGTGCAGGCAAGCATTGCCACCAGGGTTTGCCAGGTGTTGGGCATGACGGCTGCAATGCGGTCACCGGGTTCGATGCCTGCTGCCTTGAAGGCTCGCTGCAGGCCTGCCACTTCGGCGGCCAGTTGGGCATGGGTGAAGACCACGCGTTGGCCATCTTCACGAACGCAGACAATTGCAGGTCGGTCGTCGCGCCGGCGCAACAGGTGTTCGGCGAAATTCAGGGTGGCGCCACTGAACCAGCGGGCATCAGGCATGTGCGCGCCTTCGTTGAGCACCTGGCTGGGTGGGGTATGCCAGGCCACCTGGAAATAGTCGGCAAGGGTTTGCCAGAAAGCAGCACGCTGCTCGATGCTCCAGCGGTGCAGGGCCGCGTAATCATTGAGCTGCAGGTTGTAGCGCAGGTTGACCCGGCGGCGGAAGGCATCCATCCGGCTGGCCTCGATCTGCGCCGTGGAGGGGCGCCAGAGCACATCGTTCATGCCGAACCTCCCGGTACTGCCTGAGGTTGAGGGCCCCAAGCAGGGGCCCTCGTGGTTGCTTATTCCACTTTAGCCGTTTGCACGTCTGCCGATGCCGACCATAGGCGATAGCGTACTTCGACACCCTTGGGCACATAGACCACTACCGGCAGCTTGCTGTTGTAGCGCAGCATGAAGCCTTCGCCGACCACCGGCACGAAGGCCTGGGTCTTCTTGCCGTCCGGGCAGGCCATCAGGGTGCTGGCCGGGCCGCCGACCTTGTCCAGGCGGTAGTAGCTGTAGCCCCAGCCTTCGAGGGTGTGCTCTTGCAGGCTGCCGGCCAGGCGCTGGCGGTTGCAGTCCACCTGCAGCGTCTTACCGGCCAGGATTTCCAGCTTGTGGGCCGACTCATCGGTTTGCGCCGGCAGGTGAATGACCTGCCGGGTAAAGCCTTTTTCCGCCTCAGGATAGGGTGCTACGTCCTTGAGGCTGGCAGCCATCGCCGGGGCGGCGGCAGCCAGGGTCAGGGCAAAGATCGCAGTCATTGGGGTTGGGCGCATAGGGCCTCCTTGCTGATGAACGAGTGCAAGACCGTTGCCAGGCCCAGGCCGCCCGTCACTGGGCCAACCAGCCACCATCGACGTTCCAGGCGGCGCCGCGAACCTGGCTACCGGCCTCGCTGCACAGGAATAGTACCAGCTCGCCCAGATGCTCGGGGGTGACGAAGGCCAATGAAGGTTGCTTCTCGGCCAGCAGATCGTGCTGCGCTTGCTGCGGATCGACGCCGCTGGCGGCACGATCGTCGATCTGCTTCTGCACCAGCGGGGTCAGCACCCAGCCTGGGCAGATGGCGTTGCAGGTGACGTTGCTGGTGGCGGTTTCCAGCCCCACCACTTTGGTCAGGCCGACCACACCGTGCTTGGCCGCTACATAGGCCGCCTTGCCGGTGGAACCCACCAGCCCGTGCACCGAGGCAATGTTGATGATCCGCCCCCAGTTGCGCGCGCGCATGCCGGGCAGGGCCAGGCGGGTGCCATGGAACACGGCCGACAGGTTGAGGGCGATGATCTTGTCCCAGCTTTCTACCGGGAATTGCTCCACCGGCGCCACGTGCTGGATGCCGGCGTTGTTGACCAAAATGTCGACGCCGCCGAACTCGCGTTCGGCCAGGGCGAACAGCGCCTCGATCTGCGCCACATCGGACAGGTCCGCCGGGTGGTGGGTAACCTTGACGCCATGGCTGGCGATTTGTGCCAAGGCCGCCGCCGGGTCGCCGAAGCCATTGAGCAGGATGTTGGCGCCAGCGCGGGCCAGCACTTGGGCGATACCCAGGCCGATGCCGCTGGTGGAGCCGGTGACGAGTGCAGTCTTGCCTTTCAAAGTCATGCAGAAACTCCTTAGACGATGCCGGTGGCGTAGAACGTGGCGATGACCACGAATACCGCCAGGGTCTTGATCAGGGTAATACCGAAAATGTCTTTGTAGGCTTCGCGGTGGGTCAGCCCGGTTACCGCCAACAGGGTGATCACCGCGCCATTGTGCGGCAGGGTATCCATCCCGCCGCTGGCCATCGCGGCTACCCGGTGCAGCACTTCGAGGGGAATGTTGGCGGCATTGGCAGCGGCGATGAAGCTGTCGCTCATGGCCGCCAGGGCGATGCTCATGCCACCCGAGGCGGAGCCGGTGATGCCGGCCAGCAGGGTCACGGTGATCGCTTCGTTGACCAACGGGTTGGGAATGCCGCGCAACGCATCGGCCAGCACCAGAAAGCCCGGCAGCGAGGCGATCACGGCGCCAAAGCCGTACTCGGACGCAGTATTCATGGCTGCCAGCAGCGCGCCGCCGACCGCGCTTTTGGTGCCTTCGGCAAGGCGTTCGCGGATCACGCCGAAGGCGCATACCAGGACCATCAGAATGCCCACCAGCAATGCTGCCTGCACCGCCCAGATCGCCGTGAGCTTGGCCACGTCACTGTTGACCGGCGCGCTCATGCCCGGCAGCTGCAGGGTATGGCTGGGGCCGTACCACTGCGGGATCCAGTGGGTGAACAGCAGGTTCATCACGCCAACCAGCACCAGTGGCGACAGTGCGAGCCAGGGGTTGGGCAGGGCCAGGTCGGCAGCTGTCTCAGGCTCGTTGCGCAGGTTGCTGCCGTAGCCTTCGCCAGCACGCTGGGCCTTGTTGCGTTGGCGCTGCAGGTACAGCATGCCGCTGCAGAACACGAACAGCGTGCCGATCAGCCCCAGCCAGGGCGCGGCCCAGGCGGTGGTGTTGAAGAAGGTGCTGGGGATGATGTTCTGGATCTGGGGGGTGCCGGGCAGGGCGTCCATGGTGAACGAGAACGCGCCCAGGGCGATGGTTGCCGGGATCAGGCGCTTGGGGATGTCGCTTTGGCGGAACATCTCGGCGGCGAACGGGTACACCGCGAACACCACCACGAACAGCGACACGCCACCGTAGGTGAGCAGGGCGCAGACCAGCACGATCACCAGCATCGCCTGGCGGGTACCGAGCAGGCGGATGGCGGCGGCGACGATCGAGCGCGAGAAGCCGGACAGCTCGATGAGCTTGCCGAATACCGCGCCAAGCAGGAACACGGGGAAGTACAGCTTGATGAAACCGACCATCTTCTCCATGAACACCCCGGTGAACGCGGGGGCCACGGCGGCTGGGTCGGTGAGCAGGACGGCGCCGAGGGCGGCGATGGGGGCGAAGAGGATCACGCTGTAACCGCGGTAGGCGGCCAGCATCAGCAGGGCCAAGGCGGCGAGGGCGATGAGCACGGTCATCGGGATGGGTCTCCTGGGTGAGTCTTGTTGTTATGAGTGACCGGGAGATAGCGGAAATCGTGCCAGATCTGTAACCAATTGATTTATAAGGTTTATTTGGTTTTTATTATTCGCGATGTCTACATTTTGAGACTGTAGGGGGCTGCTTCGCAGCCCATCGCGGCTAAAGCCGCTCCTACAGGGGGGACGCGATCCTTCGTAGGAGCGGCTTTAGCCGCGATCGAGGGCGAAGCCCTCGCAGCGATCTCGAAGCAGAAACAAAAATCTCCAATCAGAGACCAAAGGCCACCATTTTCTTGTACAAGGTCGAGCGCCCCAACCCCAACGCCTTGGCCGCTTCGGGCACATTTCCCCCATGCTCAGCCAAAACCCCGGCAATCAGACCCCGTTCAAACTGTTCACACGCCTCACGATAGCTCATGCGATTAGCCTGGCCCGCAACCGGGCTCAGCGGCCCCAGCGCCGCAGCCAGGTCGGCTACACCGAGGCGCGGCTGGTCAGCCAGCAAAGTCGCCCGCTCCAGCACGTTGCGCAACTCGCGAATATTCCCGGGCCAGGCGTGTCGTGCCAGCAATGCCTGGGCGTCCTGCTCCAACTCGTACTGGCTGCCCAGTTCGGCCAGGATCGCTTCGCACAGCGCCGGCAAGTCCTCGACCCGCTGCCGCAGCGGCGGTACCTCGATCGGCAGCACATTCAGCCGGTAATACAGGTCGGCACGAAACGCCCCGCGGGCCATGGCCGCCTGCAGGTCGATGGAGGTGGCGGCAATGATGCGCACATCGCTGCGCAGCATCTGGTTCGAGCCGACCGGTTCGTACTCTTTTTCCTGAAGCACACGCAGCAGCTTGCTCTGCAGCGCCAGGGGCATGTCACCGATTTCGTCGAGGAACAACGTACCGCCTTCGGCCAGTTGCAGCTTGCCGCTGCGGCCCTTGCGATCGGCGCCGGTAAAGGCGCCAGGTGCGGTGCCGAAAAATTCGGCTTCCAGCAAGGTTTCGGGGATCGCCGCGCTGTTGATGCTGACGAAGGCTTTGTGTGCCCGCGCGGACGCTGCGTGGATGGCATGGGCCAGCAACTCTTTACCGGTACCGGTCTCGCCCAGCAGCAGCACCGGCGAATCGCTGCCCGCACCCCGCCGTGCGCGGCGCTTGGCCTCAAGGCTGGCCGGGCTGCTGCCGACGAACTGGGCGAAGCTGTATTTGGCCTGGCGTGCGCGCAATTGCGAGCGGGTGCTGGCCAGCTCCTGCTGCATGCTCGAATAGCGCTTGAGCAAGGGCGACAGGCTGCGCAGCTCTTCGAACAGGGCAAAGCCGATGGCGCCGATCAGTGCGCCCTGGGCATCGTGGATCGGCAGGCGCATCACCACCAGCGGCTCGTTTGGGGTGTCGAGCATGTCCAGCAGAATCGGCCGACCATTGCTCACCACCTGGCGCATCAGGCTGCCGGGGATCACCGCCTCGCAGGGCTGGCCGATCGCGCTGCTGGCATCGGCGAGGCCGAAGCGACGGGCGTAGCGCTCGTTCATCCAGACGATGCGTGCTTCACGGTCGACGATCACCGTGCCTTCGCTGGACTGCTCGATGATCTCGAACAGCGAGCGGATCGCCAGTTGCCGTACCTGGGGGTAGTCCTTGAGGCTGTCGCTTTCGTGCATCTTCTTCTACCTGAATCTTGTGAGTGCAGGCCTGGCCTTTTCGCGGGCAAGCCCGCTCCCACAGGTAATCCACACTTTTCAGCTTTGTGGCGATCCTGTGGGAGCGGGCTTGCCCGCGAAGAGGCCGGTCTTGAAATCTACCCTCTGGGGTCGAACGCCTCACGCAGGGCATCCCCGATAAATACCAGCAGCGAAAGAATCACTGCCAGCGCAAAGAACGCGGTAAAGCCCAGCCACGGTGCCTCAAGGTGCTGCTTGCCCTGGGTTACCAGTTCACCCAGCGAGGCACTGCCGGCGGGCATGCCGAAGCCGAGAAAATCCAGCGCTGTCAGCGTGGTGATGGCCCCGGTGAGCATGAACGGCACATAGGTCAGCGTCGCATTCATCGCGTTGGGTAGTACATGGCGCAACATAACCTGTGTATCCGGCAGCCCCAGGGCGCGCGCTGCCTTCACGTATTCGAGGTTGCGCCCACGCAGAAACTCGGCGCGCACCACGTCGACCAGGGTCAACCACGAGAACAGCGCCATGATCCCCAGCAACCACCAGAAGTCCGGCTCGACGAAACCGCTGAGGATGATCAGCAAGTACAGCACTGGCGGCCCCGACCACACTTCAAGCAAGCGCTGCCCGAACAGGTCCACCCAGCCGCCGTAATAGCCCTGCAGCGCGCCGGCGCCGACACCGATCAGCACGCTGATCACTGTCAGGGCAAAGGCAAACAGCAGCGAGGTGCGGGTGCCATACAGCACCCGTGCCAGCACGTCGCGGCCCTGGTCGTCGGTGCCAAGCCAGTTGCTTGCGCTAGGCGGGCTGGGCGTGGGTACCAGCAGGTCATAGTTGGGCGTGTCGGCGCTGAACGGGATGGGCGCGAACAGCATCCAGCCGCCTTGGCCCTCGATCAGCTGGCGCACATAGGTGCTGCGGTAGTCCGGCTGGAACGGCAGCTGGCCGCCGAACTGCTGCTCGCTGTAGCGCTTGAGCGCTGGCATGTACAGCTCACCCTGGTAGCTCAGCAGCAGTGGTTTGTCGTTGGCCACCAGTTCTGCGCACAGGCTCAGCAACAGCAGGCCGGCAAACAGCCACAGCGACACCCAGCCCAGGCGGTTGCGGCGAAAGCGCTGCATGCGGCGACGCGAGACCGGCGACAGCATCAGTGCGCCCTCGAGTCGAAGTCGATGCGCGGATCGAGCACGGTGAAGGCCAGGTCGCCGATCAGCCGGAACAGCAGACCGGCCAGGGTGAAGATGAACAGCGTGCCGAACACCACCGGGTAGTCGCGTGATACCGCCGCTTCGTAGCTCATGCGGCCGAGCCCATCGAGGGAAAAGATCACCTCGATCAGCAAGGAACCTGCAAAGAACACCGTGATCAGCGCCTGGGGCAGCCCGGCCAATACCAGCAGCATGGCGTTGCGCAACACGTGCCCATAAAGCACGCGCCGTTCGCTCAGCCCCTTGGCGCGGGCGGTGACCACGTACTGGCGGGAGATCTCATCGAGAAAGGCGTTCTTGGTCAGCAGGGTAAGGGTGGCAAAGCCGCCTATCACCAGGGCGCCGACCGGCAGCACCAGGTGCCAGAAGTAGTCGGCAACCTTGCCCAGCAGGCTGAGCTGGTCGAAGTCGTCCGAGACCAGGCCACGTACCGGGAACCAGTTCAGCGAGGTACCGCCTGCGAACAGCACGATCAGCAGCAAGGCAAACAGGAACGAGGGCAGGGCATAGCCGACCACGATCAGCGCGCTGCTCCAGGCATCGAAGCGGCTGCCATGGCGTACTGCCTTGCGGATGCCCAGCGGGATGGACACCAGGTAGGTGATCAGCGTGGCCCACAAGCCTAGCGACAAGGTTACCGGCAGCTTGTCGAGGATCAGGTCGGTGACCTTGGCGCCGCGAAAGAAGCTTTGGCCGAAGTCCAGCCGGGCGTACTGGCCGAGCATCAGCCACAGGCGTTCCGGCGCGCTCTTGTCGAAGCCGTACTGGCGCTTGATCTCCTCGATCAGCTTCGGGTCCAGGCCACGGGTGGCACGGGATTCGCCGTGTACCACCTCTACCCGCGAGCCGGGCGCGCCGCCGCCCAAGCCCTGCAGGCGCGCCACCGCCTGCTCGACCGGGCCACCGGGCGCGGCCTGGACGATGGCGAAGTTGACCAGCAAGATTGCGAGCAAGGTGGGGATGATCAGCAGCAGGCGCCGCAGGATGTAGCTGGTCATGGCTGAGCCTTTTGCCGTTCGGCCATCTGCGCGTTGCTCAGCGCCGTCGGGCTGATTTCCCACCAGCTGTCCAGGCCTTCGTCATAAGCGGGCTGGGTTTTTGGCAGGCCAAAGCGGTTCCACCACACCGTCGAGCTGCCCGGTGGGTAATAGTTGGGGATCCAGTAGTAGTTCCATTGCAGTACCCGGTCCAGGGCATGGGCGTGGTGCAGCATGTCGGCCTGGGTGTTGGCGCGCACCAGGCCGTCGATCAGCTGGTCCACCGCCGGGTCCTTGAGCACCATCAGGTTGTTCGAGCCTGGGTCGTTGGCGGCGGCAGAGCCGAAGTAGTTGTACAGCTCGGCGCCCGGCGACAGGGTGACCGAATAGCCCGTGACGATCATGTCGTAGTCGCGGGCCATCAGCCGGTTCACATACTGCGCCGAGTCGACGTTGCGAATGTTCAGGCTGATGCCGATCTGTGCCAGGTTGCGCTTCCACGGCAGCAGCAGGCGTTCCATGCCGGACTGGCCGTTGAGGAAGGTGAACGCCAGCGGCTCGCCCTGGGCGTTGACCAGGTGATCGCCCTCGGGGTTCCAGCCGGCCTGTTGCAACAAGGCCAGCGCCTGCAACTGTTGTGGTCGAATGATCCCCGAACCATCGGTAACCGGCGCCGTGAACACCTGGGTGAAGACTTCCTCCGGCACCCGGCCGCGCAGCGGTTCGAGCAGCTTGAGCTCGCCCGCATCCGGCAGTGCGCGGGCAGCCAGTGGGGTATTGGAGAACACGCTCTGCTGGCGGATGTACATGTTGCGCATCATTTGCCGGTTGCTCCACTCGAAGTCCCAGAGCATGGCCAGTGCCTGGCGTACCCGGCGGTCCTTGAATTGTGGCTTGTCCAGGTTGAACACGAAGCCTTGGGCCGCCTGCGGCTTGGCCGGGCCCAGGTGAGCGCGTTGCAGGCGACCATCGTCCAGCTGCGCGCCGTTGTAGCCCAGGGTGTAGGCGGTGGCGGAAAACTCGCGGTTGTAGTCGTAGCCGCCGCCCTTGAGGACCTGGCGCGCCACTTCGGTGTCGCCGAAATACTCGATGCGGATGTGTTCGAAGTTGTAGCGCCCACGGTTGACTGGCAGGTCTTTGGCCCACCAGTTCGGGTCGCGTTCAAAGGTGATGTTGCGGCCGTTGTCGATACGCCCTATGCGGTACGGGCCGCTGCCGACGGGCTTGTCGAAGCCGGCGCCGTTGGCGAAGTCGCGGTTGGCCCAGTCGTGCTCGGGCAGTACCGGCAGGCTGGCCACGTCCAGGGCCAGGGTACGGCCGTGGGGTTGCTTGAAGTCGAAGCGGACCCGCTGCGGGCCTTCGACCGTGACCCCGGCGACATCGGCGAACTGGGTGCGGTACTTGAGGCTGCCTTCGGCCATGAGCTTGTCGAAGCTGAAACGCACGTCTTCGGCGCGCACCGGCTTGCCATCGGCGAAGGTCGCCTTGGGGTCGATATCGAAGCGCAGCCAGGCGTCATCCGGGCCACGTTCCATGCGCCGGGCAATCAGGCCGTAGACGGTATATGGCTCGTCGAACGAGCGTTGCGCCAAGGGCGCATACAGCCAGCCATCGACCTCGCTGACGCCGATGCCTTTGTCGATGAAGGGCAGGATATGGTCGAACTGGCCGATCTCGATGGCCGAGCGGCGCATCAGGCCACCCTTGGGGGCGTCGGCGTTGACGTAGTCGAAATGGTGGAAGCCTTCGCCGTAGCGGGGCGCTTCGCCGTAAACAGTCAAAGCGTGGGTGGGAGCGGCTTGGGCCATCCAGCCCACACATAAAAGCAAGATCCCTGAAATGAATTGTGGGAGCGGGCTTGCCCGCGAATAGGCCCGCCCAGGCAACTTTGTTGACTGCTCAGGCCTATTCGCGGGCAAGCCCGCTCCCACAGGGATAATCATCGGATGCGATGACTTAGTCCTGGCGGCTGGTCACTTCCAGCAGGTGGTAGCCGAACTGGGTCTTCACTGGGCCCTGTACGGTGTTGACCGGGGCGCTGAATACCACGGTGTCGAATTCCTTGACCATCTGGCCTGGGCCGAACGAGCCCAGGTCACCGCCCTGGCGGCTGGACGGGCAGGTGGAGTTGGCCTTGGCGATTTCAGCGAAGTCGGCACCGGCTTCGATCTGGGCTTTTAGTTCGTTGCACTTTTCTTCGGTGCTGACGAGGATGTGACGGGCGGTGGCGCGTGCCATGGGTACTGCTCCTTGGAGGGTGAAAACGGCAAGCCTAGCGCACTTGATCGGGTCATGTCTCGCCGGGCTTGCAGCAGTCTGTCACATACGGGCTGCGGCCTCGCGCAGCAGGGTTTCGGTCGCGCTCCAGCCCAGGCAGCCATCGGTGATCGACACGCCGTATTTCAGCGCGCCCTTGCCCAAGGCCTGGCAACCGTCGAACAGGTGACCTTCGAGCATGACCCCGACAATCGAGCGGTCACCGGCCAGGCGCTGGGCCAGCACATCCTCGAACACCGCTGGCTGGCGAGCAGGGTCTTTTCCGCTGTTGGCATGGCTGCAGTCGACCATGATGCGTGCCTGCAAGCCGGCCTTGGCCAAGCCCTGGCGGGCCTGGGCGATGCTGCTGGCATCATGGTTCGGGCCTTTGTGGCCGCCGCGCAGCACCAGGTGAGTGTCCGGGTTGCCCAGGGTTTCGATGATTGCCGGGTAGCCCTGCGTGTCCATGCCGAAGTGGCGGTGCGGGGCCGCCGCGCTGCGCATGGCGTCACAGGCAATGCCGACGCCGCCGTCGGTGCCATTCTTGAAGCCGACCGGCAGCTCCAGGCCGCTGACCATCTCCCGGTGAATCTGCGACTCGGTGGTGCGTGCGCCAATCGCCGCCCAGCCCAGCAGGTCGTCGAAGTAGCCGGCGGCCATCGGTTGCAGCAACTCGGTGGCGATCGGCAGGCCACGTTCGATCATGCTCAGCATCAAGCCACGGGACAGGGCGATGCCGGCGTGCATGTCGTCGCTGCCGTCCAGGTGCGGGTCGTAGGCCAGGCCTTTCCAGCCCACCGTGGTGCGGGGTTTTTCCACGTAGGCGCGCATCACCAGCAGCAGCTTGTCATCGACTTCACGGCTGAGGGCGGCCAGGCGGTCGGCGTATTCCAGGGCCGAGCGGGGGTCGTGGATCGAGCATGGGCCAACGATTACCAGCAGGCGCTCATCGCGGCCTTCGAGAATGGCGCGGATGGCCTGGCGGTGGCTGTGGACTTGCTGGGCGAGTTCGCTGGAAAGCGGCATCTGCTGCTTGAGCAGGTGCGGGCTGGGCAGGCGATGGCTGACGGTGGTGTTGGCAGCTTGCGGTTGGGTCAGGGGCAGAGCGAGGTTCGAGGCTTGCATGGCGTATGTTCCCTGGGCGGACGGCGGGTTCTGGCCCGCGCGGTCGGCCCTATCGAGGTGTTCGACTATTCGTTGATTGATTGTCTGCAGCATTGCCACCGGAGAGCGACCGATCGGAGGCGGCAGGCTGGCCCGAACGGGATTGGCTAAATCGCCAGGCATAGGTGCTTGCGTAGTAATAAGTGGCGTAGTTCATGAATCTTTCCTCAGTTCGAATCGGTAAAAGTGCAATGGCCTGAAAAGCAAAACCCCCGGTCGGGGAGCCGACCGGGGGTTTGAGTATTCTCATGTTCGGCGGCCCCTCGAAGGTGGGCGCCGTGTGGGTATCGGCGCCTAGTGGCTAAACCAATACCCAAAATAAAAGCTGGCAGCAGCCTGGCAGCCGGCAACGGCCAGCACAGGGCGCAGGGTGCGACCGGTGTGGTTGGCGTGGTTGCGGGTGTGTTTCGGCATGTTGCTCTCCAGTGAATGAGCCCGAGCTTACTTCAGGCGATGCGCACTGTTCAATGGATAAATGCTATCGGGTCGATATTTGCACAAAACGGATAGCACTCTGCAGGCGATGGATATTGCCACCCCAGGGCACCCCCTAACCTGACCCGGTCTGAACAATAACAATGGAGACCCTGGCCATGTCCCTGGGATTCGACTACCTCAATGCCATGCTTGAGGACGACCGTGAAACGGGCGTCTATCGCTGCAAACGCGAGATGTTCACCGACCCGCGCCTGTTCGACCTGGAGATGAAGCACATCTTCGAAGGCAACTGGATCTACCTGGCCCATGAAAGCCAGATCCCCGAAAAGAACGACTTCCTCACCCTGACCATGGGGCGCCAGCCGATCTTCATCGCGCGCAACAAGGACGGGGAGCTCAATGCCTTCCTCAACGCCTGCAGCCACCGCGGCGCCATGCTGTGCCGCCACAAGCGCGGCAACCGCGCAAGCTATACCTGCCCGTTCCATGGCTGGACCTTCAACAACAGCGGCAAGCTGCTCAAGGTCAAAGACCCGAGCAATGCCGGCTACCCCGACAGCTTCAATTGCGATGGCTCCCACGACCTGACCAAGGTCGCCCGCTTCGAGTCGTACCGTGGCTTCCTGTTCGGCAGCCTGAATGCCGAGGTCAAGCCACTGGTCGAGCACTTGGGCGAGTCGGCGAAGATCATCGACATGATCGTCGACCAGTCCCCTGAAGGCCTGGAAGTGCTGCGCGGTGCCAGCTCGTACATCTACGAGGGCAACTGGAAGCTCACCGCCGAAAACGGCGCCGACGGCTACCACGTCAGCTCCGTGCACTGGAACTACGCCGCCACCCAGAACCAGCGCAAGCAGCGCGAGGCGGGCGACGAGATCAAGACCATGAGCGCAGGATCCTGGGCCAAGCAGGGCGGTGGCTTCTATTCCTTCGACCACGGCCACCTGTTGCTGTGGACCCGTTGGGCCAACCCCGAAGACCGCCCGGCCTTCGAGCGCCGCGACCAGCTGGCCGCCGACTTCGGCCAGGCCCGTGCCGACTGGATGATCGAAAACTCGCGCAACCTGTGCCTGTACCCCAACGTGTACCTGATGGACCAGTTCAGCTCACAGATCCGCATCGCCCGGCCGATTTCGGTGAACAAGACCGAAATCACCATCTACTGCATCGCACCGAAGGGCGAGAGCGCCGATGCCCGCGCCAAGCGCATCCGCCAGTACGAAGACTTCTTCAACGTCAGTGGCATGGCCACCCCGGACGACCTGGAAGAGTTCCGCTCCTGCCAGACCGGTTACGGCGGCGGCACCGGCTGGAATGACATGTCCCGTGGCGCGCAGCATTGGGTCGAAGGCGCCGACGAGGCGGCGAAGGAAATCGAACTCGAGCCGCTGCTGTCGGGCGTGCGCACCGAGGACGAAGGCCTGTTCGTGCTGCAGCACAAGTACTGGCAGGAAACCATGATCAAAGCCCTCGAACAGGGCCAGCAGCTGATCCCGGTGGAGGCTGTGCAATGAGCCTGCATGACACCGTACGCAACTTCCTCTACCGCGAAGCGCGCTACCTGGACGACGCCCAGTGGGACCAGTGGCTGGAGCTGTACGCCAGCGACGCGACCTTCTGGATGCCGTCCTGGGACGATGACGACACCCTGACCGAAGACCCGCAAAGCGAAATCTCGCTGATCTGGTACGGCAACCGTGGCGGCCTTGAAGACCGCGTGTTCCGGATCAAGACCGAGCGCTCCAGTGCGACCGTGCCGGACACCCGCACCTCGCACAACATCAGCAACATCGAGATCGTCTCGCAGTGCGAGGGCAGCTGCCAGGTGCGCTTCAACTGGCACACCCTGAGCTTTCGCTACAAGACCACCGACAGCTACTTCGGCAGCAGTTTCTACACCCTCGACCTGCGCGGTGAGCAGCCGCTGATCAAGGCCAAGAAGGTGGTGCTGAAGAACGACTACGTGCGTCAGGTCATCGACATCTACCACATCTGATCCGAGGTAACGCGAGCCGCTCGGTGTGCCAACTGGCGCGCCGCGGCCAGGCTCGCCCGCGAGGTGCAACATGAGCTTCCAGATCGCACTTAATTTCGAAGACGGGGTTACCCGCTTCATCGAGGCCAGCGGCCATGAAACCGTGGCCGACGCCGCCTACCGCCAGGGCATCAACATCCCGCTGGACTGCCGCGACGGCGCCTGCGGCACCTGCAAGTGCAAGGCCGAGTCCGGGCGTTACGACCTGGGCGACAACTTCATCGAAGACGCCCTGAGTGAAGACGAGATTGCCGAAGGCTACGTGCTGACGTGCCAGATGCGCGCCGAAAGCGATTGCGTGGTGCGCATCCCGGCGTCGTCGCAACTGTGCAAGACCGAACAGGCCAGCTTCGAAGCCGCCATCAGCGATGTGCGCCAGCTGTCGGCCAGCACCATCGCCTTGTCGATCAAGGGTGAGGCACTGAGCCGCCTGGCGTTCCTGCCGGGGCAGTACGTCAACCTCAAGGTGCCGGGCAGCGACCAGAGCCGCGCCTATTCCTTCAGCTCGCTGCAGAAGGACGGCGAGGTCAGCTTCCTGATCCGCAATGTGCCGGGCGGGTTGATGAGCAGCTTCCTTACCAGCCTGGCCAAGGCCGGCGACAACATGAGCCTGGCGGGCCCGCTGGGCAGCTTCTACCTGCGGCCGATCCAGCGCCCGCTGTTGCTGCTGGCCGGTGGTACGGGCCTGGCACCGTTCACGGCGATGCTGGAGAAGATTGCCGAGCAGGGCAGCGAGCACCCGCTGCACCTGATCTACGGGGTGACCAACGATTTCGACCTGGTCGAGCTGGACCGCTTGCAGGCGCTGGCCGCGAGCATCCCCAACTTCACCTTCAGCGCCTGCGTGGCCAACCCCGACAGCCAGTACCCACAGAAGGGGTACGTGACTCAGCACATCGCACCGCAGCACCTCAATGACGGTGACGTCGATGTGTACCTGTGCGGGCCACCGCCGATGGTCGAGGCCGTGAGCCAGTACCTGCGCGAGCAGGATATCAACCCGGCGAACTTCTACTACGAGAAGTTCGCGGCGGCTGCGGCCTGAGTTTTCCTGGGGCTGCCGGCATCGTGCGGGTGAAGGTGGCCTCTTTTTATTGACTGCGGGATTGCCGGGGCCGCGCTGCGGCCCTTTCGCGACACAAGGCCGCTCCTACAAGGGACCGCGGTGTTTGTAGGAGCGGCCTTGTGTCGCGATGGAGGGCAAAGCCCTCCCGGCAATTCCAGATTGAAAGGAGTTCGAAATGAACAACCGATTCCACAACAAAGTCGCCTTGGTCACCGGCGCCGCCCAAGGCATAGGCCGTGGCGTGTGCTGGCGGCTCAAGGCCGAAGGCGCGCAGGTGGTGGCGGTGGACCGTTCCGAGCTGGTCCACGAACTGGCCGGGGAGGGCATGCTGACCCTCATCGCCGACCTCGAACAGCACACCGACTGCGCCCGGGTCATGGCCACGGCGGTGGAAACCTTCGGCCGCCTCGACATCCTGGTCAACAACGTCGGTGGCACCATCTGGGCCAAACCCTTCGAGCACTACCAGGTCGAGCAGATCGAGGCCGAAGTGCGGCGCTCGCTGTTCCCGACCCTGTGGTGCTGCCATGCGGCGCTGCCGTACATGCTCGAACGTGGCAGCGGCGCCATCGTCAACGTCTCGTCGATCGCCACCCGAGGGGTCAACCGCGTGCCTTATGGCGCGGCCAAGGGCGGCGTCAACGCACTCACTGCATGCCTGGCCTTCGAAACTGCTGGCCGCGGTATCCGCGTCAACGCCACCGCCCCCGGCGGCACCGAGGCGCCACCGCGCCGGGTGCCCCGCAACAACGCCGAGCAGAGCGAGCAGGACAAGGCGTGGTACCAGCAGATCGTCGACCAGACCCTCGACAGCAGCCTGATGCACCGCTACGGCAGCATCGACGAGCAGGTCGGCGCAATCCTCTTCCTGGCCTCGGACGAGGCCTCCTACATCACCGGCGTGACCCTGCCGGTAGGGGGCGGTGATCTCGGCTGAACCCTCCCCATGCAAAGCCCCCATGCAAAGCGTTCCTCCAAAACAACAACAACAGAGACAGATGCCATGCGAACCCTTGACGTACACCCGATCATCGACAACGCCCGTTTCACACCCTTCCACTGGGGCGTCATGGCCCTGTGCGGCCTGCTGCTGATCTTCGACGGCTATGACCTGTTCATCTACGGCGTGGTGCTGCCGGTGATCATGAAAGAGTGGGGGCTGAGCCCATTGCAGGCCGGTGCGCTAGGCAGCTACGCGCTGTTCGGCATGATGTTCGGCGCACTGGCGTTCGGCAGCCTGGCCGACCGCATCGGGCGCAAGAAAGGCATCGCCATCTGTTTTGCCTTGTTTTCCGGGGCGACCATTCTCAATGGCTTTGCCAGCAGCCCCAGCGAGTTCGGCATCTACCGCTTCATCGCCGGCCTCGGCTGTGGCGGCCTGATGCCCAATGCCGTGGCGCTGATGAACGAATACGCCCCCAAACGCCTGCGCAGCACGCTGGTGGCGATCATGTTCAGCGGCTATTCGCTGGGCGGCATGCTCTCGGCGGGTGTCGGCATCTTCATGCTGCCGCGTTTTGGCTGGGAATCGATGTTCTTTGCTGCTGCAGTGCCGCTGCTGCTGTTGCCGGCAATCCTCTATTACCTGCCCGAGTCCATCGGATTCCTGGTGCGCCAGGGCCGTACCGATGACGCCCGCAAGTTGCTCAAGCGCCTGGACCCGGGCTGCGATGTGCAGGCAGACGACGTGCTGCAGGCAACCGACCGCAAAGGTGGCGGCACCTCGGTGCTGGACTTGTTCCGCAATGGTTTGGCCATCCGTACCCTGGCCCTGTGGCTGGCGTTTTTCTGCTGCCTGCTGATGGTCTACGCACTGAGCTCGTGGCTGCCGAAACTGATGGCCAACGCCGGCTACAGCCTGGGCTCGAGCCTGTCGTTCCTGCTGGCCTTGAACTTTGGCGGCATGGCCGGGGCGATTCTCGGTGGCTGGCTGGGCGACCGCTACAACCTGGTCAAGGTCAAGGTGGCCTTCTTCATCGCGGCGGCGCTGTCGATCAGCCTGCTTGGCGTCAACAGCCCGATGCCGGTTCTCTACCTGCTGATCTTCATCGCCGGTGCCACCACCATCGGCACGCAGATCCTGCTGTATGCCGGTGCCGCCCAACTCTATGGCCTGTCGGTGCGTTCCACCGGCCTTGGCTGGGCGTCGGGCATCGGCCGCAATGGCGCCATCGTCGGCCCGCTGCTCGGCGGTGCGCTGATGGGCATCAACCTGCCGCTGCAACTCAATTTCATCGCCTTCGCCATCCCCGGCGCGATTGCCGCGCTGGCCATGGCCGTGCACCTGGCCAGTGGCCGCCGCCAGGCGCAGGTGGCAACGGCCTGACTCTTCTACTGACTGAAATGGAGCTTTTGCATGACAAGCCCGACCATCGAACGGCTGGACGCGATCATCGTCGACCTGCCGACCATCCGCCCGCACAAGCTGGCCATGCACACCATGCAGCAGCAGACCCTGGTGGTGCTGCGCCTGCGCTGCAGCGACGGCGTGGAAGGCATCGGCGAGGCCACCACCATCGGCGGCCTGGCCTATGGCTACGAAAGCCCCGAGGGCATCAAGGCCAATATCGACGCACACCTGGCGCCAGCGCTGATCGGCCTGCCAGCGGACAACATCAACGCCGCCATGCTCAAGCTCGACAAGCTGGCCAAGGGCAATACCTTCGCCAAGTCCGGCATCGAAAGCGCCTTGCTCGACGCCCAGGGCAAGCGCCTTGGCCTGCCGGTCAGCGAGCTGCTCGGCGGGCGCGTGCGTGACAGCCTGGAAGTGGCCTGGACCCTGGCCAGCGGCGACACCAACCGCGACATCGCCGAGGCCGAGCACATGCTGGAGGTGCGTCGCCACCGGGTGTTCAAGCTGAAGATCGGCGCCAACCCGTTGGAGCAGGACCTGAAGCACGTGATGGCGATCAAGCGCGAGCTGGGCGAGCGCGCCAGCGTACGCGTCGACGTCAACCAGTACTGGGACGAATCGCAAGCCATCCGCGCCTGCCAGGTGCTGGGCGACAACGGCATCGACCTGATCGAACAGCCGATTTCGCGCATCAACCGTGGCGGCCAGGTGCGCCTGAACCAGCGCAGCCCGGCGCCGATCATGGCCGACGAATCCATCGAGAGCGTCGAAGACGCCTTCAGCCTGGCTGCCGATGGCGCCGCCAGCATCTTCGCTCTGAAAATTGCCAAGAACGGCGGCCCGCGCGCCGTGCTGCGCACCGCGCAGATCGCCGAAGCGGCGGGCATCGCCCTGTACGGCGGGACCATGCTCGAAGGCTCGATCGGCACCCTGGCGTCGGCCCATGCCTTCCTCACCCTGCGCCAGCTGACCTGGGGCACCGAGCTGTTCGGGCCACTGCTGCTGACCGAAGAGATCGTCAATGAGCCGCCGCAGTACCACGACTTCCAGTTGCACGTGCCACGCACCCCGGGCCTGGGGCTGACTCTTGACGAACAACGCCTGGCGCGCTTTGCCCGCCGCTGAGAAACACACCCCACACTGTGGGAGCGGGCTTGCCCGCGAAACAGGCAACTCGGTGGATGGCACGGGCTTCGCCCGTGTTCGCGGGCAAGCCCGCTCCCACAGGTTCGCGGCTGAAGCCGCTCCTACAAGAAGCCGTGCACGCCTTTGGACATTTGCAAGACAGGAGAAAGCAGCATGCTGTTCCACGTGAAGATGACCGTGAAACTGCCGGTCGACATGGACCCGGCCAAGGCCGCGCAACTGAAGGCCGACGAGAAGGAACTGGCTCAGCGCCTGCAGCGCGAGGGCACCTGGCGCCACCTGTGGCGCATCGCCGGGCACTACGCCAACTACAGCGTGTTCGACGTGCCCAGCGTCGAGGCGCTGCACGACACCCTGATGCAGCTGCCGCTGTTCCCGTACATGGACATCGAGGTCGACGGCCTGTGCCGCCACCCCTCGTCGATCCACAGCGACGACCGCTGATCCCAGCCTTTTGCACAAGAACAAGATGAGGTAACCATCATGACCGTGAAGATTTCCCACACTGCCGATATCCAGAAGTTCTTCGAAGAAGCCGCCGGCTTTGCCAATGACGAGGGTAGCCCGCGCCTGAAACGCATCATTCAGCGCGTGCTGCAGGACACCGCACGCCTGATCGAGGACCTGGAAATCACCGAGGACGAGTTCTGGCACGCCGTCGACTACCTCAACCGTCTCGGCGGGCGCGGTGAAGCCGGGCTGCTGGTGGCGGGCCTGGGCATCGAGCACTTCATCGACCTGCTGCAGGATGCCAAGGACGCCGAAGCCGGCTTGAGCGGCGGCACCCCGCGCACCATCGAAGGCCCGCTGTATGTGGCCGGCGCGCCGCTCGCCCAGGGTGAAGTGCGCATGGACGACGGCAGCGAGGAGGGCGTGGCTACCGTCATGTTCCTCGAAGGCCAGGTGTTCGACCCTCAGGGCCAGCCGCTGGCCGGGGCCATCGTCGACCTGTGGCATGCCAACACGCGTGGCACTTACTCGTTCTTCGATCAAAGCCAGTCAGAGTACAACCTGCGCCGGCGCATCGTCACCGATGCCGAAGGCCGCTACCGCGCCCGCTCCATCGTGCCGTCGGGCTATGGCTGCGACCCGCAGGGCCCGACCCAGGAGTGCCTGGACCTGCTCGGCCGTCACGGCCAGCGCCCGGCCCATGTGCACTTCTTCATTTCGGCACCCGGCCACCGCCACCTGACCACGCAGATCAACCTGGCCGGGGACAAGTACCTGTGGGATGACTTTGCCTATGCCACGCGTGACGGGCTGGTGGGTGAGGTGGTGTTCCATGAAGGGGCTGAAGGCCGCCATGCCGAGTTGAAGTTCGACTTCCAGTTGCAGAAAGCCCTTGCAACCGAGGATGAGCACCGCAGCGGGCGTCCTCGGGCACTTCAGGAAGCCTGATACACCGCGCTGGCTTCTTCGCGGGCAAGCCCGCTCCCACAGGATCACCACAAACCTATGGATGTGCGCCATCCCTGTGGGAGCGGCGGTTCGGCGCCCCGATTCACCCGCGAAGGAAGCAACACAGAACAAGAGCCTGCCACCAAGGCCGGCCTGAGCCTTGCGAGAAATCCCATGAAAACCCTGCTCAAGGACTGCTCCCTGTCAGCCCTGGTCGCCGGCTGCATCGCGACCCTGATTTCCTACGCCGGCCCGCTGGTGATCATCTTCCATGCCGCCGAAGCCGCCGGCCTGTCCCACGGCATGCTGTCGTCCTGGGTCTGGGCCGTGTCCATGGGCAGTGCCGTGCTCGGCGCCGTGCTCAGCCTGCATTATCGGGTGCCGGTGGTGATCGCCTGGTCGATCCCGGGTTCGGCGCTGCTGGTCACCGCCTTGCCGCATCTGGGCCTGGAGCAGGCGGTGGGTGCGTACCTGGTGGCCAACCTGGTCCTGCTGCTGATTGGCATCAGCGGGGCCTTTGACCGCATCATTGCGCGCCTGCCAGGCTCCATTGCGGCCGGCATGCAGGCCGGTATTCTTTTCAGCTTCGGTACCGAGGTTTTCCGGGCACTGCCGGTGCAGCCCGTGCTGGTCCTGGCCATGTTCACCACCTACTTGCTGATGCGCAGGCTGCAACCGCGGTACGCCGTGGCCGCTGTGCTGTGTGCAGGCGCCGTGGTGACCTTGGCCAGCGGTGCCTTTCGCAGCGAGGCGCTGGTGCTGGAGCTGGCTTCGCCACAGTGGATCACCCCGCAATTCAGCCTGGCGGCAACCTTCAGCCTGGCGCTGCCCATGGTGCTGGTCGCACTGACGGGGCAGTTCATGCCGGGCATGGCCGTGCTGCGCAACGCCGGTTACGGCACGCCGGCCAGCCCGTTGATCAGCGCCAGCGCGCTGGCCGGTGCGCTGCTTGCGCCGTTCGGTTGCCATGGCCTGAACCTCGCAGCCGTCACCGCCAGCCTGTGCACCGGCCCTGAAGCCCATGAAAGCCCGCGCCGGCGCTACGTTGCGGCCGTCGCGGGCAGCGCGGTGTACCTGCTGCTGGGGATTGCCGGGGCAACGTTGATGTCGTTGTTTGCCGCGTTCCCGGCGGCATTGATTGCCGCGCTGGCCGGCCTTGCCCTGTACGGCGCAATCAGCGAGGCCCTGGCGCGCAGCCTGGCCGAACCCAGCGAACGCGATGCCGGGCTGTTCACCTTCCTGGTCACCGCTTCGGGGGTGTCTTTCCTTGGCCTGTCGGCGGCGTTCTGGGGGCTGCTGTTCGGCCTGCTGGCCCATGCGCTGCTGCGCCTGCGTCGCCCGCAACCCAGGGAGGTGCTGCGCCGCACGCCCTGAAACCCGTGTTCCCCCGCGCTTTATCCATAACAACAAGATCAAGAGAGCTTCGGAATGAACCACATCCCTTGCGTTGCCATCGGGCTGACTTTGCTCAGCCCTTCCTTGCTCGCCGCCGAAGGCGGTTTCTTCGAGGATGCCAAAGCCAGCCTCAGCGCCCGCAATTACTACTTCAGCCGTGACTTTTCCGATATCGTCGGTGCCAACCAGCAGTCCAAGGCCGAGGAATGGGCCCAAGGCTTCATCCTCGACTTCAAGTCCGGCTACACGCCGGGCCCGGTTGGCTTTGGCGTCGATGCCCTGGGGCTGCTCGGCATCAAGCTCGACAGCAGCCCGGACCGGGTCAACACCGGTTTGCTGCCGGTGCACGGTGATGGCCGCGCAGCCGACGAGTACAGCCGCATCGCACCCACGCTCAAGGCCAGGCTGTCGAAGACCGAACTGCGCGTGGGCGAATTGCAACCCAACCTGCCGGTACTGACCTTCAGCGATATCCGCCTGCTGCCGCCGACCTATCAGGGCACCAGCATCAGCTCGGCGGAAATCGACGGGCTGACCGTGCAGGCCGGGCACCTGACCAGCACGCACCTGCGCAACGAGGGCGGCGACGGCAAGATGAACGCCATGCTTGGCCACGTGCCCCAGCGCCAGGCCGAGAGCGATGCCTTCAACTATGTGGGCGGCGACTATGCGTTCAATGCCAACCAGAGCAGCGTCAGCCTCTGGTACGGGCAGCTTGAGGACATCTACCACCAGGGGTTCGTTGGCCTGAAGCACAGCAAACCAGTGGGGGACTGGGTGCTGAGCGCCAACCTTGGCTATTTCACCGCCCGCGAGGATGGCGATGCGCTGCTGGGCCGGATCGACAACCAGGCGTTCTTCTCGATGTTCACCGCCCGGCATGGCGGCCACAGCTTCCACGCCGGCTACCAGGGCATCTATGGCGACAGCCCGTTCCCACGGGTGTTCGCCAATATCTCGCCGTTGGGCAATGAAGTGCCGACCTATGAGTTCGCCTATACCGACGAGCGCTCGTACCAGGTGCGTTATGACTACAACTTCGCGGCGATGGGCGTGCCAGGGTTGACGGCAACGGTACGCTACATCACCGGCAACAATGTCGACACGGGCCAGGGGTACGAGGGCAAGGACCGTGAACGCGATCTGGATCTTGGCTATGCCGTGCAGAGTGGCGTGCTCAAGGGGCTGGGTATCAGGGTGAGGAATGCCATGGCGCGGTCCAACTACCGCAGTGACATCGACGAGAACCGGTTGACCCTGGTGTACACCTGGCAACTGTTCTAAGGCATTACCGGCCATTTGTTGTCACACAGCAGAGATTGCGCCACCCAGGTATCGGGGGTTAGGTTTCCTCAATTGTCATTGAGGAAGCCTGACATTGGACTCCATCACCCAAGCCGTGCTCGGTGCTGCGCTGCAAGGCACGGTGCTCGGCCGCATCCAGGGCCGCCGCTCGCTCATCTATGGCGCTGCACTGGGCACCGTGCCGGACCTCGACGTGGTCATTCGCTACGCCGACCCGGTGTCGCAGATGACCTACCATCGCGGTTTCTCCCATTCGATCTTCGTCCTCACCGGGCTGGCCTTGTTGCTGGCCTTGTTGGTCAACCCGCTTGCCCGAACGCGGTGGCCCGACAAAGGGTATACCCTGGCGCGGCTGTTCCTGGCGTTCTGGCTGGTACTGGTGACCCACCCCATCCTCGATACGTTCACGGTCTACGGCACTCAGCTGTTCTGGCCGCTGCAGTTCACCCCGCTGAGCTGGGCGGCAGTGTTCATCATCGACCCTGTGTATACCGTGCCGCTGTTGCTGGCTGTCCTGTACGCCGCCTTCAAAGGGTTGAAGGCGAGAGCCGTGCAGGTGTTGAGCCTGGCGCTGGTGTTCAGCACAGCCTACCTGGGGTTTGGTCTGGCCGGGCGCATCGCCGCCGAGCAGCGTTTTCAACTGGCGCTCGAGCAGCAAGGCATCCAGGCAAGCGAGGTACGTGCCGTGCCAATCGCGTTCAACAGCCTGGTCTGGCGGGTGCTGGCCAAGACCACGGATGGCTTCTATTACGAAGGCATCAGCAGCACCTTTGACCGCGAACCACCGGAAATGCAGCGCCTGCCACTGAACCTGGAGGCGGGCAATGCCCTGCAGGATGCGCCTCTGCTCGAACGCCTGCGCTGGTTTACCGGAGGCTGGCTGCGCTATGACGTGGTCGGCGACCAGCTGGTGGTCACGGACCTGCGCATGGGCATCCCCGGCAACTACACCTTCCGTTTCAACATGGCCCATCGCGATAGCCAGGGGCAGTGGGTTGCCGATACGCCAAGCCGCGGGGCCGGCGCTGGTATCGGAGCGATGCTGCAAAACGGTGACCTGGCATTGATCTGGCGGCGCATCCTCGACCAGCAACCGCCATTGCCATTGGCCGCCTGGAGCGAGCGTTGAGCGCATGCCCTTGCAATACTGCGATTCGCACCCATTTAAGCCGGCCTTCAGTATGCCCAGGAACCCGCCATGGAACCCAACCGCTTCGGCGACATCGCCGCCTTCGTCAGTGCCGTGAAGGCCGGCAGCTTCACCGCCGCGGCGGCCAGCCTGGGCCTGACCCGCTCGGCGGTTGGCAAGAGCATCGCCCGGCTGGAAGCGCGCATGGCGGTGCGCCTGCTAAACCGCACCACGCGCAAGCTGAGCCTGACCGATGAGGGCCTGGTGGCCTTCGAGCGCTGGCGGCAGATTCTCGACGACCTGGATGAGGTGGAAAGCACCATGGCGCAGCGCCGTGGCAAACCCACCGGCACCTTGCGCCTCACCGCACCGCTGTCGCTCGGCCAGCGTCATGTACTGCCGATTCTCGATGCCTACCTCAAGCAGTGGCCAGACCTACGGGCAGACATTCGTTTCACTGACCGTTTCGTCGACCTGGTCGAGGAGGGCGTCGACGTTGCCGTGCGCATCGGCGCGCCCAAGGAAGATTCGCAGCTGTTGACCCGCACGGTCGCCTGGCAGCAGTTCGTCACCTGCGCCTCGCCCGAATACCTCGGTCAGCACGGCGTGCCGCAGGCACCAGCGGCCCTTTACGGGCATGACAAGATCACCTTCCTGGCTGGCGAGAAGTCGATGCCCTGGCGCTTCCATACCGCCGAAGGGCTGCACCTGTGCGAGGAGCCCGGGCGGTTGAACATCGACAGTTCCGAGGCAATGCTCGACGGCGCACGGGCCGGTTTCGGCCTGATTCACCTGCCAACCTACATCACCGGCAACGACCTGCGCGCAGGCACGTTGGTGGAGGTGTTGCACGGCTACCGGCCGCCAGCCGATCCGATCCGCGTGGTTTACCCGAGCAAGCGGCACCTGTCGCCAAGGGTACGCGGGTTCATCGACCTTCTGGTGGCGAGCTGGGAGCAGGGAGTGCCCTGGGAGGACTGATTGGGGACTGCCAGGCCCGTATGTGGGGCCTGATTTCGGGTTTATCGCTGGTGTAGCAGCGCAGACACTGGCGTCACTGATAATCCATCTGGAGACCCCATGACTGCACTGTCCGTACTGGATCTGGTCATGATTGGCGAAGGCAAGACCTTCGCCGACGCGATCGAAGAATCCCGCCAGCTCGCTCGCCATGTCGAGCAGCATGACTACCGCCGCTACTGGACCGCCGAGCACCACGACATGCCCGGCATCGGTTCGGCCGCCACCGCGTTGGTGATCAACGAAATCGCCAATGCCACCCAGCATATTCGCGTCGGTGCCGGCGGCATCATGCTGCCCAACCACGCACCGCTGGTAGTTGCCGAGCAGTTCGGCACCCTCGACACCTTGCACCCGGGCCGTATCGATCTCGGCCTGGGGCGCGCGCCCGGCACCTCCGGGCCGACCGTGCGGGCCTTGCGTGGTGCTGCACCGGAGCGCGACTTCAGCCAGGACATCGCCGAGCTGCGCGACTACCTGGCCGACAACGGCAAGCGCCAGGTCCGCGGCGTACCGGGGGCGCACGAGGTACCGGTGTGGATCCTCGGCTCCAGCCTGTTCGGTGCCGACCTTGCAGCGAAGCTGGGGTTGCCTTACGCCTTTGCTTCGCACTTCGCGCCGCGTTACCTGCTGCAGGCGATTGCCCATTATCGGGCGAACTTCCAGCCTTCGGCGCAACTGGCCAAGCCGTATGTGATGGTAGGCGTGAACCTGTTCGCCGCCGACAGCGACGCCGAAGCGGATTACCAGGCCAGCTCGCACCGCAAGTGGATGCTGGACTTGCACGTCGGGCGTTTTGGCTTGTTGCCCAAGCCGCAGGAAGGGTATGTGCAGAGCCTGCCCGGACACGAGCGGGCGGTACTGGAGCAGGTGATGGCCTGCAGCATTGCCGGTGGGCCAGAGCGGGTGCGTGAGGGGCTGCGGTCGCTGATCGAGCAGACCGGCGCGGATGAGCTGATGATCGACTGCCGGATCCATGATCCGCTGGCGCGGTTGCGCTCGCATGCTTATGCGGCGCGGGCTTTGGCTGAATTGGAGTAGGGCTTGGGGTTGTGGTGGTGCGTAAATCGCGCGCCGCCCGCGCGGCGCATCGCGGATGAATCCGCTCCTACATTTGTTGCAACGTGCCGAACCTGTTACGCCATGGTCGCCAGCCTTGGTGCATGTCTTGAGTATTGCAAACAAGGCTGACAACCATGGCCTCACAGGCATGGCCACGTTGCAACAAATGTAGGAGCGGATTCATCCGCGATGCGCCGCGCGGGCGGCGCTCGATCTCAAAGGCGCTGAATATCTCGCGTCGATCCCTCAGGCCTGCTTCAGGAACGGATAATCCGTATACCCCTCAGGCCCGTTGGCATAGTCGAACTGCGCACGATGCTCGTTCAACGGCGCCTGCACCCGCAGCCGCTCCACCAGGTCCGGGTTGGCGATGTAGCTGCGCCCAAAGGCAACGGCATCGATCAGCCCACGACCGATCAGGTCTTCGCCTTTCTCGGCGGTATAGGCGCCCGCCGCGATGATCACGCCGGGGTAGGCTGCCCGAATCTGCTCACGGAATGAATCGCGCAGCGGCTTGCCACCCGCCCAGTCCGGCTCGGACAGGTGCAGGTAGGCGAGGTTGCGCTTGGCCAGTTCCTTGATCAGGTACAAGCCGGCAGCTTCCTGGTCTTCGCCGTTGTCCACGCCATTGAAGCCACCCAGCGGGAACACACGGATACCAATGCGATCAGCGCTCCAGCTGGCGATCGCCGCGTCCACGGCTTCGAGCACGATACGCGCACGGTTCTCGACGCTGCCGCCGTAACGGTCTTCGCGCTGGTTGGCGCTCGGGGTAAGGAACTGGTGCAGCAAGTAGCCGTGGGCGGCATGCAGTTCGATGAAGTCGAAACCGGCCTCACGGGCGTTGGCAGCAGCCTGGCCGAAGTCGGCAACGATCGCGGCAATCTCGTCTTCGCCCAGGGCACGGGGAGCGGAAGTTTCCACCCGCACCAGGTTGCCTTGTTCGTCGCGCAGGGTAGTGCGGGCGTTGGCCGGCAGGGCCGACGGCGCAACCGGTGCTTCACCGTCGGGTTGCAGCGAGGTGTGCGAAACGCGACCGGTGTGCCAGACCTGCACGGCGCTGTGGCCGCCTTCGGCGTGGATGCCCTGGTTGACCACTTGCCAGGCGGCGATCTGTTCGGCGCTGTGAATGCCTGGCGAGCCGGAATAACCCTTGGCCTGGAAGGAGATCTGCGTGGCTTCGGTGATGATCAGGCCGGCGCTGGCGCGCTGGCGGTAGTACTCGGCCATCATCGGTGTAGGTACATCGCCAGGTTCGAGGCTGCGCAGGCGGGTGAGCGGGGCCATGAACACGCGGTTGGGCAGGGTCAGGGGTCCGATCTGCAGGGGTTGCAAGAGTTTCATTGCTGCTCCAAAGGTGGAAAAACCAATGGCGCGAACGATACCGGGATGATTGGGGAAAGGGGGGACCGAGACCCCGGCGCAGAGCTCCCTAATGGCTTTTGCCTGCACTGGCCTCTTCGCGGGCAAGCCCGCTCCCGCCGGGGTATCGCTGCCTTGAAGAGGGTGGTGACCCTGTGGGAGCGGGCTTGCCCGCGAAGAGGCCAGTGCAGGAGAACGCTCAGCGACGAGCCAACCGCCCGCTGACAAAATGCGCCACATCATTGAACCCTGGCGTCGACGCATGCCCCGGTGTCACCAGCGAATCGATGAACGCCTCGTCTTGCGCCGTGATCTTCACCTCCAGCGCCCCGCCATAGGTATCCCACTGCGCCTCGGTGCGCGGCCCGACGATGGCCGAACTCACCAGCTGGCTATTCAGCACCCAGGCAATGGCGAACTCGACCAGCCCCACGCCCTTGGCCTGCACGTAATCCTGCAGCTGCCGGGCAATGGCCAGCGACTCCTGGCGCCATTCCACTTCCATGATGCGTTTGTCCTGGCGCGCCGCGCGGCTGCCGGCCTCGGGCTCGGCACCCGGCGCATACTTGCCGCTGAGCACGCCACGGGCCAGTGGGCTGAACGGCACCACGCCCAGGCCGTGATACGCGGCGGCGGTCATCTGCTCAGGTTCCGCCTGGCGGTTGACGATGTTGTACAGCGGCTGGCTCACCACCGGTTTGGCCACCCCCAGGCGCTCGGCGATGTTGCAGATCTCGGCAATGCGCCAGCCGCGATAGTTGGACACCCCCCAGTAGCGGATCTTGCCTTGCTGCAGCAGGTCGCCGATGGCGCGCACGGTCTCTTCCAGCGGCACCTTGTGGTCTTCGCGGTGCAGGTAGTAAATGTCCAGGTAGTCCAGGTGCATGCGCGTCAGCGTGGCATCGATGCCATTGAAGATGTGCTTGCGCGACAACCCGCTGCGGTTGGGCAGGCCATCGGTCGGCCCCATGCCGACCTTGGAGGCAACGACCCAGTCCTGGCGATGGCGCGCCACCGCTTCGCCGACGATCTCTTCGGAGCGGCCGGCATTGTAGACGTCGGCGGTATCGATGAAGTTGATGCCCTGGTCCCAGGCCTTGTCGATGATCCGCAGCGCATCCTCGGTGCTGGTCTGCTCGCCGAACATCATGCTACCCAAGGTCAGGGCGGAGACTTGCAGGCCGGAATGGCCAAGGGGACGGTACTGCATGATCGAGATCCTTTGAGCAGAGAGGTCCTTCAGCTTTTACACACTACGTCACCCGTTTGGAAGCCAGGCCATGGCGTTTCAGCTGGAAAAGTGACGGTGGCAATAGAGAATTGACTGTGTGAACATTTGCCGCTTTGAATGAAATGCGACAGGGACAGCCGCCAATGAATCCTCACTTCACCACTCATGAAAATGCTGAGTTGCCGCCTTTGCCGCAGGCTGCGTATGCCCGCATCGATGACATAGAGATAAGTCGGCGTGGAAAGCTCGCCCGGGTGAGTTTTGACATGGTGGACCGTGATTGGTTTGAACGGCATCGTAATGATGTAACTATCGACTTTGAACGCATGCCCCTGTTTCATGCAGAAATCAGTGTGCGACTGGACACCGCGTGCTCTTTCAGGCCACTGACCAATTACATGCGTGATATGTTTGCTGGGTGGCGCCATGCTTGCATCGAACGTGAACAATGCTGGGGGCGATGGAGGTGCTACAAGCATTATCGAGTCAATGACTGTCCTCCTTCCCCGGATGAGGGGCAATGGTTTCTCTTGACGCAGTCTAATTCCAAAATTTCACACCATACAAAGATCTATCGAACACTATCGTCGGATTCCGAAAGCCTTAAGATGGAAGTGTCGACGGTACATGACCAAAGGCTGGACGAGGTTTTTCGTCTGGTCGGAGAGCGGCAAGCCTGGTTGGAACAGCCCGAAATGGATCTCCTGAGAGAGGTTGCCTGCGAAGAAGTGGTTGTATTCGATGTAGGGCAAGGCAATGCTAATGGACTGCTAAAAAGAGATCCGGTGAATGGCGGACCATTGCGGCCTACTTTATATTTCGATACCGGTGGTGGCGTCTACAGCAACCAACACACGCGCCCAAGCCAGATAGTGTTGGATCCCGGCGAAGCCAAAGCGATAGTTTTATCGCATTGGGACCAGGATCACTGGGTCGGAGCAACCCTTCATCCCAACTTGGGATTGCTGGGTAAAACGTGGATCGCACCGGATCAGGTGGTGGGGCCGAAGCACGTTGCCTTTTCCGAAACCATCAAGAAAAACAATGGCAGGGTAGTCTTGCTGACCGACACTTCCACGACTGTAGAGCGCCTTGTTTTACATAATGGAAAAGTATTGAAAGTTACTCGGGGGAGTGGCAGTCGGAGAAATGACAGCGGCCTGGTGCTGGCAATTGAGGCCACCACTGATGCAGGTCAGTCTTACAGTATCGTTTTGACAGGTGACTGCGATTACCGATTTTTCAGTCATCTCAAGACCAGTCCGGTAAAGGCTTTGGTCGTTCCTCATCACGGTGCTGCTTTGACCAGTTCTGAGGCCGACATTCCAGCGCCAAGCCAGGCGTCTGTGCTGGTTTACTCATTTGGCCCTCAGAATGCGAACGGTCCCTCACGTGTCAGGCACCCAACCTCGAGTTGCATGGTACTTCACAGTTCAAAATGGAACCACGGAGATTGGGATCCAGCGAAGCCGGGTTTCACCGATCCAGGCCCACATGTGCAAGCTACCTGTGATCACGTTGGGAGCCGCCGCAACGTGATCATTGCCTGCTGAACGCAGCAGATTAGCCAGTGCAACAAATGCTCGTCTGGAAAAAGGTCGAATCGTTCAACTGATCAGGTTGAGCGCTTCGGCCCGGCTCAACGGCCTCTTCATTCGTTGTGACAACATCGCCATGGCATCCGAGTAACCCTTGGCAATCACCGCCTCGACCTGATCGCCAATGCACTGCAAGGCAATGAAATCGCCTTTCTCCGGTTCGCCGACAAACTCGATGCGGTCCCAGTCACGCGCATGCCCCAGCACCTCGTAGGTGCGCCCGTGTTGGTAGGTCCAAAAGAACGGTACATCGTTGTAGCGGCGTTGCTCGCCCAACATGTTGGCCGCCGCGATCACCCCGTGTTGCTGGGCCAGGCGCCAGTGCTCGATGCGCACCGGGTGCCCGGCGTGGGGGAAGGTGGCGATATCGCCCGCAGCCCACAGGCCATCCGCCGCATGCAGTTCGGCATCCACCGGCAACGACTGGTCTTTGGCCAGTTGCACGCCTTGCACGAAGGCAGTGGCCGGCTTTACACCGGTACCCAGCAGCACCAGAGGCGTCAGCAGCTTTTCGCCATTGGCCAGTTGCACGGCCTCGACCTTGTCTTCACCCAGGAAACGCTCGACCTCGGTCGGGCCATGGAACACCACGCCCTTGCGTTCATGCAGCTGGCGAATGGAACGCCCGATGCGCTCACCCAGCTGTTTGGCCAAAGGCACTTCGTGTCGGGTGACCACATGCACCTCTGCGCCATATTTGCGCAGCGCCGAGGCAGCTTCCAGGCCGATGAAACCGTCACCGACGATTACCACGGGCTGCCCGGGTTCGGCAGCATCGAGCAGGCGTGCGGCATCTTCGCGCGAGCGCAGGGTCATGATGCCGGGCAGGTCGACGCCTGGCAGTGCCGGGCGCAGTGGCTTGCCGCCAGTGGCCAGGAGGGCGGCGTCGTATTCGATGTGGTGCCCATCGGCGAGGGTGATCTGGCGCTTTTTCGCGTCCAGTGCAAGGACCTTTCCGAAGCGCCGGTCCAGATGGCCTCTGCGTAGCTGGTCGGGCTCGAGCAAGGCTGACACCTCGTCGGGCGCCATCTCCCCGGCGATGACGAATTTGCTCAAGGCGGTGCGGTCGTAGGCCGGTTGCCGCTCTTGATCGAGCCAGATCAGGTGCCCGCCAAAACCGTGGTCGAGCAGCGTGGCGACTGCCGCCGAGCCGGCCGCACCGGCACCGATCACCACAAAGGTACGGGCATCGCTATGCCGAGGTGGCTCGCTTTTCGGCATCGGCTGATCATCGACCCACACCTCACCATCTTTTACCCACGCCCTGTACCTGCGAAGGTCAGTCAGCGCTGGTGGTTCACACACCGCACCCTCATCGACGGCAAACGCGGCCTTGTGCCAGGGGCAAACCAGCAGGCCGCCGCAGATCACGCCTTCTTCCAGTGGGGCGCCTTCATGCGGGCAGTTGCCCTGGTAGGCGTGCACCTGATCGCCCTGGCGGATGAGGATCATTTCTTCGTTGCCGGCCTGGACGCGCAAGGGGCGTTTGGGGGCGAGCTGATCGAGGCGGGCCACGGCGTGCTGGGTCATGGGGCTTCTCCAAAGGGGGGCCTTTGGAACCATTTGACGCCTGAGGTGGGAGGGGTGTTCGTTGATCTGACGATCGGTGGGGGTACGGCGTTTTGCGTGTTTTTGCTGCTATCGCGGCGGTTCGGTACCCCGAACCGCCGCGAATGCTTCAATGGTTGCGGGCAGCACTCAATGCACCGGCCCGGGTAACCCGCAAGGCCACCAGGCTACCCAGCACGATCAACGCGGCCAGCGAATACAGCGCCGCATCGGTCGAACCGGTCTGGTCCTTGATAAAGCCGACCAGGTACGGGCTGAGGAAACCGGCCATCTGGCCCACCGAGTTGATGATCGCCAGGCCAGCCACTGCGGCACTGGCGCTGAGCAGCGCGGTCGGCATCGGCCAGAACATCGGCAAGCCGGTGAGGGCGCCCATGGTGGCGATCGACAGGCCGAGGATGGCGATGGTCGGGTTGCCGGCGAAGTTGACCGCGATCAGCAGGCCGACGGCGCCCATCAGCATCGGTACCACAAGATGCCAGCGGCGCTCGTTGCGCAGGTCCGCCGAGCGGCCGCAAAGGATCATGAACACACCGGCCAGCAGGTACGGAATGGCGCTCAGCCAGCCGATCAGCAGCGGGTTGTCGAAGCCCATGCTCTTGATGATCGACGGCAGCCAGAAGTTGATCGCGTACACGCCGCTCTGGATGCAGAAGTAGACGAAACCGAAGGTCCAGATCAGCGGGTTGGTCAGCACAGCCATTACGCTGTCGCCGGTGGTGTTCGGCTTGCTGGCGGCGTCGGCTTCGAGGTCGGCGGCGATCAGCTGGCGTTCGGCCGGGCTCAGCCAGGCGGCTTTCTGGTAACCGTCGCTGAGCAGCTTGATGGCCAGCACACCGAGGGCCACGGTTGGCAGGCCCTGGATCAGGAACATCCACTGCCAGCCGGCCAGGCCATGCTGGCCGGTGGAGAAGTGTTCGAGGATCCAGCCGGAGAACGGCCCACCGAGCAGGCCCGACACCGGGATTGCCGACATGAACAGCGCCATGATGCGGCCACGGCGGTCAGCCGGGAACCAGCGCGAGAGGTACAGCACCACGCCGGGGAAGAAGCCTGCTTCGGCGGCGCCGGTCAGCAGGCGCAGGGCGTAGAACTCGCCGGGGGTAGTGACGAACAGCAGGCAGGTGGACAGGCTGCCCCAGGCGATCATCATTGCCGCAATCCAGCGACGCGGGCCGAAGCGGTTGAGCGCCAGGTTGCTCGGCAGGCCGCAGAGCACGTAGCCGATGAAGAAGATGCCGGCGCCAAGGCCATACACGGTTTCGCTGAACTTCAATGCATCGAGCATCTGCAGCTTGGCGAAGCCGACGTTGACGCGGTCCAGGTAGTTGAACAGGTAGCAGATGAAAATGAACGGGATCAGCCGCAGGGTGATGCGCCGGTACAGCGCGTTGCGGGTGCTATCGGTGCCTTGGTCAGGGGCGGGGCTGTGTGCCATGATCGGGATCTCTGTTGTTATGATTGTCGCCGCGTCGCCTGTGCCGGCGCTCGCCCTGACGAGTCTCGGGGAGTGCGACGCGCCTGTCTTTGTGCTTTTGCACAGCGTATCGTGCATGGCGCTGTGCCGCCGTACAAAAGCTGACACGATTAAGGATCGCTGAATGTTCGAACTGGACCATGACCTGGCGCAGGATATCGTCGATCGGGCGATGGCCATTCTGCCATGCAACGTCAACGTCATGGACAGCCAGGGGCTGATCCTCGGCAGTGGCGAGCCGGAGCGCATCAACACCCGGCACGAAGGCGCGCAACTGGTCCTGGCCAATGGCCGGGTGGTCGAACTGGACGTCGATGCGGCCAAATGCCTCAAGGGCGTGCAGCCTGGGGTGAACCTGCCTTTGATGCTCGACGGGCGCCTGATCGGCGTGCTCGGCCTGACCGGCGACCCCCAGCAACTGCGCACCTATGGCGAGCTGGTGCGGATGACCGCCGAGATGCTCCTGGCGCAACGCCACCTGCAGGTCGAGCAGCAGTGGCGGCGCCAGCGCTGCGACGACTTGCTGGCGTTGCTGCTGGGTGGCAGTGGTGATTCGCCGCGGCTGCTGGACGAGGCCCTGCAGTTGGGCCTGAAACCCCAGTTGCCACGGGTGCCGTGCCTGTTCGAACTGCACTCCGGGCCGCCTGCCGAAACGCTGTCGGCCTGGCTGATGAGCCGCTATCCGGAAAGCTGGTGCGTTAGCCCTTCGCGCGAGTCGCTGCTGTGGTGCCGGCCGGCGGGGCTGGTGCTGGATGAGGCGCGCCTGATCGAACGCCTGCAGCGCCATGGCTGGGAAGTTGAGCGCCTGGCGTTGGGCAGTGCGGCGCAGAGCCTGGAGCAATTGCGCCGGGGTTATCGACGGGTGCGTGACTTGCTGGCTTATGGCCGTGAGGTGCTGCCTAAAGTGCAAC
Organism: Pseudomonas putida; assembly: GCF_002025705.1. Classification (NCBI taxonomy): domain Bacteria; kingdom Pseudomonadati; phylum Pseudomonadota; class Gammaproteobacteria; order Pseudomonadales; family Pseudomonadaceae; genus Pseudomonas; species Pseudomonas putida. The sequence goes on along the minus strand of NZ_CP018846.1, from coordinate 2,821,043 downwards.
TGCTGAGCCTCAGCCGCTACCGCTTGCCTGCCTTGCTCTGGCGCCATCGCAACGAAGATGCCCTGGACGAGTTGCTGGAGCCGCTGCAGCGCATCCGCGCCCGGGATGCCAGCGGCCAGCTGCTGGCCACGCTGCGCGCCTGGTGCGCGCACGATGGCCAGAGTCAGGCCTGTGCAGATGCCCTGGGCATCCACCGCAACAGCCTGCGCTACCGCCTGGAGCGCATCGCTGAACTGGGCGAAGTAGACCCGTTGCGCCTGGAAGGCATGCTGAGCTTGTACCTGGGGCTGCAACTGCTGCCGGTCGATTGACCGCCAGCAAAGGCATTTGCCCAAACAACGCCGCCGGCCTTTTGTGCATCCGACCGAGGCCGCCGCGCCAGACAACTGTCAGCATGCCAGTCATCAGGACAGGAGAATCCCCATGAAAATCGTCATCGCCCCCGATTCGTTCAAGGACAGCCTCGACGCTGCCGGTGTTGCCCGTGCCATCGCCCTTGGCCTGGCCGACGCGTTGCCCGTTGCCGAACTGGTCGAATGCCCGATGGCCGATGGCGGTGAGGGCACCATGGAGGCGATCGTCGCTGCCAGCCATGGCGAGCTGCGCCGCCAGACCGTGCGTGGGCCGTTGGGGCAAAGCGTGGAGGCCGGCTGGGGCTGGCTTGCTGAAAGCCGCACTGCGGTGATCGAGATGGCCCAGGCCAGCGGTATCCAGCTGGTCCCCAGCGGCCAGCGCGATGCCTGCCGCAGCAGCACCTGGGGCACGGGCGAGCTGATTGCCGCCGCGCTGGCAGCCGGGGCGCAACGTATCGTTTTGGCCATTGGCGGCAGTGCCACCAACGACGGCGGCAGCGGCATGCTGCGCGCCCTGGGCCTGCGCTTGCTGGATACTGATGGGCAAGCGCTGGAAGAGGGCGGCCTGGCCTTGGCGCGGCTGGCCCGTATCGACGCCAGTGGCCTGGACCCACGCCTGGCCGAGGTGCAGGTCGAGGTGGCGGCCGATGTCGACAACCCGCTGTGTGGCGCCAATGGCGCCTCGGCGATCTTCGGCCCCCAGAAGGGCGCCACCCCCGAGCAGGTGCAGGCACTGGACCAGGCCCTCGGCCATTTTGCCGACCACTGTGCGCAGTTGCTGGGTGAAGACGTACGCGACTTCCCGGGTTGCGGTGCGGCAGGGGGCATGGGCTTTGCCGCCAAGGCCTTCATGGGTGCGCGCTTTCGCCCAGGCGTGGAAGTGGTCGCCGAGCTGGCCGGCCTGGACGCGTTGGTGCAAGGCGCTGACCTGGTGATTACCGGTGAAGGGCGCTTCGACGCCCAGACCTTGCGCGGCAAAACCCCCATGGGGGTCGCGCGGGTGGCCAAGCGCCACGGGGTGCCGGTGGTGGTGCTGGCGGGGACCTTGGGCGAAGGCTACCAACAGCTTTATGCCCATGGCATCGACGCGGCCTTCGCCCTGGCCAACGGGCCGATGACCCTCGAGCAGGCGTGCGCGAATGCTGCGCAGCTATTGCAGGACCGTGCCAGCGATATCGCCCGTGTCTGGCAATGCGCCAGGCAGCAGCGCTGATACGCTGCAATCTTCAAGCATTACCGGGCTTTGCAGGGTGTCGGCAAAGCGCTGCGGCGAACCCTGCTCGAGCATGGCAATGAAGCTGCCCAAGGCCGGCGAGGTATTCTCGGTATTCCAGTTCATGTACAGGCCCATGGTCGGCGTGGGCTGGCCCTTGATCGGCCGGATCGGGCGGAACTGCACGCGGTCGCGCAGCGTCGAGTAGGCAATCGATTCCGGAACCAGGGCGACGCCGAAGCCGCATGCCACCAGCCCCACCAGGGTGTGGATCTGCGCGGCCTCCTGGACGATCCGGGGGTGGAAGCCGGCCGACTCGCACAAGGCGATCAGTTGGCCGTGATAGCCGCTGCCCAGCGCCTGTGGGGTGAAGACGAAATCCGCTTCGGCAAAATCGCGCAGGTCGACCGCGGGCTGCCGCGCACAGGGGTGATTGGCCGGCAAGGCCATGACGATCTGCTCGCTGAGTATCAGGCGGGATTCGAGGGTGTCTGACGATACGGGCAGCTTGCGCATGAAACCGACATCCGCTTCACCCGCCATCAATGCCTTGGCCTGGGAAGCCGAGGGCATTTCGCGAATGGTCAGGCGCACGTTCGGGTAGACCTCGCGAAACTTCTTCAGGGTGCTGAGCAGCGACTCGTAATAGGCGATGGAAATGGCGGTGATGGTCAGTTTGCCGCTGATACCTTGCGACACGTTGCGCGCGTACTCGATACCTTGCTCCAGTTCCTTGAGCGTGCGGTAGGCCGTTTCCAGAAACGCGGCGCCGGCGGCGGTGAGCTTGACCGCCCGTTTGTTGCGCAGGAACAAGCTGAACCCCAGCTTCTCTTCCAGCCGGCTGATCGCCTGGCTCAGGGGCGGTTGCGCCATGTGCAGGCGCAGGGCCGCCTTGTGAAAATGCAGCTCCTCGGCGACGGCAATGAACTGCCTGAGCAAGCGTGTCTCGATCATTGCATGTTCCTTTCCATGTTCCTTCGTCGAGGTCGAGTCTGGCCGGTGCCAATGGACAGTGATATCTCAGAGATATCAAAGTTGCATGCTTTTAATATTAAGTCATTGATTTTTTTGTTGTTATCGTAAAAAGGAGAATCGGAAGGGCTCTACAATGCCAATTACAGACCCATTCAAGGGCAAGGTCGCCATCGTCACGGGCGCTGCCCAGGGCCTTGGCCTGGACTACGCCACGGCACTTGCAGCCCGTGGTGCCCGGGTCGTCATCAGTGACCTGGGCACCGATCGCTCAGGTGAAGGGCAGGACCCTACGACCGTCAGCACTGCACTCGCAACCTTGCGGGCCAGAGGCTTCGACGTTGCCGGGCACATCGGCCAACTGGAAAATGAAGACGCCTGCCGGCAGCTGGTGGAACTGGCCATCGAACGCTTCGGCGCGTTGGACATCCTCATTCACAACGCCGGTTGGGTGGACTATCAGGGCATCGAGATTCAGGAACAGGCATTTCTCGACCGGGCCCTGGGCATCAGCGTGCATGCGCCGGTGTGGCTGGCCAAGCATGCCTGGCCGCACCTGAAACGCTCAGCGGCACCACGCATCGTCCTGACCACATCCGACCGTGCCCTGTACCAGCGTTATGCGCAACCGGGGCTGGTCGCCTATGCGGCGGGCAAGATGGCCCAGGTCGGCATCATGAATGCGCTGAGCATGGAAGGGCAGGAGCACGGCATTCTGGTCAACGCCATCTCGCCCGTGGCCAAGACCCGCATGTGGGGGGTCAGCCAGGCACCGGAAGAGCTCAAGCCCGAATGGGTCACGCCAGGGGTGCTGTACCTTGCCAGTGGCCTGTGCCACGACACCGGCTATATCCTGCGGGCCAGCAACGGCCAGTTCACTGCTACACGTTTCAACGAGAACAGCGGGGTCAGTTACCCGCGTGACCTGGCGCGGGTCCAGGCTTCGAGCCTGGCCGAGGTGGCCGCACGCTGGAGCCGCATCAAGGAATGCCACTACGTACCGGTGAAGGTTGCCAATACCCGCACCGACCTTGGTGAGAGCCCGGTCTGGGACGCGCAAACAGGGGCGTTGTACTTCGTTGATATCACCGGCGGGCGTATCAATCGGTTGCTGCCCAATGGCGAGGTGGAGCGGCTGTATGAGTCGGCTGCACGCATTGGCGCCCTGGCACTGACCGATCGCGGCAACCTGATCTTCACCGAAGACGCCAGTGCCGTGCTGCTCGACCTTGCTTCCGGGCGCATTCGCCAGTACTCGGTACCCGTGCATCCGCGCTCGACCTATCGCTTCAACGATGGCGCCTGCGACCCGCAGGGGCGTTTTGTCACCGGCCTGATGGACGAAGCCCCGAGCGGCAAGACCGGGGCGCTGTTCCGCTTCGATGGCGAGCTCAATGACGAAGTGATCCATTGCGGCCTGGCATTGCCCAATGGTTTGGCCTGGTCGGCCGATGGCCAGACGCTGTTCTTCGTCGACTCTGTCGAGTGCAAGATCTACCGCGCCGAGTACCTGGCAGAAGGGCGGCTTGAGCAGGTCAGCCTGTTTGCCGAGACGCCTGCCGAGCTGGGCCGGCCAGACGGTATCGCGCTGGACCGCGAAGGCGGGTTGTGGGTGTGCCAGTTCAATGGCAGCTGCCTGCTGCATTACGACCGCAATGGCCACCTGGTCGATCAGGTGTTGATGCCGGTGCCACGCCCGACCAGTTGCTGCTTTGGTGGCGAGAACCTGGATACCCTGTATATCACTACCGCGCGCGTCGGCATGGCGCCGGCGCAGTTGCGGCATTACCCGGATGCCGGCGACCTCTACGCGATCCGCCCCGAGGTGGGTGGCATCGCCCGCTATGCCTTCAAGGAATGAGCGCCTGTCCCTGGCTGGGCGGTAACACCGCCAGTTCGCCAAAGCGTTGCGCAGCATCGATGTAGCGCAATGCCGACTTGGCGTCTTTCCAGCCTACGTAGCTCATCAGTGCCTTCAGCTCCCAGCCATTGGCGGTTGCCCAGGTGGCAAAGCCGCGGCGCAGGGAATGGCCGGTGTACAGCGCAGCGGGCACGCCGGCACGTTCCAGCATCCGCCGCAGCAGGCCGACCAGGCTGTTGCTGTTGAGCGGCATGTCACTGAGGTTGCCCCAGCGGTCGAGCTTGCGAAATACCGGCCCGTGGGCGATGCCAGCCACTTCGAGCCACTGCAGATACGCATTGACCGGGCACAGCGTCTTCAGCGCCGGGGTGCGGTGCTGCACGCCCAATGCTTCGCGGTCGCCCTTGCTGCGCGGCAGAAACAGAGTAATGCCGACGCCGGCCTCGGCCTGGATGTGCTCCACGCGCAGGCGCGCCAGTTCATCGCCGCGAAAGCCGCGCCAGAAGCCCAGCAACAGCAAGGCGGTGTCGCGCCGGGCACGGCGCAGGGCTGGCAGGTCGTGGCACGCGCGGGCCTGGGTGGCTTCTGCCTCGAAGCGTTCGACGGCCGCTTGCAGGTGCTGCAGCAATAGCGGGGCGGCCTGGCGCGGGGGCGTCGGGTGCAGGGTGCGGATGCCGCGCAGTACCTGGCGCACCAGCGGCGCCTTGGTCGGGTCGGGGAAACCCTGGCTGATGTGCCATTGGCTGAGTGCGGCAAGGCGTTGGCGCAGGGTGCTGACGGCATGCTGTTCGGCGTGGTCGGCCAGATAGCGGGCGATGCTGTCGGCCGTGGCTGGCAGGAACCCGCCCCAATGGGCCTCGAAGTGTTCGATGGCGGCCTGGTAACTGCGCCGGGTGTTGTCGCGGGTGGCGGCGCGGACGTAGCGCTCGATGTCGGTCATGGTTGGCAGGTTGGCGAGAGACAGTGACACGATAAAGCTAATTGGTTCGCCTGTCCCGGCCTCTTCGCGGCTAAAGCCGCTCCTACAAGGACTGCGCATACCCTGTCGGAGCGGCTTTAGCCGCGAAGAGGCCGGGGTAGGGGAAACTGGATCAGCGGGGCAACGAGGCATCCATCATGCGCCGCAGCGGCGCATATTCGGCCTTGCTCACCGGCACCAGCCCGCTGGCATCCTGGGAGGCGACAAAGGCTGCCAGTGCGTCGGGGTCATCCAGCATCGCTGCGCGAATGCGTTGCTTCAATGCCGGGCACAGGCTGGCACTGAACACATAGGGATCGTAGTAGATCGGCCGCGAGCGCCATTGCACCTTGAGCGCAGCGGGGCTCAGGGCATGCCGCGCCAGGTAGGCATCGGCCCGCTCGCTGGCGACGAAGGCGGCATCCACGCGGCCATCGAGCAGCGCTTCCAGTGCCTTGTCATGGGTCCCGGCATACACCAGCGCGCCGAAGAACTGCGGCAGGGGCGAGCCGACTTCAGCCGGGAACTCGACGCTCGGCACCAGGCTGCCCGAGGTGCTGGCCGGGTCGCTCAGGGCCACGCGCTTGCCACGCAGTTGCTCGATGTCTGCGAACCTGTCGCCACGAGTCAGTAGCAGTGCCTGGTAATGGCTGCCGGCTGGTGTGTAAGGGCCCGCACTCAAGGTGAAGGTCGCGAAGGGCTCGATTCCGGGGGCGCGACGGTTGGCCAGCACATAGGACGCTGGCCCAAGCCGGGCGATATCGGCGCCGCCAGAGACGATGGCATCGACCACACCTTCGTATGAGGCGGCAATCACCAGTTCCACCGGCACACCAGCGGCCTGGCTCAGGCGTTGCAGCAGCGGTTGGTGTTCGCGGACCATGTCTTCGCTGCTCTTGATCGGGATCACCGCCAGGCGCAGGCTGCGTGGCGTGCAATCGGCCAGCGCGGTGTTGGCCAACAGACTACCCAGCAACAGCCCGGCGAGGCTCTTCACAATACGCATGGCTTTTCCTCGATACCGTTGAAGGGCGGGTACTCAAGCAACTGCGCTGGCGACAGCGGCCGGCTGAAGTGGTAGCCCTGGGCGATATCGCAGCCGGCGAGCTTCAGGCACACCACTTGCTCGCGGGTTTCGACGCCTTCGGCTACCACTTCCAGGCCCAGGCGCTTGGCCAGGATGATGGTCGAGGACACGATCGGGCTGTCGTCGTAGCTGTTGGACAGCGGTGCGATCAGCGAGCGGTCGATCTTCAGCTTGCTCAGCGGTAGTGACTGCAGGTGCGCGAAGCCCGCATAGCCACGGCCGAAGTCGTCCAGGCTGATGCCCAGGCCGGCGGCGCGCAGGCGATGCAGGTGATCGACAGCTGTGCCTTCGGGGTCGAGGATGGTGGTTTCGGTGATCTCCAGCTCCAGGCGCTGTGGGTTGATGCCGTACAGCTGCAGCTTGGCCAGCAGGCGGGTGCTGAAGTCGGCCTGGCGCAACTGCATGGCCGAGACATTGACGGCCAGGCGTGCCTCTCGGCCCTGAGCATCCCAGCGCGCCAGTTCTTCGCAGGCCAGGCGCAACACTTCCCAGCCCAGCTCGATGATGAAACCGCTGCGTTCGGCCAGGCCGATGAAACGGTCCGGGTAAAGCAGCCCGAATTCGGGGTGATCCCACCGCACCAGGGCTTCATAGCCCAGTACACGGTGGCTATCGAGGCGGATCTGTGGCTGGTAGTGCAGCACGAACTGGCGCTCGGTCAGGGCCGTGCCGAAGGCCTGTTCAAGGGTGAAGGCCTGGATGTCGGAAAGGTTCAGCGAGGGGTCGAAGAAGCGGTACTGGGCACGGCCGGCCTGTTTCGCCGAGTACATGGCGGCATCGGCGCAGCGGATCAGGCTGTCGATGTCCTGGCCATCTCGCGGGCAGATGCTGACGCCGACACTGGGGCTGGTGTTGACCTCCTGGCCGTCGAGGGCATAAGTGGCCGAGAGCTTCTGCACCAGCGTGTGTACCCAGCTGTTGATCTGTGCCTCGCTGCGTTCGCCGGCCAGCAGCACCACGAATTCGTCACCGCCAAAGCGTGAAGCTTCGTCGCCAGGCTCGAGCAGACGCTGGATGCGCCCGGCCACGGCCTGCAGCAGGAGGTCGCCAATCTTGTGCCCGAGCGAGTCGTTGATCGACTTGAAACGGTCCATGTCGATGAACAGGATCGCCATCAAGCGGCGCTTGCCGCGCTGCCGGGTCAGCGCCTGCCCGGCGACTTCGACGAACTGGCGGCGGTTGTGCAGGCCGCTGAGGTGGTCAGTGGCGGCGGCGTGGCTGCTGCGCCGGTGTTCGTCCTCCAGGCGGCCGATCAATTGCTGGTTGACCTGCTGTGCGTGCTCCAGGGCGCAGAACGCCTCCTGGCGCTTGCGCAGCAGGCGCAAAGTCCAGGCCAGGCTGGCGAGGATCATCAGGGTCATGCTCAGGTTCAGCCAGAACTGCCGCGAAAAGGCCAGCGCGGAAGGGGCAAGAATCTCGTCATAGCGCTGGCTGACCACCACGCTGAAGCCGCGCTCAGGCACGCGCCGGTACAGGCTTTGGTAAGGCACCCCGGCAGCGTACTGGGTCAACTGCCCAGCGGCGTCGTCGGCATCAGCCATGTCCGGCTCGAAGCTGTCGCCTGCTACCACCACGCCACTGGTGTCGATGCGCAGGCGCTCCTGGCCATCGTCCTGGAGCAGGCGCATCAGGCCGCTGTGGCCGAGGTCGATGTGCTGGAACAGCACCGCCAGGTAGCCGATATCGAGCTGCACCACGAGAATGTTGTCGATCTCGCGGCCTGGCAGGTCGGTCAACGGCAGCAGGAATGGCAGGCGCCAGTTGGGCATGGTTGGCGCCGAGGTGTCTGGTGTGACTCGCGGCAGGAAAGGTTTGAAGCCATAGTGGGCAACATGCACCTGCAATTGCTTCAGCCAGTCGCTTGGCAGTGTTGCAGGTTCATCGCTGTGGCTGGTGGAAAGTAGCCGGCCCTGACGGTCGTACAGGCTCATGCGCTTGAACACCGGGTCTTCGGCCAGCAGCCTGGCCAGGCTCAGGCTGCCCTGGCGCAGCGACTTCATGTCGTCCTGGGTCACCCGGCCCACGGCCTGGGCGCGGTCGACCAGCTGGCGCAGGCTCTCGGCAACGATACTGGCCAGGTTCAGGTGCTCGGCCGCCTTGGCCGCCAGCGCATCCTGGCGCGAGGCAGCTTTCTGGGTGACGTGCAGCCCCCAGAGGAAGGTCAGGGTGGCTGCACAGAGCATCAGGATCAACAGGCGCAGGAGGCCTGTGGAGGAGAGAGAACGGCGTATCACTGCTGGTATTCCCGACCCTGGGTGATGGTCGAAAAATACGACAGAAAGATGACAGCCTCATGACTGGTGGCTAATTGCCTCTAAGGTTTTCCCCGGTCAGCCAGGGGCGCCTGTATGCGTGAAGTTTCTTCCTGCAGGTAAGTGATCAGCGCAGTGACCTCGGTATCGCCCAGGCGCATGTTGGGCATGGCCAGGCGGTTGTACTGTTCGTAGAGCAGGGTGGCCAGCGGCTCCTTCTCGGCCAGCATCTGGTCCGGCTCTTTCAGCCAACGTATCAGCCAGCTGGGGTCGCGTTGCTGGGTCACGCCAAGCAGGTCGGGGCCGATGCCGGGTTGGCCGGGCTCGGTGTTGCCCACGGTGTGGCAGGAGGAACAGCGGGTACGGAAAATCTGTTCGCCACTGCTGGGCGGGCGAATTTCCGGTGCACTGGCGTAGTCGTTCGCCATGTCGCTGGCCTGTTTCCAGTTGTGCAGGCTGTTGCCCAGGCGGTCGGCGAGGATGTACGGGCTTTCGAAGGGCGAGGCCTTCATCCAGCGGCCAGTGGCCTGGTTGCCGATGATCAGGCTCAGGTTGTGGTCCTTGGAACGGCCGTTTTCCAGGCCTTCGATATACAGGCCCAGGCGCCGGCGCAGCTGTTCGATATCGTCTGGTTCGCCGGTGAGCAGGGTCCAGCCGGGGCCGATGCCGAATTTCTCGGCGTAGCGCTTGAGGGTGGCGGGGGTGTCGTTGTAAGGGTCGATGCTGATCGAGTAGAGGAAAATGTCCTTGCCGATCCGGTCACCGAGGATTTTCTGTACCTGGCGCAGGCGGGCGGTTTCCACCGGGCAGGAGTCGGAGCAGCCGGTGAAGATGAAGTTGATCGCCACCACCTTGTCCTTGATCAGGTCGTCGAAGAACCGCACCTTCTTTCCGTCCTGGGTCACCAGCGGGGTGTTGGGGAAGTAGTTGGCGCCCCACGGTGTGGTGGCCTCGACCGAGGGTGCCGACTGTGCTGGCTTGATCGGCCAGTAGTGAGTACCGGCGGCGAAGAGGGTGAGGGCAAGTAGAACACGCCATGACAGAGCCATGATTTACGTCCTCTGAGTTGCGGTGAGGGCCGCTGTAGGAGCGGCCTTGTGTCGCGAAAGGGCCGCAAAGCGGCCCCATTGCGACGCGTATCACTTGATGCTGATTGGCGCCGTCACGCTCTGGCCCAGTGCCGACTTCACGGTGATCGTCGCCGGTGTCGTCGGGCCGTTGCCGGTGGTGCTCACCGACAACCGCCAGCGCGCTCCGCTGGATGCCGCCGTCAGCGTCGCCGTACCCAGGTTCAGCGGGCCACCGGTGGTGGCTGCGGTCACCGTGATGCTGTTGCCGCTGGCCACCGAGGTGGTGCCGGAAATGTCCCAGGTGTAGCGGTTGTTGCTGCGCACCTGCACCACGGCACTGCTGACCTCGATCTGGTCCGCCACCACAGCGGGGCCCACTGCGACACTGACCGTGGCCTGGTTCAGCGAATCGGCGCCCTTGGCGTCCCGCGCCGTGTAGTTGAAGCTGGCGGTGAACGGGGTGTCGACCGTTGCCGGTGGCGTGTAGGTCACGGTGGTGCCGTCGGTACTGACCGAGCCCTTGCCCGAATCCGGCTGGCTGAGGCCCTTGACGGTAAGCGGCAGGTTGCCTTCAGGGTCGGTGTCGTTGGCCAGTACGTTGATCACGATCGGTTTGCCCGCCGTGGTCGCGGCGCTGTCGTTCACCGCTACCGGCGGCTTGTTGGCCGGGTCCGTGCTGTTGTTGCTGGCAGTACGGAAGGTCGGCAGGCCCACCGAGGCCATGTATTGCACGCCATCCCAACCCGGCAGTGGAGTCGGCATCACCTGGAATTGCCCCGGGTGTTCGATGTCCCAGCGCAGCAGCATCGAGTTGTCTTCGTGCTGGGTGTTGTGGCAGTGCTCCATGTAGGTACCGGCGAACTCACGGAAGTGAATGGCCATTTCCACTTCGCTCGAGGAGTCGGCATCCGGGCCGATGCGGTAGACGTCCTTGCGCGCCCATTTTTCCCATTCCGGCGGGGCCTTGCCGTCACGGCTGAGGACCACGCCTTCCTCGAAGTGCACATGCACCGGGTGGCTCCAGCCGCTGCCGCCGTTCTTGATCTTCCAGACTTCCAGGGTGCCGTCGCCACTGAAGCCACCTTGGGTTGCTTCGCTGGCCAGCTGCGGGGCGGCGGAGATGCGCCGTGGGTCCATGCTGTAGCCGAAGCCACCGTCGGTCTTGATGGTCCAGGGGGTGGTGTCGGTACCGTCGGAGCGGCCGAAGGTGAACTCGCGGTGCCGCGCGGCCTTGATCCTGGCCTGGTCGGCCACGGCATTGCGGTCGATGGTCAGCGGGATCATCTTCAGGCCTTCAGCCTTGCCCGGCTTGGCCGGTTCATAGGCACTCGGGTCCATGCTGACGTCGGTACCGCTGTAGGGCTGTACGACCAGTTGCATGAACTTGCCGACCACTGGGTCGCCTTTGTCCCATTCAGGCCCATTGCTGGTCTGCTTGATCACCGCCTTGTACTTCTCGGACAGCACGTCGGCCAGTGAGATGGGCTGTTTCGGGCCCTTGCCGGTCTCATGCTCCATGATGTTGACGAAGTACAACTTGTCGCCGACCTTGATGCCATTCTTGGCGAAGTTGATGATGATGTCGTAACGCTCGGCGATACCTTGCAGTGGCAGGATGCCGTTGTTGTCGTCGGTCTTGCCGTCGCCGTTGAGGTCCATGGTGCCGTCGAACGGCACGGCGTGTTCCATGATGTTGCCGTCGTTGGCGATCATGTGGAATGGCACACGGGCGTAAGACACGTTGGAGCCGGATGGGCCCTTGAACTCGCCACCGTTGCCAGCCACTTCGCGGACCACGGCAAACTTGAAGTAGCGCGACACCGAGCCATTGAGGATACGGAAGCGGTAGCTGCGCGCGCGCACCTTGAGCTTGGGCTGGTACTGCCAGTTGACCAGCACCTGGTCACCGAGGAAACCGTCGGTGTTGAACGGGTTGAACCACAGCTGGCCGTTCTGATCCCAGGCCTTGTCGGCGATTACCAGGTTGACGTCGTAATCGCGGTTGCCCCACGGCATGGCCGAGCCGCTCGGGAAGCGCAGGTTGACGCCGTCCTGCAGTGCTTCGTTGCCGCGGTCGATGGCGCTGTAGTAGTTCATCATCACGGCATTGCCCTTGTAGACGTTCTGCGCCGTGAAATCCATCATGTGGTCGTGGAACCAGTGGGTACTCATGGTTTCGTGCCAGTCGCCACGAATCTTGATGCTGCCGTTCTCGCAGGTCTTCAGCCCTGGGTTGGCATCGTTGACGAACAGGGTTTCACCCGGCGAGCAGGGGAAGGCGGCACGTGGGTCTTCGGCACGGGTGTTGATGGTGTCGTAGCCCGCCAACTGGATTGGCCAGCGGTAGTCATAGTACTGGCCAGGGAAGAAGTAGGCGTTGGCGAAACCATCGCTTTCGGCAGGCGAGTGACCGTTGTGCTCGTGGGTGGAAATGGTGTGCAGGCCGAAGCCTGCGTTGGCCGCCGGGTCGATCGGCAGCGCGTTGTAGTGGCGCATCAGCACCGGCTGGCCATAGCGGACCATCAGCAGCTTCGGCGGGAAGGTGCCGTCGAAGGTCCACAGCGATTTGTGGTTCTGCAGCGGGAAGTTCGGGTGGAAGCGAGTGTCGATGCCCTTGGTGGTGCCGAGGGTGGTCGGGATGTCCGAGGTCTGGTAGTACAGCCCGCCCGGCGCGAACTCGCCAGCGGCGTAGTTGTGCAGTTGCTTGCGGTCACGCAGCCCCTGGTTGATGCGTGCACCGGCCTGCGCCGTCTTGAACGCCGCCTGGGGGTAGAACTCGTTCCAGCGCTGGTGCGACCAGCCTTTTCCTGGCGGCCGGCCTTCTGCCGGCGAGCCGACCGAGTTGCGGTTGAGGAACAGCTCGATCTGCGCCTTCCACGGGTTGCGGTCGAGGGTGTTGGCGTACTGGGTCGGGAACGGGTACAGGCCCGGTTGCTTGAGGAAGGCTTCCAGGGCGTTGCCGTTGGGGCTGCTGCGGGCCACCACGTCAGGGTCTTGCGCAGGGGCTGCGCCCAGCGTGGGGACCGGGAAGGCCAGGGTAGGCGGTGGCAGGTTGGGGTCGAGTTTCTCCGGGCCGAATTCCTCGAACAGCAGCAGTTGCTGGGTGAACGGTTGGGCGCCGAACAACGGGCTCGGCTTGCCGTTGGTAGGGTAATTGCGTGACGTCTGCAAGGCAGGCGGCAGCACGTTGTCGGCGCGGTTGGTCGCGCGAGTGCCGTAGACCCCGTTTTGCAGTTCCAGCGATCCTTCGTTGGCCTCGGGCAAGGTGAACAGGTTGAGCAGCGCCGGGGTTGGGTCGGCCGGTTGGTCATCGTAATGCGACGGGTCCGTCGGCGGTGGCTGGCTGACATCATCCAGCGAGGAGGCCATGGCTGAGATCAGCCCGAGGCTGAGCATCAGCGCGGTCACGGCGGACAATTTGAAGGCGTGGCTGTTGGGGTGGATCACGGCAGGGTTTTTCATTGCCTGGTGCCTCGCTCACGGCTAAATGGCTATGGGCCATCAATGGCGTATTGCCGGGTTTTCAAGGCCTGAGCAACGGCTGTGCCAACAGACGTTTCTGTAATGCTTTGTTATACAAATCCTTGTGGCGCCTGAGGCGCGCTAAATAATGGGGTGTCAACGACCGGGTGTAGGCCCCCGAAACTGGGCAGGGCTGGCCCAACTCCGGTGATGGGAATGGTGACAATTGGTGATTGGGGCTGTATACCTGTTGCCCACCAAGGGGAGCCCGGCAACGGGCTGAGAAACCGCTGGCAGCTGCAGCGCGGTGACCCTTCGAACCTGATCCGGATCATGCCGGCGAAGGGATGGGACTGCCGACCTGCCTTTTTGCCGGCCTCATTGCGAGGCCACATCATGCCCAGCCGCTACGGTCTCGCTGTCATGCCCAAGGGGGGCAGCACCATGACCGAACGCTTCAGCGAAACCCTGCAACGCCAGAACCAACCGACCTGGTCGGCCGCCGTCGGCCACCGCTTCGTCACCGAACTTTGCGCGGGCAGCGTGGCCGACCCGATCATGGTCCGCTACCTGGTCCAGGACCACCGCTTTCTCGACAGCTTCCTGACCTTGCTCGGCGCCGCGATCGCCACGGCCGACACCTTTGAGGCCCGCCTGCGCTTCGGCCGCTTCGCAGGGATGATCTCCAGCGACGAAAACACCTATTTCCTGCGTGCGTTCGAGGCCCTGGATGTCAGCCCGGCGCAACGCACCGAGCCCGCAGACACTGCACCTACCGCCGGCTTCAAGGCCATCATGCGCGAGGCCGCCGCTACCCGTTCCTATGCTGCCGCACTGGCCGTGCTCAACGTTGCCGAAGGCCTGTATCTGGACTGGGCCCTCAAGGCCCCCAAGCCGTTGCCTGCCAACTTCGTCTACGCCGAATGGATCACCCTGCACGACAACCCGGCATTCTGCGATTTTGTGGCCTTCCTGAAGGCCGAGCTGGACAGGGTCGGCCCACAGGAAGCGGCATTGGCCAGTGATTTCTACGCCCGCACCGTGGCGCTGGAGCTTGCCTTCTTCGACGCCGTCTACACCGAGGAGGCTTGAGCATGGATATTTTCGAGCGCTTGAAGGCCGCTACCTCCGGGCAGTGGAGCAGCTATGTCGACCACGACTTCGTGCGGCAGATGGGCGAGGGCACGCTGCCGGAGGAAGCCTTCCGTACTTACCTGATCCAGGACTACCTGTTCCTCATCCAGTTCGCCCGCGCCTGGGCACTGGCCGCCTACAAGAGCCGCCTGCCGGCGGATATCCGCGCTGCCCAGGCGGGCCTGGCGGCGATTCTCGACGAGACCGAGCTACACCTGCGCTTGTGCGCGCGCTGGGGGTTGTCGCAGGCCGACATCCAGGCGGCACCGGAACACCAGGCGACCGTGGCTTACACCCGGTACGTGCTCGACTGTGGCGCGGCAGGTGATTTGCTTGAACTGCATGCGGCGTTGGCGCCGTGCGTGATCGGGTACGCCGAGATCGGCCGCACGTTGGCAGAGCGCATCGGGGACTTGAGCGACCACCCGTACCGGGAGTGGATTGGCGAGTACGCCGGCGAGGCTTATCAGGGTGTGGCGGCAGCGGCGCGCAAGCACCTGGATGAACTGGCGGCGCGGAGCATGACCGAGCAGCGGTTTGTGGAGCTGGCACAGATCTTTGGCCAGGCTTCGCGGCTGGAGGCTGATTTCTGGCAGATGGGGCTGGATGGCACAGCCTGAGGCCAGGCTGCTTTCATTCGGGCTTTTCCATTGAAGTCTTGTGAATCGCCGTGCACATGTATCGCACGGCGATCCGGTCGCGCTCAGGCAGGGTGCGGAAGTGGTCGATGAGGTTGACCTCTTCCTTGTTGAGGCGGCGCAAGAAAATGCGTTGATTGAATGATGCGAAAGCACGGAGGATGCGGACCAGACCAGAATCGATTGCCATAGAATCGCCTTGCTTGATTATGGGCTCGTCCGTGAGATTTCCCCTACTTTGGCAGTGGATAAAGGCGAAGTCCAGCGATCTGGGTCTAGGTTTTGGGTGGTTCTCTAGACGCAGCTATCTTCATCTGAATTGCCGCTGTTGCATATTCGAGAATGTTCGCTCTCGCAGTTAGTACATTCGGTTATCCCGTACGCATAAAACCTAGGGCGTCGGGGAGCTACCGGCTTCAAGTTCATCCAGCAGGGCAAATATCATTGTATTGAGGTGATGGGATGCTGCGACCCTTCGGTGGTCACCCAATATGACGCCGGTGTGGTTGAGGTAGCGGGAACAGTCCATTAATTTCGAGGCCTGTTCTCTAGTTTGGGTGGAGGGTAACTCGTTGATAGCGGTGAATAGTCGTTGGGACGATTTGTTGCATTGGTTCAGATAGTTGGCGCTCGCACTGTTAGATGTCATGTCTCGCGGCATTTTTGAGTTCTCCTGAGGGTTCAGGCGCTTGGATTGCAGGGACCGCGTTGTAGCTCGTCTCCGGCAAGCGCGGCTCCCACTGGGGCGTGTGTTTCGGTTTCAGTCTTTCATCATGCCCAGTTCGGCATCGTCGAGCAGAGCCTTTGCCAGGGCGCAGAGGTAGTGTGAGGCCCAGATCAGTTGGGGCTTTTCTTCCATCAGGCCGTCGATGGAAAGGTCGCGGGCGTAGCCCATCAGTTCCGATGCCTGTTCACGGGCGCTTTGGCAGGGGATGCCGGGTTCGATGCGGAAGAGAGGGTGGCTCTGGTTTTCACCTTGGTAGAAGGTGGTTTTACCGACTGTGAACTTGTTTTCTTCGATGGTCATTGTTTGATCTCCCTGAAGTTGGAGCTGGCTGGGCTGGCGCGGATTACTGCACCATCTGCGGATCCGCTGGTTTTTGAATTTGAACCAGCACCGATTCGAGCAATTTGCGCAGGGCTTCAAGTTCGTGCATTGACGTCATGATCAATATCGACACAGGGGATTTGGGCTGCATCAACATCGCCTGCTGGGCGACGACTTCCGCACAGAGTGCGTAGTCAGCCGCCATCATCAACGCGTCTTCGAGGGAGTGGAGATTGTGAGGTGGATCGGGGACGATTTTGAGCATGCGGAACTCCAACGTAGATAAGTGGAGCTACCACGGCCTTGCTGTCAAACAATGAGGTGGCAGCTGTACGCGGGTTGACAGACCGAGACGTTGGCACTCGGCGCACCAGAGGGTGCCCGCACGTACAGCCACCATAAAAGTGTGCACATGAAGACAACGTCTACAGTCTGTCAAAACCGATCGCTGAATTGGCAGCGACTGGCCGAGACTAGAATCCACATTGATCATGTGCAACGAAAAACGGTTGTCAGCAGTATCTTTGGGAAATGCCCTACAAGAAAGGGGCTAAATCTGATTTTTTTAGCCATTAGACGTAACAAGGTGTATCGCGGACTCTCGGAGCAAAAATTCCACATACGCCATTAGCCTCAGTACGAGAAGAGATACTGACTCGCATGAACAAGCCAGCGAGACCATGGCGCCATCGCAGACCTCTACCTAGCGCACCACAGCTGGATAGTGAGCCTGCTGCGCCGCTGGCTAGGCAACCGTGAGCAGCTCAGGACACCTTCGTCCGTCTGCTACGCAGCGAACTGACAGCGCCGCTGCACGAGCCGCGTGCCTACCTGGGCACCGTGGCCAGCCGTGCTGAAGGATCAACCAGGCTGCGAGGAACCGCCCAACCCCGAGCCCATGTTGAAGCCAGTGAACATAACGGCCATCAGCAGCACTTTCTCGCGCCCCAGGCGGTCGGCGTAGGTCCCAGCGGTGAGTGCGCCAAGTGCCAGGCCGACCATGCCAGCGCTCATCACCGGGCCGAATGCAGCACGCGATAGCTCCCAGTCCTGCATCAGCGAAGGGGCGATGAAGCCCATGACAGCAACGTCGAAGCCATCGAACAGCACGATCAGAAAGCACAGTGACAGGATCAGCCACTGATAAGGCGAGACAGGGCGGCTGTCGATCCAGTCTTTGACGTCGACGCAGGTGTCGACAGTGGGCTTGAGCATGGGGGATCACCTTTTGTTCTTGTAGTGGTGAGTAGTCCTGATGGAGAACCACCTCGCCGGATTTCGACGGCAGCTGACTGTAAGGCGTGCCCGGCAGCCAGCGCCTCTGGGAAATGCTTAATGAGATATCGAATCTGCTTATCGGGCTGTTTGCGCGCCTACCGTACTGAGCCCCCGGATCAACATCCTCAAAGCGCACTTTTTTATCATTCACATGCGATAAGCCGTGATTATTAAGCCTTAGATTTCACTTGAAATTTCCTATCTATAGGAACAAAATCCCTACGTAATTACATAGTACGTATCATGTTACGAAATCGTAGGAGCAAACATGGCCCGGGGCGGTATCAACAAGGCGGTAGTGCAGCAGGCGCGGCAAGTGCTGATTGCCCGGGGGGAGTACCCCAGCATCGATGCAGTACGTATCGAGTTGGGCAATACAGGTTCAAAGACCACTATTCATCGCTACCTGAAAGAACTGGAAGGGCATAAGCCAGCCGCCCTGCAAGGCCAGGCTGCGCTCAGCGATTCGCTGACCAGGCTGGTGTCGCAATTGGCCGCACAGGTGCAGGAAGAAGGCGATGCCCGGGTCGAGCAGGCCGAAGCCGCGTTCAATGAGCAACGCGAACAGCTCGAGGCTCAGTTGCAACTGGCGCAGCAGGCGCTGGCAGCCGCTCATCAGCAACAGCAGATCCAGGCCGCTGCGCTGGCAGCCGAGTCCGAACGCCTGGTGACCGCACAGAACTCGCTGCAAACCGAGCAGTTGCGCAGCGCCAGCCTCAATCAGTCACTGGGTGAAATGCAGGTGCGCCTGGCCGACAAGGAAGAGCAGGTTCGCTCGCTGGAAGACAAACACCGCCATGCCCGTGACGCGCTTGAGCATTACCGCAGCGCCAGCCGCGAGCAGCGCGAGCAGGACCAGCGCCGCCACGAAGCGCAGACTCAACAGTTGCAAGTGGAGCTGCGCCAGTTGCAGCAAGGCATGATCGTCAAGCAGGACGAGCTGACCCGCCTGCACCGCGACAACGAGCGAATGCTCGGCGAGCATCGGCAGGCCAACAGTGAATGCATGGTCAAGGACGAGTTGCTGGAACAGCGCGATGCGCAGATCCAGGGCTTGCGGACAATCCTTGCGCAAGCACAAGGCGCCAGCGATGAAATGCGCCGGCAATTGCAGGCGCAAGCGCAAAGCCTGGAAGACAATCGCGCCATTTGCACAGAGCAGGGTAGGCAGTTGCAGCATCTGCAGGATGAATTGCTCAAGCGCGACGAAGCGCTCTCTGTATGCCTGGCTCAAAAACAGCCACTTTAGAATTCGCGTAGTAACCGTCACACCAACGGCAGGCGCATCGCACAACGCCCTGACAGGCCATGCGCGCGCTCTGTAGCCAGAATGCCCTGCAACCTTGCCCCGATTTGCTGTTGGTTGAGGACCTCGAAGCCGTACCTCGCATAGAAGGGGCCATTCCAGGGCACTTGCGTGAATGTGGTCAAGGTCAGCTCCAGGGCACCCCTATGCCGCGCCACGGCACAAGCCTGGTCCAGCAGTTGCCTGCCGATCCCTTGGCCCTGCGACTGCAGCCGCACCGAAAGCTCGTGAATGTGCAGCGCCTGGCCTTCAAGGCTCAGGCACACGAAACCCAGTGCGTCCCCCTGATCATCCTCGGCCACCCAGCAGCCACTGGCGGTGATGAAGGCGTTGTGCGCCCCTTCATCCAGCCCTTCGGCGGCGGCCAACCAGGCAAGGTCCGGTAGCTGCAGGAACGCCTGGGCGGCTGACTGCTCGACTGCAATCAGTTGTGGGATGTCAGCAAGCAGAGCAGGGCGTATGCGCATTGTTTGGTCCTTTCATGGGTGGGCATTAGCCGGCCGAGTGAAGCGCAGGGGTTGCAATGCAATAGTTATAACGTAACATTTATTGTTTCCAGCCAAGCGAGACTGCCTTGATGACTGAAGACGAACTGCTGCGCCAGGCTCCAGCAGCCTACATGAACGAGGTACAACAGCAATTCTTCCGCACGCTGTTGTTTGACCAACGCTTTGACTTGCAAGCGCGCATCGACGAGGAATTCCAGGCCCTGCGCGAACAGGAAGTGCACAGCGACCCGGCTGACATCGGCAGTGCGGAAGAAGAAAGGCAATGGCGGCTGCGCTCACTGGAGCGGGAGAAGAAGCTGCTCGACAAGATCGACCAGGCGCTGGAGCGCCTGGCCCGTGGTGAATATGGCTGGTGCGAGGAAACCGGTGAGCCGATTGGCCTGCGCCGCCTGCTGCTGCGCCCCACGGCAACGTTGTGCATCGAAGCCAAGGAGCGCCAGGAACAGAAGGAGCGGCACCTGCGCGATGAGCGTTAGTCCGCTGCCAGTACCTGTGGCTGCAACTGCCAGCGTACCGAACTTACGCCTTTTTCCAGGCTCACCCGGCTGACCAGGCGTTCCAGTTGCGCCGAGGCCTGTGGGTTGCCGAGCAGTTCGGCGCGCACTTCCAGGCGTGCCGGGTTGGCCAGGTCCTCGCTGTGCAGCGATTGCAGGCGCAGTTGCGGGTCGCCCAGGCTGTGCAGCATCAGGCTGCGTACCTGGATTTCATCCTCGGCACGGCAGACGATGCGCACTTCGTAGTGCTGTTCGACCTCGCTGGCCGGCAGGACTTCCTGGCGATCGAGACGCTGGGCGATGTCGCGCAGCAGGATGTTGGCACACAGCACCATCAGGCTGCCCAGGGCCGCTTCCAGCAGCAGCCCGAGGCTGCAAAGCACGCCGACGGCAGCGGTGCACCAGAGGGTCGCGGCGGTGTTCAGCCCGCGCACATTGAAACCGTCACGCATGATGACCCCACCCCCGAGAAAACCGATACCCGACACCACGTAAGCGGCAACCCGGGAGGCGTCGGTAGGGGCCATGCCCGGTACTGCCTGGGTCATCAGCACGAACAGGCAGGCACCGGTGCTGACCAGCGCGTTGGTGCGCAGCCCGGTCAGGCGCTGACGCAGTTGGCGCTCGGCACCGATCAGGGCGCCCAGCAGCAGGGCAATGCCGACGCGCAGCAGAAAGACTTTCCAATCCATAGCAAACCTCTTTCACGGGCACACGCCCGCACGGTTGAATAACCAGAAAATGCGCAGGACCACGAAAGGGAAAGAGGAGGACAGCCTTCAAAGGCTGGGGAAATCCACCGTCTGGCTAATTGGCGAGACAGTGGCAGGCAACTGCCGGACTAGTTCGCCGTGTGGGCCTGTCGCAAGCGACTGGGGCTACTGTCCAAAGCAGGACTCCTGTTAAGGGATGCGAAATTGCGGGGCGGACCTTACGCCGCCAGCTACACAGGGTCAAGGGCAAAAACATGACAAGGGATTCATCCGGAAATGCCCTACACCCTGTCACGGCTGCATGGAAATAAACCTGGGTAATCGGTACCCTTGCGCCATTCTCCGCCATACCCCGGACCGTTACATGCTGTTCAATCTCGCCGTGTTGCTCGGCACCCTGGTGGCCATGGAAGGTGTCGGCACGCTGGCTCACAAGTACATCATGCATGGCTGGGGCTGGTGGCTGCACCGATCGCACCATGAGCCACAGCTGGGCATGCTGGAAACCAACGACCTGTACCTGGTGGCGCTGGGCCTAATTGCCACGGCGCTGGTCGCCCTGGGCAAGGCCGGCCATGCGCCATTGCAGTGGGTGGGTGCTGGCGTGGCCGGGTATGGGGTGCTTTACGTGCTGGCCCACGATGGCTTCTTTCACCGGCATTGGCCGCGCAGGCCGCGGCCGGTCAATCGTTACCTCAAGCGCCTGCACCGCGCCCATCAGCTGCATCACGCCGTGAAAGGGCGCACGGGCAGCGTCTCGTTCGGCTTCTTCTATGCGCCGCCGCTGAAGGTTCTCAAGCGCCAGTTGCAGGCGCGGCTGCCACGCGACCGCGGCTGACCCACCAGCCAAAACCGGCTGCGGTGAAGAACATGATCAGGCTGTACAGCGCGGCTGGCACGGCCATGGTGGCGTTGTTCAGCAGCGATGGGCTCAGCGCCAGGGCAATGGCCAGGGTGCCGTTGTGGATGCCGATTTCCATGCCGATGGCGATGGCCTGGCGCTTGGGGATGCTCAGCAGGCGTGGCACCCAGTAGCCGAGCGCCAGGCTGACCAGGTTGAACAGCAAGGCTGCCAGGCCCACCACCGGTGCATATTCGACGACGGTCTGCCAGTCCTTGGCCAGGGCCAGGACAATGGTGAATGCCAGGAACAGTGCCGCCACCAGCTTCATCGGTTTTTCCATGCGGGTGGCAAAGCGTGGTGCCCAGCGGCGGATCAGCATGCCCAGGGCCACAGGCAGCAGGACGATGGCGAACACCTGCATGACCTTGGCAAATTGCAGTGGGATGGCTTGGTCCGACGCCATGAACCAAGCCAGTGACAGGTTCACCAGCAGCGGCATGGTGAGGATCGCGATCAACGAATTGACCGCTGTCAGGGTGATGTTCAGCGCCACATCACCGTGGGCCAGGTGGCTGAACAGGTTGGCGGTGGTGCCGCCGGGGGAGGCTGCCAGCAACATCAGGCCGACGGCCAGCGCCGATTCCAGGCCAAAACCATTGGCGATCAGGAAGCAGATCAGCGGCAACAGCAGGATCTGGCAACACAGGCCGATCACCACCGGTTTCGGGTATTTCACCACGCGGGCGAAGTCGGCCAGCGTCAGGGACAACCCGAGACCGAGCATGATGATGCCCAAGGCCAGGGGGAGAAACGCAGTCAGCAAGGGTGAGGCGGTCATGGGCAGGCACTCGGGCAAGGGATGCAAGCAGTCTAGGCCGGCCCTGCGGGCTGGCTAATTGCAATGCGCCAGCACTTGGTAACCGTTTGTTACCGGATTCCCGCTAAACCTTGGCGTACAGCGCTGCCATGCCGCATTGCGATAGGCGCCCGGTCGCAGTAGCATTCCCGCTTTTGCCGAGGATTAGCCTGTCATGCCGTTCCAGCAAGGTCTGCTTGCCACCCCAGTGCCGGCCCATGCCCGTCATCTGTTCTTCGCCCTGCAGTCGCCCGAGGCGCTGCCAGCCGTACTGGATGCACTGCTGCCGCAGGTGGATGGCCAGAACCTGATCCTCGGTATCGGCGCGCCGCTGGTGAAAGCCCTTGGCCGCGACATTTCTGGCCTGCGTGCCTTCCCGCAGCTGGATGCTGCCGTGGAAAACCCGAGCACCCAACACGCCCTGTGGCTGTGGCTGCGCGGCAGCGAACGTGGCGAACTGTTGCTCCAGGCCCAGGCACTGGAACAGGCACTGGCCCCGGCATTGCGCCTGGCTGACAGTGTCGATGGCTTCCTGCACCGTGGTGGTCACGACCTGACCGGTTACGAAGACGGCACCGAAAACCCGGTGGACCAGGACGCTGTGCAAGCTGCCATTCTCGCCGGCGAACAACCAGGCCTGGCAGGCTCCAGCTTCGCCGCTTTCCAGCTGTGGAAGCATGACCTGGAGTATTTCAAGTCACTGCCCCAGGCCGACCAGGACAACATCATCGGCCGCCGCCTGAGCGACAACGAAGAGCTCGACGACGCCCCAGAGTCGGCCCACGTCAAGCGCACCGCCCAGGAGAGCTTCGAGCCAGAGGCCTTCATGGTGCGCCGCTCGGTCGCCTGGGCCGATAGCCGTGGCGCGGGCCTGGCGTTCGTGGCCCTGGGCCACAGCTTCGATGCCTTCGAAGTGCAGCTGCGGCGCATGAGCGGCCTGGAAGACGGCATCATCGATGGCCTGTACCGCTTCAGCCGGCCGCTGACCGGCGGCTACTACTGGTGCCCACCGATGGCCGAGGCGGGTGTAGACCTGAGCGCGCTGTTGCAGGGCTGATCACTTAACATCCAGATACAGAAACACCGGTCAGCGCAGGGTAGAGCGGCTAGCCTTGAAAGTTTCCGACTGATGACGGGAGCTTTGCCATGTACAAGCGTCGCGAAGTCCTACGCGCTGGTGCGGCTTTAGGCCTTGTGGCCGCCAGCCCTTGGTTGCATGCCGCAGGCTCCGCCGGGTTGCTGACGCGCAAGGTCCCGTTCACGGGCGAGGCCTTGCCGGTGATCGGCGCGGGCACATCCGGCAGTTTTGAGGTGGAGGCCGGCTCCGCCGAATACCAGCAGCTCAAGGTGGTGCTCAAGGCGTTCTTCGACGGTGGCGGCCGGGTCATCGACACCTCGCCCAATTATGGCGGTGCCGACAGCATCCTCGGGCAGTTGCTGGAGGAGGGCGGGTGGCATCGGCAATGCTTCATCGCCACCAAGATCGCCGCCGATAGCCGGGCCGATGCCGAAGCGCAATGGGCCGGCACGCTCAAAAGCCTGCGTACCGACAAGGTCGACCTGCTGCAGATCCACAACTTGCGCGACTGGCAGACACAATTGCCCTATGCCCGTGAGCTCAAGCAGCAGGGCAAGGCCCGTTACGTCGGTATCACCCATTACCTGAACAGCGGCCATCAGGACGTGGCGCGCATCGTGCGCAGCGAGCCGCTGGACTTCATCCAGATCAACTATTCGGTGAATGCGCCGCAAGCCGCGGGCGAACTGCTGCCGTTGTGCCAGGACAAGGGCGTCGCGGTGCTGATCAACCGTGCCTTCGACGACGGCCGGCTGTTTGCCAGGGTAAAAGACCAGGCCTTGCCGGCGTGGGCCGCAGAGGCTGGTATCGGCAGCTGGGCGCAGCTGTTTCTCAAGTTCGCCATCAGCCACCCGGCGGTGACTACGGTCATCCCCGCGACCGGGCGCCCGGAACGCCAGCTCGACCAGCTCAAGGCCGGGCACGAACCGCTGCTCAGCCAGGCGCAACAACAAGCGCTGATCAAGCAGTTCGCCTGAGGCGATGAGCAACTGGCGCAGGAGCCTCGATCAGGGGCTGAACATCCAGCCCGGCGAGGGCCCTGCGGTGCTCGCCGGATTGCTGCTGTTCTACCTGCTGTTCACTGGCTACTTCATGCTGCGCCCGGTGCGCGAAACCATGGGCGTGGCAGGCGGCGTGGAAAACCTGCAATGGCTATTCACCGGCACATTCATCGCAACCCTGGCCTGCCTGCCACTGTTCGGCTGGCTAGCGTCCAAGGTGCCTCGCCGGCACATTCTGCCCTGGAGCTATGGCTTCTTCGCCAGCAACCTGTTGCTGTTCGCGGCGCTGTTTGCTGTTGACCCTGAGAACATGTGGAGTGCCCGGGCTTTTTACATCTGGCTTTCGGTATTCAACCTGCTGACTATTTCCCTGGCCTGGAGCGTGCTTGCCGACCTGTTCTCCACCGAACAGGGCAAGCGCCTGTTCGGGCTTCTGGCCGCCGGGGCCAGCCTGGGCGGGCTGAGCGGGCCGATCCTGGGTGCGCTGCTGGTGGCGCCATTGGGGCATGCCGGGTTGCTGCTGCTGGCCGGGTTGTTTCTGCTCGGCAGCGTGATTGCTTGCGGGGTTGTGCAACGGTGGCGCGACCGCAACCCGCTACCTGCCGCCACCGAAGTCCCAGCATCCCGCCCCTTGGGCGGCAATCCTTTCGCCGGAGCAACGGCCGTGCTGCGCTCACCGTATCTGCTGGCGATTGCCTTGTTCGTCGTGCTGCTCGCCAGCGTCAGTACCTTCCTGTATTTCGAGCAGGCACGCATCGTCAGCGAAACCTTCACCGATCGTACGCGCCAGACCCAAGTGTTCGGCCTCATGGATACTGTGGTGCAGGCGCTGGCGATCCTCACCCAGGTGTTTCTCACCGGTCGGCTGGCCAAGCGCATGGGGGTCGGCGTGCTGCTGGTGGCCGTACCGCTGGTATTGGCGGCCGGCTTCGTGTGGCTGGCCCTGGCGCCGGTCTTTGCCGCGTTCGTGGTGGTGATGGTAGTACGCCGGGCGGGCGAGTATGCACTGGTGCGTCCGGGCCGTGAGATGCTGTTTACCGTGTTGCCGGCCGAGGACAAGTACAAGGCCAAGAACTTTATCGACACGGTGGTCTATCGCGGTGGTGATGCACTGAGCGGTTGGGTCAAGCGTGGGCTCGATGTGCTGGGTGAGCATCCGCAACTGGCCATGTTCATCGGCGCGCTGATCGCACTCGGTTGGGGGCTCACTGGAAGGTGGCTGGGGCGCAGGCAGCAGCAACTGGACACTCAGCAATCTTCCCGGCACTGATGCCCCTGTTTGGCGTACCAAATACATCCTCACCGCTTATTTAACGCCACCGGTCCGAACCCGTCGCAATAAAACGAATCCTCCGATATTGCCGCACTCCCAACCTATGTACGGCGACTGCCGTGCATTCCGAAGTCACATGAGGTTAGAGACCATGGCCAACAAAGAGAACAGCCGTACCGGCAGCCAAGGCAGCCAGGGTGGCAGCAAGAACCCAGGCAACTTCGCCAATGACCGGCAAAAGGCGTCCGATGCCGGCCGCAAGGGCGGCCAGTCCTCAGGCGGCAACATGCACCAGGACCGCGAGTCGGGCCGCAAGGGCGGCCGCTCATAAGTGACGGCAACGCAGTGCCGGGGCCTCCTGGCACTGCAAACAACCGGCATTTGAACAGCGGCGGGGGTTGCAATCAGCTAGCGATTGCCGTAAATGGCTGCGCCTATCGCAAGCCATTCGGAACACCTGCTCCATGATGCTGATCAAGCAATTCCCCGCCATCTCCCTCGCCGATACCTTGTTCGTCTTTGCATTGGAGGCGGAAGCCGGTGAAGTCTTCGCCGGTATGAACACCCTGTTCAGCGGGATCGGCAAGGTCAACGCCGCCATCGCGCTGACCAAGGCGATCCAGCAGCAGCGCCCCAAGTTGATCGTCAACCTCGGTTCGGCTGGCAGCCAGCGCCATGGCAAGGGTGAGGTGGTGTGTTGCACGCGCTTCGTGCAGCGCGATATGGACGTGACCCCGCTGGGCTTCGCCCGCTACCAGACGCCGCTGTCGAATGTGCCGGTGCTGCTCGAACATGGCCAGACCATCCCCGGCCTGCCGCTGGAAACCTGCGGCAGTGGCGACAGCTTCGAGATCAACCATGGCGAGGCCCCTTACGATGTGGTCGACATGGAGGCCTATGTGTTCGCGCTGATCGCACGTGATGAAGGCATTCCGTTCGTTTGCCTGAAGTACATTTCCGATGACGCAGGCAGCGATGCTGCAGAAGATTGGGCAGTACAGGTGCACCTAGCAGCCGAGGCGTTCAAGCGGGTGTTGTTCACCCAGGCAGCGCCGGGGCAGGCGTGACCGCTGCCGCAGGGCAGATCGAGTAAACCTTCATCGCCCAACGTAGTCATTCCAGATAGGCGTCCAACTTCGCACCTGAGAGGGGCTACTCATGGCCAGGGCTATCTGGAAAGGCGCAATCAGCTTTGGGCTGGTGCATATCCCGGTGTCGCTCAACACCGCCGTGCGCACCGAGCGGGTCGACTTCGACTGGCTCGACAAACGCAGCATGGAGCCGGTGGGCTACAAGCGGATCAACAAGGTCACCGGCAAGGAAATCGACAAGGACAACATCGTCAAGGGCGTGGAGTACGAGAAGGGCCGCTACGTGGTGATCAGCGAAGAAGAGATCCGCAAGGCCCGCCCCGAAGCCACGCAGACCATCGATATCTTCTCGTTTGTCGAGGCCACGGACATCCCCCTGCAGCATTTCGACACGCCGTATTACCTGAGCCCAGACAAGCGCGGTGGCAAGGTCTATGCGCTGCTGCGCGAAACCCTGGACAGCACCGGCAAGGTGGCGTTGGCGACGGTGGTACTGCATACCCGCCAGCACCTGGCGCTGCTGCGCCCGCTGGACGATGCGCTGGTGATGATCACCCTGCGCTGGCCAGAGGAAGTGCGCGGGCTGGACAGCCTGGAGCTGGACAAGAGCGTGACTGACAGCAAGCCCGACAAGCGCGAACTGGCAATGGCCAAGCGGCTGGTGGAAGACATGAGCGGGCCGTGGGCGCCGGATGAATACCACGATGCATTTCGCCAGACCATCATGGACCTGGTGGAGGAGAAGGCCAGCAAAGGCAAGATCAGCGTGGTGGAAAAAGGCGAGGCTGGGGCCGCCGAGAAAGGTGCCGACATCATCGACCTTACCGAACTGCTCAAGCGCAGCCTGGGTGGCAAGGCAACCAACAAACCCGCCCCTGAGAAGAAACCGGCCAAGCGCCCCCGCAAGGCCTCCTGAATCCTGTTCCGGCCTCTTCGCGGGCAAACCCGTGGCACAGATATCGAAATTTGCGCGAAACCTGTGGCACAGACCGAAGTTCGCGCGAAACCTGTGGGAGCGGGCTTGCCCGCGAAGAGGCCGGAACAGGCACTACAGACTCGCCAGATAATCCCCGAATCCTTCCCGGCACCGGCTGTCGATACGGCTACTGGTTGCCACGCTATGCCTGGCCGTCCACACGATCCGTGCCCCGTCGGCCTCCAGATCGCGCACCAGTTGCACATCTTCGTGTGCCGCCAGCGGTTGAAACCCGCCCACCCGTTCATAGGCCCGGGCACACACGCCCAGATTGGCCCCATGAACATGCCGATGGCCCTCCCGCGCTTCATAGCGGCTGAGGTACAGCTTGCGCAGCGCTGCCCGTTGCCAGGGCTGCCAGCAAGCGATATGCACCGTGCCGCAGACCACATCGGCCGTACAGGCCAGTTGCGACAACAGCCAGTGCGCAGGCACCTGGCTGTCGGCGTCGGTGCAGGCCAGCCAGCTTGCACCCCGCTGGAGCATCCATTCGGCCCCCAGCCGACGCGCCATGCCGACGCTTCCGGCCTCGACCGCAAGCACATCGACATCATACCCAGCGGTTACCTTGACGCTGCCATCGACACAGCGATCGAGCACCACCAATACATTCACAGCATGGCCTGCCTGTTTTGCCACGTTTGCCGCTGCGGCCATGGCCTTCAGGCAGCGCCCGAGGCGCCGTGCTTCATTGTGCGCGGGAATCACCACGCCAATCATGTGCAGGTCTCATCCAGGTCGACCACGCTAGGCTGGCAAGACCAGTACTCCAGCAGAAAGTCGGCTTCCTCGTGGCGGTAGACCGGAAACAATGGCAAGTGCCTGGCCAGCAACTGGTGTACCTCACGGCCATTTTGCGGGCAGCCGGCGATCGGGTGCTTCCAGTGGCAGGCCAGCAGGCCACCGTCATGGGTCAGGCTGGCCAGCGACTGCTCGATGACCTGCAGCCAATCGGTGGGGTCGAGGTAATAGCCCACTTCGCTGAGCACGATCAGGTCGAAGCAGCCCCCCGGCCAGTCGCCCGGCAACCTGGCCCGTTCGACCACCGCATTCGGCACATCGGCCAGGCGCTCGCGGGCGAGGGCCACCGCGGTAGGGTCAAGGTCCTGGCAGAGCAGGTCAGCGCAGCGCTCGGCCAGCAGCACACTCAACTCGCCATTGGCGCATGCCGGCTCGAATACCCGCTGATAGCACTGGCGCGGCAGGCTGGCCATGACCAGCTCGCGTTTACGTTTTTCGTACCACCGTGACCGAAAAGCCCACGGGTCTGCATTGTTGGCGTACAGGTCGGCGAAATACTGCGCATCGAGGCTCATGGCGACTCCGGTTACACAAACACCAGTTCGAAAGGTTGCAGCAGGCAGTCCAGCAGCCTGGCTGGCAGTACAGGCGGGCGCGGGCCGTCCGGCTCCAGCTGGCTGACATGCGCAGCCAGGGCCTTGCGCTTGCGTGCCAGGGTGGCCTCATCGAGCTCGATACGCTGGGCACGGGGCCAGGGCAGGCGAGGGTCGTCCGGTTGCGCCCAGTGCCAGGCCCACACCGGTACTTCGACCAGCTGCGCCTTGCGCGCCAGGGCGGCCTGGGCTGCGGCCCTGCCAACGGCTTCGTGGTCGCAGTGGCCGTCGCCACGCCAGGTGGCCATCAGCACATCATCGGGCCGCAGCACCTGGGTCAGGTGGTTGACCAGGAAGGCTTCCTCGCGGGGCAAGGTGCCGTCCTTCAGATTCAGCCTGCGCCAGTCCAGGCGGTTCAGGTCCAGGTCGAGCTGCTGCAAGGCCTGGCGGCTCTCCAGAGGGCGTTGCCGGCGCAGGCGATGCTCGGTCCAGTGCTCGGAGCCTGGATGGCTGCCTTCGCCGTCAGTGCTGGAAATCAGCAGAAGTTCGTCTTCGCGACCGCGAAAATGCGTCAGCAGCCCACCGGCCATGAGGATCTCATCGTCCGGGTGCGGTGCGATCAGTACCAGGCGGCGCCCAGGCGGGCACAATTGCTGCGGGGTTATCCAGGTGGCGCGGGCCAGATGCGCGGCCTGTTGCCACTCGGCCCATGGGGTGCCGTCACTGGTCTGAATCAGGTTTGTCTTCATAGCTTCCAGGCTCCTGCGGGCACTTGTGTCAGTTGCTTGCCCAGTGCAGCCAGATCGCGCTCGGCGTGGCTCTGGCGAAGGAATACCGGCAGGTCGGCGCTGAGCCTGGCGAAGTGGCTGTTGCGACAGAAGGGTGTGGCGCCCAGCGCGCGGCCTACGTGGCTGATCACCTGCTCGACCGCCTGTTCGACCTGGGCGCGGGTACGCCGTACCTCGAAGCTGGCATCGGCATCGGGCTGCCGGTCGATCCACGCCGCGCATTCGCGCAGTGCTGCGCGGGCGCCGAACAGGGCCGCGTCCACTGCACCCAGGTGGGCATCGGCATGAGCGTCCGGGCGCGGTGTGCGACAATGCGCCCGCAGGTAGTCAGCCAAGGCTTCGGCAGCGCCGTACCAACAGGCGGCAATGCCTGCGCCGCCATGCCAGAAGCCGGGGCGTGACAGGTATTGGCCAGGCCGGCCGATGGCGACGCCAGGGGTATCGTCGAATTCCACCTCGATACTTGCCGTGGTCGCCATGCCCACGGCCTGCCAGCGGTCGATGCTCAAACCCTGGCTCGGCTGTGCCAGCTCGATGGCCACCAGTTGCGGCTGGTCATCATCAGCCCAGGCGGTAATCAGTGCCCGGTCGATCTGCAATGCACCGGAGCACCAGGCCTTGCGCCCGGCCAGCCGCACCTGGTTGCCGTCGCGCGCGACAATGCGCGCACGGGCATCGGGTGGCTCGGCTGCCCAGACGCCCCAGATGCCTTCACCCACCCGGTGCGCCGCGCCACACTCGGCGAGGATCGCCAACGCGTCGGTATGGCCTTCGTAAAGCTTGGCCAGCGCCAGGTCGCAACCGGCCACTCGCGCCAGGGTTTGCCAGCGGCGCAAAGTGCTGCCTTGCCCGGGCAGTGGCAGCAGGTCCAGGTGGTCGGCCTTGAGTGCCTGGATCAGCTGTGGCAGCTGGGTATCGAGGTTCAGGGGCTGCGGCCGCTCGCCAAAAGTGCGTAACAGCCGGTCGAGGTTGTTGAGGTCGAAATCCTGGATGATGCTCATGCCATCCCCATTTGCTTGCGCATGCGTGCGGTGACCGATTGGCGAGTCTTGGCCATGTCGGCCCAGGGGTCGTCGACTTCGGCCAGGCGCTCGCGCAGGTTGCCGATATGCCACTGGTTGGCGCCCTTGAGCTGGGTCAGTTCCTCGCGCCAGATCGGGACCGATACGGGTAACCCTTCACGGGCGCGCAGGGAGTAGGCGCACACGGTGGTGGCGCCTTTGCCGTTGCGCAGGTAGTCGATGAAGATCTTGCCGACCCGGTTCCTGGGCCCCGAGACTGCACTGAGGCGGTCGGGGAACAGCCTGGCCAGGTAGTCGACGATGGCGTGGCTGAAGTCCTTGATCTCATCCCAGCCGGCACGGCGGGTGAGGGGCACGACCAGGTGCATGCCCTTGCCGCCGCTGGTCTTGAGGAACACTTTCAAGCCGAGCTCGTCGAGCAGGGTGAGGGCCAGTTGCGTGGCCTCGAGCATGGCCTTCCAGGGCAGCGCCGGGTCCGGGTCGAGGTCGAGCACGAAGCGGTCGGGTTTGTCGAAGTCTTTGTCAGTGGCGTTCCAGGTGTGCATCTCCAGCATGTTCATCTGCACGGCGCCCAGCAATGTGTCGGGGCGGTTGATGACCATTGCGGTCTGGCCGGCTTCGGCTTTGTCGTAGCTGAGCACATGGGGGATGTGCAACTGCTCGGCGTTCTTCTGGAAAAACAGCTCGCCAGCCAGGCCGTCCGGTGCGCGCACCAGGGCTACGGGGCGGTCCTTGAGCTGCGGCAGCAGCCATTGGCTGACCTCGGCGTAGTACTCGGCGACCTGTCGCTTGCTCGCGCCAATGGTGGCGTCGATCACCCGCTCGGGGTGGGTCAGGTGCAACTCGCCGAGGTTGTCTGGCAGGTCGGGTTGCTTGCGTTTGGGCACGGTCTTGCCGGGCATGGCGCGCTCCAGGTCGATGGCGGTGGCCGGTTTGTCGTCACGCAGCCCATGGAACACCGCGTGGCGCACCACGCCATCGCGGGTCATCTGGGCGTAGCCAACCTCGGCCAGCAATTGCGGCTTGAGCCAGTGCACGCCCCGGGCCTCGGCGCCGGTCGGCGCCTTGGGCAAGGCGGGCTTGGCGATCTCCAGGGGCTTGAGCCGGGCGTGGATGTTGCCCAGCGTGGCGGCGCTGAAACCAGTGCCGACCTTGCCGGCATAACGCAATTCGCCGCGCTCATTGTCGTGCAGGGCCAGCAGCAGGGCGCCAAAACCGTTGCGGCTGCCTTTGGGGTCGGTGAAGCCGACGACCACGAACTCCTGGCGTTGCTTGCACTTGAGTTTCACCCAGTCGGCACTGCGTCGGCCAACGTAGGGGCTGTCGGCCCGTTTGCCGATCAGCCCTTCAAGTTCCAGGCGGCAGGCACTGTCAAGCAGCGAGTCGACCGGCTGGTCGAAGTCCTCGGAATATCGCAGAACCTGCGATTCATTGTGATCGAGCAATTGGCGCAAGGCAGCCCGGCGTTCCTGCAACGGCAGTTGGCGCAAATCCTGGCCGCCCAGATACGGCAGGTCGAATAAGTAGTAGATGATCTGTTCGTCGTGATCGGTGTCGAAGGCGTTCTGCAGGGCCTGGAAGTCGGCCTTGCCGCTGTCGTCATTGACGACCATTTCGCCGTCGAGCCACGCAGCGTCCACACCCAGAGCGCGCAGCGCTGCCACTTGCCTGGGCATTTTGGCGCTCCAGTCATGGCCGTTGCGGGTGAACAGCCGAATATCGTCGCCTTCAAGCCGGGCGAGGATGCGGTAGCCATCGAATTTCACTTCATAACGCCAGTCGCCGTTGGGGGGCGAGTCGACCAGCGTGGCCAGTTGCGGCTGCAGGTGGTCAGGCAGCTTGGCTTTCACCGCGCGGCGACGTGCAGGCGGGCGCTTGGCTTCAGTGGCAGGCTGGGGCGCCAGCGTACGCTCACTGAGCACACTGCCCGGCTGCGCTTCGACAATGCTGTATTCGGCCTCGCTGCGCGCCTCGCCGTCGTGCGATTTGACCAGCATCCACTGCTCTTGCTTGCCGGCCAGGCGCGTGCGGAACAGGTTCCACACACCGTTGAGTTTTTCGCCCTGCAGACGGAAGCGCAGCTTGCCCTTGGCATACGCCTGGTGAGCGTCGCCTTCCGGCTCCCAGACACCCCTGTCCCAGACGATCACATCACCGGCCCCATAGTGGCCCTCGGGGATATTCCCTTCGAACCCGGCATAGTCCAGCGGGTGGTCTTCGACATGAACCGCCAGACGCCGCACTTTCGGGTCGAGCGAGGGGCCTTTGGGAATGGCCCAGCTTTTCAGCGTGCCGTCCAGTTCGAGGCGAAAGTCGTAGTGCAGGTGGCTGGCGTCGTGTTTCTGGATGCAAAACTGCAAGGCGTGGGCGTGCTTGCCGCGGCTGCGCTGGCCAGCGGGTTCGGGCGTGGCGTTGAAGTCGCGCTTGCGCCGGTATTCGGCAAGGAGCTTGGACATGGCGGGCTCCACAGGGATTCGCTGTCTGTAGATTGGGAGGCGGCCGCCCGCTGGGTAGTTCAAAAAAACTCTGAATCATCCGCAGCTTGATGGAGTCGACCGTCTGTACCTGTTTGCTGGAGAGCACCCATGAGCCGCCCCGATGACCCCAAGCACTACACGCCCACTGAAATCGACGACACCGAAGACCGCATGGGCAGCGTCCATGAGCTGGATTTCAGTGATCGGCAAGACGACCGTGAAGGCCGGATCGGTGATGAACGGCCAGCCGCCGAGGTTGCCCAGGAGTTCCCTGCGCGCCGCGTTGCCGAAAGCGGCATGACCGGTGGCGAAGCCCTGAGCGACAGCCTGCATGAAGACAACGTGACCTACGATGACCTCAGCCCCGACACCTTGCTGGACGAAAGCGGCGCCCGCGACCCGTATGAGCCAGGCGATGGTGACGGGCCGGCGGACCAGAGCCTGCGCCGCGTGGATGCCGACGAAATTGGTGGCGGTTTCGGCCTGGACGAGGCGGAACTTGCACGTTCCGCACCGCTGGACGGTGAGCCGTGGACCGACGACGTGATCGAGGATGACGAGGGAAACAGCGCTTGAGCGTGTGAAAGCGAGCGCGCCGCGCGGGCGGCGCTCGATTCATGCCTGCCTTGAACGCTCAGGGCAGGCAGCAGGTAGCAGGCTCAATGACCGCCCTTCATGCGCCTGGCCACCAGGTAGATCACCAGGCCTGCCAACGCGGTGGCCGCACCGATGTAGCCGGTGCTGGTCCAACCCAGGCCGGCGCTGATGGCCATGCCGCCAAACCATGGGCCCAGGGCGTTGGCCAGGTTGAATGCGGCATGGTTGGAAGCGGCCGCCAGGCTTGGCGCTTCATGGGCGATGTCCATCAGGCGGATCTGCAGCGGCGCAGCCAGGGCGATCATGGTGCCGACCAGGCCGATCCCCAGCAGCACTGACCACAGCGCGTGGGCGGCGAAGCTGAAGAACAGCAGCACGGCTGCCGACCACACCAGCACGATGCCCACGGCGCGGAACTGCAGGCGGTCGAACAGCTTGCCGCCGGCAATGTTGCCGATGATGCCGCCAGCACCGAATGCAGCCAGGCCGAAGGGGATCCACTCCGGCGCCACCTGGGTTACCTGCAGCATGGTCGGGGCCAGGTAGCTGAACACGCAGAACATACCGGCGAAGCCGATCGCGGCAATGCCCAGCGCCATCCACACCTGCGGCAGGGTGAAGGCTTGCAGTTCCTTGCGCGGGTCGCTGCGCGGCTCATCGTGGCGCTGCGGTACGTAACGCCAGACCAGCGCGATGGTGCACAGGGCGATGGCACCAACCAGCACGAAAGCCGAGCGCCAGCCGAAGAACTGGCCGAGGAAGGTCGCGACCGGGTTGCCCAGCAGCATCGCCAGGGTCAGGCCCATCATTACCCTGGCCACGGCGCCCGCGCGCTGGTTGCTGGGTACCATGCTCGACGCCACCACGGCGGCGATACCGAAGTAGGCGCCATGGGGCAGGCCGCTGATGAAGCGGAAGGCAACCATGCTGGCGAACGACGGGGCAAAGGCGGTGGCCAGGTTGCCGATGGCATAAAGTGCCATGAGCAATAGCAGCATGTGCTTGCGCAACAGCTTGGCACCGAGGATGGCCAGGGTGGGGGCGCCGACCACCACACCCAGCGCATAGGCGCTGATGGCATGGCCGACTTGCGGCTCGCTCAATTGCAGGTTGCTGGCGATATCGGGCATCAGGCCCATGATGGCGAATTCGCCGGTGCCGATGGCGAAGCTGCCCAGTGCCATGGCAGCTTCCATCTTGCCGACGTCGCCCTTGGAAGCGGCGAGCGGCGGTAATTCCTGAACAGACATTGCGGTCCCTTATGAAACATACTGAAACGTTTAATGAGGGATCATACCATTCAAGGGTCGGGCGGAGGCTTTGCAGCGGCTGTGAGATCGAGCGCCGCCCGCGCGGCGCATCGCGGATGAATCCGCTCCTACAGTTTGTTGCAACGTGGCCATGCCTATGAGGCCATAGTTGTCAGCCTTGTTTACAAGGCTCAAGACATGCGCCAAGGCTGGCAACCATGGCATGACAGGTTCGGTACGTTGCAACAAACTGTAGGAGCGGATTCATCCGCGATGCGCCGCGCGGGCGGCGCTCGACCTCACAGGCGCAGAAACTCTCGCGTCAAGCGCCCAGTCATTCGGCCATCTGCAATTCT
Organism: Pseudomonas putida; assembly: GCF_002025705.1. Lineage (NCBI taxonomy): Bacteria > Pseudomonadati > Pseudomonadota > Gammaproteobacteria > Pseudomonadales > Pseudomonadaceae > Pseudomonas > Pseudomonas putida. Next base: position 2,785,752 of record NZ_CP018846.1, on the reverse strand, counting down.
GGCAGCTTCACCCGAAACGCCTTGGTCAGCCCGAGCAGGCAGATGAACCCCACGCCCATCCAGCACAGGCCAATGGTGAAGGACATGCGCGACAGGCTGGTCCACAGCCAGATCGTGCTGAGGAACCCGAGAGCCGGAATGGCGCCATACAGCAGGCAGTTGCGCATCCCTCGCAACCGCTGGTCCACCAGATAGTGCTTGACCACCGCAAGGTTCACCGCCGAGAAGGCGAACAGGGCGCCGAAGCTGATCATGTTGGCCACGGTATCCAGGGTGATGAACAGCGCCACCAGCGACAGCAGGCTGACCAGCATGATTGCCGTTGCCGGCACGCGTTTCTTCGTTACCAGCTGGCCGAACACCCGCGGCAGTGCACCATCGCGCCCCATGGCGAACAGCACCCGCGAGACGCTGGCCTGGGACACCATCGCCGAAGCGAAGCAGCCGGCCACATAGGTCGCCGTGAACGCCGTCACCAGCATTTCCCCGCCAACGCGGCGCATGACATCCACCGAGGCCGAGTCGGGGTCGGCGAAGCTGGCCCAGTCGGGGAAGACCATCTGTGCGAAGTACGACACCACCAGGAACAGCAGGCCGCCGATCACCGATACCGCCATGATCGCCTGGGGAATGCGCCTGGTCGGGTTGCTGGTTTCCTCGGCCATGGTCGATACCGCATCAAAGCCGAGGAACGACAGGCACAGCACGGCAGCCCCGGTCATGATCAGCGGCACGCTGAAACCTTCATGGTGGAACGGTGCCAGCAGCGAGATCGGCGCGGCCTGGCCGCCCAGGTGGCGCACCGACAGCGCGACGAACACCACGATGAACACCAGCTGTGCCACCACCAGGATCCAGTTGACCCGGGTGATCGACTCGATGCCGATCAGGTTGAGGAAGGTCACCAGAGCAATCGAGCCGGCGACCCACACCCAGGCATGGATGGCCGGGAAGTATTCGGACATGTAGATGCCGATCAGCAGGTAGCTGAGCAGCGGCAGGAAGATGTAGTCGAGCAGCAAGGTCCAGCCGGCGATGAAGCCGAAGTGGCTGCCGAACGCCTTGCGCGTGTAGGTATAGACAGAGCCGGAGTAGGGATGGGCCTGGACCATGCGGCCGTAGCTGTAGGCAGTCAGCAGCATGGCGGCGAGGGTGAGGATGTAGGCGATGGGCAGGTGGCCCTTGGTCATCTGGGTGACCAGCCCGTAGGTGGTGAAGACGGCGAGCGGGACCATGTAGGCGAGGCCGAACAGCACCAGCGCGGTCATGCCCATGGACTTTCTGAAACGACCGGTGACGTTGCTGGGCGACGCAGGCTGATGGGGATGGGGTTGGGCTGTATTTGTTGTTGTATGCATTGCTGACTCCTGAAATGGGATGCAGGAAGCTGCAGTAGGCGAGCGGGCTCGCTACTGGTGAGGGCGTTTGATCGGAGGCGTGGCTGGGGTGGGGCGGCTCGAATGCTCCCACACTCGGGGAGGCCTCGAAATCACCCTTTGGGGGGAGCATTGTGCGCCAGTCACGTAATCCCTGGCGCCCGCTACTGGCGAGTATTTTCCTCTGCAAGAGGCAGCAAAAAGCTGGTTTCGCCGGCCCTGCAGCTGCGCCAAGAATGGCGGCCAGACCCATAACAATCGGACCGCAGGGACGGTCGTCAGGAGTGTGTATGTACGATCTCGGATACTGGCAACAGCGCGCGGCAGGCCTGAGCTTGCGAGACAAGGCCTTGATCGGCGCCCGCCAGGTCGGTGCAGCCAGCGGTGCGACGTTCGACGCCATCAACCCCGCAACCAACCAGGTGCTCGCCCGTGTCGCAGCGTGTGGCCAGGCCGAAGTGGACCTTGCCGTCAGCACGGCGCGCAAGGCGTTCGAGCAAGGGCCGTGGCCGCGCATGGCGCCCGCTGAGCGCAAGAAGGTGCTGCTGCGCGTGGCCGAGCTGATCATGGCCCACCGCGAAGAGCTGGCGCTGCTGGACTCGCTGAACATGGGCAAGCCGGTCATGGATGCCTACAACATCGACGTACCGGGTTCGGCCCACGTCTTCGCCTGGTATGGCGAGGCGCTCGACAAGCTTTACGACCAGGTTGCACCGACCGCCGCCAACGCCTTGGCCACCATCACCCGCGAAGCGGTGGGCGTGGTCGCGGCGGTGGTACCGTGGAACTTCCCGCTCGACATGGCCGCCTGGAAGCTCGCCCCGGCACTGGCGGCGGGTAATAGCGTGGTCCTCAAGCCCGCCGAGCAATCGCCGTTCTCGGCCTTGCGCCTGGCCGAGCTGGCACTGGAAGCGGGCCTGCCGGAGGGTGTGCTCAGCGTGGTCCCAGGCCTTGGCGAAACCGCAGGCCGCGCGCTGGGCCTGCACCCCGACGTGGATTGCCTGGTCTTTACCGGCTCCACCCAGGTGGGTAAATACTTCATGCAGTATTCGGCGCAGTCCAACCTCAAGCAGGTGTGGCTGGAGTGTGGCGGCAAGAGCCCGAACCTGGTGTTCGCCGATTGCCAGGACCTGGACCTGGCGGCCGAGAAAGCCGCCTTTGGCATTTTCTTCAACCAGGGCGAAGTGTGCTCGGCCAACTCACGGCTGTATGTGCAGCACTCGATCCATGACGAGTTCATCGAACGCCTGCAGGCCAAGGCCCGCCAATGGCTGCCAGGCAACCCGCTGGACCCGGCCAGCCGTGCTGGAGCCATCGTCGACGCCGAGCAGGCCACGCGCATTGCCCGGGCCATCGGCCAGGCCGCGGAGCAGGGCGCGCGGCTGGTCTGTGGCGGGCAACGCCTGACGATCGGGGCCTCCGACAACTTCATCGAGCCAACCATCTTCGCCGGCGTCGACAACCGCATGAGCCTCGCCCGGGACGAAGTGTTCGGCCCAGTGCTGGCGGTCAGCGCGTTCGACACCGAAGAACAGGCCATCCAGTTGGCCAATGACAGCATCTATGGCCTGGCGGCGTCGGTGTGGAGCGATGACCTGAACCGTGCGCACCGGGTTGCGCGTGCGCTCAAGGCGGGTACGGTGTCGGTCAATACGGTGGATGCGCTGGACGTGACCGTGCCATTTGGCGGCGGCAAGCAATCCGGGTTTGGCCGCGACTTGTCGTTGCACTCGTTCGACAAGTACTCGCAATTGAAGACCACCTGGTATCAGCTGCGCGGCTGATCTACAGATTGCCCAGGAGCATCCCGAGCTGGCGGTGCTCCCAGGTGCTCAGCCATTCCACCGGGTTGCTGCCAAAACCCTGGGTGGCATCGAACACGTAGGCCCGGCCGCACGGGCTGAGGCAGCTGACGCAATAGGCCAGCGCGTCGTTGTCGTTGAACAGCGTGACTTGCCAACCGTCACTTTCCAGTGTCATCGGGCCACAGCCGATTTCCGCCCAGCGGGCGTTGCCCTGGCGCTGCATGTTGCGCACGCCCAGGGCGATTTCGCGCAGCAACTGGCTGACTTCGCGGTGGGTGAGGGGGCCTGGAGCGAGCATCATGTACCCGGTGTGGTGGATTGCTGCATCATACCAGCCTCAGCCCCTTGCCTACCCAGGAGACAGCGATGATCAAGCCCGGCGAGCAACTGCCCGACGTTACGCTCTACGAGTACAACAACAGCGAGGGCGCATGCCCGATCGGCCCGAATGCGTTTTCCGTGCGCGAGCGCTGCAAGCAGAAGAAAGTGGTGATTTTCGGTTTGCCTGGTGCGTTCACGCCCACCTGCTCCGAGCGTCATGTGCCTGGGTATGTGGCTGCAGCACAGGCGCTGTTCGCCGCTGGCGTTGACGAAATTTTCTGTGTTTCGGTCAACGATGCCTTTGTCATGAACGCCTGGGGCAACAGCCTGCAGGTGGGCGAGGCAGTCAGGATGATCGGCGATGGCAATGGCGAATTCAGCGAGGCGCTGGGCCTGATCCAGGACCTCTCGGCACGTGGCCTGGGGCGGCGTTCGCAGCGCTATGCCATGCTGGTTGACGATGGTGTGGTCAAGCACATTGCGGTGGAGGCGCCTGGCAAGTTCGAGGTCAGCGACGCGGCAAGCATGCTGGCCGTGGTGCAGGCGTAACGTGAACAGAATCCGGATGGAGTACATCTGTACTCCATCCAGGAGTTTTTACCGTGAAGGCCTTTTGATATCACTGCTGACTCCCTAGAATGCTGGCCACCTTTCGAAAGAAGGGTGCCCTGCAATTTTCCAAGGAAGTCGAAATGCGATTTGCAAGTGTTATAGGCTTGGCTCTTGTCCTGAGCCTCGGAGGCTGCGCCAGTTTCACCCAGGACGAAGTGGCCCAGGTCGATCTGCCTTCGATGGCAGGCTATACCAACAAACCCAACGTCTACGTGGACTTTGATTTCTATCAGGGTGACCCCGCAAGCGCCAACGAAATGCCGCAAGCCCGGGACATGCTCAAACCGGAACTCAAGCGCGCTTTCAACGAGTCAGGCTTGTTCGGCCGCGTCACCTTCGACGAATTCGAAAAGCAGCCAGGCGACTACAGCCTGCGCCTGAAGGTCTACAACCATGCGCCCAATGGCGGGCAACTGGCGCTGGCCTTCATCAGTGGCCTGACCTTCACCGTCATTCCTGCCCTGGCCACCGACAAGTACACCATGAGCCTGGAAACCCTGGATGAGCACGGGGCATCGATCGCCAAGAACCAGAATCACGACGCGATCAATACCTGGATGGGCATCTGGTTCCTGCCGCTGGTGGGCAACACCCCGAAAGCGGCCGTCACAGATACCTTCAACCGCCAGGTCAATGCGCTGCTCAAGGACTGGGTGGACAACAACCGCTTGAAGTATTCGGCTGGCGAAACACGCATCCCTCGCGCTTGAGCCAGAACAGACAGAGCCGCAAGCGCGGCTCTGTCTTTTTGCTTACTTCATTGCCTGTACAAATTGCGGATCGCTGTACAGCGACTTGAGCAATACCTGCAGCATGGGGTTGTAATTGTTGGCCGCTGTCGGGATCGCAATCGGCCCGAAGAAGCTGCTGTCCCAGTCACGCGTCACGTCCTTGGTCGACTCGTAAAGCACCTGGTCGCCCTGGCGCAGGGTGAAACGCGCTGCCAGCTCGCCATGCCCGTTGGCCACGCCGGAGTTGAGCTGGCTTTTCACCAGTTGTACCTGCAATTGTCGATCAGCCCGAGGATCGAGCAAGCCTGCATGGCGCAGCTCGTCGTTGATGGCCGCCTGAATGTGCAGCGGAATGTTACCTGCTGGTGAAGAAATCGGGTTCAGGCGCACCATCAGCGAACCTTGCCCGGCGTCGGCCTGTACCTGCGTTTCACGCACCGCTTGCAGCGGGGCGTTCTGCTTCAATTGCTGAACGTTCTGGTAGTTGGCTTCGTAGCGGGCCATTGTCACACCGCAGCCTTGCAGCAACAGGACAAGTGGGGCGACCAGGTAAAGCTTGTTCACGGCGGATCCTTGCGTGTTATGAAAAGTGCGTGATTATCGATGAGTGGCACTGTGCCATCAAGCTCTTGGCGGATATCTACGCAGGTTTGAACGCTCTGCTTTAATTTCCCTGTGCCTCAGAGGGAATCACCATGAGCGATTATGTGATGTCAGTTCGGGCGGTGGCTGGCGGAGCGTTCGTAGCCGATGTGGGCCCGACCCGTTTCTTGCAAGTACCCTCCGGCCAGCCGCTCACCCCAGCCCAGGCCATATCGGCGGCTGCCTGGTACAAGGCGGTGCGCGCCGATGCGGTGTGGGCCAATAGCGAGGGTGAGGCGCGTGGTGACATCCTGTTTGTCGTGCACGGTTACAACAACAGTGAAATCGAGGTCATGCAGCGCCACCAGCGCATCAAGGATGGCCTTGCCAGCCTTGGCTTCAAAGGGGCAGTGGTGTCTTTCGACTGGCCCAGCGATGATAAAGCGCTGGCATACCTGCCTGATCGCCATCGGGCCAAGGTGTCGGCGCTCAAGCTCGTTTCCGACGGCATCGCCTACCTGTCCGGCCAGCAGACACCTTCGTGCACGATCAACGTCCACGTGCTCGGGCATTCGACCGGTGCCTATGTGATTCGCGAAGCGTTCGACGATGCCGATGACAGCGGAATGCCCAACGCTGCCTGGAACGTGAGCCAGCTGGTGTTTGCTGCGGGCGATGTTTCAGCGGACTCGATGTCGGCCGGCAACAGCAGTTCCGAGTCCCTCTATCGGCACTGTGTGCGCTTGACCAACTATTCCAGCCGGCATGATCAGGCGCTGGACTTGTCCAACGTCAAGCGAGTCGGCATAGCGCCACGCGTCGGCAGGGTCGGTTTGCCGGGCGATGCCCCGCCAAAGGCCATCAATGTCGATTGCTCGGAGTATTACGATGAGCTTGTCAGCCCAAGCTCCACCACCCATGCACGTGACCAGCCTGCCGGGATTGTCGGGTACCCGAGCCATTCCTGGTACTTCGGCAATCGCGCATTCACCACGGACCTGTTTGCGGTGCTGATTGGTACCGACCGCACGGTCATCCCGACGCGTGAAATCAATACGGCTGGCGTGCTGGCGCTGAAGGTGCACGCGCCGTAGTCGAGCCGGGCAAATACCGCGAACGTGCGATTGCATTGCAACCCAATCTGCCAGGGATATCGTCATGCGTGCTACCGACCTGTCCGAACTCGATGCTGCGCTACCTGGGCTGACCCGCAGAATCCGCGTGCTCGATGCCTTGGCCTGGCCGGATGGCATCGAGCAGCTATTCCTCAGCCAGTGGCGCGCCGGCAACGCGCAGTTGCCTCAAGTGCAGTTGCAACCTCGCGAACACAGCGCCGACATTGCCGACCTGCAGACCTTTATCGGGCAATGCGATCAGGGGCACCCGGCCGGGCGCTTCCTGGCGACGACTGCCCGCAGCTACGCCACTGCCGCACGCATGCTGGGGGCCATCGGCAGCCCTGAGTTCACCCGCTATTCTTCGGCCCTGTACCGGCGCCCGGACTTTCTCTACCCCAGGCAGCAACTGACCATGCTCGATGCGGCCAATTTCTTCCTCAAAACCACCGACGCGCTGCTGGGGAGCGAGCAGATCCCGCCCAGCGATGCCGACATCCCGGCCGAAGATTTCGCCGCCTGGATGCAGCCGGAAATCGACCGTTTCTTCGGTGCGGGCCGGATCAGCATCGTGCTGGATCCGAACCTCGCCGCCAAGGCCATTGCCGGGACCAGCCGCATTCGCCTGCGAGCCGGGGCGCTGTTCAGCGAGCTGGACAAGCAGCAATTGTTGCAGCACGAGGCCTTCGTGCATGTCGCCACTGCACAGAACGGCGCCAGCCAGCCCAACCTCAAGTGCCTGGGCCTCGGCGCGCCGCGCACCACCCAGACCCAGGAGGGCATCGCCACGTTGGCCGAGCTGTTCACCGGCAGCATGGACATCAACCGCCTGCGCCGTGTCGCCCTGCGTGCACTGGCAGTCCAGCAAGCACTGGATGGCGCCGATTTCATTGAGGTGTTTGAAGGGTTTGTGAATGCCGGGCAGTCGCCGCAAGAGTCGTTCCGTTCGACCCAGCGGATTTTCCGAGGTGCCGACTTGCGTGGCGGCTCGGCATTTACCAAGGACGCCGCCTACCTGACCGGCTTGCTGGGGGTGCATACCTTGCTGCGTGTGGCGATCCGTGACAACCGCCCGGAATTGGTCGGCCATCTGTTTGCCGGGCGCCTGACCCTGGCCGATACCGTACGCCTGGCGCCGCTGTTCGAGTCCGGCTGGCTCCAGGCGCCAACCTTCATCCCGGCCTGGGCCTGCGACATGCGCCGGCTCGCCGCCAACCTGGCGTTTTCGGCCTTCATTGCCCAGATCAGGCTGGATGTACTCAACCTGCCGATGTTCATGGCCTTTGCCGACGAGCACGAAGCGGACGCCAGTGCCCAGTGATCACGACGCAAGCAGTTTGTGCAGGCTGGCCAGAATGGCATTGGCATCGTAGGGCTTGCGTATCACCGCCACCTGCTGCAGATGCTGCGGAATGCTGACGCCCTCGCCATAGCCGGTGGCAAACAGGAACGGAATGCCTCGGCGCACCAGCTCATCGGCCACGCAGATCGATGTACCGGTGCCCAGGTTGATGTCCAGTATCGCGGCATCAGGTGTCCGGTTGCCCAGCAGCCTCATCGCTTCATGCTCGGAGCCAGCCGTGATGACATCAGTGATCCGGGCGTCATTGAGTATCTGCTCCAGCCCCACGGCAATGACCAATTGGTCCTCGAGAATCAGCACACAGGCATCCGCGCGCGCGGCAGGCACACTGCCCGGTTGCGCCATTGACGCGGCGGGGCGTTGCGCTTCAGGCGCTGCGGCCACCGAGAGGTGCCTGGCCGGGATTCTGAAAAAGCCCTGAAGCCCCTCGGGCCGGTACTCGACGCTGCTGGTGCCGCCCAGGTCGAACGGTATGCTGCGATCGATCAGCACCGTGCCGAAGCCACTGCGGCTTGGCGGGCGAACCGTTGGCCCGTCGCTCTCGCGCCAGGTAATGTCGCAGGCATTGCCCGCGTCCAGCGCCCAGCTGATGCAGAGCCGGCCGCCAGCCCTCGACAGTGCGCCGTACTTGGCCGCGTTGGTCGCCAGTTCGTGCAGCACCAAAGCCATCACCGAGTAGGCGCGTGCGTCGAGGATCACATTGGGCCCGGCCAGCTCGATGGCCTCGGCCGACGTGCGATAGGGTGACAGCTCAGCCTCGAGCAATGTGGCCAGGCGCCCGCCGCCGTCGCCGCGCACGACCTGGTCGTGGGCCAGGGACAGCGCGTGGATGCGGCCTTTGAGCGTCGCCACGTAGTCCTTGAGCGTCTGGCTCTCGGACGTCGGGTGGGCAACCAGCGCGCCGATCAATGAAAGGATATTCTTGACCCGGTGATTGAGCTCTTCATTGAGAATGCGCTGGCGCACTTCAGCCTTCGAGCGTTCGTTGGCCAGCAGTTCGCTGTTGTGCAAGGCCACCTCGACGATGGCCGTGCGAATGGCTTCACCGAACTGCCGGTCCAGTTCGCTCCAGGGCAGTGACTGCTGGTGCACCGTCTCTTTCCAGATCGCGAAGCTCTTGCGCGGAGTCAACCGGTCGCCCAGCGCGCCACTTTCGTAGGTCTTGTTCGGGTCGCCGGCCCAATCCAGCGTCTCGACCACTTCCTTGCGGAACAGCATGAGGTAATCCCTTGGCTGCTGCGACATGGGGATGATCAGTACGCCGGAGACTTCCGTGTAATAGTCTTGGGCCGCAGGGAGCGCCATGGAAAGCCGGTTGGACGCCCAGGTCCTGCCTTCGGTGACCCCCTGCGCAAGCCCCAGCAAGTCTGCAATGGCCGCCTTGGGCGGCGTAAGGCCAGTCGACGCCCAGCGCCCCTGCATCGACATGCCGATGCCGTCGCACGGGATCAGCGACTGGAATTCGCCCAGGCGCGAATGGAAGAACGCTTCGATGTCGTGAGCATGGTTGGCGTCGCGCAGCAGCGAGTCCAGCGCCTTGTGGACATTGACGGCCGCTTCGAGGTTCTGCCGGGTACGCAGGGTTTCGATGTGCAGCGAGAAGAACTCGCCGAACATTTCCGCCGCCACCCGTTGCCCCATGGCCAGGGTGCGCGGTGCGTAATGGTGGCACGCGATCAACCCCCATAGTGAGCCATTGACGATGACCGAGATCGACATCGAAGCACCTACACCCATGTTGGTGAGGTATTCGCAATGAATTGGCGAAACGCTGCGCAAGTGGGCGTAGGAAAGGTCCAGAGGTTCGCCAGACGGGTCCAGTACCGGGTCGATGGCGACAGTTTTGAACTGGGTGTCCGAGATGATGCGGATCGGGTTGCGCAAGTACAGGGCGCGCGCCTGCTGGGGTATGTCGGATGCCGGGAAGTACTGGCCAAGGAAGCTTTCCAGGTCGCCTCGCTTGGCTTCGGCCACGACTTTGCCAGCGCCGTCAGCCCCAAGCTGGTAGATCATCACGCGGTCATATCCGAGCACTGCACGCACGAAACGGGCGGCGTCGCGGAACAGTTTGTGGGTCTGGTCGACTTCGCGCAGCTGGGCGATCAACGTGCGGGCCAGCTCGATGGGTTCGGCAATGCTGGCGCCGGCGGGCTCGAACTCGATGATCGCGGTGCCCTTGAACAGATGGGCCGATACATCGAACGCATGGCCGGAAGGCAGCTGCACGCTGAACGTCTGCGACGGCCGCGAGCCTTCGCGGGTGCGGGCCAGCGAGTTGCGCAGGGTGTGAGCCACTTCATCACCCAGCACGGCGTTCAGCTTCTGGCCATTGATCGTGCCTGCCACGCCAAGCATCTGTGGCAGATTAAGCGAATGGCGCAGCACCACAGTCGCTGATGCATCGCAGGCCAGCAAGCAGCCGTGGGGTTGGATACTGCCTGGAACCTGGATCGGCTCGCGATCACAGTTGGTCAGGTTTACCTGGGGGTCGAAGGTCATTGGGCCCGCACCTGAAAATGGAGAGAAATACCTGACTTACAGTAGAGCATCAACCGGCAGAAACGGGGACGAGCCACGGCGCTAGCCTGACACTGGCAATTGCCATGCGGGGTTCGACAGCCGTTCGACGAAAAAGTCAGCCAGCGCCTGGACCTTGCGCGGCCGTGTGCGCGCGGAGGGGGTCACGAAGTACAACCCACCTTGAGTCATCCGCCATTCCGGTAGCAGTCGTACAAGGCGGCCATCGGCCAGGTACTCGGCGGCGATGAATTCCGGCAGTTCGGCAATCGCCATGCCCGCCAGCAAGGGCGCGATCAGGGCATCCGAGTTGGTCACCCGCAGCGGCCCACGGGGCGTCACGTCGTGCTCACTGCCGTCGCCGTGGCTGAAGCGCCATACCTGGCTGCGGGCGCGGTAGGCGTAACTCATGCAGGCGTGGCCAGCCAACTCCCGCGGGTGCATGGGCTGGCCGTGGCGGGCAAGGTAGGACGGCGCGGCGACCAGGTACTGGCTGACCGAACAGATACGCCGCGCCACCAGCGAGGAGTCGGGCAGGGCAGCGATGCGCAAGGCAGCATCAAAGCCATCGGCGACCAGGTCGACGGTCGAGTCGGACAGATGCAGGTCGAGTTCCAACCCGGGGTATTGCGCCAACAGCTCGGGCAGCAGCGGCGCGACCCAACGCAAACCGAAGGCCATCGGCACTGCCAGGCGCACCAGGCCGCGCGGCTGCACCGACAGCTCCTGGGCCTCGCTTTCCATTTCCTCGGCCTGGCGATACAGGGCGCTGGCTTGCTCGACCATGCGCTGGCCAAATTCTGTCAGCGAGAGCTGGCGCGAGGTGCGGTTGAACAGGCGTGCACCCAGGCGCTCTTCAAGGCGCGCCACCGCCCGCGACACCGTGGGCACCGACACGCCCATGGCCCGTGAAGCGGCGGCGTAAGAGCCTTCTTCGGCCACTTTGGCGAACATCGCCAGGCCTTCGAAATCCGGAATTCTTGGCATTTCATTTCTGCAATGATGGCTTTCTAATGATTCTATTTTGAAATGATGCGCCGGTCGATACGCTTCTCCCCACAGCAACTCACCACCTCAACGGGAGAAACACCATGAGCAACAAACTGCAAGGCAAGATCGCACTGGTCACCGGCGGCACCACCGGTATCGGCCTGGCCACGGCAAAACGGTTTGCAGAGGAGGGTGCCCATGTCTACATCACCGGGCGCCGCCAGGCGGAGCTGGACAAGGCGGTAGCGCTGGTGGGCAATGCCACCGGCGTTGCGGTCGACTCCACCCGGCTGGAGCAACTGGATGCGCTCTACGCCCGCATCGCCCAGGAAAAGGGGCGCCTGGATGTGCTGTTTGCCAACGCTGGCGGCGGCTCCATGCTGCCACTGGGCGAGATTACCGAGGCCCATTACGACGATACCTTCGACCGTAACGTCAAAGGCGTGCTGTTCACCGTGCAAAAGGCGCTGCCGCTGCTGGCGCGCAACGCCTCGGTCATTCTCACCGGCTCCACGGCCGGTAGCTCGGGCACGGCGGCATTCAGCGTTTATTCGGCGTCCAAGGCTGCCGTGCGCGCCTTCGCTCGTAGCTGGATTCTGGACTTGAAGGATCGCGCAGTCAGGGTCAATACCCTCAGCCCGGGCGCCACCCGTACCCCCGGGCTGGTCGACCTCGCCGGGCCGGATGCCGCGCAACAGCAGGGCCTGCTGGATTACCTGGCAGCTCAGGTGCCGCTGGGGCGGGTAGGGGAGCCGGTGGAGATCGCCAACGCGGCAGTATTCCTCGCCAGCGACGATGCCAGCTTCGTCAACGGTGCCGAGCTGTTCGTGGACGGTGGCCAGGCGCAGATCTGAGCATCACGAAGGCGGGTTACAGGCAAGAGTACAAATGTACTCCTGCCTGTAACCCGCCTTTAAGCTGAAAGCGAGACCGTGGCCGTCTTTAGGTGCATCATGTTCGTTTAGCCATCCAGAGCAGCTGCCAAGCAGTATTGAAAATGAATCGTCCGCTATTTGTTGCGCTAGATGGCCCGAAGGGCACAGGCAAGACCACGCTGCTGGAGGCCGTTACCCAAGCTCTGAGGGCAGACAGTCGGAAAGTGATCCGGCTTTGCGAGAAGAAGAGCGACCCCTTCAGGGGGGAAACCATGGCGCTGGTCAACCAGCTGGTGAGAAACCCCTGTCGGGATCTGGAGTTGAAGGTCTGTGCGCGCCTGGCCGATAGCCGTGCGTGGATTTCCCGGAACGTGCTGCCCAGGCAACCTGCCGACAGCATCATCCTGATCGATCGCTGGTACCCCTCCGATGCCGCGTTCCGCCGCACGGTCCCGTTTGCCGAGATTCTGCAGATGAACCGCGAGCGGAATGTGCAAGTGCCGGACCTGCATGTCGGGGTTGTCACATCACCCGATACGTCGTGGGCGAGGGCGGCGGCACGCACACGCGGGCTGGGCAGTACGGTGATGTACAAGCTGGATGAACAGATCGCCTGTACCGAAGCGTTCGAGCGGGCGGTTGCGGAGCACGGCTGGGTGCTGTGCCGCAATGAAGGCACGATCGCCGAAGCGACCCGCCAGGTGGTTGCCGAGATCCAGCGGGTGCTTCAGCTTCTGCGTCCTTGAACTGCCTGGCCCTGGTTTGAGGATTCTTTCCTTTTTGCAAAGAAAGTTGTGCCTTCCTTCGCATTTAACCGACCTGCCGGCTTGGCTAGGCTGCGCCTCGATCAAAACAAGAACGAGGCACCGAATGAACAAGCAGCTATTGAGGATGGCAATCACCGCAACACTCGCCTGCACCTCCCTGCCAGGCTTGGCCGCAGTGGATGTGATCCTGCACAACGCCAAGGTCTATACCGCCGAGCCGGGCCAGCCTTTGCAGCAAGCTGTCGCGATCGAAGGCGAGAAGCTTGTTGCAGTGGGATCCGACCAGGACGTGCTGCAACTCAAGACCGCCGCCACCCGGGTCATCGACCTGGGTGGCAAGGTGTTGATGCCGGGCATGCTCGATTCCCATTCCCATGCCATCAAGGGTGGCCTGCAGTTGGAGTTGGCCAACCTCGCAGGTGAGCAGATCCCGCTCGATGAGCTGGAGCAGCGCCTGCGCGAGTGGCGCGACAACGGCAAAGCCCGCCGCGGTGAGTTTCTTGCTGTCGGTGGTGTGCCAGGCACCTACTGGGATGACATCGCCGCGCTTGAGCGCCGCTTCAACCATGGCGAATGGGCCGAACAGCCGATCCTCTTCGCCGCCAACGACATGCATACCGGCTGGGCCAACCAGGCCATGCTCAAGCGCGCCGGGATCGATGCCAGGACCATTGCCGCGTTGCCGGCTGACGCGCGCAACACGATCGGCCAGCACGCCGATGGCACTCCCAACGGCTTCCTCGCCGATGCCAGCTATTATCCGGCCACCGATCTGTTGCCACCCCTGAGCCATGAAGTACTGATGACAGCTGGGCGCCTGGCGGTGAATTACTACAAGCAACTGGGCATCACCGGCTGGATGGATCCGCTGGCCAACGAGCTGCCTGGGGCTGACGTGAGGAACGATTCGCTCGGGTTGCTACCGGTCTACAAGGACCTTTCCGAGCGAGGGGAGCTTACTGTCCACGTGGCCGCGCTGCTGATGGCCAACTCCAGGGCGCGCCCATCCGACCTGGACGAGCTGGACAAGGTGCGCCAGCAATTCCTTGGCGTGCACAACCTCACGTTGCCGGGCATCAAGGTCTTTGCTGACGGTGTCGCCGAAGCCCCGGCGCAAACTGCAGCAATGCTCGAGCCTTACACGAACTCGGGCATGCGCGGGGAACTGCTGCTGGACCCGGCAACCTTTGGCGAACTGGTCAGCGCGGCAGATGCGCGTGGCTGGCTGGTGCACGTGCATGCCATCGGCAACCGCGCGGTACGTGAAGCACTCAATGGCATTGCCCAGGCCCGTCGGGATCGTGACAGTGGCATCCCGCACTCGATCACTCACCTGCAAATGGTCAGCCCGCAGGACTACCCACGCTTCAAGGCGTTGAACGTGATTGCGGCGATGCAGCTGTACTGGGCAGCCGCCGACGAATCGAACATGGAGCTGGTGAAGCCCTATGTCGACGCCATGGCCTTCATGCATACCTTCCCGGCGCGCTCGTTGCTCAAGCATGGCGCGACCCTATCCGGCGCCAGCGACTGGCCGATCACCACGCCGGAGCCGTGGAAAGCCATTTACCAGGCGGTCACTCGCAAAGGGCCGAAGGGGGTGCTCAACGCGGGCGAAGCCATTGACCGAGAGCAGATGTTCCAGGCCTACACCCTCAATTCCGCCAAAGCCATGCGCCTGGACCAGCAGGTGGGTTCGCTCAAGGTCGGCAAGCAGGCCGACATGATCGTCCTCGATCGCGATGTGCTGACCGTGGCTGCGCAAGTACTGCGTGACACCCAGGTGGAACAGACCTGGTTCGCGGGCAAGCAGATCTACGCCCGCTGAAGGGCCCAGGGGTCGTTGACTTTGCCTGTGCTCAGGCACATTAATGACTTTGCAGTCACTCATGTTCGAGATGCGATCATGGCGCAAACCGACGTTCTCATTGCTGGAGCCGGCCCGACCGGGCTGGCGCTGGCGCTTTGGCTCACCCGGCAGGGCGTCGCCGTAAGAATCGTCGACAAGAACAGCGGCCCGGGCGAGGCGTCGCGTGCCATGGCTGTTCAAGCCCGCACACTGGAGCTGTATCGTCAGCTTGGCCTGGCCGAGGCGGTGATAGCGGCCGGCTATAAAACACCTGCGATGAACATGTGGGCCCGAGGCCGGCGCAGGGCGCGCATCCCCTTGAAGGATGCAGGCGCAGCGATTTGTGCGTATCCCTTCGTGCTGATCTACCCACAGGATCGCCATGAGCGCTTGTTGGGGCAACAACTGCGTGCACTCGGTGTGGAAGTGCAATGGCAGACCGAACTGCTGTCGTTCGAAGAGCGGGAAAACCAGATCACTGCCATTGTGAAGCAGGCTGATGGGCGGGAAGAGGCCTGCACTGCGGCTTACCTGGCGGGATGTGATGGCGCTCACTCGTTCGTTCGCCATGCTATCGGCAGCGGTTTCGAGGGTGGTACCTACAAGCAGCTTTTCTACGTTGCCGATGTTCGGATATCGGGCGTCGAACCTGCGGGCGAGGCACACATCGCGTTTGACGGATCCGATTTTGTGCTGCTCTTGTGCTACGGCGAAAAAGACCAGTACCGCTTGATTGGCACCGTGCGCGACGAGCGTGCCGAGCATCCGGAGCACCTGACGTTCGCGGACGTTGGCCATGATGCGATCAATGGCTTGAACCTGAAGATCACCGAAGTGAACTGGTTTTCCAGCTACCGCGTTCACCATCGTGTCACGGATCATTTCCGCCGTGGCAGAGCGTTTCTGCTCGGCGATGCCGCGCATGTCCACAGCCCGGCGGGCGGGCAGGGCATGAACACTGGCATTCTTGACGCGAACAACCTGGCCTGGAAGTTGGCTGCGGTGGTCAAAGGCAAGGCGCCTGATTCGCTCCTCGACAGTTACCAGATAGAACGCCAGGCCTTTGCCCGCAAGCTGGTGGCGACAACGGACAAACTGTTCACATTGGTTACCGCCCAGGGCGGGTTCGCCGACTTTGTGCGCACGCGCATCGCGCCGGTCATCGCAAGCGTTGCGTACAAGCGTGAAACCGTCCGTGAGTACCTGTTCCGCGTTGTTTCGCAAACCACGGTTGATTACCGCGACAGCCCGCTGAGCGAAGGCAAGGCCGGCGGGGTTCAGGGCGGTGATCGTCTGCCTTGGCTGCCCGGGGCCATGGCGGACAACTACGAGTCACTGGCAACCATTGGCTGGCAAGTACATGTATACGGCGAAGCCAGGCCAGACCTGGCCCAATGGTGCACGCAGCACGGCATTGCCCTGCGTGTATTCGCATGGGAGCCCGCGTACGAGAAAGCCGGCGTGGCCAGAAATGCGACCTATCTGTTGCGGCCTGATACCTATGTCGCGCTGGCTGATCCTGAAGGGGATACAGCCAATTTGAGCCGGTATTTCGAGGCGCACGGCGTCATCCTGCCCGCTTGAGGCCTCGGGTATAGCGGTTGCCTGTGCCTTGGAACAGGAATTGCTGTGAACCTGCAAACTCTACAAAGCGGGTAATACGGCAATGCTCCCTCAAGACCACTGCTTCGTGTTCCTGGTCGTCGTAGCCGTGCTGGTCGTGGATGCGGTAGCCATCTTAATGTACCTGCAAGATTGGCCATGGCGCCCATGTTCGGGTTTGCGACACCCCACATCGGGTCAATTCACATGGCTGGGTACTTGGCCTGGCGGAAGCGGAGGGACAGGCGGGACTGGAGGGAATGCAGAGCCAGTCAGTGCTCATCGGCGTGGGAGTGAATGGTCAGTGCGCCGGGTACCTTGGTTCGTTCGAGCCCGCCGCGCTCCAGCCATCGAAGGGTTTGCTCATAGGCACGCTCCAGCAGGGATTCGGTCTGGTCAAAATTGAACACGGAGACATCGACCGGGCACAGCGGCGGAACGATGTGCAGGCTGGCCCGCGTACGGAAGTGTTCGATATCGCTCACCAGCTGGCGCATGCTCATCAGGTTGACGGTGTGCAGGGCCAGGGCAACCAGCCCCTTGGGCGGCTGCGTCAAGGCACAGCTGAATCCCGTGGGGATGACCACGACGTTGTCAGCCCCCAGCGCTACGGCTGTGGAAATCGGCGTGTTGCTCGCCACACCACCATCTACCAGGAACCTGTCGCCAATCTGAACGCTGGGGAACACCAACGGGATGGCGGCGCTGGCCAGCAACGCTTGCTCAAGGTCACCGCTGGACAAGACCGTCTCTGCACCACTGAGCAAGTCGGTGGTGACGATATGCAGAGGCAGCTGCGCATCTTCGATACGGTGAACAGGCAGGGCCTGGCCGAGCAACCGGTGCAGCGCTGCTGGCTGGAGCAGAAAACCACGCCGTTTGATCAGGCCTCTACAGGTATCGAGCCAGGACAGCGGGAAGATGTCGGTTCTGTTCAAGCCTCGCCAGAAATCGGCGAGCGTCTTTACACCCTCAGCGTTTGGCCTGGCGGCAAAGTAGGCGCCATTGATTGCGCCGACCGAGGCACCAATGACCCTGTCGAACTGGACATTGGCCTCGACCAAGGCCCTGAGCATTCCAACTTGAACCGCCCCCAGACTGCCACCACCAGCGAACACGATTGCGGTTTGCGTAGGCATGGCGGCAGCCTCTGTGCAGCGATGTGTCGTCTGAGTGTAGCTGGCTGACGGGGGCAGTTCGTTGGATCCAATGAGTTTAGTGCTGCCTGGGTGCAGCACTACACCCCACAGGTTTCCAGGCAGGTTATGAGCGCTCGCAGGGCAAACCTGAAAGCACAGATTCGAGCCGCTCCATCGTCATGGGTGAGCACGTTTGCATGGGCTCTCGAAGCTCGTTGCTGATCAAGCCCTGGACACTAAGGGCTGCCTTGATGACAGCAGGATTGGGCTCGCTGAATGCCATTTTTATCCAGGGCAATAGCCGATAGAGCGTAGCTCTGGCAGCTGTGACATCGCCTCTGTCCAGCTCCTGCATCATCTGTACGTAAAGGTTTGGGCAAATGTGTGCTGATGCCGATATTGCACCGGCGCCGCCCAAGGCGAGGTTTGTGAAGATCTGCATATCTTCGCCAGTCAGTATCTCTGCGTTGCCGTCGGAGATCAGGGCCATGGTGGTTTCGATATCACCACTGCAGTCCTTCACCGCAGCGATTCTGGGGTGACGCACGATTCTTCTCAGCGTATCTCGTTCAATCCTCACGCCGGTTCGGTAAGGGATGTCGTAGAGGACTACCGGGACAGAAGAAGCGTCAGCGACTGTCTGGAAGAATGACTCGATGCCTTGCTGTGAAGGCCTGATGTAATAGGGCGCAGGAACCAGCAAGCCGGCAATGTCACGGTTCTGGATCTTTTGCTGGAATGCCAGGACTTCCTGCAGGTTGTTGCCTGACAGCCCCATGATCACCTGATGTGGCCGAGCTATCTGCAGAACTGCATCCAGTACCTCGAGTTGCTCATCCTTGCTCATGGCTGCGGCTTCGCCCGTGGTGCCGCATACGACCAGGCCTCTCACACCTCCAGAAAGGAGTGTTTTCACCAAGCCTTCAAGCGCCTCAAAGTCGACGTGCCCCGAATGGAACGGCGTGGCCTGGGCAACCCAGATACCGCGGAAATTAGACATGCATTACTCCTCAGGCAGACCGATTAGTCGACGTCAGAGGAGGGGGCGGGAGTCAAGCGGGGAAGAGACCTGGCGCTATCTGTCCTGTCAGCTCATCTGACGGGACAGCGCCCCGGTCAAATGAGCGGCTGTTTCTTGGATTTCTTGGCAACGGACACGCATGCGCAGGCCTGGGCGCAGAGGCCCTTGGCAGACAGCATGTGGTCAGTGGCAAGAATCATGGGTGAACCGTTGCGAAGGTGTACAAGCGGATATTGCTCAATGCGGGAATGTTTAGTCAATCAGCAATAATCGTTTACCTGGACGATTGGCGCTGTCGCGGTGCCGGCTTCGCGGGCAAGCCCGCTCCCACAAAAATGCTGGTGAGTCCAAGGGCAGCTTTGGGTCGATAGCGGTCGGTCGCAGATGACCGCTTCCGACCCACAGCAGACATCTGGATGTTGGGGCCGCTTCGCGCCCCATCGCCGGCTTGCCGGCGATGAGGCCGGCGCGGGCGCCAGTACTTTCGGCAGGTGGCCGCTATCGACCCATGGCTGCCGTTCGTGGAGGACAGCAAACGGCTTGTATCAGACACTCATCAGGTCCAGCGATGCACCACCTAGTCCATAGAGAAGTGAACGGACACATTCCCCTTCCCTAGAGTCTCGATAAGCTGATCGGGGTTATCAACTCGTCCCAGGTGTGAGTAGGCATAGGTTGACTCAAACGTTTGGTAGAAGATCACCAGCGTATCGTTGCCGTATAGCATCAGATCTCCATTGTGGATGGTGCCAGGCCTCGCCGCACGGGTAGGAAGCCGCTGCGGCAAGGTCGCGTACTTCTCATTGGCGTTGAGTTCGGTCATGTCCAGAGTCAAGGGCAATAACTGAGCGAGTGCCCGTGCGCTTTCATTATCGTCCAAGGTAATAGCGAAGCGCTTTTCACCAATGGTCATCCACATAAGTTCCTCCTTCGGCTCAGGCGCCGCAATTACGCAGCCACTGAGCATCAGCAGCAGGCAGAGCCAAATGCCCGCACGGCAAAAATGCAGGCTGATCATGGAGACTCCTGACTGCGGCCCGGTTGAACACGCATGGCCATGAGGGTCATAGCCGCGCCGATCAATAGAATGGTCGCACTGGTAGTAAAGGTGCTCTGGTAGCCGCTATGGTCGAACAGCCAGCCACCCAACATCGAACCCGAGGCGATGGCAAATTGCACCACTGCCACCATCAACCCACCACCGGCCTCGGCGTCGTTGGGCATCGCCTGAGCGACCCAGCTCCACCAGCCCACAGGCGCTGCCGTGGCCATCAGTCCCCACAGGCCCAGCAGGATCGCCACCGGCACTACCGCGCTGCCAACTTGGATCAGCGAGAGGGCAATCACCGCCATCAGCAGCGGAATAGCTATCAACGTGCGGTACAGTCCTTTCTTCAGCAGGGCGCCGATCAACAACGTCCCCCCCAGGCCGGCAACGCCGATCACCAGCAAGAGCAGCGACAGCATTGTGGAGTCAACCTTCGTCACCGTTTCCAGGAACGGCCTGAGGTAGGTGAACAGCGCGAACTGCCCCATGAAGAAGGCGCCGCAAGCCGCGATGCCGAAGGCCACCGAACGAGTCCCAAGCAGCCTGAAAACGTTGGTCGCAGCTCGCGTGCGCACCTGGGCCGGCATGCTGGGCAGACTGAACCATTGCCAGACCAGTGCGACGACCGCTACCGGCACCAGGCAGATAAACGCGCCGCGCCAGCCGACCACCGACCCCAGATAGCTACCTAGTGGCGCCGCGATCACCGTGGCCAGCGCATTACCGCCGTTGAAAACAGCCAGCGCCTTGGGCACCTGATCGTCGGGCACCAGGCGCATCGCTGTTGCCGCTGACATAGACCAGAAGCCGCCGATGACAACACCTATCAACGCTCGTCCGACCATGTAGAGGGTGAAGCTCGGAGCGAGCGCTACAACAGCGCCGGATATCGCCATAACGCTCGTAAGGATAAGCAGGAGCGTTTTGCGATCCATGCTTCCAGCTAGCCAGGTGATCGACAGGCTGGTCAGCACGGCAAAGGCACCGGAGATCGCGATGCCTTGCCCTGCCGCGCCTTCGCTCACATGCAGATCGACAGCCAACGGTGTCAGCAGACTGACAGGCATGAACTCCGAGGCGATCAGGGCAAAGACGCAGAGCGTCATAGCCAACACCCCGCCCCAGTGAGTGGGGCGGGAAAGTGGTTGCTCAGCGTGAGCAGTAAGTGAGGTATTCATGGTGCCCTCCGGATCACTTCAGGCCGTTCTGGAAGAACTGGGTGAGCTTTTCGAAAGGAATGAGTTTCACCCGGTCATACAGGTCGACGTGTCCGGCGCTGGGGACGATGTAGAGTTCCTTGGGCTCACCAGCCAGGCGGAATGCCTCCTCACTGAATTCGCGCGAATGGGCGTTCTCGCCAGCGATGAACAGCATCGGGCGAGGGGAGATGATCTCGATATCCGCGAACGGATAGAAGTTCATGAACTTTATGTTGCTCGTCAGCGTTGGGTGGGTGGTCAGCTCGGGGCTGGAACCTGCCGGCGTGTACTCACCACGAGGCGTGCGGTAGAAATCGAAGAACTCGCGCTGAATCGGATTGGTATCGTCCGTCAGCTCGTGCACGGTGCCGCTGGTGTACTGAGTCTTGCCGCCGGCGAACTCCACATAGCGCTGCTCGGCTGCTGCTGCGATTGTTTGCTTGCGTTGCTCCGGAGTTTGCGAATGCTTGAGGCCGTTGCGATTGGCGGCGCCCATGTCATACATGCTGACCGTTGCGATAGCCTTCATTCGCGGATCGATCTTGGCCGCACTGATCGCGAAGCTGCCGCTGCCACAGATGCCCAGCACGCCGATGCGCTGCCGATCTACGTATGCCCGAGTTCCGAGATAATCGACAGCCGCACTGAAGTCTTCTGCGTAGAGGTCGGGGAGAACGGCGTTACGTGGGCTGCCCTCGCTCTCGCCCCAGAACGATAGATCCAACGCCAGGGTCACGAAGCCTCGCTCCGCCAGTTTCTGGGCGTACAGGTTGGAACTCTGCTCCTTAACCGCGCCCATGGGATGGCCAACAATGATTGCCGGGCTTCGGGCGGTCGTACCTATTCCTTTAGGGATGAAGAGGTTGCCCACGACCTTCATTTGGTACTGGTTCTTGAAGGCGACCTTCTCCATGGTCACCTTGTCGCTCTTGAAAAAATTGTCTGCACCATTGGACATATCGGCTCCGAGGGCTGTGACCGAGCTGAGCAGAAGGCCCAGGGCTACTAGGAGTCTCTTCATTGGGTCATCTCTCACGGGTTGAAGATCGATCGTCGAGTGTTCTGACGATTGCTTGGGCCGCTCGCGTGCAAAACACATGAGGGCCTTGAGCATTGTCGTGAAATATTGAGACCTTGATTAGCTAATTAATGCTAAAAGCCGCTATAACCTCTGCTACTGAATAAGAGGATTGACGCATGCCTCGGCACAATTTCAACGACCTGCAAGCCTTCGTGACGGTAGCTCGCGAAGGCAGTTTCACCCGCGCGGCAGCACACCTGGGTGTAACCCAATCTGCGGTAAGTCAGGTTGTGTCAGCGTTGGAGGCACGGTTGCAGATTCGCCTGCTTACACGCACCACCCGCAGTGTTTCGCTGACGGCGGCGGGTGAACGCCTCATGCATACCATCGGCCACCGTTTCGATGAGATCGAAGCCGAGCTAGATGCGCTGACCGAATTGCGGGACAAGCCGGCGGGCAAGATTCGTATTACCTGTGGCGACAACATCATCAAGACGACCTTGCTGCCCAAGCTGATACCCCTTCTGGCGACCTATCCAGACATCAAGCTCGAATTCGATATCAACTACGGCTTCCGAGATATCGTGGCTGACCGCTTCGATGCCGGGGTGCGGTTTGGCGGTACCGTAGCGCAAGACATGATCGCTATGCCGATCGGCGGCGATCTACGTATGGCCGTGGTTGCCGCCCCCAGTTATTTCACTGAACATCCCACACCCAAGCATCCTAACGACCTTGCTTCGCATAGGTGTATCGACATCCGTTTTCCCACCTACGGGGGAGTGGAGGCATGGGAGTTCGAGCGCAAAGGCAAAAGGTTGAGGGTGAGGGTTGACGGGCAACTGGTGTTCAACACCACCACCCATATCACTGACGCAGCAGTCGGAGGCCTGGGCATCGCCTACCTGCCCGAAGACGAGTTTTTCCCTTACCTTGAAGAGGGTCGATTGATCCGGGTATTGGAGGACTGGTGCGAGCCATTTTCTGGCTATCACCTCTACTACCCCAGCCGCAGGCAACCTTCCCCGGCCTTCGCTCTTGTACTTGAGGCATTGCGTTTGACGAAGTAGATGCGTAGCGACGGGAGCGGCTCCACATCATTGTCCGAGATGTCCGCTTATGGCAGACATCTTCCTTCAAACGAACGGCTGCAATGGGTCGATAGCAGCTATTGGCGATAGCTCCCAAGCAGGGGGATGTTGCTCCCCGTACCCCCCTACCACCGCCAAGCACCCCTGAAAAACTGCATATCCATGACATCCAGAAGGCAGGCGAGGGCGAGTCATCTATGAGCCAAGTTTCGGGAATGGAAAGCGATTGGCAGAACGCCGGGGAGGGTGCGTTGGCTGGGGATAGGGGCCGAAAATCGGTTCCAAAACTGAAACGGCGACCCTTTTACTATGCGGCCTGTAGCCATGCCGTTTCGTCTTTGTTTTGGAATCGATCAAGTATCGCGCCAGGCGATACCTGCCAGCACGAAATACGCATTCTTGCTCAGGCGCATTCGCGTATAAGCCTGTTCATGCGCTATCGACGTCTGGACCTCAACCTGCTGGTCGCCCTGGATGTGCTGCTCGAAGAGTGCAGCGTCAGCCGGGCTGCGCAGCGCCTCAACCTTGGCCAGTCTGCGACCAGCGCTGCACTGGGCCGGTTACGCGAGCACTTTCAGGACCCGCTTTTGCTGCCGGTAGGGCGAGGCCTGGAACCGAGTGCCCTGGCGCGCCAACTGGCCCCTAAGGTGCGCGAAGTGCTGAGCCTGACGGGCGAAGTGGTGGAGATGTCGGCGGCATTCGACCCCGCCCGCTGTGACCGGCGATTCATCCTGGTGGCCTCGGACTATGTGGCGGCCACCCTGGTTCCGGCGGTCAGTCGTACCCTGGCGCGGGTAGCGCCCGGTGTGTCGCTGGTGGTGCGTGACCTGCCGCTGCCGCGTGATGGCGATGTGGTGGCCGAGGCGCTGGACTATCGCCGCAGCGACCTGGTGATCGTGCCGCAGCCGCGCATCAACCCGCGCTACCCCCACGCCTCGCTGCTCCAGGATGAGCTGTGTTGCATCGTCTGCGCAGACACTTACGGCTACCAACAGGGCCTGAGCCTGGCCGACTACTGTGCGGCCGGGCACGTGGTGCGCGAATTCAGCCATGGCCAGAACCTTTCGCTGGACACCCAGCACCTGCGCGAGATGGGTATCGAACGGCGACTCGATGTGGCAGTGCAGAGCTTTGCCCTGATGGCTGAATTCGTCGTCGGCACGCCGCGTATCGCCACGCTGTTCCGCCGCCAGGCCGAGGCGCTGGCGCGACGCTACCCCCTGCGGGTGCTGGCGTCGCCCATTGTCTTTCCGGTGGCCTCGCAAGTCCTGCAGTGGCAGCCGCAGCAAGCCTCTGACCCGGCCCTGGCCTGGCTTCGTCAGGTGCTGACGGAGCAGGCCGAGGTGCTGGATCAGGGCTGATGGTCGCCGGTATCTGCGACCAGCCCGTGGCTTTCGATGGCCAGCAGGGCGCAGCGCTCGTCGTTGTCCGAGGTGTCGCCACTGACGCCGATCGCACCCAGCACACGGCCCTCGGTATCACGTATCAGGATGCCCCCGGGCACGGGAATCACCTCGCCGTCGGTTAGGCTGTTGATGGCCGCGAAGAACGCCGGCATCGCTTGGGCACGGCGAGCCAGTTCGCGGCCACCCAAGCCCATGCCCAGGCAACCACGGGCCTTGCCGGTAGCGATCTGCGGGCGCAGGAAGCTGGCCTGCTCGTCGCGCAGCACCGCCAGTGGATGCCCTGCGCTGTCGAGCACGGCGGCTGCCAACGGGCGCATGCCCAGGGTGCGGGCTTGGCGCAGGGTAGTGGCGGCCAGTTGCGCGGCCAGTTCTAAGTCCAGGGTAAGCATGTTCACAGGCTCCATTTGCCGAGTTCGGCTACGCGGTCGCGGGTGTAGAGGTCGGTCCATTTCAGCGAGTTGAAGTCCGACACCTGTTTGGGGTTGTAAGCGGTGCGTTGCAGGCGCACCGGCTCGCCGGCCTTGTACACGGCCAGCAGGCGACTGCGGTCCTGGAGGATGCGGATGTCGTCCAGGGGCGAGCCGTCCAGCACCAGCAGGTCGGCCTGCTTGCCCGGCTCGAGCGTGCCGAGGGTCTCGCCCTTGGGCATCAACCGTGCGCCAACGTTGGTGGCGGCGTACAGCGCCTCGGCCGGGGTGAAGCCCAGGCGTCGTACCAGCAATTCGAGTTCGCGGGCATGCCATTCTCCATAGGGAGTGATGGCAAAGCCGCTGTCACTGCCGCAGGCAAAGGGCACGCCGGCAGCCTTGGCGCGCTTGAGTACCGGCGTGCCCACCTCCAGCGTGCGTGCGCAGTAACCGGCGTAGCCGGTGCTGATGGCGGGGTCGTGGGGCTGGCAGAAGTCCACGGTGTTCTGTGGGAAGGTCATGGTCGGGGCCAGCACGCTGCCGGCCTCAAGCAGCGCCTCGATGCAGGCGTCGTCCATGTAGAAGGCGTGGAACACCAGGTCTACGCCGGCCTTGGCGGCATACATGACCGCCTCGCGGCCATAGGCGTGGGTGGCGACGCGGCAGCCGAGGCGGTGGGCCTCATCGACCATTTCACGGGTTTCGTCGGCAGTGAAGGCAGCGATGATTTCACCGTTGGGGCGACGGTGAGTGCCGTCCATGGCGATCTTGATCAGGTCCACGCCATCCTTGGCCTGCTTGCGGATCTGCGCGATGGCTTCGGTACGGCTGGTGACCAGCGCGGCGGTGAAGTATTCCGGCGCGCCGACACGGCTGGGGAACCAGTCGTTCAGGCTCTGCCGGTTGGTGATCACGCGGCTGCTGGCGGCGATACGCGGCCCCTCGAACAGGCCGGCATTGACCGTGTTGCGCACGGCGATGCTGAGTTGGCCGCTGTCGCCGGGGCAGACCATCGAGGTCACGCCTGCGGCCAATACGTGCTGGGCAAAGAACAGGCCGCGCAAGGCGCGGAATTCGTCGCTGGTCCAGATGTCGATGTCCTCTTCGCTCTGGGCATTGCCGAACGCCAGGTGGGTGTGCACATCCACAAGCCCAGGCATGACGAAGTGTCCCTGGGTTTCACGGTCACCAGGCCGTGGGCGCGGCGCCTCTGCGGTCGGCCCGACATGGCGGATCACGCCGCCTTCGATGATCAGCGTGTGCAACGGGCGGGCCTGCAGGCCTGTGCCGTCGAACAAGGTGGAGCAGTGCAGATGAAGGGCGCTCATGGACGAATTCTCCTCGTCTTGTTGTTTGCCGGCAGGCTAGGCCGTGAGCGCTGCCACGCACCAACAGATGCTGTCGATGGCCCGCCATCGATGCCGTCGATACCTGGCCAAGCCTTGTCCTTTCTGGGCTGCACGGGAGAAGTCGGGGGGGCGCAGCGAGTATCGGCAGTGGCGATGCCTGGCATGGTGATTGGCGATTTTTCCTCGGGGCAGGAGTGGGGCGAGGATGCGCCCGCCAATCAATCACCGAGGACAATTCCATGAAGGCTATTCACGATCTGTTGCTGGGCCTGGAGGCCGAACGCCAGCGGGCCCTGGTACAGGAAGATCATGCCCGGCTATACACGCTGTTCGACGATGACCTGCTGTACGTGCACACCACCGGGCTGGTGCAGGACAAGGCGCAGTACCTGGACTATGCCCGTGACGCTGTGCGCTACCTGGCGGTAGAGCGTGGCGAGTTGACGGTGAGGGTGTTTGCCGATGGCCTGGCGCTGATGAGCGGGGCGCAGTGCAACCTGCTGCAAAAGCGTGGCGGCGGCGAGCCGGTACGCGCCGAAGGCTTTGCCACACAGCTGTGGGTGAAACGCGAGGAGGGGTGGCGGATTGCTGCGTTCCACGGCACGCGGGCACCGGCCTGATGACGCGGTGACCCGCTAGCAGTTACCCGGTCAGCCCTTGATGAGGCTGGCCGGGAACTGTCGGCGAAGGAGGTCAGGCGGTATGGCCACCGAGGGTCTCGGCGACCCAGTCGGCGATATAGTGGCCGGCGTTGATGCTGTTGTCGAAGCTGGAGTGCTGCACGCCGCCTTCACGGTCGGTGAAGATCTTCAGCTCACGTTTAGGGCTGTTGAGCAGTTGCTCATAGGTGCGATGCGCCCATTTGAGCGGGATCTGCGAGTCTTTCTCGCCGTGGGTGACCAGGAACGGCACGCGAATGCGCTCCAGTACGCCGTCCAGGTGCACGTTTTCAGCGATACGCATGAAGTCGTCCATGTCCTTCGCCCCCCAGACCCAGCACACGTGTGCCCAGTAGTGTGGCACCGGGAAATTGCCTTCCTTCTCCAGGCGGCGCTTTTGCACATCGCGCCAGTCGTGGTTGGCGCCCCACACCACACCGCAGGCGAAACGCGGCTCGAAGGCCACCGCGCGCGGGCAGTAATAGCCGCCCAGGGACACACCTTCCAGGCCGATGCGCCCAGGGTCGACGTCGGCGCGGGTTTCCAGCCAGTCCACCACGCGGCTGGCCCAGTGTTCGCTGTCGAAGCGTGCGGTCAGGCCGTGCAGGCGTAGCGCCTCGCCAGTGCCGGGCTGGTCGATGATCAGCGACGACACGCCGCGCTTGGCCAGCCAGGCGGGCAGGCCGACGCGGTACTTCATCTCCTTGGTCGAATCCAGGCCGTTGACCTGCACCAGCAGAGGCGCTGGGCCGCTGATGCCCTCGGCGCGCACCAGCAAGCCCGAGAGGTGCTTGCCCTCATAAGGGATTTCCACTCGCTCGCAGTTTTCTGCGGACAGGTCGATACCCCGCGCGAAGGTGTCCAGGAAGCGCTGGTACAGGCCTGCGCGACCCGGCGCGCCATGGGCCTGCAGGCGTTCGCAGGTGAGGTAGTAGGTGGCGGCGCGGTTGTATTTCTCACCGGCGGAGAGGCGTCGGCCAGCCGCTTCGTCTTCCTCGGCCAAGGCGCAGAGTTTGTCGGCCATGTTCGACCAGGTTTCCCTGAAGGCCTGGGTACCGGCAGCATCTGGCTGCTTGGCGGCTTCCAGCAGCGGTGCGCACATTTCTTCGATTTCGCCCATGCGGGCGCCCATCTCGATGGCCAGGTCCACCGAGAGGTTCCAGACGTAGTTGGTAGGGAAGTAACGGAACATTTTTTGTTGTCCTTCTGCGGTCATTGGGGACTGCGCCCACAACTGCGGCAGGCACGCAGGGCGTAGTTCGCAAGCAAGGTACGCAGGCCGGGCAGGGCGGGGCCAATCGTGATAAGGGATGCGAGGTATCTTGAAATGCGATGCCCCGGCACCGTTGCGGTGGCCGGGGCGATGGTGGCGGTTCAGGCGGTGGCGCGCAGGGCGCCTGGCTGCGTCTCGGCGCGCTGGATGAACTCGCTGATGCGCTCGCGCAGCCAGCGGTGCATGGGGTCACCCTCCATGCTGCGGTGCCAGAGCATGAACTCGCGCATTACCGGGATCTTCACCGGTGGCGGCAGGATGCGCAGGGGCAGGTAGCCGGCGTACAGCTCGGCCAGGCGACGGTGCATGGTGGCAATCCGCGGGGTGCCCACCAATAACTGGGGCAAGGTGTTGAAGTCGTTGGTGATCACTTCCAGGCGGCGGTTGAAGCCGTACTGGTTCATGAACCAGTCTTCGATACTCAGGTGGCGGTTGCGGCCAAAGCCCACCGAGATGTGCCCCATCTGCATGTACTGCTCCAGGCTCAACTGCTCGCCGACCTCGGGGTTGTCGCGCCAGACCATGCAGACATGGTCTTCCTCGAACAGCAGCTGTGCCGGATGGCCGTCGATCAGGTAGCGCTCGGGCACGATCATCATGTCGACCTCGCCGCGCATCAGCAGCTCGGCGCTGCCGTCGCCGGGGCTGATCATTTCGAAGGTGATGTGCGGCGCCTGCTGGTGGATTTTCTGGAGAACCTGGGCGAACAGCACGCTGATCAGGTAGTCCGAGGCCACCAGGCGGAAGTGCCGCTTGCTGCTGGCCGGCTCGAACACCGGCTTGGCAGTGATTGACGAACGAATGGTCAGCAGCACCTCGCGCACCGGCTTGGCAAGCTCCAGGGCGTAGGGTGTGGGCTGCATCTTGCGGCCGACCTGCACCAGCAGTTCGTCCTCGAAGAAGGTCCGCAAGCGGCCGAGTACGCCACTGGTGGCCGACTGGGTCATGTGCAGGCGCTCGGCAGCGCGGGTGATGTTCTGCTCATCGAGCAGGATGTCCAGGGCAACCAGCAGGTTCAGATCAAGGTGGTGAAAGCGCATGTGATAGCTCTCGGTTCTTGTAGTTATTTTCGCGATACCTTCCCGCTGGATTACCGATACGTCAATACCTTCCCCTTCTGCAGCCAGCCAACGCCAGGCGCCATGGGCTGGCGCACAGGTATCGCGATTGCCGATGCCTCGCATCCCGACACGCGATTGGTCACCCCGACCCACCACCGAGCAATCTGCGCTCCAGTCGAACGGCCGCCATGCCGCTGCGACCCACTACCGGTGACCCTGCCTCGCCGAATAACAATTTCAATGGAGTGGTAGCCATGAACATTCTTGGTCTCGACGCGCTGGTATTCGGCGTCGACGATATCCAGGCCTGTGCCGATTGCCTGCGTGACTATGGCCTGAAAGCCGTTCAACTGGACGCCGACGGCGGCCGGTTCGAGGCGCTGGACGGCACCGCGATCATCATCCGCCGCGGCGACGACAGCAGCCTGCCGCCAGCGCTGGGCCCTACGCCGTCGCTGCGTGAAACCATCTACGGCGTGGCCGCCGCGACGGACCTGGAGGCGATCGCCGACGAACTGGGCCGTGACCGCACGGTGCACCGCGACGCCGGCGGCGCGCTGCATACCGTCGATGACCTGGGTTTCGCCATCGCCTTCCAGGTGACCTGCCGCCGCGCCTTCGAAGCGCCGGCCGACCTCACCAATGCCCCTGGCAGCGCGCCGCAGCGCCCGCTCAACCAGCTGGGCATCGCTCCAGACATGCCGGCCCTGCCACGCACCTTGTCCCACGTTGTGTACTTCGTGCCCGACGCGGCCAAGGGCGAAGCGTTCTATCGCGACCGCCTGGGCTTCGTCACCACCGACAGCTTCATCGGCGTCGGCCCGTTCATGCGCACAGCCGGCATGGACGACCACCACTGCCTGTTCATGATCCAGACGCCGCCGCACATGCAGGGCTGCGAGCACTTCACCTTCCACATGGGCAGCGGCACCGAGGTGCTGTTGGCTGGCACGCGCTTCCAGCAGAACGGCTGGACCAGCTTCTGGGGGCCAGGCCGGCACCTGCTGGGCTCCAACTGGTTCTGGTACTTCAACAGCCCGCTGGGCTGCCACATCGAGTACGACGCCGACATGGACAAGCACGATGACGAGTGGGCGGCGCGGCAGGCGCCGATGTCGGCCGACAACTCGCAGCTGTTCCTGTTCACCTCGCGGGAGAAATGGGCACCGAGCGGCCCACCGCCGAAGCAGGGTTGAAGCATGGGTTGCGTGGCGCTGTGCCGGCTCGATGCGCTGGGCGAAGGCCAGGCGCGCGGCTTTGACCCGCAGGGCACAGGCGCAGACAGCTTGTTCGCCCTGCGCCACCGGGGCCAGGTCAGGGTCTACCGCAACCTCTGCCCGCACCTGCTGGTGCCGTTGGAGTACCGCAAGGATCGCTTTCTGAGTGCCGATGGCCAGTGGGTCGTGTGCTATGCCCACGGTGCGCGCTTCCGGCCCGAGGACGGCGCCTGCGTCCACGGCCCCTGCCGTGGCGAGGCCTTGCAGGTGCTGGTGCACAAGGAAGTGGACGGCTGGTTGCTATTGCCGCTGGTGCAGCTCGAACGCTGACCTATCGCGCCGCGCGATAGGTCGCATCCCGCGACGCGATTGGTCAACGCCCGGCACAGCCGGGAAGCTGTGCCCAGGCACAGGAAACGGTCGCCTCGCATGACGGGGCGGACAACAAGAACAAGACGTGAGACATGCCATGAATACTGTGAACAACGTGCTGATCGTGGGTGGCGGGATTGGCGGGCTGTGCGCTGCCATCGCACTGCGCCGCAAGGGCATTGCCGTCGATTTGGTCGAGTTGAAGACCGAGTGGACCGTCTACGGGGTCGGCATCATCCAGCAGAGCAACGTGGTGCGCGAGATGCACCGCCTGGGCCTGCTCGAAGCCTACCTCGATGCGGCCTACGCCTTCGAAGACGTGGCCATCTACACCACCGAAGGGCAGCAGCTGGCGCGCATCCCCGGCCAGCGCCTGGCCGGCCCGCAATATCCGGCCAACGTCGGTATCTCGCGCCGCGCCCTGCACAAGGTGCTGAGCGAAACCGCCATCGAACTCGGCACGCGGGTGCGCCTGGGCACCTCGGTGGAAAGCTTCGAGCAGGATGCCAGCGGCGTGGATGTCCTGTTCAGCGACAGCAGCCAAGGCCGCTACGGGCTGGTGGTCGGCGCCGATGGCTTGTTCTCGAAGGTGCGCGGTTTGCTGTTCGGCGACCAGTACCAGCCGCGCTTCACCGGCCAGTCGGTGTGGCGCTACAACTTCCCGCGGACCGCCGGCATCGACCATCTGGCCAACTACCAGGGGCCATCGGGCAACGCTGGCCTTGTGCCGTTGGCCGACGACCTGATGTACCTGTTCACCACCTCGCATGAGCCCGGCAACCCCTGGATGGAGCCCGCCACCCTGGCGCAGGACCTGCGCCAGCGCCTGGCCGGTTTTGGTGGGCTGATCGGCGAGTTGCGCGAGCTCATCGATGACAGCGCCGAGGTCGTCTACAAGCCGTTGGAGGCGGTGTTCGTTGACGAACCCTGGTACCGCGGCCGCGTACTGCTGATAGGTGATGCCGCCCATGCCACCACGCCGCACCTAGGGCAGGGCGCCGGCATGGCCATCGAGGATGCCGTGGTCCTGGCCGAGGAACTCACCACCGACGGCAGCCTCGATGCGCAGTTGCAGCGCTTCATGGGCCGCCGTTTCGAGCGCTGCAAGTTCATCAGCGAAATGTCCTTGCTGGCCGGCGTGAAGGAGGTCCAGCGCGATCCGTCGTTCGACCGCATCGGCCTGGTCAAGCGGATGCTGGAGGTCACCGCGCAGCCGATCTGATTCCCCCGTACCCGGCGCGCCCTGCCTTTTCGGCGCGCCATCGCTTACGCCAACACCTACGCACAAGAACAAGAAAGAGGAAACCCCGATGTTGACTCGCAAAGGTGCATTCGCACGGCCAGTGCCGGCACTCAAGCCCCTCAGCCTGGCGCTTGTCGCGCTGGCTGCAAGCCAGGCGCAGGCCTTCGAATTCGACACCGGCAACCCCGACCTGCGGGTGCGCTGGGACAATACGCTGAAATACAGCGCCGCCTGGCGCACCCAGGACGCCAGCAGCAAGCTCACCGAAGGGCAGACCGCGCTGAACCTGGACGATGGTGACCGCAACTTCGACAAGGGTCTGATCTCCAATCGCCTCGACCTGCTGTCCGAGCTGGACATCACCTATCACAACGTCGGCGCGCGGGTCAGTGGTGCGGCCTGGTACGACGATGTCTACAACCGGGGCACCGACAATAACGACCCCAGCCGCGCCAACAGCTATTCAGTCGGCTATGACGAATTTACGGACGACACCCGCACCCTGCACGGGCGCAAGGGCGAGTTGCTCGACGCCTTCATCTTCGGCAAGACCGAGATCGGCGACATGCCGCTGTCCGGCCGCTTGGGCCAATACGCCATGCAGTGGGGCGAAAGCTTGTTCTACGGCATGAACGGCATCGCCGGCGGCATGGCGCCGGTGGATGTGGTCAAGGGCCTGTCGGTACCCAACACGCAGTTCAAGGAGTTGATCCGGCCGGTGCAGCAGATTTCCGGGCAACTTCAACTGACGCCGGATGTGTCGGTGGGGGCCTACTACCAGTTCGAGTGGGAGGCCAACCGCCTACCGGCGGCGGGCAGCTATTTTTCCACAGACGACTTTTTCGGCGATGGCGCCGAGCGCATGTTCGTCGGCGCACCGGTGTTCCCGGGTGGCCAGCCCCTGGCGTTCTTCCACGGCAACGACAAGGAAGCCAAGGATTCGGGGCAGGGTGGCGTGCAACTGCGCTGGCGCACAGAGACCGTCGATTGGGGCCTGTACGCCATCCGCTTCCACGACAAGTCGCCGCAGCTCAACGTGCGCCCGGACTTCGCCAGCCTCGACCCGGTCAGCGGCAAGGCCGGCGAGTTCTACTGGGTCTACCCCGAGGGCATCGAGGCCTTCGGTGCCAGTTTCTCCACCACTGTAGGCAACTTCAACCTCGCCGGTGAGTTGTCCACGCGTTGGAACCAGCCGCTGGCCTCTACCAGCCAGCATGCGCTGGCCGTGGGCGAGGCAATCGACAACGACGACAACCCGCTGTACGCCACCGGGCGCACGCTGCACGCCAACTTCTCCTGGCTTGCCAGCCTAGAGCCGAACTTCATCGCTGCCGAGTCGAGCTTCCTTGGCGAAATCGCCTGGAACCGGGTGATGAGCGTGAGCAAGAACGCCGATGCCGTTGACCCCAACGCCGACCGTGACGCCACTAGCCTGCGCCTGGTGTTCGAGCCGATGTACCGGCAGATCCTGCCCGGCCTCGACTTGTCGGTGCCGATCGGTGCGAGCTACACCAACGGCGCCTCGATGGCGCTGGGCACCGGCTTTGGCACCGACCATGGCGGCGATTTGAACATCGGTCTGAAGGGCAACTACCTCAACACCTGGAGCCTGGGCCTGACCTACACGCACTTCTACGGCCCGGAGAACACCTTCCTCGACGCCGACAGCCACTACACCTTCGAACAGTCGCTCAAAGACCGCGACTTCATCGCCTTCACCGTCAGCCGCACCTTCTGACCGAGGACTACCCGATGAAACACAACAAGAAAGTCGTTTCCCTGTTCACTGCCCTGAGCGCCTCACTACTGTTCGCCCACGGCGCCGTTGCTGCAGTGTCCGCCGAACAGGCGGCCACGCTCAAGACCAGCCTGACCCCGCTCGGTGGCGAGCGCGCCGGCAATGCCGAGGGCAGCATACCGGCCTGGACCGGTGGCTACACCAAGGCCGACCCGGCCTACAAGGAAGGCGGCAAGCGTGGTGACCCGTTCGCCAGCGACAAGCCGCTGCTGACCATCACCGCGCAGAACATGGCGCAGTACGCCAACAAGCTGGCGCCGGGCATCCAGGCGATGCTGAAGAAATACCCAGACAGCTACCGCCTCGATATCTACCCGACCCACCGCAGCGCTGCCGCGCCACAGTCGGTGTACGACGCCACCTTCGCCAACGCCACCAGCGGCAAACTGGTGGACGGACCCGCAGGCCCCATGCCTGAAGGCGCATGCGGCGGCATTCCGTTCCCGATCCCGGCCAACGGCGTGGAAGCCATGTGGAACCACCTGCTGCGTTGGCGAGGTGCGTCCTGGCATGCCAGCTTCAACCAGTACCTGACCACCGCCGACGGCAAGCACGTGCTCACCAACGACTCGCGCGCCGACCTGCAGATGCCTTGGTACCTGCCTGGCGGCAGTGGCGACAAGGGGGTGTTCTGGTCAATCCGCATGACCAACGACGGCCCGCCACTGCGCGCCGGCGAGGCCATCACCGGCCTGGAAAACCTCAACGCCGACAAAGCTGCGGTCTGGACCTACCTGCCGGGCCAGCGCCGCGTGCGCCGTCTGCCCAATGCTTGCTGCGACACGCCGACCCCGGCCACCGCAGGCGTCATGAGTTTCGATGAGCTGTACGTGTTCAACGGTCGCCTTGACCGCTTCGACTGGAAGCTGGTGGGCAAGAAGGAGATGTACATCCCCTACAACGCCAACAAGGTGTTCACTGCCAGTAACGCCGAGGCGCTGCTCGATCCGCATCACCTGAACCCTGAATCCATCCGCTGGGAGCTGCATCGTGTATGGGTGGTCGAGGCGACCCTGAAGAATGGCCAGCGCCACGTGATGCCGCGCAGCACTTATTACCTCGACGAGGACACCTGGGCGGCTGTGCTCGGCGAGCGCTACGACGCGCGCGACCAGTTGGCCAAGGTGGTCTGGACCTCGCCGGTGGTGCTGCCCGACCTGCCAGGCGTGGTGACCCTGACCAACGGCTTCTACGACCTGCTCTCCGGTGCCTGGTTCGCCGGGGACCTGTTCGCCGGCAAGAACGAGCAGTACCGCATCGTGCCGCCCTACAAGGACTCGGTATTCACCGCCGACGCCATGGCGGGCGAGGGCGTGCGCTGAGCGGGCGCACTGCGCCCGCGGTACCCACTACAAGAACAAAAGGTTGCGTGCGATGAACAAGATGCTCTACGGCTGGCTGCTGGCAGCCTGTTGCGGGCTGCCGTCGGCCTTCGCCGGCGGTAGTGTGGATGTACTCGCGCAGCCCGCGGTGCAGGGCCCTCAGGCCCTGCATGCGGTGCTGCAGGACGTGGCCCGTGCCGGCACGCGCCTGGTGTCGGTGGGCGAGCGTGGCGTGGTGCTGCTTTCCGACGACAACGGCGCGACTTGGCGCCAGGCCAAGGCCGTGCCGGTGAGCGTCAGCCTGACCGCTGTGCAGTTCGTCGACGAGCGCAACGGTTGGGCGGTCGGCCACGCTGGCGTGGTGTTGCACAGCGAGGATGGCGGCGAGCACTGGGGCATGCAACTCGATGGCAAGCGCGCTGCCGCCCTGGAGGTGCAGGCAGCGTCAGCGTCCGCTGACGAAGGCCGCCTCGCGGCGGCGCAACGGCTGCAGGCCGATGGCGCGGACAAGCCGCTGCTCGCGCTGAGCTTCGCCGATGCGCGCCACGGCCTGGTCGTGGGCGCCTATGGCCTGGCCATGAGCACGGCCGACGGTGGGCGCAGCTGGCAGTCGGCGATGGGCCTGTTGCCGAATCGGCGCGGGCTGCACCTTTACGCACTGGCCCGCCAGGGCGCCAACCTGTACGTCGCCGGCGAGCAGGGCCTGCTATTGCGCTCGCGCGATGGCGGTGAGCATTTCGACGCGCTGCGAAGCCCGTACGACGGTAGCTACTTCGCTGCCGCCGTGTTGCCCGACGGCCGCCTGCTGGTCGGCGGCCTGCGCGGTTCGCTGTTCGCTTCCGACGACGGTGGCGACATCCTTCAGGCGCTGGCCAACCCGGTTCCGGCATCGCTCAATGCCATGCGCGTCGCGGGTGGCCAGTTGTTGCTCGCCAACCAGGCGGGGATGCTGCTGCGCAGTGGCCTGGAGCGCTTTGCCGCGCAGCCTGTGGCGGTCTCCGATGGCCTGCCACTGACTGCCGCCACCGCCGCCGCCGACGGTGCCATCGTTGCCGTCGGCATGGCCGGCGCGCGCCGCCTGGAACCTTCCTCCCTTTCCACCACGACGGACTGAGCCATGCACCCCATGAATTCTCCTGCGCCGTCCAGCGGCCGTCTCGACGACTTCGACAGCACGTCCGGTTCGCTGCTGGAACGTGCCTTGTTCAACCACCGTGCGCTGGTGTTGTTGCTGTGCCTGGCAACGACCCTGCTGCTCGGTTGGCAGGCTTCGCGCCTGACCCTCAACGCCAGCTTCGAGAAGATGATCCCGCGCGATCACCCGTTCATCCACAACTACCTGGAACACCGCCAGGAACTGGCCGGCCTGGGCAACGCCGTGCGTATCGCGGTAGCCAACCCGCGTGGCAGCATCTACGACAAGGACTACCTGCATAGTCTGCAGCAGCTCAACGACGCGGTGTACCTGCTGCCGGGGGTCGACCGTGCGGCGATGAAGTCGTTGTGGACCCCGTCCACCCGCTGGACCGGCGTGACCGAGGAAGGCCTGGAAGGCGGCCCGGTGATTCCTGATGGCTACGATGGCGCTGCCGCCAGCCTGGAGGCGCTCAAGCGCAACGTCGAGCGTTCCAACGAGGTCGGCCAGCTGGTGGCCTTCGATCAGCGCTCGAGCATCCTCTACGTGCCGCTGCTGGAAAATACCCCGGACGGCCATGCGCTTGACTACTCGGCCTTCGCCCATGAGCTGGAGACTTTGCGCGAACGCTTCCAGGCGCAGGGTGTGGAGATCCACATCAGTGGTTTCGCCAAGGTCGTCGGCGACCTGATCGACGGGCTGCAGCAGATCCTGCTGTTCTTCGCCGCCGCCATCGCCATCACCGCCGGTGTACTGTACTGGTACACCCGTTGCGTGCGCAGTACCGCGCTGGTGGTGGTGTGCTCGCTGGTGGCGGTGATCTGGCAGCTCGGCCTGCTGCCATTGCTCGGCTATGAGCTCGACCCCTACTCGGTGCTGGTGCCGTTCCTGGTGTTCGCCATCGGCATGAGCCACGGCGCGCAGAAGATGAATGGCATCATGCAGGATATCGGCCGCGGCATGCATCGCCTGGTGGCGGCGCGCTTCACCTTCCGCCGGCTGTTCCTGGCCGGGCTCACTGCGCTGCTGTGCGATGCCGTGGGCTTCGCCGTGCTGATGATCATCCAGATTCAGGTGATCCAGGACCTGGCGGTGATCGCCAGCCTGGGCGTGGCGGTGTTGATCTTCACCAACCTGATCCTGCTGCCGGTGCTGCTCTCCTACGTGGGCGTCAGCGGCCGTGCGGCGCAGCGCAGCCTGCGTGCCGAAGAGGGCGATGCCAGGGGGGCACGCAAGCAGGCGCTGTGGCGCTTCCTCGACCTGTTCACTCGCCGCCGCTGGGCTGCCGCGTGCATCGCCGTGGCCGCACTGATGGCTGGCGGAGGCTACGCCGTGAGCCTGCACCTGAAGGTCGGTGACCTCGATGCCGGCGCCCCCGAGCTGCGCGCCGATTCGCGATACAACCGCGACAACGCGTTCGTCACCCGGCACTACGGCGCCAGTAGCGATGTCTTTGCGGTCATGGTGCGCACCGCCCCTGGTGGCTGCTCGGCCTATGACACCTTGAAACGCGTGGATGACCTGGACTGGCAGTTGCGTGGCCTGCAGGGCGTGGACTCGACCAACTCGCTGGCGCAGCTCAACCGCCGAGTGCTGGTCGGCCTCTCCGAAGGCAGCCCGAAGTGGTACGACCTGGTCAACAACCAGGCGACCCTGAACATGGTTACCGCGGGCGCCCCTCGCGGGCTGTACAACGACGACTGCAGCCTGCTGACACTCTACACCTACCTCACCGATCACAAGGCCGACACCCTGGCACGGGTAGTGGACAGCGTCCAGGGCTTTGCCAAGGCCAACGACAGCGAGCAGGCCAGTTTCCTCCTGGCTGCCGGCAGCGCCGGTATCGAGGCCGCCACCAACCAGGTGGTGAAACAGGCCAACCGCGACATGCTCTGGTGGGTCTACGGCGCGGTGATCCTGCTCTGCCTGGTGACCTTCCGGTCCTGGCGCGCGGTGCTGTGCGCGGTACTGCCGCTGCTGTTGACCTCGATCCTCTGCGAAGCGTTGATGGTTGCCCTGGGCATCGGCGTGAAGGTGGCGACCCTGCCGGTGATCGCCCTGGGCGTCGGCATCGGCGTGGACTACGCGCTGTACGTGATGAGCATCGTCCTGGCCCAGTTGCGCCAGGGCGCGAGCTTGTCCCAGGCGTACTACCGTGCGCTGCTGTTCACCGGCAAGGTCGTGATGCTCACCGGCATCACCCTGGCCATCGGCGTCGGCACCTGGATCTTCTCGCCGATCAAGTTCCAGGCCGACATGGGTGTGCTGCTGGCCTTCATGTTCGTCTGGAACATGGTCGGCGCGTTGATCTTGTTGCCGGCGCTGGCTTACTTCCTCTTGCCGCAGCGTCAGGTGCGCGCGGATCCGGAGCGCCATCCAGCATTGCCGACGTATGAACATACGACGAGGCAGCACGAGCACGCGGGTGCAACGGTGGAGCAGGGTGCCCGCTTGCGCCCGCTCAAGGAGATCAGTCATGGCCGCTGAACGTACCGCCGCAAGCCCCCAGGCCGCCTTGTTGCTGTTCGGCAGTTGCCTGCCCGTGCTGGGCGCGGTGCTGATCGCACCGGTGCTGCCACGCATGCATGCGCATTTTGCCGAGACACCGGGCGTTGCCGTGCTGGTGCCGGTGGCGCTGACCCTGCCGGCACTGGTGATCGCCGTGCTGGCACCGCTGGCCGGGGTACTGGCCGACCGAATGGGACGGCGGGCGCTGCTGCTGGCGAGCATGTTGCTCTACAGCCTGTGCGGCATGTTGCCGTTGTGGCTGGACTCACTGGGCCTGATCGTCGCCAGCCGCGCCGGCATCGGCCTGGCCGAAGCCGGCATCATGACCTGCTGCACCACGCTAATGGGCGATTACTTCGATGGCCAGCGTCGGGCGCGGTTGTTCGCCTTGCAGATGGTGGTCACCTCGTTGTCGGCAGCGTTGTTCATGGGCGTGGGCGGCGCACTGGGTGAGAGCGACTGGCGTACGCCGTTCACGCTCTACGCGGTGGGCGTGCTGTGTTTGCCGCTGATGGCCGCGCTGCTGTGGGAGCCGCACGCCTGCTATCGCGCAGCCGAAGCGACGGCGCAGCCGCGTTTCCCATGGGCCGCCCTGGCGCCGTTGTACCTGCTGACCTCGCTGGCCGGTGTCAGCCTGTTCATCGTCCCGGTACAGGCCGGCTACGTGCTGCAACTGCTGCAGGTCGATGCGCCCCGGCAGGTCGGCCTGGCCATGGGCGCCAACCAGCTCGGCGTGCTGGCCGGTGCCCTGGCCTTCCGCTTGCTGGCGCGCTTGCCGGTCGCTCGTCTGCTGGCCTTGGGCTTTGCCACGGCGGGGTTTGGTGGCGGCCTGCTGGCGCTGGCGAGCGGCTATGCGCCGGTGGTGCTGGCGGTGCTGGTCAATGGCCTGGGTGTGGGGCTGTTGTTGCCGACCCTGATCACCCGGGTGATGCAGCAGGTCGGCTTTGACCAGCGAGGCCGCGCCACGGGCGGGTTCACCGCGGCGATTTTCGCGGGTGAGTTCATCAGCCCCTTGCTGGTGCTGGCACTGATGGCCGGCATGGCAATGCAGCTGCCGCATGCGCTGCTGGTGATTGCCCTCGGTCAGCTGGCGCTGGCGCCAGCATGCCTGTCGTTGGTGCGTCACCAGCGTGCAGCGGTAAGGATAGGTGCACCATGAGCGAATGGTTTTCCCTGGCGGGCAAGACCGCCCTCATCACTGGCGCCACCCGTGGCATCGGCCTGGCCATTGCCCGCGAGTACGGGCGTGCGGGGGCGCGTATCGCCATCAGCAGCGAATCTGCCGAGGCTTGCACGCAGGCCGTGGCACAGCTGGCGCAAGAGGGCATCGAGGCCATCGCCCTGGTGGCTGACTTGCGCGAAGCCCAAGCGGCACAGGTCTTGGCCGATCATTGCCTGGCGCATCTCGGAGGGCTCGACGCGTTGGTGTGCAACGCAGGCGTCGCGCCGCACCTTGGGCCGTTGTCCACGGCCAGCGACGCCGATTGGGAGCTGACCTTCAGCGTCAACCTGCGCAGCGCCGTATGGCTGACCACTGCATTGCTGCCGGCCATGGCCGAGGGCGGTGGTGGCAGCGTGGTGCTGATGGCCAGCATCGCCGGTGTGCGCGGCAACAAGGGGCTGGGCCTGTATGGGTTGTCGAAGGCCGGTCTTGCACAACTGGCGCGCAACCTGGCGGTGGAGTGGGGGCCGGCGAACATTCGTGTCAATGCCATCAGCCCCGGCGTCATCCAGACCGAGTTTGCCCGGCCATTGACGGATAACCCGGATGTCTTGCAACGGCGCCTGGCGCTGACGCCGTTGCGCCGGGTCGGGCGCCCCGAAGAGGTGGCGGCCCTGGCACTGCTGCTGGCCGCTCCCGGCGGTGCATTCATCAGCGGACAGAATCTTATTGTCGACGGTGGTACGACCATCGGCGACGGCAATTGAAAGGAGACAGCATGCAATCGCTTCCTGCATTCAAACGTGTGGTCACCGGCCACGATGCCGAAGGTCAGGCGGTCGTCGCCAGTTGTGGCCCGACGCCGAACAACTTCCCGCTGAAGGCGGTGCCGGGCACCTTGTTCTACGAAGTGTGGAACAGCGTCGGCAGCCCGGCGCTGCTGGATAACGGCGACGACCCGACCGCGCAGCCGCTGCAACTGAGCCCTGGCCCGCTGGGCAGTGTGATTCGCGTGGTGGACATACCGCCGGACAGCGTGCAGAACCAGGTCAGTGCCGAGGAGGCGGCCGCTGCCTTCGCCGAAATCGGCGAGGCCAGTGCCGGCACCGGCAAGTCGGACTCCAGGCACAAACTGATGCACCGCACCCAGACACTGGACTACGGCATCGTCACCGAGGGCGAGGTCTGGCTGGTACTGGACGATGGTGAAGTCCACCTCAAGCGTGGCGACATCGTGGTCCAGCGCGGTACCAACCACGCCTGGAGCAACCGCAGCGAGCAGATGGCGCGGATGGTTTTCATCCTGCTCGATGGGCGCTATGCCGATGACCTGCAGGAGCTGCTGCCATGAAGCTCGCATCGCTAAACGACGGCAGCCGCGATGGCCGCCTGCTGGTGGTGGCGCGTGACCTTGAGCGTGCGGTCGATGCCAGCGATATCGCCGGGAGCCTGAAGGTTGCCCTGGAGAACTGGCCCCAGGTCGAAGCCCGCTTGCAGGCGCTGTACCAGCGGCTCAACGATAACATGGCCGCAGACGCTTTCGACCTCGACCCGGCGCAGCTGGCCGCGCCCTTGCCACGGGCCAGCCAATGGCTGGACGGCTCATGCTTCCTCAGCCATGGCGAGCTGATGCAGAAGGCCTTCAACCTCGACCCGATCGAAGGCGTCGAGCACATCCCGCTGATCTACCAAGGCGCCAGCGACGACTTCCTCGGGCCGTGCGCGGACATCCCTTTGCCGAGCGAGGCCCACGGCATCGATTTCGAGGGTGAGTTCGCCGTGCTGCTCGAAGACGTGCCCATGGGCTGCCCGGCGGAGCAGGCCTTGCAGCATGTGCGCCTGGTTTTGCAGCTCAACGACGTCAGCCTGCGGGCCCTGGCCCCGCGGGAGATGAGGACCGGTTTCGGCTTTCTCCAGGCCAAGCCGGCCAGCAGTTTTGCGCCGGTGGCGGTCACCCCGGATGAACTCGGCGAAGCCTGGCGCGACGGCCGGGTGCACCTTGAGCTGCAGGTGCAGTGGAATGGCGAGTGGTTTGGTCATCCCTATGGCGGCGCCATGCACTTCGGCTTTCATCAGCTGATTGCCCACGCGGCGCTGACCCGGCGCTTGAGTGCCGGCACGCTGGTGGGCTCCGGTACCGTTTCCAACGCCGATCGCAGCGTGGGCTCGGCGTGTATTGCCGAGCGCCGCGCCATCGAAACC
Organism: Pseudomonas putida; assembly: GCF_002025705.1. NCBI lineage: Bacteria > Pseudomonadati > Pseudomonadota > Gammaproteobacteria > Pseudomonadales > Pseudomonadaceae > Pseudomonas > Pseudomonas putida. Next base: position 2,743,614 of record NZ_CP018846.1, on the reverse strand, counting down.
CTTGCATCCGGTGCGCCGCGCACGGGTTTCATGCGCTTTGGCGACCGGGTGCGGATGGAGGCACGCGGGCCGGGGGGCGAGGTGCTGTTCGGCGCCATCGACCAGCGCGTGGTCCAGGGAGGCTGGCCATGCGTGTGATGGTCACCGGTGCCAATGGCTTTGTCGGGCGGCTATTGGTGCGGCGCTTGCTGGAGACCGGCGAGGTACGCGGGCGGCAGATCGAAGCGTTGCTGGTGCTGGACCAGGCACTGGACGGCCTGCCCGAGGATGCACGCCTGCGTCGTCACCACGGCAGCATCACCGACGCGGCTTTGCTGCGCCGGGCGCTGGCAGATGGCGTGGATGTGATCTTCCACCTGGTCAGCGTGCCGGGCGGTGCTGCCGAGGCGCAGTACGAACTGGGTTACCAGGTGAACCTGCAAGCCAGCCTCGAGCTGCTCAACCAGTTGCGCAACCTCAATTGCCCACCGGTGCTGGTGTATGCCAGCAGCGTCGCGGTGTACGGCGGTGAGTTGCCAGCTCGCATGGACGAAGGCCAGCCGGCGTCACCGCAACTGTCTTATGCAGCGCACAAGCGCATGGTGGAAATCGCCTTGCAGGATCTGGCCCGACGCGGCGAAGTGGATGGTCGCGCACTGCGCCTGCCTGGCATCGTCGCCCGACCGCGCGAGCCGAATGGCTTGCGCTCGGCGTTCATGAGCGACCTGCTGCATGCCTATGTGGCAGGGGAGGCCTACACCTGTCCGGTATCTCCCGGAGCCTGTGCCTGGTGGATGTCTGCGCGCTGCTGCGTGGACAACTTGCTGCGCGCCGCAGAGCTGGAAGACCTTGGCAGCCAGCGCATCTGGCAACTGCCGGTGCTGCACCTGTCCATCGCCCAGGTGCTGGCCGGCCTGGCGGACAGTTTTGGCGCGGACAACCTCGCGCGTATCGCCTTCGACCCGGACCCGCAGCTCGAAGCCCTGTTCGGCCGTTATCCGCCACTGCGCAGCCCCCAGGCTCGCGAACTGGGCTTCTGCCATGACGGATCGGTGGCCGGGCTGCTACGCAATGCCCTCGACTTGCCATCCCGTCGCAACCGCTGCGTCGCCAGCCGCAAAGGAGTCCTCTCATGGCCTTGAACACACGTCGCCTGCTGGACCTGTCTGTAACCCTGGACAACAACCCCTACACAGATCCGCCGCCCCTGCTGCCGAAGATCGACTACATGGACCACCAGCAGGGTTGGCCGGAGATGGCCGCGATGTTTCCCGGGCTGCGCAAGGAAGACCTGCCGGGTGATGAGTCGTGGGCGGCGGAGCGCCTGCAGATCACTACCCACAGCGGTACTCACATGGATGCGCCCTGGCACTACGCATCGACAACCGACGGCGGCAAGCCGGCCTTCGGCATCGATGAGCTGCCACTGGAGTGGTGCTTGCAGCCGGGGGTGAAGCTGGACTTTCGGGATTTGCCGGATGGTCACGTGGTCACGGCGGCGCAAGTCGAGGCCGAACTTGTACGTATCGGTCACCAATTGCAGCCGTTGGACATCGTGCTGGTGAACACCCGAGCGGGTAGCCTGTTCGGCCAGCCTGGCTACCTTGAGGCCGGGGTGGGCATGGGGCGCGAGGCGACGCTGTACCTGTTGGAGCGAGGGGTGAGGGTGGTTGGCACCGATGCCTGGAGCTGGGACGCCCCGTTCAAGTACACCCGCGAACGCTTCAGTGAAACCGGCGATGCCTCGCTTATCTGGGAGGGGCACAAGGCCGGGCGCGATATCGGGTACGGACAGATGGAGAAGCTGGCCAATCTGGAGCAGTTGCCGGCATATGGGTTTCTGGTCAGTTGCTTCCCGTACAAGATCCGTCATGCTTCGGCAGGTTTTGTCCGGGCCGTGGCGATTTTGGAGTAACGGGTCTTCCGCGCCTGCGTAAAACCGCTTTCCATGGTGGGTCGACAGCTGTCACTCATCGAAGGATGAGCGGTTTTCTCCGCCAATAGTCTGGGGAGCTAACGCGTCGTGGTGCGGACGAATGTTGCAAAGGTAGTCCCAGGCCTCGCGCCTGGGACTATCTCGGTACGGCTGTTGCTCGTTTAGTAATGGAAGTTCAGAGTGACCTGGGCCGAGCGACCTTCTGCCCAGGTCGCATAGATTGGGTAGGCCGACGCGAAGTACTGCCGATCAAACAGATTCTTGAGGTTCAGCTGGACGTCCATTGACTTGGAGAATTTGTAGGAAGCCATTGCGTCAACCTCGGCATACCCAGGCGTCCACTTGCGCGTAGTGTCGCTCACCGACGCATAAACCAGGCTAGAGGCTTTTACGCCGGTACCCAACGTCAATTTCGGCGTCACATCGTAGTAAGTCCAGAGAGTCAGGTTGTGCTTGGGCACCATGACCATTGGCAATCCAGAGGATGAGTCGTTTGCATCGCCTGCATCGGTGGTGACAGCGTTGAGGTAGGAGTAGCCGCCAAACACGCGCCATTGCGGTGTCAGCTCGCCGGCCAGACCCAATTCCACGCCGCGTACACGTTGGGAGCCGGCATTCTCGATTCCACCAAGGCCATCACTGACACGCGCGTTAGTCTTGTCGGTCTGGAAGAGCGCCGAAGTCAGCGAAAGGCGACCATCCAGAACATCCCATTTGGCACCCACTTCGATGTTGCGGCTTCGCTCCGGCGACAGGTCGTCATTGGTCGCGGTCAACTGGTCGTTGCCGCCCCCTGTACCACCATTGGCTCCAGGTGGGTTGGCCGAAGTACCATAAGAGGTGTACAGGCTCAGGTTATCGATGGGCTTGTAGACCAGCCCCACCTGGTAGCTGAACAGGTTGGCAATGTTCTGCAGATTATCCGCGCCACTTTGATGCACCCGGGTGTTGTAGTAATCCAGGCGCACACCGGTGTTGAGCAGCCATTTCTCCGACAGCGCCAGGCTGTCGAAGGCGTAGGCCGATGCCATGTTGGTAGTCGTGTAGATGGGGTTGCCCGGGAAGCTGTCGCCATTGAGCGTGGCGCTGCCAGTCCAGTCAGTATCCGGATCCCAGCCACCGATGGTGGTGCAGTTGCCCACCACGGAGCAGGAGCCGCCACCGCGAATGTTGGCACCGGTGCTGTCTGTGACCAGATAGCCTTCATACAGACTTTTCTCGTGGCTCAGCTCAATACCCGTGGTCAGCTTGCTGTCCAGCCCGAACAAGGTTTGCGAACCGGTCAGTTCGGTCTGGTTGGCCAGGGTGTTGGTGGCGTACTTGCCGCTTTTGGCCTGTAGCTGAATGACATCCGTCGACCCCTTCAAGAATTGCGGGTTGGTGGCGATGTAGTCCAGCGTCGAGCGGCCATAGCTGGTGGTGTTCCTGACCTTCCAGTCATCGTCCAGCTCGTGCTCGATACGCACTTGGCCGCTATCGGTCTGGCCGCGGCGGTAATCGCGGTCGTTCAGGCCATAGAAATCCTTGCGCTTGAATTCCGAGGCAGGCGTGCCACCGGTGGAGCGGAACGGCACGCTGAAGTCAGGCATGTCGTGGGTCGAGAGGTGGTAGTAGCCAAAGGTGACCGTGGTTGGCTCACCCAGCCCGAAGGTAATAGACGGCGCCACCCCCCAACGTTTGCTGAACACATCGGTACGCCCCGGCTGGTCGGCATAGTGCCCCATGACATTCAGGCGAAATGCCGTGCTTTGATCAATAACGCGGTTCACATCAAGCGTGGTGCGCTTGTAGGCATCGGTGCCCATGCCGACGCTGGCATCCAGAAAGTCTTGTGCTTTGGGTGCCTTGGTCTCGATGTCGACGCTGCCACCGACGGCACCACGGCCGGCATACACCGAGTCTGGGCCCTTGATGATACTGATGCGCTCTACATCGAAGGTCTCGCGGTTTTGCACGCCGGTATCACGCATGCCGTCTACAAAAATCGAATTGCGCGATTCGAAGCCGCGAATCACTGGGCGGTCAGCAGAAGGGTTGGCCGCAGCGTCGCCACCCAGGAATGTGATGCCGGGCACTGTGCGCAGGGCGTCGGTGAATGTCGTCGCACCGCTTGATTTGAGAACTTCCTGAGGAATAACGGTAATGGAGCGAGGCGTATCGATCAGGGGAGCGGTGAGCTTGTAGGAAGGAAGCTCCAGGGTTTGCAGTTGTGCTTCGCGATCAGCCTCCACGGTAGTGGATGGAAGCGCCAGCACGGGGCCTTCGGTTGACGGTTCGGCAGCTTGAGCTGTAGCGATCAGTGAGCCGGTTAGCAGACAAGGAAGCAGAATCAAGCGTGGCGGTATGGCGGACGACATTGAGAAGCATCTACACGGAAAAATGAGCCGTGCATGCTATACAAATTGTTACATTTACTAAAGATAAGATTTCTCATTCGCAGTCATACCTAGGTGGTATGTACACCCACTGACTGCAACGGCAGGTTGCGACCTTGTACTAGACGGGTTGGAGGCCATGCTCAAGCTCATCGTGCGGGCAGAGACATGAGCCCGCCGCCGCGGGTTCACAAGGCGGAGCAGGTGGACTGGACCAGAGCAAAAAGAGTAGGGGACAGACAGTGCGCTTGCCCGGAGCAGTTGCCAAGCCTATGCCGTGAAGCCTGGCGCTTGAGGTTCATCGTCCTGAATGTCTTGCTGGACTTTAGCTGGATTTCCCGGCAAGTCCTGTGGCTATTCTGAATACATCAATCCTCGAGGTTCCGATCATGCGCAGGATAATGCTGTTTATTGCAGCCAGTGTTGTAGCCGGCTGCCAGGCCCCTATGCCAGCAGCCAATCCCGAAATGGCCTGGGTCGACCTGTCGATACCGTTCCCCAACGACCGCCTGCTGCTGGCCGAGCGCTTGGACAAGCAGCGCCTGGATGATGGGCGTTTCTTCCAGGTTTCCCCTGGCAGGCACGACTTGCTCGTGAGGTTCGATTATGAAACTTCGGGTGGTGGTGGCATGAGTATGTTGGGCGGCCCGTCGGTACGCGTTTGTTACCTGACGGTCAGTTACGCTCAATTCACGGCAGGGCAACGCTATGTGCTGGAGGCTCGCTCGATTGCCCTGAACCCTGAGGCACGTTTGTACGATGCCACGGGCAAGATCGTTGCAGAGCTTGGCGAATTCTATTGTTTAATGTGAAACGGATTTCACCGTACGCGCATCAATCGTCGTGCAGCAACTTTGACTTCCTCAAAGTTTGGGTTCGGAAGCGGTGCTAAACGGCTGAGAGCGCAAGGGTTCGGTGAATGCTGACAACGATGCCGGTGATTGCTGAAAAGGTCTAAAGAAGTGACGTTATCCAAATACGCAATTTAACATAATATGCATTATGCGCACATTCGTATTTAAGGCTTGTACCGTGGGCAGTCAGATTTCAAGCCAGACTAGCCCCCTGAAATCGAAAACCCGTCCATTCGTTGACCGAGGTTAACGTCTGCGCAAATCCCCTTGATTAAAATGCGGGCTCCGCACCCTCACGGGGAAAAATGGCATGACGATTATCGTAACTGGCGCCGCGGGCTTTATCGGTAGCAATCTTGTTCAGGCGCTCAACCATCGCAATGAAACCGAAATCATCGCCGTCGACGACCTGACCGATGGCGACAAATTTCGCAACCTGGCCTGCAGCGAAATTTCGGACTACCTGGACAAGGACGATTTTCTCGAGCGCTTCAGCCGTGGCCAGTTCGGCAAGGTGCGCGCCGTGCTGCACCAAGGCGCATGCTCGAGCACCGTCGAAGCTGACGGTCGTTTCATGATGGATAACAACTACCGGTTCAGTCGTGAGCTGCTGGCGGCTGCCCAGCAACAGCAGATCGCGCTTTTATATGCATCGTCGGCAGCCGTCTACGGCGCCGGACAGGACTTTCGTGAACAGCGCGAATGTGAGCGCCCGCTGAATGTCTATGGCTATTCAAAGTTCCTGTTCGATCAACAGGTACGTCGGCAGCTGTCGGTTGCACGTAGCCAGATCGTCGGTTTGCGTTATTTCAACGTCTACGGGCCCCACGAACAGCATAAAGGCGCCATGGCGTCTGTGGCCCTGCACTGCTTCAACCAGTACCAGGCCAACGGCAAAGTCAGCCTGTTTGGCAGTTATGGCGATTATCCGAACGGTGGCCATCTGCGTGATTTCGTCTCTGTTGAAGACGTGGTCAAGGTCAACATGTTCTTCCTCGATCACCCGCAGCTGAGTGGCATCTTCAACGTTGGCAGTGGCCGCGCCCAACCATTCAATGATGTGGCCTTGGCTGTGATCAATCGGCTGCGCGAGCGGCAAGGCCAACCCACGTTGTCACTTGAAATGGCCTTGCTGGAAGGCATTCTGGAGTACGGCGAATTTCCTGAACATTTGCGTGGCAAGTACCAGTGTTACACCTGTGCCGACCTGAGGCGCTTGCGCGCTGTCGGTTACACGGCACCCACTTTGGCAGTCCAGCAAGGTGTGGCACGTTACTGCGACTGGTTGCAAGGTATCCAGGGGTCGCCGCCTTCCCCAATCAAGCAAGTGGCTTAATATTGCGAGGAATTACACAATTCGGGTATTTTCAGCTCATTCATAGCTATTTGTTGGTTGGTTATTAGCGATAACTACACTAAAAAGTCATTTAGTGTAGTTATGCTTGGCGCCTGTGAACTCATGCCTGGAAACTGCCAAACCCCTGCTTTTTCATGTCATTGGGCAAAGTGCAAATTCCTTTCTAGTATTAATGCGTTGCAGCGTTTTAGTCGTGCGTCCCGACGTCTCTCGAGAAGGAACCGAGAATGCCCATGCCTCGCTTTGCCCGTCATAGCCTGCCCTTGCTTGTGGCCTTGACCTGCCTTACCGCCCACGCCGAACAGGAGGTTCCGGCCGACGGCTCATCACCGATTCGCGTACTGCTCGCAGCCGAGCTGGAAACCACCCTGTCGAGCCAGATGAACGGCACTTTGGGTGAACTGAAGACCCGCTTTGGCGAACGGGTCGCCAAAGGCGCCACCCTCGCCCGCTTCAACTGCAATGAGGCACAGGCGCGGGGCAAGGTGGCGGTAGCCGAACTGGCCATGGCCCGGCAGAACCTGGAAGCCAAGAAGCAACTGCGCAAGCTCGATGCAGTGGGCGATATCGAGGTGGCAGCAGCCAACACCGAAGTCCAGAAGGCCGACGGCGCCCGCGCCATGGGCGAAGCACAGATGAGTTATTGCCTGGTGCAGGCACCCTTCTCCGGCCATGTCGCCAAGGTCTACGTAAAGCCTTACCAGACCGTCAGCGCCGGTACCCCTTTGTTCGACCTGGTCAGCGATGGCGCCCTAAAAGTACGTTTGAACGTGCCTTCCAGTCAGCTCAAGACCCTCAGCCCGGGCCAGCCGCTGGAAGTGCAAGTGCACGAAACTGGCAAGACCTACCCGGCCAAGATCAGCGTGATCAATGCCAGGGTCGACGCAGTGGCGCAGACCGTAGAGCTGGAAGCACGCTTCGACCAGGCTTTTCCTGAGCTGATGGCGGGCATGAGCGGCACGGCGCGGTTTGCGCCATGACCGTGAACCAGCCTCTGCCCCACCCACAGCTGTTGTTGCAGCTGGACGCCCTGCGAGACAAAGCCATGGCCGCCGAGTCGTTGAATGCCCTGGCGTTCAGCATGGCCAACGATCTTTACCCATTGCTGCCCTTCCACCAGGCGCTGGTCTGGCGGCAAGGCAAGGGCGGGCTCGAGCTGCTGTGCGTGTCTGGCCTTGCGCGTCCCAGCGAAGACTCGCCCTACCTGGTCTGGCTCAAGCGTGCCAGCCGCTGGCTGGCCAGCCACCTGAGCGATGAAAAGCCCGTCTGGCTGACCGAGGCCACGGCTGCACCACCGCCTGACATCGCCGAGGGCTGGGCCGAGTGGTGGCCTGCCGGCCTTTGCTGCATACCGCTGCACACCCCGGCCGGTGAACGCTTGGGGCTGCTGGTGCTGCTGCTGGAGGAGGCCCCGCCGGCGGCGCTGTACCAGCACCTGGACGGCCTGACCCGCACCTGGGCCTATTGCTGGAGCGCGCTGACCCGTCGTCAGCGCCTTGGCCGCTGGCGCCCCAGCCGCCGCCAGGTGCTGCTGACCGTGCTGCTGCTCGCCGGGCTGTTACTGGTGCCAGTACGCCAGAGCGCCCTGGCACCGGCGCAGATCGTCTCGCGCCAGGCGCAGATCGTCAGCTCGCCGATCGACGGGGTGATCAGCCAGGTGCACGTGCGCCCCAACCAGCCGGTGGAAGCAGGCACACCACTGTTCAGCCTTGATGAAACCACCTTGCGCAGCCGTGCCGATGTGCTCGCCAAGGAAGTTGCGGTGGCCGATGCCGAACTGCTAGCCGCCAGCCAGCGCGCCTTCGACAACCCGCAAAGCCAGGGCGAGCTGACCTTGCTGCAAGGCCGCGCCCAGCAGCGCCGGGCCGAACTGGCAGCAGTGCAGGCGCAGCTGCTGCGCACCCAGGTACTGGCGCCACGGGCCGGGGTGGCGGTGTTCAGCGACCCCAACGACTGGCTCGGCAAGCCGGTGTCGACCGGCGAGCGCATCATGCAGGTAGCCGACCCGGCGCAACCGGCCATGCAGATCCAGCTGGCCGTGGCCGACGCCATTGCCCTTGAGCCCGGCGCCGAGGTCACGCTGTTCCTCACCGCCTACCCGCTCAGCCCGCTGCGCGGCAAGATCCTCGAAACCAGCTACCAAGCCAGGCCGGCGGACGACGGCGTGGTGGCCTACCGCCTGCTGGCAAGCATCGACGAACAGGCAGAACACGCTCGGCTTGGCCTGCACGGCACCGCCAAGCTGCATGGCGGCCGGGTCATGCTCGGCTACTACCTGCTGCGCCGGCCGTTGGCCAGCCTGCGTGCTTGGAGTGGCTGGTGATGCTCGACCCTGCCGACCTGCCGCTGCCGCCGCTACGCGAGGACCTGCGCCTGTGCGAGGCCGCCGACAACAATGCCGGCGAGCCGGCCTGGATGATCCACGACACGGTGGTCAACCGCTTCTATCGCATCGGCTGGCTGGAGTTCGAGTGCTTGTTGCGCTGGGGCCAGTCGCCACGCCAGATCAGCGAACAAGTGTCACGCGACAGCGCGCTCAACCCTGATGTGGAACAAGTGCTGGAGCTGCGCGCATTCCTTGAGCAGCACCACCTGCTACGCCCGGGCAGCGAGCAACTCAGCCGGCTGCAGGCGCAAAGCGAGGCACGCACCTGGTCGAGCTGGCGCTGGTGGCTGCACCACTACCTGTTCTTCCGCATTCCGCTGCTGCGTCCGCAAGTGGCGCTGCAGCACCTGGCCAAGGCACTGGGCTGGCTGTTCCATCCGCTGACCGGGCTGCTGGTGGTTGGCCTAAGCCTGCTGGGCATCGTCCTGGTCATGCAGCAATGGGACAGCTTCACCCATGCGGTGGTGGAATCGTTCTCCAGCGAGGGCCTGCTGAGCTTCGCCCTGGCGCTGGCCGTCGCCAAGACCTTGCATGAACTTGGCCATGCCCTGGTCGCTACGCGGCTGGGGCTGCGAGTCGGGCATATGGGCGTGGCCTTCCTGGTGCTGTGGCCGATGCTGTATACCGACACCGGCGAAAGCTGGAAGCTCAAGCGCCCCCGTCAGCGCCTGGCGATCGCCTCGGCGGGTATCGCCACCGAACTGTCCCTCGCGGGGCTGGCGACCCTGGGTTGGGCGCTGTGCGATGACGGCGCCCTGCGCAATGCACTGCTGTACCTGGCGACCACCAGCTGGGTGCTGTCGCTGGCGCTCAACGCCAGCCCGTTCATGCGCTTTGACGGCTATTTCATCCTCAGCGACCTGCTCGACTTCCCCAACCTGCACGAACGCGCCTCGGCGCTGGCCAGGGTCGCCCTGCGGCGCAGCCTGCTGGGCATGCAAGAAGCCTGGCCCGAACCATTCCCCAATGGCCAGCGGCGGTTGCTGGTGGCATTCGCCTTTGCCACCTGGCTGTATCGCCTGGTGCTGTTCCTGGGCATCGCCGTGGCGGTGTACCTGTTCTTCTTCAAACTGCTGGGGATCGTCCTGTTCATGGTTGAAATCGCCTGGTTCATCGCCTTGCCGGTGAAGCGTGAGCTGAGCCACTGGTGGCAGCATCGCGCGCGCATTCCGGTACGGCGCAAACAACTGTTCTACGTGTGCCTGGGGCTGGTTGTACTGGCGTTGGCGGTCCCTTGGCACAGCCAGGTGGATGCCGTGGGCGTGGCCCGCGCCGAACAGCAACTGCGGGTCTACACGCCCTACCCTGCGCGCCTGCAAAGCCTGCGCGCACAAGGCCAGGTCAAGGCCGGCGAGGTGCTGGCGGTGCTCGACGAGCCCGACCTGGATTCGCGCATGCGCAGCAGCGAAGCCACCGCCCGCAGCTACCAGGCGCGCCTGTCTGGCCTGCTGGCCGACCCGGCCGGGTTGAGCGTGGACGCCGCTACCCAGCAACGCTTGAGCGTGCAGAACGAGGAGGCCCGTGCCGCCCGCAGCGAGATCGCCCGCCTCAACCTGCAAGCGCCGTTCGCCGGCCTGTGGTTGGACCGCGATCCGGACTGGCTGCCGGGCCAGTGGGTCAACCGCCAGGAGCCTCTGGGTATCTTGATCGACCCCAGCCACTGGCAGATCGATGCCTACGTGGCCCAGGACCAGGTGCACCACCTGGCCGTCGGCAACCCCGTGCGCTTCTACCCCGATGGGCAGGCCAGCGCCTTGCACGGCAAGGTCCTGGCCATCGGCAGCACCCGTGCCAATCAACTGACACACCGCATGCTGTCTTCGCATTTCGGCGGGCCGGTACCGACCGGGTCGCAACCTCTGGTGCCGAGCAATGCCGTGTTCCAGGTACTGATCGCGCTGGATGAACCTCCGGCCACACTTCACGAAACACGGGGCAAGCTGAAAATCGAAGGGCAACGGCGCAGTGTGCTGGGCGAACTGGGCACCTGGCTGATGGCGGTGGCGTGGCGCGAGAGCGGGTTCTGACGGCAAGCAGCCGCGCAGGCCGCTCGTTCCCCACGTGCACCAAAATGGAATTTTCCGACTACGCTTGCTCTACCCAGAATCTGGCGTCGAGCTTGTGAGCAGGTATTGATCATGGACAGAAAAAGCAGAGCCAGTCTTGCCAGTGTATTGCGCCCACGGTCGCAGGCCCTGGCCCTTGAACAACGCATCCTGTTCGACGGTGCCGCCGCTGCGGCCGTCGACCAGCAGCACACGGACCCCAGCCACGCGCAGGGCAACGACACCGCTCACCCCGCCCCCACCGCGAGTGAAGCGCAGACCACGGCCGCACCTGCCGCCCAGCCGCGTAACCTGGTGGTGATCGACGCCCGCGTGGAAAACCGCGACCAGCTCACGGCCAACCTCCCGGCCGGCACCACCGCATTGGTGGTGGACGCGGGCCAGGACGCCATCGCGGCCATCAGCAATGCCCTGGCGCATCTGGGCAAGGTCGATTCCATCCAGGTGTTCTCCCACGGCGCCGCTGGCCAGTTCACCCTGGGCAACCAGGTGTTCAACCAGCAATCCGTCGAACAGCTGGGCGAGCGCCTCAGTGCCTGGCGCAGCGAGCTCAACGCCGGCGCCGATATCCAGCTGTACGGTTGCGATATCGGTGCCGGCAGCAGCGGCCAGGCGCTGGTCGACCAGCTGGCACTCTGGACTGGCGCCGACGTCGGTGCCTCGAACAATGCCACCGGCAGCGCGCTCGCCGGTGGTGACTGGCGCCTTGAGGTCAGCCACGGCGATGTGGACAAGTCCATCGCCCTGGCCGCCTCCACCCTGGCCAGCTTCGACGGCCTGCTGGCCGATGCCAGCCCCACCGCCAGCCTCGGCAGCGGCGGCGCCTCGGTGCAACTGGGCGAGCAGTTCACCTTTACTGTCAGCTTCACCAACCCCTCGACCCAGGAAGGCTACGCCCCTTACATCGACCTGTTCATGCCGGCCACCGGTCGCGACGGCAACGATGGCGCAAGCTTTGTCTCCGCCACCTACCTGGGCCGGGCGGTCAACAGCTTCGTCATCACCTTCGATGCCAACGGCAATGCCAGCCACCCAGTGGCCAAGGATGCCAGTGGCAATGCCTTGGTAATCAACGCTGCCAGCGTCGGTATGAAGCCGGGCGACCAGATGGTGGTGCTGCAACTGCCCTATGCCAGTGTGACCAATGGCCAGCCCAGCATCGACATCCAGATCACCGGGTTGCTCAGCAACCTGGCCGACACCCACTATTCCGACGGCGCGCCCAACCTGACCATCAATGCCCGCGCCGGCTTCGAATACGGTAACGATTCGCTGAACAACCCGGTGCAGGACCCAAGCCTGGTGGAAACCTCGCTGCACAGCTTCATCGTTACGCCGACACTGCTCAAGGTCACGCAAACGGTCAACATGCCCGAAGGCGAAACTGTCACCGGCCCCAACTACACCCGTACCCAGACAGTGACCGTGACCCCGGCCCCCGGCCAGACCCTGACCAACGTCACGGTGACCCAGACCGTACCCGACCAGGTCCATGTCAGCGCCATTACCCCAGGCCCGGGCGGCACCCTGGCCTCGATTACCCTGCACGACGGCACGGTACTGACCAACCCGGCGCTGATTGCCGCGGCACTGGCCAACCCCGACGCCTTCGTGGCCAGCTATGACATCCACTACGACACCCTGAGCGCGGCCAGCGAAACCCAGGTCAGCTTCTACGTGCCGGAAATCGACGCCAACGGCCGCCCGGTACTCGACCCAACCACGGGTAACCCGGTCACCATCACCTTCGGTACCGCCAGTGTCACCGGTGCCTGGAACCCGCTCGATCCACGTGATCGCCCCACCGACCCGAATGGGTACCCGTTCAGCGAAACCGGGAATGGCCAGGGCATCACCTTCGTCGCCAAGTCCATCACCCTGCTCAAGCAGGTCAACTTGCAGAACGACGTCGGCAGCCCGGGCCTGACCCCCGGTGACACACTGCGCTACACCATGGATGTGGCCATTTCCGACTTCTTCGCGTTCGGCGAGAACATCCTCGAGCAGGGCCAGTTCACGGTCACTGACCAACTCAGTGACGGCCAGACCTTCAGCCTGACCAATCCGCCTACCCTACTATTGCAGGGTAACGGCACCTCGTTGAGCATTGCCTTGGTCTATACCCAGACAGTCAATGCAGACGGCAGCACAACCCTGGTGTTCGACATCGCCGAGTCCATCCGCCAGGCAGTAGCCGGCCCAGGTGTGGCGGCACTGTTCGGAGACCTCTACGACGATGACGTGCAGAACGGTGCCACTACCCTGCGCATCGTCTATGACGCCACGATCGACACCACCTACACCACCGACCACCCGCCCCACGACCAGCTCAACGAAGGCGACAGCGTCGGCAACAACGCAACCGTAGCCGCCACCGTACTGCGTGATGCGCTGAACATCGGCGGCACCCAGACCGACGGCTCCAGCACCCTCAGCACCATCGAGACCTCCACGGTCGACATCGAACTGACCCAGGTCAACGGTGGCGCCCCACCCAGCAACGGCGAACTGCGCCCCGGCGATGTGGTGACCTTCACCATCAGCTATGACCTGCTGGTGGCCGACTACGAAAACTTCAAGCTCACCGCCTACCTGCCCCTGCCCTTGCTCAATGCCAGCGGTATCAACTGGAGCGTCGGCAGCGGTGTCGGGCAGTGGAGCTTCGGCAGCGGCAACACCATCCTCGACGTGCCAGACAGCGTCACCAGCGGCCCCGGCAACTCGATCATCTTCGACTTTGGCAACTACGTTTCCAACGGCCTGAACGGCGGCACGGTGCAGGTACGCTTCACCATGGTGGTCGGTGACCAGCCGTTCGCCGACCAGCGTGAACTCGACGTGCTGGCGCAGTCGAGCCAGACCACCACGGTAGACAAGACCGTACTCACCTCCTCGGACGTGGCGGTGATCGAATCGGTGGCCGAGCCCGTGCTGGACATCAAGCACGGCGTGGTTTCCAGCAGCAACGGCACGGTCACCGGCACCACCGGCAGCTGGAACGCCCCCGGCACCAGCGGCGTACCGTTCAACGGCAGTGTCACCAGCCTGGCGGCAGTGGACGGCAATGTCAGCGGCATCGACGGCGCCGATACCCTGCGCCTGGCCACCGCCCTGAAAAACAGCGGTGGCGGCGGTGCCTACGATGTCAGCACCAGCATCACCCTGCCCTCCGGCCTGGCGTTCGTCGGCGGCAGCCTGGCTGCAGCCAACCTGCAGATCCACCGGGGCGATGGCACCTTGCTGGTGGCCGGCACCGACTACAGCGTCAACGGCACCACCATCACCTTCCTCGACGCCAACGGCCAGGCCACCCTGCTGGCCGGCCGCGCGGGCACTGCCGCCGACCTCTCCGGCGCCAACCTGGTGGTGATCACCTACGACGTCAGCGTCGACAATGCCATCCTCGCCTCCAGCACCCTGCAAAGCAGCGCTGCGCTCACCTACTACGCCAGCGTCAACGGTGGCCAGGACTTCACCCCCACCGACCTGGTCGAGGTCGCCAACCAGCAGGTGGCCGCACCCGGCATCACCAAGACCTACCAGGACGGCAGCCTCAGCAGCGACGATTCCAGCGCCACGCACACCAGCGGCAGCAACCTGGTGATTGGCGAAAGCATGACCTACGACATCGTCGTCACCCTGCCAGAAGGCGTGACCAGCAACCTGCGCATCAACGACCTGATTCCGCCCGGCCTGCGCCTGGACCCACGTTTCAACGGTAACCTCGGCTACCAGATCATCACCACGGTGGCCGGCAGCGCGGCACTGACGGCCGACTTCAACGGTACCGTCAGCGTCAACCCGATGACCCCGGACGGCAGCGATGGCGCCGACCTGCAGCTGGTGTTTGCCAGCGCGCGCGCCAATGCCGACAACCTCACCGGCAACAACAGCTTCGTCATCCGCCTGGTGCTGGTTGCCAGCAACGTCACCGGCAACCAGCAAGGCACCACCCTGAGCAACGGCGCTCAGCTGGTGTACAGCGACCCGGACGGCGACACCCCCAACGGCAGTGCCCCGCTGGAGCGCAGTGTCAACAGTGCGCAACAACCCAGCGTGACCATCGTCGAGCCAACGCTCACGGTCACTCAGCAAATCACCTCGACGCCGGTTTTTGGCGGTTACGAAGATGGCGACGTGGTCGATTTCCAGATCGTCATCACCAATACCTCAGGCACCGACGCCTTCGACATCAGCCTGCTGGACGGCCTGCCCACCGAGCTGAGCGGCGTCATCCTGACCAATGTCACCTACAGTGGTGGCGCGACCAACCATGGCGGCGCCGACTTCATCATCCAGGGTGGCCGGCTGATCAGCGTCAGCGGGGCCAACATCGACATCGCCAACGGCGGGAGCATCGTCCTGCAACTGACCGGCACGGTGAATGACACGGCAGCCGGCGAAGCAGCATTCGCCAACGCCGTGGAGGTACGCTGGACTAGCCTGGACGGCAGCAACAACACCGTCGACACTACCAATGGCGAACGCAGTGGCGAGGATGGCCCGCTCAATGGCGGCGCCTTGAACGACTATCGGCTGGCGTCGTTGCTGACCTTCCAGGTCAGCAACGGTGTACGCATCTCCCGGGTCGGCGGCGTTGCCGACACGGCACCCGCCACCAACACCAGCGGGGCGACCGACACCAGCGGCATTTCCGAAAACGTGGTGGTCGGCGAAATCATCCGCTACCGCGTAGCGGTACTGGTGCCCACCGGCGACAACCCGGACTACCAGATCCGCATCGAGCTGGCCGCAGGCCTGGAGTTCATTCCCGCCAGCCTCAACAACATCCTGATTGCGTTCCTTTCCAATACCCCTGCCGGGTTGACCACCGATGCCCTCGACCTGATCAGCAGCGGTACCCTGAGCATGGCGGGTAACGAGCTCAGCGACGTGGCCCAGGGCATCCACGCAGATTTGTCCGGCGCGGCCCCAACAGGGGTGTTCGACATCAACAACGGGCGCCTGGTCATCACCACCAACGCCGATGGCAGCCAGACCGTCACCTTCAGCCTGGGCAACCTGACCAACAACGAACTGAACGACCCCGATGTCGAAGGCGTGGTGCTGGAGTTCAACGTGCGCGTCAGCAACGTGGCCAGCAACCAGGCCGGCGCCAACCTGGGCGTTTCCGCCCATGAGCACGTCGGCCTCAACGGCGGTGTCGACCGGGGCAAGAGCGACACGGTGTTCGAACGTGTGGTCGAGCCTAACTTCACCAGCCTGGACAAACGCGTCATCGACGTGGCGCCCGGCAACGGCAGCACCAACGCCACGGTATCGGTGAGCTTCACCCAGAACGGCGAAGTACCGGCCTACAACACCCACCTCGCCGACCAGTTCCCCGGCGGCAGCAATTACCAGGTGCAGAGCATCCTGCTCAACGGCGTGGCACTGGACCTGGCCAACCTGCCAGCCGGCATCAGCTTCAACGATGGCACGGCGATCGCGCTGGACTTCGCGCGCCTGGCGGTCAACGACAGCGTGCAGGTGATCTACACCGTCACCCTGCCCAACGTCACCATCGCCGATAACGCGGCCAGTGCCGCGGTACTGACCTGGACCAGCCTGCCCACCGACTTCGAGGCCAGCGGCTGGGGTGGCTCGCTGCCCGCCAGCGCAGGCGGGGCCACAGGTGAACGCACCGGCCAGGACGGCGCCAGCGGCCTGAACAACTACATCCTCAGCGAGGGTGCCGGCATGGGTGTGGTCCAGGGCACGTTGTGGGACGACACCCGCAGCGCAACCAACAGCGTCACCCCCGACGGCCCTGGCCTGGACGGCATCGGTGTGACCTTGACCTGGGCCGGCGACGACGGCCAGTTCGGTACCGCCGACGACCGCGTCTTCACCACCACCACGGCCAATGGCGGCCAGTACCAGTTTGCCCTGCTGCCCTCCGGCAGCTACCTGGTCGTGGTGGCGCAGGACCACGCCGCTGCGGCCAACAACCATTTCCGCCTGCGTATCGACACCGACACCGGCACTGCAGCGGGCGGGCTGGGCAGCATCAACCTGAGCCTGGGCGAAGGCACCACTGGCACCGCCGATGCCGGCTACGTGCACCTGAACGAAGCGCCGGTCAACACTGTTGCCGACCAGCAGGGGCTGGAAGACACCGTGCTGCACCTCACCGGCCTGTCTATCAGCGACGTGGATGTCAATGGCAACACCACCAACGGGGTAATGACCATCACCCTGTCGGTGCTGCACGGCGTGCTCTGGCAGTCGGCAACGCCACCTGCAGCGAACGCCACGCCACCGGCCGGTGCCGGGCGCAGCCTGGTGCTGACCGGTACCCTGAGCGAACTGAACGCACTGCTGGCGCAGCTGTATTACAAGGGCGACCAGGACTTCAACACCGCCAAGACCGCCGAAACCTTGACCATGGTCACCAACGACCAGGGCAACTTCGGTGACCACCCGCTCAACGGCGACGGCATCCCCGGGCAGAACCCCGCCGATGCGCTGACTGACACCGACGTGATGAACATCGTCCTCACCCCGGTCAACGACGCCCCCATCGCCAATGCCGACCTGGCAATCGCAGTGGAGGCCGGGGGCTTCAACAACGGCGACCCGGGCGTCAACCCGACCGGCAACGTGCTGGCCAACGACACCGACGTCGATATCCAGACCAACGGCGATGTGCTCACCGTCACCCGCATCGCCAACAACCTGACACCGGGCGGTGTGGCCGTCAGCGCCAATGGCATCACCGCGTTGCAGGGGTTGTACGGCATCCTGGTGATCAGGCCCAATGGCGGCTTCCAGTACATCGTCGACAACAGCAACCCGGCGGTGCAGGCGCTGCGCACGTCTGGCCAGTTCATCAGCGAATTCTTCGACTACTCGATCGTCGACACCGGTGGCCTGACCAGCAACGCGGTGCTGCAGATCAACATCCACGGCGCCAACGACACACCGATCGCCCACGGCGACACCGGTACTGCCATCGAGGCCGGCGGCACCAACAATGGCACGCCCGGCGCGGACGCCGTCGGCAATGTGCTGGACAACGACACCGATGTCGACTCGGTGGCACTGGGCGAAACCAAACAGGTCACGACCATTCGCTTCGACGGCCCCGGTGGCGGTCGAATCATCCCGCTGCCCAGTGGCGGCTCGACGACCATGCTGGCCAATTTCGGTACCCTGACCATCAACACCGACGGCAGCTACCGCTACGTGGTCGACAACAGCAACGCTGCGGTCCAGGCGCTTTCCCCGGGCCAGACCCTGGTCGAGCAGTTCAGCTACCAGATGGCCGATGCCGGTGGCCTGAAATCGATCAGCGTCCTGGTGATCACCATCCAGGGTGCCAACGACGCACCGGTGGCCGTGGACGATCATGGCACTGCCACGGCCGGTTCCAGCGACGGCGTCACCACGCCAGTCAATGCCAGCGGCAACGTTATTACCGGTAACGGCGGCGTGGGCGCGGATACCGACGTCGACAACCTCGACCAGCCGACGGCCACCCAGCTCAAGGTCGACGGCGTGCGCAGCGGCCTGGAAAGCAGCGGTGGCGCGCTCAGCCCAGTCACTGGCACAAGCCCCGGTTCGATCATCGGCAGCGTCGCCAGGCTGGCCGACAACAGCCTGATCAGCGGCAACTTCGGCCAGCTGACGCTCAACGAGGACGGCACCTACACCTTTGTCGTCAACAGCGCCGACCCGGCCATCCGTGCCCTGGCAGCCGGGCAAAGCCTGGACGTGATCTTCACCTACCAGATTCACGACAGCGGCGGGCTGACCGACCAGGCGCAGCTGGTGATCACCGTCACCGGGGTCAACGACCCGCCCGTGGTAAACGCAGTCAGCGTCGCCGCCGTCGAGGCTGGCGGGCTTAACAACGCCATCCCCGGCATCGACCCCAGCGGCAACATCCGCGCCGCCTACAGCGACCCGGAAGGCGATACCCTGACCATCAGCGGCGTACTCAGCCCGACGGGTGCCAATGGCATCGTCGGGCAACCGCTCGCCGGCAACTACGGCACCCTGACCCTGGACAGCCAGGGCAACTACCGCTACGTGGTGGACAACAGCAACAGCGCCGTACAGGCCCTGCGCACCGACGCCGACCGGCTTACCGATGTGTTCCAGTACAGCGTCAGCGATGGCAACGGCAAGACCGTCACCGCCACCTTCAGCGTGGTCATTCACGGCCGCAACGACACGCCCATCGCCGCCAACGACACCGCTATCGCCGTCGAGGCCGGCGGTGTCAACAACGGCACGCCGGGCCAGCCTGGCAGCGGCAATGCCCTGGCCAATGACCAGGACGTCGATGCCGGTGACAGCAAGACCCTGGACGGCATCTACCTGGGCACGCTGGCCGCCGGCGGCACCTTCGTGCAGGTCAATGCCGGCGCCACCGCGGTGGCCGGCAACTACGGCACACTGAGCATCGATGGCAACGGTAACTACGTCTACACCGTCAACGACAGCCTGGCCGCCGTGCAGGCGCTCAAGGCCGGCCAAAGCCTGGTGGAAACCTTCAGCTACCGCATGCACGACACCGCCGGCGCCAGCTCGCAGGCACAGATCGTCATCACCATCGAGGGGCGCTACGACACCCCGGTGGCCCATGATGACCTGGCCTATGCAGTGGCCACCGACGACGATGGCAATGGCGGGCGCAACCCCACGGGCAACGTGCTGAACAACGACACCGACGTCGATGCCAACGACAGCAAGACCGTCACCGCCATAGGCATGGGCGCCGAAAGCAGCAACCCAAGCCTCGACCCGCTGAACGGCAGCAGCACCCTCATCAGCCAGTACGGCACGCTGACGATCAATGCCGACGGCAGCTACCGCTTCGTGGTCGACTCCAGCAACCCCGACATCATCGCCCTGGGCCCGCTGGGTTTCGTCATCCAGCACTTCACCTACCAGGTCACCGACGGTGGAGGCCTGAGCGATACCGCCACCCTCTTCGTGCTGATCCGCGGCGAAAACCAGCCACCGGTCGCCAACCCGGACCAGGGCCTGGCCATCGAAGCCGGCGGCCTGGACAACGCCATCCCCGGCAGCAACCCGGCCGGCAATGTGATGGACAACGACAGCGACCCCGACACCATCAACATCATCATCCCGGAAACCCTCGAAGTACTGGCGTTCTGGAGCGGTGATGGTCCGTTGCCCGGCAACCCGACGGGCGTTGGCCAGACCCTGCGCGGCCAGTACGGCGACCTGACGCTGAACGCCGACGGCAGCTGGCAGTATGTGCTGGACAACAGCCTGGCGGCGGTGCAGGCACTGCGCGCCAGCGGCCAGACCCTGACGGACAACTTCACCTACCTGCTCACCGACGTCTGGGGCGGCACCACCAATGGCCTGCTGACCATCACCATCGATGGCCGCAACGACTTCCCGGTGGCCAGCGACGACACCGCTGCCGCTGTCGAAGCCGGCGGCGTCAATAATGGCAGTGGCGGCGTCGACCCGCGCGGCAACGTGCTGGACAACGACACCGACGTCGACGGCGTACAGTACGGCGAAACCAAGACAGTGCTGCAGTACACCGCTGAAAACGGCCAGACCGCCAGCGCCGGCCAGTTGCTGCAAGGGTTGTATGGCACGCTGCTGATCAATGCCGATGGCAGCTACCTGTACACCGTCGACAACGGCAACCCCACCGTGCAGGCCATGCGCAGCGCCAGCGAATCACTGCGTGAAGTGTTCACCTACCGCATGCGCGACACCGCCGGCGCCACCTCCGATGCGCGCCTGACGGTGACCATCCAGGGCAACAACGACAACCCGGTGGCCCGCGACGACAGCAACACGGCCAGCGACCAGGTGCCAGCGCCGCACACCAGCGGCAACGTGCTGCCCAACGACAGCGACGTGGACGGTGGCGACAGCCTTACTGTTACCGGCATCCGTACCGGCCAGGAAGGCGCCAGCGGTACCGCCGGGGTGATCGGCCAACCCATCGCCGGCCGTTACGGCACCCTGGTGCTCAATGCCGACGGCAGCTACACCTACACCATCGACCTGAGCAACCCCGAAGTGCTGGCAGCTGCCGGCCTGGGGCAGGTGCTCAAGGATTACTTCACCTACACCATCAGCGACCTGGCCGGCGCCACCGACCAGGCCCAGCTGACCATTACCCTGGACATTTCCACGCCGTACATCACACCACCAGGCCCGTACCTGGACCGCGACAGCCAGGGTAACTACGCCAACCTGCCGCTGCCGGATGTGACCCCGGCGATCTATGTGGCACCGGTGGTGGAGCGGGTCAACCAGAACCTGACCCTGTCGGCGTGGGGGGCCGACGGCAGCAACGTGCAGCTGTTCGCCACCCCGGAGATCGAAAGCCAGTCGCTGGGTGCCCAGCTCGGCCTGGTCAACGGCCAGTTCGTCGCCCAGGCGGTGGCCAGCAGCCGCCTGGCCAGCGCCGAGGACAAGAACTGGATCGACGGCCGCCAGGGGGTCATCAGCCTGACCGCCGATGGCTTGCTGCCGGACCCTTCATTGTGGGCGCCGCTGCCGCGCGACATGGTGCCAGAGCAACCTGCAAAACCGGCAAGCGGATTACGCGCGCAGCTGCGCGAAGCCGCTCAACGTCGCGGCAGCAATGCCCGCTGATGCCGAAGCCTTATCACGGATTGACCAAGGACAGCCTATGCCAGTATCGACATTCAAAAGCCTGAGCACCGTTACCGCCCTCGGCCTGCTGCTGGGCGCCTGTTCCGCTTTCGAGCCCAAGCCCTACACCGAGGACGAGATGCGCCAGCGGGTGATTGACGACCAGGCGCGCATGTACATGGAACAGGAGCCGGTCAACGGGCCGATCACGTTCTACGAAGCATCGGCGCGCGCCCTGAAATACAACCTCGACTACCGCCTTAAACTGCTCGAAAGCGCACTGGCCTCGGACCTGCGCGATGTTTCCAGCCACGAGATGCTGCCACGCCTGGTCGCCTCCGCGGGTTATGCCGGGCGCAACAACGATTCCGGCGGCACCTCCATCGGCATCGAAGATCGCCAGATCAGCTTGCGCCCGTCGACGTCCGAAGAGCGTTACCGCACGTTGTACAGCCTCGGGCTGTCCTGGAGCCTGCTGGACTTCGGGGTCGCCTACTTCCGCACGCAGCAGAAGAACGACCAGATGCTGATGGCCGAGGAGCGCCGCGAGAAGGTTGCACAGAACGTGCTGCAGGACGTGCGCAATGCTTATTGGCGCGCACTGGGCGCCCAACGCCTGCTACCCGAGGTGGACGGCTTGCTGATGCGCACCCACCGCGCCTTGACTGCCGCCCGCGAAGCCGAAGGTAAAGGCCTGCTGCCGCGCCAGGACATCCTCGCCTACCAGCGCGCCTTGCTCGATTCGGTCTACATGCTCACCGTGCGCCGCCAGGACCTGGAATTCGCCCGCGCCGAGCTGGCCGCGCTGATGTCGCTGCCGCCGAACACCCGCATGGTGCTGGCCGACACCCGCGAACAGCCGTTGCCGCTGCTCGATGGCAACCTGGAGAAGCTCGAGCGGCTATCACTGGAGCACCGGCCGGAGATCATGGAAGAGTGGTACCGCAAGCGCGTGAGCATGAACGACCTGAAGATCGCCAAGGCCCAACTTTGGCCCAACGTGAGTTTCAACTATGGGTACGAGTACGACTCCAACAAGTACCTGTACAACAACGACTGGAACCAGACCGGCATCAATGTCTCGATGAACCTGTTGCGCCTGCTGCAGTACCCTGACATCACTGCGGCGGAAAAAAGCCAGGAAAAGACCGACGACATGCGCCGCACGGCGTTGTCCATGGCCATTCTGACCCAGGTGCGGGTCGGCGTGCTGCGTTACCAGCTGGCACGTCAGGAGGTGGACTTCGCCGACGAAAGCCTGCGCGTCGACCAGAGCCTGCTCAACTACGCGCAATCGTCGCGCAGCGCGGCCTTGGGTAGTGATCTGGAACTGATCCGTGCCGAAGGCCGTCTGCTGTTGTCGCGCTATCAGCGCGAGGCGGCCTACTCCGATGCTCAGGCTGCCTGGGGGCGGTTGTACAACTCGGTCGGCTTCCAGGTCATGCCCAAGGAAATCGCCCAGCATGACGTGAAGACGCTGGCGCGGGAAATCCAGCGTACCGTGGAGCAACAGACCCAGGACAACCTTCTGGCAGCTGAGCACTAGCTCTCGGCTGATGTTCGGTCATCCGGCCCGGCACCTGGGCTACGTGCCGGAGCCGAATACCATTTATCCCGTGGCACCCATTTTTCGCTGGCCGGGTCATGTTGATAGTGCGGCGACATGATCTGGACACCGTAGGCGTTGAAACCGTCCTGGATGTTTGCGTGCAGCATACTCAGCAACTCTGCCCGGGGCTTGGGCTGCTCCGGCGTTGCCTTGGCGACCAAGCGGTACTCCGGATAGAAGTCGGACAACCCGGTCTGGAACACCTGGGGCCTTGGCGTGCGCAGGATGCCCTCGGTACGCTCTGCCGCCTCCACCAGGATCGCCTCTACCTGGCGCCAAGGGGTGTCATAGCCGATCGTCACCACCGTGTCGACGATATAGCCAGCGCCCTGCCCGACCCGCGAGTAGTTTTTGGTCACTGACCCGGTGATCATCGAGTTCGGCAGCGTCAATACTTCGCCAAGCCCCGTGCGGATGGTGGTGTTGAACATACCCACCTCGGTTACCGTGCCCTCATGCTCGCCTATTCGCACATACTCACCCGCCTTGAGCGTGTGCGAATAGGTCAGGATGAGCCCGGCGGCCGCCTGCCCCACCACACTGGACGCGCCTAGGGAAATCATCAGGCCGAGCAACACCGACAGCCCCTTGAAAGCGTCTGTACCTGCGCCCGGCAGGTACGGGTAGGCCATGACCAGCGCGAACAGCCAGATGGCCAGCGAAGTCAGGCGCGTGGTCGGCTGCAGGGTTTCTGCCGTCAGCCATTTCAGCGTGCCGGGCCGCGCCAGGCGCTCGAGCAAGCGGCGGCTGAACCCGCTGACGCCCCGGGCGATGAAAAAGATCATCACGGCCACCGCAATGCCCGGGATGGCATTGACCACGCCATCCATCAGCAACCTGAGCATGTCGTACAGATAGACGTTGAGGCTCTCCCCCCATGGTCGGGTATAGGGGAAGCGCGACAGCACATAGCTCAGCCATTCGTAGCTGAGCAGCAGGACCACCACCCAGTACATCAGGCGTAACAGGCGATCGATGAAGTAATACACATACTGCATGTCGAACAGCGACAGTTGCCCGACCTTGATCTCCCGCGCCCGGCTGCGCATCAAGGCTGGCAGCAAGGCCCGCAGCTTGAGACGGGCGTAATTCGCGCCCTTGATCAACACCAGGTAGATCAGCGTGGCCAGCAACGACAGGCCGGCAGCGCTCAGCAGAAAGCGCAGGCTGCGCGCCTGGCGGGTCTCATCGATCACCCGTTGCAGGTTCGCCACTGCGTGCTCGGCCGCCACGCGGGTATCGCCGCCGTCCACGCCCAGGTCCTGCGGCGCAACGATAAAGGCACGGCGGCCGTCCAGGATGATCAGCTGGCTATTGACGATCGGATCGATGCGTACCTGCAGCTCATCGGTACCCTGCAGTGCCTCGTTGATCACCGCGGCTGCCCGTTGAACCCTGCCCGCCGGGGTTTCGCCGAGCAAGGTCGCCTGCAGTGTGATGATCGTGCGGTTGGCCACCCGCAGGTCGGCCGGCACGTCGGGGACACCATCGGTGGCGCTGCCCAGCGGTTCGCTGGCGATCGCCACCCATGCGAACAGGATCCCTGCCAGCAAAAGCCATTTGCGTGCACGTCGGGGTGCCATGATCCGATCAACTCCTTTGCAAGAAATCACTGCCCGCCCGCGAAGAACCAGCGGAAATACGGGTTTGCGCCGTCTGCCTGCATCAGTTGCCGGGCCTCCCGCGCCCAGGCCTGGCGGTTACCCTGGTAAGCCAGCAGGCTTACGCCATAAAACGTGTGCAACAGGCCCCAGCGCGCCTCGACGGCCGCCCGCAGGCTGTCCTCGCCGCCTCGCAATGGCGGTGGCGTGCGCAGTGCCAGCAACGTCGGCAGCACCCGGGTGATCTCCCTCTCGCGCACCCATGGCGCATATTCGATGCGCGGGCGGTCGTCGGTCACCGCCGGGGCATCCCCGGCAAAGCGCACAAGCCCTTCGCGATCGGTGAGCCAGGTGGCCAGCAGCGTCTCCACCGAATCCACGCCGACTTCGGCCAGCGTCGCGGCAACCGTGGGTTGGGCGAAGCGCTGGCGAATGCGTGCAACGTCGAGCACCTGTGGCTCAAGCGAGCCAATCAGTAGCGTTTCATGGAACTCGGTGGTCCACAGGCTGGCGTGCGGGAAGACATCAAGGAAGCTGCGCACCAGCGAACGCGTGTCCTCTTCGTTCTGGGTCGGCAACGGCAGCCACTGGGCGACGATGCCCGCAGGTTCCAGGCGCGACGCCGCCAGTGCGTAGAAGTCCCGTGAGTACAGGTTCACCACCCCGCTGGCCGAAGGTGGTGGCGGCTCCAGGGTGACCAGGTCGTAGCGCTCGCTGCTGCGCAGCAGCTCGCGACGGCCATCGCGCAGGCGGATCTCCAGGCGCGGATCGCTCACCGCCGCATAATTACCGTTGAACAACGGCGCCGCTGCCAGGACCTCGGGCAGCAACTCTGCCACCACCGGGCGCTGTAGGCCCGGGTAGCGCAGCATGGCGCCAGCAGTGATGCCGGTACCGAAGCCGATCACCAGGGCTGAACGCGGCTCGCGGTTATGGATCAGCAACGGCAGCAACGCCTGCAAGCGCATGTAGCGCAACGATGGCATGGCGTCGCCGGTATTCGACACGCCCTGGATGTACAGGCGGTTGAACGCGCCGCCCCGGCGTTGCTGGCTGACCACTGCCACGGTGCCGCCGCGCCCCTCCTCATAAAAGGTGATGCGGCCGCTGCGCGCACCGGGCAGCAATTCGGCCAGTTTTTGCGGCGGTGTCAGTACCCCCACCACCAGGGTGGTCAGGGCGACGCCAACAATCGCCATGCGCAGGCCCTTGTGCAGCGCCCGCCCTTGCCACATCGCCAGGCACCCGACGACGGCGGCCAGCACCGCCAGCACGCTCAAGCTGCGTACCAGCCCCAACCCCGGTACCAGCACGAAGCCCACCAGCATCACCCCGACAATACCGCCCAGGGTGTTCAATGCCACTACGGTACCGACATCGCGGCCTACCCGGCCGCGGTCGACGGCCAGCCGCAATACCAGCGGGAACGCCGCACCGAGCAGCGTCGTCGGCAGCAACACCACGCACAGCGCAGCGCCGGCGAAACGTGCCGACATCCCGGCCAGCGGGTTGCCTGTCAGTTGCAGGACCAGCGCTTCGATCTCGGTCTGGGCGACGATCAACCAACGCCCGAGCCCAGCCACCAGCGCCAGTGCGAGCAAGCCCGCCAGGGCGATCAGCAAACCGAACAGGCCCCACGGGTCCTTGATGTGATCGGCACGGCGCGCATAGATCGCGCTGCCCAGCATCAGGCCGAGCAGGTAGGTGGCCAGCACCACGGAAAAGGCAAAGGCGCGGGTGCTCATGAACTGCACGATGGACTGAGTCCAGACCACTTCGTAGCCAAGCGCCACGCCGCCCGCCACGCAGTACAGGGCAATGGCCAGGCGCGCTGCGCCCGTTCTGGGGAGCGGGTCTTGCTGTACCGAAAGCGGTACTTGTTGATCGCGGCGACGATAGAGCCAGGCGCCGCCGGCGGCCAGCAGGTTGAGCCCGGCCGCGATCAGCGCGCTGCCGGTGACACCCAGGCCTGGCAGCAGCACGAACGCCGTCAGCAACGTACCGGCAATGGCGCCAGCGGTATTGGCCGCATACAGGCGCCCACCCGCCTCCGCCATCTGCCCCTGGCCGGGCGTCAGCGCCCTCATCAGTACCGGCAACGTGCCCCCCATGAAGAACGCCGGAACACCAACCAGCAAGAACGGCAGCACCCAGGCCAGCAGGCCAATGCTGGCTTCCAGCCGGGCGAACAGCCCTGCGCTGTTGGCCAATGCCAGGGTAGCCAGCATGCCCAGCACGGCCACCGCCAGCTCCAGGCTGGCATACAGCCTGACCGGGCGCGCGAGCCTGTCGGCCCAGCGCCCGAAGGCCAGGCCCCCCAGGGCCAGGCCAATGAAGAATGCACTGATCCCGGTGGTGATGGCGTACACCTCCACCCCCACTACCAGGGACAGCTGCTTGACCCACAGTACCTGATACACCAGCGCCGCCGTGCCAGAGAACAACAGCAGGCTGGCGGGCACAAGCATCTGCAAGGGATGGCTGCGCGTTGCCGGGTCGGCGTTGGCAGCGTGAGAACGGGGTGGGCTGACAGCTACACGCATCTATCGACCTTATCGGGTGTCGGCCCGAGTGGCAGAACAAGGAAGCGCCCGTCAGTGACGGGCGCCCGTCACCTCATTGCTTCTTCATTTTCTCTTCGATCTTCTTGTCCACATCAGCGCGAATCTGGTCGATGCTGAAGCTCGCCGGGCGCTGGCTAGGTGGGTAGTCGACAAAGGTCTGCAGGAACTTCGCGGCCTTCTGGGTCGCCTGCATCAGCAAGTAGTCGTTTTTGGTCAGCCAGTCGTAATACTGGTCGGACACTACGTCGGCTCGCTCGTAAGGGTCCATGCGCAAATTGAACAGCTTAGGCACGCGCAGGCAAACGAACGGTTCGCTCCAGACCGCGAAGCCACCCGGAGCGCGCTGTTCGCAGTACACGATCTTCCAGTCCCCCATGCGCATGCCTACCAGTTCGCCGTCATCGTTGAAGTAGTAGAACTCGCTACGTGCGCTCTTGTCGGTCTTGCCGGTGAGCATGTCGAGCTGGTTGTAGCCGTCCAGGTGCACCTTGAAGTTCTTGCCGCCAACATCGGCGCCCTTGAGCAGACGGTCCTTGACATCGGTATCGCCCACCGCGGCCAGCAAGGTCGGGAACCAGTCAAGGCCCGACATCATCTGGGTGTTGACCGTGTCAGGCTTGATCTTGCCTGGCCAGCGGACCATGGCCGGCACCCGGAAGGCGCCTTCCCAGTTGGAGTTTTTCTCGTTGCGGAACGGTGTGGTCGCTGCATCCGGCCAAGACCACTGGTTTGGCCCGTTGTCGGTGGTGTAGACCACGATGGTGTTGTCAGTGACCTTCAGGTCATCCAACGTCTTGAGCAGCTTGCCCACATCTCCGTCATGTTCGAGCATGCCGTCGGCGTACTCGTTGCCGACCATGCCGCTCTGCCCTTTCATGGCATCACGTACATGGGTGAAGGCGTGCATGCGGGTGGTGTTCATCCAGACGAAGAACGGTTTGTCGGCCTTGACCTGCTTGTCGATGAAGTTGATCGCCGCCTGGGTGGTTTCGTCGTCGATGGTTTCCATGCGCTTGCTGTTCAGCGCACCGGTGTCTTCGATCTTGCCGTCGGCGCTGGACTTGATAACGCCACGGGGTGAAGCCGCCTTGACGAAGTCGGCGTCATCCTTGGGCCAGTAGGGGCGTTCGGGCTCTTCTTCGGCGTTCAGGTGGTACAGATTACCGAAGAACTCGTCGAAACCATGGTTGGTCGGCAGGTACTCGTCCCTGTCACCCAGGTGGTTCTTGCCGAACTGGCCGGTGGCATAGCCCTGCGCCTTGAGGACCTGGGCGATGGTGACATCGCGGGCTTGCAGCCCCACCGGTACCCCTGGCATGCCGACCTTGGACAGGCCGGTACGCAGTGTCGCCTGCCCGGTAATGAAGGTGGAACGGCCCGCGGTGCAGCTGTTCTCCGCGTAATAATCGGTGAACATCATGCCTTCCTTGGCGATGCGGTCGATGTTCGGCGTCTGGTAACCCACAACGCCCTTGCCATAGGCACTGATGTTGGTCTGACCGATGTCATCACCGAAGATCACCAGGATGTTCGGCTTGTCTGCGGCATAGGCAATACTGACACTCAGCGCCGTACTGGCGGCAAGCGTCATGGTGGCTATCCACCTTCTACTGCTTCGGTTCATGAGGTCACTTCTCCGTTTCACGTTACTGGCATATGCCACGACTACGTACACGTGAGTGCCGACTACCTAGCTGGTCCCTGTGTGCCTGCGGTCCTTGGTTACTTTTACTTGCTCTGTTCAAAGGGGTAGATGCGCCGCCAATCGCGGGCCATGTCGACCACCGTCCAGCCCTGCTCGTTGGCCGTGGTCAGCGCCTTGTCCAGGCGCCCGACCTTGCTGTCACGGTCATAGGCCCACTCGCGCGTGGCATCGGTGTGGTGCACCAGCCCGGCGAAGCGCAGGCCCGGCCCGGCCTTGGTCCACTGCAACATCTGCAGGTCGCCGTCGGAGTTGCCGAAGGCGAGCAGTGGCCGGCGGCCGATGATCGAATCGATGCTGACCGGTTTGCCCGGCCCATCGTCGTTGTGCACCAGCCTGGGCTGGCGAAGGATCGAGAGTTGGCCGTCGGCGTCGACGAACCGCGCATCGAGGGTGGTGCCGATCACCTGCTCGGGCGGGATGCCGTAGACTTCTTCGGCAAAGGCGCGCATGAACGCGACTTCACCGCCTGAAACGATGTAGGTCTTGAAGCCATTTGCACGTAGATAGGCCAGCAGTTCAAGCATGGGCTGGAAGACCATCTCGGTGTAGGGCTTGCCAGTCTCAGGGTGTTTCGCACTGGCCAGCCAGTGCCGGCTGCGGGCGATGAACTGTTCGGTGCTGACGCCGGCGTGGGTGGCCGCGACGATTTTCAGCAAACCATCCATGCCGCTGTCGGCCAGGGCCTTGCGGTCATCTTCGAGTACCGCCTTGAACGGCTGCTCGGTCTTCCATTGCGGGTGCTCCGGAGCCAGCCGGCGCACTTCATCGAGGGAAAACAGCACCTCGAAATACAACGGTTGCTCGCTCCACAGGGTGCCGTCGTTGTCGAACACCGCAATGCGCTCCGGCACCGGCACATAGTGCTTGCCACCCACTTCGGTCACGGCATCGACGAAGCTGACGATGGCCTGCCGCGAAGGCCCCTCGTTCCAGGAAGGCAGCGTTTCTGTAGCCTGGGCGATCAGCGGAGCCAGCAACAAAAGGCTCAATAACCAATGCAGGCGAGGCAGCGTATGCATGGCAGGTCCTTGTCATTGCCCTGGTGGGAATCAGGGATTAAGCGGTTTCAAAGCCTGGTGATGATGGGTGGCGTTATCGTGCTTGATGCACTTTCGAACACGGCGCAGGTCTTTCAGCAGGCCGTCGGCCGCATATGCACTGCCCGATGCCTCGCTATAGCGAACCTCGAGCAAGTCTAGGCAACGAACCTCAGAGTTGTCGGGGAAAAGTTCAAAAAAACTTCGCAGCGTGCGTTGCCCGCTGCTGCGGCGTACCCACAGGTACAACGCATCCAGGCGTGGCGGGCGCTCATGCAGCTGCCTGACCAGGCCAGCCCAGGCATAACCCGGCGAGCCCAGCCAGCGCTGTCGGCGGTTTTCACGCCAGCGGCGCAGTACGCCACGGGCAGGTTCGAACCAGCGTCGGCACAGCCATATCAATAGCGTGCCTGCGAACAAGGCAACGGCGATCAGCAGCCAGTGCCCACCGACCTTGATGCGTGCCTGCTGACCCAGGGCGCGCAGGTCGTCATCTATCGAGAACGGCGCGCGGTACTGTGCGGCGACGGCATCGAATGACACTGCATCGACCGAGACAGCATGGGCCTGGCCGGCATAATCCCACCACTGCAGTTCAATCGCGGGCAGTGTCAGTGCGCCAGCCCGTTCGACCACGTAGGTCACGCTGTCCTCCCGGGCACCGCCGACCGTCCCCCCTCGGCCATCGCCCAGCGCCTTGACCTGCGGAGGCTGCACGTAGCGCTTCAGCCCGGCGACCTCCACGAATGCCGGTGCGGGCATCAGCATGGCCTGGGCGCCTTCGGCCTGCAGGCTCAGTTTGCGGGTGATGCTGTCGCCAACCCGCAGTGGGTCATGCGACAACTCTGTGGACTGGCTCAGGTGCACGTTGCTCGCTACCAGGTGCGGCCGGTCGCCGGCAGCGGCCAAGGCCTTTGCGCTGAAGCCCAGCGGCTCGCTGGTGAGGGTGACCGGCACATTGCCCGGCCCCGGCTGTACTTGATAGCGCAGCGCCGGGATGCTGAATGACCCGGCCACCTGCGGGGTGATCTGCCAGGTGTAACGCAGCCCGAAAAACGCCTTGCCGTCAATTGTCTGGTTCAGGTGCTGGGCCTCGCCGTTTGGCGGTGTGACCACAGCACCCGGCAGCTCCAGCTGCGGCAGCACTGGCGCGGCGGTGAACCAGCTGTCCACCAGCAAGTCCACCTCCAGGTTCACGGTCGCGCCGACCAGGGCCCCGTCTGGCGGTACCAGGCGGCTTTGTATGCGCACCTGCGGGTCTGCCCAGGCAAACCAGGGCAGGCACAGCAGTATCAGGCAGGCCAGGCGGCTCATGGTGCTGCTCCGGAAGGTTGGCGTGCGGCATCCTGCAAGGCGAATTTGCGCTTGAGGAACTGCGCAGGGGAAGTCGTCAGGTTGTTCAGCCAGGCCTGGTCGGAAGCGGCCTGAGCGGTGACTTGCTGGCGTTGTTGGGCGCCCTTGCTGGAGGTCTGGTCCTCGACCACCTTGTCGGCTTTCTCGTCAGGTGTGCCGGCCTTCTGCTGATCGTCGTAGTCTTTTGCCAGGGCTTGCGCCAGCGCCAGGTTGGCGCTGGCCTGAGGAAAGTCCGGCTGGCGCTGCAAGGCCTGCTGGTAAGCCGAAATCGCTTCGGCGAACTTGAACAGGCGCACGTAGATGTTGCCCAGGTAGAAATAGGCCGGCGCCGTATCCAGCTGGGCAAAATCGGCCAGCGCGGCCTGGTAGTCGGCGGCCTGGTAGGCCGCCACGGCACGCCAGTAAGGGTCATGAAAGTGCGCCGCCGCTTCAGGGTAGTGGCCGTGCTCGAAGGCCCATCGCCCTTGCTGGTCGGCGGTCAGGAACGCATCGGCCAAGGCCCCGGCGCGTGCCGGTTGCGGTGCCCCGGCCATGAGCATCAGCAGCACCACCAGCCAATGCACTTGCCAGCCGCGGCGCACGCAGCACAGTGCAATCAGTGCCAGCGGCCAGCACAGCCAGTAACCGGCGTCCTTCCAGTGCACCTCCCTGCCCTCATCCTGCACGGCCTGGAAATGCCGCTGGGCATGCAGCTCGATCCAGTCCAGGTCGTCATCGTTCAGGGTCAGGCTGCCCAGTGGTGCGTCGGCTGCACTGGCCAACCCTTTCAAACCTTCAGTGTCGAAGTTCGCCAGCAACGGCCGACCATCGCTGCCCACCCGCGGGTGGCCCAGGCGGTCATGCAGCACCCCGGTGGCCTGGCTGCCAACGGCCAGCACCAGTACCTGCAGGTCGCTGCCCTTCAGGCGTTCGCTGATTGCATCGAACTGCGTGGCATCGGCGCCGTCGGTGATCAGCACCAGCGTCCCCGGGACCTTTTCGGCGGCCAGCAGCGTTTGGGCCAGGTCGATCACGCCAGCAACGTCCTTGCCTGGCCGGGCCATCAGCGAGGTGTCCAGCGCCTGCATGAAGCTGTCCAGCAGGCCCGGGTCTTGCGTGGCCGGCAGTACCAGGTGAGCGCTGCCCGCGTAGGCGATCAATGCGGTGCGCGCCCCGGCGCGGCGCGTGAGCAGATCGTGCATCTTGTGTTTGGCCGCCGTGAGCCGCGACGGTGGCACATCGTCGGCATCCATCGAAGGCGAAAGGTCGAAGGCCAGGATCAACGGCGCCCGGTTGTCGAGAAAGTCCGGGCGGTCTTCGGTCCAGGTCGGCCCGGCCGCTGCCAGCGCACCAAGGCCGAGCAGCAGCGCCAGCAGGTGCACCGGGCGCACGGTCTCGCGTTGCTCAGGGGTGATCACCAGCGCGGCGATCAGGTGCGGGGCAATGACCCCGTCCAGCTGGCGTTTCAGGTCATGCCGGCGCGTCCACAGCCATGGCAGCAGCAACGCTGGCACGATCAGCAACAGCCAGTAAGGGCGCAGAAAGTGGAACGCGCTGAAATCCAGTTCCATCTCACCCTCCCTGGGCCAGCGATCGGCTGCCAAGCCCTGCGGCCAGCCCGTGGCTGACCGTGAGCAATATCAGTGCCGCGCCCAACGGCCACCAGAACAGGTCACGCTTGGGCTGGTGGCGCAGGGTCTTGACCTGGTGCGGGGTGATGCTGTCGAGTGTGGCGTACACCTGCTGCAAGGCGTCGCGGTCGTCGGCGCGGAAGAACCGCCCGCCCGTTTGCCGGGCGATGTCCTGCAGCAGCGCCAGGTCGACCTTGGCCTCGCCACTGGCCTGGGGGTCGCCGATGCCGATGGTGTGCACCACGATGCCCTGGGCTTTGGCCAGGCGCGCCGCATGCGCCGGGGTGATGGCGCTGCCAGTGTCGTTGCCGTCGGTAAGCAGGATCAGCACCTTGTCCTGTTCGTGGGCCTGGGCGAACAGCTTGATACTCAGCCCGATCGCGTCGCCCAGCGCAGTGTTGGGGCCGGCCATGCCGATACCCACCTCGTCCAGCAGTACCTGCAGGCTGGCATGGTCGAGGGTCAGCGGGGCCTGTGGGTAGGCCCCCGTGCCGAAAACGATCAGGCCGATGCGGTCATCCTTGCGCCGTGCGATGAAGTCCCGCACCACGTCCCTGACCACGCTCAGGCGGTCGCTGCGGGTGCCATCGGCTGCCGTGTAGTCGCGGGTTTCCATGGATTGCGAGATGTCGATGGCGAGCATCATGTCGCGCACCGGCTGGGTGTGTTCGATGGCCTGCTCGACCCAGACCGGCCGGGCGCAGGCCGTAGTGAGCAGGGCCCAGACGACCAGGTTGAGCACGCTTTGCCAGCGTCGGCCGCCGCTATCGGTGCGCGGTGTAAGCCCCGCCGCCCGGCTCATGGCCGCAAAGAACGGCACGCGCACGGCGCTGCGTGCTTCGCGGTAGGCCGCGAGGTAGTGCCAGGCCACCCACGCCAGCGGCAGCGCGGCCAGCACCCAGGGGTAGTCAAACTGCCACATGATGGGTCTCGATCCATTGCCGGCTCAGGGCGAGCAAGGTGCTGATCTGCGGCTGCGGGATTGCCAGCACGTCATTGGCCGGGGCATAGCTCAGGGTATGCAGGCGGGCTGCGAAATCCGCGGGTAATGGCGCCTTCGCGCGCGCCACCAGAAAGGCCTGCCACTGCGCGCCTGCCAGCGTGGCCACGGGAGGTGCATCGGGCATCGACAACCCGACCCGCTTGAGCAATACCGGCAATTCCCGCAGGGCCTGCAAACGCCGCTGCGGGTCGGCCGCCCCCTGCGCCAGCTGGTCGAAACACGCCAAGGCTTCATGCCGGTAGCGCTCCCGCCGCCAGCGTCGGCGGCTGCGCAGCACCCATGCCACACTGGCCAGCACCAGCACGGCCAGCAGCAGCCACCAACCCCAGGTCTGCGGCACATAGCTGAACGGCGGCACCGGCAGCGGCAGTTCCTGCAACTGAGCGATATCCGGCACCGCCGGCGCGTTCATCGGCTGCCTCCGGGCAGCCGCCCCAATTCACGGCGCAGCTGCAACAGCGGCTCTTCGGCGGTACTGATCATCAGCAACGGAATCTGGCTGCGGCGCAGCAGGTCCGCCACTTCCTGCAGGCGCCCGCTGAGGTACGCTCCCAGAGGGCGGCTGACCTGGCGGCGGTCGATCTGCATCTCCACCTGCAATTCGCCCTGGGTCACGGTGATCCGGCCTTGTTCAGGCAAATGCAGTGCGAGGGGGTCGTAGACCTGCATGGCGATCACGTCGTTGTGCGCGCTGAGCTGGCGCAGCAGCTGCAAGGTTTGCGTCGACACCCCGGCAAAATCGCTGATGATGCACACCAGCGCATCATGCCCGGCCAGGGCGACGCATTGGCGCAATGCGGTGTCCAGTTGCTGTTCGTTCTCGGTGTCGGGGCCGGTGGCGGACAAGGCCTGGTTGCTGGCAATGATTGCCGCGCACAGCGCTTCCACCCGGGCGCGGCTGCGCAAGGGCCGTACCTGGCGTACCTGGTGGTCATCGAATACCAGCCCGCCCACACGGTCACCCGCGCGCAATGCCATCCACGCCGACAACGCCGCCAGTTCCGCCGCCACCACCGACTTGAAGCTGCGCTGCGAGCCGAAGAACATGCTCATGCGCTGGTCCACCAGCAGCCAAGTCGGGCGGTCACGCTCCTCGGTGAAGGTACGCACGAACGGTTTGCCGAAACGCAGCGAGGCGCGCCAGTCGAGGTGGCGCAGGTCATCACCCGGCTGGTAGCGGCGCAGTTCATCGAAACTCAGCCCGCGCCCGCGCAGGCGCGAGGCATGGCCGCCGGCAAGGATGCTGGAAAGCGGCTGGCGGGCTACAAAACTGAGCGCGCCGATGCGCTGCTCCAACGCCATCAGCTGCGCGAGCGAGGCGTAGACAAAACCGTCGGCGGCCGGCCCCATGGCTCAGGCCGGGATCGCCACGCGATCGAGCAGGCGGTCGATCACCTGGTCGGGCGTGACGGCTTCAGCGACCGCGTCATAGCTGAGCTGCAAGCGGTGGCGAAGCACCGGATGGACAACTGCACGCACATCGTCCGGGGTGACGAAGGCGTTGCCGGCCAGCCAGGCATGGGCGCGTGCCACCCGGTCCAGGCTGATGCCACCGCGCGGGCTGGCACCGATGCGAATCCAGCGTGACAGGTCGGCATCGTAGTCGGCCGGGTGCCGGGTGGCGTTGACCAGGTCGACCAGGTAGCGGTCGATAGCCTCGGCCACGTGCACTTGCGCGACTTCGGCGCGCGCGGCGAACACCACCTCCTGCGCCAGCCGCTCAGGGGCCTGCACGCCAGTGCGGCCTTGCGCTTCTTCATTGCGTACCAGGCGCAGCACCAGCGCCTCATCCTCGACCTTGGGGTAATCCAGCTGCAATTTCATCAGGAAGCGGTCCATCTGCGCCTCGGGCAGCGGATAGGTGCCTTCCTGCTCGATCGGGTTCTGCGTCGCCATCACCATGAACAGCGCCGGCATCGCGTAGCTCTGCCCGGCCACGGTGATCTGCCGTTCTTCCATGGCTTCGAGCAGCGCCGCCTGAACCTTGGCCGGGGCACGGTTGATCTCGTCGGCCAGGATCACGTTGCCGAACAAGGGCCCGGGCTGGAACTTGATCTGGTTACCTTCGTTGGTAGGCTGCAGGATCTCGCCGCCGGTGATGTCCGAGGGCAGCAGGTCCGGGGTGAACTGGATACGCCGCATCTGCGCGTCCAGGTGCGTGGCCAGGGCCTTGACCGTGCGCGTCTTGGCCAGCCCCGGCAGGCTTTCGAGCAGGACGTGGCCGTTGGCCAACAGGCCCAGCAGCACATGCCGGATGGTCTCTGCCTGGCCCAGGACCTGCTCGGCGACACGTGCCTCCAGCGCTGCAATCTCCTCGCGTATGCTCACGCTCTCGCTCCCTGGCCGCGTAGGTATGGGCTAAATCTAGCAGCGCTGGTTGGCTTCGCCAGCTCACGGCTTTTGCCAGTACGGCTCGATCGCCTGCAGCCGCGGGTCGTCGGGCGCCGCCTGGCGCAAGCGCTTGACGTAGCCATAGGCGTCGGCGCGCTCGCCAGCCAGGGCATGCAGGTAGATCAGCGAATACAGCAGGTCCGCGTCGTCCGGGGACTGCTCCAGGCCGCTGCGCAGTGCGGCAATGGCCTCGTCGCGGCGCTCCAGGCGCGACAGCAACAGCCCCTGGTTGTAGCGGATCCGCGAATTGCCCGGCAGCGCCACGGCCGCACGCTCCATCCATTGCAGCGCCTCGTCCTGCTGGCCGCGCTCGGCCAGCAGCAAGGCCAGCATATAGGCCAGGTTGCCGTGGTCGCTGGCGGGCATCTTGTCGAGCGCCACGCCCTCGCGCAGCACCTGTTCGGCCTCATCGAACTGTTGCGCGGCACTGGCCAGGGTCACCAGGTTGACGCGCGCCGGCACAAAGTACGGGTCGAGCCGCAATGCCTGGCGGTACTCGCCCATGGCCTCGGCATCGCGGCCCTGGCGGCTGAGCAGCACCGCCAGGTTGAGGCGCCCACCCGGCAGGTCGGCGTTGCCGCGCAGGCGGCGCTCGTAATCGGCAAGCAGCGTCCCGAACGAATCACGAACCTGTTCTGGTATCTGTGCGATGGGCACTCCGGCCAGCACACGCAACGCTTCGTCGCGTACCGCCAGGGTTGGGTCCTTGAGCAGCGGCAACAACGGTTGCAGGCGTTGTTCGGGCGGCACGCTGGCAAACCCGGCCACCGCGTAGGCGCGTACCAGCGGGCTGTTGTCCTTCAACGCCCAGCCCAGGCTGATCACCGACTGCGTGCCCAGCTCGGCCATTTGCTGCGCCGCCGTGGCGCGCACGATTGCCGGCTTGCCCTTGTCGGCGAGGACCGCGTTCAATTCGCTCAGGGCAATGCCGTGGCCACTGCGCACCGCTTGGAAGTTCTCGCCGTAATGCACCGGGCGCTTGCGCGCACCGAACCAGCCGTCAATGGCCGCCGCCGCCCATTGCGGCTGGCGGTCCTGGTGACAGGTGGTACAGGCGTCGGGGCTGGCGGTCTTGGCCGCGAGGTCTGGGCGCGGGATACGCAAGCTGTGATCACGCCGTGGGTCGACCACCATGTAGGTCTTGGTCGGCATGTGGCAACTCACGCACTGTGCCCCCGGCGAGCCGGCCGGATGGTGATGGTGCGCTTCACTGTCGTAGTCCTTGGCTTGCAGGCTGGGAAAACGCGCCAGCGGAGGCTGGCTGTTGTGGCATTGCAGGCACAGGCCATTGCCCTCGACCTTGACCTTGGCGGTATGTGGGTTGTGGCAGTCGGTGCAACCGACGCCGGCAGCGTACATCTTGCTCTGGGTGAACGAGCCGTACTCGTACACCTCGCCGTCAATCTGGCCATCGGCATGGTACAGGCCGCTGCGCAAGGTTGCCGGCAGGCTCTGGTCCAGCTGCGCGTGCCCCGGCAGCATGCCGACGCCGAGGGTCTGCCGCCGGCTGTGGCAGTACGCGCACTGCTCGACCAGGCCCTGGCTGCCCAACGCCTTGTAGTCCACCGCCAGGCCGTTGGCCTCGCCGGCTTTGCCTGCCTTGGCCCAGTCGACGTGCGCCTTGCCCGGGCCATGGCAGCTTTGGCAACCGACGTTCTGCTCCTGCCAGGTCGAGGCGAAGCTGTCGTCGCGGTCGTTGTAGTTTTTCATCAGGCGGGTCGAATGGCAGTCGGCGCACATGCCGTTCCAGTTCTGGTAGCGGCCGGTCCAGTGCAGTGGGTCGTCAGGGGCGAAACGCTGCCCGGGGTACAGCGAGAACCAGCGTTGCCCGCCCTGTGTCTTGGGTCGGCTGTCCCAGGCGATGGTCAGCGCCTGCAGGCGCCCGCGTGGCAGGTCGACGAGGTACTGCTGCAGCGGATAATGGCCGAACGTCCGGCGCACCTGGAAGTTGGCCGGTTTGCCGTCCTCGCCCTCCACGGTGACGAAAAAGCCCTGCCCCTTGCGAAAGAACCGGGCCGTCACCCCGGCCTCATCGAAGCGTGCGTCATTGAAGTTGCCCAGCACGTTGGCCGCCGTGGCATCGCGCATGGCCCAGCCATGGTCGGAGTCTTTCCATTGCCTGGCCTGCTCGGCATGGCAGCCAAGGCAGGTCTGTGTCGCTACATAGCCCTCTGCAGGTTGCGCCTGGGCAGGCGGGCTGGCCGCCGCCGCGTTCCCCAGCCAGGCCAGCAGCACTGCGCCCAGCAGCCCACGGACAACGCCATTGATCGCCTTCCCCATTCCATGCTCCACGGCCAGTTCCATGGGCCCTGTACCGGACCCTTGCGCAACTGAGGCTAGCAAATAAATCGGGACAGGCTGCCAACATGAGCTATCACTGATGGACAGCCTGCGCACGGAGCCGCCATGACCGCCCATCCCCGCTCACGCCTGCTATTGACGTTGTCGATCGGTTTTTGCGCCCAGTCGGCCGTGGCCGATAACGCCCGTGACTGGCAAAACACACCGATCGACCTGAACATGGTGTTCGGCTATTACAACCTGATCGACACCAACACCCCGATCGACACCTCGCTACCGCTCGATGGCCTGTCGCTCAATGCCGACCTGTACATCCTGCGCTACGCACGCTCGTTCGGCCTGGACGGGCGCAACTCGGCGATCCAGATCCTGCAGCCGTATGCCGATGTCGCGGCCTCGTTCGACAATGGGCGGTTCTTCAGCGGCACCAAGCACAATGGCGGCATGGGCGATATCCAGGTCGTCTTCGCGCACAATTTCTTTGGTGGGCCGGCGCTGACCGCCGCAGAATTTGCCAACTGGAAGCCGGAGACGTTCTTCAGCGGCGCCCTGTGGCTGACTGCACCCACTGGTGACTATGACAAGGACCGGGTCATCAATATCGGCTCCAATCGCTGGGTGGTGAAACCGGAGCTTGCGTTCGGCACGCCCTTCGGGCCGACCTGGCTGGAAATCAACGGCTATGTCTCGCTGTACGGCGACAACGATGATTACCACGGCAACAGCAAGCTGGAACAGAAGCCGCTTTACGCGATCGAGGGCCACTACAGCTATACGGTCAACCGAGCGTTATGGGTTGCACTGGACAGCACCTACAGCACCGGCGGGGAAACCCGCATCGACGGGGTTGGCCAGGACAACAA
Source organism: Pseudomonas putida (assembly GCF_002025705.1). Taxonomy (NCBI): domain Bacteria; kingdom Pseudomonadati; phylum Pseudomonadota; class Gammaproteobacteria; order Pseudomonadales; family Pseudomonadaceae; genus Pseudomonas; species Pseudomonas putida. The sequence goes on along the minus strand of NZ_CP018846.1, from coordinate 2,704,022 downwards.
ACAGGAGAACGTACTCCTGGGGGCCAGCCTGGGCTTCATGCTGACCCCGCAGTTTGGCGGGCTGGTGGCCTACTCCGACACCGTATCGGAACGTACCGGGTCGCCGGATGTGAATACCTGGACCTTGCGGCTGCAATACGTCTGGTAGGCAGCGCTCTGCCCCGCAACTTTTTCACCAAATCTTCACCGAGCCCGCACTTTTCCCCACCTAGGATTCGCCGACCGTTTGCTTGCCCGCAGAGTCAGCCATGAATCCGAAGCGTCACGACCAACGCGCCTTGCTGTTACTGCTGGCCGCCACCGCCTTGTTGTTGATGCTGGGGCTGGGCAGTCGCGAACTGTGGGGCGCAGAAACCCGTTGGGCCAACATCTGCCTGCAGATGCTGCAAAGCGGCGACTATTTCGACCCGTACCTCAAGGGCGGTGCCTACTACGACAAGCCGTTGCTGTCGTACTGGCTGATCACGGCCAGCGCCTGGCTGACCGGTGGCCTGGGGCCCTGGTCGCTGCGCCTGTCCTCGGTCGTAGCAGCGTGGCTGAGCGTCTGGCTGACCTACCTGCTCGGCGAGCGCCTGTTCCGCAAAGGTACCGGCCTGGTCGCCGGCTGGATGCTGGCCACGACCTTCTACTTCGTGTTCTGGGCACGGGTCGCCACGGCCGACATCCTGACGGTATGTGGGGTGCTGGCAGCAGTCTGGTGGTATTGGCGCGGGCCGGACGATACCCGATTCTGGCGCTACGTCGGGTTCTTCGGGCTGTTGGCGTTGACCTCGCTGTTCAAGGGCCTGATCGGCTTCATCCTGCCGGGGCTGGTGTTGCTGCCGCACCTGCTGAGCGAAGGCCGCTGGCGTCGCCACCTCAATCTGCGTTTATTGGCTGCACTGCTGCTGGCCGGGGCACTGTATATGCTGCCGTTCGTGCTTTCGCACCTGTACGGCGCGCCAAACTACGACGAAAGCGGCCTCGGGCTGGTGCTGCGGGAAAACGTGGTGCGGTTTTTCCAGCCGTTCGACAACCTCGGGCCGATCTACACCTACCTGGTGTACCTACCGGTCTACACCCTGCCCTGGGCGCCTTGCTGGATCATTGCCTTGTGGGTTGCCCTGCGTCACTGGCGGCACATCGAGCCAGATACCCGCTGGCTTATCCAGGGGCTTGGCCTGCTGATGCTGTTCTTCACCGCCAGCGGCAGCAGGCGCAGCTACTATGTGCTGCCGCTGGTGCCGTTCGCGCAACTGCTGGGTGCCTGGTGGGTCACCCAGCGAATGGCCGCACGCAAAGCCTCCGGGCGCAAGCTCCAGGCGGGCTTCGCGGTGACCACCGTATTACTGCTGGCGGTGCTGGGCATTCTCGTGCCCTGGAGCAATGGCGGCGGTGGCGTGATCCGCTTCGGCGAAGCGGTGCGCGAACAGGCCGGCCGGCAAGCGCCGCTGGCGCAGTGGCAGCTGGTCATGGTCGAGGTGGACAACAAGGTGCCGATGTACCTGCAGACGGGCGGCGCGCCCTTCTACTATGTAGCGCAAACTCAGGATTACCCACGCAGTGGCGACACCGCCAGCTTGATGGCCTGGCTGGAACGCACCAGCGGCCAGCACTGGGACCCGCAGCGTACGATCATCGTTGCGCACTACCGCCACGGCGAGGCCCCGCCTTTTGCCTACCTGGATAGCGATCATCAGGTCATCACCACCCAGCCCAGCCATGGCGAGCAGTGGCTGCATGCCCGTGATGATCAAAGCGTGGCCTATATTCCCAAAACTTAGGCCAGCCCCTGATTTTTTGAAACGCTGCAAGTAGCGACGACTATTCGGTCAACTACAAGCACAGTTTTACATTCACCCGAATGAATGTTTTTGAGTTTCAATTTTATTGCCCGCCAAACACTAAGGCAGAAAGCTGAACCTTAGCTGTCTATGTTTGCAATGTAATGAGAAGGCTACCTATTTTTTATACTTCTTTCACAAAAACCGGCATAACCTTGGCCGAATAAGCCACTGTCAATCACTACGGCACGGAAGACTGAGCCCCCGCAGACAACTCTGACTTGACGCAACACACCCACTTTCTGCCCGCGCACTTGATGCAAAAATTTTCTTTGCGTCTACGCTGGCAATGGAACCAATTAAATCAATGGGTTCTGTCATTTTCCTGTATCACCGAGGTGCTCATGAGTGAGGCGTTTCTCCCTTTCTCGCGTCCTAGTATGGGCGACGAGGAAATTGCGGCTGTCGAAAAGGTCCTGCGTTCGGGCTGGATCACCACCGGCCCACAAAACCAGGCACTTGAAGAGCAGTTCGCACAGTACGTCGGTTGCCGCCATGCGGTAGCCCTGTCATCGGCCACTGGCGGTATGCACATCGCTTTGCTGGCACTGGGTATCGGCCCTGGGGATGAAGTCATTACCCCGTCGCAGACCTGGGTGTCCACGGCCAACATGATTTCACTGCTCGGTGCCACGCCGGTATTCGTCGATGTCGACCGCGATACCCTGATGACCGATGCGGCGCGCATAGAGGCGGCGATCACTCCGCGAACCAAGGCCATCATCCCGGTTCACTACGCTGGCGCAGCTTTCGACCTCGACCCCCTGTACGCCCTCGCCGACAAGCATGGCATCGCTGTCATCGAAGACGCCGCCCACGCTGCCGGCACCCGTTACAAGGGCCGCCATGTCGGTGCCCAAGGCACGGCAATCTTCTCGTTCCATGCAATCAAGAACATGACCTGCGCCGAAGGCGCCATGTTCGTCAGCGATGACGAAGCCCTGGCCAGCCGCGTGCGCATGCTCAAGTTCCATGGCCTGGGTGTCGATGCCTACGACCGCCTGACCCATGGCCGCAAGCCCCAGGCCCAGGTCATCGAGCCCGGCTTCAAGTACAACCTTGCCGACATCAACGCCGCCATCGCCCTGGTGCAGCTCAAGCGCCTGGATGCCATCAACGCCCGCCGTACCGAACTGGCCGGCCTCTACCAGCAGCGTCTGGCAGGCCTGCCAGTGCAGCCCCTGGCCGTGCCGGGCTACGACCAGCAGCACGCCTGGCACCTGTTCATCCTGCGCATCGACAGCGAACGCTGCGGCCTCGACCGCGAAGCCTTCATGAAAGGCTTGCAGGAGCGCGGCATCGGCACCGGCATCCACTTCATCGCCACCCACCTGCACACCTGGTACCGCCAGCGCGATCCGCAGCTCTCGCTGCCAAACACCGAATGGAACTCGGCGCGGTTGTGCTCCATTCCGTTGTTCCCTGACATGACCGACCACGACCTCGACCGGGTCGTCACCGCCATTGAACAGCTTGTGGGAAATCGCTCGTGAGACCTTACCCGATCCATTGTGTGTCCATCGTCATCCCGGTCTACAACGAGCAGGAAAGCCTGCCTGAGCTGCTGCGCCGCACAGGCGCCGCCTGCCAGCAGTTGCGTCACCCCTATGAAATCGTGCTGGTCGACGACGGCAGCCGCGACGACTCCGCGCACATTCTCGAAGAAGCCGCCAAGGCCGAGAACAGCCCGTTCGTGGCGGTGATCCTCAACCGCAACTACGGCCAGCACGCAGCGATCATGGCCGGTTTCGAGCAGTGCAAGGGCGACGTGGTGATCACCCTCGACGCCGACCTGCAAAACCCGCCGGAAGAAATCCCGCGCCTGGTCGCCGAAGCCGAACGCGGTTTCGACGTGGTCGGCACGGTGCGCAGCAACCGCCAGGACTCGGCCATGCGCCGCTGGCCATCGAAGGTGATCAACTACGCGGTGAAGCGCTCCACAGGCGTTGCCATGAGCGACTACGGCTGCATGCTGCGCGCCTACCGGCGCACGGTGATCGACGCCATGCTCGCTTGCCGCGAGCGCAGCACCTTCATCCCGATCCTGGCCAACAGCTTCGCCCGCCACACCACCGAAATCCTGGTGACCCACGCCGAACGTGAACACGGGGATTCGAAGTACAGCCCGATGCGCCTGATCAGCCTGATGTTCGACCTGATCACCTGCATGACCACCACGCCGTTGCGCCTGCTGAGCATCGTCGGTTTCAGCATGGCCGCGCTCGGCGTGCTGTTTGCCATGGTGCTGATCGTGCTGCGCCTGGCGTTCGGCCCGGGCTGGGCCGGTGATGGCCTGTTCGTCCTTTTCGCCGTGTTGTTCGTGTTCACCGGTGGCCAGTTCATCGGCATGGGGCTGCTCGGCGAGTACCTGGGGCGCATGTACAGCGACGTGCGCGCCCGCCCGCGATTCTTCATCGAAAAAGTGCTGCGCAGCGGCCCGCCGCCTGTTCCGGCACAAAACGTCACCGTTGACGGTTTCAACTCCTCTACTTCTGGTCAGGTTCACTCATGAGTGCAAAAACAGTTGTCTTCGCGTACCACGATATCGGCTGCGCCGGCATTGAAGCCCTGCTCGACAGCGGCTATGACATCGCAGCGGTGTTCACTCATGCCGACGATCCCAAGGAAAACACCTTCTACGCCTCGGTCGCACAGCTGTGTGCACGCAAAGGCATCCCGGTGCACGCGCCGGAGGACGTCAACCACCCGCTGTGGGTTGAGCGCATCAGCCAGCTGGCCCCGGACTACCTGTTCTCCTTCTACTACCGCAACCTGCTGAGCGAACCGCTGCTAGCCACCGGCCGCAAGGGCGCCTTCAACCTGCATGGCTCGCTGCTGCCGCGCTACCGCGGCCGTGCACCAGCCAACTGGGTGCTGGTCAACGGCGAGCGTGAAACCGGCGTGACCCTGCACCGCATGGTCAAGCGCGCTGACGCCGGCGCCATCGTCGCCCAACTGCGGGTGGCCATCGAGCGTAGCGACACTGCACTGAGCCTGCATGGCAAACTTCGCGCCGCAGCCGCCGACCTGCTGCGCGACACCTTGCCAAACCTGCGCCTGGGCAAGGTCAGCGAAACCCCGCAGGATGAGTCCAAGGCTACGGTGTTCGGCCGTCGCACCGCAGCTGATGGCCGGCTGAACTGGCAACAGCCTGCCGAAACCCTGTTCAACCTGGTACGTGCGGTGACCCAGCCCTACCCAGGTGCGTTCTGCCCGGTCGGCGAGCACAAACTGATCGTCTGGAGCGCCGACGTGGTCAAGGGCAACGATGGCCTGGCCCCTGGCCGGGTAATCAGCACCGACCCACTGCGCATTGCCTGTGGCGAAGACTCGCTGGTGATCAGCGCCGGTCAGCGCAATGACAACGGCCTGTACCTGAGCGGCCCGCAGCTGGCCGCTGAACTGGGCCTGGTCGAAGGCTCGCTGCTGCGCGGCGCCGATTCGCGCAGCGCCAAGCGCCGCACCCGGGTATTGATCCTTGGCGTCAACGGTTTCATCGGCAACCATCTGTCCGAGCGCCTGCTCAGCGACGAGCGTTACGAAGTCTACGGCCTGGACATCGGTTCCGACGCCATCGAACGCCTGCGCAACCACCCGCGTTTCCACTTCGTCGAAGGCGATATCAGCATTCACTCCGAGTGGATCGAGTACCACATCAAGAAGTGTGACGTGGTGCTGCCACTGGTGGCCATCGCCACGCCGATCGAATACACCCGCAACCCGCTGCGCGTGTTCGAGCTGGACTTCGAAGAAAACCTGCGCCTGGTGCGCTACTGCGTCAAATACAACAAGCGCGTGATCTTCCCGTCGACCTCCGAGGTCTACGGCATGTGCCAGGACCAGAACTTCGATGAAGACACCTCCAACCTGGTAGTCGGGCCGATCAACAAGCAGCGCTGGATCTACTCGGTATCCAAGCAGCTGCTCGACCGGGTCATCTGGGCCTATGGGCAGAAAGGCCTGAACTTCACCCTGTTCCGCCCATTCAACTGGATGGGCCCACGCCTGGACCGCCTGGACTCCGCGCGTATCGGCAGCTCCCGGGCCATCACCCAGCTGATCCTGAACCTGGTTGAAGGCACGCCGATCCGCCTGTTCGACGGCGGCGCGCAAAAACGCTGCTTCACCGACATCGCCGACGGCGTCGAGGCCCTGGCACGGATCATCGACAACGACAACGATGCCTGCAACGGCCAGATCATCAACATCGGCAACCCGGACAACGAAGCCAGCATCCGCCAGCTTGGCGAAGAGCTGCTGCGCCAGTTCGAGGCCCACCCGCTGCGCAGCCACTTCCCACCGTTTGCCGGGTTCCGCGATGTCGAGAGCAAGGCCTTCTACGGCGGCGGCTACCAGGACGTGTCCCACCGTAAGCCAAGCATCGCCAACGCCAAGCGCCTGCTGAACTGGGAGCCGACCGTGGAGATGCGCGAGACCATCGGCAACACCCTGGACTTCTTCCTGCGTGAAGCCATGCGCGAGATCGAGGCCCGTCCGGCAGAAGAAGCACGCTGATGCAGGCAGGGTTGCGCATCGATGTCGATACCTACCGCGGCACCCGTGAAGGTGTGCCGCGCCTGCTGGATCTGCTGGACGAGGCACAGGTCAAGGCGACGTTCTTCTTCAGTGTCGGGCCGGACAACATGGGGCGCCACTTGTGGCGCCTGATCCGCCCGCAGTTCCTGTGGAAGATGCTGCGCTCCAATGCCGCCGGGCTGTACGGCTGGGACATTCTCCTGGCCGGCACCGCCTGGCCCGGCAAGCCGATTGGCCGCGACCTCGGGCACCTGATGCGTCAGGCCCGGGACGCCGGCCACGAGGTTGGCCTGCACGCCTGGGACCACCACGGCTGGCAGGCCAATGCCGGGCACTGGAGCATGGCGCAGCTGACCGAGCAGATCCGTCAGGGCGTCGACACCCTCAGTGACATCCTCGGCGCGCCAGTGGACTGTTCGGCCGTCGCCGGTTGGCGCGCGGACGAGCGGGTCACCGAGGCCAAGCAGGCTTTCGGCTTCCGCTACAACAGCGATTGCCGCGGTAGCAGCCTGTTCCGCCCCCGCCTGGCCGACGGTTCGGCAGGGGCGCCGCAGGTTCCGGTGGACATGCCGACCTTCGACGAGGTCGTCGGCCCGCAGGTGGCTGCCGCGCACTTCAACGAATTCATCCTGGGGCGCTTCCGCCCCCAGGCACTCAACGTCTACACCATCCATGCAGAGGTAGAAGGGATTCTGATGGCCCAGGACTTTCGCCAATTGCTGGCCGATGCACGCCAGCGCGAGATTGCGTTCAAACCTTTGGGCGAGTTGCTCCCCGCCTCGCTCGACACCTTGCCCGTTGCCAGTGTGCAGCGCGGCACCCTGCAAGGCCGTGAAGGCTGGCTGGGAGTGCAAGGCTCATGAGCAGACGCTGGACGCTACCGCTGCTGCTCGGCCTGTTCGTGCTGGCCTTCCTGCTGCCACTGGGCGGCCATGGCTTGTGGATCCCCGACGAAACCCGCTACGCCCAGGTCAGCCAGGAGATGCTGCTGACCGGTAACTGGGTCTCGCCCCACTTCATGGGGCTGCGTTACTTCGAAAAACCTGCCGCAGGCTACTGGATGATCGCCCTCAGCCAAGGGCTGTTCGGCCAGAACCTGTTCGGCGTGCGTTTTGCCTCGGCACTGAGTGTCGGGCTGAGCCTGATACTGTGCTACCTGGTGGCACGCCGCCTGTGGAACGACCCGCGCAAGAGCCTGGTCTGCACCCTGGTTTACATGAGCTTCTGCGTCATGGTGGGCCAGGCAGTCTACGCCAACCTCGATCCGCAGTTCACCCTGTGGGTCAACCTCAGCCTGGTAGCCCTGTGGTTCGCCGTGGACAGCCGCAGCAACGGCCAGCGCCTGGCGGCCTGGGCGGTACTGGGGCTGGCTTGCGCCATGGGCTTCATGACCAAGGGCTTTCTCGCCTGGCTGTTGCCGGTGCTGATCGCGCTGCCGTGGATGCTCTGGCAGAAGCGCTGGCGCGAACTGTTGGTATACGGGCCAGTGGCCGTGGTGGTGGCGATCGTTGTCAGCCTGCCCTGGGTGCTGGCGGTGCATGTCCAGGAGCCCGATTACTGGCGGTTCTTCTTCTGGCATGAGCACATCCGCCGGTTTGCCGGTGACGATGCCCAGCACAGTGCCCCCTGGTACTACTACCTGCCGTTGCTGGTGGCCTACAGCCTGCCCTGGGTCGGCGCGCTGCCGCCGGCCCTGAAACAGGCCTGGCAGAGCCGTACCCAGGCCAAGATCGTCTTCTTGCTGCTGTGGCTGCTGATGCCGTTGCTGTTCTTCAGCCTGAGCAAGGGCAAGTTGCCGACCTACATCTTCCCGTGCCTGCTGCCCATGGCCCTGCTGATTGGCCATGCACTGGATGACCGGCTGCGCCTGCAAAAAGGTCGCGCACTGGGCATCAATGGCTGGCTCAACGTGGTGCTGGGCGTGGTCGCCCTGATCGCACTGGCTTGGCTGCAGTTGAAAAAGCCCGTGTACGACCACGAACTGACCGGCATGCTGATGATGTGCGTTGCCCTGGCGGGATGGACTGTCGCCAACCTGGCCCAGGCCCTGTCGCCGCTGCGCTGCTGGGCGGCTCCGGTATTCGGCAGCTTGTTGCTGATGGCCCTGCTGCCGGCGGCACTGCCCAAGTCGGTGGAAGGCAACAAGATGCCTGACCAGTTCATCCTGCAGCACATCGACGAACTGACTGGCGCCACGCACCTGCTGAGCAATGACCTTGGTGCGGCATCGGCACTGGCCTGGCGCCTGCAACAGCCGAATGTGGCGTTCTACAACACCGTCGGCGAACTGAAGTACGGCCTGGCGACCCCTGAAGGCCAGGGGCGCCGGTTGAACGACAAGAACGTCCGCCAGTGGGTCGACGATGCTCGCCGCAGTGGCACGGTCGGCGTGGTGATGCGGGTCAAGGGTGAAGATGAACAGCGTGAGCTCGCCCTGCTGCCCGACGATGGCACGCGCTACCAGCAAGGCAAGATGGTGATCCTCATCCTGCCCAAGGTCGCGCCATGAGCTGGCTACTGCTGCTGGCAGCCTGCCTGCTGACTTGCATGGGCCAGGTAGCGCAGAAGTTCGCCGTGGAAAGCTGGCGTGGGCAGGCGGGGCCGTGGACGGACAAGTTGCGTTCGCCCTGGCTGTGGCTGGCCCTGCTCGCCCTGGGCAGCGGTTTGCTGGTCTGGTTGCTGGTACTGCAGCGCATGGAGGTAGGTATCGCCTACCCGATGCTCAGCCTGAACTTCGTGGTCATCACCCTGATCGCCCGCTTCGGCTTCCATGAAGCGGTCGATCGCCGTCACTGGCTGGGGGTGGCCCTGGTCATCGCCGGCGTGGCCTTGCTGGGGCAGCAATCATGAACCAGCGCCTTGGCATTACCTTCGCCCTGGGGAGTGTGCTGCTGGTCAGCGCCGCCCAGCTGGCCATGCGCTGGAGCATGACCCGCCTGCCGCAGCCTGGTCAGTGGTTGTCGACGCTGACCAGTCAGGGCCTCGATACCCTGGCCGTGGCCGTGGTGCTGGCGGCAATCGCCGCTTACGGCCTGTCGATGCTCTGCTGGCTGCTGGCCCTGCGCGACCTGCCGTTGGGCCGGGCCTACTCGTTGCTGAGCCTGAGCTACGCCCTGGTCTACCTGCTGGCGGCCAGCCTGCCGCTGTTCGACGAATCATTCAGCTTTGGCAAATCACTGGGCGTGGCACTGGTCATGCTCGGGGTCATCACTATCAATACGCGTCCGGCCCGTTCGCCCGCATTAAGGAGTGCTCCATGAAAATTACAGTGTTTGGTAGCGGGTACGTCGGCCTGGTGCAAGCCGCAGTACTGGCCGAGGTTGGCCATGATGTGGTGTGCATGGATGTCGATGAGAAGAAAGTCGAGCTGTTGCGCCAAGGCCATGTCAGCATCTTCGAACCGGGCCTTTCCAGCCTGGTGCGCGAAGGCATGGATGGCGGGCGGCTGCAGTTCACCACCGATGAAAAGCTCGCTGTCGAACATGGCCGCGTCGCCTTCATTGCCGTCGGCACGCCCTCCTGCGCAGACGGCTCGGCGGACCTCAAGTATGTGCTGTCAGTCGGCGATGCAATTGCCCGCCACCGCCAGGAACCGCTGATCCTGGTCGAGAAGTCCACGGTCCCGGTCGGCACCGGCGACACCCTGCGCGCCCACATCAATACGGCGCTGAGTGGCCGTGAGCTGCGTATCGATATCGTTTCCAACCCGGAGTTCCTCAAGGAAGGTTCGGCTGTCGCCGATTGCCGCCGGCCGGACCGTATCGTCATCGGCTGCGAGGGGGAAGACGTGCGCGATGTGATGCGCGACCTCTACTCCCCGTTCAACCGCAACCATGACCGCATCATGTTCATGGACCTGCGCAGCGCCGAGCTGACCAAGTACGCCGCCAACTGCATGCTCGCCACCAAGATCAGCTTCATCAACCAGATCGCCGAGCTGGCCGAACACCTGGGGGCTGATATCGAGTCGGTGCGCCAGGGCATCGGCGCGGACACCCGCATTGGCTACCACTTCATCTACCCAGGCTGCGGCTATGGCGGCTCGTGCTTCCCCAAGGACATGCGCGCGCTGATCCACAGTGCCGAGCAGGTGCATTGCTCCAGCGACCTGCTGCAGGCGGTCGAGGCCATCAACGAGCGCCAGAAGCACAAGCTGTTCGAGCGCATCCATGCGTTCTACAACGGCGACCTTGCAGGCAAGACCTTTGCCTTGTGGGGCCTGGCGTTCAAGCCCAACACCGATGACATGCGCGACGCCCCCAGCCGCGTGCTGCTTGAGTCGCTGTGGGCTGCCGGTGCCAGCGTGCGTGCCTTCGACCCCGAAGCCATGCAGGAAACCCAGCACCTGTACCCGAACGAAGAGAAACTGATGCTGATGGGGACGCCGGAGTCGGTGCTGTCCGGTGCTGACGCGCTGATCATCTGCACCGAATGGCAGCAGTTCAAGGCGCCGGATTTCGAGCTGATTCAGCAGCGCCTGAAGGCACCAGTGATCTTCGACGGGCGCAACCTTTACGATGCCGAGCGCCTGTCGCGCAAAGGGTTCAAGTACTTCCCGATCGGCCGTGGCGATTCTTGCCAGTTGCCGGTTGCCCCGCAACTGCCCCGCCAGGGTTCGAAAGCGGCGTGATGACTCTGCCACTCACCGTTCGCCGGCAGTCCCTGCTTGCAGGGCTGCTGGCGCTGCTGCTGTTCTGCGCCGGGGTGTATGGGCAGGCGCCCATCGGCTTCGACTCGCGCTTCGTGCTGTTCGCCCAGGAGATGCTGCGCCATGGGCCAACGGTGTTCCCGACCACCTATGGGCAACCTTATGCCGACTACACCTCGCTCTCGACGCTGTTCATCTGGCTGTTGTCACTGCCGTTCGGCGCTGTCAACAGCCTGACCGCATGGCTACCCAGCGCCATCGCCGGGGCGCTCATCGTGACCCTGATGTACCGGTTGCTGGCGCCGTTCTCGCTGCGCTGGGCGTGGAGCAGCATCGCCTTGCTGCTGCTGACGGTTACCTTCGTCAGCGAAGTGCGGGCCGTGTCGCAGGACCTCATGCTGGCGGCGGTCGCCTTCAGCGTGTTCTACCTGGGTTATGCCCACGATCAGCGCGGCGCAGGGCGCCGCTGGCCGCTGGTGTTCGGCCTGTTGCTGCTGGGTTTCGGCATTCGCGGGCCGATCGGCCTGGTGGTACCGACCGGCATCCTGTGCAGTTATTACTTGCTCACAGGCCAATGGCGGCGGTTGTTGCTGTTCGGGGGGCTGGCCAGCTTGCTGCTTGTCGCCAGTGTCGGCCTGTTGCTGTGGATGGCAAAAGCCAGTGGCGGCCAGGCGTTTCTGGATGACGTGATCCGCATGCAGTTCATGGGGCGCATGGACGGCAGCGAGGGCGCCAGCAGCGCGCTGTACTATTTCACCAGCTCGCTGGGCAACTACGCGCTGGCCTATCCACTGGCAATCCTGGCGTTGCTCGGCGCGTGGCTGGGCCGTGCACAGCTGCGTGGGCCGTCGCTGCACCTGGTCGGTTATTGCGCGGCCGCAGCACTGCTGGTGATGCTCGGGTTGTCGATCCCGTTGGCCAAGAAGGCCCGCTATCTGCTGCCGATGCTGCCGATGGTTGCGATAATCGCCGCGTACCCGTTCCAGGTCACACAAGGGCGGCTGTTCGCCGGGCTGCGCGGTTTGACCCAGGGGCTTTGGCTGTTGACGCCGGGTCTGATGATGATTGCCGTGCTGGTCGCCCAGCGGCGCTTCCCCGAGCAGATCGGCGCCACCACGGTGCTGCTGGTTGTGCTGGCGGCCCTGCAGTTGTGGGCGCTGTCGCGGCTCTTGCAGTCACGCTGGCGTGCCGAGGTCACTGCTGGCTGCGCGGTCATGGCGTTGTGGTTGGTCTATGTGTCGGTGGTCGAACCAGTGGAGCGCCGCCTGTATGACACCCGCAGCTTCACCCAGGCCGTGCTCGATCAGGTCTCGCAGCAACCTGCCCCGCTGGTGCTGCACCGCCTGGGCCGGGATGCCAAGGCGATCAAGTTCATGGTCAACCTCGACCACGACATGCAACCGCTGTTCAGCGAAACCCCCGCGCAACTGCAAGCTTTGCAGGGGCCTGCCTGGTTGATGATGGATCGCCACGACCTCCGGGCCTTGCAGCAGGCGCGCTTGCAAACGCTGCAGCCGCAACTCATCGGGCGCTTCGACAACAACGACTATGTGCTGGTGTACCTCGGGCACTGAAGCTCCAGCCGCTGTCCATCTAAACCTTGCGAGCGCGCAAGCGCTCGTGATATCGGCCGCCCAATGCACCGCCCCAGGGCATGACCAGGCCGATCACCAGCAGCACGATCAACAGCGTGAGCCCTTCGAACGGGCTGAAAAATTCCAGCACGGCGCAGCCCAGCGTCAGCACCAGGCCCAGGACCGTCAAGACGTCCGGTTTAAGTACCGGGCAGTCGCTGGTCGCCACTGACGAATGCAGAAACCCCACCAGCCACAGGTAAAGCCAGCTGACCACAGATGCAATGAACAACATCAGAAACAACAAATGATGGCCAAACATGGAAATGTGCATGGTCGCTAACCCTGTGCAAGCAAGCCTGTCGCGTTACCGCTGGTTTAAGCCATTCAACATGAAAGTTCCGTCAAAAAAACCTGACCTCAAGCCTGCGCTGTTTAAAATGTCGTTTTCCTATTCGACTTCAAGGAACACCTCTATTGAAAGGCCCGCAGAACTCTCATGCCGAAGCCGTTCTGCTTGAAGCCAGGCAACTGGGCCGCGTAGATCTGCCGAGCCAGGCCACCTTGCTGGCACCCACCGACTTCTGCCTGCGTGCTGGCGAGCGTATAGCCCTGATTGGCGCGTCAGGTTCGGGCAAGAGCGTCCTGCTGCGCACCCTGGCCCTGCTGGATGCCCCCAGCTCAGGTGAAGTGCTGTGGCTGGGCGAACCGCTGACCCCGCCACTGATACCGAATTTTCGCGCCCGCGCCTGCTACCTGACTCAACGTGCCGCGCTGGTGGACGGCAGTGTCATGGACAACCTGCGGCTACCCTTCACGCTCAAGCACAACCGCCACCGCCGCTTCGATGCAGCCCTGGCGGTGCGCCTGCTGGAACTGGCCGGCAAACCAACCGGCTTTACCGACAAGGCCACATTCGACCTGTCCGGGGGCGAGGCGCAGCTGGTTGCCCTGGTCCGGGCACTGCTGCTGGCACCCCAGGTGCTGTTGCTCGACGAGCCGACCTCGGCGCTCGACCCGCAATCGGTGGCTGCAGCAGAGGCGCTGGTCATGAACTGGCTCGAAGAAGCGCCCGATAGTCGCGCCTTCCTGTGGATCACTCACGACCACGCTCAAGCCCAGCGCATCAGTACGCGCACCTTGACCATGCACCAAGGCACCTTGCTGAAATGAACTATCACAACCTTGCCTACACCGACGTGGCGATTGCCGCTGCGCTGATTCTGGTCAACGGCCTGCTGTCGCTGCTGCTGAAGCTGCAACTGGAGCGCCAGTTGCTGTGGGCGTCACTGCGTACCATCACCCAGCTGTTGGCCATTGGCTACATCCTCGGCTGGGTGTTCCAGCATGCCCAGTGGTACATAGTGCTGCCGCTGATGCTGAGCATGACCCTGATCGCCGGCTATTCGGCGGCTGGCAGGGGCCAGCATCGGCATCGGGGCCTGGTGGCCGACAGCGTGCTGTCGGTCGGGCTGAGTTCGTGGCTGGTCACCGCTATCGGCCTGTTCGTGGTGCTGCGTGTGCGCCCCTGGTACGAGCCGCAATATGCCATTCCCATCCTTGGCATGATCCTCGGCAATACCCTCACCGCCGTTGCCTTGGGCATCGACCGCATGACCCGTGAGCTGAGCGCCCAGCGCCCGGTCGTGGACATGGTCCTGTCGCTCGGCGGCACGCGCTGGGAGGCGGCCCGCGCCGCAGCGAGCCAAGCGTTGAAGGCCGGCATGATGCCAACGCTGAACCAGATGTCGGTGGTGGGGATCGTCAGCCTGCCAGGCATGATGACCGGGCAGATACTGGCCGGGCAGGCGCCTGGGGACGCCGTGCGCTACCAGATCGTGATCATGTTCCTGATTGCCGCAGCGTCGGCGCTGGGCACGGTGTGTGCCGTGCTGCTGACCTTCAACCGGCTGTTTTCACCGGCTCATCAGTTCATGGCGCACAAGCTGGGCAGGCGCGGCTGAGCGCGCTCAGGCCAGGCCGCCAAAGCGCTTGTAGAAGCTTTCATTGACATCGGGCAATGGCCCGTCGGCGGTTTCCAGGGCGCTGTTGAGCCAGCTTTCCGCCTTGGCCCAGACCAGGCGATACAGGTTGCGGCACAGCTGGCGGGCTGCGCGGCCTTCCCAGTCACCGGGCAGCAGCTCGTCCGGCAGCTGCGGGTCGCGCAGCAGCAAGCGGCGGTACTCGTGGATCAACAAGGTTCGCGCCAGGAAGCAATCCTGGGCATCGAGCTCGTCCTGTTCTTTCAAGCTCTGCCACAGCGGCCGGAACAGCTGGATGAACTCGCTGTATTGCTGGCCAAGCTCATCGATGCGCCAGCTTTCCCGCACCTGTGCACGCATCGCCTTGGACGCCAGCACTTCCTGGGTATGGGTTTCGAACACGATGCTGTCGTCACTGGCTTCCAGCTCGCGCAAGGTGGCGGCCAGATCGCCGCGATCAGCCCTTGGGCAGCCCAACAGGTTCGGCGCCATGGCACCAAAGCCCTGCCACTCCAGCTCTTCGCGCACGGCCTTGCGTTTGCCAGCCTCCAGCTGAGACAGCAACACCAGCGTCCAGGCGCCATCCCAGGCGGGCTGGCTCGGGCTATAGACGCGCTTGAAAGCCTTTTCG
Source organism: Pseudomonas putida (assembly GCF_002025705.1). NCBI lineage: Bacteria > Pseudomonadati > Pseudomonadota > Gammaproteobacteria > Pseudomonadales > Pseudomonadaceae > Pseudomonas > Pseudomonas putida. The sequence goes on along the minus strand of NZ_CP018846.1, from coordinate 2,688,828 downwards.
AAACGCCGCCGCCCGGTGCCGGTCAGGCTGTAGTAGCTACGCCGCCCCACCTTCTCGGCGGTCAGCCAGTCTTCCTTGGTCAGGCGGAAGATCGAGGTGCGGATCAGCCGCTCGTTGATGCCGATCGGCTCCAGCAGGTTGATCAGACTGCCCAGCCAGACCGTGCCGCCATGGGGTTCGATGGCATCACCGTAGAGGGTGATGATCAGCGAACTGGCGCGGATCGGGGTCTGCTCCTGGAAGCGGGTGATCAGGTTGTTCAGCGGAACGAGGTTGCTCATGGACGAACTGCGCGCATTGAAAGCACCGACTATACCTGTGCGACGGGTCGCCTGACCATGGCGCGACGCCGGCAGGTTCATGCGCCCGCCTCGCCTTTGGGCCTGAAGCCGCCGTCACCCATGCGCGGGCGCTGTGCTTCGGCTGCGCTCAGCGGTGGGCATTCCACCATGGTCGCCATGCAGCGTTGGCTCAGGCGCTGGTACTCGGCAGTGCCGCGCTGTTTCCAGCTCAACTCCTGCTCGGTCAACGGCCGCTTGACCTGCGCCGGCGCGCCCATCACCAGGCTCTGTTCGGGGCACTCGAAGCCCGCTTTGACAAAGGCCGTGGCGCCGACGATGCAGCGTGGCGCTATGTGCGCGCCGTCCATGACCACGGCATTCATGCCGACCAGCGCATCCTCACCCACGCGGCAGCCATGCAGCACCGCACCATGGCCGACATGGCCATTGCGCTCGATCACCGTGTCGCCGCCCGGGAAGCCATGCATGACGCAGGTGTCCTGCAGGTTCGCCCCTTCTTCCAGCACGATGCGCCCGAAATCGCCGCGCAAAGATGCCAGCGGGCCTACATAGCAGCGCGGGCCGACGATCACATCACCGATGAGTACTGCGCTCGGATGCACGTACGCAGTGGGGTCGACCACAGGGGTCAAGCCGTCGAGCCGATAGCAAGGCATATGTATTCTCCGTAATCCTGCATTAATCATTCATCATCGTGTATCGCAATAAAACGGCCTGATGATCCGGGCGTACGCCTTATGTCATCTATGATCAAGCGATACCTCTGTAACGACAAAAATATCACGAGATACACAAAAACACAATTGCTGTTGCATTGATGTATCAGATGATGCTTATACTGATTGCACCTGGGCAGGCCCCTGCTGCCCCTGCAGACAATTCCAATAAATGCCGGCCACCTGACGCGCCGTGCGAGCAGCCTGAGGACCCCGACATGCCTCGTTTCATCGATGTGCAGGCCCCTGAACACGGCGTTCGCCTGCTCACCCTGCAACGCCCGGAAGCGCTCAACGCCCTGTGCACCGAATTACTGGCAGAGCTTGCGGCAGCGCTCGCCGATGCGGATGCCGACCCACTCACCCGCGCCGTGGTCATCACCGGCAGCCGCAAGGCCTTCGCCGCCGGTGCCGATATCCGCGAAATGGCCGAGCGCGACCTGGTCGGCATCCTCAGTGACCCTCGCGTCGCCCACTGGCAACGCATAGCAGCCTTCGCCAAGCCCTTGATCGCGGCCGTCAACGGCTACGCCCTGGGTGGCGGCTGCGAGCTGGTGATGTGCGCCGACATCGTGATCGCCGGCGACGACGCCCGCTTCGGCCAGCCAGAGATCAACCTCGGGATCATGCCGGGCGCCGGTGGCACCCAGCGGTTGCTGCGTGCCGTTGGCAAGCCGCTGGCCATGCAGATGGTGCTGACCGGCGAGGCAATCACTGCCCGCCACGCCCTGCAGGCCGGCCTGATCAGCGAAATCACCCAGCCTGAACTGGCTGTCGAGCGTGCGCTGCAGGTCGCCCGCAGTATCGCCGCCAAGGCGCCGCTGGCGGTGCGCCTGGCCAAGGAGGCCCTGCTCAAGGCTGGCGACAGCGACCTGGCCAGCGGCCTGCGCTTCGAGCGCCATGCGTTCACCGTGCTGGCCGGCACTGCCGACCGTGACGAAGGCATTCGCGCCTTCCAGGAAAAACGCCCGGCGCAGTTCAAAGGCTGCTGAGCCGCCCCACTTCCCATCGACTGATCGAGCGAGTCCGTCATGACTTTCGAGCACATTGTGTTTTCCATCGAGGACGGTGTGGCCTTCCTCGCGCTGAACCGCCCTGAGCAGCTGAACAGTTTCAATACCCAGATGCACCTGGAAGTGCGCGAGGCCCTCAAGCTGGTACGCCAGAGCAGCACGGCGCGGGTCCTGCTGCTGACCGGCGAAGGCCGCGGCTTCTGCGCAGGCCAGGACCTGTCCGACCGCAACGTCGCGCCAGGCGCGGCAATGCCCGACCTGGGCGAGTCCATCGACAAGTTCTACAACCCGCTGGTGCGCACCCTGCGCGACCTGCCGCTGCCGGTCATCTGCGCCGTCAATGGCGTGGCCGCCGGTGCCGGCGCCAACATCCCGCTGGCCTGCGACCTGGTGCTGGCCGCCCGCTCGGCAAGCTTCATCCAGGCGTTCTGCAAGATCGGCCTGGTGCCGGACTCCGGCGGTACCTGGCTGCTGCCACGCCTGGTCGGCATGGCGCGAGCCAAAGCGCTGGCCATGCTCGGCGAACGCCTGAGCGCAGAACAGGCCGAGCGCTGGGGCCTGATCCACCGTGTGGTCGACGATGCCGAACTGCGCGACGAGGCCCTTGCCCTCGCCCGCCACCTGGCCAGCCAGCCGACCTACGGCCTGGCCCTGATCAAGCGCAGCCTCAACGTCAGCTTCGACAACGGCTTTGACCAGCAGCTTGAGCTTGAACGCGACCTGCAACGGCTGGCCGGGCGCAGCGAAGACTACCGTGAAGGCGTCAGCGCCTTCATGAACAAGCGCACTCCTGCATTCAAAGGGCGTTGACCATGAACGCACTCAGCAGCAACGCCCTGGTGGCGGTCATCGGCGCTGGCGCCATGGGGGCTGGTATTGCCCAGGTCGCCGCCCAGGCCGGTCACCCGGTAAAACTCTATGACAACCGCCCTGGCGCCGCCGCCCAGGCCGTAGACGGCATCGACCGCCAGCTCGCGCGCCTGGTGGAAAAAGGCAAACTGCTGCCAGGCGCACGTGAAGCAATTACCGCGCGCCTGCAGCCAGTCGAATCGATCGAAACCCTGGCCGATGCGAAGTTGGTGATCGAGGCCATCGTCGAGAACCTGTCGATCAAGCAGCAGTTGCTGCGGCAGCTGGAAGGCCTGTGCGGCCAGGACTGCATCCTCGCCAGCAACACCTCGTCGCTGTCGATCACCAGCCTCGCGGCAGGCCTGCAACGGCCACAACGGGTGGTCGGCATGCACTTCTTCAACCCGGCGCCGCTGATGGCACTGGTTGAGGTGGTTTCTGGCCTGGCAACCGAGCCCGGCATCGCCAGCACGCTCTATGACACCGCCAAAGCCTGGGGCAAGAAGCCTGTGCACACGCGCTCTACCCCCGGCTTCATCGTCAATCGCGTGGCCCGGCCGTTCTATGCCGAAAGCCTGCGGTTGCTGCAAGAAGGTGCCGCCGATTGCGCAACACTGGATGCGCTGCTGCGCGATGCTGGCGGCTTTCGCATGGGTGCATTCGAACTGACCGACCTGATCGGCCATGACGTCAACTACGCCGTTACCTGCTCGGTCTTCGAAGCGTTCTACGGTGACTTCCGCTTCCAGCCTTCACTGGTGCAAAAAGAGCTGGTGGATGCCGGGCGCCTGGGGCGCAAGAGTGGCCAAGGCTTCTATAGCTATGCCGATGGCGCAGAACGCCCGCCGGCAGCCGAGCTGCACAGCACGGCAAGCGCCGAATGCTGCGTGGTCGAAGGCCACCTGGGCGCCTTGCAGCCGTTGCTGGCGCGCTTGCGCGACAGCGGCCTGGCCATCACCGAACGGGCGGGCAACGGCCTGCTGCGCACCGGTGACGCCACCCTGGCCCTGTCCGACGGCCGCCTGGCCAGCCAGCGCGCCCGTGAGGATGGCCTGCGCAATCTGGTGCTGGTCGACCTCGCGCTGGATTACCAGGCCGCCACACGTATCGCCATCAGCTGGTCTGCCGACACCACTGCCCAGGCACGCGACCAGGCGGTGGCGCTGCTGCAGCGCGCCGGCCTGAAGGTGACCGCTATCGCCGACCTGCCCGGCCTGGTGGTGCTGCGCACCGTGGCCATGCTCGCCAACGAAGCTGCCGATGCGGTGTTGCAGGGCGTCGGCAGCGCGGCCGACATCGACCTGGCCATGTGCGCCGGGGTCAATTACCGGCGTGGCCCGCTGGCCTGGGCCGAGCAGCTGGGCGTCGATTACACCCTGCGCGTGCTGGAAAACCTGCAGGCCAGTTACGGCGAAAGCCGCTACCGGCCTTCCCTGCTGCTGCGGCGCAGCGTCGAACAAGGAGCGAACCTGCATGACTGACCTGCAACGTAATGCAGAGGAGCTGGCCCAGGCCTGTGCCGACGCGATGTACTCCCGCGACCAGGCCACCCAAGGCCTGGGCATCACCTTGCTCGATGTCGGCCCGGGTCGGGCGCGCCTGAGCATGCCGGTGCGCGCCGACATGCTGCAGGGCCACGGCACCTGCCATGGCGGTTTCCTGTTTGCCCTGGCCGACTCGGCCTTCGCCTTTGCCTGCAACAGCCACGACAAGGCCACGGTCGCCCAAGGCTGCAGCATCGACTATGTCGCCCCGGCGCTGGCTGGCGACCTGCTCAGCGCAGCCGCCACCGAGCTCAGCCGCAAAGGCCGCACCGGCCTGTACGACGTGCGTATCCAGAACCAGCGCGGCGAGCTGATTGCCCTGTTCCGCGGTAAATCCTACCAAGTGCGCGGCACCGTGCTCGCGCAGGAGACCCAAGATGACTGAAGCCAAGCCCCTCGATGCCCTGATCATCGATGCCGTGCGCACACCGATCGGCCGTTACGGCGGCGCCCTGAGCAGCGTGCGTGCCGACGACCTGGCCGCCGTGCCGATCAAGGCCCTGGTCGAGCGCCACCCGGAACTGGACTGGCAGGCCATCGACGACGTGATCCTCGGCTGCGCCAACCAGGCCGGTGAAGACAACCGTAACGTCGCGCGCATGGCTGGCCTGCTCGCCGGGCTGCCGATCAGTGTGCCGGGCACCACGATCAACCGCCTGTGCGGTTCGGGCCTGGATGCCATCGGCAATGCCGCCCGTGCCCTGCGTTGCGGCGAGGCCGGGCTGATGCTGGCCGGCGGCGTCGAGTCGATGTCGCGTGCACCGTTCGTCATGGGCAAGTCGGAGCAAGCGTTCGGCCGCAGCGCCGAGCTATTCGACACCACCATCGGCTGGCGTTTCGTCAACAAACTCATGAAGGGCGCCTACGGTATCCACTCGATGCCGGAAACGGCAGAGAACGTCGCTGAACAGTACGGCATCTCCCGCGCCGATCAGGACGCCTTTGCCTTGCGCAGCCAGCACAAGGCAGCGGCGGCACAGGCCAATGGCCGCCTGGCACGGGAGATCGTGCCGGTGGAAATCGCCCAGCGCAAAGGCCCGGCCCTGCGGGTCGAGCAGGACGAACACCCGCGCGCCGAAACCACCCTGGATCAGTTGGCCAGGCTCGGCACGCCGTTCCGCCAGGGCGGCAGCGTCACTGCCGGCAATGCCTCCGGCGTCAACGACGGCGCCTGTGCCCTGTTGCTTGCCAGCAGCGATGCCGCCCGCCGCCACGGCCTCAAGGCCCGTGGCCGGATCGTCGGCATGGCGGTTGCCGGGGTCGAGCCACGCATCATGGGCATCGGCCCGGTGCCGGCAACCCGCAAGGTGCTGGAACTGACCGGCCTGGCACTGGCCGACATGGACGTCATCGAACTGAACGAAGCCTTCGCCGCGCAGGGGCTTGCGGTACTGCGCGAGCTGGGCCTGGCCGACGACGACCCGCGGGTCAACCCCAACGGCGGTGCCATCGCCCTGGGCCACCCGCTGGGCATGAGCGGCGCACGGCTGGTTACCACTGCCCTGCACGAGCTGGAGCAAACCCATGGCCGCTACGCCCTGTGCACCATGTGCATCGGCGTTGGCCAAGGCATTGCGATGGTCATAGAACGCCTCTGAGCGGTTCAGACCATCGGCTTGTTACCGAACGCGACGCCGCCAGTTATGCTGCGTCCATGACACTCACGGTAAGCTGCTTGGCCAACGCCTGCGGCCGACGTACAAGAACAATTCGAGTGAAGCCATGAACATGTACCATGATGCCGATCGTGCCCTGCTGGACCCGATGGAAACCGCCAGTATCGACGCCCTGCGCCAGCACCAGCTGGAGCGGCTGCGCTGGAGCCTGAAGCACGCCTATGCCAACGTGCCGCTGTACCGCAAGCGTTTCGACGAGTGCGGCGCCCACCCTGACGACCTGAAATCCCTCGACGACCTGGCGAAGTTCCCCTTCACCGGCAAGAACGACCTGCGCGACAACTACCCCTATGGCATGTTTGCCGTGCCCCAGGAAGAGGTGGTGCGCCTGCATGCATCAAGCGGCACCACCGGCAAGCCGACTGTGGTCGGTTACACCCAGAATGACATCGACACCTGGGCCAACGTGGTTGCCCGCTCTATCCGCGCCGCCGGCGGGCGCAAGGGCGACAAGGTGCATGTGTCCTACGGCTATGGCCTGTTCACCGGCGGCCTGGGCGCCCACTACGGTGCCGAACGCCTGGGCTGCACGGTCATCCCCATGTCCGGCGGCCAGACCGAGAAGCAGGTGCAACTGATCCGCGACTTCCAGCCCGACATCATCATGGTCACGCCTTCGTACATGCTCAACCTCGCCGACGAGATCGAGCGCCAGGGCATCGACCCGCATGACCTGAAGCTGCGCCTGGGCATCTTCGGTGCCGAGCCCTGGACCGACGAGCTGCGGCGCTCCATCGAGCAACGCCTGGGGATCGATGCCCTGGACATCTATGGCCTGTCCGAGATCATGGGCCCGGGCGTGGCCATGGAGTGCATCGAGACCAAGGATGGCCCGACCATCTGGGAGGACCACTTCTACCCTGAAATCATCGACCCGGTGACCGGCGCGGTGCTGCCAGACGGGCAGCTCGGCGAGCTGGTGTTCACCTCGCTGAGCAAGGAGGCACTGCCGATGGTGCGCTACCGCACCCGCGACCTCACCCGCCTGCTGCCGGGCACGGCGCGGCCCATGCGGCGCATCGGCAAGATCACCGGGCGCAGTGACGACATGCTGATCATCCGCGGGGTGAACGTGTTCCCGACGCAGATCGAGGAGCAGGTGCTGAAAATAAAACAGCTTTCAGAGCTTTATGAGATTCATCTGTATCGCAATGGCAACCTGGACAGCGTCGAGGTGCATGTGGAATTGCGTGCGGAGTGCCAGCACCTCGATGACTCGCAGCGCAAGCTGGTTATCGGGGAGCTGAGCAAGCAGATCAAGACCTACATCGGCATCAGCACCCAGGTGCACCTACAGCCTTGCGGCACGCTGAAGCGTTCCGAAGGCAAGGCTTGCCATGTGTTCGACAAACGGTTGGCCAGCTGAGTCATCGGCTGCCTTTGTGCCCCGGCATGGTCCGGGGCTTTTTTTTGCCTGCGAGATTGCCGGGGGCGCTTTGCGCCCCTTTCGCGACGCAAGGCCGCTCCTACAAGCGACCGCATTCCCCCCTGTAGGAGCGGCCTTGCGTCGCGAAAGGGCTGCACAGCAGCCCCCATGGCCAGCAAAGCGATACACAAATCTTATTTGATACACATAAAACTGTTTGACGTTATGTTTTGTATCGCTTACAAATGACTCATGCCTTAGCAGGAGTCGGAACATGTACGCACAGCTAGTGGAAACCGGAGTCAAGCGCGTCAAGGCGCTGGAAGAGATGTCGCCCGAAGAGCGCAACTTCCAGGAGAAGATCGACGCCGAAATCAAGATCGAAGCCAAGAACTGGATGCCCGAGGCCTACCGCCAGACCCTCATCCGGCAGATCTCCCAGCACGCCCATTCGGAAATCGTCGGCATGCTGCCCGAAGGCAACTGGGTCACCCGCGCCCCCAGCCTCAAGCGCAAGCTGCAGCTGATGGCCAAGATCCAGGACGAAGCCGGCCACGGCCTGTACCTGTACAGCGCCATGGAAACCCTCGGCGCCGACCGCGACGAAGAAATCGCCAAGCTGCACAGCGGCAAGGCCAAGTATTCGAGCATCTTCAACTACCCGACCCTGAGCTGGGCCGACATGGGTGCAGTGGGCTGGCTGGTCGATGGCGCCGCCATCGTCAACCAGGTGGTACTGCAGCGCACCTCGTATGGCCCCTACTCCCGCGCCATGATCCGTATCTGCAAGGAAGAGAGCTTCCACCAGCGCCAAGGCTACGAGCTGCTGCTGACCATGATGCGCGAGGGCACCCAGGCGCAGAAGGACATGGTCCAGGACGCCATCAACCGCCTCTGGTGGCCGGCGCTGATGATGTTCGGCCCAAGCGACGAGCATTCCCCCAACAGCGCCCAGTCGATGGCCTGGAAGATCAAGCGCCAGACCAACGACGAGCTGCGCCAGCGCTTCATCGACCAGACCGTGCCCCAGCTCGAGCTGCTCGGCTGCACCGCCCCCGACCCGCACCTGAAGTGGAATGCCGAGCGCGGCCACTACGACTTCGGCGAGATCCAGTGGGACGAGTTCTACGAAGTGATCAAGGGCAACGGCCCGTGCAACCAGGAACGCGTCGCCACCCGGCGCAAGGCCATCGAGGATGGCGCCTGGGTGCGCGAAGCAGCCGTGGCCTATGCACGCAAGCAACAGAACAAGAACGCCGCCTGAGCGGCGATTGATGCGGAGATCGAAAATGTCTGTCTGGACCCTGTACGAAGTGTTCGTGCGCAGCAAGCACGGCCTTAACCACAAGCATGTCGGCAGCGTGCATGCCGCCGACGCCGCCATGGCCATCGAGAACGCCCGCGAGCTGTACACCCGGCGCAGCGAAGGTGTGAGCCTGTGGGTGGTGCCATCGGCACTGATCACCGCCTCCTCGCCTGACGAGAAAGACCCGCTGTTCGCCCCTTCGGACGACAAGGTCTACCGCCATGCCAGCTTCTACGAACTGCCCGACGAAGTCGGGCACATGTGAGGTAGGCCATGCACAAGCACGATCTGATCCCGTATTTGCTGCTGCTCGGCGACAGCGCCCTGATCCAGGGCCAGCGCCTGTGCGAGTGGTGCGGCCACGCGCCGGCCATTGAAGAAGAGCTGGCCCTGATGAACGTCGGCCTCGACCTGGTAGGCCAGGCGCGCAACTGGCTGGAATACGCCGCCGAGTTGCTCGACGACGGCCGCGACGCCGATGCCCTGGCGTTTCGCCGCGACGAGCGCGCGTTCCGCAACCTGCTGCTGGTCGAGCAGCCCAATGGCGACTTCGCCGTGACCATGGCCAAGCAGTTTCTCTACGACGCCTGGCACTACGCCGTGTTGCAGGGCCTGGTCGAATCGCGTGATGAGCGCATCGCAGGGATTGCCGCCAAGGCCCTGAAAGAAGTGACCTATCACCTGCGCCGTTCCGGCGAGTGGGTACAGCGCCTGGGTGGCGGCACCGAAGAAAGCCGCCGGCGCATGCTCGACGCGATCCCGACCCTGTGGCGCTTCACCGTCGAGCTCAGCGCCGGCAGCGACAATGAAGTGCAACTGGCCCAGGCGGGCATCGCCGCCGACCCGGCCACGGTGGGTGCGGCCTGGCTGAAGCAGGTGAGCGCGATCTTCGACTCGGTCGAACTGCCGCTGCCCAAGGCCGCCAGCCACTTTTACCTGAGCGGCCGCCAAGGCCTGCACACCGAGCACCTGGGCCTGCTGCTGGCCGAGATGCAGTTCCTGCCAAGGGCCTACCCCGATGCAACCTGGTGAGCTGATTGCCGGCGACCGCGGCGCCCGCGCACAGCAAAGCCACGACCTGGCGCGTGCCTGGGAGGTGCTTGGCCAGGTCATGGACCCGGAAGTGCCCGTGGTCAGCGTGGTCGACTTAGGGATAGTGCGCGACCTGGGCTGGCGTGCCGGCCACCTGCACCTTGTAGTCACGCCGACCTACTCCGGCTGCCCGGCCACCGAGGTGATAGAGGGTGACATTCGCCAGGCGCTGGAACTGGCCGGGTTCGCCGCCCCGGACCTGGAGCGCAGGCTGACCCCGGCCTGGAGCACCGACTGGATCAGCGAACTGGGCCGCGACCGCCTGCGCGCCTATGGCATCGCCCCACCGCAAGGCAGCGCCAGCAAGCGCAGCCTGCTCGGCGAAGCCCCACAAGTGTGCTGCCCGCAATGCGGCAGCCGCCAAACCGAATTGCTCAGCCAGTTCGGCTCCACGGCCTGCAAGGCGCTGTATCGCTGCCGCGAATGCCTGGAGCCGTTCGACTACTTCAAATGCATTTGAGCCGTGGAGACCACCATGAGCCAGTTTCACAGCCTGACCATCAAGCAAGTGCGCAACGAAACCCGTGACGCTGTTTCAATCGCCTTCGAGGTGCCGGCAGACCTGCAAGAGGCCTTCCGTTTCACCCAGGGCCAGTACCTGGTGATGCGCACCCAGCTGGACGACGAAGAAGTCCGCCGCTCCTACTCCATCTGCAGTGCCGTGCAGGATGGCGAGCTGCGGGTGGCCGTCAAGCGCGTGCCCGGCGGGCGCTTCTCGGCCTTTGCCAACGAGGTGCTCAAGGCCGGCCAGCAGCTGGAAGTGATGCCGCCATCGGGCAGCTTCTTCGTGCCGCTGGACCCGGCACGTAAGGGCAACTACCTGGGTGTGGCCGCCGGCAGCGGCATCACGCCGATCCTGTCGATCATCGCCACCACCCTGGCCAGCGAACCCCACAGCCGTTTCACCCTGCTGTACGGCAACCGCTCCAGTTCCGGGGCGCTGTTCCGCGACAAGCTCGAAGACCTGAAGAACCGTTACCTGGACCGCCTCAACCTGATTTTCGTGTTCAGCCGCGAGCAGCAGGATGTCGACCTGTACAACGGCCGCATCGACGCCGACAAGTGCGGCCAGTTGTTCTCGCGCTGGATGGACGTGCCCAGCCTCGATGCCGCGTTCATCTGCGGCCCCCAGGCGATGACCGAGACCGTGCGCGACAGCCTGCAGGCCAACGGCATGGCCAAGGACCGCATCCACTTCGAACTGTTCGCCGCCGCCGGCAACGAAGCCCGTCGCGAAGCCCGCGAGGCCGCACGCCAGGTGGATTCGGCGCTCAGCCATATCACCGTGATCAGCGACGGCCGCGCGCTGAGCTTCGACCTGCCGCGCAACACCCAGAACGTGCTGGATGCCGGTAACGCCATCGGTGCCGAACTGCCCTACTCGTGCAAGGCCGGCGTGTGTTCGACCTGCAAGTGCCGGGTGGTCGAGGGCGAGGTGGAGATGGACAGCAACCATGCCCTGGAGGACTACGAAGTGGCGGCCGGGTATGTGCTGTCGTGCCAGACCTACCCGGTGAGCGACAAGGTGGTGCTCGACTTCGACCAGCTCTGAATGTGAGAGCGGCCTTTGTGGGAGAGGCCTTATGTGGGTGTGGCCTTTTGTGGGTGTGGCCTTTTGTGGGTGTGGCCTTTTGTGGGTGTGGCCTTTTGTGGGAGCGGCCTTGCGTCGCGAAAGGGCCGCAGCGCGGCCCCAGGATCTCGGCTCTGATCGCAAATCGCCGGGGCTGCTGCGCAGCCCTTTCGCGACGCAAGGCCGCTCCCACAAAAGGCCACTCCCACAAAAAAGCCACTCCCATAAAAAGGCTGCTGCCACAAAAAGGCCGCTTCCACAAGACATCGCAATGCAACACCCGCGTGACCTCAAGAAAACAATTACAAGACAAAAGAGATCGCTTGCCATGACCCCGGAACACATCGAAAGCATCAGCAACCACCCCGATTTCCAGCATCTGGTGCGGCGCAAGCGCCGCCTCAATGGCAGCCTGACCCTGGCAATGCTGGTGATCTACTACGGCTTCGTCCTGCTGGTGGCGTTCTCGCCGAACACCCTCGGCCAGTCCCTGAGCGGTGGCGTGACCACCGTCGGCATGCTGGTTGGTGTACTGATGGTGCTGCTGTCCTTCGCCCTCACCGGCATCTACGTGCACCGCGCCAACAACGTGCTCGACCCGCTCAACGACAAGGTCAAGCAGGAGTGCGCGCAATGAACTGGACTGCCATCTCGATGTTCATGGTGTTCGTCTGTTTCACCTTGCTGGTGACCCGCTGGGCAGCCCTGCGCACCCGCTCGGCCAGTGACTTCTATACCGCCGGCGGCGGCCTGACCGGCATGCAGAACGGCCTGGCGATTGCCGGGGACATGATCAGTGCCGCGTCGTTCCTCGGCATCTCGGCAATGATGTTCATGAATGGCTACGACGGCCTGTTGTATGCCCTGGGCATACTGGCTGGCTGGCCGATCATCCTGTTCCTGATTGCCGAGCGCCTGCGCAACCTGGGCAAGTACACCTTCGCCGACGTGGTCTCGTACCGCCTGGCGCAGACCCCCGTGCGCCTGAGTTCGGCCTTTGGCACCTTGGTCGTGGCGCTGATGTACCTGGTGGCGCAGATGGTCGGCGCCGGCAAACTGATCGAGCTGCTGTTCGGCATCAGCTACCTGTATGCAGTGATGCTGGTCGGTGTGCTGATGGTCGCCTACGTTACCTTCGGCGGCATGCTGGCCACTACCTGGGTGCAGATCATCAAGGCAGTGATGCTGCTGTCCGGCACCAGCTTCATGGCCTTCATGGTGCTCAAGCATTTTGGTTTCAGCACTGAAGCGATGTTCGCCAGCGCCGTAGCCGTGCATGCCAAGGGCCAGGCGATCATGGCCCCGGGCGGCCTGCTGTCGAACCCGGTGGATGCAATTTCGCTGGGTCTGGGCATGATGTTCGGCACCGCCGGCCTGCCGCATATCCTGATGCGTTTCTTCACCGTCAGCGACGCCAAGGAAGCACGCAAGAGTGTGTTCTACGCCACTGGCTTCATCGGCTACTTCTACCTGCTGCTGATCGTCATCGGCTTCGGCGCCATCGTCTTGGTCGGTACCGAGCCTGCGTACCGCGACGCGGCCGGTGCAATCATCGGTGGCGGCAACATGGTCGCCGTGCACCTGGCCCAGGCCGTGGGCGGCAACCTGTTCCTCGGCTTCATCTCTGCCGTGGCCTTCGCCACCATCCTTGCGGTGGTGGCTGGCCTTGCGTTGTCCGGTGCCTCTGCAGTGTCCCACGACCTGTATGCCTGCGTGGTACGCAAGGGCCAGGCCACCGAGCAGGAAGAAATGCGCGTGTCGCGTATCGCCACCCTGGTGATCGGCCTGCTTGCCGTGGTGCTGGGCCTGGTGTTCGAGTCGCAGAACATCGCCTTCCTGTCCGGCCTGGTGCTGGCCGTGGCGGCCTCGGTCAACTTCCCGGTGCTGCTGCTTTCGATGTTCTGGAAGGGCCTGACCACCCGCGGCGCGGTGTGCGGCAGCATGGCCGGGCTGGTGTCGGCAGTGTTGCTGGTGGTGCTCGGCCCTGCCGTGTGGGTCAACGTGCTGCACAACCCGACTGCGCTGTTCCCCTACAGCAACCCGGCGTTGTTCTCGATGAGCCTGGCATTCCTCTGCGCCTGGGGGTTTTCGGTCAGCGACAGCTCGGAGCGTGCCAAGCAGGAACGCGGCCGTTACCTGGCGCAGTTCATCCGCTCCATGACCGGTATCGGCGCCGCAGGCGCCAGCAAGCACTGATCTTTGACTATGTCGGGTATAACAACAATGAACCGCATGCACCTGAAATCGGCCGCCTGGTTGGCCACCCTCGCCCTGCCATTACCGGCCCTGGCGGACTTCATCGACGACAGCCATGCACGCCTTGAGCTGCGCAACCACTACATCAACCGCGATTTCCGCCAGAGCAACGCCCCCCAGGCCAAGGCCGAGGAATGGGCCCAGGGTTTCACCGCGAAAGTGGAGTCGGGCTTCACCGGGGGCATGGTCGGCTTCGGCCTCGATGCCATGGGCCAGCTGGGCGTCAAGCTCGATTCCAGCCGTGACCGGCGCAACACTGGCCTGCTGCCGTTCGGCCCGGTCAGCCATGAACCGGTCGATGACTACAGCGAACTGGGCCTGACCGGCAAGGTGCGTATGTCCAAGAGCACCCTGCGCCTGGGCACCCTGCAGCCGATCCTGCCGGTGGTGGTGTACAACGACACCCGCCTGTTGGCCTCGACCTTCCAGGGCGGCCAGCTGACCAGCCAGGACATCGACGGCCTGACCTTCAACGCCGGGCGCCTGAGCAAGGTCAACCTGCGCGATTCGTCCGGCCGCGACGACATGGGCTACGGCGCCGCCACCAGCGACCACCTCGACTTCGGCGGTGGCAGCTACGCACTCACCCCGCAGACCAGCGTCAGCTACTACTACGCCAAGCTGCAAGACATCTATCGCCAGCAGTTCGTCGGCCTGGTCGACACCCGCCCGCTGGGCGAAGGCCTGAGCCTGCGCAGCGACCTGCGCTACTTCGACAGCCGCAACGACGGCGCCGAGCGTGCTGGCAACATCGACAACCGCAACTTCAACGCCATGTTCACCCTCGGGGTGCGGGCCCACAAGTTCACCGCCACCTGGCAGCAAATGTCCGGCGACAGTGCCTTCCCGTTCGTCAATGGCGGCGACCCGTTCACCGTCAACCTGGTGACCTACAACACCTTCACCCGCGCCGGCCTGGACTCCTGGCAGTTGCGCTACGACTACGACTTCGTCGCCATGGGCATCCCCGGCCTGAGTTTCATGACCCGCTACACCGATGGCCGCCACGCCGAAACCGCCACCGTCAGCAATGGCCGTGAGCGCGAACGTGACACCGACCTCACCTACGTCATCCAGAGCGGCCCGTTCAAGGACGTCAGCCTGCGCTGGCGCAATGTCACCTTCCGTTCCGGCAATGGCCTGACCAATGCCGTGGACGAAAACCGCCTGATCATCGGCTACACCCTGGCGCTGTGGTAACAGCGCCCCTCCCAACCTTAGAACAGCATGGAGAACAGCATGTCTGACGCCCCAACCCTGCAGAGCTTCATCGCTGGCCGCTGGATCGGCCAACACGGCGCCCAGGCCCTGCGCAGCGCCCTGGACGGTCACGTCCTGGCCTACAGCCACGAAGAACGCCCGGATTTCGCCGAGGCCGTGGACTTTGCCCGCGGGCATGGCCTGGCCCAGCTGATGGCCATGGACTTCCAGCAACGCGCCCAGCGCCTCAAGGCCCTGGCCCTGTACCTGGCCGAGCGCAAGGAACAGCTCTACGCGCTGTCGCACCACAGCGGCGCCACCCGCGCCGACAGCTGGATCGACATCGAGGGCGGCAATGCCACGCTGTTCAGCTACGCCGGCATCGGCAGCCGTGAGCTGCCCTCGGGCAACCTGGTGCACGAAGGCCCCGCGATCCCGCTGGGCAAGCAGGGCCACTTTGCCGGCAGCCATATCCTGGTACCGCGTGCCGGTGTCGCCGTGCACATCAATGCGTTCAACTTCCCGATCTGGGGCATGCTCGAGAAGTTCGCGCCGACCTTCCTGGCCGGCATGCCGTGCATCGTCAAGCCGGCCACCTCGACCAGCTACCTGACCGAAGCCGTGGTGCGCCTGATGAACGATTCCGGCTTGCTGCCCGCTGGCAGCCTGCAGCTGGTGATCGGCAGCACCGGCGACCTGCTCGACCGCCTGCAGGGCCAGGACGTGGTGACCTTCACCGGCTCTGCCGACACTGCCGCGAAACTGCGCGTCACGCCCAACCTGATTCGCAACTCGGTACCCTTCACCGCCGAGGCCGACTCGCTCAACTGCGCCATCCTCGGCCCGGATGTGAGCCCGGACAGCGAAGAGTTCGAGCTGTACATCAAGGAAGTGGCGCGGGAAATGACCACCAAGGCGGGGCAAAAATGCACCGCCATCCGCCGCGCAATCGTCCCGGCCAAGCACATCGATGCGGTGGCCACCCGCCTGCGCGAGCGCCTGAGCAAGGTGGTGGTCGGTGATCCGTCGGTAGAAGGCGTGCGCATGGGGGCCCTGGCCTCGCATGAGCAGCAGCGTGACGTTGGCGAGCGCGTGCGCAGCCTGCTGCAGAGCTGCGACCAGCTGTTCGGCGCCAGCGATGGCTTTGCCCCGCGCGGTGAAGGCGTGGCCGAAGGCGCGTTCTTCGCCCCGACCCTGCTGCTGGCACGCGACCCACATGCCGAGGGCGGTGCCCATGACATCGAGGCGTTCGGCCCGGTCAGCACGCTGATGGCCTATGACGACCTGGATGAAGCCCTGGCCCTGGCCGCGCGCGGCAAAGGCAGCCTGGTGGCGACCCTGGTTACCGCCGACCGCGCCGTTGCTGCCAAGGCCATCCCGGTGGCCGCCGCCTGGCACGGGCGCCTGCTGGTGCTCGACAGTGAAGCCGCCAAGGAATCCACCGGCCACGGCTCGCCGCTGCCGCAGCTCAAGCACGGCGGCCCTGGCCGCGCCGGGGGTGGCGAGGAGCTGGGTGGCCTGCGTGCGGTCAAGCATTACCTGCAGCGTGCTGCGGTGCAGGGCTCGCCGAGCATGCTGACAGCCGTCACCGGCGAATACGTGCGCGGTGCCGAAGTGATCGAGACCGAGGTTCACCCGTTCCGCCGTTACTTCGACGACCTGCGCATTGGTGAGTCGCTGCTGACCCACCGTCGCACCGTGACCGAAGCCGACCTGGTCAACTTCGGCTGCTTGTCGGGTGACCACTTCTACATGCACTTCGACGAAATCGCGGCCAAGGAGTCGCAGTTCGGCAAGCGCATCGCCCATGGCTACTTCGTGCTCTCCGCCGCCGCCGGTCTGTTCGTCTCGCCAGGCGCCGGGCCGGTGCTGGCCAACTACGGGCTGGATACCCTGCGCTTCATCAACCCGGTAGGGATCGGCGACACGATCCAGGCGCGGCTGACCTGCAAGCGCAAGATCGACCAGGGCAAGACCAGCCCGCTGGGGCAACCGCAAGGCGTGGTGGCCTGGGATGTGGAAGTGACCAACCAGCTTGGTGAACTGGTGGCCAGCTATGACATTCTGACCCTGGTCCTGAAAAACCCCTGACATACACGGTCGCTGTGGGAGCGGCCTTGTGTCGCGAAAGGGCCGCGCAGCGGCCCCGGCAATCTATGACCAGAGCATAGATCCTGGGGCCGCTGCGCGGCCCTTTCGCGACACAAGGCCGCTCCCACAAGGCAGTACTACAGGCACATAGCCACCTCGTACATCCGCCCTAATGCCCTGCCCGCTCCTCGGCGCTATAGTCCGGCCATCCGCCACACCCCACGCCAAGGAAGCCACCTGCCATGAAACCCGCCAAGCTGCTGCTGAGCGCCGCCGTCCTGTTCACCGTCGCCGGTTGCCAGACCATCAACCCGTCCGACCAAACCCTCAAGGAACGCGCCGAGTTCGCCCTCAATACCCCGGTCAGCAAGGTCGCCAATGTGCGTAGCGACAGCACCATCACCTACTACACCGCCACCACCGCCAAGGGCGAATACAACTGCCAAATCCCCAGCGGCGCCATCGTCGCGGTCGGCGGCATGGGCCTGTACCAGCCGACACCGTCCTGCCTGAAGGAAGGCCAGGCGATCATCCTGCAGTGATGCCGCCTCTGCCCTCGGCGTCACGCTCTGGCGCCGCCGGCACCTCACGCAAGGTCCGCAGGGCCGCGCGCAATTCCGCCGGGCGCACCGGCTTGGACAAGATGGCGATATTGCGCCCTTGCACGATTGCCTGAATCTTCTCAAGGTCATGCCCGGTCATGATCAACGCCGGCACCTCCCAGCCCCGCTGCGCCCGCAGGCTGTCGATGCAATCGACACCGGTGGCCTCCTGGCCCAGGTCGTAGTCGGCAACGATCACGTCACACTCGCAGGTCAACCCCAGTGGCGAAGCCTGTGCTTGCACTTCACAACCCCAGCGCTGCAGCAGCGCCGAGGTGGCGCGTAGAACGTTATGGTCATCTTCCACCAGGCACACCCTCAGGCCGCCGAGCAGCGCGCCTTGCACCACCTGCTGTTCGCTGCTGCGGGCCAGCGGTTGCGCCGCCAGGCGCGGCAAGCCTTGCAGGCTCACCGCCGTGCCATGCCCCAGGTGCGAACGCAGCTGTACCTGCAGCCCCATCAAATGCCCCAGGCGCTTGACGATAGACAGGCCCAGGCCAACCCCTTCGACATCCTTGTCACGCACCTGGCGCACCCGGTAGAACTCCTCAAAGACCAAGCCCTGATGCGCCTCGTCGATCCCCCGCCCTTGGTCATAGACCACGATGGCCAGCGCTGCTCCGTGACGCCGCACGCCGATCAGCAACGGCCGCTGGGCGGCGTACTTGAAGCTGTTGGAGAGCACGTTCTGCACCATGGTCGCGAGCATGCCGCGGTCGGCGCGGGTCCAGTGAACGCAAGGGCGCAGGCGCATCTCGACGCCAGCCCAGCGTGCGGCCTCGGCGTTCTGGCGCAGCAGCTCGGCGAGAAACTCCTGCAAGGCAAAGGCCTCGTACTTCGGTTGCACCCTGCCATTGTCCAGGGTGTACAGGTCAAGGATCGAGCGGAACAGCTGCGACACGTTGAGCAGCGAGCGGTCGATGCTGTCCACCAGGCGCCGCTCTTGCTCGGCCAGCGGCGCTTCACGCAGGCAGGCGGTGAACAGGCCAATGGAGTGGATCGGTTGGCGCAGGTCGTGGCTGGCCTGGGCCAGAAAGCGCGACTTCTCCTGGGTGGCGGCCATCGCCAGCTCCGAGGCCTTGCGGGTGCGCTCCAGCAACATATGGGCGTACAGCGGGATGACCGTACTGGTAGTAAGCAGCATCAACACCATGAACGGGTTGGCCTGCCAGTAAGGGTTGAGCTGGTACACCGCCACCAGCGCGGTCAACGCCAGCACGGTAGCGATGGCCAGGTAGCGGGTGCCGAAGCGCATGCCGTTGCCAAGGTTGACCCAGACCATCACCGCATACAGCGGCAGCGCCGCTTCGCCGCCGAGCACCAGGCCGAAGCAGGTGCCGGTATAGTCGTGCACGATGCCCAGCACCCGCCGCCACGGGTAATGCCCCGGCCAACGGGCGATGGCCTGGCGCAGGCCGATCGACAGCACGATGAAGCTGATGATGTAGTAGATCACCGGCAGGTAGCTGTCGATCGATTCGCCCGGCAGAAAACCCAGCACGGTGATGTAGACCAGCGCGCAACTGGCGACGATGACGCGCAGGTTGGCCTGGTCGAGTTCGTTGTTCTTGTTGTAGTCCATGGTCGACGTCCTTGTGCACGGGGTCGCATAAACGCCTTCTTGGCGCAGCGCTCGCCGTTTTCGCCTGCTAAGTTAGCATGGTCGGGAAAACCGCTGTTCACAGGGAGTGCCAGGACGTGACGTGCCGCATAATCGTGGCGGACGACCATCCGCTGTTCAGAGAAGCGATGGTCCGTACCGTGCAGCGGGTATTGCCACAGGCGCAGCTCGAAGAAGCCGGCGACCTGCAGCAGGTGCTGACGCTGGCCCGCCAGGGCGAGGCGCCGGACACGCTGATTCTCGATCTGCGCTTTCCGGGGCTCGATTGCCTGGAACGGCTGACCGAACTGCGTCAGCTATTGCGCCGTACTACCCTGATCATCGTGTCGATGGTCGACGACCCGGCACTGATCGAGCATGTCATGGCCAGCGGCGTCGATGGTTTCATCGGCAAGAGCATCGCACCCGATGAACTCGGCGCGGCGATCCTGGCCATCCGTGAGGGCGAGGTGCTGGTGAAGTACAGCCCTTCGGGATTGTTGCCGAGCCTGGGCAGCGCCAGCGAGCTGGAACAGCTCACTCACCGCCAGCACGAGGTGCTGCGCCTGATCGCCCAAGGCAAGACCAACAAGGAGATCGCCCGCGCGCTGGACATCTCGCCCTTCACCGTGCGCATCCACGTGTCGTCGCTGCTCAAGGCGCTCAACGTCACATCGCGCACGGCCGCTGCGGTCAAGTACAGCGGTACCTGACGCTTCAGCTGGTTACACTGGAATCGCTTACCGCCTGGCTGGGCTTGCTGCCCGACAACCGCCAGCTCACCGCGGTTATGCCATAGCGCTCAGCCATTGGCCGGCTCACTTTCTTGATCTTCTCTCGCCCGAACTTCGGGATGATACCGATGCCTGCATCACAACTCGCCCAGTGCCAAGCTTCGGCATTATCGATTTTCTCGAGCCGGATGATGAAGCTGCGTGGCTGGCCATGCAGCAGGTAATCGATAATGTACAGCTGGGGACTCGGCATCACGCGGCCCTCCTCTTCTCCATGGATGACTATTTCATTGAGTGATGCCGTCCGGGAAAGATTCAAAAAAATTGTCGAACAATTCAAAGGAATGCAGTTTGTGTGTGCAGGCATGCGGCCCGCCAGCCACGCCAGCGGGCCTCGGCAACGCCGCTACTGCTGATGCTGGCGGCCTCCGCCGTGGCTGTTCTGCCCGCCCTTGCGGCCAGCTTCCGATGCCCGTTGCCGGTCGTTGGCGAAGTTGCCGCCTGACGCCTGGCCACCTTTGTGGCCTGCGCGGGAGGCGCGTTCGCGGTCATTGGCGAAGTTGCCAGGGTTGGTTTCCTTGGTGCCGCCACGTTGTCCAGTCCGTTGTTGATCACCAGCCATGTCGTTTCTCCTTGCGATGCGGATGGGTTGGGCGCATGAAAACGGTGCATGCCCTAGTTCCGAACAGGCAATGGGCGGGTCTGCTCAATCCAATTACGGCCAACTGACCGGTGGCGCGAAAGGCCCGCAGGGCAAAAGCTTGCGCGCTGCACATTGCCCGGCACGGGCGGCACTCAGGCGTGCACGCTCCACTGGTTGCTTTCAGCCTCGATCGGCATTTCATCGATGGCGTGAATCATCCCGCTGTCCAGCGCTTCCTTGGGACCCAGTATCCGCGGGTAGGCCATCAGGTAGCGCGGCACATCCAGTACTTCGCTGCTGCCTTCGGTACGTTCGGCGACAATCTGCGCATACAGGCGCAAGTCGTAGTCCAGGCTCATGGCGTATTCGGCCATGCGCGCATGGTCCACCGAGCCGTGCAGCGTCCAGTGGAACGGGTGGAACAGGAATTTGCTGTAGCTGCACGCCGTACGGTGCTCGCCTGCCAGAAACAGGATATTGCCCATGGACTCCACGGTGCCAAGGTTATGGGTGTGCACGCTGATCGGCAGGGCCCGCAGGAAGTTGTACAGGGTGAACCCATAGCTGCATTCGCCGCCCATGGTGGCGATGTTCAGCTGCAGCAGGTCGGCGCCCTGCTGAATCGCGCGTGAGCAGGTGTTGATCAGGTTGCCGCAGGTGGATGAGTTGATCGGCCCGGTAAAGTGGATGATATGTCTGGCCATGCTTGCCTCCAGTCGTGGCAGGTCATTCCTTGGTTTTCTGCCTGTCGTCGCCGCGCTCGGCCATTTGCTGGTACTGCTTGCGCAGGGCGTGCAGCTCGGCCGGGTCCATGTCTTCCAGGTCGAGCAAGGCCTTGTGCGCTTTCTTGGTGGTGCGCAGCAATTCGTCGATCTTGATATGCAGCTCGTCATTGTCGCGGTTCTGCGTGTTCTGGATCAGAAACACCATCAGGAAGGTGATGATGGTGGTCGAGGTATTGATCACCAGTTGCCAGGTGTCGTTGAAATCGAACAGCGGCCCGGTGATGCCCCAGACCAGAATCAACAGGAAGGCGGCACCGAATGCGAGCGGTCGCCCGGTCCAGTTGGCCAACCACTGACAAAAACGATCGAACTTCATGCCGGCGGTCTCCTGCGCTGCATATCCCGCTATGCGGTGGAATCACTGGCGCCGACAAAGTTCAACTCAGCGCAGCAATGCTGCCTTCGATCTTATGCACTGAACCCTCGCAGCCCTGCTCGGGTCGCTATCCAGAGTGACATTCAGCGGAGCAGGCGATGAGGGCAACAGCGTGAGTGATATCCGCATGGGCTTTACCCAGTGGCCGCACGGCACTACCGACAAGGTGAACGCGGTGCACCGCCTGAACGTGCTGACCATCAACGTGCACAAGGGCTTTACCCTGTTCAACCGGCGCTTCATCCTCCCCGAGCTGCGTGAAGCGGTGCGCAGCACCCATGCCGACCTGGTGTTCCTCCAGGAAGTGCACGGCAGCCACCAGCAGCACGCCGTGCGCCACCCGGCGTGGCCAGAAACGCCGCAGTACGAGTTCCTTGCCGACAGCATGTGGCCGCAGTTCGCCTATGGCCGCAACGCGGTGTACCCCCACGGCGATCACGGCAACGCCCTGCTGTCGAAATTCCCGATCGCGCAGTACGAAAACCTCGACGTGTCGATCCACGGCAACGAGCAGCGTGGCCTGCTGCATTGCCGCCTGGAAGTGCCAGGGCATGAGCAGGTTCACGCGATCTGCGTGCACCTGGGGCTGCGTGAAGCCCACCGGCAAAGCCAGGTACAGCTGCTGCTTGAGCTGCTCGACAGCCTTCCGGCAGAGGCACCGGTCATCATCGCCGGCGACTTCAATGACTGGCGGTTGAAGGCCGATGCGGTGCTCTCCCGGCGCCTGGTCGAGGCCTTCGGCGAGCATTTCGGCAGCCCCGCGCGCAGCTTTCCGGCCCGCCTGCCGCTGCTGCGTCTGGACCGTATCTACCTGCGCAATGCCATGCCGGCCAAGGCCCAGGTACTGTCGATGTATCCCTGGTCGCACCTGTCCGACCATGCCCCACTGGCTGCGGAGATCGACCTGTGAACAGACCTTGGGTAGACGGTAACCGTGTCGAACTGCTGATCAATGGCGAGCAGTATTACCCGCGGGTGTTCGCAGCCATGGCCCAGGCGCAGCAAGAGATCCTGCTGGAAACCTTTATCATTTTCGACGACAAGGTCGGCCAGCAATTGCGCTGTGTGCTGATCGATGCCGCCAGGCGCGGCGTACGGGTGGAGGTCGCAGTGGACGGCTACGGCACCGCTGACCTGCCCGATGGCTTCGTCTCGGGGCTGACCGATGCCGGGGTCAGCTTCCATGCCTTCGACCCGCAACCCAGGCTGGCCGGGATGCGCACCAACCTGTTCCGGCGCCTGCACCGCAAGATCGTGGTGATCGATGGCGAGCGGGCCTTTATCGGCGGGATCAACTACAGCGCTGACCACCTGGGTGATTTCGGCCCCATGGCCAAGCAGGACTATGCCGTGGAGGTGACTGGGCCGGTAGTGGCGCAGGTACATGCTGCCAGCCGCCGGCTGATGGCCCCGGTGCTGGAGCCACCCAGCGAGATACGGCCCGTGACCGCAGCCACGGGTACCAGCACCGCGGTGCTGGTGGAGCGCGACAACCGGCTGCGCCGTACCGATATCGAAGCCCACTACCTGCTGGCCCTGCGCTCGGCGCGCCAGCGCGTGGTGGTGGCCAACGCCTATTTCTTCCCGGGTTACCGGCTGTTGCGTGAGTTGCGCAACGCGGCGCGCCGCGGCGTCGAAGTTACCCTGATCCTCCAGGGCCAGCCAGACATGCGCTGGGTGCGCGCCCTGTCGCGCCTGCTCTACAACTACCTGCTGCGCGATGGCGTGCGGATCCACGAGTATTGCCAGCGGCCGCTGCACGGCAAGGTGGCGCTGGTCGATGACGAGTGGGCCACGGTCGGCTCCAGCAACCTCGACCCCCTGAGCCTGTCGTTCAACCTGGAAGCCAACCTGTTCATTCGTGACCCGGCATTCAACCAGCACCTGTACGAGCACCTGCAGGCGCTGGCAACCGAGCAATGCAAACCGGTGACGCTGGCACGGATGATCCGCGGCTATTGGTGGCGTGCACCGCTGATCTTCGTGTGCTTCCACGTCATCCGGCACTTCCCGCGGATCGCCGGCTGGTTTCCCGCACACCGCCAGCGCTTGCATTCGCTGCAGCCGCAGGTCGAGGCCCAAGGCGACCTGCATGAGGGCAACACCTGATGGCGCAGAAACCTTGGCAGACCTGGGGCAAGCGGCTGTTCACCGTGGCGTTTCTGATCCTCATACCGGTGTTGCTGTACGTTCTGGCACGCAACCTGGACTGGAACGAGGTGCGCCAGTCGCTGCTGGCCTACAAACCAGGCACGCTGGCCATCGGCCTGGCCCTGGCGCTGTGCAGCTACCTGATCTTCGCCAGTTACGACCTGCTGGCCCGGGCTTACACCGGCCACCACCTGCCCGCCCGGCAAGTGCTGCCGGTGGCATTCGTGTGTTATGCCTTCAACCTCAACTTCACCACCTGGGTGGGAGGCGTTGCCTTGCGTTATCGCCTGTACGGCCGCCTTGGCCTGGATACGCCGACCATCACCCGTATCCTCACCCTGGGCCTGCTGACCAACTGGATGGGCTACATGCTGCTGGCCGGCAGCGTGTTTGCCCTGGGCCTGGTCGAGTTGCCGACCAGCTGGGCGGTCGGTGCCACCGGGCTGCGGCTGATCGGCGTGCTGTTGCTGGCGATCGCAATCGGCTATCTGCTGGCTTGTGGCCTGGCGAAAAAGCGCACCTGGCGCTGGCGCGAGCACGAAGTCACCCTGCCCTCGCTGCGCCTGGCCCTGTGCCAGGTGGCGTTAGGCGCAAGCAACTGGGCGATGATGGCCTTGCTGATTTTCTGGCTGTTGCCTGGCCAGGCGTTCTACCCGTCGATTCTTGGCATCCTGCTGATCAGCTGTGTGGCGGGGGTGGTCGCCCATATTCCCGCAGGGCTCGGTGTGCTCGAAGCGGTGTTCCTCGCCCTGCTTCACGGGCAGCTTGGCCAAGGCACGCTGGTAGCGGCGTTGCTGGGCTACCGGACGTTGTATTACCTGGTACCACTGGTCATTGCCGTACTGACTTACCTGTTGCTGGAGAAGCGCGCCAAGGCCATGCGCCAGCGCGACAAACCGGTATGAGCAATTGTCCTAGCCGACCCGCCCCTCACGCGCCCCACTCATGTACTGCTCCAGCCGCCCTCTCAACCAGCGCTCGGCCGGGTCGCTGTCGGTGGTGCTCAGCCAGACCATGGCCAGCTCAAGCGGCACGGTGTCGAACGGCAAGGGTTCGGCCTGCAGGTTGCCCCAGCTGGCCATGGCCGCAGCGGCGTAGTCCGGGCAGCAGGCCAGCAGATCGCTGTCGGCCAGGATGGCCGGCAATGAACTGAACTGGGGCACCGACAACACCACATTGCGCGTACGCCCGATTTCCTTCAGCCAGTCATCCACCACGCCCTGGGTATTGGCCGTTGGCGAAACTTGCACGTGGGGGCGCTGGCAGAACTCCTCCAGGGTCAGCGGTTGCGCGGACTTGTCGGCCCTGAGCACCCGCGCCTGCATGGTACGTAATACTTTACGCTTGGCATTGGCCGGCAGGCCCCGGGTCTGGCTGATGCCCACTGTGACATCCCCCGTGGCCAGCAGGTCGGGGATACGCCAGTAGTCGACATGCTGCACGACCACCACCACATGCGGCGCCTCGGTGCGCAGCGCCCGCAGCAACGGCGGTAAAAGCCCTGATTCGACATCATCGGACAAGCCGATCCTGAAGGTCATCTTGCTGGTCGGCGGGTCGAAGTCATGGGTCAGGCTCAGGGCCGCCGACATCGCGTCCAGCGCGGGGGTGAGGTGCTTGATCACCTCTGCCGCCCGGGCGGACGGCTCCATGCGGTTACCGACGCGGATCAGCAGCGGGTCGTTGAACATCGTGCGCAGCCTGGCAAGCGCAGCACTGACCGTGGGCTGGGCGAGAAACAGCTTTTCCGCGGCGCGGGTGAGGTTGCGCTCTTGCATCAAGGCCTCGAACACCACCATGAGGTTGATGTCGGCCTTGCGCAGTTCATTTCGGTTCATGCCCGCTCCTGATAGTCATCCAACCCACTCAGGATAGGCGCCAGGTCAATGCACCGCCCAGCCCCGGCTCATCGCCCGGTACTTGCGCGGTGGCATGGCGAAGAAATTGTGAAAGCGCCGGTAGAAATAGGAGAAGCTGGTAAAGCCGCTGGCAATGGCAACTTCCGACATCGGCTTGTCGGTGTGCTGCAGCAACTGCCGCGCATGCCCCAGGCGCAGCTCCAGGTAGAACGTCAACGGTGTCGACTGCACATGCTGGCGGAACGAGCGCTCCAGCTGGCGGCGCGACAGTTTCACATGCCGGGCGATCTCGTCGATGGCAATCGGCTCTTCGATGTTGCTGCTCATCAGTTCGATGGCTTCGTTGAGGTTCTGCGGCAAACCAACCCGAAACGGCGGCGCCACCTTTGGCAGCGCCGCCACAGGCTTGTCGGCGGCAACGATCTGCTCCACGCCGTCGAGCAGGCTCTTGCCGTAACGGCCGGCCAGCAGCTCCAGCATCATCTCCAGCGCACTGCTGGCCCCGGCGCAGCTCAGCCGGCGGCGGTCGAGCACATGGCCAGCACGGCTGACCCGCACGCCTGGGAACAGCTCGCTCATCATCGCCCGCCCCTCCACATGGCAGGCGCAGTCATGGTCTTCGAGCAGGCCGGCCTCGGCGATGAAGTAGGCACCATTCCACAAGCCGCCCAGCAGGCAGCCGTAGCTGTCGGCCTCGCGCAGCTTGCCGCGCAGGCGCGGGTTGCGCTTGAGCGGCACGCGCAAGCCGCCGCAGACGAAGACAAAGTCCAGGCTGCGCACCTCAAGTTCAGCGAGGGTCTGGTCGACGGCGATGATGATGCCGGAATCGCTGCGCACCTGTGCACTGTCACCGATCATCACGAACTCGAACAGTGGCTTGGCGCTGACCTGGTTGGCGGCGGCCAGGGTGTCCATGGCGCAGGTCAGTGTCATCATCGAGAACTGCTCCAGCAGTACGAAGCCGACCCGGCGCAAGGCCGCGCCGGTGGCGAGGCGGTGATCTGGCGCCAGGTGGGCGAAATTCCGGTTTCTGAGATGGCTGACGACTGACTGGCTCATGGTTCTGCTCTGCTCGGGGGTTAGTTACTGGCCTGCATCGCCGCCGCGCGTGCCGCCTGCAACCAGCCATCGAAGGCCTGACGGTGGGCGGCGATCCATTCCTTGGTATGGCGCTGGATGTCGGCGTAGGTCTTCTCGCCGTTCTGCATTTTCAGGTTCTGCGCGCTCTCGTCGGCTGCCGGAATCTGCATCAGCGACAGGAACTTCACGGCTGCTGGGTTCTTTTCGGCGAAATCGCGGTTGATCACGGCCTCGATCTTGTCCAGGGCGAAACCGAGGTTCTTGCCCTGGTACATGGTGTCGACACTGTTGTCGCCGCCCGGCAGGTCGGTTTTCGGCACCTGCAACCAGACCACGTCACGCCCCTCGACCAATACGCCAGCCACCCACTGCGGCATCCAGGTGTAATAGAACACCGGCTTGCCTTCCTTGAAGCGGGTGATGGTGTCGGCCATCAGCGCGAAGTACGAGCCCTGGTTGACGTGGATGCTCTTTTCCAGGCCGTAGGCCTTCATCTGGTGGGCGATCACCAGCTCGCAGCCCCAGCCCGGGTTGCAGCCGGTCATGTCGGCCTTGCCGTCGCCGTCGGTGTCGAACAGCTTGGCGATCTCCGGCTTCTGCAGGTCGGTGATGTACTTGATGTGGTACTGGTCGGCGGTTTTCTTGTCGATCAGGTAGCCCTGCAGCACGCCGGGCAGGATGTCGCCGACCTTGACCATGTTCTGGTCTCCCCCGGCCTTTTCGTAGAAGCTGGCGTGCAGCTTGTCCCACAGGTTGACGCTGAAATCGGCATCGCCATAGCCGACCGCCAGGATCATCGTGGCGTATTCGGTTTCCTTGGGCTTCTGCACGTTGTAGCCGAGCTCGCGCAAGCCTTCCAGGGCGACTTCGCCGCGGAAGCGTTCTTCATCCACAGTGGGGAATGACGGGGTGATCTTCACCCCTTCGCCCGGCTTGTCGGCCGAGGCACTGGCATGCAGGCAGGCCAGGCCCAGCGCCATGGCGCAGGTGGCTTGCAGGAAACGGCGGGGGAACTTGAACTCGGACATCGTCGCGTACCTTTTTCTGGTTGTTGTTTCGGGATGCGGCAGATAGAACGGGGTTAAGTCAGGCAGTCTTGCGCCGCCCTTGCGGTTGCGCCGCGCCGCACAGGCGCAGCACCACGCCTACGGGGCCGGTGTGGTACCAGCGCAGGCTCGGGTCGGCGCTGGTGCGCGCGCCCATGGCCTGGGTCAGGCGGTCGAGGAAGATCGCCAGCAACACCAGGCCGACGCCGCCGACGGTCGCCAGGCCCATGTCCAGTCGGCCGATGCCGCGCAGCACCATCTGGCCCAGGCCACCCACCGAGATCATCGAGGCGATCACCACCATCGACAGCGACAGCATCAGGGTCTGGTTGAGGCCGGCCATGATGGTCGAGGTGGCCAGCGGCAACTGCACGCGGGTCAGCATCTGCCGCGGCGTGCAGCCGAAGGCGCGGGCGGCTTCGATCTTGTCTTCCGGCACCTGGCGGATGCCAAGGTTGGTCAGGCGCACCAGCGGCGGCAGCGCGAAGACGATGGTCACCAGTACGCCGGGGACGTTACCGATGCCGAACAGCATCACCACTGGCACCAGGTAGACGAACGCCGGCAGCGTCTGCATGGCGTCGAGCAAAGGCCGGATGATGCTTTCCAGGCGGTTGCTGCGGGCGCAGACGATGCCCAGCGGGATGCCGATCACCGCGCAGAAGAACACCGAGGTCAGCACCAGCGCCAGGGTGGTCATCGACTCGGACCAGACCCCGATCAGGCCAAGCAAGGTCAGGGTAACGAAGCACAGCAGCGCCATGCGCTTGCCCGCCAACTGCCAACCCAGCAGCGACGACAGAAGGATGCCGATAGTCGGTGGAATGCTCTGCAGGGTGAACTCGATGCCGTTGAGCACCTGGTCGATCGGCCAGCGAATGGCGCGGAACACCTCACGGAAGTTGTGCACGAGGAAGTTGAGGGTTGCGGTGACCCAGTCACCCAGCGGGATGACGGCCGCCTGGAACGGGTCGAGCAGGCTGAATTCGGACACGGGGGCTTACCTCTTGTTCTTTTAGTGGCGGCTCACGGACTGCAATGGTGCGTTCTTCGCCAGCACCGAACACTGGCAGCGGCTGTTGAAACTCTTGAAGAAGCTGCGCACGTAATCGTTGGCCGGCTGGTTGATCAGCTCCTGCGGGGTGCCGATCTGCACCACTCGCCCGCCTTCCATGATCGCGATGCGGTGGCCGATGCGGATGGCTTCCTCGATATCGTGGGAAATGAAGATGATGGTGCGTTGCTGCTCGGCCTGCAGGCGCATCAGCTCGCCTTGCATCTCGCTGCGGATCAGCGGGTCGAGGGCAGAAAACGCCTCGTCCATCAGCAGGATCGTCGGGTCGTTGGCCAACGCCCGGGCCAGGCCCACGCGCTGCTGCATGCCACCGGAAAGCTGGTGCGGGTAGCTGTGCTCGTGGCCGGCCAGGCCGACCTGGCTCAGTGCTTCACGGGCGCGGCTGTGGCGCTCGGCCTCGGCCACACCGGCAATTTCCAGGCCGAATGCGGTGTTTTCCAGCACGCTCATGTGCGGCATCAGGGCGAAGGACTGGAACACCATGCCCATTTCCTTGCGCCGCACATCGAGCAGGGCTTTGTCGGAGAGCCCGGTGATTTCCTTGCCGTTGAGGTGGATGCTGCCGGAGGTGGGTTCGATCAGGCGGTTGAACAGCCGCACCATGGTCGACTTGCCCGAACCGGACAGGCCCATGATGACGAAGATCTCGCCACGCTTGACGGAAAAACTGGCATCGAACACGCCGACGACATGACCGGTCTTACTGAAGATTTCGTGCTTGTCGGCGCCGTTGCGCAGCATCTCCATGGCCATCTGCGGATTATGGCCGAACACTTTGAATATATGGTTTACCGATAGTATTTCATCGCCTTGGTACATACGACCCTCGTTATTATACTTATGACCAATTATTGACGGCAGCGCATCGAAACTTTGATACGCACCTGGATTGGCAGGCGGCCCGCAAGGGCGAGCGAGGCAAACTTTTTTTTGCAATGTAACGCGCCCCCGGGCGGGCGCATTGTATATCTGTGTCAATTTGTATTATAAAGCCTCGCTGCTGGTACCCCGATGCGCCACGGCATCCTATTTATTGTCATAACTGTAATATCCGCAGTCCTCGGCCCTGCTCATCATCTGGCCCAAGGGCGCCCTGCCCGCGTGCTGCAAACAACAACAATATTCGGGCGGCCGTGCCATCAGCGCCGCTCCGCTACCGTGTCTGGAATACGATGAACAACCCATCAGGCGCACAGAAACACAAGGGCTACCGCCGCATCATCCCGTCGATGACGGCTCTGCTGCAGTTCGAAGCCGTCGCCCGGCTTAACAGCTTCACCCTGGCCGCCACCGAGCTGGGCGTGACCCAGGCGGCGGTGAGCAAGCAGGTCAAGGCGCTTGAAGAGAACCTTGGCGCCCTGCTGTTCCACCGCGCGC
This sequence comes from Pseudomonas putida, assembly GCF_002025705.1. Lineage (NCBI taxonomy): Bacteria > Pseudomonadati > Pseudomonadota > Gammaproteobacteria > Pseudomonadales > Pseudomonadaceae > Pseudomonas > Pseudomonas putida. Next base: position 2,658,519 of record NZ_CP018846.1, on the reverse strand, counting down.
ATCGCAACATCAGCCTGACCGACGCCGGCGACATCCTGTTCGTCAGCATCTCCGAGTCGCTGCAACGGGTGGCCAGTGCCTTCGACCAGATCAACCAGGGTTGCCACCGCCAGGAGGTGGTGCTGGGCTCGACCGCGTCATTCTCGCAGTTGCGCATCATGCCGCGCCTGAACCAGCTGGCCAGCGCCCTGCCACAGGTACAGCTGCGCCTGGCCACGCAGATGTTCACCGGTGACCTGCGCACCCGCAACTACGACCTGGACGTACGCTTTGGCAATGGCCAGTGGGACGATGGCGAAGCCACCTTGCTGTTCGATGAAGAGGTCTTCCCGGTCTGCTCCCCCGCCTGGCTGGCCCGCAATCCGCTGCCCACCACGTTGGAGGAACTGGCCGGCGCCGGGCTGCTGGATGCCGACTCCACCTCCGAAGGCTGGGTTGCCTGGCCGAGCTGGTTCCGCGAGAAGGGCGGCAACCCCGGTGCACTGCGGTACAACCTGCGCTGCAGCCTGTACATCGATTCCATCAACGCCGCACTGCAAGGCTATGGCATCGCCCTGGGCTGGGGCCGGCTGGTGGAGCACCTGCTGAACAGCGGCGAGCTGGTTCGCCTGCAACCGTTCGTGGTGCGCCCCAAGCAGGCTTATTACCTGATCGCACCCCATGGGCGGCCGAAAAGCCCTCACCTGGCGGCTTTGGTGCAATGGCTGCAATGTGATTGTTTTTGTATAACCTGAAGTAATGCAACGCGGAAAATTAAGCGCATTGACGCTCTGACAGGGCACTTTGATAATCGCCATCATTAGTTTGGTAATTCAAGAATAAGAGTGCCCGAGGTCAACTATGAGCCGCCCGACGATCAAATCCCATCGCGAACTTATTGAATCACGTCAACCCGGTTTTGGCATGAATGGCGAGTTGTACAGTCGCCAGGATATCTTTGAAACGGATATGGACATCTTCTTTAACAAGCACTGGATCCAGGTGGCCGTTACTGCGGATGTCGACGAGCCGGGCGATGTCTTCACCGTGGACATCGGGAAGGCCTCGGTGCTGATCCTGCGTGACGATGACGAACAGATCCGCGCCTACCGCAACGTCTGCCGCCACCGCGGTGCCCGCCTTAAAGAGCCGGGCAAGTCCACCGTCGGCATGCTGGTCTGCCCCTACCACCAATGGACCTACGACCTGGACGGCAGCCTCAAGCACGCCAGCCACATGGGCAAGGCCTTCGACCCCAAGTGCCGCAGCCTGATCCCGGTGCATTGCAAGGTGATCGGCAGCCACGTGCTGATCTGCCTGGCCGACACCCCGCCGGAAGACATCAGCGACCTCGAAGAAGTCATGGGCCCGCGCTTCGCCCCCTTCGACCTGACCAACACCCGCATCGCCTACGAACTCGACTACATCGAGAACGGCAACTGGAAGCTGGTGATGGAAAACAACCGTGAGTGCTACCACTGCGCCGGCACCCACCCGGAGCTGATCGTCTCGTACCAGTCCGAAGACCTCGGCGTCAGCCTTGAAGAAATGAGCGATGAAGCCCGCGCCTCGTACGACGCCTACCAGGTGCGCAAGGCCGGCATCGAGGCCAATTGGGCCAGCGACGGCCTGCTGTATGAAACCGTCGAGCACCTGCAGGACAGCTCGCCCACGCAGTTCCGCACCCAGCGCATGATCATTGCCGGCAGCGGCGAATCGCAGACCCTGGACACCAAGGTGGCCTGCAGCAAGCTGCTGGGCAACCTGACCCGCCGCGACCTCGGTGACACCCACCTGTGGGGCAACAACGCCTGGGCCCACGTGATGAGCGACCACGCCATGATCAGCTGGATCATCCCGCTGTCGCCGGACCGCACCCTGGTGCGTACCAAGTGGCTGGTGCACCGCGACGCCGTGGAAGGGGTCGACTACGACCTGCAGCGCCTGACCGAAGTCTGGGTCGCCACCACCCAACAGGACGCCGCGCTGGTCGCCATCACCCACAGTGGCACCCAGGACCCGGCTTTTGTCCCGGGCCCCTACTCCACCTTCACCGAGCCCTACGTCGACCAGTTCGCCCGCTGGTACACCTCGCGCCTTGCCGCGCACGGAGTGTGAGGCCATGAGCATGCTGCAGAACATTGCCACGAACGTTGCCAGCCTGCGCGCCGACCAGCGCTTCGCCGACGCCGACCACTGGGCCGCCCATGGTGCGCCATGGCCCAGCGGCGAAAGCCAGCGCATCGAGTGCCTGAGCGTCGTCAACGAAACCCACGACGTCAAGACCTTCACATTCCACAGCCCGAGCTACCACGCCCTGGCCTACGAGCCCGGGCAGTTCCTCACCGTGTCGCCGCTGATCGACGGCAACAGCGTGTCGCGCTGCTACACCTTGTCGTCCACGCCGACCCGGCCGTTCACCTTCTCGATCACGGTCAAGCGGGTGCCGGGCGGCGTGGTGTCCAACTGGCTGCACGACAACCTGCAGCCGGGCGATGCCCTCGCAGCCTCCGGCCCGGCGGGCATCTTCACCCCGGTGGCCGGCCCTGCGCGCAAGCTGCTGTACCTGTCCGCAGGCTCCGGCATCACCCCGCTGATGGCCATGACCCGCGCCGCCGGTGACCTTCACGCAGACCTGGACATCGTCTTCGTGCACAGTGCGCGCACCCCCAAGGACATCATCTTCCGCGACGAACTGGCGCGCCTGGCGCGCAGCATGCCGCGCCTGCGCACGCTGTTCTTCTGTGAAAGCCTGGGTGACGAGCCGGACTGGGCCGGGCCGCTCGGGCGCCTGTCGCTCGAAGTGCTGCAGCAGCAGATCCCCGACTTCATGGAGCGCGCCGTGTTCACCTGCGGGCCCAAAGGCTACATGGATGCCGCCCAGGGCCTGCTGGCCGGCGCAGGCTTCGACCTGGCGCGCTATCACCAGGAAAGCTTCGACATCAGCGCCGATGTGCAACCTGAGCCCGAACCCACGACGCCCGGCCAGGCCCTGGATACCTTCACCGTGCGCCTGGCCCGCTCCGGCAAGACCTTCACCATGGGCGCCGACCAGACCGTACTGGCCGCCGCCAAGAAGGCCGGTGCGGTGGTGCCCTCCTCCTGCAGCCAGGGCGTGTGCGGCACCTGCAAGACCGCCGTGCTCGAAGGCAGCGTCGCCATGAACCACAACGGCGGCATCCGCCAGCGCGAGATCGACAAAGGCCTGCGCCTGCTGTGCTGCAGCCGCCCCACTTCGGACCTGGTGATCGACCTCTGACCCGCTAGCCCCCAGCAACAACAGTGCAACACCAGCGACGCAGCCAGGCGGGCCGCTCGAGCGCCCGCCTGCAACAATAAAAAGGATAGAGCCGATGCGTGCAAAACAAGGCCTTTTCAAAGGCCTCAACCCTATTGTGACGGTAGGGTCCCTCTCCATTGTCGTGGCGTTCGTGGTGCTTTGTGCCGCCCACGGCGACCAGGCCGCGGGGGTGTTCAAGGGCGCCTCCGACGCCATTCTCGACCACCTCAAATGGTTCTACCTGGCGCTGGTCAGCGGCATCCTCGGGGTGCTGGTGTATATCGCCTTCAGCCGCCACGGCACACTCAAGCTCGGCCGCCCGGACGAAAAACCGGAGTTCAGCTTCGCCGCCTGGATCGCCATGCTGTTCAGTGCCGGCATGGGCGTGGGGCTGATCTTCTGGTCGGTCGCCGAACCCGTCCTGCACTATGCCAGCAACCCATTCACCCCGGGCCTTACCGACCAGGCCGCGTCGATGGCCATGCGCATCACCCTGCTGCACTGGGGCCTGCACCCGTGGGCGATCTTCACCGTGATCGGCCTGGGTCTGGCCTACTTCGCCTACCGTGAAGGCCTGCCGCTGGCGCTGCGCTCGATCCTCTATCCGCTGATCGGCAACCGCATCTACGGACCCATCGGCCATGCTGTCGACATCATCGGCGGCGCCGTGACTGCGTTCGGGGTTTCGCAGTCGCTCGGGCTGGGTGTCGAGCAGATCAACATGGGCATGCACCAGGTGTTCGGCACCCCGGTCAGCCTGTCGTTCAAGCTGAGCATCATCGCCGTGGTCACGGTGATCGCCTCGATCTCGCTGGTGGCCGGGGTGTCCAAGGGCATGAAGCGCCTGTCGACCCTGAACATGTGGATTTCCCTGGGGCTGATGCTGGTGGTGCTGGCACTGGGCCCGACCAATTACATCATGAACCTGCTGTTCGAGTCGGCCGGCGATTACGCGCAGAACATCATCGGCATGAGCTTCTGGACCGATGCCCAGGCCGACAGCGCCTGGCAGAAGAGCTGGACCGCCTTCTACTGGCCGTGGTGGATGACCTGGGGGCCGTTCGTGGGCCTGTTCATCGCGCGTATTTCCCGCGGCCGGACCATTCGCGAGCTGGTAGTCGGCGCGCTGCTGGTACCGACCGTGGTGACCATCCTGTGGATGGCCGTGTTCGGCGGCACTGCACTCAAGGACGAACAGCAGGTGCGCCACGCCTACGAGAAGCTGCCGGTCGCCGAACAGACCGCTGCCGGCGCCTTCCAGGGCGGGCCGATTCTGGAAGCCACGCGCAAGGAAACCACCACGGCGATGTTCACCCTGCTTGACCGCCTCGGCGGCCCGACATTGGGCGCGGTGCTGAGCGTGATCATCTGCCTGCTGCTGGCGGTGCACTTCGTGACCGCAGCCGATGCCGGTACCCAGGTGCTGTGCATGCTCAACTCGCTGGGCAGCATCGACCCACCCAACTGGATACGCGTGCTGTGGTGCGTGCTGGAAGGCGCGATCGCAGCCAGCCTGGTGATTGCCGGTGGCTTGCTGGCAATTCAGATGGCCAGCATCGTGGTCGGCTTGCCGATTGCCCTCTACATGCTGCTGACCGGGTACAGCCTGGTGCGCAGCTTGCGCAGCAATGAGCAGGTGTTCAGCGCTGCTATCGCGCCAAAACCCTTGGCCAGCGAACTGACCACCTGATCTGCCTGCTCACGGGCCGCTTCTTTGTGGGAGCAACTGTCTTCTTGTGGAAGCTGGCCTTGCCAGCGATGGGGCGCGTAGCGCCCCGAGCCCGACTCTGTCAGGCATCGCCAGCAAGGCTGGATCCTATGAGTGAACTACCTGTTCCTGCCAGGGCGCTCCAGTCTTGAGCATCGCGTTCAGCCGCACTATCAATACCCGCATGCACGCCACCACTGCTACCTTCGCGCATTTCCCCTGCGCTCGCAGCGCGTTGTAACGCTCGCTGAAGTCTTTGTTATGCCGGATCACCACCCAACAGGCCATATAGAGCGCCCGCCTGACTTGTGAGCGCCCACCCCAGATTGAACGCTTGCCCGACTGCTTGCCGCTGTCCTGGTTGAATGGCGCAACACCGACCAAGGCGGCAATTTCCTTCTTATCCACCTGGCCCAGCTCTGGCAGCAAGGCCATCAGCTTTCCGGCAGTAATCAGACCAATTCCTTTGACTTGCGTGAGCTGTTTGACACGATCATCAGGCAAAGCTGCTGCCTGCTGTGCGATCTCCTGTTCCAGCGCTCGAATTTCACCCTTCAGATAGGCAATGTGTTGTTCCAACCGCAAACAAACACTGATAGCCCGCGCCTGCTTCAGACGCCGCTTGTCATCGTCGCGCTGTTGGACGAAGCGATCCCGCTGCATAAGCAGTTCGCGCAGCAAAGCTCGCTCAGGTGTCATCACCTGGCAAGGCCGTGGGGGCATCACTTCAGCCAGGTGAGCCAAAACAGCGGCGTCAATGGGATCGGTCTTGGCGCGTTTACCCATCGACTTGGCAAAGTCCCGGGCACGACTGGGATTGATCCGGCAAACCGGAAAGTCGGCATCCTGCAGCGCTTTGAGGACATTGCACTCGTAACCACCGGTAGCTTCGAGCAAAACCATTGAAACTGCATACCCGCCAAGCTTTTCGACGAGCAGTTGAAATCCTTTCAAGTCATTGGAAACACTGAAGTTCACACCCTCAGGGCGGATGTGAACGGCAAGTGTGGCACTGGAAACATCGATGCCGACAGAGGAAGACATGGCCAAACCCTCTTAAACTCAAGGAGTGAGAGCGCTTTGGCTTGGCCCACGCTTGTGATTCGAGATTACGGCCCTCATCCAACTGTTCGGGCTCTCGCCAAAGTGGAACGGTGAATGGCAGCTTTTGCTCCCACACGTGCTCAAGGCACCTCGGGCTATCAGCTTGCCATTCACCGCTCTCACTTCAGATTCTATTCCCTCGCCAAGACACAAGCGGCCTTGTGTCGCGAAAAGGGCCGCACAGCGGCCCCCGGACTCTGGTTGCACTGCATGAATTGCTGGGGCCGCCATGCAGCCCTTTCCGACCGGTCCGGCGCCCCGGCAAGGCCGCTCCCACAACGGTCAAGTGTCGTGGCTGAAGGCATTTTTCACATTCGCCTAACCTGATTACAACAATAACCGTGGCAATATTGCATCGCGCATCATTTAATTAATCAAGGCCAGAACTTTCATTAACTTTTGTTTCACATGAAACCCGCATTTCGTTAATTGCAACTTCCCTCCCAACGCCCTGACAATCGCCTCGCTCCGAGCTGAAAGGCAGTCACTGCGCGCCCTTGGCACGAGCTTAAACCTCGATATCAGCCAATAAACTTTTCAGAGGAAGTTTATGAACGCGCCTGCCCCACATATTAACTTCGACCTTCACGAACATATGCTGCTGACCGGTGCCACCGGCTTTCTTGGTGGTTCGGTAACGGCCCAATTGATTGCCAATGGCCGCAGCGCCAACTTGTGTTTCCTGGTCCGTGCCGACAGCCGCGAGCAAGGCCTGGAGCGCCTGCGCGACAACCTGCGCCAACACGGCGTAGCCGAGCGTGACTGCCTGGCCCTGCGCGCCGAGCAGATCATTTGCGGCGACTTCCTCGATACCGGCTGGTTGGCCGAGGCCACACCGCGGCTGATGCAGATCGACCGGGTGATCAACTGCGCGGCAGTGGCCTCGTTCTCGAAGAACCCGAACATCTGGCCGGTCAATGTCGAGGGCACCTATGCCTTCGCCGAGGTAATGAGCCGCTCGACGCGTCTGAAGCGTTTCCTGCACGTGGGCACGGCGATGAGCTGCGGCCCGCAGCGCGAGTCGCCGATCAGCGAATCGTGGGAATTCCCGGCTGCCGAACAGCAGTTGGTCGACTACACCGCGTCAAAGGCCGAGATCGAACGGCGCATGAGCGAGCAGCTGCCGCAACTGCCGCTGGTGGTGGCGCGCCCGTCCATCGTGGTCGGCCACCGCACCCTCGGTTGCCAGGCCTCGGCCAGCATCTTCTGGGTGTTCCGCATGGGCTTCGCGCTGGAGAGCTTCACCTGCGAGCTGGACGAGCAGATCGACGTGATCCCGGTCGACTACTGCGCCGAAGCGCTGATCGGCCTCACGCTCAAGCCACACCTGGGGCACAACCTTTACCATATTTCCGCCGGCCACCAGGCGGCCTGCACCTTCGGTGAGATCGACCAGGCGTTCGCCCATGCCAATGGCGCGCAGCCGGTCGGCGAGCGCTACCGCAAGGTCGATGTCGATGACCTGAAAAGCCTTGCGCAGGACTTCGAGGCACGCATCGGCCCGGCCAACCCACGCCTGGTACTGCGCGCCCTGCGCCTGTACAGCGGCTTTGCCGACCTCAACTACCTATTCGACAACAGCCGCCTGCTTGAAGAAGGCATCGCCATGCCACCGCGGTTCACTGATTACCTGGATGTATGCGTGAAGTCATCCAGTGGGGTGAGTATCGCTACCCAGATGCAGTGGGATTTCAAGTAAGCCACTACTTCAAAGTTTGACACGCTCCCACAGAAAAGCGTTGACCACACTGGATCACCTGCCATTGACCAGATTCGGCGGGCGCTGGCCCGCCAAGGCACTCAACAGATTGTCCACCGCACACCGCGCCATGGCCTCCCGCGTTTCATGGGTCGCAGAGCCGATGTGCGGCGTCGCCACCACATTGTCGAGCTGCAACAACGGCGAATCGGCAGCCAGTGGCTCCTGCACGAACACATCCAGCCCTGCCCCGCGAATCCGCTTTTGCTGCAGCGCCTCGATCAACGCGGTCTCATCCACCACCCGCCCACGGGCAATGTTCACCAGGATCGCCTCGGGCTTCATCAGCGCCAGCTCGCGCGCGCCGATCAGGCCCTCGGTGCTGGCACTGAGCGGCACCGTCAGGCACAGGTAATCCGCCTCGGCCAGCAGCGTATCCAAGCTGCAGTAACGTGCCGCGTAACGCTCGTCCACTTCGGGCCTGGCCCGCGAGCTGTGGTACAGCACGCGCATGCCGAAGCCGCCAGCGCCGCGTCGCGCCAATGCTTCACCAATGCGCCCCATGCCGACGATACCCAGGGTCTTGCCATGCACATCGGTGCCGAAGTGCGCCGGCCCAAGGCTTGCTTGCCACTTCCCTTCGCGTACCCAGCCGGCCAGTTCGACCACCCGCCGCGCGGTGGCCAGGATCAGTGCAAAGCCGGTATCGGCGGTGGTCTCGGTGAGCACGTCAGGGGTGTTGGTCAGCTGCACCCCGCGCCGTGTCAGGTCGGCGATGTCGTAATTGTCGACCCCCACCGACACGCTGGAAATCACCTCCAGCTGCGGTGCCAGGTCGAGCAGGTCGCTGTCCAGGCGCAAACTGGCGCCCAACAGGCCATGCGCCCCCGGCAAGGCATCGCGCAGGCGCGCCAGGCCGTCTGCGGCGCTGGTGTCCACCCAGGTCACTTCCACCTGTTCCTGCAGCTTTGCCAGCAAGGCGTCGGACAGGCGTTTGTACAAGACGATGCGTTTCTTCATGGCAGTTTCCTATTGGCTCATGGCCAGCCGTGGGCCGCCGCGCTTGGCCCGGCCGGAGGTGTGTGAAGTGTTCAATACGGCGGTGAGCGCGACGGCGGTCAGCAGCGCACCCGACATGAACAGGTAAGAGGCGCCCGGGCCGCCGGTGGCGCCATTGAGGTAGCCCACCAGCCACGAGCCACCGAACGAGCCCAGCGCGCCCATGCTGTTGATCAGCGCCATGGCCCCGCCGGCAACGTTGCTCGGCAGGATCTCCGGCACGATGGCGAAAAACGGCCCATAGGGGGCATACATGCACGCACCGGCAACCACCAGCAGCGCGTAGGACAGCCAGAAATGCTCGGTACCCAGCGCGTAAGAGCCATAGAACGCCACGGCAGCGATCAACAACGGTGGCCAGACGAAACGCTTGCGCTTCTGCAGCCGGTCCGACGCCCAGGACACACCGATCATGCCCAGCACCGCCGCCATGTACGGCACCGAGGCCAGCCAGCCGGCCGCGACGATATCGACATTGGCCGCCTGCTTGAGGATCGACGGCAGCCACAGCACAAAACCATACACACCGATGCTCCAGCAGAAGTACTGCAGCGACAGCACGATCACCTGGGGTGAACGAAACGCCTCGCGGTAGTTCTTCACCGGTTTGATGCCTTGTTGCTCGGCGGCCAGTGCCTGCTCAAGGCTGGCCTTTTCCGGTTCGCTCAACCACTTCACCTGGGCAGGCCGGTCATCCACCAGGCGCCACCAGATGAAGGCCCAGAGCACCGCCGGCAGGCCCTCGATGATGAACATCCAGCGCCAGTCGAAGTGCTTGATCAGGTAGCCCGACACCACCGACATCCACAGGATGGTCACTGGGTTGCCGAGCATCAGGAAGGTATTGGCACGTGAGCGCTCGGCGCGGGTGAACCAGTGGCACAGGTACACCAGCATGGCCGGCATCACCGCTGCTTCCACCACGCCGAGCAGGAAGCGCATGCCGATCAGCAGGTAGACGTTGCTGATCATCCCGGTCAGGGTCGCCAGGCCGCCCCAGAGGATCAGGCTGACGAAAATCAGTTTCTTCACGCTGCGTTTTTGCGCGTAGATCGCGCCGGGTACCTGGAAGAAGAAATAGCCAAGGAAGAACAGCGCCCCCAGCAGCGAGGACAGCACGGGCGTGATCTTCAGGTCGTCGGCCATGCCCGAGGCAGCCGCAAAGCCGTAGTTGGCGCGGTCCAGGTAGGCCAGGCTGTAAGTGATGAAGACGATCGGGATGATGTACCACCAACGGCGTGGTGCGAGGCGAGTCGGTTGCATGAAACGTTCTCCTGAGCTTGTTGTTTTTGTCGCAACAGGGCCGGCAAGCCGGCGTTCAGCGGTTCAGGCACTTCTGCGCAGTTCGTGCGCTTGCAGCTCATGGCGGTGTGGCAGGCCTTCCATGTCGCCACGTGATTGCACGGCGCGGCTGCCGCACCAGTTGCCGCGCGCCACCGCGTCGGCCAATGGGCGGCCTTCGAGCAGCGCACTGACCACACCGACGGCGAAGGCATCGCCGGCGCCCACGGTGTCCACCACCTTGGCCACCGCGACTGGGGCGACCTGCCCGCAGTCACGGCTTGTGCGGTAGTAGGCCCCCGCATCGCCAAGCTTGATCACCACCTGCTCCACGCCCTGGTCGAGGTAGAACGCAGCGATGTCAGCGGGCGTGTGCTGGCCGGTGAGCAAACGGCCCTCTTCCAGGCCAGGCAGTACCCAGTTGGCTTTCACGGCCAGGGCGTTGATTTCGCGGATCATGGTCGCGCGGTCGGGCCAAAGCGACGGGCGCAGGTTGGGGTCGAAGGAAACACTGCGCCCGGCCGCACGCATGCCGTCGATCAGCGCATGGGACAGTGCCCGGCAGCTGGCCGAGAGTGCCGGCGGAATGCCCGTGGCATGCAGGTGGCGGGCCCTCAGCAACGCCGGGTCGAGCAGCGCGGTGGAAAGGCGGCTGGCGGCGGAATCGGCGCGGAAATACTCCACGGCCGGGTCGCTGCCGTCGTCGCAGCGGCCCTTCAGCTGGAAGCCGGTCGGCCGGCTGCCATCGACCTCGACGCGGCTGCAGTCCAAGCCTTCCTGGCGCAGGCTGGCGAGCACGAAACGCCCCAACGAATCATCGCCGACCCGGCTCAGCCAACGCACGGCAAAGCCCAGCCGGGCCAGGCCGATGGCAACGTTGCTGTCGGCACCGGCAATGCGCTTGGTGAAGGCGCCGACGCCGGCAAGGTCGCCCGCCTGCTCGGCGACGAACATGGCCATGGTTTCACCAAAGCACAGCACGTCATGTTCAGGCATGGCTCACCTCCTCGCTCAAGCCCAAGCCCAGCCTGGCCAGGTTGTGTACCTGGGCGCGGGTCAGCGCCAACAGGTCATCGCTGACCAACGGGTACTCGACCGCACGCACCAGGCCCGGGCTGAATTCGTCGAACAGCGCCTCCCAGGCCAGCAGGTCGGCAGCCTTCGGCGGCACCGCGTGCAGGCGGCCATCTGCGCTTTGCTGCACGGCCTTGCAGTGCACGTAGCGCACCCAGCGGCCAAGCTGGCGAGCGGCCTGCAACGCGGACTCACCCTGCCATTGCCAGTTGCCGATATCGAAGGTCATGCCCAGCGGCAGGGGCCAGCCCTGCGCATGCTGGAAGAAACGCAGCAGCGGTTCGATGCGCCCGCCTTGTGGGGTCTGGTCATTCTCCACCAGCAACACAGGGTCACCCTCGTGCAGCAGCGCCTGCAGGGCACCTACATCGCATTGCTCATGGTAATGCCCAAGTGAAACCTTGAGCGCCACGGCGCCCAATGCCCTCGCCAGTGCCAGCTTTGCGGGCAGGCGTGGGTCCGGCTGGCCTTGTGCCGTCCACAGTTCGAGCGGCGAGGAATACAGGCACTCCAGCCCTGACGCTGCGATCGCTGCCGAGAGCGCTGTAGTGTCCGGCGCTTCGTCGAACAACTCTTCGCGCAGTTCGATCCGGCTGACGCCGGCAGCCGCCAGCAGTTCGACAAAACTCAACTGGCCACGTTGCCGCACAAGGCTGGCGCCGTAGCTGGAGAGGCTGATGGAAACGGGGTTCGCGTGCATTGTTATTGTCCTTATGAAACCGGTTTCATTTTTTACTTGCAGCAATGCGGGTAGCGCTGCTGCCCGCTGGTCATGGGTGAGCTTGGGTAGAACCTCGGGTGATCAGTGTTGCCTTGAAATCGATGCGTCGAGGCGCGTCGTTGCTGCCGCGCAAGCGTTCGAGCAGGCACTCGAAGGCTGCCACGCCAATGCGCTCGGTGGGCTGGGCCAGTGCGGTGATACCGCTGCCGACCAAGGGGTACCAGTCCAGTTCGTCGAGGGCGATCAGGCCCACGTCGCTGAACAGCCTGCAGCCCGAATCGTGCAGCACACGGGTAACCGCCAGGGTGGCTACGCCGTTGAAGGTGAAGATCGCCTGCGGGCCGTGGCCCTTGCTGGCTAGGAAGGCACCCAGCTTGGCCTGCAAACCGGCGTCGACTTCCAGCAACTGCTGGCGCATGCCGTTGCGGTTGCTGATCGATGCGGTAAAGGCCTGCACCCGCTCAAGCCGCGAACTGGTGCCATCCAGCGGTTCGGTGACCGCAAGGATGTCGCGGTAGCCCCGCGCCTGCAGGTGGTCCAGTGCCTGCTCGATGGCATCGGCGTTGTCCAGGCCAACCAGGTCGACCTTGAGCTCTGGCAGTTGCCGGTCGACCAGCACCATGGGGATGTCGCGCTGCAGGTTAAGCAGTTCGCCGGGGTGGCGGCCGAGGGTGTTCACGATCAGCCCTTCGACGTTGTAGGACTGCAGGGCCGTCAGGTGGTGGCGCTCCTGTTCGTCGTCACGGTTGGTGTTGCATACCACCAGGCTGTAGCCGTGCTGGCGGCAGGCGGTTTCCACGCCATGCATCACGGCCACTGAATAGGGGTTGAGAATGTCGGCCACGAGCATGCCGATCAGACGCGTCTGGCCACGCTTGAGGCCGCGGGCCATCTGGTTGGGCCGGTAGCCCAGGCGCTCGATGACCTCTTCCAGGCGCTTGGCGGTGGCTTCGGCCAGCAGCTGGCGATCGCCGCCGATGTAGCGCGAGACCGTGGCCTTGGACACACCGGCCACACGCGCCACTTCGCTGATGGTCACCCGCTCGCGGGCATAGGGGGGTGAATCGGTCATTGCGGGTCCCTTGTGATTGTTGTCGGGTGACGGCGAATGAAACCGGTTTCAATACAGCAGAAGTCGATGCGCTCGTCAACTGTAGGAGCGGCCTTGTGTCGCGAAAGGGTCGCGAAGCGGCCCCGAAGATAGTTGCTTTATCGCCGATATCCTGGGGCTGCTTCGCGACCCTTTCGCGACACAAGGCCGCTCCTACAGAAAAAGGGGTTGCAGTTACCGGAGTGTTTTCACATCACTGGCGCTCACCGCACTGCCCTGGTTACCCCAGCTGGTGCGAATGAAATTGACCACATCCGCCACTTCCTGGTCGCTCAAGCGCCAGGCGAACGCCGGCATGGTGAAGTTCGACGGTGCCGCATGGGTCGCCGGCACCGTGCCGCCCGCCAACACCACATGGATCAGCGAGGTGGCATCCGCCGTCTGCACCACCGGGTTGCCCGCCAGTGCCGGGAACACCCGGGTGTAGCCATGGCCATCGGTGCGGTGGCAGGCCGCGCAGTTGTCGATGTACACCGACGCCCCCGGCTTGCTGTCGTCGCCTTGCCACAAGGCATCGGCTACCTGCTTGTCGTAGACATGCGGCCTGTCGTTAGGATCGCTCGGCGGCAGGGTCTTCAGGTAACGGGCGATGGCGGTCAGGTCGGCGTCGCTCATGTGCTGCATGCTGTGCTCCACCACATCGCTCATGCCGCCGAACACTGCACTGCGGTCACTGCGCCCGGTCTTGAGAAACTGCACCAGTTGTGCCTCGCTCCAGCTGCCCAGGCCGTCCTTGTAGTCGCCACGCAGGTTCTTGGCGATCCAGCCTTCCAGCGGCGCACTGCCAGCCAGGAACTGCTGGCCATCTGCCGGGCTCAGGGCCTTTTCCTGCATGGTCAGGGCGCGCGGGGTGTGGCAGGCGCCACAGTGGCCCAGGCCTTCGACCAGGTAGGCGCCACGGCTGACCACCGGGTCTGCACCGGCTGGCGCCTGCCAGGCTTGCACCTCGGGGGCGAACAGCCCGCGCCAGATCGACAGCGGCCAGCGCATGCTCAACGGCCAGGGGATATCGGTCGGCTTGTTGGGCTGCGCCACCGGCTCGACGCCTTGCATGAAGTACGCATACAGCGCCTGCATGTCGTCGTCGCTGACCCGCGCATAGGATGGGTACGGCATGGCCGGGTACAAGGTGCTGCCGTCCCTGGCGATGCCTTTGCGTACGGCCTGGTCGAAGTCGGCGAAGCTGTACTGGCCGATGCCGCTGGCGTGCGGGGTGATGTTGGTGGAGTACACCGTGCCGATCGGGGTCTGCATCGGCAGCCCACCGGCAAAGGGTTTGCCGCCCTTGGCGGTATGGCAGGCCACGCAGTCACCCGCGCGGGCCAGGTATTCGCCTTTCTTCACCAGGGCGTCGTCGGCCTGGGCGGCTGCGGTGGCGCCCAGCAGCAGGGTTGCGATCAACAGGTTCTTCATGTCATCGCTCCTCAAGCCTGAACCAGCGGGCCGGGGTTTTTCAGGTACTGCTCGCGGATCGCCCGGGCCGACCAGTAGGTCAGCGCGGCTACCAGGCCAGTGGGGTTGTAGCCCAGGCCCTGGGGGAACGCCGAAGCACCGGGGACGAACACGTTGTGCACGTCCCAGCTCTGCAGGTAGCGGTTCAGGGCGGAGGTTGTAGGGTCGTTGCCCATGATCGCGCCACCGTTGAGGTGGGTAGTCTGATAGCTGGCGGTGTTGAAGTGCTCCTTGACCTTCTTGCCGAGAATGGCGATGGACTTGGGGTTCATCGCCTGGGCGATCTTGCTCAACTTGTCGACCATGAACTGGTTCATCTTGATGTCGTTCTCCTGCCAGTCGAAGGTCATGCGTAGCAGCGGCTGGCCGTAGGCATCGCGGTAGGTCGGGTCGAGGTCGAGGTAGTTGCCGCGGTACGACTGGTGCGCGCCGTGGGCGTCCATCGACACCTGGTGGGTGTAGTAGTCGGCGGTGGCCTTCTTCCAGGCGCTGCCCCAGGCCGGGGTGCCCGGCGGGTTGGCGACACCGGCGATCGGCCGGCTGCCGGCCTGGTTGACCCACATCGGCGAACCACCGACGAAGCCATGGGGCCCATGGTCGAAGTTGTCGGCGTTGAAGTCGTCGATGGCCACGCCGTTGCCACCGGCACCGATGAAGTTGTTGGTGTAGGTGTCCTTGTCGAAGAACGCCTTGACCGTGCCCATGTTCTGATAGGCGAAGTTGCGCCCGACCACGCCTTCGTTCTTGACCGGGTCGTAAGGCTTGCCGATGCCGGAAAGCAACATCAGGCGCACGTTGTTGAACTGGAAGGCGGCGAGGATGACGATGTCCGCCGGCTGCTCCACCTCGCGGCCCTGGGCGTCGATGTAGGTCACGCCGGTGGCCTTGCGCTTGCTGTCGTCAAGGTTCACCCGCAGCACGTGGGCGTTGGCGCGCAGCTCGAAGTTCGGCACCTGGCGCAGTGCCGGCAGGATGTTCACGTTCGGCGAGGCCTTGGAGTACATGTAGCAGACGTAGCCGCTGCAGAAACCGCAGAAGTTGCATGGGCCCATTTGCGCGCCGTACGGGTTGGTGTACGGCCCGGAGGTGTTGGCCGACGGCAGGTTGTAAGGTTTGTAGCCGAGGCTGGCCGCAGCCTTTTCGAACAGCTTGGCCGACACCACGTTCTTCTGCGACTCCAGCGGGAACGGGCTCGAACGGTCAGGCGCGTAGGGGTTGCCGCCCTTGCCTTCGCCAACCCGTTTGCCGTTGACGGTCCAGGCCTGGCCCGAGGTGCCGAAGACCTTTTCGGCGAAGTCGAAATGCGGCTCGAGTTCCTCGTAGCTGACGCCGAAGTCCTGGATGGTCATGTCTTCGGGGATGAAGCGCTTGCCGTAGCGTTCCTCGTAGTGGCTGCGCATGCGCAGCTCTATCGGGTCGACCCGAAAGTGCACGCCCGACCAGTGCAGGCCCGCGCCGCCGACGCCCTTGCCCGGCAGGAAGGCGCCGAGCTGGCGGTTGGGCAACGCAACATCGTTGACGCTGTGGCGGATGGTGACGGTTTCTTTAGACACATCGACGAACAGCTTCTTGCGCACGCTGTAGGTCAGCTCGTCGATCACCTGCGGGTAACTGCCGTCCGGGTAGGTGTCCTGCATCGGCCCGCGCTCCAGCGCCACCACCTGCAGCCCGGCTTCGGTGAGTTCCTTGGCCATGATCGCACCGGCCCAGCCGAAGCCGACGATGACCACGTCAGCCTTTTTCATTGCATTGGCCATGCCTTACGCCCTCTCGCCACGAATCGATACTGCCGGGAAAGGGTAAGGCGCGTTGCGCTCGACCCAGTCCATGAAGTCTGCCCGGGCACCCGGGAAGCCGATCTGCGTCCAGCCGACCATGCCTTTGTTGCCACCGTGCATCGGGTCGCAGAAAAAGCCCTCGCGGGTGTTCTGCACCAGCAGGCTGAAGAAGACCTTGGCTGGCACCTGCTCGAAAACGATCTCACCGGCTTCGATCTTGCCGAGAATCTTGTCTCGGGTAGCGCTATCTTGCTCGGCAAACGTTTTACCGCTGGCGTTCTTGCACCAGGCCTCCGTGGCGGCTATCCCTAAGCGGTAGATCTGTTGCGGGCTGAGTTGCAGCTGGTAGCCGAGCTCTGGTGCGGCATCGGCCTTGAACGGACCCTGCATGTACCACTGGGCGCCGGTGGCGTAAGGGGTGTTCATCTGGCGGTCGATGAATTCGGCGGCGCCAGCTTCCAGCGCACCGGGGCCGAGCTCGTCGGCGGGGATGATGCGCGACACGGCCGCTTGCAGGAACGCCCACTCTTCGGCAGTGAAGAAGGTTGGCTGATAGTTGCCGGCCGGGGGTGTGGCCGGCACCTTGGGCTCGCGCACGGGATCGGCCAGCAACTGGCTGGCACCAAGGCCGGTACTGGCCACGGTGACCACCGGGATCAGGGTCAAGGTCTTGCGCAGGAAGTCCCGGCGCGGGTTGTCGGGGGCATGCTCAGGCATTTCGAGTCCTCATCAGCATTGGGGCGGCCTTGGGTTGCGCCATCTGGTGTCCGGCCGGGCCGGAAAAGCCGCGTAATCTAGCTGGTTTGGAAATCTTTTGAAACCGGTTTCAAAGCCTGCGACATCCTGCGCCTTGACACTCCCCCCGTAGGAGCGGCCTTGCGTCGCGAAAGGGCCGCAAAGCGGCCCCGGCGATTTTCCGGATGGCGCCGAAAATCCTGGGGCTGCTGCGCAGCCCTTTCCGACCGGTCCGGCGCCCCGGCAAGGCCGCTCCTACCCCGAACGCTCCAGACTCATAAGAATTCGAAGGAGTACCCAACGATGACCCGGTTCTCATCCGCCGCATCGGTAAAATTGGATCGGACGCCGCGCTTGCTGCGCTTGAGCAACGCCGCGCCAAAGCGCGCTTCGATATCCGAAATCCGTTTGCTGACGGCCGACGGCGCCATGAACGCCCGCTCACCGGCACGGGCGATGGTGCCGGCTTCGCAGACCACGATGAACAGGTGCAACGACAGGTGATCGAGGGCTGCATGGCGGTTCCCAGGCTGGAAGTGGCCGCCGTCCTAACACCAGTCGTCGGCTTCCCCTGCGCCGCCACAAGCAGGCTCAACCACTCATCCGGCCGTACCTTGCCATCATCCAGGCCCTCATCTACACCTAAAACGTTCCGGCCATGATGGCCATGTGACTTACCCCGTCGGCAGGCTCGCCGCGCATTCGTCACACAGGGAGAAGGACCTTGAACCGCATCGATATCCTGATTGCAGTGGATGTGATCGGCGCGCTCGCCGCCGGCTCCCTGCAAGGCAATGTCTACCTGGTCGACACCAACCAGTACCTCGGCTCCTGGCAAGAAGGGCAAAGCCCCTTGAACACCGTGTGCCAGGACGGCCAGTTGCTGACCTGGTCGGTGGTCGCTGTCGACGCCGCCAGCCAGGTGGCTATCAAGGCCTTTTCCGGCCAGATGGTCGAGCAGAAGGCCTGCATCCCCTCCCCCGATCCCTTCGCTGGTGATGGCGTGTGGAACGCCCGCGTGCAAAGCCAAGGCCGCTACGCCAGTTTCCCCTACAACGTCACCCTGTCGATGAGCGGCAGCACTCTGACGTTCGCCAGCTACCTGAAAGTCGTCTGAACGCTTCATCCACCCCAAGCAGGAAGCACCACCATGGCCAAGCAAATCAACGTGCTGATCGTCGTCGATGTCGAAGGCGCACTGGCTGCCAACGACCTGAGCTCCAATGTGTACCTGATCGATACCAACAAGTTCTTTGGCTCTTACAACGAAGGCCAGACCGAACTGGTCACCACCTGTTCCGACGGACAGGTGGTCATCTGGTCAGTGGCCTCGGTCAACCCGGGCGATGACGTCGAAATCGTCGAGTTCACCGGGCAGATCATCGAAAAGGGCATCTGCCAGCCCAAGCAGTCCACCCTGGCCACCGGTGAGGTGGTATGGGCCGGGCGAGTCGAAAGCCAGGGTGCCAAGGCCAAATACCAGTACAGCGTCACCTTGTCGTTCGATGGCAAAGCCATGAACTTCGACCCCTTCCTCAACGTCAGCCAATGAGCGAGGGCCGCCGCCATGCTTGCTCCCGACCCGAATGATGCCATCGCCAGACTCACCGATGCCTACGCCGATATCGTCGGCATCGACAACTTTGCGCTCAGCTGCCAGAGCATCCAGATCGTGCCCATTCCAGACGAACCCGACTGGTTGCCGCCCGTGGCCGTGGAGTTCAAGCGCCTGGATGCCGCCGCTGACGTCTGGCAGCTGGACCGTGCGCAGGTCTGGGCCCCGGTGATCCTGGCCTTCCAGAACTACTCCGCCGTGTTCAGCGCATTCGCGGGGCTGGCCAAACCCCAGGCCAACGACGCTGACATGTGGATCGAACTGCTCACCCAGACCTTGCTGCCCCAGGTGGCCAAGAGCCTGGCCACGACCCAGGCCGCTGAAAGGGAACTGCAGGGGATGATGCAGGCGTTCAACAGTGTGCTGCCGCAAATGGACGCGTCCATCGAGGCCGGCTGGAACGCCTTGGCCAGCGAGGAGCAGCAGATGCTCGCGCTGACCGAGGAGCTCGGTGAGCTGGTAAGTGCCGTGCAGGCCCTGGGCAGCAAGATCACCAGCGACGCCATTGGCTCTGACACCGGCATTGCCCAGTCTGCCGTATCGATGCTGTACAGCGCCGGCGCAGCCGGGGCAGCAGCGACGGTGCCGGTGCTGGGCCTGGTGGTGGCCGTGCTGAGCATCGGCAAGAGCTTCTACACCTTGATCGAAGATGACCAGCAGCTGATCAGCCAGATGAACAAGATCAATGCGCTGAAGTTGCAGCTCTCCGGCGAGGCTCTGGGCCTGGCCCTGACCAAATCGACGCTGCAAACGCTGTACAGCATCCAAGCGCAGTACCTGGGCCTGCGCGATGCACTGCCCCTGCTGGTCGACCTGTGGGCCAACCAGCAGAGCAAACTCCAGGATGCCGTTGCCGCACTCAGGGCCGGTGCCAGCCCTGACGCCTACCTCGGCCTGGCTACGCTGCCCACGGCCCTGGCGGCCTGGCAAACGATCGATACCTTTGTGGCGCACTTGTCAAAGACTGACTTCACAGTCGGCGCGCCGGTAACGATCGACATCGGCAAGGCTCAGATCAGGCCAACATTCCCATCATTGGCACGGGCGTGAAAGAACACCTGTCACACACACCCAACCAACCGAGGAGATTCATGATGAATATCGCCATCAAGGAAGCTACCGACCTGGCCCCCGCCCCGGACAACATCTTCGGTAACACCGGCGTTTCCTACAACGCCTCGCAACTGATCACCTTTGCCAGCCACGCCGTGCTCAACACCGTGTTCGTTGCGCCGAGCCCCAAGCCGGACTGGTTCGACAGCCTCAATGGTGACCTGCAGGCCGCCCAGGCGCTCGCCGGGCAATGGGTCAACCAGCTCGGCACCGAGGTTTCCAAGACGATCCCCTTGCAAGTGATCAATTTTGGCAGCACGTTCACCGCGGCCAGTGACGCGATCATCCAGATCGCCAACAGCAACCCGACCGCTCAAGGCGCCAGCAATCCCTCGGTGGTGGAGATCCGCGAGATCATCGAGCAGACATTGCTGCCGCCGATCCAGGACGTCATCAAGCAGATGACCAGCGTCAGCGCCTCACTGACCCAGTGGGGCACACAGATGCAGGCGGCCCACGACAAGCTCTCCACAGGCTCAAGCACCATCCAGGCGGCCGAGATCGATTTGCAGGGCGACATCGACAAGATGAACAACGCCATCACCAGCCTGCACAACGAGATCGACGCAGAGAACAAGGCCATCGCCGCTTCGGCCGCCGCCATCGGCATCGGTATCTTCGCGCTGGTGGTGGGTATTGCGCTGGCGCCGGAGACCGGCGGTGCCAGCCTGCTGATCGGCGGCGGCATCGGCGCCGCCGGCATCATTGGTGGTGCCGTGACCTGGGGCGTGATGCAACACAAGATCAATGAGCAATTCGACCAGATCGCCAAGGACCAGAAGGAAAAGGCCGACGACCAACGTCAGCTGATTGCCCTGAAGGGTCTGGAGATGGCGTCGAAGAACGCCGTGTCCAGCATCGAGCTGGCGACCCAGAGCCTGTCCAAGTTGCAAACCCAGTGGGGGACCTTCCAGGGTGAATTGCAAGGGGTAGTGGACAAGCTGAACCTGGCCGACCAGGCGATCTCGACGATCGTGCAGAAGGTCTTCACCCAAGGCGCGCAGAACGAGTGGAGCACGGCCATCGACACCGCCAACAACCTGGTCAACGCCAAGATCGAAGTCGAGGCCAAGACCCTGCCGATGTCGGCTTGACAGTACCCGCCTGCCAGCCGGGGCCCCTGTGCCCCGGCCGCCCACCTCTCTTTGAAGGACGTTGCCCATGGGTTTCGATGCCGCGCAAACCAATCAGCAGATCAGCGATTCGATCGGCTCGATGCTGCTGCTCAATGCTTCATGCCAAGCCTTGATCGAGGTGTCGATCGCGCCTTCGTCTTCGCCCTGGTACCCACAGCTCGATGAGCAACTGGGCCAGGCCCAGGACCTCGTGGTCGGCTGGCGACAGAACGGCTACCGCTATTTCCAGAGCGAGATCCTGGCGCAGGTCGACGCCTGCGGCAAAACCTTCCTGGCCGCGCAAGCGAGCATCGATGCATTGTTCGAGCAGCTCCAAGGCGAGTACGACAGCGCCGTACAAGCGCGCATCGTCAACCAGCTCGAGGCGCTGCAGGCCCCTGTCCAGGGCATGCTGGCGGCCATCGCGGGTTACAGCGCCAGGCTCGCGGCCTTCGAACAGCAGCTCGGTGAGCCCTACGCCAGGATGAACACCAGCATCGCCCAGATCCAGGCGCAGGAAGCCGATATCCAGCAACAGATCGGCACCATCAACCAGCAGATCCAGCAATTGCAGCAGCAAGTGCAGGCCGACCGTGACGCCATCGCAAAAGCCCGGGCGCAGAAAACCCAGGGCTTCGTCGAAACTGTCTTCGGCGTGCTGCTGACCCCATTCACTGCGGGGCTGTCACTGGTCCTGGCCGGCATCGGCGTGGCCACCCTGGCCCAGGCGCAAGAAAAGATCGATGCGCTGCAGTCCACCATCAGCCAGTACCAAGGCACCATCAGCGCCGACCAACAGGCCTTGTCCGCCGACCAGCAACAAGTCGCCACGCTGAACGGCCTGACCCTGAGCCTGTCATTGGCGATCAATGACATCGACGCCATCGACACCGCGCTCGATGCATTGAAAGTCAGCTGGACGGTGCTTGCAGGTGAGCTGGGCAATGCCACAAGCGCCGTCGCCAAGGCGCGCGATGCACAGCAGGCCATCGTCGCCAGGGTGTGGTTCGATGCGGCCTGCAACAGTTGGCGCACGATCAATGACTTCGTCGAATCGATGCAGGCCAACAACGCCCCAGTACCGAAGCGAGTCGCCATCGGCCAGTGATTGCCCTGCGGTCGCGGCAGCGGGCCGGACGCCGTATGATGGCCGTCCACACCCGAGGCCCGCCATGTTCGATTGGGAAGATCTGCGCCATTTCTGCGCCTTTACCCGTACCGGGTCGCTGTCGGCAGCGGCCAAGCTGCTGGGGGTCGACCACGCCACTGTGGCCCGGCGCATCGCTGCGCTGGAGGCTGCCCTGAACCTCAAGCTGGTCGACCGCCGCCCCAGGGCCTACGCGCTGACCGACCAAGGCCGCCGGGTAGGTGAATACGCCGAACAGATGAGCCAGTCGTCGTTCGCCCTGGAGCACTTCGCCAATGCCGGGCAGCAGCAGGTGGAAGGCGAAGTGGTGCTGGCCGCCCCGCCCGCTTTGCTCGGCAGCATCATTGCCCGGCGCCTGGGTACGCTGTTGCAGCGCTACCCGCAGCTGCGCCTGAAACTGGTCGGCAGCAAGTCGCGGGCCTCGCTGACGCGCCGCGAAGCCGATATCAGCATCACCCTGGCCAGGCCCACCGAGCCGACCCTGGTCGCCAGCCTGCTGGGTTACTTGGACTACCGGCTGTACGCCGCGCCCGCCTACCTGCGCAGTGCCGGCGCGCCGCGCTACATCGGCTACGACGAATCCCAGGCCAAGTCGCCGCAGCAGCAGTGGCTGCTCAGCCAGACCGGCAACCCGCCCTTCGTGTTGCAGAGCAACGACCTGCGCATCCAGGCCCAGGCGGCCGCTGGCGGGGTCGGCATCGCCTGCCTGCCGGCATTCATGGCGCAGGAGCATGGCCTGGAGGTCGCCGGCAAGGACGAACAGACCATGAGCATCGAGATCTGGCTGGCGGTACACGAGGATGTGCGCAACACGCCGCGCATCAAAGCCGTTACCGACTTCCTGCAGCAACAGGTCAAGCCACTGCTGCGCTTGTGAATTTTTGCGGATTGCGCCTGCGCCGATTCGGGATTTTCGCAGGCAGCCATCACCGCTAAGCTTCCCTGCATCGCACAACCGATCAATGAGGAGCAGCGGATGCAATACGTCAAACTGGGCAACACCGGGCTGGACATCTCCAAACTGTGCCTGGGCTGCATGACCTTCGGCGAACCCGATGCCGGCACCCACCCATGGACCTTGGGCGAAGCCGACAGCCGCCCGATCATCCGGCGTGCCGTGGAGCAAGGCATCAATTTCTTCGATACTGCCAACAGCTATTCGGCCGGCACCTCGGAGCTCATCCTCGGCAAGCTGCTGAAGGAGTTCACCCGCCGTGAGGAAACGGTGATCGCCACCAAGGTGTTCTTCCCCGCCAACATGTGGGAAGGCAGCACCCGCCCCAACGAGCAGGGCCTGTCACGCAAGGCGATCATGGCCAACATCGACGCCAGCCTGGCCCGCTTGGGTACGGACTATGTCGACCTGTACCAGATCCACCGCTGGGACTACCACACGCCCATCGAAGAGACCATGGAAGCCCTGCACGATGTGGTCAAGGCCGGCAAGGCGCGTTACATCGGCGCGTCGTCGATGTATGCCTGGCAGTTCGCCAAGGCCCAGCAGGTGGCGGCAAGCAACGGCTGGAGCCGCTTCGTGTCGATGCAGAACTACCTCAACCTGATCTACCGCGAAGAAGAGCGCGAGATGATCCCGCTGTGCCTCGACCAGGGCGTCGGCCTGATGCCCTGGAGCCCGATGGCCCGCGGCCGCCTGACCCGCCCTCATGGGCAGCAGACCGAACGCACACGTACCGATATTTCCGGGCAGTCGTTTTACGCCAACACCGAAGTGGAAGACGGCCGGGTGATTGACGTGGTCGAGCAGATCGCTGGCGAGCGCGGTGTGCCGATGGCCCAGGTGGCGCTGGCCTGGGTGCTGGGCAAGCGTGGGGTTTCGGCACCGATTGTCGGCGCCTCGAAGGTGGCGCAGCTGGATGATGCGATTGCCGCGTTGGCGTTCCAGCTGAGCGATGAGGAAACCGCCCGGCTGGAAGCACCCTATGTGCCGCATGCCGTTACGGGCTTCAAGTAAGCCTGCACTGGCCTCTTCGCGGGTGAACCCGCTCCCACAGAGACCGCATCATCTTCAGCCCTGTGGTGATCCTTTGGGAGCGGGTTTACCCGCGAAGAGGCCAGTGCAGGCTTACAGCGCCGCCGGTCGTACTCTGATTAACCTCGTGACGAATGGAGTACATCTGTACTCCTTGCTGAATTTGCGCGCCACCCCTGCAGCAACACCGCCAGTGCCGCCAGCCCCGCCAGTATCAGCAGTGATGCAAACACCTGGGCAAAACTCCAGCCCAGCGCCAGCATCTGCGCACCGGCAAAGGCACTGAGGATGGCACCGAAGCGGCCGATGCCACTCATCCAGCTGGCGCCGGTGGCCCGGGCTTCGGTCGGGTAGAACGCCGCCGCCAGTGCATTCATGCCCACGCTCGCGCCGTTCAGGCCAAAACCCACGGCCGAGGCGATGGCGCACAGCCAGGCGAAATCACCTGCCACCTGGCCAATTGCGAAGATAACCGCGCCGCTGAACAGGAAGGTCTGCATCAGCACCCGCTGCGGGTGATAGCGGTCCATGGCCCAGCCCACCGAAACCGCGCCAACCGGGCCGCCGATCTGGAAGCAGGCCGTGACGATCGCCGCTTGCGACACCGAGAAACCACCGCCCTCCTTCACCAGCGTCGGCAGCCAGCCGCTGAACAGGTAGACCAGGAACAGCGCCAGCACATAGCCGGTCCACAGCATCAGCGTGCCGAAGCGGTAGCGTGGCGAAAGGATGGTGACGATGGCGCCGCCCTTGTGCGCGCTGGCGGCGGGGACAACGAAGGTGCTGTCGGGGCCGCAGTGTGCCGGTGCCAGGCGCTGGACGATACGCCGGATACGCTGCGGGTCGGCGCCCTGGCTGACCAGGAAGGTCACCGACTCGGGCAGGCGCCAGCACAATAACGGCAAGACCAGCAGCGGCAACACCCCGCCCAGGGCCAGCACACTGCGCCAACCCAGGTTGGGGATCATCCAGGCGCTGACGAAGCCGCCCAGCGCCGCACCCAGCGAGAAACCGCAGAAAGCCAGGGTGATCAGCAGCGAGCGGCTGCGCGCCGGGGCGTATTCGCTGACCAGGGTGCTGGCGTTGGGCATCGCCGCGCCCAGGCCCAGGCCGGTGAGAAAGCGCAGGGCGACCAGGGTTTCCAGGTTCGGGGAAAAGGCCGAGGCCAAGGTCCACAGGCCGAACAGCAGTACGCTGCCGAGCAGCACTGCCTTGCGCCCGTAACGGTCAGCCAGGGGGCCGGCAACCAGGGCGCCGAGGGCCAGGCCGATCAGCGCGGCACTGAGCACCGGGCCAAGGGCCTGGGCGCCGAGGTGCCATTCGCTTTTCAGTTGCGGGGCGATGAAGCCGATGATGGCGACGTCCAGACCGTCCAGGGCGATGATCAGGAAGCCGAGGAAAACCACCCATTTCTGATAGGCACCGATGGATTGCTGGTCGATCAGTTGGCGTATGTCGATTGGAGTGCTCATTTGCCTTACCTCTTGTTGTTTTTATTGGGGGTAATGCGCGGTATTTGTGGGAGCGGGTTCACCCGCGAATGCGTCGTTGAACCCACCAGCGCTTTCGCGGGTAAACCCGCCCCCACAGGGTCCCAGTCAAGCCATGGCGCTGTTACACAGGTGCACCGGCTTGATGATCCGCGTCTCCTGCGCCACCACCAGGTCGCGGGTGGCCTGCAGGTACGGGGCAAAGTCCGGGTCGGCATCGCGCGCCGCGCTGCGCCGCTCGAAATCCGCCAGGCTGTCATAGCCCCACAGATGCACCACCTGGTTCAGCGGCCCGATGCTGCTGACGTAGAAGCCAAGCGGTGTGCCCAGATGCCGGCGCAAAATGGGCATTGCCAATTGCTCGAAGGCTTCGAGAAACGCCGCCATGCAGCGCGGCCGGATGGTGTAGATACGGTGGTCGACAATCGCCTTGTCCATCACGCCACCTCCCGCGCCGGGTGGGCACTGGCCAGCCCCTGCTCGACCCCGGCCAGGTGCCGGCCGGTGATGTAGCCGAAGGTCATGATCGGCCCCAAGGTAATGCCCGCGCCGGGGTAGTTGCCGCCCATGATGCTGGCCCGGTCGTTGCCCACCGCGTACAGCCCTGGGATGGCGCGCCGTTCGCCATCGAGTACCTCGCCGACCACGCTGGTACGGATGCCATCGAAGGTGCCCAGGTCGCCCATGACCACCTTCACCGCAAAGTACGGCCCGTCACCCAGCGGCGCCACGCACGGGTTGGGCTGGTGTTGAGGGTCGGCCAGGTAGCGGTTGAAGGTGGTGCTGCCACGGCCGAACTGCCGGTCCTCACCGTGCACTGCGCCAAGGTTGTATTCGCGCACCGTGCGCGCCAGGCCTTGGCCATCGATGCCCGCCTTGGCCGCCAGCTCGGCGAGGGTCTTGCCCTTGAGCAGGTAGCCATTGCGCAGCAGCGGCCCCAGCGGCATCGGCGCAGGTTTGGCGTAGCCCAGGCCGTACTTGGCCAGGGTGCGCCGGTCGCAGACCAGCCACATGGCGGTTTCCGGCTGGTCGGCACAGGCTTCGATCAGTGCCGCGCCGACATCGTGGTACGAGTTGGATTCATTGGTGAAGCGCTGGCCGCTGCGCAGCACGCCGATCACCCCAGGCTTGTAGCGATCAAGCAGATGCGGGAACGCCACATACTTGCCACCGGCCATCGGCACCTTCGAGACCGGCATCCAGGCCGCTGCCGCTTGCAGGCAGATATCCACCTTGCCGCCCTGAGCCTCGGCCATGCGAGCACCGTCGCCGGTATTACCCGCCGGCACCGGCGAAAAATGCTCACCGCCCCGGCGTACGTGGGGGTATGCCTCTCGCAAACGCTGCACGTCATGGGAGAACCCACCGCACGCCAGCACCACCCCGCGCCGCGCCTCAATCCGTAACTCACCGCCCTGCTGCTGAGCCAGCGCCCCGCTTACCCGCCCGCCCTCGCGCAACAGCTGCCGCGCCGGGGTACCGGTAAGGATCGGGATGCCGAGGTTCAGCGCCGACTTCACCAGCCGCGCCGCCAGGGCATTGCCGCTGGTGACCTGGGTGCCGCGACGGTACAGCAGCAGTTCCTTGAAGTGGGTCAGCAGCCGTTTGGCCACGTAGCTGAACGAGGCCAGCGAACGGGTGACGTTGAAGAAGTGCTTGAGGTCGGTATTCGACGAGTTGAACATCATGCCGATGAAGGTGATGGTTTTCAGCGGCGGGCGCAGCCTTGCCATGTCCGCCCCGAGGCCGCGGATGTCGTAGGGCGCGGCCAGGATCGAGCGGCCGATATCGGCACCGCCCTCGACTTGCGGATGATAGTCCGGGTACAACGTGGGGACGAACTTGACCGTGGTCTCGCGCTCGAAAAACTCCACCATCTGCGGCCCATGTTGCAAGAACGCCTCGACACCAGCGGCGTCGAAACAGGCGCCGGTTTCGTTGCGCAGGTAGGTCAACGCGTGCTCATGGCTGCCATTCTGGTCATACCGGTTGCCCGGCACCCACAGCACACCACCGGAAAACGCCGTGGTACCGCCAAAGCAGTCGTCCTTCTCGATCACCAGCACGTCCAGGCCATGCTTCCTGGCCGTGATCGCCGTCGCCAGGCCACCGGCCCCGGCGCCGATCACCAGCACATCGCAGCTGCGCGTGTTCATGCCTTCGCCCCCTCGAAGCCGGGGCGCGGGATCAGCGCCATGGGCATGCTCTCCAGGCCGCCATCCACGGTCAGTTCGGCGCCATTGATGTAGTCGGCGCGGGGGCTGGCGAGGAACAGCACGGCATCGGCGATATCCTGCGGCTCGCCGATACGCTGGTTGGCGGTCATCGCGCTGCGCTGGCGTTCGACCTGCGGGTCGGCGTAGAACGCCGCCGACAGCGGCGTGCGGATCAACCCCGGGCACACGGCATTGCTGCGCACCCCACGCGGCCCCCACTCCACGGCAATCTGCCGCGACAGCATGCTGACCCCAGCCTTGGCCGCGCTGTAGGCGCCACTGTTGGGCTGCGGGTAATGCGCGGCGATCGACGCCACATGCACGATACGCCCCTGGCCACGGGCAAGCATCGAGCGGCCGAAAGCTTGCGCGCACAGCAGGTAACCGCTGAGGTTGACCGCCAGTACCTGGTTCCATTGCTCCAGGCTCAACGTTTCCAGCGCCCCGGGGCGCAGCACGCTGGCATTGTTCACCAGCACATCGCAGCGCCCGTGCAGCGCCTGCACCTGGGCCGCGGCCTTCTCGACGCTGGCCGGGTCGGCGATGTCGCAAACCAGTGCGCTGACTTCACCGGCACTGTGCTCGCCCAGGCTGGCGGCAAGCTCCCGGCATTTGTCGAAATCACGGTCCAGCAGCACCACATGGGCCTGTTGCTCGACCAGCGCGGCGGCCAGCGCCGCACCGATGCCACCGGCTGCACCGGTGACCACGCAAACGGCTGAGTCCAGGCCCAGCCAGGTGGAGGAAATCTTGTTGTTATGCATGCTGCTCTCCAGAGTGTCGCTTGATCTGGTGAACAGCCTAGGGCTGAGGGGGCGGCCGGCAGAATGGACAAAACCTGCAAGCGTCGCCACATTCCGGTCAATTTTGTGCCAGGCACCTGAAGCCTGCATCTGGCTGTGGCACAGTGGCCAGGTAGCGACCAGAACAATTACAACAACATGAACAAGATCCCCAACTACGCCCTGTACGGTGAAACCGCACAGCCGGTGTGGCACGAGTCCTTGCATGTGGAGCAGATCTCCCAGCGCTCCGGCGCGCACAACTGGGAAATCGCCGCACACCGCCACGACGGCCTGCTGCAGTTGCTGTACCTGCAGAGCGGCAGCGGCGAAGTGCTGTTCGACAGCGAGCGAGTGCAGGTTTGCGCACCCTCTGTGGTCTATGTGCCCGCGCAGGTGGTGCATGGCTTCCACTGGGCCGGCCAGGTCGAAGGCCAGGTGATCACCGCCGCCCAGCCGCCACTGGAGAGCATCGCCCAGGTGCTCGCGCCCAACTTGCTGGCAGCGATCCGCAAGCCGCAGGTCATCGCCCTGCCCCGTTGGCCCACCGAGGACGACCCGCTGCTGCCGCTGTGCCTTGCCCTGCGCGAGGAATACCACAACCGCGCCCGCGAGCACGTGGCCAGCAGCATGGCGTTGCTGCTGGCCCTGCTGATCCAGGCCCTGCGCCATGGGCAGGAGGCGCCCGACCCGGCGCACCGCCCAGCGTCACGGCGCAGCCAGCAACTGACCGGGTTTCGGGAGCTGGTGGACAGGCATTACCGCGAGCACCGGCCACTGGGCTTCTATGCCGGTGAACTGGGCATGACCCTGGCGACCCTCGGGCGCTTGTGCCAAGAGCACCTGGGCATGACCCCGATGAATGTGATCAATGCCCGGCTGGTGCTGGAGGCCAAGCGGGTGCTGGGGCATTCGGATGCAAGTGTGAAGCAGATTGCCCATGAACTGGGGTTTGCCGATGTGGGGTACTTCAGCCGGTTCTTTCGCAAGCAGTGCGGGGTGAGCCCGAGCGCGTTTCGCGTTGAAAAACCCGGGTGATGTGCTGCCGGTGCCGGCATCTTCGCGGCTAAAGCCGCCCCCACAGCGCTCACACCGCACCTGTAGGAGCGGCTTTAGCCGCGAAGAGGCCATCAGCATCAATACTGCGCTGCGCTAGTACCCCGTCATCTCCAGATACCCCCGCCCTTGTACGCTGCCATTCACCCGCACCGGCCCTTCCCAGTATGGGAACCGCGTCCCCATCCAGGCCTTGGCCTGCACTGCCTCGACCTGCACATCCAATTGCACCGAGGGCACTTGAACCCGCCAGCGGGTCGGCACGCGCTTGCCGTTATCCTGGTTGGCCCAGGCCAGCGGTGTCAGCTCGACCTCAGCCCCTTGCAGCGCGCGTACCTGCCCGTCAGGGCCAACCCAGGTGCCAGCCCGGTACGGCTGCCCCTGGTCTTCACGCACCTGAAACAGCATCAGCTTGGCGCCACTGCCCAGGTGCAACGAAAACCAGTCCCAGCCACTTTGCCCGGCCGCCAACGGCTGGCTGCTCCACTCCCGGTCAAGCCAGGCCTGCCCGGTTACCGCAATGCGCTGCCCGTCCCGCTCGACCTCGCCACTGACCTGGTAGAACGGCTGGCTGTAGTAGTACGAAGCCTGGCCCTTGCCGGACTTTTCGCTGTAACCACGGTCGCCGTGCAACACCAGCGGCTTGTCGCTGGCCAGGGTCAGGTCGTAGCGAAAGCCCTGGCCGCTGGCACGCATCTGCAAGCGCTGGATGTTGTCATCGCCTTGCAGCGACCAGTCGTTGATCCAGGCCCGGAACGGCCCGGTTTCGACACCGGCCTGGCCGATGCCGCCCCGTGCCAGCGTTTCGCCGACCTGGTGGCCGCCCGGGTCGGTCAGCGCAGCATGGCCCATCCACAGGTTGGGGCTGTTCCAACCGTGCGTTTCGGGGCCGGGGCGCAGGGCTGAACGGAACAGTGTCCATTGCACGCCCCAGTCGCGGCCCTGGGCATCACGCAGGTTGGCGGTGACATACCACCATTCGATGCGATAGCCGTCGTGGGCGCCGTGGTCGCGGGGGAACACCAGCGCAGTGTTGCGCGTGACCTGCTTGAACGCCGCCGCCTCGGCTCCGAGCCCTGCATAACTCGCGGCCGGCGGCGCAGGCGCGTCGCACCCGGCCAGCAGCAGGCAGGCCAGCAACAGCCAGGCATCAAGCCTCATCGGCGAACCGCCGCAACAGCTCACTGGGCTGGCGCCGTGCCAATTGCCACAACGGCCAGGCGCTGGCCAAAAGGCTGGTCAACACGCCAAGTCCGGCCAGTTGCACCAGCTGGCTGGCAAACACGTGCCAGGGCAGCCGCCAGCCGAATGCCTGCACATTCACCACCGCCACCAGGCACCAGGCCAGCAGTAACCCGAGCGGGATGGCCAGCAGTATGGTAAAGCCGCTGAGCATCAGCGTCTGGCCCAAGCTCAGCCAGGCCAGCCGACGGCGCGGCACGCCCAACGCCCAGAGCGGAGCCAGCTGCCCCAGGCGCTGCTGGCCCAGGGTCAGCTGGCTAATGAACAGCGCCACGCCAGCGACGCCGAGGGTAAGGCTGTTAAGGGCGGCGGTGACAGCGAAGGTACGGCTGAATATCTGCGTCGACCAGGTTTTCAGGCTGGCCTGCTCGACCAGTTGCGATTCGTCCAGGCCGTAGCGCTGCTGCAAGGCGCCCTTGACCTGCGCGACCTGCCCGGGCCGGATCAGCAGGCTCAGGCCGCTCAGGCTGGCCGTCGGCGCGTGCCGGCGCAACCAGTCGGCATTGACCAGCACATGCCCTTTGGGGTTGCCATAGTCGGCGTGAATGCCCACCACCCGCATGCCCTGCGGCGGTTCGCCCGGCAACTGCACGGTATCCCCGATGCCCAACCCAAGGCGCCGCGCCAATTGTTCACTGAGCATCGCACCCTGCCCGCTGGCTACCTGCGCCCAGGCGTCCGCAGCCTGCTCCAGCAAAGGCCAGTGGTTGCGGTAGAACGGATGATCGATCACCCCTTGCACCTGCACCGGCCAATGCTGCAGGCGCCATTCCACCCGCCAGCCTGGCAGCACGGCATTGACGTCTGGGTCTTGCTGCAGGTCCTGGTAGATCTCCAGCGCCTGCGTGCTGTCGCGGGGTGTGACATACAGGTCGGCGGCCAGGCGCTGGTCGAGCCAGTCTACGAAAGTGCGGCGGAACCCTTCGGTCATGCCGCCCACGCCGACACTGGCAGCCAATGCCAGTAACAGCGCCATCAGTGCCAGGCTCAGCGCCGGCAATTGCTGGCGGCTGTCGGCGATAAACCACTGCGCCAGCGGCCGCCGACCGTGCCTGCCCAAGCCGGCGAGCAGCAGGGCCAGCGCACCCGGCAACAACAGAGCCGCCGCCAGCAGCAACGCAGCAAGCATGGCGAAAGCATTGGCCAGGCTACTGCCGAAAACGCCACAGCCCAGGGCCAGCAAGCCCAGGGCTGCGGCGGCCAGCGCCTGGCGCTTCAACCAGGGCAACTGTGCCAACCGCCAGGCCTGCGGTTGAGCCAACGCCAGCAACGGCAACCGCGCTGCGCGCAACAGGCTGTCGATGCCGGCCAGCAGTGCGCCGAGCAGACTCACGGCAATACCCACCAGCCACCAGAACAGCGGCAGATGCAGGTGCCCGGACACCTGGGCGCCATACAGGCCGCGCAGGCTGGAAGCGAAGTCGGGCAGCAGCAGCGCGGCCAGCAGGTAACCTGCCGCCACGCCTGCCAGGCCGCCGGCCAAGGCGAACAGCCCAAGCTCCAGGGCCAACGCCGCCAGCAACACCTTCAGGCTCACACCGCAAGCGCGCAGGGTACGCATCAGGCCTCGTCGCTGCTCCAGCGCCAGGCCGATGGCGGCATGGGCAATGAACAGCCCGACCACGAACGCCAGCAGGCCGAGGGCCGTGAGGTTGAGATGAAAGCTCGCGGTCAGGCGTTGCAGGTC
Organism: Pseudomonas putida; assembly: GCF_002025705.1. Taxonomy (NCBI): domain Bacteria; kingdom Pseudomonadati; phylum Pseudomonadota; class Gammaproteobacteria; order Pseudomonadales; family Pseudomonadaceae; genus Pseudomonas; species Pseudomonas putida. The sequence continues at coordinate 2,626,085 of NZ_CP018846.1, read as the reverse complement.
GGTGTCATCGCCCGCTGGCTGCACTTTCAATTGCTCGGCGAAGGCCTGCGGCAACGGCTGGTCGGTGTCGCTGATCAGCCGCGACAGCTGCCCCGGTGCGTCGAGCAAGGCCTGGGCCACCCCGATATCGACCAGCATCACGCCGGGCGCCAGGTGCTCATTCAAGGTCAGTGGCGGCAACGCCTGCCCATCGGCCGTGCGCAGCTTGCCCGCCAGTTGGCGCAAGGTATCCGGCCCGACCCAGGCCTGCCCCGGTGTACCGATGAAGGCCGGCAGATCGAAACTCGCCGGGTCGGCACCTGCGACAGCCATGCCAGGCAGCATGCTCAACGGCTCGATGCCGATCAGCCTGATGGAAACGGCCGGCTCACCGGCCAGGCGCAAGCGCCCTTCCAGCACGGGCGTGACTTGCCAGCCTTGCCTGCGCAGTTGTACGTACAGCGCCTGATCGAATCGCTGCCCGTCGCGGGCGACGATCTGCTGATGCGCCGGCCCGCTCAACACGGCGCTGGCCTGGGCATAATCGCTGCGCGCCTGGGCGTTGAGCGCCTGCACGCCGGTCCACAAGGCGGTGGCCAGCCACAAGCCGGTGAAGATGCTGATGCACTGCAAGCGGTGGCGCCACCAGTGGCTGCCCAGCGCCTGCAGGGTTATCAGCAGGTCGTTCATCAGCTTTGCACCCGGCCCTGATGCAGCACGCAGCGTTGCTGCAGGCAGGCGGCCAAGCGCGGGCTGTGGGTCACCATCAGCACGCTGCTGCCGGCCTCGCCGACCAGTTGCAGGAGCAAGGCCAGCACTTCGTCGCTGCTGGCTTCGTCGAGGCTGCCGGTGGGTTCGTCGGCGAGCAACAACGCCGGCCGGCTGGCCAGTGCGCGGCCGATGGCGACCCGTTGCTGCTGGCCGCCAGACAGCTGCTCCGGGTAACGATCGAGCAAGGCCGCCAAACCCAGGCGTTGGGCCAGGTAGGCCAGCCACTTCGGGTCGTGACGCTTGGCCAGGCTCGCCTGGAAGGCCAGGTTGGCTGCCACGTCGAGGCTGCTGATCAGGTTGTATTGCTGGAACACCAGGCCGATGCCCTCGCGCCGCCAACGGGCCAGGGCGGCCTCGCCGTGGCCGTGCAGGGGGGTACCGTCGATGAGGATGCGCCCACTGTCGGCGCGGTCGAGGCCGGCGACCAGGTGCAACAAAGTGCTTTTGCCACTGCCGGACTCGCCCATCAGGGCCAGGCTGCTGCCACGCGACAGGGTCAGGTCGACGCCGCGCAGGACCTGGAGTGGGCCTTGGGCAGTGGGAAAAGACTTGTGCAGGTGCTCGATGACCAGCATGGGGTTACCTTTGGGGAGGTAATTGCAGGGTGCATGCCTTTGATTCTATAGCGCCAGGGAGATCGAGCGCCGCCCGCGCGGCGCATCGCGGATAAATCCGCTCCTACATTTGTTGCAACGTGGCCATGCCTGTGAGGCCATGGTTGTCTGCCTTGTTTGTGGGCTCAAGTCATGCGCCAAGGCGGGCAACGATGGCGTGACAGGTTCGGCACGTTGCAAAAAATGTAGGAGCGGATTTATCCGCGATGCGCCGCGCGGGCGGCGCTCGGTCTCGAACCCACCAATAATCTACCGCCAAACACCCCTAACCCACCAAAGCATGCTGCACTTCCCCAACAGTCGCCGCCAGGCTGTTCAGGTGCAAACTCAGCACCTGCTCCACCGGCGCCTGGTCCAGCGGCCAGTGCAAGGCAATGCTCCCGGCCAGTTGCCCCTGCACCCGCACCGGCAAGGCAATCGCGCGGATCAGGAACGGCAGGCGCACCGGATACTCCCAATAGCCCTCGGTGCGCTGGCCAAAGCCCTTCTGCACATCCCCTTCCAGGTCACGCATCAACGCTTCACCACCTACCCGCTCATGCTGGGCCAGGCGCTGCACTTCATCCACCGCGAGCTCCTTGAGGCACGCGCGGCCCATCGCCGAATGGAACAGGCTGGCATGCTGGCCGACGATCTGGCAGTTGTTCGGATAACGCTTGCGCAACACCTGGGGAATCGCGCTTTCCATCACCTCCAGCCGCTCGCCGTCGAAGCACGACAGGTCGACCACCAGCCCGGTGCGCTCGCTCAATTCCAGCAACAATGGCGCGGCGCTTTCCACCAGTTGGCGCTTGAAACGCTGCTGGCGGTCGCCAAACAGGCGGCGGGCGCACAGCCGGTAGCGCCGGTCGCTCAGGCCGCGGTAGACCCAACCCTGCTCCTGCAAGGTGGCGAGCATGCGCGAGGCCGTGGCCTTGGGCAGGCCGGTGAGGTAATGCAGCTCCTCCAGCCCCAGGGCCTGATGCTCGCCAAGCAGTTCGACGATGGCCAGCGCGCGCTCCACCGAGCGCACGCCACCGCTGTCTGTCGCTGTGCCCATGTGTCCGACCTCCCTGTCTGTGCGTGGATGGTCATCATGCCCAGCAAGATACGGGCCGGGCCAGCCCCCTCACCGCTCCAGCAGGCTTGGCGGCGGGCGCCGTTCCACCCAGCGGGTCAGCTGTTCATGGGCGTAGGCCAGCTGCAGCACGGCATGGTCGGCCTGGGCCGGGCCTATGATCTGCAGGCCCGTCGGCAGCCCCGCCGCATTGAAACCGACCGGCACACTCATGCTCGGCAAGCCGGCCAGGGTCGGCCCGATCACCACCTCCATCCAGCGGTGGTAGGTGTCCATGGTGCGTCCCCCAACCACCTTCGGCCACGCCTGGGCTGCGTCGAAAGGGAACACCTGGGCCGCAGGCAACAGCAGGAAATCGTAACGCTCGAACAGTTTCTGCATGGCCTGGTACCACGCGCTGCGGTCCAGCGACGCCTGATACACCGCAGCAGCACTGAGCTGCAGGCCGCCCTCCACTTCCCATTGCGCCTCGGGCTTCAGCATCGCCCGTTTGCCCGGGTCGGCATAGGCCGCCGCCAGGTTGCCGTGCACCAGGAAGTGGCGGTGGGTAAGCCAGCATTGCCACAACCGCGCCTGATCGAACGCGGGCTGGCAGGCCTCGACGGTGCAGCCAAGCTCGGCGAAATCGGCCAGGGCTGCTTCGCACAGCCCCAGCACGCCATCTTCCATCGGCAGATAGCCGTCGTAGTCACCCAGCCAGCCAATCCGCGCCCCTTTGAAATCGCGCTGCAGCCCCACCGCGAAATCCCGCCCGCCATCATTCAGCGACAACGGCACCCGCGGATCATGCCCGGCCTGCACCGTCAGCAAGCGGGCGACATCGGTCACGCTGCGCCCCATCGGCCCCTCGGTGGCCAGCTGCTGCACGAACAGCTCCGGCGTCGGCCCATAGGGCACCCGGCCTAGCGACGGGCGCAGGCCGAACACGTTGTTGAACGCCGCCGGGTTGCGCAGCGAGCCCATCATGTCGCTGCCATCGGCCACCGGCAGCAGGCGCATGGCCAGTGCCGCCGCCGCGCCACCGCTGCTGCCTCCGGCCACGCGGCTGTGGTCGTAGGCATTGGTGGTGGTGCCGAACAGCGTGTTGTAGCTCTGCGAGCCCAGGCCGAACTCCGGCACGTTGCTCTTGCCGATGATGATCGCCCCGTTCGCCCGCACCCGCGCCACGCTGATGGCGTCGTGCGCCGGCACCTGCTCGGCGAACAGCGGCGAACCCAGCGTGGTGCGCAGCCCGGCCGTGGCGGCCAGGTCCTTGATCGCCTGGGGCATGCCATGCATCCAGCCCCGCGACTGGCCGCGCGCCAGTTCACGGTCGCAGGCATCGGCCTCGGCCAGCAAAGCTTCAGCTGCGCGCAACGACACCAGTGCATTGACCTGCGGGTTGCAGCGCTCGATATGGCCCAGGTAAGCCTGCATCACCTCGCGGCACGCTACCTGGCGTGCATGGATGGCCCGGGACAAGGCCTCGGCGTCGAGGGCGACGATGGGGTCGATAGCTAACGCGTTCACGGTTTTACTCCAAGGTTGAAAGCGACGGCCTTGCCGGCGCGCGGTGCTTCTTTCAGGCAGTAGGTGCCGAGCAGGGTCAGCAGGCAGGCGAACAGCACGTAGAACGACGGCGCCACCGGCGTGCCCAGCACCTTGCTCAGCCAGGTGACGATCAGCGGCGCGAAGCCGCCGAATACCATCACCGCCACGTTGTAGGCCACCGACACGCCCGTGGAACGCACCTCGACCGGGAACTGCTCGGCCAGCGCGGTCGGCGCGGGCCCGAAGAAACCACCGATGGCGCTGCATAGCAGCAGCTGCATCACCAGCAGCCGTTCGATCGACGGCGCCGCGGCCACCCACACATAAAGCGGGTAGACCATGACGAAGAACGCCAGGGTGAAGGCCATCAGCACCGGCCGCCGGCCGAGCCGGTCCGACAGCGCGCCAGACAGCGGAATCACCACGGTCATCAGGCCCACAGCGAGCATCTGCACCAGCAGCACCTGGTCCAGCGGCAGGCCGAGGTTCTTGTGGGCGAAGGTCGGCATGTTCACCAGCACCACGTAGAACGACACCGTCGCGCCACAAGCCAGGCCCATCGACACCAGCAGGCTGCGGCGGTGTTCACGCAGCACCTGCCACAGGCTCGGCGCCTGGCCCTTGGCCTGCTTGCGCGCCTCCAGGAATTCCTCGGGTTCTTCCATGTGCTTGCGAATCCACAGCCCCACCGGGCCAATCAGCAAGCCGAGCACGAACGGTATCCGCCAGCCCCAGCTGTCCAGCGCCTCGGGCGTGCACAAGTGGGTGACCAGCGCCACCATCGCCGCCCCGGAAAACACTGCCAGGCACTGCCCCACCAGCTGCCACGAGCCATACAGGCCCTTGCGGTTGGCCGGCGCGCTCTCCACCAGAAACGCCGTGGCGCTGGCGTACTCGCCGCCAGTGGCAAAGCCCTGCAGCATGCGCGCGACCACGATCAGCAGCGGCGCGCCCATGCCGATGGCCAGGTAGCTGGGGGCAAAGGCGATCATGGCGATCGACACGGTCATCAGGCGGATGATCAGCTGCATCGCCGCCTTGCGCCCCTTGCGGTCGGAATACACTCCCAGCAGCACCCCACCCACCGGGCGCATGAAAAAGCCCACGCCGAACGTGGCCAGGGCCATCAGCAGCGAGGCGTATTCGTCGTCCGAGGGGAAGAACTGGCGGGCGATGATGCTTGCCAGAAAGCCATACACGATAAAGTCATACCACTCCAGCGCATTGCCGATGACCGCCGCGACCACTTGCCGGGTACGCGACGCGCCTGTATTGGAAATCTGCATGCGGAACACTCCATCTTCTGTTCAAGTGATCGCCCAGGCGCAGCGGCGCCCGGGTTCCCAGCGGCAGTCGTCAATACAGGGCAATCAGGCCGGCTTGAGCCAGCTCTCGGTCAGCGCGCCCCAGTAGGCGGCGCCGGTCAGCAGGATGTCGTCGTTGAAGTCGTACGCAGGGTTGTGCACCATCGGCCGCTGCTCGCCATTGCCGATGAACAGGTAGGCGCCCGGGCAGCGTTGCAGCATCCAGGCAAAATCCTCGCTGCCCATCAGCTTGCGGGTGTTGCCATCGACCTTGTCGGCGCCCAGCAGCGCTTCACCAACCTGCTGGGCGAAGGCGTTCTCGGCGGCATGGTTGACCAGCACCGGGTACGCCGGGCGGTGCTCGATGCTGGCCGTGCAGCCAAAGCTCTGGGCCTGGCTGACGATGATCGCCCGCACCCGTTCCAGGGTCTGCGCCCGCACCTTGGCATCCAGCGCACGCAGGCTCAGGCGCAGCAGCGCTTGTTGTGGAATCACGTTGGCCGCCTCGCCCGCCTGCAGCGCGCCGACCGTGACCACCGCCGCCTCTTGCGCATCAATGTTGCGTGCCACCACCGTCTGCAACGCCATCACCACGCTGGCCGCTGCCACCAGCGGGTCGACCGTCAGGTGCGGCATCGAACCATGCCCGCCGACGCCTTCAATGATCACGGTCAGCAGGTCTTGCGAGGCCATCATCGGCCCCTCACGCAAGCCCAGGTGCCCAGCCGGCAGCCCCGGCATGTTGTGCATGCCGAACAGTGCATCACAGGGGAAGCGCTCCAGCAGCCCATCGGCAAGCATCGCCTCGGCACCACCCTGGCCCTCCTCGGCCGGCTGGAAGATCAACGTCAGCGTGCCATCGAACTGCCGCGTCGCCGCCAGGTAGCGCGCCGCGCCCAGCAGCATGGTGGTGTGGCCATCGTGGCCACAGGCGTGCATGCAGCCCTGGTGGCGGCTGCTGTAGGCAGCGCCCGTGGCCTCATGGATCGGCAACGCGTCCATGTCGGCACGCAAGCCCAGCTTGCGCGGGCTGTTTCCGTTGCGCAGCACGCCGACCACACCAGTCTTGCCGATGCCGGTGTGCACCTCGTAGCCCCACTGCTGCAGCAGCGTGGCGACCAGGGCCGAGGTGCGGCTTTCTTCGAAACCGAGTTCAGGGTGAGCGTGGATATCGTGGCGGATGGCGTGCAGGTCGCTGGCCACGTCATTGAGCCAGGCCAGGATGTGCTGGTGTCGCTGCATGGGGAATCTCCTCGCGCGGGTGGGTCCCGTTCTTGTTGTTCGCTTGAGATCACGACGGGAAAGGCAGGTCGTGCTTGGCGACAGATAAGCGCGAGTGGCGAGGGAGTACAAACGAATGTGGTTCCGCCCAGTGGAACCACCTTAGAAAAAGTGATTGTAGAGTGCGTACCCACATGCCAGAACGCAGAAGTTCAAGATGATCAGGGACAGGCTTCGCCCTTCATAGATGTAACTCCAGGGGACCACATCGACCAGCTTCTCCGGCGGTAGGCTTTTCAGATAACGGTGGCGGATGATGAAGTAGATGATGCTGATCACGGGGTAGATGAAGAGGGCTATTCCCACAGCATCGAGGCCGGCAAAAAGCGCCAGGAAGGCCGGTGTGAACAGGTAGGCGCACTTGACCCAGAAATCCATTTCTACGAGGTGGTCGTGTACTTCACCGCCGGGGTGCGGTGGTTTTTTCTTGCGTTTGGTCGTCCTTGAGAGCATTTCAAACTCCGTTTGAATTCACTGTACCAGTGCCTCCATGATCTCTGATCAACCGGGAAATCGACGGTTGGTTTTTCGGGATTTCGTAGAGACCTAGAACTCCACCTTGCCCCGCCCCGCCTTGACCGTGCTGCGCCTGGCTTTGCCTTCGAGGCGGCGGGTCTTCGAGCCGAGGGTAGGCTTGGTGGGGCGGCGCTTTTTCTCGGTCTTGCCGGCAGCGATGATCAACTCGGCAAGACGCGCCAGTGCGTCAGTGCGGTTCTGCTCCTGGGTGCGGTACTGCTGGGCCTTGATGATCAACACGCCGTCGCCGGTGATGCGACTGTCACGCAGTGCCAGCAATCGCTCCTTGTAAAACTCGGGCAGCGACGAGGCGCGAATGTCGAAGCGCAGGTGCACGGCGCTGGACACCTTGTTGACGTTCTGACCACCTGCGCCTTGCGCGCGGATGTAGGTCAGTTCGATGTCGGCGTCTGGCAGATGCACGTTGTTGGAGATGGTCAGCATGGCATGGCCCTTGTGATTGCCCTCCATTATCACAGCCTTGGCTGCTTGCTCACAGAATAAAACGCGTTTTACCTAAACTGCACGATCGAGATGCCCTACTTTGCCGTCCGGCAGGCTCAGGCCGATCATGTTGCCCTGCTCGTCCAGCTCGAAGGCGTAACGCTCGCCACCGTAGTCACGACTGGCTATGACGCGGTGGTCGGCGTTGTACTGTACTTCCAGTTCTTCGGATAAAGAAAGCTGCTGAGGCTATTGAATTTTTCCTAGAAGGCCTCTTCGACCAAAGCCCCAGCACAGAGCCCTACACGTGTAGCCAATTTCTCGCCATCATCAGTAAATAGCGTAATATCCGACAACCCTATCGTACCTAAAGACTTCACTCCCACATGCAAAGCGAAGAAAATTCAAACCACGGAAAGCAAGTATCATCAATCACAATAAACTCGAAATCACTAAAACAAAAAATTGGTGAATGCTTTCAAAAAAGTCTTAACTCAGAGCCCTGCAGCTAAACCAAGACAGATTCATTAGAATCAGAATTCTCCAAGAATATTGACATCCAAGAGTCCATGACATCCCACAAATCGATATTTCGTGTCGGTATTTCTGGCTCCTCATGCCACCATATCAAAGCCTCACCCTCAGCCGGAGGCTTGGTCAATGATAAATAATCACCCGCTCCGCTGGAAAAAACGCCTGTCATATCAGGAAGCGCTGGATATTCTTCATCACACAGGTCTTTGATCGAAACAAAGTCTTCTATTCTGGATGGCCCCATGGTGCAGCCAATATAAAATCCAAAACCATTGTGCAAGTTCGTATAGAACGCCTTGAGTCTTCGTGGCATCCATTGAATCCTATCATTGACTGATTGCTCAAGTTCCAGCGGCACACCCCCCATATAAAACCACAAATCGCCATTCTCACTATAGACGTACATTAGATATGGTCTATCGCTGACCGCAAAGACAGTTCCCAGTACACACTTATCGAGCCATGCACTTACCCACGGCAAATGTTCAGCAAAATTCGCCCACTCTGCCGGCATGCCCTCCCCTCCGCGATTCGAAAATCCAAAGCCGCGCCACTGTTCGGGAAGGTTTATCTCTGAGGGGACCTCTTCAGCTGAAAAATAAACATCATAACCTTTGAGTTCATTTACAATACGTACTTTCAAGGAGTCAGACCAATTCATTTCATCTCACCTCAATTTCACAATATTTGCACTTTAGGGTCTGTATAAAAAAGTGGTCGGGTAGGCGAAAACAGCCGAGGAAGCGGAGTTTACGGATTGTAAATGAGCATTCCGAGGCTATTTTCAACGCAGCATCACCGAGTATCAAGGCTTTTCGTACAGAGCCTAGCGTACGGCCTGTTGCATTTGATAAAATATGCCGCTCAATAATATTGGTTCCACCAGCACCGAAACTGTCAAGCTTACAGCCATCTAAACCGCGAACTGCACACCACAAATTGAGTTACTCTCGAAAACAGACTTAACACGAGCAGTCGCTACAATCGTAGCGCTTTCTTCTTTAGCCCTAACAATGTCGCTAGAGAGATAAGTATTATCATCCAAAATAACCTTACTGAACCATCTTGGACCATCAGGCATATAGCTAAGCAATGGCTCGCTTACTGATTCTTTCAAGTTAAATGCAGGCGATCTATCTATCACATTTAATATTTTATAGCCGGCATGAGACTCCCCATTCAGCACGAGATCGGCATCTACAAACTGAACGCCAGAAATATTTTCTCGGATCATCAGTTTATGAAGCCGTGGCGATATCAAATTGGGCCCATCGCCAAAGAAGAAGTCATAAGCCAACAGCCTTGAAGCACTAACTCTCTCTCCCACCTCGAAGCAAACTTTTATATCCTTATCTACAACCACTCCTTCCTTAAAGATTCCTGAGTCCTGACCCGACAGCACCCTCATCTTGAGCCAGTGACCCTCCGGATACTCGTCTGAAATAGTCAATATAAAATTCTTAGCCACAAGTTGCCCCCGAACAGTTTTTATTTAGCATCGTCTACCTGCACGAAGCCCCCTTCTCTCATCTGCCATTATTCCGTGAATGGCTTTTCGTAGCTGAAGCGCCGGGTCAGGTTGTCCACCCGCACTTCTTCGCTCAGGCGATCCGACACGTCGTAGGCAAAACTGTAGGTCGCGTTGTTCTCGTTGACCAACGCGGTCAGGCGCACGGCCTTGTCGTACTCGTAGCGCACCCGCTGGCCCTTGGCATCCTCGCGGCTGCTGGGCAGGCCGCGGGCGGTGCGCATCAGGCGGGTGGTCTGGCTCTTGTCGTCGTAGCGCGCTCGCCAGGTGCTGCCGTCGGGCTAGCTGACCTGGGTCACCAGCGTGGTCAGGTGATGGTACTCGTACTGGATCTTGCGCCCGAGCGGGTCGGTTTCTTCGAGCAGGCGGGCGAACTCGTCGTACTGGAACGTGAGCCGGTTGCCGTCTGGCAGGCTCAGGTCGACCAATGTTGCCCTGCTCGCCTAGATCTATGGGATAACTTAAACTGCCAAGTTCCACAACTGGATGCGACGGAGTTGTGCTCGCTGCACTAATTTTCCAGTAAGGCCTAGCAGAACAATGGTGCCACCTGAGTTTAGATAGCACCAACGTTGCCTCACAGTTTTAAAGAGCCTTCCTAACTATCTGACAGCCGCAACTCACACTGACTTTACAAGCAACTCAAAATACAATCAAATATCATTTAATTCTGCCCAAGCGTCGTATGCATAATGCTCATCAACACCCTCAAATGCAAGACCCTTCAAATCGCCTGCAGCAGACTTAAACCTGTCACTGCAGAATAATTCTAAAGTTTCCTGACATCTAAAAATATCCGCATCCAGCGCTGGAGAGATGACAAATTTCTTAATACTATCAATACTCACAGAGCCTGGATAAATCGGACTTTCAATTTCGACGCCGCTCTCCATGTCTTTAGATACTTCGAATACCGACTTGGCTTTATCTAATGCCGCCAGGCTTTCACCAGGAAGAAATATGAAAAACTCATCTTTCCGAGAACCCCCCTTAAAGGAAATTTCCAATGGGATAGCCTTATACTTTGCTCCCAGCTTATCGCAGACACCTAAAAACTTTTTGGAGACAAAAGCCTCACCCAACTGGTAATAGTCAAAATCCAGATCACCAAGCGACATTTCCAAACCAGACAGCTCTAAAGAATATCTGTTCTCTATGTTTAGCGCCATCGGATTGAGCTCGAAAGAATCCCACTCAAACTCATCACAATTGAAAAAGCCCGACAATACAATAGGACAGCCACTATCCTGCGAACAGTATCGCATAACGTAATATTTGGAATTTCTCACAAAAGCCTCCCAGTGACAGCATCTACTACAAAATTATTATTCATGAGATTTTCTCTTGCGAAATTCTGAACCTTTCCAATACCCAGCACCAGCTGAGTATCAGAAACTTTGCCAGCCCTAAATGCATCATTCAGCGCCGAGACTTTAGTCTCCACTACTTTTGTATATTTAGCATGATTCGACCAGTGCCCTGGGAGGTCAATTTTCTCCGTCAGTTTTTTGCTACCAGGCAAGAATATTCCATTGGATGCGCCGTCGTCGCCAAAGCCCATTGATCGAAGCTTGTTAAACATTTTTGCATAACGGGGCTTCTTCATGATTTCTTCAGGGATGAGGTTATGATTCGCCATGCCATCACCCTTCCTGGCCCCCATATTTTTGCCCAGCTTTGTCGAGCACCATCCTAGCGGGTCAACTTCTTGAATTGGACTTGTAGCATACGAATAAACATTAATGCCACCACCCAACCCCATGGGGTCTTGGGTAATGAAACGCCCAACCTCGGAATCATAGAATCTGAACGTGTTGTAGTGCAGTCCCGTTTCACTATCAAAGTATTGACCTTGGAAGCGGAGATTCTGCTCGATTTCGTTAACGGCCAGCTGCTCTACATCACCCCATGAGCGATATGTCGCCTGCCATACGATCTTGCCATCACTGTCCGTCAACTCCAGCGGCGTACCGATCTGGTCCGTGTGGAAGTAGTAAAGCTTCTGCTCTTCCCCTTCTGTCTGATCAACCCGCGCCAACGGCGCATAGCTACCCGGCTCATACAGGTACAAGATACTCTGCCCAGGCGTCTCCTCGCGCAGCATCCTCAAGCCTTGCCAGAGGAAGTGCTTCTGCTCGATTTCGCCATTGATTTCAACCTGCTTGGCCACCCGCCGTCCCAAGCTGTCATAACGGTACTGCCCGGTGCTCTCCAGTCTGCCACCGACATAAGTTTCAGCTTTAACCAGTCGGTTCTCGCAGTCATAGGCAAAGTACTGCAGCTTGCTGTGCCCCGAGCGCTTCTCGATCAGGTTGCCCCACGGGTCGTATCTGTACTCCTGATCCCGCCACTGCTTGATCCGGTTGTCCTTGACCTTGTCAAACTGCCGGGCGTTGAAGTCCAGGCGGTTGGCCGCCGCGTCGTAGCGAAACTCTTCACTGCCTACCAGCGAGCCGGTATCACGGCTACGCAACTGCCCGTTGGCTTCGTACTCGTACTTGATCTCGCCACGCAACTTGTCGAGGGTGCGCACCAGTTCTCCGGCCGGATCGTACTGGTAGCGACGGTGAATCGGGTTGTAGGCATGCTCCACCAGCAGCGACGTATTGATGCCGGTGTTGTGCACCTGCGACAGCTTGTCGGCGGGCAAGGTCGAAGCAAACTGCCAAGCCTTGCGTCCCATCGCGTCGTAGCCGAAGCAACTGGTGAGCTTGCCCTGGGTGCGGTAGACCTCGCGGTGCAGGTCATCACGCTCCATGTCGCTGATGACCTGGCCATCGAGGTTCAGCTGATGAAGGTGCCCGCTGCCGTAGTACAGGTGGTTGACCTTGCGGCCATCTGGCAATGTCAGCGTGGTCAGGTTGCTGAGCGGATCGTACTCGTAGCCCAGCGTGCCATCGGGCGTGATTTCTTGCGTCAGCCGCCCCAGCACATCGTAGGTGTACTCCAGCTTTTCCTCGGTCACCCCAAGCTGCTTGCCGATTCCGCTCGGGTGCCGCTCGATACTCAGCAGCCGGTCGCCTTCGTCGTAGGTGAACTGCTGCTGTGCATCGCGGTTCAGCTTGGCGATCAAGCGGCCAATGCTGTCGCGCTCGAACAGGGTGTGCCGCTCGGGCCGCTCGGCATTTTCGCCATAGCCGATTTCATCCAGCCGGGTCAGGTTGTCCACCCGCACTTCTTCGCTCAGCCGGTCCGACACGTCATAGGCAAAGCTGTAGGTCGCGTTGTTCTCGTTGACCAGCGCGGTCAGGCGGATGGCCTTGTCGTACTCGTAACGCACCCGCTGGCCCTTGGCATCCTAGCGGCTGCTGGGCAGGCCACGGGCGGTGCGCATCAGGCGGGTAGTCTGGCCCTTGCCGTCGGTGTGGCTGAGTACCTGGCCGTAGATGTTGTAGCTGAAGGTTTCCTTGGTGCCGTCCGGATGAATGATGCGCAGCACCTCACCGTCCGGCTTGCGCTCCAGGGTGGTGGTCTGGTTCAGCGCATCGGTCACCGCTACCAGGTGCTGACGCTCGTCGTAGCGGTAGTAAGTGCTCTTGCCCGAGCAATCCTGATAGCGCTCGACCTGGGCCAGGGTGTTCCACCACAGGTACTTGGACTTGTAGGTCGCATCGATGATGGTGTGCGGCAGGCCGTCGTCGCTGTTGAGGTACTCGGTCATCTGGCCGAGGGCATCGAACTCGGCGAGCAGGTTGCCCTTGTCGTCGTAGCGCGCTCGCCAGGTGCTGCCATCCGGGTAGCTGACCTGGGTCACCAGCGTGGTCAGGTGGTGGTACTCGTACTGGATCTTGCGCCCGAGCGGGTCGGTTTCTTCGAGCAGGCGGGCGAACTCGTCGTACTGGAACGTGAGCCGGTTGCCGTCCGGCAGGCTCAGGCCGACCATGTTGCCCTGCTCGTCCAGCTCGATGGCGTAACGTTCACCACCGTAGTCACGGCTGGCGATCACGCGGTGATCGGCGTTGTACTGCACTTCCAGTTCACGGCCGAGCACGTCGGTGGCCCAGCTGGTGCGGGCGTCGAGGTCGTAGCGGAAGTGGTAGTGCTCGCCATCGCTGGTCCAGTGCTCGACCACGCGTGGTTGGCCGCCCATGGTTTCCCAGCGGTAGTGGCAGCCCAGGCCCAGGGCGTTGCTGTGGGTTACCATCAGGCCTTCGGCGTAGCTGAAGTTGCGCACGGTGTCGCCGTTGCGGTTGATCACCGCGCTCAGCTGGCCGTGTTCGTCGTAGCGGTACTGGGTGAGGGTTTCGACGGCCTGGTTGTCGACCACGCGCTTGATGTCGGTCAGGGTGCCGTCGGGTGTGCGGGTGAAGTGCAGGAAGTGGCCGAGGGCGTTTTCGATGCGCTGCAACGCCACTTCGGTGTTGGTACCAAGTACTTCGCCAACAGGACTGGGGATTATACCTCAGTCCCGTATACTTTGTTTTTAAAGATCAACGCGAAAAGCTTCTACTCCACCCGAATTTTCTAAGCAACCTGCACAAAGAAGCAGCCATCACTCTTGCCATTACCGACATGCTTATTGATAAGTAAATACCCAACCCCATCCGTCATATAAAGCGCATCCTGGAAGGGAGCAGGAAAATCAGAAGAATACACTTGACATAAAAAATTGTAATTATCAGAAAGCGCCTCAGGTATAAGCGCACCCGCTGGAGCAATAAGGGCGAACAATGAAGAAACCGATAGCTCATCATCATCAATTATGCACTCTTCAAAACTTGCAAACCGAAGAGGCATTGATGGCCGAGGCGATTTAATTGAATGAGTAGCGTCAGTATGAACAACGTAAGTATATGAAGCTATTCCTTTATTTTGCTGCACCTCATCGGCGGTAATCGAATCAATGAAATATTCGTCCGAATCATATGTGGAGAATACATGCAAAAAACCTTCAGAGGGAAGGTCCGACCTTTTTAAGTACTGCTGCGCAGACTTACAGTCAACAGTAAACAAAAGCAACAAATCCTGGCCATCTGGGTTTTTTGGCCAATCCATTAGAAAAGCGCTATCACCACCAAAGATAAATGGCCCACTGCCTGAAACCGAGACTAATTTGTTAACTTTCATAATCATCCTCCTGCACAGCCACTAAGACTGCGATAGAATTTCTTAGCTTGCTTCTTAAGAGCCTTTACTCTACTTGCCGGCACGCCGGCCTTCCGCAATGCGCCCGATGTAATATCTAACTCTCGCTTAAGACCAGGTGCAAAATCGTTCTTTCCAAGCCCTTGACTTGCTCTTATCTGAGTCTCATGCCAATGCGCCCCACCTATGCCACGGGTATCTTTCGCTGGCCCGCGTGTATGGTAATCTAAATCAAGCGCAATAGAAGGATTACCAGAAAGACGTGTAGCTTTTGTCGCCACTTCTTGCTGAACAAGAAACTCATGCCTCAGCAACTCATGTGCCTGTAAATTATCTCCAACATGGAGTTCACCATTCAACCCCCCCATAGGTGCCTAATTCAAACAGATTGGCCAATCCAAGAGGATCCACCCACCCGATAGGGTTAGGTGCATATTTGTAAAGATTTACCCCCCCCTCTAACCCTATCGGGTCTTGAGTCAAAAACCTTCCAGCATCAGGCCCATAGTAGCGAAACAAGTTATAGTGAAGCTTCGTTTCGCTATCAAAATACTGGCCTTGTAAGCGCAGATTTTGCTCAACGTCATTTATAGGTATCTGCTCAATCTCACCCCATGAGCGATACGTTGCCTGCCAAACGAGCTTGCCGTCGGTGTCCGTCAGCTCCAGCGGCGTACCAATCTGGTCCGTGTGGAAGTAGTAAAGCTTCTGCTCTTCCCCTTCTGCCTGATCAACCCGCGCCAATGGTGCATAGCTAACCGGCTCATACAGGTACAAGGTGCTCCGCCCAGGTGTCTCCTCGCGCAGCATCCTCAAGCCTTGCCAGAGGAAGCGCTTCTGCTCCACCTCACCGTTGATTTCAGCCTGTTTGGCCACTCGCCGCCCCAGGCTGTCATAGCGGTACTGCCCGGTGCTCTCCAGCCTGCCACCGACATACGTTTCAGCTTTAACCAGCCGGTTCTCACAGTCATAGGCAAAGTGCTGCAGCTTGCTGTGCCCCGAGCGCTTCTCGATCAGGTTGCCCCACGGGTCGTATCTGTACTCCTGATCCCGCCACTGCTTGATCCGGTTGTCCTTGACCTTGTCAAACTGCCGGGCGTTGAAGTCCAGGCGGTTGGCCGCCGCGTCGTAGCGAAACTCTTCACTGCCTACCAGCGAGCCGGTATCACGGCTACGCAACTGCCCGTTGGCTTCGTACTCGTACTTGATCTCGCCACGCAACTTGTCGAGGGTGCGCACCAGTTCTCCGGCCGGATCGTACTGGTAGCGACGGTGAATCGGGTTGTAGGCATGCTCCACCAGCAGCGACGTATTGATGCCGGTGTTGTGCACCTGCGACAGCTTGTCGGCGGGCAAGGTCGAAGCAAACTGCCAAGCCTTGCGTCCCATCGCGTCGTAGCCGAAGCAACTGGTGAGCTTGCCCTGGGTGCGGTAGACCTCGCGGTGCAGGTCATCACGCTCCATGTCGCTGATGACCTGGCCATCCAGGTTCAGCTGATGAAGGTGCCCGCTGCCGTAGTACAGGTGGTTGACCTTGCGCCCATCTGGCAATGTCAGCGTGGTCAGGTTGCTGAGCGGATCGTACTCGTAGCCCAGCGTGCCATCGGGCGTGATTTCTTGCGTCAGCCGCCCCAGCACATCGTAGGTGTACGCCAGCTTTTCCTCGGTCACCCCAAGCTGCTTGCCGAGTCCACTCGGGTGCCGCTCGATGCTCAGCAGCCGGTCGCCTTCGTCGTAGGTGAACTGCTGCTGTGCATCGCGGTTCAGCTTGGCGATCAAGCGGCCAATGCTGTCGCGCTCGAACAGGGTATGCTCTTGCCCGAGCAATCCTGATAGCGCTCGACCTGGGCCAGGGTGTTCCACCACAGGTACTTGGACTTGTAGGTCGCATCAATGATGGTGTGCGGGAGGCCGTCGTCGCTGTTGAGGTACTCGGTCATCTGGCCGAGGCCATCGAATTCGGCGAGCAGGTTGCCCTTGTCGTCGTAGCGCGCTCGCCAGGTGCTGCCATCCGGATAGCTGACCTGAGTCACCAGCGGGGTCGTCGGCTATGGGTCGTGATGTCTATGCTCTGCGGATTGATAACTACGACCAGAAGGCATAATTAGATTCGTAACTCCACATAATTGACCACCCGCTTGGGGAGTAATATCACTTGATAGTCAAATTATTAGAGAACACATCGCAGAGCGTAGCAAAACCAACCTAGCAACGAAAATTATTAATCCACTGGGCGCGGGAGGTGGTTAAGGGTTTGTGCAAATTGATTGCATTCCACCACAAAGAGCAGCAAGCAATCGCAAGACTTAAGCCACGCTAGCAAAGCCACCCCTTTTAATGCAATAGCCCGGATTTTTACGCACACAGAATACAAAAGCCTTTATACGCTATCGATTAGGGAATTTACCCGCGCAATACACCTCAAACAAACTTTCCACCCACTCAATATTGCATGACTTAGATATAGAATCAGCCACCAAACCTATATCATCGGATATATAGCCAGCGACATCTGAACTCTTAGTCAATGAATATATTTTTTTAAACACTGACTCGCGAACATCACTTACAACCTCTTCATCGCCCGCCGACGAGTATTCAAGACTCTTTAATTTTTCATATGCATCGGACCATGCAGAGTCGAAATCTTCCTCATCGCGCTCATCTAATGCCTCATCCCAGTCATTTACTCCTGATACTACAGCCTCAAAAAAACCAGCCCGCTGAATTATACTTTTTAAAGCATTCAAAGAATCAATTTTCATCTTAAGCCACTCTCTTTTAGCCAATTTTCTATTAAGTCTACCGCGGCGCGCGGCGTCACACTCTCACCAAGAACATGAGTTCCGTTGGGCGAAACCACATCAACCTTGATATGATCCAGATCCTTATAAGCCTCACGATACGCCGCAAAAAGTTGATCATCTGTGCCCTTGAAATCGCCTTGTCGCGGACCAATTGGTCCTCTTTCTGCCTCATGTAGAAGCCAATGTTCGTGCTCTGGATTTTCACCTTTCGGGAACAACGTTGGCCGCGTTTTATCAGATCTAGACACTGCGAAAGGTCTACCTTTTGACTTTCGCACCGACGGCACATGATGCCCAGATTTGCTCACCCCCATACCTTTCTTCTCGCACCACCCCCAAGGGTCAATTCCTGTGAAGGGGCTGGACACATAACGATAGAGATTGTGTCCTCCATCCAAGCCTATTGGATCGTGTGTAAAAAAGCGTCCAAGTTCAGGATCATAGTAGCGGAAGGTATTGTAGTGCAGGCCGGTTTCGCCATCAAAGTACTGGCCTTGGAAGCGTAGATTTTGCTCGACTTCACTAATAGCCAGCTGCTCCACGGCCCCCCACGAGCGATACGTCGCCTGCCAGACGATCTTGCCATCGCTGTCCGTCAGTTCCAGCGGCGTGCCAATCTGATCCGTGTGGAAGTAGTAAAGCTTCTGTTCCTCCCCTTCCACTTGATCAACCCGCGCCAACGGCGCATAGCTCCCCGGCTCATACAGGTACAAGATGCTCTGCCTAGGCGTCTCCTCGCGCAGCATCCTCAGCCCTTGCCAGAGGAAGCGCTTGTGCTCGACTTTACCGTTGATCTCCGCCTGCTTGGCCACCCGCCGTCCCAGGCTGTCATACCGGTACTGCCCGCAGCTCTCCAGCCTGCCACCGACATACGTTTCAGCTTTAACCAGCCGGTTCTCACAGTCATAGGCAAAGTGCTGCAGCTTGCTGTGCCCCGAGCGCTTCTCGATCAGGTTGCCCCACGGGTCGTATCTGTACTCCTGATCCCGCCACTGCTTGATCCGGTTGTCCTTGACCTTGTCAAACTGCCGGGCGTTGAAGTCCAGGCGGTTGGCCGCCGCGTCGTAGCGAAACTCTTCACTGCCTACCAGCGAGCCGGTATCACGGCTACGCAACTGCCCGTTGGCTTCGTACTCGTACTTGATCTCGCCACGCAACTTGTCGAGGGTGCGCACCAGTTCTCCGGCCGGATCGTACTGGTAGCGGCGGTGAATCGGGTTGTAGGCATGCTCCACCAGCAGCGACGTATTGATGCCGGTGTTGTGCACCTGCGACAGCTTGTCGGCGGGCAAGGTCGAAGCAAACTGCCAAGCCTTGCGTCCCATCGCGTCGTAGCCGAAGCAACTGGTGAGCTTGCCCTGGGTGCGGTAGACCTCGCGGTGCAGGTCATCACGCTCCATGTCGCTGATGACCTGGCCATCCAGGTTCAGCTGATGAAGGTGCCCGCTGCCGTAGTACAGGTGGTTGACCTTGCGGCCATCTGGCAATGTCAGCGTGGTCAGGTTGCTGAGCGGATCGTACTCGTAGCCCAGCGTGCCATCGGGCGTGATTTCTTGCGTCAGCCGCCCCAGCACATCGTAGGTGTACGCCAGCTTTTCCTCGGTCACCCCAAGCTGCTTGCCGATTCCGCTCGGGTGCCGCTCGATACTCAGCAGCCGGTCGCCTTCGTCGTAGGTGAACTGCTGCTGTGCATCGCGGTTCAGCTTGGCGATCAAGCGGCCAATGCTGTCGCGCTCGAACAGCGTGTGCCGCTCGGGCCGCTCGGCATTGTCGCCGTAGCCAATTTCATCCAGCCGAGTGAGATGGCCACCAACGTTGTAGCTGAAGCGCCGGGTCAGGTTATCCACCCGCACTTCTTCGCTCAACCGGTCCGATACGTCGTAAGCAAAGCTGTACGTCGCGTTGTTCTCGTTGACCAGCGCGGTCAGGCGGATCGCCTTGTCGTACTCGTAGCGTACTCGCTGGCCCTTGGCATCTTCGCGGCTGCTGGGCAGGCCACGGGCGGTGCGCATCAGGCGAGTGGTCTGGCCCTTGCCGTCGGTGTGGCTGAGCACCTGGCCGTAGACGTTGTAGCTGAAGGTTTCCTTGGTGCCATCCGGATGGATGATGCGCAGCACTTCGCCGTCCGGTTTGCATTAACGCCATGCAGAAAGCATGAGCAATACTGGAATAACTACACACCCATAGCTATCCATGGCTGCGGCTAACTTCAAGAGGGACATTAAAATTAAAATGTCGAGCCCACAACAATAACACCTTTGAGAACAACTAAGCACCAGGGCAGGCTGACGATTTTGTCAGCCGCCTTACAGCTTATTGTTAAAGAGCCAACCTAAAAACCACCGACACTGAGAAACCTACCAACCCTATCGAGACCTTAAATAACAAGTCTTACAGAATCAGTGAAAGTGTTAGTAGACTTACTAGATGGCGAGAATGCCAAGCATATTGCCTCGCCCTCAACCTTATAGCTCATTAAGTAGTTACCAGCCTCAACATCATAAAACTCACCTTGAACTGAATCTGAACCATCCGGTTCTAAACCCCCTCCCGAAGTATCTTCTCCGGCGCCTATGAAAACCCGACCGGAAGGCACCTTCAAATAAACACCGCCGCTCGGCGCCTCCAATTGGTCTACGATTTTCACCTGATATTTACCGTCCTCACCCAAATTGAGAAAAGCAATATTACCCGCATTCACCTCAAGAATTTCATCACTTTGAATACTCCACCAATCAAAGGTATCAGCAACCCGATGGCGTATTGCTTGCATATCAAAAATTGCCAGTGTCGCAGTGTCAGTTACCACAGTAAATTCGCCAACCATATCTCACACGATTAATTGTGCGCCCCTACTTTACCGCAAAGCCAAACAACTGGCTCAACCTTCAGCGAATTCTAAACAACTCTCACAAATCTACGTCCGATTCATTCTTCAGGCCTGACACAAAATCATCAAATGTCCCAGCAAGCCAACGATAAGCATTCACCTGATTTTCAGTTACAGTCAAATCAGAGTCAAAAGAATCGGTTGCATAAAAACATACGCACCCATCGGCCAAATCAAGGCAGAAAAAATTACCGCCATCATCAATTGCAAATGGAAGTAAAGTAGCAGGTATAACTTGCCGCTTCGTCATTGCGGTGTAGCACCCCCCTAGATACTTTGTATCAGAAGCATCTTGAGCACCAGACCGGGCAATAGCTTTAAACCTTTTCAGCCGAATCGCTTCGTTTTCGCCATCACCATCCCACCAATCTCTATTAGATACGCCACCATTCTGCGTCAAAAAAAACTGCCTGAATGACTCAGGCAACTGAGTGGAGATCTGAATTTCAAGTGCTTCGACATCACGAGCATCAATCGCTGGCTCAGACCTAGACAACTTTATCGACATAATAAAACACTCCTCAAATCAGCATGTTCCGGTATTAGTTTTTGGAGCACGGCCTTTAAGCCATCCTTTATCTTGAGCAACAGCAATCGACTCTGGCTTACCATAACGTCCCGAGCGCAATCCGAAATGCTTTTCATATTGAGACACAGACCCACCATGCGGGAAAGTTGCTTCATGTGCCGATGTCTTAACAAGCTGCATAGTCGTCTTCCCTGTCTTGGGATCGAAGTCATCCACGTGGTGCCATGTATAATCATCGACGGCAGGATTAGAAGCTTTAATGCCAGCCTCTTTGAATGCTTGAGTAAAGTCCCGCCCTCTGGAGCCCTGCATAGTTATGGTCACGATGTTTTTTTGATTTCCGGATACTGGGAACAAGTCTGGGGAACCAGTAAAATCGACACCTTTATATGCCCACCCCCACGGATCAATCCATGTGCATGGATTTGGTGTATAACGATAAAGATTTGCACCCCCCAACAACCCTACAGGATCTTGGCTAAAGAAACGGCCACTCTGAGCATCATAATATCTGAAAGTATTATAATGCAGGTCCGTTTCGTCATCAAAGTACTGGCCTTGGAAGCGTAGATTTTGGTCGACTTCACTAATGATTAGCTGATCGACCGAACCCCACGAGCGATAAATGGCCTGCCAAACGATCATGCCTTCGCTGTCAGTCAGCTCCAGCGGCGTACCAATCTGATCCGTGTGAAAGTAGTAAAGCTTCTGCTCTTCCCCTTCTGCCTGATCAACCCGCGCCAATGGTGCATAGCTAACCGGCTCATACAGGTACAAGGTGCTCCGCCCAGGTGTCTCCTCGCGCAGCATCCTCAAGCCTTGCCAGAGGAAGCGCTTCTGCTCCACCTCACCGTTGATTTCGGCTTGCTTGGCGACTCGCCGCCCCAAACTGTCATAACGGTACTGCCCGGTGCTCTCCAGTCTGCCACCGACATACGTTTCAGCTTTAACCAGCCGGTTCTCGCAGTCATAGGCGAAGTACTGCAGCTTGCTGTGCCCCGAGCGCTTCTCGATCAGGTTGCCCCACGGGTCATAGCGGTATTCCTGATCGCGCCACTGCTTGATCCGGTTGTCCTTGACCTTGTCAAACTGCCGGGCGTTGAAGTCCAGGCGGTTGGCCGCCGCGTCGTAGCGAAACTCTTCACTGCCTACCAGCGAGCCGGTATCACGGCTACGCAACTGCCCGTTGGCTTCGTACTCGTACTTGATCTCGCCACGCAACTTGTCGAGGGTGCGCACCAGTTCTCCGGCCGGATCGTACTGGTAGCGGCGGTGAATCGGGTTGTAGGCATGCTCCACCAGCAGCGACGTATTGATGCCGGTGTTGTGCACCTGCGACAGCTTGTCGGCGGGCAAGGTCGAAGCAAACTGCCAAGCCTTGCGTCCCATCGCGTCGTAGCCGAAGCAACTGGTGAGCTTGCCCTGGGTGCGGTAGACCTCGCGGTGCAGGTCATCACGCTCCATGTCGCTGATGACCTGGCCATCGAGGTTCAGCTGATGAAGGTGCCCGCTGCCGTAGTACAGGTGGTTGACCTTGCGGCCATCTGGCAATGTCAGCGTGGTCAGGTTGCTGAGCGGATCGTACTCGTAGCCCAGCGTGCCATCGGGCGTGATTTCTTGCGTCAGCCGCCCCAGCACATCGTAGGTGTACGCCAGCTTTTCCTCGGTCACCCCAAGCTGCTTGCCGATTCCGCTCGGGTGCCGCTCGATACTCAGCAGCCGGTCGCCATCGTCGTAGGTGAACTGCTGCTGTGCATCGCGGTTCAGCTTGCCAATCAAACGACCAATGCTGTCGCGCTCGAACAGGGTGCGCCGCTCGGGCCGCTCGGCATTTTCGCCGTAGCCGATTTCATCCAGTCGGGTCAGGTGGCCACCGACGTTGTAGCTGAAGCGCCGGGTCAGGTTGTCCACCCGCACTTCCTCGCTCAGGCGATCCGACACGTCGTAGGCAAAGCTGTACGTCGCATTGTTCTCGTTGACCAGCGCGGTCAGGCGAATGGCCTTGTCGTACTCGTACCGCACCCGCTGGCCCTTGGCATCTTCGCGGCTGCTGGGCAGGCCACGGGCGGTGCGCATCAGGCGAGTGGTCTGGCCCTTGCCGTCGGTGTGGCTGAGCACCTGGCCGTAGACGTTGTAGCTGAAGGTTTCCTTGGTGCCGTCCGGATGAGTGATGCGCAGCACCTCACCGTCCGGTTTGCGCTCCAGGGTGGTGGTCTGGTTCAGCGCATCGGTCACCGCTACCAGGTGCTGACGCTCGTCGTAGCGGTAGTAAGTGCTCTTGCCCGAGCAATCCTGATAGCGCTCGACCTGGGCCAGGGTGTTCCACCACAGGTACTTGGACTTGTAGGTCGCATCGATGATGGTGTGCGGCAGGCCGTCGTCGCTGTTGAGGTACTCGGTCATCTGGCCGAGGGCATCGAACTCGGCGAGCAGGTTGCCCTTGTCGTCGTAGCGCGCTCGCCAGGTGCTGCCGTCCGGATAGCTGACCTGGGTCACCAGCGTGGTCAGGTGGTGGTACTCGTACTGGATCTTGCGCCCGAGCGGGTCGGTTTCTTCGAGCAGGCGGGCGAACTCGTCGTACTGGAACGCGAGCCGGTTGCCGTCCGGCAGGCTCAGGCCGACCATGTTGCCCTGCCCGTCCAGCTCGATGGCGTAACGTTCACCACCGTAGTCACGGCTGGCGATCACGCGGTGATCGGCGTTGTACTGCACTTCCAGCTCGCGGCCGAGAACGTCGGTGGCCCAGCTGGTGCGGGCGTCGAGGTCGTAGCGGAAGTGGTAGTGCTCGCCATCGCTGGTCCAGTGCTCGACCACGCGCGGTTTATCGCCGAGGGTTTCCCAGCGGTAGTGGCAGCCCAGGCCCAGGGCGTTGCTGTGGGTCACCATCAGGCCTTCGGCGTAGCTGAAGTTGCGCACGGTGTCGCCGTTGCGGTTGATCACCGCGCTCAGCTGGCCATGTTCGTCGTAACGGTACTGGGTGAGGGTTTCGACGGCCTGGTTGTTGACCACGCGCTTGATGTCGGTCAGGCGACCCAGTGGGTTGTCGTAGTGCAGGTGCACGCGGGTGCCGCCGGTGGCGCTGATGTCGGTCAGGGTGCCGTCGGGCGTGCGGGTGAAGTGCAGGAAGTGGGCGAGGGCGTTTTCGATGCGCTGCAGCGGCACTTCGGTATTGGTGTCGGGGACTTCGCCGAAGTAGAAGAACAGGTTATCGAGGGTCTGCAGCAGGTAGTGACCGCCTTCGGTGCAGACCAGGTACACCTGCTCGTGCGGGTTGTAGATGCGCTCGCCCGGTTGCAGGGTCACGAATGGGACCTCGCGGCCCTGGTTGTCGGTGAGGTAGATGAATGAGCCCTGGCGGCGCAGGCTTTGTTCCCAGGGCAGCACCCAGCCGCGGCCGAGCACGCTGTCGACGGTGAGGTCGCTGGCGTAGAAGCGCGACCATTCGATGGGCATCAGGCCGGGCAGGCTGAAGTCGATTTCATCAGGGATCAGTTTGCGCCCGGTGGTGAGGTCGACCGGGTTGCCGACGAGGCCGCCAATGGCTCTGCGAGCCACGGGCTCGACCACATAGCGGCTTGCCACCTCCCCCGCAACGAAGCCTGCAGTGAATTTCAGGGCGCAGGGCATGATCGCTTTCATGCCGGCCTGGGTGCCGGCCTTGATCAACTGGGCGATACCACCGGCGGCACCGGCGATGGCCATCAGTACATCCACGGTGGTGCGCAGCCATTGCGGGACTTCGTCGTCCACCGGTAGGTACTGGTAGGTACCACCACCAATGAACACATTGTCCGAACCACCGGAAATGCTCGCACCACAGGTCAGCTTGTCGCCTTTGCGCGCAGCCGCCACGCTGTTGATGAAGACGTTGGTCGAGCCTTCGGCGATCTTCACCGGCCCGGGGTGCTTGTCGCAGGCGCCGATGCTTTTCTCGACGCGTGCGGCTTTGAGGCTGTTGATGAACACATTGGGTGACGCGGTGGCTATCGTACCTGAGGGGGACGACCTACTTCGCCCCCACGCCTCCCCTGCAGCCGTGAGCAGGCTGCCGCCAATACCTGCTGCCATACCCGCCAGCAGTGCGACACCGAACCCACAGGTGAAGGTGGCGATGGCCACCGTGGCTACCAGCGCGATACCCAAGGCGGCTCCCAGCAGGAACCCTCCGAGCGCGCTGGTATGCGAAATTTCGTCGCCGAACCTGGCCGCTTCGAACATGAGGGGTTACTCCTGTTCGCTTGGCTCGGTAGTCGCTCCACCGTTCGTACTGGGCTGGAAGCTCGCCAGCAGGTTCTGCCAGTCCTGATTCTGCTGAGGGCTGAAGTCTGCCTGGGCGGTTGTGGAGAAAATCAGTGCGCGTTCAGGCGTCAGCAGAAACGCGGCCTGACGCTGGTAGAACGGGCGGCCTTCATTCATGTAGTAAGCATCGATCTGCAGGCCCTCGATGGGCGCTGTGCTCGACAGGGTGACGGCTTTGGTCCCCATGAGCGAGTAGCTGCGCAGCTTGGACGAAAGCATCTTCACCTGCCGCTCGACGTAGGCTTTCAACGCTTCACCCGGCAGCAGATTGTCCCTGGAAACCGTGATGCTCAAGGGGGCAGGAACACTGGCACCCAGTACGAACATGTTGACGGTGCGGTCCTGGAAGCCTTCAGGCAGCACGATTCCACCTTCCTGCAGTTGATAGTCCATGTAATGAAAATTCCTGATAACGAAAAGGGGTTGCGCCTCAGTTGCCGACAAGGCCTGCCAGCATGCTGTCAAAATCGATCAGCCAGAGACTGAGCGCTGGCCTGGAGGGGTCGACCACGCACGAAATATCGACCCATTGCAATTTATCCTGCCCTTGGACTGGCACCAGAGCACCTACGAGCCTGCCGTGTCTTTGTTCAAGGCCCGCGGCAAAATGAAAATCCAGCACCTTGGCTGCATTGCCGGCAAGGCTGCAATCACGCTGCCGTATAACGCGCAGTGTTGGATTGGACTCACACAGCACCTGTATCGAGGCGTCGAACAATTGTTCCAGTGCTTGCTGCGCAGGCGCATCGCGTCGGCGGATTTTCAACGAGACAGTTTCGCCTTCGTGTTCGAGAGTGGTCTGGATGTCGCGAAAACGAAAGCCGCCTGGAAACTGCAAGTTGAACCCGCCGAAGGTGAAACTGCTGGCCACCTCCTGCAGCGCCACGGGTACCGGCTCCGGCTCAGGCAAAGGTTCGGCGGCCTTGGCTTCTTCCGCCAGCTTGGCAAGGCGCGCCTCCTCTTCCAGCGCTTCGCGCCTGGCGGAGATCCGGTCGTAGATCGAGGGTTTGTACATGAGCCTGGCCTCAGTCGTTGATCCGCACCGGGGCGCCTGTGATCTTGGTGATGTCGGAGCTGGTCGTGGTAATGACCTTGCCCTTGAT
Organism: Pseudomonas putida; assembly: GCF_002025705.1. NCBI lineage: Bacteria > Pseudomonadati > Pseudomonadota > Gammaproteobacteria > Pseudomonadales > Pseudomonadaceae > Pseudomonas > Pseudomonas putida. The sequence continues at coordinate 2,599,814 of NZ_CP018846.1, read as the reverse complement.
TTCGATGCCTTCCGGGGTCAGCGTGATGCTGCTGTCGCCGACCTGCAGAATGATGTGCTGCTTGGCCGCCACCTGGATGAACTGGTTGTCGACCTGCAGGGTGTAGGAGCCCTCGGTCACTTTCACCACGGTGTCTTTCTTTACCGTCTCGGTGTGCGTGCCGCCAACCGTGATCGCGCGGTTGTTGCCCACATCATGGGTCTCATCGAGCTCGATCTCGGTATCCATGTTGCGCTCGGCATGCATGATGATCTGCTCGGCGCCGGCCTTGTCCTCGAAGCGGAAGAAGTTGGCGGTACCGCCGTCGCCCTTCATCGAGCGGGTCAGGAAACCGCTCTGGGTCTTGTTCGCCGGCAGCGACCATGGCGGGGTGTTGGTGCTGTTGTACAGACTGCCCATGATCAATGGGCGATCCGGGTTGCCATCGAGGAACACCACCACCACTTCGTCACCCACCCGCGGGATCTGGATGCTGCCGAAGCCGCCGCTGGCACCGGACTGGGCGACGCGCACCCAGCACGAACTGTGGTCGTTGTGCTGGCCCTTGCGGTCCCAGTGGAACTGGATCTTCACTCGGCCCAGTTCGTCGGTGAAAATCTCCTCACCCGGTGGGCCGACGATGATGGCGGTCTGCGGGCCGGCAATGGTCGGCCTGGGCGTGCTCAGCTGCGGGCGGAACGGGATTTTTTTACGCACGCAGGTGAAGGTGTTGTAGTAGCTGGCCTGCTGGCCGCTGAGGTAGTTGTTGTGGCCTTCGCTTTCCACGCTCATCAGCAGGAACTGGCGGTCTTCGACGGCGCCCTGGTCGTGGCTGTAGTGCTGCAGCAGCTCGAAGGTATAACCGGGCTTCATGGCCCGACAGTTACTGGCGCCTTCGAACTTCTTGCCACGCAGCTCCAATGCCTCGATGCGCAGGCGCAGCAAGGTTTCGCCTTCGTCGTAGGTGCCGTGGGTGTACTGGCCGGGGAAGTCGTAGATTTCGAAGTTTTCCACGTCGCCCTGCTTGTTCACGCTGTTCATCGCCACCGGCAGGCGGTTGTTGGGCTGGCGGTAGTCGAAGGTCTGCGTGGCCATCTTGCCGGACTGCAACTGGCGGTTGCCGCTCCATTGGGTGATGGAGTCGGCGGTCTCGGTGACCGAAGCGCTGTGGAAGCGGATCTGCGGTTGTTCGGGGATGTCCACCAGGGTGCTGGAATCATCGCAGATGATCATGGTGTGGCCTTCGGCGGTGTGCTCGAAGTAGTAGAACATCCCCTCCTCCTCCAGCAGGCGCTGGACGAAGTTGAAGTCGGTTTCGCGGTATTGGGTGATGTAGGTGTAGCGCTTCTGCGGGCGGGTCAGGCGGAATTCGTGGCGGGAGAACGCCGGGCACAGGGCGAACACCTCCGTGACCACTTCCTCGACCGTGTTGCCCTGGAAAATCCGCGTGTCGAAGCGGTTCTTGAGCATCGAGAACCATGGGTTGAGGGTGGCGGTGTAACGCGCCATGCCACCGTCGCTGCCGATGCTGGCAAAGCGCGTGAGGTAGCCGGTGATGTAGCGTGGGCCGCCCTCGGCCAGCTCGATCTCGATGCTGACGTGCTGGCCCATCATGGACTTGAGCGGTACACCGGAATCTTCGCAGACCAGCAGCAGTTCGTAGTTGAACGCCCGCGACAGGGCCTCGACGCCCTTGAAGGTTTCCAGCAGCAGTTCCTGCTCGGGGTTGGCCAGGTTGTGAAACTTGAACAGGCGGCGGTTCTGCGGCGACAGCAGCGCGGAGGCCAGGTCCATGATCATGCGAAATCTCCTTGAAAACACGGCCAGCACGCTAATGCGATGCTCAGCTACAACTCTGATCTTGCGGGCGTATTCGGCATGCGCGCATAACGCGCGTGCCCTGCGGAATCATGCGACTGCCGGCATGATGGAAAGTGCCATCATGCGTTGAATTTAATGCGACCTGGTTCACATTGCCGAATGCCAGGCAGGCAGAAGCGCCCAAAAGGAGACACCGGCAAATGATGCCCTGTCAACACATCGCAAGCCTTGTAACGCTGAGCTTAGATCCCTGCAAAGCGATATCACATCGCCACTTTTCGCAACCATCACTGTTGCGCCAAAGCGCTACGGGCCATCGCCGAATGGCCCGTAGCAGAAGGTTTTTCAAGTGGTGATCGGAGCCCATACCTGACCACGCCAATTCGAGCTGTCCGCTTCCTTTTGCGTCCACCACGCTCGCGGAGAAAAATGTTTCATAACGTGGATTGGTTCAAATTTTTCGCCATTCATCCATTCTGGCAAATGGCTAGCGTGGGCACTGGCTGTACTGGCACTAGCGGCGAGCGAACAACCATGATTCGGACAACGATATTTAATTGCCATCATTGCCGCACACCCCTCTCATGAGAACAATGAACGCTCCGTCGGATCTTCACGCCAATCTCGAGGTCTGACGCGACATGCTGCGCTCGCCGCCGAAGCGCCGCCCACCTCCATGGACAGTGAAGCGAAAATGGATCTTTTGACCAACATCCCCAGCTGGGGAGACATCGAGCGCAATCTCGAGCAGAAATTCAGCGAGCTCAACCAGAGCGTCGACAGCGGCCTGAACAGCGCCCACGAAGCCTGGGACGGGTTCAGCCGCCGAGTGAGCAATGGCGCCAATCAGGCCTATGGCTACCTGGGTGGCCAGCGCATCGACAACGTACGCCAGGCCATGGCCCTGTCCTACCCGATCATCCAGGACAACCTCAAGCGCAAGTGGTCTTCCATCGGCATCGAGCAGATCCTGCCGGTACTGCTGCAGCTGGTCAAAGAAGTGTCGATGATCCTCGGTGGCAGCGTGGCGGTGGGCTCGCTCGCTGGTGGCGTGGCCGGGGCCTTTGCTTTTGGCGTCGGCGCGGCGCCGGGCGCTGTGGCCGGTGCCGGCATCGGCCTGCAGGTCGGCAACCTGATCCTCATGGGCCTGGGGCTGTCTGCCATTGCCGAGTATTTTTACCAGGGCCTGCCGGCCTGCCTGTCGACCCTACAGCAAGGCATGGCCACCGCCTGGTTTGCCGAGGATGGCCTCAAGCCCGCTGGCCTGGACCCGACCGGCGGTTCGTCGGCGCAAGCCCAAGAGCGCGTCGAGCGCGCCGCGCGCCAACTGGCCCGCGGTCAGGAGCAACTGGTGTTGCTGCTGCTGACGGCCATTGTCACCTACCTGACCCGAGGGCAGCTGAAAGCAGGCATAGTCAGCAGTGCGGAAAGTATTGCCACACGCAGCGCCCGACTGCAGGCCGAAATATCCAACAAACAGTTGGCAGCATGGCTGGCGAAGAACGAGCAGAAGCTGCTGGCGAACCCGGAGCTGCAGGTCAAGGAGGCGACTCCGCTCAAGCCGGCGGAGCCGGAAACACTGCGGGAGTTCTACAGCAAGCAGGACCCGAATTTCACCTCGATGGAAGACCAGATCAAGAAGGTCAGCACTTTCGAGACCAAGGGTCTGTCGAACGCCCAGATCGAAGACTTCCTCAACACAGCAGACGGCGAGAAGCTGCTGAGCAAGCTGCAGGCCGCAGCCCCGGATGCCGATGCCACCACCATCTACTCGCGTGCGTTCGACCAGGTGGCGTCCGGGTCGACCATCCCCGAGGTGAAGATGATCGACTCCGCACTGGTCAAGATCGTGCCTGAAGGGCAAGGCGTGTCACCCTATTCTCCTTTCTTCACCACCCATGAAGAGCTTCAGGCGGCGGCAAGGTCCGGCAAGACATTGGCTGACAGCTTTGGCTTGCCACTGGGCAGTGAATCGACACGGTATTCGATCTTTGAAATGTCACCGTTGCAGCCAACCGAGGTATTTGTGAGTAAAGTTGCACCTACTACCGAGCTGGGTGGCGCCATCTCACGCAGCGGCGAAGCGATGCAGTACCTCACGCCCAATCGCGGCGAATGGGGCACTCCGAAACTGATGGGCACCATCTCCAACTAGGGCTGACCATGAACACTGAAACACTCAAACAGAAGTCACTCAAGCTTCGCCAAGTCATCGACAGCCTGAAGGCGCAAGACCCTGTCGCGATGAAGCTGAGCGTCGAACTGGAGCCACTGCTGAAGGCGGCAGATCAGGAACGTATCCGCACCCCGATGGAGTGGCGCGACATCCCCGGGCGCTACCTGTTCACCGAAGAGGGGCTGCAGCAGTATGGCGATCTCGAGCACGCCTTTGCCGAGTTTCGCATCGAGCTGACAGGGGGCGAATCACCTACCCTGCGCAAGCTCAAGGCGCGTATGGGGGAGAAGCCGTCGCAGGGATGATGGACGGGCAACCTTGCCCTCCTATTCAAGGCGGACTCAATGACATCGGCTAGCAGCGAAACTGGATCAATAGCATTCAGGCTTCGAGCTGCTCTGACCTTACTCATCTGCGCAAGCGTGGGTCTGTTCGCCGTCTACTGGCTAATCACACACGTGCTTCCCATTTACGGCCAGATGTGGCGTCTCGCCTCTGTTATCGAGGTCCCGTATATGGCTTTTGGCTTGCTCATGGCCCCGCCTGTCATGCTCGCTTGCGTTGTTGCCAGTGCTTTTGCGATATGTACAGGCGAACGATTCGCGCCACACAATAAGTCCGTGTTCGGAAAATTCCAGACAGCGATGCTGAAAGCGTCTGTCTACTCATTAATTGTGGTCGCACACCTCGCAGCCATTCTCACCACGGTAGCGCTCAACAAACTAGACTATACGAGTTGCCCCCAACTCAGAAAATCTGGCTCGGCCTGGCAGACCTATTGGGTAAGTCACCCTGGCTTTTGCTTTGTCCCTGACAGCTATACAGAAAATAGGTGGCCCTGCAAAAATGTAGAGGTCAAGAAGTTATGCATCAACATGGGTGAATAAGCAGGGGCTGATCAATCCACCAGCGCAGCGCTAATTCTCCTCACTCGCCATTCCCCCTGACAGCAAAAAGCCTGCCCAGCCACGAAGCGGCGCGCAGGGCTCTAATGGCATCTACATCCCTGAAGGTATATCGACAGTTCTTTTTTGCCTCACGTGCCTTCAGCGCCCTCAAAGCCCATATTTTGTCCCGGTTGTAGAACACCATGAACAAGGCCATGAACACGAAGAAGTAGATCAACCCGGTCATCGGCACATCATGAGCTTTCATCAGTGGGTAGGTCAAACTGCTCAGCCCCGCACCCAGCCCGGCTTGCCACCACCTAACCGGCTCCGGAGCCTCGATGGATTCTACGCGAAGCCCGTCGAACTGAAGCACGCTGCTTTTGCCAGGCCAGACGCAAACCAAGCCATATGCCAACAGTGTAAAAACTACCGGAGCGAGGCATAGTGCAGCTGAGGCAACACCGCCAAGCTTCATCTTTTTGTAGCTGATGCCCATCGCTAGCAGGGTAGCGAATAAAGGCGCGAAAGAAAGATTAAAGAAGAGCCGCAGGTTAGCATAGACAACAAAGCGTTCAGTTCGATAGGCACATTCAATGCACCACACGGTCATCGCGACCAACGCACTGGCTGACAAGATGATAAAAAATGGCGGGCTAACGCCAATGATCATCACCGCTATGATTACCATCAAAAGCCATGCCGACCAAATTTTTTGAAAAAAACGCTCAACGGTAAACATGAGTTCAATCCATTTGATCAATCGGACGCAGAGCGCCAATCGTGCTTAACCTGAGCGTCTCGGCAAGAGAGCACGCAACCCACATACAGAAATTTTCACTGTTGGTCGTAAGTAAGCTCATCTAACTCATCATCCGGCGGCGCAAGTTCAAACATTCGGCTAGCCAAATCACGAATGTGTTGCGACCAGGCAACTTTAGCCACCCACGCCGGCGGCATGCCCGACACCCCATACAGGGCGCCCGCAATCTGCCCCGCCGTCGCCGCCACACTGTCGGCGTCATCGGCAAGGTTGGCCGCCAACAGAATCGCATCCCGGAAATTGTCCGTATTCCAAACAGCCCACAGCGCTGCTTCCAAGGTATCGACCACATACCCAGACGAGCGAATCTGCTCACGGGATTTGTGCTTGTACTCGCCGGCATTGATGATCAAGGCCCGGGGTTGCAGGGGGCGTACCTTTGGCGACAATGCCTCCTCCTTGTCCGCCCCATTGAGCGCCAAATGCAGCTGCGCACCGAACAATTTGCAGCACTCAGAGACCTCGATCGCGCCATGGGTCACGCTGCTCTGCGTCACGCTTTCCCACCAGGTTGCCGAAAGTGAGTGGTGCCTGAAAATGGCCGTAGGCGCGAGCCGTATCAACGAACCGTTGCCCGCTGTCGAGGCCTCGAGATTGCCCATCCACGCAAGCCCTTGGGCTTCCCACCCTTCCAGCGCTCGGCGGGTGACATTGCCGATGTCGAAGCAGCGCCCATTGACGCTGTTCTCACCTTGCCGATACCAGCGCACCATCGCATCGGCAAAGGTCGCGTAATCGAACTTGCCTTGGCTTGCGTAGGTGTCCGCCAGGCACAGGGCCATGCTGGTATCGTCGGTCCACTCACCCGGCGCCAGGCGGTAAGGACCACCGCCGACCATGTCGGTGACATGCCCCTGATCGCGCCGCTGAAACTCCAGGGTCGTGCCAACCGCATCACCAATCGCCAGCCCCAACAGTGCACCTTGCGCGCGGTCCAGCGCCTGCTCCGGTGATAACGTGCAATGCCTGTCGCTCAGCCAGGCGGGCTTGATACGCGGCAGCCTGGGGGCATCAGGTTCCAGCGTATAGCTCATGCGCTGCCGCAACTGCGGCGACCACTCAGGTAGCAGGTCGGCGTAACGCTGGGCGTACTCACGCAGCGTTGCATCCGGGCTTCTCAGGTCGATCATGCTGACTCCTTGCCGTGGGTTGCCTTCATCCATGCGAACATTCTGCTGAACATGCCAATCACAGGCAACAGCACCCACAAGCATCTGCTCAGCAAACGAGACCTATCCAAACGCGTGCGCCGAAGGTGCGAAAGTCCATCATCCGTACGGCGCATTCCGTCGCATTGCCATCATGGAAATCGGCATTCCCAAAACGTCCGAGCCGGCACGAAATGAGACCAGGTTCACTTTTTGCAAAAAACTTTTTACGCCAATTTTTACCCTTCTTTTAACACTTAAGCCCCCTGACTTTAGGGGTCAAAGCCCCATTTTCAGTAGTCGAAACTCCTCGCCAATAGCACGGCGCCATCATTGCGCAACTTCACATAACAGGGAAAAAATCGCGCCCCTCGCCGGAACTTCTTCCCAAGCGGGGTGCCCTACTCGGCATTGCTGGCAACACGATATTCATGTGCCAGCACTCAAATTTGCCGCAGCCGAGAGGCGCGATTTCAGGTCCACGCCATTGGCGTTTCAGGACGATCAAGCAGGCTCATGGACGATGTACCGATGACACAGACATTCGATGTCGAAGCACTGATCAAGCTGCGTAGCCAGACGCGGGCGATCTCCGATGCGCTGAAGGCGCAGGCGGCGGATTACCTTGCCACCGTGGCACCGCTGATCCGTCCGCAAACCCTGTTTGGCGAATACCTGCAAGGCGCCCAGCGCAGCAGCGGGCGCGAAACCCAGGGCCATTTCCAGTCGTTGATCGAACTCTACGAGCGCATTGGCTCGGCCGCGCCGTTCCAGCTGGTCAGCGAACTGGAAGTGCCGCTGAACCTGATCAGCACCACCCCCGAACTGTTCCCGCTGGAATACGACAAGGTCCTCGAACAGAGCGGCCAGGTCATCCGCATCACCAGCCCGACGCGCTGGGTGGTGGGCTTCCACGCCTTCGACCTGGCACAGTTTCGCAACGTCATCAAAGACCCCAACCGCAGCAGCGCCGAGCTGTACCGCTTCGTGGTGCACTACCTGGTGCTGTTCTATTGCCTGAGCAAATCGCCGGGCCTTGGCCGGCTGTTCGAAGGCCTGCGCTACGGGCTCAGCTTCGAGCGCCTCAAGGGCTTTGGCGACCTGCCGTTCTGCGTCATCAGTTCGCCGGTACGTTCGGAACTTCCTGACGATTCGGTCATCCGTAGCAGCACGCAAATTGCCGGCAACACCAGCTTCGAAGAACTGGTGGGGCGCGACAACATTCTGGAAATGAACGACGACATCAAGCAGCGCCTGCTGCTGACGATCGAAGGACTGTAACGCGCAGGGCCCGCTGGCGGGCCGCGCAATGATTCGCAGCGAATTGCTCGCACTGGAGAACACGATGGCGAAGAAGGAAAGCACCCAGCACAAACTCGACCGCGTTCGCGCCCCTCGGGTCCATATCACCTACGACGTGGACATCGGTGATGCCATCGAGAAAAAGGAGCTGCCTTTTGTCGTCGGCGTGCTGGGCGATTTCTCCGGCAACCCGCTGGAGCCGCTGCCCAAGCTCAAGGACCGCAAGTTCGTCTTCATCGACCGCGACAACTTCAACGGCGTGCTCAAGGGCATCAAGCCGCGCCTGACCTACCGCGTCGACAACACCCTGGCCAAGAACGGCACCCAGCTGGGCGTCGAACTGAACTTCAACAGCCTGGAAGACTTCGAGCCACAGAACGTGGTCAAGCAGGTCGAGCCGCTGCGCAAGCTGCTGGAAGTGCGCAACAAGCTGGCCGACCTGCGCAACAAGATGGGCGGCAACGACAAGCTCGAAGAGCTGCTGATGGACGTGCTGCAAAACACCGAAAAGCTCAAGACCCTGGGCCAGGAATTCGGCCGTGAAGCCGAAGTGAAAGACCCGTCCAGCGACGATCGCGCCTGAGCAGGAGCCCGAACATGACCGACAAGCAAACCGCACCGCAACAGGCCGGCGACCTGGTCGAAGTGGAAAACTTCGCACCACAGCCTTCGCTGCTCGACAGCATCATTTCGCAAAGCCGCGTGGCCCGCTCCGACACCGAGCGCAACCGCACCCGCGACCTGATCGGCGAACTGGTGAACCAGGTGCTCGAGGGTGAAATGACCCCGAGCAAAGACCTGATCGCCGTACTCGACGCGCGCATCGCCGAAATCGATTCGATGCTCTCCGAGCAGATGAACGAGATCATGCACGCCCGTGAGTTCCAGCAGCTGGAAGCCTCCTGGCGCGGCCTGAAGTACCAGGTCGACCAGACCGAGACCAGCACCACGCTGAAGATCCACCTGCTCAACGCTTCGAAGAAAGACCTGGTGCGCGACCTCAAGGCCGCCAGCGAATTCGACCAGAGTGCGCTGTTCAAGAAGGTCTACGAAGAAGAGTACGGCACCTTCGGTGGCGCCCCGTTCGGCATGCTGATCGGCGACTACGAGTTCAAGCGCAGCCCCGAAGACATGTACCTGCTCGAAGAAATCTCCCACGTTGCCGCCGCGGCCCACGCGCCGTTCATTTCGGCCGCCTCGCCAGAGCTGTTCGGCTGGGATTCGTTCACCGAGATGTCCGGCCCGCGTGACCTGGCGAAGATCTTCGACACCGTCGAATACGCCAAGTGGAAGTCGTTCCGCGCCTCGGAAGACTCGCGCTACGTCGGCCTCACCCTGCCCCACGTGCTCGGCCGCCTGCCATATGGCCCGGATACCACGCCGGTGGAAGAATTCAACTTCGTCGAAAGCGTCGACGGCCGCGACCACAACAAGTACCTGTGGATGAACGCCGCCTACGCCCTCGGCACCCGCGTCACCGATGCCTTCTCGCGCTACGGCTGGTGCGTGGCCATTCGCGGCGTGGAAGGTGGCGGCCTGGTCGAAGGCCTGCCGACCCACACCTTCAAGACCGACGACGGCGAAATCGCCCTGAAGTGCCCGACCGAGATCGCCATCACCGACCGCCGCGAGAAAGAGCTGTCGGACCTCGGCTTCATCCCCCTGGTGCACTGCAAGGGCACCGACTACGCCGCGTTCTTCGGCACCCAGTCGGCGCAGAAGCAGAAGCAGTACAACACCGACATCGCCAATGCCAACGCACGCCTGTCGGCGCAGCTGCAGTACATCTTCGCCACTTCGCGCATCGCTCACTACATGAAAGCGATCATGCGCGACAAGATCGGCAGCTTCGCCTCGCGCATGGACGTCGAGCGCTTCCTCAACCAGTGGCTGGCCAGCTACGTGCTGCTGGACGACACCGCCAGCCAGGAGGCCAAGGCCAAGTTCCCGCTGCGCGAAGCCCGCGCCGAGGTGTTCGAGGTGCCCGGCAAGCCAGGCGTGTACAAGGCCGTGACTTACCTGCGCCCGCACTACCAGCTAGACGAACTGACCGCCTCGCTGCGCCTGGTCGCCGAATTGCCGCAAGGCGCCCGCGGCTGACCGGCCGGTGTGTACAGGGATGACACATGAGTAACCAGGCCCGCCTGCTGCCCTCGCTGCTCGACCGACTGCTGGACGACCGTCCGTACCAGTCGGCCGAAGCGGCTACGCAGCGCACCTGCTCGCTGGCCGAGTACAAGGCGAGCATCGTCCGCGACCTTGAGGTGCTGGTGAATACCCGCCAGTCCCTGGTCGCCGAGGAGCTCGACGGCTTCAGACAGCTCGGTGGTTCCATCCTTGAATACGGCATGCCCGACTTCATCAGCCGCAGCGTGCTCGACCCCCATGATCGCCGGCTCATCCAGCAACAGCTGGAGCGGGCGATCAGCACCGGCGACCGGCGTTTCCGCCGGGTGCGGGTGCAACTGCTGGCCCAGGAAAACGGCCACCGCATGTTGACCTTCCGCGTGGACGCCGTGCTGCGTCTGCAGGACATCAGCCGCCAGGTGTCGTTCGACGCCGTGCTGCAGGTCAACACCCAGGAATACAAAGTGCAGAACCTCAACTGATGCTCGACGAACTGCTGCCCTACTACGAAAAGGAACTGTCGCACCTGCGCTTCCTCGGCCAGGAGTTTGCCGCGCAGTACCCGAAGATCGCTTCGCGGCTGCTGATCGAAGGCGACAACTGCGAAGACCCGCACACCGAGCGCCTGATCGAGGCGTTCTCGTTCCTGTCTGCGCGGGTGCACAAAAAGCTCGATGACGAGTTTCCGGAGATCGTCGAATCCTTCCTTGAGGTGCTGTACCCGCATTACCTGCGCCCTACGCCATCGATGTCGATCGCCGAGCTGAGCCTGGGCAAGCACGAAAAAGTCACCGAAGCCTACCGCGTGGCGCGCCACACCGAAATGCATGCCAATGCGGTGGAAGGCGTGGTGTGCAAGTTCCGCACCTGCTACCCGGTAGAACTGTGGCCGGTCAGCGTGCAACAGGCCTCGTTCGCCGAAATGGAGCGCTCGGCGTTCAACGGCCATAGCGCCGACCTGGTGGCGCGCCTGCGCATCCGCCTGCAAGCCACCGGCGATGCACTGTTCGGCCAGATGGAAATCGACCGCCTGCGGTTCTTCCTCGACGGCGAAGCGACGCTGATGCTGCAGCTTTACGAACTGCTGTTCAACAACCTGGCCAAAGCCACCCTGAGCTTCCAGGACGAAGGCCGCAGCCGCGAAGTCGCCCTGCCGGCCAATGCCCTGAAAGCCGTGGGCTATGCCCGCGACGAAGGCCTGGTGGACTACTCCGAGCGCTCGTTCCTGGGCTACCGCCTGCTGCACGAGTACTTCACCTTCCCCGACAAATTCATGTTCTTCGACCTCAGTGGCTTTGCCCGCATCCTCCAGGGCAAGGCGATCGAGCAGGTCGAGATCAATTTCTACTTCTCCGATTACGACCTCAGCGAGCGCCTGGCGCGGCTGAGCCAGAACATCGGGCGCAACAACTTCAAGCTCAACTGCACACCGATCATCAACCTGTTCCGTCAGCAGGCCGAACCCATCAAGCTGACCCACACCCAGCACGAATACCCGGTCACCCCCGACACCCGGCTGCACAATGCCGCCGAAGTGGTGTCGATCGACCGCGTACGGCGGGTGCGCAAGCTCGGCGGCATCGACCAGGTCGCCACCTGCCAGCCGTTCTTCGAGCCACGTGGCGAGCAAGACCCGCACACCAGCTTCTGGATCGCCCGCCGGCGCAACCAGGGTGACGCCACGGCCATGAGCATCCGTGTGGTCGACCGCGACCTGGAACTGATCGACGGCAGCAGCGACACCTTGAGCATTGGCCTGACCTGCAGCAACCGCGACGTGCCATTGATGTTGCCGTTCGGTGGCGAGCACGGTGATTTCAACATCCCGGCCAGCTCGGTGATCAAGGATATCCGCTGCCTGCGCAAGCCCACCGCGACCGTGCGCGTGCCACTGGGCAAGGGCCTGATCTGGCGGCTGATCGCCCACCTGTCGCTGAACCACCTGTCGTTGGTCAGCCAGGGCCGCGAAGTGCTGCTCGAGCTGCTGTCGCTGTACAACTACCGCAACGTCTCGGCCATTCGCAAACAGATCAACGGCATCAAGGCGATCAGCAGCGAGCCGGTGGTCGCGCGCATCGGCCACCCGCGGCCGAACTTCGTGCGTGGCGTGGGCATCACCCTGACCCTCGACGAAAGCCAGTTTACCGGCAGCGGCGTGTTCCTGTTCGGCATGGTGCTGGACCACTTCTTCGGCCAGTACTGCTCGATGAACAGCTTCACCCAATTGAGCCTGCGCTCCCAACAACGAGAAAAGAGAATCGTCCAATGGCCAGCACGCACTGGCGATCAGCCCCTGGTCTGATCGATCAGGCACGAGCCGAACCGCACCGATTCGAATTCTTCCAATTGGTGCGACTGCTCCGCCTGCACTACAGCCGTACCGGGCGCATGGACCTGGCTACCCGGCCGCACGAAGACCCACTGCGTTTTCGCACCCAGCTGTCGCTGGCGTTCCCGGCCAGCGAGGTCAGCGACCTGCATTTCGAACGCGAAGGTAAGGTGTCTACGGCCGGCCTGCCGCTGTCGGAGGTGCAGGTCACCTTCATGGGCCTGGTCGGGCCCTCGGGCGTATTGCCGCGCCCGTACACCGAGCTGTTGCTCGAACGCCACGTGCAGTACCGCGACGATGCCGCCCATGCGTTTCTCGACATCTTCTCGCACCGCATGACCACGCTGTTCTACGAGGCCTGGCAAAAGTACAAATTCCATATCGAGCACGAGCGCAACGGCACCTCGGGCTTCGATGGCTACCTGCTCAACCTGGTCGGCCTGGGCCCGCGTGCGCAGAAGCTCAAGTTCGAAGAGCAGCCTTCGGCGCTGCCCCGCGAGCTGTTCAGCTACTTTGCCGGGCTGCTCAGCCAGAAGCCGCGCAACGCGCTCAACCTTGAAGTGATGCTCGGTTTCTATTTCTCGCTGCAGATCAAGGTCAAGCAGTTCGCCGGGCGCTGGCTGAACCTGGAGCCCGAGCAATGCACCCAGCTGGGGCGCAAGAACGCGCAACTGGGCCAAAGCGCAGTCGCCGGCAACCGGGTCTGGGACTACCAGTCGAGCATCCGTATCGAGCTGGGCCCGCTGAGCCTGGCCGATTACCAGCGTTTCCAGCCGGGTACCGCGTGCTACCGCAAGCTGGTCGAACTGGTGCGCTTCTATATAGGCGCCGAGCTGGACTTCGAAATCGCCCCGCGCCTCAAGCGCGAGGCCGTACCACGCGCTCAGCTGGGCCGCAGCGGCAATGTCGCGCTGGGCTGGCTGGGCTGGCTCAAACGCCCGGGCCGTGACGCAGAGCCTTCGCGTTGCGCCGTTTTCCACATTCCTTACGATGGGGTCGCCTTGTGAACCTGAAGTCTCTGTTCGCCAAGCTCAACGAAACCAGCCGCACGGCCACTGAAAGCGCGGCGGCCCTGTGCCTGTCGGAGCACCATTACGACGTCGAGGTGGAGCACCTGCTGCTGCAGTTGCTCGACAACAGCGACAGCGACCTGGCACCGATCCTGCGCCACTACGACGTGGTTGCCGAGCGCCTGCAGGCGCAGCTGGTCACTGCCTTGGGTACCTTCAAGAAAGGCAACACCCGCACCCCGGCGCTGTCGCCGCACATCACCCGCATGATCGAGCAAGCCTGGCTGCTGGCCTCGATCGAATACGGCGTCGGCCAGGTGCGCAGCGGCCACCTGCTGCAGGCCCTGCTCGACGACGCCGAACTACGCCGCGTGGTGGTCGCTTCGGCACCTGAGCTGGAGAAGGTCAACGCCGACGACCTGCGCCTGAACCTCGCGGCCCTGGTCGAAGGCAGTGCCGAATCGAAACAGGCCAGCGCCCTGGCCAGCCCGGCAACCCCGGTAGCCAGCAACACCAAGGCCGGCGGCAAGACCCCGGCACTGGACCAATACACCGTCAACCTCACCCAGAGCGCCCGCGAAGGCCGCATCGACCCGGTGCTGGGCCGCGAGTTCGAGGTGCGGCAGATGGTCGACATCCTCACCCGCCGTCGGCAGAACAACCCAATCCTTACCGGTGAAGCCGGCGTGGGTAAAACCGCCGTGGTCGAAGGCCTGGCCCTGCGCATTGCCCAGGGCGATGTGCCTGCAGTGCTCAAGGAGGTCGCCCTGCACACCCTCGACCTGGGCCTGCTGCAGGCCGGTGCCGGGGTCAAGGGCGAGTTCGAAAACCGCCTCAAGGCCGTGATCGAAGAGGTCAAGCGTAGCCTGCACCCGATCATCCTGTTCATCGACGAAGCCCACACCCTGATCGGTTCCGGCGGCCAGGCCGGGCAGAACGATGCCGCCAACCTGCTCAAGCCGGCCCTGGCCCGTGGCGAGCTGCGCACCATCGCCGCCACCACCTGGGCCGAATACAAGAAGTACTTCGAGAAGGACGCCGCCCTCGCCCGCCGCTTCCAGGTGGTCAAGGTCGAAGAACCTGACGAAGACAAGGCCATCCACATGCTCCGTGGCCTGCTCGGCAAGATGCGTGAGCACCACAAGGTGGCGGTGATGGACGAAGCGCTGGTGCAGGCGGTGCGCCTGTCCAACCGCTACATCACCGGCCGCCAGCTGCCCGACAAGGCCGTCAGCGTGCTCGACACCGCCTGCGCGCGCATTGCCCTGGCACAATCGTCCCAGCCCGGAGCGCTGGAAGACTGCCGCCGGCAGATCGACAACCTGCAGGCCGAAATTGCCGTGCTCGGCCACGAAGCCGGCAAGGGCCACGACCACGGCCGCCGCCTCGGCGAGCTGCAGGCTGCCTTGCAGGCCGGGCAGCAGCAGGAACAGCAACTGAACGAGCAGTGGCAGCAAGAACTGGCGCTGGTCGAACAGCTCAAGGCGCTGGATGCCGCCAACGACGCCGATGCCGCGCAGCTCAATGCCCTGCGCGCCGAGCTGGCCCGGGTGCAAGGCGACCAGCCACTGGTTCACGCGCTGGTCGACAGCGGCGCCATCGCCCAGGTCATCAGCGGCTGGACCGGCATCCCGCTGGGCAAGATGCTGCGTGACGAGATCGACACCGTGCAGCGCCTGCCGGCCCTGCTTGGCGAACGCGTGTTGGGCCAGGACCACGCCCTGCACGAGATCGGCAAGCGCATCAAGATTTCCCGCGCCCGCATGGAAGACCCAAACAAGCCGATCGGCGTGTTCCTGCTGCTCGGCCCCAGCGGTGTTGGCAAGACCGAAACCGCGCTGGCCCTGGCCGACACCCTGTACGGCGGCGAACGCAACCTGATCACCATCAACATGTCCGAGTACCAGGAGGCTCACACGGTGTCGAGCCTCAAGGGCTCGCCACCCGGCTACGTCGGCTACGGCGAAGGCGGCGTGCTGACCGAAGCCGTGCGCCGCAAGCCTTACAGCGTGGTGCTGCTCGACGAAGTGGAAAAGGCCCACCCCGACGTGCTCGAACTGTTCTTCCAGGTGTTCGACAAGGGCGTGCTGGATGACGGCGAAGGCCGCGAGATCAATTTCCGCAACACGGTGATCATCCTCACGTCCAATACTGGCACCGAGCGCATCATGCAAACCTGCCTGAACGCCGCCGAACTGCCGACCCCGCAAGCCATCGTCGAGGGCCTGCGCGACGAGCTCAACCAGGTGTTCAAGCCGGCCTTCCTCGGCCGCCTGAGCATCGTGCCGTTCTACCCGGTGCAGGACCAGATCCTCGAGCGCATCGTCGCCCTCAAGCTCGAGCGCATCGCCAAGCGCTTCGCCCGCAACCACCAGGCCGAACTGAGCTACGACCAGGCGCTGGTCAAGGCTATCGCTGCGCGCTGCACCGAAGTCGACAGCGGTGCGCGCAACATCGACAACATCTTGTCCCAGACCCTGATGCCCGAACTCGCCCAGCGCGTGCTCGAGCGCATGGCCCAGGACGCGCCGATCGAGCGCCTGGCGATCGAGCTGGGCAGCGATGGCGATTTCGCCTATCGCCTGGCCTGATCCGTACAAGGAGGTTTAGCCGTCATGCACCACAAGCACACCACCCTAAAGCGACTGACCACCGCAGCCCTGCTGCTGGCACTGGCAGGCTGCGGGGTCACCGACCGTATCGGCAAGCGCATGGATGACAGCTGGGCGGCCGACATGCTGGCCGACAGCGAGAAGGTCATTCTGACCTCCGACGGCGGCAACCAGCTCAACCCCGATGTCGAGGGCAAACCGCTGTCGGTGGTGATGCGCGTGTATCAGCTGACCGACCTCGAACGCTTCGCCGCAGCCGATGCCGAGACCCTCTGGGACACCCCGGAGAAGGCCCTCGGCAATACTCTGGTTGAAGCCCGCGAGATCACCCTGCTGCCGGGCCTCGGCCAGATCGACCAGTGGCCGTTGGCCAAGAGCGCGCGTTACGTCGGTGTGGCGGCGTTCTTCCGCAATGAACAGGACGCCCGCTGGAAAGTCGCCTTCGACGCCAACTCGCTGCGCAAGGACGGCATCTGGTTCTCCTCCGACGGCTTGCGGGTGCTGGTGGACAAGACCGAAATCAGCGCCATGCGTGGCGTCGACGTACTGAACAAACCGCCCACCGCCGATCAATTGGCGGCCGCACAGAAGGCCAAGGATGGCGCGCCAACCCTCTCCGACAAGGTGCAGGACGCGATGCTCGACAAGGCCACCGATGTGGCCGGCCAGTCGGCACAGAACGCTGCAGATAAAACCCTCAACTCTTTAGTGGATAGCGTCAAATGAGCAAGCAGAGCCGGGTGATGTGGTCGGAAGGCATGTTCCTGCTGCCCCAGCATTTCCAGTACCAGGATGAGTTCCACCAGCACCAGCTGGCCGAGGCGACCCTGCGCGGCACCCCGTTCCATTGGGGCGTGCAGGTGTTGCAGGTGGACGAGGATGCCCTGGCCAACGGTTCGCTGCAGCTCAAGCGCCTGAAGCTGGTGTTCCCAGATGGCAGCCTGTACGACGCACCGCAGCACGACCCGCTGCCTGCCGCGCGCGACCTCAAGGACCTGCTCAAGGCCAACGAGCTGAAGGTATACGCCGCGCTCAAACTGCCCGAACCGTTCGGCCTCAACTACGTCGAAGACGGCCAGGAGCACAAGGCCGCCCGGCGCTTTCGCAAGCAGTTCGATACCCTGCCCGACCTCAACGAGGGCGAGCTGGAAAATGAAATCACCAGCTTGCGCCTGAACGTGGTGCTGCTGGTCGACGGTGACAGCCTCGATGGCTACAGCCACTGCCCGCTGGCCAAGCTCACGCGCAACAGCATGGGCGGCTTCAACCTCGACCCGCATTTCGTTCACCCGACCCTGCACCTGGGCAGCCACGAGACCCTGGCCGGCATCGGCAAGCGTTTGCTGGGTGCGCTGCAGGCCAAGAGCAAGGCCCTGTCTGGCCGGCGCCGCGAACGTGCCGACCAGATCGCCGAGTTCGGCTCCAGTGATGTCACCCTGTTCTGGTTGCTGAACACGGTCAACCGTGCCCACCCGCAGCTGGCACACCTGCTGGCCCACCCGCGCCTGCACCCGGAGCGCCTGTACCTGTTCCTCGCTGACCTTGCCGGCGGCCTGCTGACCTTTACCCTCGACACCCAGCTCAGCGACGTCCCCGAGTACGACCACCGCGACCCTGCGGCTTCGCTGGTCAAGCTCGACGAGATGATCCGGGTGATGCTCGACAACGTCGTGCCCAACCAGTGCATCGTCATCAACCTGGCGCAGACCAAGCCGGGCTACTGGCAGGGCCAGCTGCGCGACCCGCGCCTGGCCGAAGCCGACTTCTATATCGCGGTGCACGCCGACATGCCCGGTGCCAGCCTGCTGGAACTGGTACCGCGGGCGTTCAAGGTCGGCTCGCCGGAAGACATCGAGGTGGTGGTCAACAGCGCCATGCCCGGCGTCACCCTGAACCACGCCGCGCGCCTGCCCAACGCAATCCCGGTGCGCCTGGACAACCAGTACTTCGCCATCGAGCCCCACGGCCATGTGTATGAGCGAATGATGAATGCCCAGACCGTCTGCTTCTATGCGCCCAGCGCCTTTACCAACCTCAAGCTTGAACTGATGGCGGTGCTCAAATGACCGAAGCCGTATTGCAACAGGGCGCCGTCGCGGCCGCCAACGACAAACCGACGCTCAAGGACCTGGTCCAGGATTTCATCAGCATGGCGCTGATCGTGCGCCGTGGCCGCCAGGTCACCTCCGTGCAGGCCTTCGAAGGCAGCGTCGAGCGCTTCTTCGCCAACCTTGAACGCGATGCCCGCGCCGCCAACTACAGCGTCGAGCAGGTCAAGGACACCCAGTACGCCCTGTGTGCGTTCCTCGACGAAAGCGTGCTGCGTTCGGGCGACAACGAGCTGCGCCGGCACTTCGAGTTGCAACCGCTGCAGTTCCGCTACTTCGGCGTGCACCTGGCCGGTGAAGGCTTCTACGAGAAGGTCGACGCACTGCGTGCCGACGTCAAGCAGAACATCGATGTGCTTGAGGTTTACCACCTGTGCCTGGCCCTGGGTTTCGAAGGCAAATTCAGCATCGGCCAGAAGGACCAGCTGCGCTACCTGGCCAACACCCTCGGCCAGGACATCGCCCGCTACCGCAAGGCGCCCAAGGCCCTTTCGCCGGACTGGGCGCTGCCCGATCAGGTGTCGCAGATGCTGCGCCACGAAGTGCCGTTGTGGGTGTACCTGGCGCTGATCGCGCTGGTCTGCGTCGCCGTATACCTGACGCTCGACTGGTTGCTGGACAAGGACGTCGCCGCCCTTTCCGAACAAATCCGCCAGCTGTTCAGTGCCTGAGCAGACCTCAGGTAGCCGAGTCAGGAAGACATGAAAACATTACTGCGTCTGTTGAAGAGTTTCTGGATTCTCCTGCCACTGCTGTGGCTGGCGAGCCTGTTGATCTGCTGGCTGGTCGCGCCGCTGGTGCCGGTGCTGCGCCATCACGTGCCTGAAGCGCTGGCGATCATCAGCGCCTGTTTCCTGCTGGTAATCGTGCTGCGCCAGTACCAGCGTATCCGCGCCGAGCACAACCTGGAGAACCTGCTGCAGCTCGAAGTCGACCGCTCGTGGAATGCCACCGGCGAGTTCCGTGACCAGCAGGTACTGCGCGAGCGCCTCAAGCACGCCATCGCCATGCTGCGCACCGACCGCTCCGCCGGCGGTGGCGGCAAGGCGGCGCTGTCCGACCTGCCCTGGTACCTGGTGATTGGCATGTCAGCTGCTGGCAAGACCTCGCTACTGACCCATTCGGGCCTGTCGGCCAGCATCGCCACGACCAACGACAGCGAAAGCGGCACCCAGCACTGCGACTGGTACTTCAGCCCCGACGCGGTGATGATCGACACCGCCGGCCGCTACCTGCGCGACGACCAGTCGGCCAGCGAGTTTTCGGCCTTCCTGCGCATGCTGCGCAAACAGCGTGGCAAAGCCGCGATCAACGGCCTGGTACTGGTGGTCAGCCTGCCCGAGTTGCTGGCCTCCAATAGCGACGAGCGCAATGCCCAGGCCGCCCAGCTGGCGGCACGGGTGGAAGAGTACGCCGAGTGCCTGGACGGCAACCCGCCGATCTACCTGATGCTGAGCAAGACCGACCAGCTGCCGGGCTTCAGCCAGGCGTTCGAAGGCCTTGACCTGCACGAACGCCAGCAGCCGCTGGGCATGACCTTCGGCCTCTCGGAAATCCGCAACAATGGCCTGCATGCCGTGCTGCAGACGCGCCTGAAGAACCTCCAGGGTCATGTTCGCCAGCACGTCGACGCGCAAATGATCGCCCTCGGCGCCGAGGCCGACAGCACCCTGCTGAATTTCCCCCAGTACTTCGCCGAACTGAGCGGCGTGCTCGAACAGTTCCTCGAACACTTCACCCGTGGCCACAGCGGCGGCGCCCCGCTGCTGCTGCGCGGCCTGTACTTCACCAGCGCCCTGCAGACCGACCAGCACCTGGGGCAGGTCTACGAAGACGCGATTGCCGACGAGTTCGCCCTGAAGGCTGCCTACGATGACGGCAGCCAGAACACCGGCAAGGCCACTGGCAACCGCAGCTACTTCATTACCGACACCTTCCGCCGGGTGATCTTCCCCGACCGTGACCTGACCCTGTTCCAGTCGCGCCTGGGCCGTCAGGCTGCATTCAGCCCGCTGCTGCTGGGCCTGGCCGCAGCCACCGGGGTGCTGTTCATCGGCTGGCAAGCGCTGTCGTTCGCCAACAACCGCCAGTGGCTGGACAGCCTGCGCGGGCAACTGGCGCAGATCGAGCAGGCAGAAGACCGCGAGCAGCTGCTGGCAGCCGGCAAGGGCCTGGAAGTGCTGCGCCAACAGATGGCAACCGTTGAAGCCCATCGCTTGCAGGGCGTGCCGTTGCAACTGAGTGCCGGCCTGTACCATGGCGAGGCGATCCACCAGGTGGCCCGCACGGCTTACCTGACACAACTGCGCAGCCAGGCACTGGAACCGATCGCCCGCAACCTGCAGGTGCAGATGCGTGCCTTCAACACCTTCGCCAACGGCATCAACCAGGAACTGGAGTTCACCCCGGCGCCGCAACCGAAGAAGCGCAATGGCAAGCCATTGGCACCGACAGTTGCCGCCAGGGCCCAGGCCGCGCTGGGCAATACCCGCGCCGGTGCCTACGCCGCCAAGGTCAACCTGGCCACCGCCAGCGATGCCGCCGAACTGTCCGCCACCACCGGGGGCCTGTCGCTGTCCGAGGAAATGCTCGGGCGCCTTGACGAGCAGCAAGTGGCGTCGATCATCGATGCCTACAACACCCTCAAGCTGTACCTGCTGCTGACCGAGCCGCAGGCCCACCCGGACGCGGCATTCGTCGCTGCCAGCCTGCCCCAGGCCTGGGCCAGCGCAACCAGTGAGGGCACCCCGGCGGACGTCGGTGTGATCGAAGAGAACGCCCCGCTTTACGTACAGTTGCTGGAACAGGGCGAGGCACCGTCGTTGCCACGCAACGAGCAACTGATCAACGAAACCCGGGTAAACCTCAAGGCGTTCATGATCTCCAGCTCGCTGGTCGATCGCGAATACCTGCGCCTGCAGCTCGAATCGAGCCGCCAGTTCCCGGCGCTGAGCCTCAACGACCTGGTGCCGCAACCGGGCCGGGCGCTGCTGTATGGCTCCACTGGCGTGCCGGCGATCTACACCCGCCAGGGCTGGGACACCTTCGTCAAACCCGAGCTGATCAAACTGGTGTCGGGCAACCTGCGCAACGAGTCGGACTGGGTACTGGACGGCGAAGGTGGCGATGCCATCGTGCAGAAGGCCAACTTCGTGCGCGAATTCATGACCCGCTACAAACGGGACTACACCCAGGCCTGGTACAAGATGGTCAGCAGCGTCGGCGTGCGTCCCTTCGCCGACCTGGCTTCGGCCACCCAGCAACTGGGCCTGCTCAGCGACGTGCAGAACTCGCCGGTGAAGAACCTGCTGGCGGCGGTCAACGACAACACCCAGTGGGACCTGCCAGTCAAACAGGCAATCCCGACCCCAGGTGCCGCCCGCGAGGACGGCTTCTGGAGCAAGGTCAGCGGGTTGTTCGATGCCAAGGATGCCCTCCCCGCCAGCGTCGCCCCGGCCCTGCCAGCCGTCGACGACGGCAGCCTGGCCAAGCGTTTCGAGCCGGTGGCACGGGTGTTTGCCGAGAACAACGCTGAAGGTGCCGACAGCACCATCATGGACCGCTACCTGGCTGCACTGCGCAAGCTCAAGGTGCGCATGAACAACATCCAGCGCTCGCAGGATGTCGGCAAAAGCAGCAAACAGCTGATCAGCGAAACCCTTGAAGGCCAGCCGAGCGAAGTCACCACCGTGCGCAACTACGTGGAAAGCAGCGTCGACACCAGCCAGGACGGCCTGTCGCGGTCGCTGCAGGGGCTGTTCAGCCTGCCGATCCAGTACGCCTGGGCGACCCTGCGCGACCCGGCCGGCCAGCAGATCGCCAAGGCCTGGGCACAGCAGATTGCCAAGCCATGGGAGCAGGTCATGGCGCACCGCTACCCGATTGCCGGCGGCAGCCGCAACGAGGCGTCGGTAAAAGACCTGCAGCGCTTCGTCGACCCCGACAGCGGCCTGCTGCCGGCCTTCAAGCGCAACGAAATCGGTAACCTGGCCGGCGGTGAAGGCCTGGGCGCCGGTGACGGCAAAGGGCCGGCGCTGGTCAACCCGGGCATGCTCAACAGCATCGACAAGGCCAGCTCCGTGGGCCAGGTGATCGCCAGCCTCTCGGACCGTGACAACGGTTTCGAGATCATGCTCGAGCCTTCGGCCAGCTTCACCGACATCGTATTCACCCTCGACGGCCAGGAACAGCATTACCGCAACGGCCGCAGCAGCTGGAACCGCTTTGCCTGGCCAGGCACCAACAACGCCCCGGGTGCCCGCCTGGACGTGGTCACCCTGAGCGGCGCACGGGTCACCGTGTTCGACTTCCCGGGGCGCTGGGGCCTGCTGCGCATGAATGAAAGCGCCCGGGTCGAGGACCTCGACGGCATCCAGCAGCGCTTTAGCTGGAACACCGCCAACGGCCGCGTGAGCCTGGTGGTGCGCAACTTCGGTGGGGTGAAGCTGACCGACCTGGGTGACGTCAAGTCCCTCAGCGCCCTCAACGACAGGGGCGCGCAATGATCGGATGCTTCGGCAAACTGCCGTCGAGTGCGGACTTCGTCAGCCTGCATGGCGCGGCGGAGGAAGTCTGCGAGTTCGACGCCTGGCTGCAGTCCTCGCTGGCGGCCATGCGCCACCGCGAAGACTGGCAGGCGTTGTTCGACGCACTGCCGATGTGCTTCTTCAACTACCGTGCGCGCAATGGCAACTGGCTGCTCGGTGGCCTGCTGAGCTCGCGCGACGCCAGCCAGCGGCGCTACCCGTTCTTCATCTTCCAGTTGCTCAAGGGCGAGGAAGGCGCGGCGCTGGTGAACCCGTTCACCCTGGGTGAGCTGTTCAGCGCGCAGATCAAGCCGTTGCTGCACCAGGCAGTGCAAGGCGCCGACCGCGCCAGCCTGTTCGAACGGGTCAAGGCGCTGCGCCCGCTGCAGGCCCAGGACCTCGACCTGTTCCGCCGCGTGCACGCCAAGTTCCTCCACGATTTCAGCTTTGCCGACGTCGCCCGCGCCCTGCACGGCTCCTGGCCAAGCTTCGACAGTGCCACTGCATTGGCGCGGCTGCGGGCCAGCTGGGTGACGCTGCACGGCGACTTCGACGGTGGTATCGAACTGCCGCTGCCAGCCGAGCGCGGCCTGAAGAACCCCACGGCCGACCTCTGGCTGACCTGGCTGACCCGCATGAGCGGGCACCCGACCGTGCCGACGGTAAGCCTGCTGGCCGACGATTTCATGCACCCGCGGCTGTTCTGCTTCCCATCGCGCCATGCCAGCAGCGCTTATCGCCTGCTCAGTGGCTGCGCCAAAGCGCAGCAGCACCTGCAGTTGCTCGGCCCGCTGGCAGCGGCGCCACGCACATACGACTACGACCGACCTCTTGAACACGTCATCGACCAGTTCGTCGATGCGCTGGATGCGACGCCTGTATGAACAAGATCAAGTATTACTGCCTGCGTTACCAACCCTACCTGCTGGGGGTGGCGTTCTTCCTGGCGATCTTCCTGGTCTGGGCCATCGGCCGCGCCCTGGGCTTCGCTTCGCTGCACAGCCTGTTGGCGGGTATCGGCGTGTTCCTGTTGCTGTCGGCGGGCTATGTACTGCTGCTGTACCGCGGTGCCGGCCAGCACCACAACCTCGAAGGCCTGCTGCGCGATGACGCCGACCAGGCGGTGCTCAATGCCACCCCGGCCGACCGCGAGGAGATCAGCCTGCTGCGCGAGCGCCTGCTACAGAGCATCGAGCGCCTGCACAGCAACAAGCCCCGCGGCACCGCGGCCAAGGATGCGTTGTACGCCCTGCCCTGGTACCTGGTGATCGGCCAGCCGGCCGCGGGCAAAAGCACCATGATCCTGCAATCGGGCCTTAACTTCCCCTATGCCGAGCGTGAAGGCGTACGGGTGGCGGGCCTGGGCGGCACGCGCAACTGCGACTGGTTCTTCAGCTCCGAAGCAGTGCTGCTGGACACCGCCGGGCGCTACATGAACAGCCCTGAAGAAGCCGGCAAGTGGCGTGGTTTCCTGCAGTTGCTGCGCCAGCATCGCCAACGCCGCCCGCTTAATGGCCTGATCGTCAGTGTCAGCATCGCCGACATCCTGCATGGCTCGGCCGAAGACCAGGAACGCGTGGCCAAGCGCCTGCGCGAACGTATCCAGGAAAGCTGCGCGCTGCTGGAAGTGCGCCTGCCGATCTACCTGGTGTTCACCAAGTGCGACCTCATCCCCGGCTTCACCCCGTTCTACCGCCAGCTGGATGATGCCGCGCGCGGCGAGGTGATGGGCAAGACCTTCTCGCACAAAGGCTTTGAGCAGGCCGACTGGGGCCAACGCTTTGGCAAGGCGATGGACGAGCTGACCGGCTACTGGCAGCAGGTGGCGAGCCAGCAACTGGTGCAGCAGGACATCCAGGTGACCCGGCAGAACGACGCCGCCTACCGTTTCCCGCTGGAACTGGCGGCGCTCAAACCGCGCCTGCAGCAGTTCGTCGACAGCCTGCTGCGTGCCAACCCCTACCAGAATGCCGAGATGCTCCGGGGCTTCTATTTCACCGCCGCCCTGGAGGCTGACGAGGCCCAATGGGGCAGCCACGGCCAGCATGTGGCCGAACGCTTCGCCCTCGAACAGGACGCAGACGCCGCCGGTGCTGGCAGCCAGCCTGCGCCCTTGTTCATCAACAGCCTGTTCCGCAAGGTGATCATCCCCGACCAGCACCTGGTAGCGCTGTACACCAGCAACCATCGCGAACGCCGGCGCAAGGGCGCCTGGGTAGGCGCCGCCAGCCTGGCGGGCCTGGTGCTGTGCAGCCTGTGGAGCTGGTCGTACCTGAACAACCGCGCCACTTTGGCCAGCATCGCCGACGAATTGGCCCAGGCCAAGGCCGAAGACAAGGCCGCCAATGGCCAGTACACCGCCTGGCGCAGCCTTGACCGTCTGCGCTTCTGGACCGCGCACTACTATCAGCAGCACCACGAGCAGGGCGTGCCGCTGGGCATGCGCCTAGGCCTGTATCAGGGCCATGAGGTAGAGCCGATCCTGCGCAATCGCTACTTCGCGACCCTGCAAAACGTGATGCTCAAGCCCACGGCCGACAACCTGACCCGCACCCTGTACCTGCTGACCACACTCAAGGTCTACCAGCGCAACAGCCGCGAGCTGCAACCGGTAACTGGCGTCGACAGCGTCGAGGCCGAAGCCCTGCCACATGACAACCGCGCACAGTCGATCGCCGACTTCGGCAAGGCGACCCTGGACACCTACGTGATGCTCTCGCCGGCCCAGCGCGAGAAGGCCGACCCGGCATTTCTCAAGGCACGCCTGCCGGACTACTGGTACCCGGCCATCGCCCGCCATACCGGCAAGAGCATGGCCGCTACCGGCAGTGAAGGTGGCAACCAGGACTACCTGTACGCCAGCCGCCAGATCACCTTCTACAGCGACCAGATCCGTGAGCCGGACGTGCCGCGCATCCTCGACAACGCCTTCCTGATGTCCAGTTCGCGTAACTACATCGACAGCCTGCGGGCCCAGTCGCTGCGTTCGATCGAGACCATCACGCTGGAGTCCGACACGCTGTTCGCCTTCGGCCGCGCCGACTTCCAGAGCCTTAAGAACGAGGGCCAGAACCAGCTGAGCGCGATCGCCAGCAAGCTGCTGAACACCCCCAATATCGGCAAGATCGTCATCTCTGGCCATGCCGACCAGCTCGGTGACAGCCAGGGCAACCTGCAGGTTTCGAAACAACGGGCGCAGACCATCCGCACCTATCTGGTCGGCAAGGGCGTGCCCGCCGAACTGGTGGTCGCCCAGGGCGAAGGCAGCCGCAAACCGCTGGTCAACTGCGACATGCAGCAACCACGGCCACAACTGATCAAGTGCCTGGAGCCCAACCGCCGGGTAGAAATCGAAGTGCGCGGGCTCAACTGAGGCCGCACCGCAAGAACCGGCCACCCGGGCCTCACAGGAGGAGACCCGGAGGGCGGCAAGCTACCTCGGCCGACGTGTTCGGCGAGGTCAAAACCAAGGGGTGCATGAGCAACCCTTCAAATGATGTTAATGGAGAGTTTCACAATGGCTTTTGACGCGTATATCCAAATCGACGGCATCCCAGGCGAAGTACTGGACGACAAGCACAAGGACTGGATCGAAGTGCTGGGCTACGAGTACGGCGCCACCCAGGCCACCTCGGCTACCGCCAGCTCCTCGGGCGGTGCGTCCTCCGAGCGTGTTGCCCTGAGCGACTTCAAGATCCGCAAGGCAGTCGACAAGGCTTCGGCCAAGCTGTTCGAACACTGCTGCACCGGCAAGCACATCGCCAAGCTGAAGCTGAACGTCAACCGTGCCGGTGGCGACAAGGTCACCTACCTGACCATCGACATGGAAGAAGTGGTTGTGTCGTCGGTCAAGTTCGTCGCCGGTGGCAACCAGGGCGGTGAAGACAAGGCCGTGAGCGACCTGCCGATCGAAGAGATCAGCTTCAACTTCGCCCGCATCAAGACCACCTACACCCAGCAGAACCGCACCGATGGCCAGGCTGGCGGCAACATCGTCGGTGGCTGGGACCGCACCGCGAACAAAGTGTTCGCCTAAGCAGGTGCTTGCCCATGGGCCGCGCAGGCGGCCCATGTTCTGCAGCGTGCCGGCTTGCCCGGCACGCTGCTCCTTTTCCATGATCCGAGTGTTCTATGCCTGAAATCCTCAACGACCTTTCGCTGGCCGAGCTGGCCGCACCGATCGACGGTGGCAGTGGCGAAGACTTGAGCTTCTCTGCCTTGTTCGACCAGATCAAGGAGGCGCGCCGGGCAGACCCTGACTACCTGACCCAGGGCGACTGGCAGACCGACCTGAAAACCGCCGACTGGGAACAGGTGATCCAGCTTTCGGCCCAGGGGCTGGCGCAACAGAGCAAAGACCTGATGCTGGTCGCCTGGCTCAGCGAAGGCCTGGCCCAACGCGAACATTTCGAAGGCATCAGCTTCAGCCTTGCGCTGACCGAACGCATCCTCGACACGTTCTGGGACAGCGCCTACCCATCGCTCGAAGACGGCCTGGACGAGCGCGCCGCGCGCCTTTCCTGGCTCAAGACCACGCTCACCGACATTGCCGGTGGGTTGCCCATTACCCAGGGGCAGAATTTCGGCGTGCTGCGTTATGACGAATCACGCCATGTAGAAAACCTCGCCTTGCAGAACCCCAAGGCGATGCAGGCTGCATTGAACGAAGGCAAGATCAATGCCGAGATCTTCCAGCGCTCGGTGGCCCTCAGCGACACCGAACACCTGCGCGCCAAGGCCTTGCAGATTGCCGCCAGCCTGCAGGCCTGCAACCGCCTGCAAGCCAGCGCCGATCGCCTGTTCGGCCACGAAGCACCCAGCTTCGCCAGCCTCGCCGACATGCTGTCGCGCGCCAGCCAACTGGCCGAGAAGCTGCTCAAGGACCGGGGCGTCGAACTGCACCCGGCCGTGGTGCCCGTAGCAGAGCCCGTCACCACCGTTGCCCCCATCAGCGAAGCAGGTGAACCGATGAACACCCCCGCCCAGGCCGCCGCGCCTGCGCCCATGCGCACCACGCCACTGACCCGCGACGAGGCCTTCACCATGCTCGCCGGCATCGCCCAGTTCTTCAAACAGAGCGAACCGCAAAGCCCGGTGCCGTACCTGATCGAACGTGCCATCAAGTGGGGCAACATGCCGCTGGAAGGCTGGCTGAGCGATGTGATCAAGGACAGCAATGTGGTCGACAACATCCGCGATGTGCTGGGTACCCGCGAGAAGACCTGAAGCAACGCGTTTTTTGTGGGAGCGGCCTTGTGTCGCGAAAGGGGTGCGAAGCGCCCCCAGGTTTTCAGCTTCGCAGCATAAATTGCTGGGGCCGCTTTGCGGCCCTTTCGCGACACGAGGCCGCTCCCACAGATTCCGCGCCATACAGCCAAGGCAAATGCTGATAACTTGAGCGCTCCCCACCGCCAAGGACTGCGCCATGTCGCCACGCCCCACAACCCCCACCGGCTTCATCCGCGTCCGTGGCGCCCGCGAGCACAACCTCAAGAACATCGACGTCGACATCCCCCGCGACGCGCTGGTGGTGTTCACTGGTGTGTCCGGCTCGGGCAAGTCTTCGCTGGCCTTTTCCACCCTCTACGCCGAAGCCCAGCGCCGCTACTTCGAGTCGGTCGCGCCCTATGCCCGGCGGCTGATCGACCAGGTCGGCGTGCCGGATGTCGACGCCATCGAAGGCCTGCCCCCGGCCGTGGCGCTGCAGCAGCAACGCGGCACGCCCAGCGCACGCTCGTCGGTGGGCAGCGTCACCACGCTGTCCAGTTCTATCCGCATGCTCTACTCCCGCGCCGGCAGCTACCCGGCCGGGCAACCGATGCTGTACGCCGAGGACTTCTCGCCCAACACCCCACAAGGCGCCTGCCCGGAGTGCCATGGGCTGGGCCGGGTCTATGAAGTGACCGAAGCGACCATGGTCCCCGACCCTTCACTGACTATTCGCGAGCGTGCCGTGGCGGCCTGGCCGATGGCCTGGCAGGGGCAAAACCTGCGCGACATTCTGGTGACCCTGGGCTATGACGTCGACATCCCCTGGCGCGACCTGCCGCAGGAACAGCGCGACTGGATTCTCTACACCGAAGAGACACCCACCGTGCCGGTGTACGCCGGCCTGACACCGGCGCAGACCCGCGCCGCACTCAAGCGCAAGCTCGAACCCAGTTACCAAGGCACCTTCAGTGGCGCCCGGCGCTACGTGCTGCATACCTTCATGCACTCGCAGAGCGCACAGATGCGCAAGCGCGTGGCGCAGTACATGCGCCCCAGTCCATGCCCGTTGTGCCAAGGCAAACGGTTGAAACGGGCGGCGCTGGACGTGACCTTTGCCGGCCGCGACATCGGCGAGCTGTCGCGGCTGCCGCTGCAGGCGCTGGCCGAGGTGTTTCGCCAGGTCGCAGCGCCGGGCTACCTGGAGCAGCACGATGACAACCTCACCCTGGAGAAACGCCTGGCCGCGCAACGCATCGCCAACGAACTGCTGGAACGCATCGACACCCTGATCGACCTGGGCCTGGGCTACCTGGCGCTGGAGCGCAGCACGCCGACGCTGTCGTTTGGCGAACTGCAACGCCTGCGCCTGGCCACCCAGCTCAACTCGCAGCTGTTCGGCGTGATCTACGTGCTCGACGAGCCTTCCGCCGGCCTGCACCCGGCAGACAGCGAAGCGCTGTTCGATGCCCTGCAAAGGCTCAAGCAGGCTGGCAATTCGGTGTACGTAGTTGAGCACGACCTGGACACCATGCGCCGCGCCGACTGGCTGGTGGACGTCGGCCCTGCAGCCGGCGAGCACGGCGGACAGATACTCTACAGCGGCCCGCCGGCGGGCCTTGCGCAGGTCGAAGCTTCGCGCACCGCCGCCTACCTGTTCGCCGAGCAGCAGCGCAACGTGCGCACGCCACGCCAGCCGCAAGACTGGCTGGCACTCGAAGGCATCACCCGCAACAACCTCGACAACCTCAGCGCCCGCTTTCCGCTGGGTTGTTTCACTTCGGTCACCGGCATTTCTGGTTCGGGCAAGTCGAGCCTCGTCAGCCAGGCCCTGCTGGAGCTGGTCGGGGCCCATCTCGGTCATGCCGAGCAGAAGACCGAACCTGAAGAGCAAAGCCTTGAGGATGAACCTGAACAGTTAAGCGCCGGGCGCGTCAGCGCAGGCCTCGACAGCATCAAGCGGCTGGTGCAGGTGGACCAGAAGCCGATCGGCCGCACGCCGCGTTCCAACCTCGCGACCTACACAGGGCTGTTCGACCACGTGCGCAAGCTGTTCGCCGCCACCGAGCAGGCCAAGGCCCGCGGTTTCGATGCCGGCCGTTTCTCGTTCAACGTGGCCAAGGGCCGTTGCGAAAATTGCGAAGGCGAAGGCTTCGTCAGCGTCGAGCTACTGTTCATGCCCAGCGTCTACGCGCCCTGCCCGACTTGCCATGGCGCACGCTACAACCCAGAGACGCTGGCAGTGAGCTGGCAGGGCATGAACATCGCCCAAGTGCTGCAACTGACCGTCGAGCAGGCGCTGGCGGTGTTCACCGAGCAACCGCCGGCGCGGCGCTGCCTGCAGGTGCTACAGGATATCGGCCTGGGCTACCTGCGCCTGGGCCAGCCGGCCACCGAGCTGTCTGGTGGCGAGGCGCAGCGGATCAAGCTGGCCACCGAACTGCAGCGCGTGGCCCGTGGTGCAACTTTGTATGTGCTGGACGAGCCCACCAACGGGCTGCATCCGCAGAATATCGACCGCTTGCTGGTGCAGCTCAACCGGTTGGTCGAGGCGGGGCACAGTGTGGTGGTGGTCGAGCATGACATGCGGGTGGTGGCGCAGAGTGACTGGGTGATCGACATCGGGCCGGGGGCTGGGGATGCGGGCGGCCGGGTGGTGGTCAGTGGTACACCGCAGGTGGTGGCTGGGTGTGCTGACAGCCGAACTGCCGGGTTCCTAGCCCGGGCCTTGTAGCGCCAGAACCGGCCTCATCGCGGCTAAAGCCGCTCCTACGCGGGACGCGCATCTCCTGTAGGAGCGGCTTTAGCCGCGAAGAGGCCGGCACAGGTGGATGAATCCTTCCTATACTTCCCTTGGCATCCCTGCATGCCGTCTGCCCAAAAACGCGATACCTCACATAACAACAAATGAGGTGGCAAATGGTCTGGCAGCAAATCTACGACCCGTTCGCAAGCCCCCTGCTCTCCACGCTGATGGCCGCAGTGCCGGTGGTGGTGATGCTGGCAGCACTGGCCTTCTTCCATATCAAAGCGCACATCGCCGCCCTGCTCGCCCTGGGCTCGGCGCTGCTGATCTCGATCTTTGCCTTCGGCATGCCGGCCAACATGGCAGGCTCTGCCGCACTGTACGGCGCGGCCAACGGCCTGCTGCCTATCGGCTGGATCGTGCTGAACATCATCTTCCTGCACCGGCTGACTACCGAGAACGGCTCGTTCAAAGTGCTGCAGGACTCGCTGGCACGCATCACCGACGACCGCCGCCTGCAACTGCTACTGATCGCCTTCTGTTTCGGCGCTTTCTTCGAGGGCGCAGCGGGCTTCGGCACTCCGGTGGCGGTGACCGGGGCAATTCTCATCGGCTTGGGCTTCTCGCCGCTGGCGGCGTCCGGGCTGGCACTGATCGCCAACACCGCACCGGTAGCGTTCGGCGCGCTGGGCACACCGATCATCACCCTTGCCAAGGTTACCGGGCTGGATGAAATGGAGCTGTCGGCCATGGTCGGCCGGCAACTGCCGTTCTTTTCGGTGATCGTGCCATTCTGGCTGATCTGGGCCTTTGCCGGCTGGCGCAAGATGCTCGAAGTGTGGCCGGCGATCCTGGTGGCCGGCGTCACGTTCGCAGTGCCGCAGTTCCTGGTGTCGAACTTCCACGGGCCGATGCTGGTGGACGTGATCGCCGCGCTGATCTCCATGGCCTGCCTGACCGCCTTCCTGCGGGTTTGGAAGCCGGCCACGGTGCACACATCGGCGGCGCTCACCGGGCGGGTCGACGATTCCAAGGTCGAGGACGACGGCAAAGCAGGCACCGCTACCACCTTCGCCCAGAGCGACCAGCGCAGCGTGTTCAAGGCCTGGCTGCCCTGGATCATTCTCACTGTGTTCGTGTTCGCCTGGGGCACGGCGAGCTTCAAGAACCTGTTCGACACCCGCCCGGCGCTCGACCCGGCCAGCGGCACGGCCATGCTCGACCCACAGGGCAAGCCGCTGCGTGAAGGCAACCCGGTGTTTGCCCCGGTGTTCACCTTCGACGCGATCCACCAGCAGATCGAGAAGGTGCCGCCCGTTGTCCCGGCGCCGAAAAAGGAAGACGCCCAGTACAAGTTCACCTGGTTCACCGCCACCGGCAGCGGCATTTTCCTCGCGGCGGTGCTGGGCGGGCTGCTGATGGGCTACTCGCCACTGGCACTCGGGCGGCAGTACCTGCGCACGCTGTGGGTGGTGCGTTATTCGCTGATCACCATCGTCGCCATGCTGGCGCTGGGCTTCCTCACGCGCTACTCGGGGCTGGACGCAACCATGGGCCTGGCGTTCGCCGCCACGGGTATCTTCTACCCGATGTTCGGCACCCTGCTGGGCTGGCTGGGAGTGGCGCTGACCGGGTCGGATACGGCCTCCAACGTGCTGTTCGGCGGGCTGCAGCGGGTGACTGCGGAGCAGCTGGGGCTCAGCCCTGTGTTGATGGCGGCGGCCAACAGTTCGGGTGGGGTGATGGGCAAGATGGTCGATGCGCAGTCGATTGTCGTGGCCTCCACTGCGACCCGCTGGTATGGGCATGAAGGCGAGATTCTGCGCTATGTGTTCTTCCACTCGATCGTGCTGGCGATGCTGGTGGGTGGGCTAGTGACACTGCAGGCTTACGTAGCACCGTTCACCGCCATGGTGGTGGGCCGGTAACGGTAGGTCATGGGCTCTTCAGCGCCTGGGCGATCGAGCGCCGCCCGCGCGGCGCATCGCGGATGAATCCGCTCCTACATTTGTTGCAACGTGGCCATGCCTGTGAGGCCATGGTTGTCAGCTTTGTTTGCAAGGCTCAAGTCGTGCGCGAGGCAGGCGACCATGGCCTGACAGGTTCGGCACGTTGCGGCAAATGTAGGAGCGGATTTATCCGCGATGCGCCGCGCGGGCGGCGCTCGATCGCCCAGGCGCTGAAGACCTTGAGCCAACCACCTGTTCCCACACCCATAACCCCTGAAGTACAGTCAGCCCCATGGACAAATACACCCCGCGCCAGTGGCTCCCGCACGAGAAGCCCAGCCTCCCCGGCTCCCCTTCCACGCCCCTGCACACGCCGGCCAAGCGCCTGGCGTACGGGGTGGTCGGGCTGCTGGTGGCAATTACCGGTGGCCTGGGTAACGCACTGGTCACTGCCAACCTGGTGTTCCTGCAGGGCGCGCTGGGCGCGACCAGCGCCGAGATGGCCTGGCTGCCGGCGGCCTATGTGATGACCAACGTGTCGATCAACCTGCTACTGGTCAAGTTCCGCCAGCAGTTTGGTCTGCGCGCCTTCACCGAGGTGTTCCTGGTGCTGTATGCCCTGGTCACCTTCGCCCACCTGCTGGTCAACGACCTCAACTCGGCCATCGCGGTGCGTGCCGCCCACGGCATGGTTGGCGCGGCACTCAGCTCGCTGGGGCTGTACTACATGATCCAGGCGTTCCCTGAACGTTGGCGGCTCAAGGCCATGGTGCTGGGCCTGGGCGCCTCGCAGCTGGCCCTGCCGCTGGCGCGGATCTTCTCCGAAGACCTGCTGCAGATCGCCGAATGGCGAGGTCTGTACCTGTTCGAACTGGGCCTGGCACTGGCCGCCCTGGGCTGCGTGCTGCTGCTCAAGCTACCCCCCGGCGACCGCTTCAAGACCTTCGAGCCGCTGGACTTCCTCACCTTCACCCTGATGGCCAGCGGCGTCGCCCTGCTGTGCGCCGCACTGTCGCTGGGGCGCATCGACTGGTGGCTGGAGGCGCCGTGGATCGGCGTCGCCCTGGCCTGCTCCATTGCCTTGATATTCACCGGCCTTGCCATCGAGCACAACCGCCAGAACCCGCTGCTGATGACACGCTGGCTGGGCAGTGGCGCGATCATCCGCCTGGGCCTGTGCGTGATACTGATCCGCATGGTCACTTCAGAGCAGTCCACCGGCGCCGTGGGCTTTTTGCAGGTGTTGAACATGGGTAGCGAGCAGATGCGCTCGCTGTACTGGATCATGCTGCTCGGCGCCGTGGCGGGCCTGGCCAGCAGTGCGCTGACCATCGACCCCAAGCACCTGATCATCCCGCTGTTCGTTTCGCTGATGGCGATGGCCGCCGGGGCGTTCATGGATAGCAGTTCGAGCAACCTCACGCGCCCGGCGCAGATGTACTTCAGCCAGTTCCTGCTGGCCTTTGGCAGCACGTTCTTCCTCGGCCCGTCGATGGCCCTGGGCATCAGCCATGTGCGGGCCAACCCGCGCAATCTGGTGAGCTTTTCGGTGCTGTTCGGCATCTGCAACAACCTCGGTGGCCTGATCGGCGCGGCGCTGCTGGGCACCTTCCAGACCTGGCGCGAGAAATTCCATTCCAGCCACCTGATGGACCGCCTCAGCTACCTCGAACCACTGGTCAACGCCCGCGTGCAAAGCGGCGGCGCCGGTTATGCCGGGATCCTCGCCGACCCGGCACTGCGCAGCGAAGCCGGCCTGCGCGTGCTGGCCGGCGCCGCCACCCGCGAGGCCAACGTGATGGCCTACAACGACGTGTTCGTGCTGATCGGCAGCATCGCCGTGCTGACCATGATCTGGATTACCATTCGCGGCTCCTGGCTGTGGTACGTCGCCCGCCAGGCTGCTTCATCCGACTCCACCAGCGGTACTGCCAGCCGATGACCGAAGAAACCCGCACCACGACCACCACCGCCATTGCCGAAACCCCGGAAGGCAGCACCCCACCCAGCGAACCGACCAGCCCGGTGCGCACGCGGCGGGTGCGCATGCTGTCCTCGATCAGCTTCGCCTGCGTGGCACTGGCCGGCATTCTGCTGGTGCTCTACGCCTGGAACCTGCCGCCGTTCAGCAGCGCCATCGAAAGCACCGAAAATGCCCTGGTGCGCGGCCAGGTGACGATCATCGGGCCGCAACTGAGCGGCTATGTCGTCGACGTGCCGGTGCATGACTTCCAGTTCGTCAAGGCCGGCGACCTGCTGGTGCAGCTGGACGACCGCATCTACAAGCAGCGCCTGGCCCAGGCCATCGCCCAGCTACAGCAGCAGCAGGCGGCGCTGGCCAACAACCTGCAGCAGCGCAACAGCGCCGACGCCACCATCGCCCAACGCCAGGCGGCGATTGGCGACGCCTCGGCCCAGGCGACCAAGGCCAAGGCCGACCTCGGCCGCAACCAGGCGCTGGTCAGTGATGGCTCGGTATCGCGCAGCTCGCTGGACCTGGCCCGCGCCAGCGAGGCTGCTGCCGTCGCCAGCCTAGCCCAGGCCAAGGCCGCGCTGGAAATCGCCCGCCAGGACCGCGAAACGGTGGTGGTCAACCGCGCTTCGCTGGAGGCCTCGGTGGAAAACGCCAAGGCCGCCGTCGAGCTGGCCCGCATCGATCTGGACAACACCCGCGTCACCGCCCCGCGTGACGGCCAGCTGGGGCAGATCGGCACGCGCCTGGGCGCCTACGTCAATTCCGGTGCGCAGCTGATGCCACTGGTGCCCGATACCCTGTGGGTGATCGCCAACATGAAGGAAACCCAGATGGCCGACGTGCGCATTGGCCAGCCGGTTACCTTTACCGTCGATGCCTTGAACCACTTGAAGCTGTATGGCCACGTACAACAGATTTCGCCGGCCACCGGCTCTGAGTTCGCGCTGCTGCAGGCCGACAACGCCACCGGCAACTTCGTGAAGATCGCCCAGCGCATCCCGGTGCGCATCACCGTCGACCCCGGCCAGCCAGACGCCGCGCGCCTGCGCCCGGGCATGTCGGTGGTGGTGAGCATCGATACGCGCAACAAGGAATGACGCCCGCATGCAGTTGAACAACCTGATTCGCCGCCTGGACCTGGTCACCTTGCAGCTGTTCGTGGCCGTCCACGAAGAAGGCAGCCTGACCCGTGCTGCGGCGCGCGAGGCCATCGCGGTGTCTGCTGCCAGCAAGCGCCTGAATGAACTGGAGGGCGCGCTCGGCTCGCCGCTGTTCCTGCGCCAGGCCCGCGGCATGCAGCTCACCCCGGCCGGCGAGACCCTGCTGCACCATGCCCGGCGCATGCTGTTCAACCTGGAGAAAATCGGCCTGGAGCTGGGCGAGCACCTGCAAGGCGTGCGCGGTTACGTGCGGATGCTGGCCAACCTGTCGGCGATCATCCAGTTCTTGCCCGAAGACCTTGCCGCGTTCAGTGCCGACCATGCGCAGATCAAGGTCGACCTGGAGGAGCGCCCGAGCGGTGGCGTGGTCCAAGGCCTGCTCGACGGTGTCGCTGACCTGGGCATCTGCTCTGGCGACAGTGATACCCGCGACCTGCATGCCGTGCCCTACAAGCGCGACCAACTGGTGCTGGTGGTGCGCCAGGGGCATCCACTGGCCGAGCTACCGCGGGTGGCCTTTGCCGAGACCTTGGACAACGACTTCGTTGGCCTGCACTCGGCCAGTTCGATCAACATGCGCACAGTCGAGGCCGCACGCCGGGCCGGCAAGGTCCTGCGCCTGCGCATTCATGTGCCGAGCTTTGATGCGGTGTGCCGCATGGTGCAGGCCGACATGGGCGTGGGTATCCTGCCGCGCAAGGCCTTCGAACTGTTCGGTGGCGCACTCGGCTTGCGCGCCGTGGCCCTGAGCGACGACTGGGCCGAGCGCGAGTTGCTGCTGGTGGCACGCGAGCTGGAGGCGCTGTCGCCGGTAAGCCGGTTGTTGTTCGAGCAACTGCGGGGAGTCGAGCAATAGCCGCCAAAAGGTCGGTACATGAGCAACACCAACCCTTCGCGTTTCGCGAACGGTAGTTGCCGACACAGGATTGGTGCCCTGCTTCTGCCAGCCTTACCCTCTACCTCAAAGTCCAAGAACAATGAGGTACGCAACATGCCCGCTCCCCTCGAAGGCATCCGGGTGCTGGAAATCGGCACGCTGATCGCCGCGCCCTTTGCCGCCCGCCTGCTCGGTGAATTCGGCGCCGAAGTGATCAAGATCGAAGCCCTGGGCCAGGGCGACCCCCTTCGCAAGTGGCGAAAGCTGCACGACGGCACTTCACTCTGGTGGTACCTGCAATCACGCAACAAGAAGTCCCTGGCGCTGGACCTAAAGGCCGCCGAAGGCCTGGCCATCGTCAAGCAGCTATTGCAGGAAACCGACGTCCTCATCGAAAACCTGCGCCCCGGTGCCCTGGAAAAACTCGGCCTGGGCTGGGACGTGCTGCATGCGCTCAACCCACGCCTGACCCTGGTGCGCATCTCCGGCTATGGCCAGAGTGGCCCATACCGTGACCGCCCAGGCTTCGGCGCCATCGGCGAGGCCATGGGCGGTATCCGCTACACCACTGGCGAGCCTGGTGCCGCACCGGCCCGTGCCGGGGTCAGCCTGGGCGACTCGCTGGCCTCGCTGCATGCGGTCATGGGGGCCCTGCTGTCGCTGTTCAATGTGCGCGCCAACGGTGGGCTCGGCCAGGTGGTCGATGTGTCGCTGGTGGAAAGCGTGTTCAACCTGATGGAAAGCCTGATCCCCGAATACGACCTGCTTGGCCACGTACGTGAGCGCAGTGGCGGCGCGTTGCCCGGCATCGCACCGTCGAACACTTACCGCACCGCCGATGGCGCCTTTGTGGTGATCGCCGGCAACAGCGACCCGATCTTCCGCCGCCTGATGCAGGCCATCGGCCGGTCCGACCTGGGTGCAGCCAGCGAGTTCGCCCACAACGACGGCCGCGCCGCCCAGGCCGCGCTGCTCGACGACGCCATCGAACAGTGGACCCGCCAGCATTCGATCGACGCGGTGCTGGCCGCGCTGGAACTGGCTGAAGTCCCGGCCGGGCGCATCTACTCGGTTGACGATATCGTCAACGACCCGCACTACCAGGCACGCGACATGCTGCTCGACAGCCAATTGCCCGATGGCACCGCCGTGCGCATGCCGGGCATCGTGCCCAAGCTCTCCGCCACGCCAGGCCGTGTCGACTGGCAAGGGCCCACGCTGGGCGAACACACCGACGACGTGCTTGCCGGCCTGGGGATGGCCGCCGCCGACATCGCCCGCCTGCGCAGCCAGGGGGTGGTGCAATGATCCCAGCCAACCCTGAGCAGTTGATCATCCAGGAAGTCGCCCCGCGCGACGGCCTGCAGATCGAACCGACCTGGGTCGCCACCGCAGACAAGATCGCCCTGGTCGACGGCCTTTCACGCCTGGGTTTCAGCCGTATCGAGGCCGGCTCGTTTGTCTCGCCCAGGGCGATCCCGGCACTGCGCGACGGCGACGCGGTGTTCCGCGGCATCCAGCGCCAGCCGGGGGTGGTCTATGTGGCATTGATCCCCAACCTCAAGGGCGCCGAATTTGCCTTGGCGGCCGGCGCCGATGAGCTGAACCTGGTGCTGTCGGCCAGCCAGTCGCACAATCTGGCCAACATGCGCATGCGCCGCGAACAATCGCTGGCGGGCTTCGGTGACATCGTCCAGGCCGTGCAGGGACGGCCGGTCAGCCTCAATGCCACAGTGGCGACGGCCTTCGGCTGCCCGTTCGAGGGGCGTATCGATGAAGACCTGGTGCTGCGCCTGCTTGATGCCTACCTGGAACTGGGCGTGCACGGCGTGACCCTGGCCGACACCACCGGCATGGCCAACCCGCGCCAGGTCGAACGCCTGGTGCGCCGCAGCCTGGAGCGGGTGCCGGCAAGCATGCTCACGCTGCATTTCCACAACACCCGGGGCCTGGGCCTGTGCAACGTGCTGGCCGCGTATGAAGCCGGGGCGCGGCGCTTCGATGCCGCCCTCGGCGGGCTCGGTGGCTGCCCGTTCGCCCCGGGTGCGTCCGGCAACATCTGCACCGAGGACCTGGCCAACCTGTGTGCCGAAACCGACATCCCCACCGGCATCGACCTCGATGGCCTCATTCGCCTGGCGCGGGGCCTGCCTGCCCTGCTCGGCCATGAGGTGCCCGGCCAGTTGGCCAAGGCCGGCCGCAACTGCGACCTGCACCCGCTGCCGGCCGGCCTGCCCGCCTGATCCACTGCGGTAACCCGGGGTTCGCCCCACCAGACAACAAGAACAATAGGGCCGCCCACGTCGCGGCCCGACTGGAGAACACACAATGAGTCTTTCCGCCCTGCACACGGCTGCCGATGGCACCGCCGACAGCGAAAAAGCCCTGGTACGCAAGGTCGCCTGGCGGTTGATGCCGCTGATCATGGTCTGCTACCTGTTCGCCTTCTTCGACCGCATCAACATCAGCTTCGCCAAGTTCCAGCTGCAGACCGACCTGGGCTTCAGCGACACCGCCTATGGCCTTGGCGCCAGCCTGTTCGTGGTCGGCTATGTGCTGTTCGAGGTGCCCAGCAACCTGATGCTGTACAAGGTCGGCGCACGCCGCTGGATTGCCCGCATCATGATTTCCTGGGGGCTGGCCACGGCCGCGATGGTGTTCGTGAGCAACGAGTGGCAGTTCTATGCGCTGCGCTTCATCATCGGCGCCATGGAGGCCGGCTTCGCCCCGGGTGTGCTGTACTACCTGACGCTGTGGTTCCCCAGCCACTACCGGGGCCGCATCACCTCGTTGCTGTTCCTCGCCTCGGCCTTCGCCGGGCTGTTCGGTGCACCGTTCTCGGGCCTGATCCTCGGCCACCTCGACGGAGCCTTGCAACTGCGTGGCTGGCATTGGCTGTTCCTGCTCGGCGGCCTGCCTTGCGTGGCCCTTGGCCTGCTGGTTCTGACCCGGCTCAAAGACCGCATCGAGGACGCCGGCTGGCTGAACCAGGCGGAAAAGCAGCTGCTGCTGTCGCGCATCGACCCGTCGCAGGCCGCCCATGGCCAAGGATCGTTGCTGCAGGCCATCCGCATTCCGGGTTTCCTGACCCTGGGGCTGATCTACTTCCTGATCCAGATTGCATCCTATGGCCTGAACTTCTGGGCGCCGCAACTGATCCGCAGTGCTGGTACCGAGAACCCGTCGATGATCGGCCTGCTGACGGCCATCCCCTACATCTGCGGCGCCATTGCCATGGTCGTGTGCGGGCGCCTGTCGGATGCCACGGGCGAACGGCGCTGGTTCACCGCCGGGCTGATCTCGCTGGGCGCGCTGGGCTTCCTTTGCGCCGGGCTGTTCGATGACAACACGCCGTTGCTGCTGGTGTCCCTCGGCCTGCTGGGCGCAGGTGTGGTGGCATCGATCCCGAGCTTCTGGGCATTGCCACCGAAACTGCTGGCCGGGGCTGGCGCCGGTGCAGCCGGGGGCATCGCCTTGATCAATACCTTGGGCCAACTGGGCGGTATCGTCAGCCCGGTACTGGTGGGCCGCAT
Source organism: Pseudomonas putida (assembly GCF_002025705.1). Lineage (NCBI taxonomy): Bacteria > Pseudomonadati > Pseudomonadota > Gammaproteobacteria > Pseudomonadales > Pseudomonadaceae > Pseudomonas > Pseudomonas putida. The sequence goes on along the minus strand of NZ_CP018846.1, from coordinate 2,559,518 downwards.
CCGTGACCTGACCGGCACCACCACACCGGCGCTGTACCTGATTGCCGGCGCCTGCGTGGTGACGGCGCTGCTGGTACTGTTCGCCCTGCCAGAGAAACTGCGCACACGGGATGTACCGAACCGTTGAGGCCCTTTCGCGGGCAGCCCGCCCCTACAGGAAAAGCAGTACCTGTGGGGCGGGCGTGCCCGCGAAAAAGCCGACACGGGTTTGAACTGTGAACCCGTTCGAGATGCCGTCTTGCCACGATTGCGCCGCTCTAGGCCGTGGGTTCTAATGCCCGACCCCGGCTTAACTTCGCCATCCAAGGACGCTTGAACATGTACAGGAAGATCGTACCGCTGGCGCTGCTGGCCACCCTGGCCGGCTGCTCGGACACCAAGGACGCCAGCGAGGCCAACTTCCACAAGGCGGCCCAGGCCTACCTCGACACGCAATACCCCCACTGCTTCGTGGTCACCGATTTCCCCACCAAGACCCAGGACTTCGACGTCACCGGCACCAACAAGGCGCTGCATGCCCTGGCCAGGGTCGGTATCGTCAGCGAGCAGGAAATCTCCCGCGTCGAAGTGCCGGAACGCCTGTGGCAGCCGGCCCGCACCGATATCTACTATGCCTACGACCTTACCGATGAGGGTCGCAAGTACTACAAGGCCAATGCCCAGAAGATGCTCAACGGCAAGACCCTCGGCGGGCTGTGCTTCGGCAAGGCCGAGGTGACGGCGATCGAGCAGTTCAGCGAACCGGGGCAGATGATGGGCCACACCGTTGCCGATGTGACCTACGCCTACAAGATCACCGGCTTGCCGGACTGGGCGGCCAATGACGAAGTCAGGGCCAACATCCGTGACCTGGGCAATGCCGTGGCGACCCTTGAAACACCGGCCCGGGAAAAGCGGGTAATGGTGCTGACCAACAATGGCTGGGTGCACGAACGCTTGTTCGACAAGTAAGGTTTATAGCCACCAGGCCAGAACCACCGGCAGCCAGAGGAACGACAGCACGGTCGAACACATCACCAGGTTCGCCACCTGCTCCGGCTGCCGGTTGGCGCGCACCGCCATCAGGTAATTGAACACCGCGACCGGCATCGCCGACTGCACCATCAGCACTGCCCGCTCCATGGTCTCCATGCCCAGGGCAGCGCCCACCGCCCAACCCACCGCCGCACCCAGCACGATGCGCACACCGCCCAGCAGCAGGCCGCCGCCGATATGCTGCGGGCGGATGCTGGCCAGCGACACGCCCAGGGTCAGCAGCATCAGGGGGATCGACATGCCGCCCAGCAGGTCGGCGGTGTTGGCCAGCCAGCGCGGCAGCTCGAAGTCGAGGAAGATGATCGGCATGGCGCCGGCCAGGCTGATGACGATCGGGTTGCGCAGCAAGGCCTTGAACGAGGCGACCGTGCCAGAAATGGCCATGCCCAGGGTGAACTGCACGATCGACAAGGTCAGGAAGAACGCCACCGCCAGGGCCAGGCCATGCTCGCCGAAGGCATATAGGCTGATCGGCAGGCCCATGTTGCCGGTGTTGGGGAACATGAATGCCGGCAGCAACACCCGCCAGTGCTGGCCCGAGACGCGGCACACCAGCAGCCCGGCCACGGCCATGCCCACGGTGCACAGCAGGCAGGCCAAGGCCATGCTGGTGAACGCCGTGGCGTCCAGCTCGGTGCGGCTCAGGGTCGACAGCACCAGTGACGGTGTACCGACGGTCATGACCATGCGGGCGATGAATTCGGTGGGGTAATCGAGGCCTTTGCGGGCCCAGGCGTAGCCGATGCCGGCGACGATGAAGACCGGGGCGAGGACGGCGAACAGCGAAGCGAGCATGGGGCGGGCCTTCCTTGGTGGGAATGCCGATTATGCCGCAGCCTTGAGGAGTCTGGGGCCGCTGCGCGACCCTTTCGCGACACAAGGCCGCTCCTACAGGACGTGCGATCTCATGTAGGAGCGGCCTTGTGTCGCGAAAGGGTCGCGCAGCGGCCCCAAAGATGTCGGATCAGGGCACAAAGCTGTCGCATCCCGCCCTGCGTCGTCTCGTCGCAGGCCTTAGCCTCTTGGGCAAATCGATCACAACCCGTAGAATCGCGCTTCCTTTTCGCCCGTCGCCTTGAACGGTGGCAACCGGCAGCAACGACAGAGTCCAGGCCTGAACACATGGTGCCCATGTGAAATAGGCTCAACCGAACCCGCCCGGCCCCGCTCTTTCAGGGGCCAGCGGTTGAGTCTTGCCCAGGTCGCATCCAGCCCAGGCACACCCGTGCAGCTTTTTCGGCCCTTGATGGGTCCGTTTGGCGTGCGCGTTCGAAGAGGCGTTTTTCTGACCGCCACTCCAACTTGAGGTTTGTATGTCTCCGCGTTTGCTGGCCATGGCGCTGGCGCCCCTGCTCGGGCTGTTCATCATTGCCCTGGGCAACGGCTTCATGTCTTCTCTTACCACCCTGCGCCTGGACGCTGCCGGCGAATCGGCAACGACCATCGGTATCGTCTCGTCGACCTATTTCATCGGCCTGACCCTCGGCGCCATCTTCAACGACCGGCTGATCCTGCGCATCGGCCATATCCGCGCCTACACAAGCTTCGCCTCGCTGATCGCCGCGACCATCCTGCTGCAGGGGCTGTTCTACGACGTCACCTGGTGGTCGGTGCTGCGCCTGATCAATGGCTGGGCAGCGGTCGGTGTGTTCCTGGTGATCGAAAGCTGGCTGCTGCTGGCCGGTGACGCGAAGATCCGCGGGCGCCTGCTGGCGCTGTACATGATTGCCTTCTATGGGGCAGGTGTGATCGCCCAGGCCGGCCTTGGCGAAATCACCCACCTGGGCGACAGCGCCCCGTTCATGCTCGCCGGCATGCTCGCCGCGCTGTCGGTACTGCCGATCGTGATCCTGCCGCGGGTATCGCCACTGCTGGACCAGGTCGAGCCGCTCAAGCCACGGCAATTGCTGGGCGTGGCCCCGTCGGGGCTGGTCGGCTGCTTCGGCTCCGGTGTGGTCATTGCGGGTATCTACGCCCTGCTGCCGCTGTACCTGCAGCGCATCGGCCTGGATGTCGGCGAAGTCGGCAACATGATGGCCTGGGTGATCCTCGGCGCCATGCTGCTGCAATACCCGGTGGGGCGCTGGTCCGACCGCAAGGACCGCCAGGATGTGCTGATTGCCCTGGCCGGGCTGTGCATGGTGCTGTCGCTGGTCACGGTGTTCCTGCCTTCGGATTCGGCCCTGCTGCCGGCCATGCTGTTCCTGCTCGGTGGCGGCGTGTTCGCGCTGTACCCGGTGGCGGTCAGCCATGCTGCCGACCGGGCACCGTCCGACGCCCTGGTGCCGATGATCCAGGGCCTGCTGCTGATCAACTCGCTGGGCTCGGCCATGGCGCCGCTGGCGATTTCGCCGGCGATGACCGAATTTGGCGAAGTGGGGCTGTTCTGGGCCTTTGCCGTGGTCAACCTGGGCATGGTGTGCTTCTTCCTCTGGCGCCGCGGCAAGCGCCCGGCGGCGGAGCACCCGGCGCCGTTCACGGCATCGACCACCTTCTCGCCGACCGGCGCGGAGCTGCGGGTGACCGAGGACCTGATGCATGCGGCGCAGGAGCACCCGCCGCTGGAGCCGACCGAAGCGGCTGCGCCAACCGCGCAGCAAGACGCCAAGTAAATGCAGGGGCCGCTTATAGCGGCCCTTTTTTTGACCGCCCGTCGCCCATGGGGCACCCCAGCCCCCTCCGCCAGCCAAACGAATGACAGATCATCCTCCCAGGAGACTTGCCATGACCCGCATTCATTCGCTGTTGCTCGCCCTCGCCATGGGTATCGCCACCACCACCAGCTACGCCGCGACGGACATGACCAATACCGACAGCCACCCGAAAACCGACCAGCGCGGTGGAAAGACTGCCGGTGAAGGTAGCAGTGTCAACAACCCGGGCGGTTCCAAGGACAACGACAGCAGCGACACCGGCAGCAATACCGATGCCGCCGACGGTGCCGCTGGCGGCTCAAACAGCACCGGCGAAGCCACGGGCTCCGGTGCCGGCCACACCGGCGGCACTGCCGAAGACCAGGACAGCCGCTGACCGCTAGCTGGTCTACACTGCGGCGCTAAGCCCTGCCAAGGAATCGCCATGAACCTCAAACCCTGGCTGCTCGCCGCCTTGCTGCCCTGCTCTGCCGTGGCTGCTGGCGGCGATTCTGCCGCGCTGGCGATCAGCTCGTCGTCATTCACCGATGGCGGTGTCATTGCCCTGCAGCAGGTCGGGCCCGACCCGGCCTGTGGTGCCGGTGAGGGGCGCACGCCACAGTTGAGCTGGAAGAACTTACCCTACGGCACGCAATCGCTGGCCCTGGTGATGTTCGACCCGGACGGTGGCAAGGGCCTGGGGGTGGTGCACTGGATCGCCTACGACATCGACCCGGCGCTTGGCGCGCTGGAGGAAGGCGCCGGCTGGCAGACCAGCCAGGCACTGATCGTCGGGCGCAACTCGCACGGCACCATGACTTACCGCGGGCCTTGCCCGCCAGCTGGCGACAAGCCGCACCACTATGCACTGACCCTGATCGCTACCGACCTGCCGCTGGGCACCTTGCCCGAAGCACTGGACCGCAACGGCTTGCTGGAATTGCTGCAGGGGCATGCGCTGGGGGCGCAGAGCCTGGTTGGTCGGTACGGGCACTGACCTCCAACACTGGCAGTCATTGTGGGAGCGGCCTTGTGTCGCGATTGGGCTGCGCAGCGGCCCCAGCACCTTCTGCTCTAATGCATAGACCCCGGGGCTGCTCTGCAGCCCAATCGCGACACAAGGCCGCTCCCACAAAAGCCCTATCGTCAACGCCAGAACTGCGCGTCGTCGACAATCCGTTCGTGGCTCGCAAACAACCCCGGCAGCTGTTCCTTGAGGTAATCGATCCAGGTCCGCACCTTGGCATCCAGGTAATGCCGCGACGGGTAGATCGCATACAGCGCGCTCTCACGTAGCCGATACGGCGCCAGCAACCGCCGCAGGCGCCCCTGCTCGATGGCCTGGCTGGCGGTGTAAAACGGCAGCAGGCCAATGCCCATGCCCAGTTCGCTGGCCACCAGCATGGCATCGGCGACATTGGTCAGGAAGCTGTCACGAGGGGCGATCACGCAGTGGTCGAGCCCCTGGGGAAATACCCAGTCACCTTCATGCATCGGATAGGCCATGCGCAGGCAGCGGTGCTCGTGCAGGTCTTCCGGCCGCTCGGGCACGCCATGGCTTTCAAGGTAGCTGGGCGCCGCGCAGGGGATGCTGAAGATGGTGCCCAATGGCACGGCAATCAGCTGCGAATCAGGCAAGGCCTCATCCACGGTGATCACCACATCATGCCCCTCGGCCAGCGGGTCGGGGTTGCGCTGGGACAGCGTCAGCTCGATGGCCACTTCCGGGCACAGGGCGTTGTAGCCGGCCACCAGCGGCATCAGCAACATGCCCAGGCCGTGCGGGCAGTGCAGGCGCAAGCGGCCACGCGGGGTGAGGTGCGCGCCGCGGGCTTCATCCATGGCCTCGTCAGTCAACGCCATGATCTGCCGCGCCCGCTCCAGAAACCGCTCGCCCGCCTCGCTCATGCGCAGGCGCCGGGTGGTGCGGTGCAGCAGGCGGGTTTGCAACTGGTTCTCAAGCTCGGCAACGATCCGCGACACCTGCGCCGCTGAAATGTCGAGGGCATTGGCGGCTGCAGCAAAGCTGCCGCACTCCACCACCCGGGCAAAGGTACGCATGGCGTGCAGCATATCCATGGGGGTTTGGCTCCTTGATCGATCTTATTCGTACGTTCCAGGCAGGAATCTATCACGACTTAGCCCATTTATTGAGGATCACCAATGAATACATCATTGGTAAAACATTGAAAAAGGAGCCTGCCATGAAACGTTCGATCGCTTTTGTCGCCCTGTCTGCCGCCCTTGCGTCGTTCGGTGCCTTCGCCGATACGCCGGCCAGCCAGCCGACCGCCAGCAACTATGAGTACGGTATGCCGCTGGATGTGGCCAAGGTCATCTCGATCACCCCGGCCAGCAACGCCGCCGATTGCCAGGTCGGTACCGCGCACATGGTGTATATCGACCACCAGGGCCAGAAACGCGAAGTCGACTACCGCGAAATGGGTAACTGCTCGCAGCAGTGAATCAGGCCAGCACCGCGTTGATCCAGCCAATCTGCCGGGCGAATTCGCGCAGTTTTTCCTGCGGGATGGCATCGCGGGCACGCTCGAAGTTGGCCAGGCTTTGCTGTTTCTGACCCAGCATGCGCTGCCACTTGGTCAGGAACACCGGGCTTTTCTCACGCATCAGCACAGGGCCGAAATACAACTCCTCGGCACTGTAGGCCACCGCCTCGTCGGGTTCGGCCACGATGATCTCGTAGTCGAAACGGTTTTCCCGCAGCAATTCTTCGCTGACGATCCGGTAGCCGTTGTGCATCAGCCAGCTGCGCAGTTCGCGCTCATCGCCATTGGGCTGCAGGATCAGGCGCTCGTTGCCGTTCAGCCGCGCCTTGCCACGCTCTAGAATTTCGCACATGGTCTTGCCACCCATGCCGCACAGGCTGATGGCCGAAATGCGGTCGTGGGGCTCGATGGCCTCCAGGCCGTCGGCCAGGCGCACGGTGACGGTTTCGCTCAGGCCATTGCGGCGTACGTTGCGCAGGGCTGACGCGTAAGGCGTTTGCGCCACCTCGCCGGCCACCCCGGCTTCGATCACGCCACGCAGCGCCAGGGCCACCGGCAGGTAGCCGTGGTCCGAGCCGATATCGGCCAGGCGCGCGCCTTGCGGCACATGCGCCGCCACACGCTCCAGGCGCATCGATAATGTATGTTCGTTCAACTCCAGCCCCTTGCTCAACAATCGGCGGCGATTCTGACCGCCCGGGCGCGGCATTTCAATGCATACAGGCCCAACGGCTCGACCCTTGCGGCCTGCTCGCGTAGGCTTGCCACTTTCCTTCCGTTGCAAGGCAAACACCCATGGCAGATCTCATCTTCACACCGGATTCCGACGCTGAGTCCATTTCCTCCGACGTCGCCGAATACAACGGCATCCTTGTGACTACCCAGATTCCGGCCGATCTCGACGCCGACATCACCCAGCAGAGCGAGAGCACCCTGCAGGCCCTGAAAGACGCGCTGGAAAAAGCTGGCAGCGGCATGGACCGGGTCATGCACCTGACCATCTACCTGACCGACATGGCCGACCGCGCCGCGTTCAACGAGGTCTACCAGCGCTTCTTCAGCAAACCGTGGCCGGTGCGTGCTGCAGTTGGCGTGGCAGCGCTGGCCTACCCTGAGATGCGCGTAGAAGTCACCGCGATGGCTGCCAAACGTTAACCCGATTCGATCTGTGGTTGGGCCTTGGGGCTGCAACGCGGCCCCAGCCATTCCAACCTTCAAAGCAGGACGCTGCATGCATTACCCCCCTTTTCGCCGCAAGGCCCTGATCGCCTTGCTGCCCGGCCTGGGCCTGTGCCCGCTGGCCCAAGCCGAAACCGCCACCACCTTCAACCTGCTGGAACCGGTGGTGGTCACCGGCACCTACACGCCCAACCCAAGCTTCGACCTGCCCTACTCCATCGACACCGTCGACCGCGACCAGATCGCCGATGGCCAACTGGGCGTCAACCTGTCGGAGGCGCTCAACCGCGTACCCGGCCTGGTGGTGCAGAACCGCCAGAACTACGCCCAGGACCTGCAGATTTCCTCGCGTGGCTATGGCGCCCGCTCGGCCTTCGGCATCCGTGGCATCAAGCTGCTCAGCGACGGCATCCCGGCCAGCACCCCGGATGGCCAGGGCCAGGCGGCCTCGTTGAACCTGGACGTGGCGGACCGCATCGAAGTGCTGCGTGGCCCGGCGTCCGCCATCTACGGCAGCAATGCCGGTGGCGTGATCCAGATGTTCTCCCGTGATGGTTCCGGCCCACCCAAAGTGGGCGCCGAAACCACCTTCGGCAGCGATGGCTTCAACAAGAACCACGTCTACAGTGAAGGCGGCAGCGAGCAGGCCGGCTTCCTGGTCGATGCCTCGCGCATGGACACCGACGGCTACCGCGACCACAGTGCCGCCCGCCGCGACCAGACCTTCGCCAAGGTGCACGTGAAGCCTGACGAAGACAGCCGCCTGGCACTGATCTTCAGCACCCTGGAGCAGAACGGCACGCAAGACCCGCTCGGCCAGACCTGGGACGCCTACAAGCACGACCCGCGCTCGGTGGCGGCGCGCGCCGAGGAATACAACACGCGCAAAAGCATCCACCACCAGCAGGTGGGCATGAACTACGAGCGCTATTTCGGCGATGCGACGCTGCAGTTCAACCTGTATGCCGGCAAGCGCAGCGTCATCCAGTACCTGTCGATTCCCAAGGGCACACCCGCGAACAACCGTGGCGGTGGCGTGGTCGACTTCGACCGCGAGTTCCACGGCGGTACCCTGCGCTGGATCCAGCCGGTCAGCGCCGCCCCCGGCAACCTGACGCTGACTTTCGGTGCCGACTACGATCGCAGCCGCGACGACCGCCGTGGTTTCCAGAACTTCAGCGGCGACACCCTGGGCGTGAAAGGCGACTTGCGCCGTGATGAACAAGACACCGCCACCAGCCTTGACCCCTATGTGCAGGCACACTGGGAACTGGACCGCTGGACCGTGGATGCCGGCTTGCGCCACAGCAGCATGGAGATGGAAGTCGACGACCGCTTCCTGGCCAACGGCGATGCCAGCGGCTCGAAGAAATACCAGCGCACTACACCAACCCTGTCGGTCATGTATGCCTTCACCCCGGACCTGCACGGCTACATCAGCGCCGGCAAGGCCTTCGAGACCCCGACCCAGGCCGAAATGGCCTACGCCCCTGGGGCACTGGAAGGTTTCAACTTCGGCCTGGAACCGGCCACCAGCACCCAGTACGAACTGGGCCTGAAGATGCGCCCGGATGAACGCACGCGGATCAACGCGGCGATTTTCGAGATCCGTACCAAGGACGAAATCGTGGTCGCGGCTTCGACCGATGGCCGTACCAGCTACCGCAACGCCGGCAAGACCCTGCGCCGCGGCTTCGAGCTGAGCGTGCAGCGCGAGCTGAACGCGCATTGGCAGGCCAACCTGGCCTATACCCTGCTCGACGCCACCTATGACGAAGCTTTCACCCAAGGCACCACAACCATCGACAAGGGCAACCAGCTACCTGGCGTGCCGCGCAGCAGCCTGTTCGGCGAGCTGGTGTGGAAGCCGCGCGACGGTATCAGCATGGGGCTCGAAGGGCAGTACCGGAGCAAGGTGTACGTCGAGGACACCAACGACCAGCATGCGGCGCCGGGTTATGCGGTGTTCAACTGGCGCACGCAGTTCCAGCAGCAAGTCGGGCCGTGGACGTTCCACCAGCTGGTGCGCCTGGACAACTTGCTCGACCGGCAGTACGTGGGCTCGGTGATTGTCGGCGATGGCAATGGCCGGTACTACGAGGCGGCGCCAGGAAGGTCCTGGTATGCCGGGGCCGGGCTGGAATACCAGTTCTGACTTTTTGGGGCTGCTCTGCAGCCCTTCGCGGGCTTGCCCGCGAAAGGGCCGGCCCAGCTTGCACACCTCTGGGCACTCAAAGATGCCACCAGCCGATTTCACCGCTACAATGCCGCCCTAACCGTGACAGCCCGAACCTATAACGACATGTCCCTTCCAAAGAATCACCTGGAACTGCTCAGCCCTGCCCGTGACGTGGCCATCGCCCGCGAGGCGATCCTGCACGGCGCTGATGCCATCTACATCGGCGGCCCGAGCTTCGGCGCGCGCCACAACGCCTGCAACGAAGTCAGCGATATCGCCGAACTGGTCGAGTTCGCCCGGCGCTACCATGCACGCGTGTTCACCACCATCAACACCATCCTCCACGACAACGAGCTGGAACCGGCGCGCAAGCTGATCCACCAGCTCTACGACGCCGGCGTCGACGCGCTGATCGTGCAGGACCTGGGGGTGATGGAGCTGGATATCCCGCCGATCGAGCTGCATGCCAGCACCCAGACCGATATCCGCACCCTGGAGCGGGCCAAGTTCCTCGATCAGGCCGGTTTCTCCCAGCTGGTACTGGCGCGCGAGCTGAACCTGCAGCAGATCCGCGCCATCGCCAGCGAAACCGACGCGGCCATCGAGTTCTTCATCCACGGTGCGCTGTGCGTGGCCTTCTCCGGCCAGTGCAACATCTCCCACGCCCAGACCGGGCGCAGTGCCAACCGCGGTGACTGCTCCCAGGCCTGCCGCCTGCCGTACACCCTGAAAGACGACCAGGGCCGTGTGGTGGCGTTCGAGAAGCACCTGCTGTCGATGAAGGACAACAACCAGACCGCCAACCTGGCCGACCTGGTCGATGCCGGCGTGCGCTCGTTCAAGATCGAGGGCCGCTACAAGGACATGGGCTACGTGAAGAACATCACTGCCCACTACCGCAAGGAGCTGGATGCCATCCTCGAAGGCCGCCCGGAACTGGCCCGCGCCTCCAGCGGCCGTACCGAGCACTTCTTCCTGCCCGACCCGGACAAGACCTTCCACCGCGGCAGCACCGACTACTTCGTCACCGACCGCAAGGTCGACATCGGCGCGTTCGACTCGCCGACCTTCACCGGCCTTGCGGTCGGCGTGGTGGAGAAAGTCGGCAAGCGCGACCTGCAGGTGGTCACCGAAGTGCCGCTGACCAACGGCGACGGCCTCAACGTGCTGGTCAAGCGTGAGGTGGTTGGTTTCCGCGCCAACATCGCCGAGCCGCGTGGCGAGTTCGAGGAAGACGGCCAGAAGCGCTATCGCTACCGCGTCGAACCCAACGAAATGCCGGAAGGCCTGCACAAGCTGCGGCCGAACCACCCGCTGTCGCGCAACCTCGACCATAACTGGCAGCAGGCCCTACTGCGCACCTCGGCCGAGCGCCGGGTCGGCGTGGAATGGCATGCGGTGCTGCGCGAACAGCGCCTGATGCTGACCGTGAGCAGTGAGGAAGGCGTCAGCGTGCAGGTGGCACTGGACGGCCCGTTCGGCGTCGCCAACAAGCCACAGCAGGCACTGGACCAGTTGCATGACCTGCTCGGCCAGCTGGGCACCACGATGTACCACGCCAACAGCATCGAGCTGGATGCGCCGCAAGCGTTCTTCATCCCCAACTCGCAGCTCAAGGCCCTGCGCCGTGAAGCCATCGACGCGCTGACCGCAGCCCGTGTGCAGGCGCACCCACGCGGTGCGCGCAAGGCCGAGACCACGCCGCCACCGGTGTACCCGGAATCGCACCTGTCGTTCCTGGCGAACGTCTACAACCAGAAGGCCCGCGACTTCTACCACCGCCATGGCGTGCAACTGATCGACGCGGCGTACGAAGCCCACGAGGAGCACGGCGAAGTGCCGGTGATGATCACCAAGCACTGCCTGCGCTTCTCGTTCAACCTGTGCCCCAAGCAGGCCAAGGGCGTGACCGGCGTGCGTACCAAGGTGGCACCGATGCAGCTGATTCAGGGCGATGAAGTGCTGACCCTGAAGTTCGACTGCAAGCCGTGCGAGATGCATGTGATCGGCAAGATGAAGAACCACATCATCGACCTGCCGACACCGGGAAGCGCGGTGGCCCAGGTGGTTGGCCATATCAGCCCGGAAGATCTGCTCAAGACCATTCCCCGCGCCCCACACTGATGTTCAGTCCGTGAGGCCCATTCGCGGCTAAAGCCGCTCCTACAGACGGCGCAATACCTGTAGGAGCGGCTTCAGCCGCGAAAGGGCCGCTCAGCGGCCCCGCTTTTTGTCTCAGAGAATCCCCAACCCGCGCGCCGTGCGGTCCACCGCAATCCGGGTCTTCTCCACCAGCTCGTCCAGCTCGCTATGGTTGGCCACCAACGCCGGCGCCATGATCATCCGCCCCAGGGTCGAACGAATGATCACCCCTTCCTCGAAGCCATAAGTGCGGCACTGCCAGGCCAGGTCGTTTTCGTTGGCATAGCGCTTGCGGCTGCCCTTGTCTTCGGCGAACTGCAGCGCCGCCACCAGGCCGGCGCCTTGCACCTGGCCGATCAGCGGGTGGTTGGCGAACACTTCGCGCAGGATGCGCTGCAGGTACGGCCCGGTGTCTTCCTTGACCTGGCGCACGATGCCTTCATCGCGCAGCGCCTTGAGGTTGGCGATGGCCACTGCGGCCGCCACCGGGTGCCCGGAGTAGGTCAGGCCGTGGGCAAACACCCCACCCCGCTCGACCAGTGCCTCGGCAATGCGCTTGCTCAGCACCAGGCCACCCATCGGCACGTAACCCGAAGTCAGGCCCTTGGCGATCGACAGGGTGTCCGGCTCGAAGCCGAAGTATTCGTGGGCGAACCACTCGCCAGTGCGGCCAAAACCACCGATCACTTCGTCGGCACACAGCAGCACGTCGTACTGGCGGCAGATGCGCTGGATTTCCGGCCAGTAGCTTTCTGGCGGGAAGATCATGCCACCCGCGCCCTGGAACGGCTCGGCGATAAAGCCGGCGACGTTCTCGGCACCCAGTTCGAGGATCTTCTCTTCCAGCTGCAGGGCGCAACGGCGACCGAACTCGGCCGGGGTCAGGTCGCCGCCTGCGGCGTACCAGTACGGCTCGTCGATGTGCGCCACATCCGGGATCATGCCGCCCATCTCATGCATGAACTTCATGCCGCCGAGCGCAGTGGCTGCCAGTGTCGAGCCGTGGTAGCCGTTCCAGCGGCCGATCATGATCTTCTTGCTCGGCTGGCCAACCACCTGCCAGTAGCGGCGCACGGTGCGGATCAGCACCTCGTTGGCCTCGGAGCCGGAGTTGGTGTAGATGGCATGGCTGTAGTGGCCTGGCAGCAGGCTGAACAACAGCTCGGAGAGTTCGATCACCGCCGGGTGGGTGGTGTGGAAGAACATGTTGTAGTAGGCCAGCTGGTCCATCTGCGTGGCGGCGGCGGCAGTCAGGTCCTTGCGGCCGTAACCGAGCTGGGTGCACCACAGGCCCGACATGCCGTCCAGGTAGCGCTTGCCGTCGCTGTCCCACAGGTGCAGGCGCTCGCCACCGACGATCACGCGCGGGCCTTCGGCGTTCAGCGCCTTCTGGTCGAGGAAGGCGTGGATGTGGTGCGCGGCGTCGCCGGCCTGGTAGTCACGGGTATCGCGCTGGGCTTGCAGCTTGGCTTGGAACGGTGCGTTCATTGTTGTTCTCCAGGGTAAAACGCGGCGTGCAGTTGTCCCTGCCAGACCGCTGACAGTAAAAATCGGGTGGGGTGAAGCGGCGCGTTCAGCGCCTTCGCAGGTAGCTTTCCAGCGGGTCTTTGCTCAGGCCTTCCTGCGCCTGGGCGAGCGAGTCGATGAACAGCGAAAACAGTTCGGACTGCTTGGCGATATCGAGCTTGGTGTACAGGTTCTTGCGGTGGGTCTTGACCGTGTCCTCGCTGATGCCCAGGCGCTCGGCCAGGGAACGGGTCGAGTGGCCGCGCAGCAGGTACTGGGCGATACGGCACTCGCGCTCGGTGAGCAAGGAGGAACCGAAGTTGTTCAGCGCGGCGTTGATCTGCCGGCCCAGGGCGCTCTCGAAACGCCCGCCGATGGCGTCGACATCAAGGTGGCTCCACTGCCGCCGCACGGTGGCCACGACCCACGGGGCCACACACTTGAGGTCGTTGACCTGCTGACGGTCCAGGCGGCGGGTGCTGGCCAGGGCCACGGCGATAGTCAGGTGCTCGTCAAGCGGCACGATGAAGTTGAGTTCGTCTTCCAGGTGGGCGTGCTGGTAGAACGCCAGGTAGTACTCGCTGCGCTTGAAGTGGTCGGGGGCGACGTCACTGAGGCGGTAGCAACCGGGGGCGATGCCGTCCATGCAGGCGCGGTAGAACGGGCACAGCAGGTAGTAGCCTTCGAGGTACTTGTGGATGTTGCCTTCTGGCAGCCAGGGGCCTTCCTCGTCCTTTTCGAACAGCGCCGAGGGCAACCCCTTGCGTGGATAGAGGAACACGGTGATGGCCTGGCATGGCGCAATCAGCTTGAGTGCGGCGAACAGCGCCTCGACAAAGCCGGGCGAGCCCTGAGCATCGACGACACGGGCCATCTGCGCGTACCAGTCGGGCGATTTCAGCCGGTCTTTGCTCATTGTCGTGGTCCCATGCCGGGGTTGTTGTGGTTGGGATTCTTGCATGGGGCCGTGGTGCAGGCCATCACCCTTCGGGGTGAGGGAGGATTGGGTTGGGGCTGCAAGAATATCGGCGAGCACCTTACGCCTCGCTGCGGCCCGCAAAGGAACCGGTAGCATGCGCTACTGCCTGATGTTGTACCGATTTTCAGCTTATCTATACGAGACAAACCGCGCTGTACAACTGCTGCCCCCTCGAAATGGAGCCGGCATGAAGAAAAGCCCGCTAAGTCAACGCAAGGACGACCACCTGGATATCGTGCTGACCGCCGGCACCACCACGCATGGCGTTGACCCCGGCTGGTCGGCGCTGCGCTTCGAGCACTGCGCGTTACCGGAAATGGCCCTGGACGATATCGACCTGAGCACCGAGCTGTTCGGCTGCGCCCTGCTCGCCCCGCTGCTGATCAGCTCGATGACCGGTGGCGCCGAACGCGCACGCTTCATCAACCAGCATCTCGCCGAAGCTGCCCAGGCACTCGGCATCGCCATGGGCGTGGGCTCGCAACGCGTCAGCCTGCGCAGTGGCCAGGACCAGGGCCTGACCAGCGAGCTGCGACGCCTGGCACCGGATGTGCCGCTACTGGCCAATCTCGGCGCCGCACAGTTACGAGAGCCGGATGGCCTGGACCTGGCACGCCGCGCCGTCGACACCCTGCAAGCCAATGCCCTGATCATCCACCTCAACCCACTGCAGGAAGCCGTACAGCCAGAAGGCGACCGTAACTGGCGCGGCGTGCTCGAACGCATCGAAACCCTGGCCGCTCAGTTGCCGGCACCGGTGATTGCCAAGGAAGTCGGTGCCGGCATATCACCCAGCGTGGCGCGCATGCTGTGTGATGCCGGCGTAGCCATGGTCGATATCGCCGGCGCTGGCGGCACCAGCTGGGCTGCGGTGGAAGCCGAACGCGCCGGCAACGCCGCCGAGCGCGAGGTCGCCCTGGCGTTTGCCGACTGGGGCATCCCGACCGCACACTGTCTGCTGGCAGTACGCCGCGCCGTGCCGGAAATCGGCCTGATCGCCTCCGGAGGTGTGGCCAACGGCGTCGATGCCGCCAAGGCCATTCGCCTGGGTGCCGACCTGGTAGGCCAGGCCGCCAACGTACTGAATGCAGCCGTGACCTCCACCCAGGCCGTGGTGGAGCATTTCGATATTCTCCTGCGCCAGTTGCGCATCGCCTGCTTCTGTACCGGCTCGCGCAACCTTGCGCAACTGCGCCGGGCACGCTTGCTGGCAAACAACCTGCCGCCGCCATGAGGCTCGTTGCTGTGGCATGATCAGCGCCTCCCTTGCCGCTGGCCCATGCGCATGCTGATCGACGAAGAACTGACCCTGAAAAAGCTCGAGACCTTCCTCGCCTTCATGCGCAGCGGCAACCTCGGCCGCGCCGCCGCCGAACTGTCCACCAGCGCAGTCAGCGTGCACCGCGCCATCCACTCGCTGGAAAGCGCCCTGCGCTGCCCACTGTTCAAGCACGAAGGCCGCCAGCTGATCCCGCTGGAAAGCGCCTACGTGCTGGAAAAGAAAGCCCGCCAACTGATCCAGGACGCCGAGCAGATGGTGCGCCAGACCCGCGAAGCCGCCGGTTTCTATGCCGAGCGCTTTCGCCTCGGCGCGCTGTACTCATTGACCGTCAAGACCGTGCCCAAGCTGGTGATGGGCCTGAAGCTGCGGCGTAGCGAACTGAACATCGACCTGACCCTGGGCTCGAACGTCGACCTGCTGCAACGCCTGAAGAACCACGAGCTCGAAGCCATCCTGGTGTCACTGGACGAGAGCGTGGCAGATCCGGCTTGCGAACAGCTGCCGCTGTTCTCCGACGACATCTTCCTTGCCGTGCCCACCGATTCACCGTTCGCCGAGCAGCAGGAAGTGGACCTGGCGGATCTGGCCGACTCCACCTTCATCACCCTGACCCAGGGCTTTGCCACCCACCGCGATGGTGCACGGGTGTTCCAGCAGGCGGGGTTCGAGCCGAAGGTGGCGATGCAGGTGAACGACATCTTCACCTTGCTGAGCATGGTCAGCTCCGGGGTGGGGTTCGCCCTGCTGCCGGGGCGGATCGCGGCGGTGTACGAGAACCGCGTGAAGCTGATTGCGCTGCAGGCGCGGTATCGGTTACAGCAGCATATCGGGGTGGTGTTTCTCAAGGCCCGGGAGCGCGAGCCGAATTTGTTGGCCTTGTTGGCAGAGTGCCGGATGTATAGCCGGGAAAATTGAGTTGGACCATTCGCGGCTAAAGCCGCTCCCACAGGGATAGCCTCTGCCTGAGGGCAGCGAGGTGCCTGTAGGAGCGGCCTTGCCGGGGCGGCCGGACCGGTCGGAAAGGGCTGCAAAGCAGCCCCAGGATCTCAGCCCATCAACCCTCTGACGCAGAAATACAGAATCGAAGGCCCCATCAAGCACCCAAGCCCGGTATGGAAGGTGGCCGTCAGCGCACCATAAGGCACCAGCCGCCGATCAGTCGCCGCCAGCCCTGCCGTCACACCCGACACAGTCCCCGCCAAGCCACCAAACACCATGGCCGAGCGCGGATTGTCCAGCGCCAGCAACCGCGCCGAAACCGGCGTGAACACCATCACCAGTATCGCCTTGATCAACCCTGTGGCAATCGATAGCGCCACCACATCCGAGCTCGCCCCAAGCGCAGCCCCGGTCACCGGCCCGACGATGTAAGTCACCGCCCCGGCGCCGATGGTGGTCATGCTCACCGCATCCCGATAGCCAAAGGCATAGGCCACCGCGCAACCGACGATGAACGGCAGCACCGTGCCCAACAGCAGCGACACCGCCCCAATCAACCCGGCCTTGCGTGCTTCGGTGGCCTGCACCTCGAAGGCCGTTGCAACGATGGCGAAGTCGCGCAGCATGGCCCCGCCCATCAAGCCGATACCGGAGAACAGCGCCATGTCGGCCAGCCCTTTTTGCCCGCCAGTCACGGTACCGCCGACCCAGGCCAGCACCAGGCCGATGACGATGGCGATCGCCGAGCCGTGCACCCGACCAAACGTCAGGTACTTCGAGAGCAGCACCGACAACCACATGATCCCGCCGACCACCGCGAAGGCGGTGATCAGGCCGTTGTGTTCCAGGGCATTGTCAATGATCGGCCACATGATCAGCGCCCTCCTGCAGGGGCAACCTGCGCAGTGGCAGCTTCAGGCGCATCAGGCGCCGGCAACGGCTCGCCGCGGTGGCTGCGGCTGATCACGGCAATGGTCAGCCCGCACACCAGCACCGCACCGATCGCCGCCAGCAGTGCCACCGGCCCACCGTGCAGGGCGGTGACCACGTTCTGCTGGGCGGCCATGGCCACCACCACCGGGATGTACATGGCGCCCCAGAAGCCGACGCCGAACTCGCACTCCTTGCTCATGCCGCCATTGCGGTGCATGTACAGCCGTGCGCAGATCAGCAGGATCATGGCAATGCCAACCCCGCCCACATTGGATTTGACGCCCAGCAGCACGCCCAGGAAGTCGCCGACGATTACGCCGGCCAGCGTGCATACCGCCAGCAGAGCCACACCATAGATGATCATTGTTGTTGTCCTCAGCTTGAGTCGAAGTTGCTTGTTGTTGTTCTTCGAGTAACAGCGCCGTCATCGGTTGTCGGCCACCTCCTGGCGCAACAGCGCGTCGACGGTGTCCCAGCGGGTGGCTTCGAGGGCCAGCACCCTGCCCTGTTCGAACACCGGGCGGGCCAGGCCGCTGAGCACGCTGCCCGGCGGCATTTCCAGGTGCAGGCGCACGCCGCGTTCATAGGCGTTGCGCAACGTAGCACGCCAGTCGATCAGCCGCGCCATGTTGCCGGCCAGGTCTTCGCGCAGGCGTTGTGGGTCGAATATCGGCCGCGCACTGCTGCCGCTCAGGTAGGTCATGCGCGGGCGGCGCAGCTCGACGGTGGCAAAGGCAGCCGCCAGTTCGCGAGCCGGGCCGTCGAGCAATGTGCAGTGCGACGGCACGCTTACCGCCAGGCGCCTGGCAACGCCCTGGCCGCGGGCGCGAGCCCTGGCGGCGACTTCGGCCATGGCCGTGTCGCTGCCGGCGATGACGATCTGGTTGTCGCTGTTGAGGTTGGCCAGGTACACCTCACCGCCCACTTCAGCCAGCAAGTGTTCGACACTGCCCAAGTCGAGCCCGCTGAGGGCGGTCATGCCGTAGCCCTGCGGGTAGGCCCGTTGCATCAGCTCGCCGCGCAGCGCCACCAGGCGCACCGCATCGGCGAACGCCAGGGCCCCGGCAGTCACTGCGGCGGGATAAGCGCCGATCGACAGCCCGGCAACGTACTCCGCTGCCGGGCTGCGCTGCAGCAGCCAGCGCGCCCAAGCCACCCCGGCCAGCAGCAGGCAGAGCTGCACGGCACGGGTCGACTGCAAGGCCTGAGTGCTGTCCAGCGCCAATACCTGTTCGCCCAGCACATCACTGGCCTCTTCCAGCAGCAGCGAGGCGCCCTCTGGCAGGCGCTGCAGCATGCCTGGTTGTTGCGCGCCCTGGCCAGGGAAGGCGAGCAGGCTGCTCACGCTGCACACTCCAGCGCGTTCCAGGGGTCCGCTACCAGGCGTGCGCCATGGGCTGACTTGAGCAAGACCCGGCGCGCAACACCCGCCCACTCCCGCAGGGCCAAGGCACCTGCAGGCGTTTCCAGTTGCATATCGATCCGACAAGGGCCGCAATCGAGGATGTCCAGCAGCTCCTTTGCCTTGGCCCGCGTCATGAATTGTGGCGTGCGCACCAGCAGGTCGAGGTCACTGGCGCCATGCACGACCATGCAACCGGTGGCCAACTGGTAAGCCACACCTCCCGTCGGCCCCCAGGCCAGCCCGCAGGCATCGAGCACGGGGGTCACCGAGGCCAGTGCCTGCATGGCTGGCCAGGGGCTCTCACCCGCCCAGCGCAGTGCCTCTGGGCGCAGTTGCCGCTGCACATCGCGCAAGCGCATCAGCGCACCCAGGCGCTGTTCCCGCCCCTGCCCCCGCACGCCTACTGCCACCCAGCCATCGGCGCATTCGGCACGCCGCACCACCACCGGCTGCCCGGCGACCAGAACCTGCACGGCCCAGGCAGGTGCATCGGCAGGCAAGTCGGCCAGCGGCATGCCCCAGAGCAGGTCATGTGGCTGCGGCAAGTTCATCTCAAGCCTCCTGCCACTGGCTGCGCAAACGGGCACGTACGTCACGGGAGGCACTGCGGTTTACACCGTCCAGTCGCGATTTCAGGTCAGTCGAATGGCCAATATCACGTACGGCCTCGGCCAGGCAGGCGCGCACCTGCGCAATATCGCTGGCACTTGGCGCGTCGGCGCTCTCGACCTGCAGGCGCCGCCACAGCAAGCCCAGTGACGCATAGCTGGCGAGGTCATAGGCCATCGGCGGCACTTCGGCGGCCAGCGCCTCCAGCTGTTCGACACTGCGCAGAGTAATGCGCGCTGCCGCCGCCTTGCCCATGGCATGTACCATCACCCCGCTGTCATCCAGCGCGATCAGCCGTTGCGCCTGGTAGCCGTGCGCCAGAAAGGCGCCGGACATGGCCTTGCCGACCAGCAAGCCGATCACCGGGTGCCCTGCCAGCCGCGCCTGAGCGTAGGCCTGCACGGCGCCGGCCAGTGCCTGGTGGATACCCAGGGCTTCTTCACGGCGGCCATAAGCCTGGCTCGGCACATCGATGAGCGCGACGATGGCCCGCTTCTCGCCTTCGCGGTCCAACGCGAGCGCATCGCTCACGGCCTTGGCCAGGCCCCAGCCTTCAAGCAGGCCGACTTCGCCAGTGCGCGCCCGTGGGAACGGGTTGTGCGCATCCGGTACCACGGCAATGAAACGTGCCAGGCGGTTATCCAGTTCGCCGTCGACCACTTGCAGCGAGGCGGGATAACCCGCCAATGGTTCGCCACCGGCCAGACCCGGCAGCCAGTTCAGGGCACGGTTCATTGGGCTTCTCCTTGATAGAGGGCACGCACGGCGGCGGCATCCAGTTGCGGGCAATCGGCACCCAGTCTGGCCAGGCGCTCCTGGTACCAGGCATGGCGGCCGGCACGGTTGGCCGATGGCGTGGCCAGCAGTTGCAGCAATTGCTCGCGGATGCTGTCGACGTCGTCAGCCACATAGGCATCCACCAGGCCGCTGGCGTTGCGTTGTTCGCCACCGGTCAGGCTCCAGATGAACGGGCGGTCCTTGGCGTCGTACTCGGCGATACCGGCCTCCTGCTCGATCACTTGCGGGCCATTGAGGCCCAGGCGTGCTTCGCGGGTGACCAACAAGTGGCTGCACAGCCCGGCCGCGATGGACATGCCGCCAAAGCAGCCGACCGAGCCTGCGATCAGGCCGATCACCGGCTGATAGGCGCAAAGCTCGACGATCGCCGCCTGGATTTCGGCAATAGCCGCCAGGCCAAGATTGGCCTCTTGCAGGCGCACTCCACCGGTTTCCAGCAGTAGCACGGCGCAGGTGGGCGTACCGTTGCGGTTGTCCTCGATGGCAAGCTCCAGGGCACCGGCGATCTTGGCACCGCCCACCTCACCCATGCTGCCCCCCTGGAACGCGCCTTCGATGGCGGCGATCACGGTACGGCGGCCAGCCAGCAGGCCCTTGGCGATGACCACGCCGTCATCGGCCTGGGGCACGATGCCTTGACGCGGCAACCACGGCGACATCAGGCGGTCGAACGGGCCGAGCAGTTCGCGGAAGCTGCCAGCGTCGAGCAAGGCGCGGGCACGCTGGCGGGCGCCGAGTTCGACGAAGCTGCGGCTTTGCAGCAGGCGGGCGATGTCAGTCATGGGCAATCTCCTCGAAACCTTGCTCCAGGCGCAGGCGCACGACCCCAGGGGTGGCGCCGAAGTCGTGGATGTCGATCTTCACGGCGGGTAGCGTGCGGCCATCGAACAGGCGCTGGAACAACTGCAGCCAGCGTGCGCTGCTGCCGTTGACCGAAGTGACCACCTGGATGTCCAGGCGGCCGGCGTTGCCGGGCTCGATCAGCACTTCCAGGTCGCCGGAGCTGACGCAGCCGACCAAGGTGCGGCCACGCCCAGGCTCGGCGGCGGGGAATTGAAAGTTCAGGGTTTCCATTTCACAGGCTCCCGGCTTTGTCGAGAAACAGGCAGGCGGCCAGCAGATCGGCAGCGCCGCCCGGTGAGGCGTTCAGTTGCAACAGTTGCGCGTCCAGCTGGCGTAACTGGCGGCGGCCGTCCAAGGTGGCGCAGCCACCGGCATCGAGCACCGCGCGGGCGCCTGCTTGCAGGGTTTGCAGGCCTTGCGGGCCGGCGCGCCAGAGCACACAGGTGTCGCTGAGCGCGGCCATGATCGCCAGCAAGGCGTCCAGCCGAGCCTGGCTTTCGCTGGCACCGTTGGCGCGGCTGCGGCGCAGTTGCGGCAGGCCGTGTTCGAGCACCGCGGGGAAACCTTGCTGGGCTTGTTCGCGGGCACCGCTGGCGCCGTAGCGCTGGCGCACTGCAGTGCCGTGGCTGGGTTGCTGGGGCGCTGCCGGGTCGTCGATCAGGGCAATACGACCGGCACGGGCCGCCACGGTCATGGGCTCGGCCTGTGGATCCAGCGCTTGAGCAGCCACCAGCAGGCCAAGCGCCCATATGGCGCCGCGGTGGGTGTTGATGCCACCTGTTGTGGCAAGCATGGCGGCTTCGCCTTCGCGGCCAATGCGGCCCAACTCAATGCGCAGGGGCTGGCCGATCTGGCCGTGGTTCTGCGCAGCCTCGGCCATTTGCCGCAGGCAGGGCCACAAGGCCAACGCCGAGGCGTGCATCAGGGCCAGCGTCATGTCGGGGTGGGCACCGCTGCTGCGGCGGTCGACCAAGCCGGGTTTGGGGGACAGGTCAGCTTCGTCGATCAGGGCCTCGGTTGCCAGATCGGCCAGGCGCTCAGCCAGGGAGAGCTGGGGTTGCCGGGCTGGCCTTGTCGCGGCTGAAGCCGCTCCTACAGGGGTTGCGTAAGCCGTCATTTACCAGCTCCTGAACCGTGCGGGCGGGTTGTAGAGGCCGCCGGACCACTCGACCAGGTCGGCGATGCTGCGCGCGGCAAGCAGCTCGCGGCTGGCATCGGTACGGCGAATGCCCAGATCCTCGGGCAAGGCGATCAGGCCTTGCTGGCGCATGCGCAGGGTGTCCTTGGGGTCGTGGCGCAAGCCGATGGCGGTGACACCCGCCACGGCAGCGATCATCTGCTGGCGCTCTTCCAGGCTACGCGCCTTGTACAGGTAGGCGATGCCTTCTTCAGTGAGCAGGTGGGTGACGTCGTCGCCATAGATCATCACCGGCGCCAGGGGCATGCCGGCTTTCTTCGCCACGTCCACAGCGTCGAGGGTTTCGACGAAGGTGGGCTTGCCGCCTTCCTGATAGGTTTCGACCATCTGCACCACCAGCTTGCGGCCACGTTCGAGCAGGGTCTCGGGCACGGTCATGTCGAGCCAGGCCGGGGTCGCGTGGCGCCGGCCACGCGGGTCGTGGCCCATGTTCGGGGCCCCGCCAAAGCCTGCCAGGCGGCCGCGGGTGACGGTCGAGGAATGGCCGTCGCCATCGACCTGCAAGGTGGCGCCGATGAACAGGTCGACCGCGTACTGCCCGGCCAGCTGGCACATCATGCGGTTGGAGCGTAGCGAGCCGTCGCGGCCGGTGAAGAACACGTCCGGGCGCTGGGCGATGTAGTCTTCCATGCCCAGCTCGGTGCCAAAGCAATGCACGCTCTGGACCCAGCCGGTCTCGATGGCCGGGATCAGGGTCGGGTGCGGGTTGAGGGTCCAGTTGCGGCAGATCTTGCCTTTGAGGCCCAGCGACTCACCATAGGTGGGCAGGATCAGCTCGATGGCGGCGGTGTTGAAACCGATGCCGTGGTTCAGCGACTGCACCTGGTGTTTCTCGTAGATGCCGCGGATCGCCATCATCGCCATCAGCACGTGCACCGGCTTGATGTGGCGCGGATCGCGGGTGAACAGCGGTTCGATGTAGAACGGCTGGTCGGCGACCACCACGAAGTCGACCCAGGACGCCGGAATGTCCACCCGCGGCAGGTCGTCGACGCGGTCCACCAGCTGGTTGACCTGGGCGATCACCAGGCCGTCGCTGAAGGCGGCTGGCTCGACCAGCGCCGGGGTGTCTTCGGTGCTGGGGCCGGTGTACAGGTTGCCCTCGCGGTCGGCCATGAAGCCGGCGACCAGCGTGACATTGGGGATCAGGTCGACCAGCAGCCGCGAGTACAACTCGATGTAGGTGTGGATGGCGCCGACTTCGAGCAGGCCGTCTTCCAGCAGTTGGCCGATACGCAGGCTCTGCGGGCCGGCAAAGGAGAAGTCGAGCTTGCGGGCGATGCCGCGTTCGAACAGGTCCAGGTGCTCGGCGCGGCTGACGCTGGGCATGATCATGTGCAGATCGTGCAGGCGCTCGGGGTCGGCCTTTGCCAGCGAGCGCGAGAGGAAGTCGGCCTGCTTCTGGTTGTTGCCTTCGAGCACCACGCGGTCGCCAGGGGCAATCAGCAGTTCCAGGGCTTCGACGATCCGTTCGGTGGGCAGCACCACACCGTCGGCCAGGTGACGGACGCGGTCCAGGCGGCGCTGCTTCTCGGCGCGTCGCCTGGACCATTGCGGCGGTGGATTCTTCGTTATGGTCATTGGGTGACTCCACGGGTTCGCTGTCGTGGGGGCACATTAGGGCGAGCAGGATTGGGGGATCAATCAAGCTGGGGGGCTGTTCGTTACGCTTGGAGTAATGGTTTGCCGTTAGTGGTGCATGGCGATGGTTTTTCAGGGGGTTCGAGATCGAGCGCCGCCCGCGCGGCGCATCGCGGATAAATCCGCTCCTACATCTGTTGCAACGTGGCCATGCCTGTGTAGCCATGGTTGTCAGCAGTATGTAAGGGTCAAGTCATGCGCCAGGGCTGGCGACCATGGCGTAATATGTTCAGTACGTTGCAACAAATGTAGGAGCGGATTTATCCGCGATGCGCCGCGCGGGCGGCGCTCGATTTCACAAGCGCTGAAAGGCTCAAGGCAAAAACGCACGATGCCCCTGCAGAATTGTCGATTGTGCAAGGCAAATTCGCATGCCAGGATCCAGCGATCCTCCAGCGCACTCCAGACTTCACTTGGAAAATCAATAACAAAGCAGGGAGAACGCGATGACCGCGCACGCTCATACCTCGGCAACGGCTCATGTACTGGCCGAGGTCCGCAACCAGATTGGCCACCTCACCCTCAACCGCCCTACAGGCCTCAACGCCCTGACCCTGGACATGGTGCGCAACCTGCGCCAACACTTCGACCAATGGGCCGAAGACCCGCAGGTACAGGCCGTAGTGCTGCGCGGCGAAGGCCCCAAGGGCTTCTGCGCCGGTGGCGATATCCGCTCGCTGCACGACAGTTACAAGGCCGGCGAAACCCTGCACGAAGACTTCTTCGTCGAGGAATATGCCCTGGACCTGGTCATCCACCGCTACCGCAAGCCGGTGCTGGTGCTGATGGACGGTTTCACCCTCGGCGGCGGCATGGGCCTGGCCCAGGGCTGCGACCTGCGCATCGTCACCGAACGCAGCCGCCTGGGCATGCCCGAGGTCGGCATCGGCTACTTCCCGGACGTCGGCGGTAGCTATTTCCTGTCGCGCATCCCGGGCGAACTGGGCACCTACCTGGGCGTCAGCGGCACCCAGATCCAGGCCGCCGACGCCCTGTACTGCGGGCTGGCCGACTGGTACCTGCCAAGCGACAAGCTCGCTGCCCTTGATGAAGGCCTCGACCAGCTGCGCTTCGGCGAACATCCGCTCAAGGACCTGCAGAACCTGCTGGCCAAGCTTGGCAGCCAGGTGCTGGACGACGCACCACTGGAAAAACTGCGCCCGGTCATCGACCACTTCTTCGCCCAGCCCGACCTTGGGGCGATCATCGAGCAATTGCGCGCCGTCAGCATCGGCGACAGCCATCCGTGGGCGGTAGCCACCGCCGACCAGCTGGAAAGCCGCTCGCCACTGGCCATGGCGGTTACCCTGGAGATGCTGCGCCGCGGCCGTCACCTGACGCTGGAAGACTGCTTCGCCATGGAGCTGCACATCGACCGCCAGTGGTTCCAGTACGGCGACATCATCGAGGGCGTACGCGCCCTGATCATCGACAAGGACAAGCAGCCGCGCTGGAACCCGCCAACCCTGGCCGGGCTGTCGCGCCAGCGGGTCGACCAATTCTTCGAAGGCCTGTGAGCCCGGGAGTACACAGATGCAAGACCTGGAACTGAGCGAAGAGCAGATCATGATCCGCGACATGGCCCGGGACTTCGCCCGCGGCGAGATCGCCCCGCATGCGCAGGCCTGGGAAAAAGCCGGCTGGATCGACGATGGCGTGGTGCGCAAGATGGGCGAGCTCGGCCTGCTCGGCATGGTCGTGCCCGAGGCGTTTGGCGGCAGCTATACCGACTACGTGGCCTACGCCCTGGCGGTCGAGGAAATCGCCGCCGGTTGCGGCGCCACCGGCGCGATGATGAGCATCCACAACTCGGTGGGCTGCGGCCCCCTGCTCGCCTACGGCACCGCTGAACAGCAGCAGGCCTGGCTGCCGCGCCTGGCCACTGGCGAGGTGATCGGCTGCTTCTGCCTGACTGAGCCCCAGGCAGGCTCGGAAGCGCACAACCTGCGCACCCGCGCCGAGCTGGTCAATGGCGAATGGGTGATCAACGGGGCCAAGCAGTTCGTCAGTAACGCCCGCCGCGCCGGCTTGGCCATCGTCTTCGCCGTCACCGACCCGGAGCTGGGCAAGAAAGGCCTGTCAGCGTTCCTGGTGCCCACCGACAACCCAGGCTTCAAGGTCGACCGCAGCGAACACAAGATGGGTATCCGCGCCTCCGATACCTGCGCGGTGACCTTCGACAACTGCCGTATCCCGGCAGCCAATATCCTCGGTGAGCGCGGCAAGGGCCTGGCGATTGCCCTGTCCAACCTTGAAGGCGGGCGCATCGGCATCGCCGCCCAAGCCTTGGGCATCGCCCGCGCCGCGTTCGAGGCGGCGCTGGTGTATTCGCGGGATCGCATCCAGTTCGGCAAGCCGATCAACGAGCACCAGAGTATCGCCAACCTGCTGGCGGACATGCAGGTGCAGGTGAACGCAGCGCGCTTGTTGATCCTGCACGCCGCGCGGTTGCGCAGTGCCGGCAAGCCGTGCTTGTCGGAAGCGTCCCAGGCCAAGCTGTTCGCTTCGGAAATGGCCGAGCGGGTCTGCTCGATGGCGATTCAGGTGCACGGCGGTTATGGCTATCTGGAGGATTACCCGGTCGAGCGTTACTACCGCGATGCGCGTATCACGCAAATCTACGAGGGGTCGAGCGAGATCCAGCGCATGCTGATTGCACGCGAACTCAAGCACTATCCCTTGTAACCCTGTAGGAGCGGCCTTGTGTCGCGAAAGGGCCGCGCAGCGGCCCCGGCAATCTCCGCCGTGACGCTGAGATCCTGGGGCCGCTACGCGGCCCTTTCGCGACACAAGGCCGCTCCTACAAGGGTGCGTCAGCGCTAGTGGCGCTGCCTGAAGGTTTCCGAAGGCAGCTCGCCAAACCGCTGGCGATACACCTCGGAGAACCGCCCGAGGTGCAGGAAGCCGTAATCCATGGCCAGTTCGGTCACGCTGCGCACCGCGCAGCTGGCATCACTCAGGCACGCATGCACCCGCTCCAGCTTGCGCTGGCGCACGTACTGTTTCGGCGTTGTGCCCAGCTGCCGGTCGAACAGCGCATACAACGAACGCAAGCTCATGCAAGCCTGCTCAGCCAGCACCTCGGCTGGCAGCTCCAGTTTGAGGTTGCGCTCGATGTAGTCGAGGATCCGCTCCAGGCTCGCCCCGGGCGTACCCAGGCTCTCCCGTCGGATATTGGTACTCATCAGGGTCATCAGCTTGCTGGCGACGATCTGGCTGTAGTGCCCCTGCACCCGCGGCAGCGAATCACTGACCTCGGCCTCATGGCAAACCATGGCCAGCAGGTTGACGAAGCCATCGAGCTCTTCCAGCCGGTAGTGATTGCGCAAGAACCGCACGCCGCCATCCGGCCGTTGCCAGCGCTGCTCGTCGCAGATGGTGTCGAGCAGCCGGGTCGGCACCTTGAGGATGAATTTCTCGCAGTCTTCGGAATAGGTCAGGTCGACCGGATCGTCCGGGTTGATCAGCAACAGCTCGCCCGGCACCAGGTGGTGCTCGCGCTGGTGCCCGCGCCACAGGCAGTTGCCGTTGAGCAGGACTTGCAGGTGGTAGATGGATTCCAGCGCCGGTGAGGTGACCCGCACGCTGCCGCCGTAGCTGATGCGGCACAGGTCGAGTTCGGCGAACTTGCGGTGGCTGAGGCTGGCCTGCGGGTGGGTGGTGCGCGCCAGGCCGATGCAGTGCTGGCCGACGTGCTGGTTGACGTAGTCGGACACCGCATAAGGGTCGGCGTGATGGAACACGCTACTGCGCTCGCTCAGCAGGCGGCTTTCCATAGGCAAGGCACTCGGTATCGTTATTGTTCTGGTCGCCGCGCCCTACTGGCCCTGCAGGCCTGTGGTTGCGGTCGTTCACGGTCATTCTATCGAGCCATAGTCAGGTATCTGGGGGCAGCTGACCACTGGCGTATACGTGAACACTAAGCAAAAAGGCGGGGGTTGGGCAATGAGATGTTCGGATTGGGTGGGCGGATAGCGGACAGTGGGCAGATCAGAAGTGCGCGATAATCGAACATTGCGCTAAACCTGTGGGAGCGGCCTTGCGTCGCGAAAGGGCTGCGGAGCAGCCCCAGGATTTCAGCCTTGCTTCCGAATTTTTGAGGCTGCTCTGCAGCCCTTTCGCGACACAAGGCCGCTCCCACAAAAACGAAGCGACATTCCAGCTGCAATCAGTGCACAGCCACTTCCTGCCGCCCCGCCCAGCCCTGGCTGCGCGCCCGGAACTGGCGCGGTGCGATGGCAAACAGCTCGCGAAAACGCCGATAGAAGTGCGGAAAACTGACAAACCCGCTGGCCACCGCCACCTCGGTCAGTGACTTGCTGGTGTGCTGCAACAACTGCCGCGCATGGGTCAGGCGCAACTCCAGGTAATAACGTGGCGGCGTGGCCTGCACATGGCGGCGGAACAAGCGCTCAAGGTGGCGGCGCGACAACCCGGCATGCTCGGCGATTTCATCAATGCTGATCGGGTCTTCAATATTCGCATGCATCAGCTCCAGCGCCAGCCGCACCCCACGCGGCAGGCTCGGGTCGACTTCCGGCGCGCTCGCTGGCACATCGCTCAGCACCCGCGAACGGTCACACGCCAACATCTGCTCCACAGCCCGGCGCAGCGCTTCTCCGCCTTTGAACTCGAGCAGCGCCAGCATCATGTCCAGCGCACTGCTGGCCCCTGCGCAGCTCATCCGCCGGCTGTCCAGCATGTGGGCCTGGCGGCTGACGCGCACCTTGGGGAACAACTCGCTCATCATCGCCCGGCCATCCGGGTGGAAGGCGCAGTCATGGTCGTTGAGCAGCCCGGCTTCAGCCAGGAAGTAGGCGCCATTCCACAAACCGCCGAGCTGGCAGCCCAGGTGGTCGGCCTGGCGCAACTTGCCGCGCAGCAGCGCCGAGGCCTCCAGGCGCACGCGGAACCCACCGCACACCAGCAGGCAGTCGAGCCCGTGCACATCCAGCTCGGCCAGCGCAGTATTGACCGGCAGCGCGATACCGAGGTCACTCATCACCTGCGTACCCTCGCCCACGACCTGGATGTCGAACAGCGGCGTGGCGCTCATCAGGTTGGCGGTGACCAGGGAGTCCATGGCGGCGGTGAAGGCCATCATCGAGAAGTGCTCGCGCAGGACGAAGGCCACGCGACGACACGGCAGGCCCAGGGTGGTGCGGCCAGCGGGGTCGAGGTGGGCCAGGTTGGTGTTCTTGAGGATGCTTTCGAAATGGCTCATGGCGATGACTCAACGGCGGGAAATCGCGGTGGCTTCTTCGCGGGTAAACCCGCCCCCACAGGGAACGCGCAAGCCTGGAACTCACGCCGTCACCTGTGGGAGCGGGTTTACCCGCGAATGGCCAACTCCGCTATTAGAGGATTACTTGCTGGCCTGGGTAGCAGCAGCACGCGAGGCTTGCAGCCATTCATCAAACTGCTGACGGTGCGCAGCGACCCATTCCTTGGCATGGCGGGTGATGTCGGCAGGCTTCTTCTCGCCCTTCTGCATCTTCAGGTTCTGGTTGCTCTCGTCATCGGTGCTGATCTGCACCAGTGACAGGAACTTCTCCGCAGCCGGGTTCTTCTTGGCGAAGTCCTTGTTCAGCACCGCCACCACCTTGTCGATGGCAAAGCCGAGGTTCTTGCCGTGGTACATCGTGTCGACGTCATTGTTGCCGTCCGGCAGGTCGGTTTTCGGCACTTCCAGCCAGACCACGTCCTTGCCCTCCACCAGCACGCTGGCGATCCACTGCGGCACCCAGGTGAAGTACAAGATCGGCTTGCCTTCCTTGTAGCGGGTGATGGTGTCGGCCATCAGCGCGAAGTACGAGCCCTGGTTGACGGTGACGCTCTTGCCCAGGTCATAGGCCTTCATGTGGTGGGCGATCACCAGCTCGCAGCCCCAGCCCGGGTTGCAGCCGGTCATGTCGGCCTTGCCGTCGCCGTCGGTGTCGAACAGCTTGGCGATCTCGGGTTTCTTCAGGTCAGTGATGTACTTGATGTGGTATTGGTCGGCGGTCTTCTTGTCGATCAGGTAGCCCTGGGCGACGCCCGGCAGGATGTTGCCGGTCTTGACCATCACATCGTCACCACCGGCCTGCTGGTAGAACTTGTCGTGGAGCTTTTCCCACAGGTGCACGGTGAAGTCGGCGTCGCCGTTGGCCAGGGCCACCATCATCACGCCGTACTCGGTCTCCTTCGGCTCCTGCACGTTGTAGCCCAGTTCGCGCAGGCCTTCCATGGCGACTTCGCCACGGAAACGCTCTTCGGCGATGGAGGGGAAGATCGGGGTCACCTTGACCCCTTCTCCCGGCTTGTCGGCCGAAGCGTGGGCGCACAGCGCGGCGGCTACCAGCGTCAGCGCCGTGGCGCATTTGAGAATGCTGCGGGAGAACTTGGATTCGTGCATCGTCGCTTACCTTCTTCTGATTTTTATCTTCAAGTGCGGCAGATCGAATATATCCAGGGTAAAACTCAGGCAGTCTTGCGCCGCCCTTGCGGTTGCGCCGCACCGCACAGGCGCAGCACCACGCCTACGGGGCCGGTGTGGTACCAGCGCAGGCTCGGGTCGGCGCTGGTGCGCGCGCCCATGGCCTGGGTCAGGCGGTCGAGGAAGATCGCCAGCAACACCAGGCCGACGCCGCCGACGGTCGCCAGGCCCATGTCCAGTCGGCCGATGCCGCGCAGCACCATCTGGCCCAGGCCACCCACCGAGATCATCGAGGCGATCACCACCATCGACAGCGACAGCATCAGGGTCTGGTTGAGGCCGGCCATGATGGTCGAGGTGGCCAGCGGCAACTGCACGCGGGTCAGCATCTGCCGCGGCGTGCAGCCGAAGGCGCGGGCGGCTTCGATCTTGTCTTCCGGCACCTGGCGGATGCCAAGGTTGGTCAGGCGCACCAGCGGCGGCAGCGCGAAGACGATGGTCACCAGTACGCCGGGGACGTTACCGATGCCGAACAGCATCACCACTGGCACCAGGTAGACGAACGCCGGCAGCGTCTGCATGGCGTCAAGCAAAGGCCGGATGATGCTTTCCAGGCGGTTGCTGCGGGCGCAGACGATGCCCAGCGGGATGCCGATCACCGCGCAGAAGAACACCGAGGTCAGCACCAGCGCCAGGGTGGTCATCGACTCGGACCAAACCCCGATCAGGCCGAGCAAGGTCAGGGTGACGAAGCACAGCAGCGCCATGCGCTTGCCCGCCAACTGCCAACCCAGCAGCGACGACAGAAGGATGCCGATAGTCGGTGGAATGCTCTGCAGGGTGAACTCGATGCCGTTGAGCACCTGGTCGATCGGCCAGCGAATGGCGCGGAACACCTCACGGAAGTTGTGCACGAGGAAGTTGAGGGTTGCGGTAACCCAGTCACCCAGCGGGATGGTGGCCGCCTGGAACGGGTCGAGAAGGCTGAATTCGGACATGAGGGCTTACCTCTTCTTGTACTTAGTGGCGGCTCAGGGTCTGCAGCAGCTCGTTCTTCGACACGGTGCCCTTGAAGGCGCCTTGGCGATCGAGCACCGGCACCGGGTATGGCAGGTCGGCCGCAATGCCCAGCACCTCATGCAGTGGCGTGTCGGTGTACACCGGCTGCTGCTCGTGAAGGCTGTAGCGTTCACTGGCGGTGGCGCCATTGGCATCGGTGTCGACCACACCGAGCAACTGCCCGCGGTCGTCGACCAGGTAGCCGAACGGCACACCGGCCTGAAAGCTCGGCGCCTTGCCATTGACCTTGCACACCACGGCCGGGTCGAACCTGGCCAGGTCACCGGCCTTGAGCACCCGCGAGCTGTCGAAGCTCTTGAAGAAGGTGCGCACGTAGTCGTTGGCCGGCTGGTTGATCAGCTCCTGCGGGGTGCCGATCTGCACCACTCGGCCGCCTTCCATGATCGCGATGCGGTGGCCGATGCGGATGGCTTCCTCGATATCGTGGGAAATGAAGATGATGGTGCGCTGCTGCTCAGCCTGCAGGCGCATCAGCTCGCCTTGCATCTCGCTGCGGATCAGCGGGTCGAGGGCGGAAAACGCCTCGTCCATCAGCAGGATCGTCGGGTCGTTGGCCAACGCCCGGGCCAGGCCCACGCGCTGCTGCATGCCACCGGAAAGCTGGTGCGGGTAGCTGTGCTCGTGGCCGGCCAGGCCGACCTGGCTCAGTGCTTCACGGGCACGGCTGTGGCGCTCGGCCTCGGCCACACCGGCAATTTCCAGGCCGAATGCGGTGTTTTCCAGCACGCTCATGTGCGGCATCAGGGCGAAGGACTGGAACACCATGCCCATTTCCTTGCGCCGCACATCGAGCAGGGCTTTGTCGGAGAGCCCGGTGATTTCCTTGCCGTTGAGGTGGATGCTGCCGGAGGTGGGTTCGATCAGGCGGTTGAACAGCCGCACCATGGTCGACTTGCCCGAACCGGACAGGCCCATGATGACGAAGATCTCGCCACGCTTGACGGAAAAGCTTGCATCGAACACGCCGACGACATGGCCGGTCTTGCTGAAGATTTCGTTCTTGTCGGCGCCCTTGCGGAGCATCTCCATGGCCATGTCGGGATTGGGCCCGAAAACCTTGAAGATATTTTTTACCGAAAGAATCTCATCGGCATGGCTCATACGACCCTCTTTATTATGCTTATTAACCAATCTTTGAACTTCGCACTTTCAATAAGGCGGGTAGAGATCAGTGCGAGTACGCTTGGCAGTCCGTTCAAATTCGAACGTGAGTCAAAACCGGCACGCAGAATGTCCTGCTTCAAAATTATTCGACATCGCTGTCGCGAATGCCGCGCCGTGGGTTTTACGTTAGGCCTTGACCCGGACAGGGTCCAACGACATTTGTATGGCGCTAACCATTACCTGAAGTTATCAATCAGCCTGGGCTCACGGCGCCAGAGCGCCTGCGCATTTACCGCCAGGCCGTTGACAGGCTAGAGTGACCCACCTGGCTATACGAAGGACTTCGCCCCGCCACCATGGTCAGACACTCCGAACCCGATCAAACGCTGATCAAGATGCCGTCGCTGCGCGCCGTCAAAGTCTTCGTCGCTGCCGCCAAGTACCAGAACTTCACCCGCGCCGCCGAGGCCCTGTGCGTGACCCAGGCCGCCGTCAGCCGGCAGATTCGCGAGCTGGAAACCTACCTCGGCGCCGAGCTGTTCAACCGCGTGGGCCGGGCGGTGGAGCTGACCGTGGCCGGTTCGATCTTCTTCGATGCGGTGCAGTTGTCGTTCGTCAACATCTCACAGGCTGCCGAGCGTATCCGCAGCAACACCAACACCCGCCATGTAGTCACCCTGTGCTGTTCGCCGGCGTTTGCCGCGTTATGGATGGGGCCGCGCATGCCCAAGTTCCTCGACGAAAACCCGGACATCGACATCAACCTGGTGACCACCCAGAACTTCCTGTCGATGGAGCCCGGGGTGCGCCCGGACATCTACATCACCAAGCTGGGCAAGGTGCAGGCCGGCTACAGCTCGCACCCGCTCAACCATGACGTGATCTACCCGGTGTGCACGCCACAGTACCTGGCCACGCACCCCGAACTGTGCACGCTGGAGGGCTTGCGCGACGGCACGCTGCTCAACCTGACCCCCTATGGCCGCTCGCAGGTCGCGGAGCACGTCGACTGGAATGTCTGGCTGGCGTTGCATGATGTCGACCTGAAGAGCCGCGCCAGCACCGCGCCACACTTTTTCAATGCCAACGACTACAACCTGCTGGTGCAACTGGCGCTGAACAACCAGGGGGTGGCGCTGGGCTGGCATCACCTGATCGCGCCATTGGTTGCGCAAGGTTTGCTGGTACGGCCGGTCGAGCAGGAGCTGGTGCTCAAGGACACCTTCCATTTCCTCGCCTTCAACGAGGAAAAGGAGCACGACTCCAGTTGCCGGCGCTTGCGCGAGTGGTTGCTGGAGGAGTTTCAGCCGTTGCTGGAGCAGTTGCGCAACGCCTGATCATCGATCTGCAAGTGCCCTTTCGCGGGTAAACCCGCCCCCACACCCCAGAAGAGGCCCGACCTGACAACCCAGAACCTCCAGAAACAGCTTGCAACCAAGCCATAGCACCGCTCGGTAATTTTCCTGACATCAAGTCCATCGCATCTGATAAAAACCCAACATGCCTACCCTCCTCCTCACGCACCTACGCCGTCGCTGGCTCACCTGGTTGTGCGCCACCCTGATAGTCATCGGCCTGCCCGCTGGCTGCGCGGTGCTGCAGCACAAGGAGCGCGAGCTGGTGTTCCGTATCGAACCTGGCCAGGCCAGCTGGTTCCACGGTTTGCCCAGCGACGTGCAGGAACTGGACCTGCGCCCGCGCAGCTTCACCGACCAGCAAAGCCTGCATGCCTGGTGGTGGCCCGCCAAACGCGCCGATGCGCCGGCCATCCTCTATCTGCACGGTGTGCGCTGGAATCTCACCGGCCAGCTGTTTCGCATCGAGCAACTGCATGCCATGGGCTATTCGGTGCTGGCCGTGGACTATCGCGGGTTCGGCCAGAGCCGCGGCGACTTGCCGTCCGAAGCCACGGTCTACGAAGATGCGCGTATCGCCTGGGAGCGCTTCGTGCAGTTTCAGCCTGATGCCGGCAAGCGCCTGATTTTCGGCCATTCACTTGGCGGCGCCGTGGCTGTCGAGCTGGCCACCGAACTGGCCCGCCAGGCACAGCAGGATGGCAGCACTGCACCGGCCCGTGGCCTGATCCTGGAGTCGACCTTCACCTCACTGGGCGATGCTGCGGCG
Organism: Pseudomonas putida; assembly: GCF_002025705.1. Lineage (NCBI taxonomy): Bacteria > Pseudomonadati > Pseudomonadota > Gammaproteobacteria > Pseudomonadales > Pseudomonadaceae > Pseudomonas > Pseudomonas putida. The sequence continues at coordinate 2,524,987 of NZ_CP018846.1, read as the reverse complement.
GCGGTTGCCAATACGTCACTGCCAGTGCGCTGGTTGATGTCCCAGAAGTTCGATTCGCTGGACAAGATCAAGGATGTCGGCCTGCCCGTGCTGCTGGTGCACGGCCTGGATGACCGCTTCGTGCCACCCCGCTTCAGCCAGGAACTGTTCGATGCCGCGCAGCAGCCCAAGACCCTGCTGTTGGTCCCGGGTGCCAGCCACAACAACAGCATGAGCCTCGCTGGGCAACGCTACAGGCGCGCCATTCAAGCGCTGCTCTGACAACTGCACTGGCTCATCCACAGGTACTGCGCCAATCTCAAACAATCGACAAGACCCGTGGCAGCTGGCTTGCCGGCGAATGGGCTGCAAAGCAGCCCCGTTCACTGCACTGGCAGGAAGTTCATCAACAGCAAACTCTGCGCATAATTCAGCCCAATCCGCCGATATCGCTCATCCAGCAGCTCAGCCAGCAAATCCAGCCGCGCCACGATCTTGCCGAACTCCACGGCGAAGCTCAGATTGCTACCTTCCTCCGAGATCTCGTTGGAGAACAGCAGCAACACCCCGTTGGCATCCTGGCGCTGGCTGAGCATCCAGGTTGCCTTCTCGATATTGCGCGCCGCGTTGTTGACGAACAGCGGGTCGATGGTATCGGTCATGTAGAACTCGGTCCGCCCGCCGTGCGCGGTGATCAACATGCTGCCGATGGCGTAGATGAAGGCACCGACCCGGTCGCCGCGAAACTCCGGGCTCAGGGCATAGCTCAGGGCGGCCAGGTCGCGACGATTGCCCAGTTGCGGCAAGGGCTGGCGCTGCTCGATGGCGATGCGGATCTGCCGCTCGGCAGTGGCGGCGTCCAGGTAGCCGGACATCTTCCACTGGTTGGGGTTGCGCAGGTACAGCTTGTTCATCAGCAGATACAGGCTCTGCAAGTTATCGCGCATGGCCAGCGTGGCCATGCGGTCGACACTGGTCTGGAACAGCTCGCTGGGCTTGCCGTCACCGAACTGGCTGACGATGTCACGGCCTTGCTGCTGGCTGCAGCCGGCCAGGCCAATCAGGGCGCCTGCCAGCAGCAGGCGTGGGAAGAATCGGGGATTGCTTGCAACCATCGGCACCGGGGTCGGAATCGCGGCCGCGCTGAGGATCGGCGCAGCCTGGCCAAGCATAGAGCCCGGAAATCGGAAAAAGTGCGGTGTTAACCTGAACTGGCCTCTTCGCGGGTAAACCCGCTCCCACAGGAATATCACTGCTCTTGAAGGCAGTGCAGTTCCTGTGGGAGCGGGTTTACCCGCGAAGGGACCAGTTCAGGCGCCCCATCATTTACAGGGCGTGGCGCAGCATCTCCACCACCTGCGCATGCAGCGCCGGGTCACCACAAGCCACCACGCACCCGCCATTTTGCGCGCTGCTACCATCCCAGGCAGTAATCACCCCGCCCGCCCCTTCGATGATCGGCATCAGCGCCTGCACGTCATACGGCTGCAGGCTCGCCTCGACGATCACGTCGACAAAGCCCGAAGCCAACATGCAGTAGGCGTAGCAATCACCGCCATAGCGCATCAGCCGAGCCTTGCCGGCCACCGTTTCGAATGCCGCCTTGCGCGCGGCGGTGTCGAACATGTCCGGCGTGGTGCACATCAGCGTGGCCGCGGCCAGGTCGGTGCAGGCACGGGTTTTCAGCGGTGTACCGCTGCGCCAGGCGCCTGCCGGGGTACCGACGAAACGCTCCCCGGTGAACGGCTGGTTCATCACGCCCACCACCGGGCGGGTGCCGTCATTCAGGGCGATCAGCGTGCCCCACAGCGGCAGGCCGGTAATGAAGGCACGGGTGCCATCGATCGGGTCGAGCACCCAGGTCAGCGGGCTGCTGCCCACCGCCACGCCAGCCTCCTCACCGAGGATGCCATGCTCCGGGTAGCGCGCCTGGATCAGTTCACGCATGGCATCCTCGGCCGCCTTGTCGGCCACGGTCACCGGGTCGTACAGGCGCCCACCCTTGTCCTCGACCTCCAGGCTGGCACGGAAATACGGCTGGATCGCCAGCGCAGCGGCATCGGCCAGCTGTTCGGCAAAGGCTTGGAATTCGCCGATCTGTTCAGCGCTCAGGGACATGGGGGCAGGCCTCGTGGGAAATGTCGGGGCTGCATCATACCCGACAACCCGCGTATTACACCGCTGTAAGGTGCTCGTAGAGAATGGTTGCGCCGACCAGCATCAGCACGATGCCACCAACGATCTCGGCGCGCTTGCCCACCACCGAACCCAGCGCACGCCCGAGCATGGTGCCAATGGTCACCATGGTCATGGTCGCCAGGCCGATCGCCGCGGCCGCCACCCAGATGTTCACGTCGACGAAGGCCAGACCGACGCCCACTGCCAGGGCATCGATACTGGTGGCAACGGCTGTCACCGCAAGGATCCAGAACGAGTGCTGGCTCTGTTTTTCCTCTACTTCGTCATCCGGCTTCAGGCCGGCGTGCACCATGTGCGCGCCGAGCAGCAGCAACAGGGTAAAGGCGATCCAGTGGTCCCACTGTTCGACATACTGACTGGCCGCCTGGCCAAGCAGCCAGCCGATGACCGGGGTGATGGCTTCGATGACGCCAAAGATCAGGCCGGTGCGCAGGGCCTCGGCCAGGCGTGGCTTGTGCAGGCTGGAACCTTTGCCAATGGCGGCCGCGAAGGCGTCCGTGGACATGGCGAAGGCGAGAAAGACGAGGGAAATGGGATTCAACGATCAGACTCCAGCCGGGCAACGAGTCAACGACAGACGACCTGCAGGCCCGGCTTGGCTGCAGGAAGGTCGTTGGTCTCGCCAATCCGGGTGGATGCGCTGGCCATGGCAGGTTGCCAAATATGTTGACCAGAGCGCCTTCGCAGTGCGCGACGGCAGGCTACTCCCCAATGAGTGGCGCGATGATACCAGTGCTTGGTGAAAAAAGCGTGAAAGGTTTTGCCTGGCGCAACGGGGTCTAGACTGTACAGACCAGATGACATGGCATGAACCGGGGGGCTGCCACACGTGGAGGTGTGCGATGAGCCAGTTCAAGCGTCTGTTGGTCATGCTCGGCCCGCAAATGCGCCATACCCCGGCGCTGCAGCGCGCGGCGGCGCTGGCGGAGTCCAGTGGTGCCCTGCTGGATATCAATGTGTTCGTCGACGATGTCGACACCTTCGGCCTGATGAGCGACGGCCGCGAGCGTGAGCGACTGCTCGGCGACAATCGCCAGTGGCTGGCCGACGAAGCCGAGCAGCTGGGCAACGCCGGGCTCGATGTGTCCACCGAACTGCTGCTGACCCGCGACCCTCTGGGCAGTGTGCTCGAGCGTATCGAACGGCTGGGCTGCGACCTGCTGGTCAAGGACGTGCAGCACGAACCGGTACTCAAGCGCCTTCTGGTCACGCCGCTGGACTGGCAATTGCTCAAGGAAAGCCCGGTGGCCGTGCACCTGGTCAGCGACATTCGCCTGCCGCTGCCCCGGCAGATTGCGGCGGCGGTCGACCTCAACTGCCACGGTGCGGGCGAACACCTGGACGACCAGGTGATTTACAGCGCCCATGCCCTGGCCCTGCAATGCAACGCCGAACTGCACCTGCTGCATGTGTGCGATGCGGCCAAGACCCATATCGCCGACTTCGGTGCAGGCACCGTGACCATGCCGGGGTTCGATGGCAGCGTGCGTACGGCGCAGCGGGCGGCGTTCAACCGGTTGGGCGACCATCACCAGATACCACTGGAGCGGCGGCATTTTGTCGAAGGTGCGGCGATCCGGGCGATTGCCCAGTTCGTCAGCCACAGCCGGGTCGATGTGATCGTCATGGGCAGCCATCGGCATGATGCGATGCAGACGTTCCTGGGTGGCACCACGGCCCATGTGCTGGAGCATCCGTTGTGCAACGTACTGGCGATCAGGGCTGCTCACTGAGCACTGCACTGCCTGAACCGGCCTTTTCGCGGGCAAGCCCGCTCCCACAGGTATACCAGCAGCCTGAAGCCTGCCGGTGCCTGTGGGAGCGGGCTTGCCCGCGAAAAGGCCAGGCCAGCAAACCAAATGGTATCTGGTACACCAGTGCCACTTAAAATTAATGCATTTGATAATGATTCGTAGTATTTTCTCGGCGCTTCCCACACTCCCCTCCAGCGCCCTACTCCAGGATCGTACCGTCGATGCGTCGCACGTTCGTTTCGCTTTGTGTGCTTCAAGCTCTCTCCCCGCTGGCCTTTGCCGAGCCTGAGCCGCTCGGCGACAGCGCCCAGATCGAACTCCAGGCCCTGAACATCACCAGCAGCGCCGACAGCGAGCGTGCCGATGGCCCGGTAGACGGCTACAAGGCCAGCCGCTCGGCCAGCGCCACACGCACCGACACGGCCCTGCACGAGACCCCGCAGTCGATCAGCGTGGTGCCCAAGGATGTGCTTGAAGACACCGGTGCCACCCGCCTGCAGGATGGCCTGGACTATGCCGGTGGCGTTGGCCGCGCCAACAACTTCGGTGGCCAGGGCCTGACCACCTTCACCGTGCGCGGCTTCACCACCGGCGAGTTCTACCGCAACGGCTTCCCGATCAACCGCGGCTACCCCAACGCTCCCGATGCCAACACCGTCGAACGCCTGGAAGTGATCCGCGGCCCGGCCACCAGCCTGTATGGCCGCGGCGACCCCGGCGGCACCTTCAACGTGGTCAGCAAGCAGCCGCTGGCCGAGCCCAAGGTCACCCTGGGCAGCCAGTTCGATGACCAGGGCATGCACCGGGCCACCCTGGATGCCAGCGGGCCGTTGAACGCCGATGGCTCGCTGGCCTATCGCCTGAATGTGCTAGGCGAAGGCGGCGACAGTTTCCGTGACGATGTCGAAAGCGAGCGCTATGACGTCGCGCCGGTGATCAGCTGGCAGGTCAACGATGCCACCAAGGTCATCTTCGAAGGCGACTTCATGCGCAACAACCACCCACTGGACCGCGGCCTGACCCGCCTGCCCGGCCAGCTCGGCAGCGCCTCGCGCGACACCAACATCTGGGAAAAAGGCAGCGACAACCTGCTGCACAACGACAACAACATGGCCCAGCTGCGCTTCGAGCACCTGCTCAACGACAACTGGGCCTTGGGTGGCGGCATGCAATGGCTGGACGGCTCGCTCAAGGGCAACGCCGTGGAAGCCAACGGCCTGCAGGCCGACGGCCGCACGCTGGGGCGCAACTTCAACTACCGCAAGCTGGAGTGGACCGACCGCGACTACCAGCTCAACCTTACCGGCCACTTTGACACCGGCGGCTTCAGCCACACGCTGCTGACCGGCATCGAGTACGAAGATTACGACTACAACTCGATCATCCAGCGTTCGGCTGCAGGGACCGGCGCCTACCCGATCGACATCTTCGACCCGGTGCTGGGCCAGCCGCGCCCTGCCCTGACCCGCACCACCACCCATGACAAGGAAAACCTCAAGACCTGGGCAGCGTTCATCCAGGATCAGGTGGCCCTGACCGAGCGCCTGAAAGCCCTTGCCGGGGTACGTTTCGAGCGTTTCGAGCATGACTACGACAACAAGCTCAACAATGCCGGTGACTTCAACAAGGGCGAGAACGGCGTCACGCCCCGCTTCGGCCTGATCTACGACCTGACCGATACCGTCGCCGTGTACGCCAACACCGCGCGCTCGTTCAAGCCCAACAGCGGCGCCAGCCTGCAAGGCACCGGCTTCGACCCGGAAAAAGGCAAGTCTTACGAGCTGGGCGTGAAGTGGGAGGCACTCGACCGCCAGCTCAGCGTCGACGCCGCGATCTACCACATCGTCAAGGAAAACGTGCTGACCCGCGACCCGAACGACCCGAGTGGCACCTACAGCGTCGCTGCCGGCGAAGTACGCAGCCGCGGCCTGGACATCAACGTCGCGGGCAACCTGACGCCGGAATGGCGGATGATCGGTGGCTATGCATACGTCGACGCCGAGGTGACCAAGGACAACAGCATCCCCACTGGTACCCGCCTGGCGAACATCCCGCGCAACAGCTTCAGCCTGCTCAATACCTATGAGTTCCAGGACGGGCTGGCCAAGGGGCTGGGGCTGGGGGTTGGCGTGAAATACGTGGACGACCGCGCCGGGCAGACGGCAGCGACGACCTACACCATGGAGCGCTACAGCGTGGTCGACCTGCTGAGCTTCTACAAGGTCAACGAGCACGTGCGGTTGAACCTGGATGTGAAGAACGTATTCAACAAGGGGTATGACGAGGGGGCGTTCAACACCTACGTGTACCCTGGGGCGCCGCGCACGGTGCAGGCTGGGGTTGCCTACACCTTCTAGAATGCTGGGGCCGCATTGCGGCCCCCGGCATCAGAACCCCTTGCTGTAGAACAGCGAGTACGATTCGATCCCGTCGTTCGGCTGCTTGATGCCGGCATTGGAGTAGTGAATCGCACGGACACCCACTTTCTGCTCGCCCGGCAGCTTCAGGCCGAAGCCGATGCGGTCTTCGAAGTTGACCGACGAACCGAGGCGCTGATCGCCCACGTCGGTCTTGGAGAAGGCCGCCAGGCCAATACCGGCTTCGATGTAGGGGGTGTAGGTGAAACCACTGAACTCATAGGTGAACACCGGGCTGAACGACAGCGAGTGAGCGCCGCTGGCATCGCCACCTTCCCAGTAGGTGTAGGCTGCGTCCCAATAGCCGGTTACATAACCGATGTCACTCTGCAGCCACTTCTTGTCCCAGTCGAACGACATACCGAGACGGTAGGTCATGTCGCCCTGGCCGGTGGCCCCCACGGCACCGGAAACCTGCGCGGCCTGGGCCAGGCTGGTGCCGGCGACGGCCAATAGGGCGACAACCAGCGTGCTGGCAAGACGGTTTTTCATCAATGACTTCTCCTGATGGTCAACGCGGGCAAGTCGTTGCCCACTGGCAACGTTTGCTGGCAAATGGGGGCTTGGGCCCCTCGATTTTTGCGGTGAGCGGTGCATCCAACCGGTCACACGGAGTAATACTTTTCTGATTATTGTCCAGATAATCAGAAAGTTGAAAGTGAATTGCCAGCATTGCTTGAATTTACCTACGCTAACGAACCGCCTCAGTCGTATTCGGCCTCCTCATGCTCCCCCAGCAAGCGCCGTTGCCGCGGTGTCGCTTGCGCCAGCACCTGCGGGTTGAATTGCCAGCGCAGGTAGGGGGAAAACTTCTGCGCCACCATGCGCCGGCCGTAGTGCACCTGCAGCATGTCGCGCTCGCGCCCATGGCTGCAGTTGGCGCCACCGCTGTGCCAGAGATCGCTGCGAAACAGCAGCGCGTCGCCCGCCTGGCACAGCACTGGCCGCGCTTCACGACCCTGCCAATGGCACTCGCCAGGCTGCGGTGGGCGCGCAGCGCGATGGCTGCCGGGCACTACCCAAGTAGGACCGATGTCGAGGTCGATATCGCTCAGGTACACCTGTGCAGTCAGAATTTGCATGGCCTGACAAAAATCGCCACGTGCAACCAGCCATTCCGGCAACACCATGGGTAGATGATCCAGGTGCAGGCCCATGCCTGGGTAGCCAGGGTGGCTGCGCCAGGCGGTCTGGCCAATCACGTGGCAATCTGCGCCTAGCGCAGCTTCGGCGAGGTCGATCAACGGCGGCAGGTCGAGAAATGGCAACCACAGCGGGTCGCGATTGAAGACGCACTTGTAGTGTTCCAACAGGCCTTGATAATCCCAGTGCAGCGGCTGCAGGTCGTTGATGGCGCAGCGCAGCAACGCTACGCGCAAACCATCGAGCACACCGCGCAGCACCAGGTAGCCCTGCTCATGCAGCGTTTGCAGTTGTGGGTCGAGGCTCATGCCGACAGGCTCCTGCTCAGGCGAAGTGCAACTGCACTCCGCCTGTTGACGCCGATCAGTGCCAGTTCAGGCTTGCAGTGGCAGGCGTCTTGCCATTGACCGTGACCATTTGCTGGACCGTAGTACCCTGCCCCTGGCCTACGACCTTGTACTGGCCCGGCGGCAGCTGGACATACACCAGCGGGCCGGCATCCTGAAGACTCAACACCGACTTGCCTTGTGCATTCTGGATATCGACTGCGGCGCCGCTTTCGAACTGGCCGTGGGCTCCGGTCGACAGTTCGACGTGCAGGTCGTAGCCCTTGGTGTGGCGCATGGCATTGGCCTCATCCTGGCCGATACCGCCCTCCAGGTAGCGCACGCCATTCTGCTCCTGCGGTTGCAGTTGCACGGCTTGCATGTCGATGGGGGCGTTGTGGTCGTCCACTTCCGCAGCGGCAGCCAGGGTCCAGGGCAGCGCCAGTGTGATCAGCAGCGTGGCGCCCAAAGCATAGTGATGGTTACGCATGGTCAGCTCCTCCTCAAGGAGATGGCTTACCTAATGTTTGACCCCAACCAATGCCGTTGTTCACGCCGTTCGCCGTTCTTCGAGCAGTTTCACGAACATGCTCAGGCTGCGCGAAACCGTGCCGCGACGCCACACCAGCCAGGTCTTGAGGTAGCGGAACTGCTCCTGCATCGGCCAGGCGCAGACCGTGCTGCAGCCGGGCATGTTGTCGAGCATGCTGCGCGGCAGCATGGCCAGCCCGGCGCCAGCGCTGACACAGGCGAGCATGCCGTGGTACGACTCCATTTCGTGGATCTTGCCTGGCACTGCCTGGTCCTGGACGAACCAGTTCTCGAAGTGGTGGCGATACGAGCAGTTGGCACGGAAGGCGTAGATGCTCGCGCCGTTGACGTCCTGGGCACGGGTGACCGGGGCATGGTTGAGCGGCGAGATGATCACCATCTCCTCCTCGAACACCGGCATGCCTTCAAGCGTGGGGTGCAACACCGGGCCGTCGACGAATGCCGCCACCAGGCGCCCCGACAGCACGCCTTCGAGCATGGTCCCGGAAGGCCCGGTGGACAGGTCGAGGTCGACTTTCGGGTAGCGCTGGTTGTAGGCGGCCAGCAGCGCCGGGATACGCACCGCCGCCGTGCTCTCCAGCGAACCCAGGGCGAAGGTGCCCTGCGGGTCCTCGCCAGCCACGGTCAGCCGCGCCTCGTGCACCAGGTCGAGGATGCGCCGGGTGTACTCAAGGAAGTTCCAGCCGGCCGGCGACAGGCGCAGGCGGCTTTTTTCGCGGATGAACAGTTCGACGCCAAGGTCTTCCTCCAGCTGCTTGATGCGCGTGGTCAGGTTCGACGGCACCCGATGGATATGCTGGGCGGCGGCGCTGATGCTGCCCTGCTCGGCCACGGCCTTGAAGATCTCCAGTTGCACCAGGTCCACAGTCATTCTCCAAACGTGAATGTTTCGCTCATTATTATTCAGTTTTCATTAAAGCCATAGCCCACTAGTCTGGCGTCACTGATTAACAACAACGAGAGTCTCCAGCCATGAGTGCGATCAGCAGCCTGACCCACGCCATCTCCGTCGACCCCTTCAGCGGCGAGCAGATTGGCGCCTACCCCTTCGACACCGACGCCGCACTGGAAGCGGCGCTGCAACGTGCCAAGGCTGGCTACGGCCAGTGGCGCCAAGTGTCCCTGGGTCAGCGCAGCGAGTACCTGCTCGCCTTGGCCAGCACCCTCGAAACCAAGGCCGAAGCCTTCGCGCAGATGATCAGCCGCGAAATCGGCAAGCCGATCGCCCAAGCCCGTGGTGAAGTCGGCAAGTGCGTCGGCCTGTGCCGCTGGTATGCCGAGCACGGCCCGGCCATGCTGGCCGCAGAGCCAACCCAGGTCGACAAAGCCCGCATCGAGTACCGCCCGCTGGGCCCGATCCTCGCCGTGATGCCATGGAACTTCCCGGTCTGGCAGGTACTGCGTGGCGCGGTGCCGGCAATCCTGGCGGGCAACACCTATGTGCTCAAGCACGCGCCGAACGTGATGGGCAGCGCCTACCTGCTGGGTGAACTGTTCAAGGATGCCGGCCTGCCTGAAGGCGTGTTCGAGGTGCTGAACGTCACCCCGGACGGTGTCACCCGCGCCATCAATGACGTGCGCATCGCAGCCGTGACCCTGACCGGCAGCGTGCGCGCCGGCATGGCCATCGGTGCCCAGGCAGGTGCCGCGCTGAAGAAGTGCGTGCTGGAACTGGGGGGGTCCGACCCGTTCATCGTGCTGGCCGATGCCGACCTGGATGCGGCTGTGCAGGCCGCCGTCATTGGCCGTTACCAGAACACTGGCCAGGTCTGCGCCGCCGCCAAGCGCCTGATCATCGAAGAAGGCATTGTCGAGGCGTTCACCAGCAAGTTCGTCGAAGCCACCCGCAAGCTGAAGCTCGGCAACCCGCTGGAAGATGACACCTACATCGGCCCGATGGCCCGTTACGACCTGCGCGACGAACTGGATGGCCAAGTGCAGGCCACCCTGGCCGAAGGTGCCACCCTGCTGCTGGGCGGCAACAAGGTCGAAGGCTTGGGCAACTTCTATGCACCGACCGTGTTCGCCAACGTCACGCCGGACATGACTGCCTTCAAGCAGGAACTGTTCGGGCCGGTGGCGGCGATCATCACTGCCCGTGATGCCGACCATGCGGTGGAGTTGGCCAACGACAGCGAGTTCGGCCTGGCATCGACCATCTACACGGCGGACTATGCGCTGGCCGAGCGCATGACAGCAGCGCTGGATACCGGTGGCGTGTTCATCAACGGTTACTGCGCTTCGGACCCCCGCGTGGCGTTTGGTGGCGTGAAGAAGAGCGGCTTCGGGCGCGAGCTGTCGCACTTTGGTGTGCGTGAGTTCACCAATGCCCAGACTGTCTGGCTGGACCGTAACTGATTTAAAAGCCTGGGGCCGCTGTGCGGCCCTTTCGCGACACAAGGCCGCTCCTACAGAGCAATGCGTGATCCTGTAGGAGCGGCCTTGTGTCGCGAAAGGGCTGCACAGCAGCCCCGGGCGCTCAATCCCGGACCTGGTCCTTGACCCAATCCAGCATCCCCCCCGGCACGATCAGTTCATGCCGCGCCCGCGAACAGGCGGTATACAGCCCCGCCAGCATCCGCGCCCGCTCGTTGCGGTTGCCTGCCGTGGTAGGCGCCACCATCAGCTCCGGCGACACCATCACCCGGGCAAACTCCATGTTCTTCACATCCCGCACCCGCCCAAGGAACAGCTTCGGCGCCTTGTCCCAGCGGTAACGGCTCTTGGCCTTGGCAAAATGCTCGGGGGTGTAGCCTTTGCGCAGCATGCCGGCCACGGCGACAAAAGCCTTGTCGTCGCCCTTGTCCTGCTCCAGTGCCTGCCAGCTGGGGTAACGGAACAGCATCGGATGGCGTGCCCGGGTACCGTAGCGGTACAGCTCGATGCAATCCTCGACGAACAGCTCGAAGTCCTTGCGCGCGCCTTGCAGCAGCACGAACGGTACCCCTTGATGAGTCAGGCGCTGGAACCAGCCGAACAGGCCCCATTCGTCATCCACGATCAACGCGGTCGGCTGTTCAGGCACCGTCACCGTGTCGAAGAAGCTCACCCGGGTGTAATGCTCGGCACTTCCACTGAAAGCTGCCTGGACAGCCGCCGGGTGCGCCTGGATCAACGGGTTGAGCACGCCGTCCATGGCAGGGCCGGCGCGCAACGAATGGTCAATGTAGCGCTGGCGGATGAAATTGCCATGGTGCGGGCTGAGGCCGTTGAGGTTCTGCAGCTCGTCGCCCAGGGCTATGACCGATTGCGGGCTGCGGTCGAGTACCGCGAGCATCGGTGCGGACAACTCATGGGCTTCGTCGACGATGACGTGGCTGTAGCGGCTGTCGATCACTTCGGCGGTCAACGACAACAGCTTGACCCGGTGGTAATCACGCACCGGCAGCTGGATTTCGCGCGCCGAAGGGCGGATCAGTTCCTGCCAGTACAGGCGGGCCTTTTCCAGCAACACTTCCTGGTCCAGCGGCGTGGTCCCAGGCCCGGCCCAGGGCAAGTGATGCAACTGCAACTGGCTGTCACCGCTGCGGCAGAAGCTGCGCACGGCCTTGATGCACAGGGCCACCACATCGCGCGCGGCGAGCGGGCCGATGTCGGGGATATTCAGCCAGCGCACCACTTGCGCTTCCTGCGGGCGCCAGGACAGTTTGGTGCGGTACGGGTCGCGTAGCCGCCAGCCGTTGCTGGTGAGGTCGCGGTTGAGGATTTCGTCGGCCAGCTGGCCGAAGGTCAGTGCGGTGTAGGCCTGGGCATCCTTCACCCGCGCCTGCAACGCACGCAGTTGGCCTTCGGTGAGGGCCAGCAACAAGGTGCGCTGGGGGTCGAGCAGGCGCGCGAACTGGTGGATCAGGAACGTCTTGCCAGTGCCGGCGAAACCCTGCACGGCAACCGATTCGTCCACGCCACAAAGGAACTCGCGCAGCAGGCGGTTCTGTTGGTCACTGAGCATCAGGTCGCTGGCCAGCGAGGGCAGGTACACCGGGTGCAGCGGCGTGACACGCTGGCGGTAGGTATCGGCAAACTGGAAATTCCACTGGCCTTCGGCGTCCTGGAACTCGTCGAGCTGGTACTCGGTTTCGGCCGACACCAGGGCGACGCCGTTATCACCCAGCATGCCCAGGCCCATGGCGAATGCTTCGCGGTCGAAATGCTGCGCTACCTGCCCCTGGAAGCGGCCCGCAGCGGCGGCTTCGACATCATTGGCGATGCGCACGATTTCGGCGAACCGGCGCTCCTGCGCGTCCGCCGAGACGCTGGCTGGTTGCCGCGGCAGGTTCTGCACGAACAGCACGGCGGCAGCCTCCAGCAGGCTGGCGGTCGGGAAGAAGTCGGTGGCGGTGGGCGCGCTGGCCAGGCGGTCGGCCTGGTCGCTGGGCAAAGGCAGGAAGAACATCGGGACCTCGGCTGGACACTGCCGGGCACGATAGCAATTTTCCAAGGGGAATGCTGGGTTGTCTGTGCCGGCCTCTTCGCGGGCAAGCCCGCTCCCGCAGATATCACAAGGCTTGAAGACAGCGCAGTACCTGTAGGAGCGGGTTTACCCGCGAAAAGGCCGGTACGGGCAAAAAACCATCTCAGCCTCTGCCCCGCCTGAACGCCTCGCTAGTAAACTTCTTGAACAATTACCGGTAACGGCTTGAAAAATCTATAAATATTATTAAAACAACTAAGGCCTGGCCACGCCGACCACGGTCACCTCCCACAGGGATATCACAAGGCCTGAAGGCAGCGCAGTACCTGTGGGAGCGGCGGTTCGGCGCCCCGACTTGCCCGCGAAGAGGCCGGCACGGACAACGAGAAGGTCAGCTCCTGCCCCGCTTGAGGGTCTCGCTCGGAAATTCCTTGAACAATTGCCGGTAACTCTCTGAAAACCTTCCTAAATGCCAGAACGACCAGCGCATGGCTACTTCGGCCACGGTCACCTCGCCGCCGCGCAGCAGGTCCCGCCGCGCGCCATTGAGCCGACGCAAGCGCAGCCAATGCGCCGGCGGCATTCCGGTAAACGCCTTGAACGCTTGCTGCAGCTGGCGCAGCGACACACCGGCCACCTCGGCCAGCTCCACCAGATTGAGGGTTTCTTCCGGGCAATCTGCCGCCCATTCACTGACCCGTTGCATGATCGCCCGCTCCTCGCCACGCCGCCCCAGCGCCCCGCCTTGCAAACGCTGGCAGGCGTTGTCGAGGATGAACAGGCAGTCTTCTAGCAACTGCTCGGCCAGTGCCTGCCCTTGCAGTGGGCAATCAGCCTGGCCAAGGCGGGTCAAGGTGGCGCTCAGCCAACTGCCGAACAACGCATTCTGCCCGCTGCCCAGCGGCACCATGAACAACCCTTCGAGCCGTTGCGGGTCCAGCCCGTGGCGGGCAAGAAACGCCTGGTCGAACACCACCGCCACCTCCTGGTAGTTCTCCGGCGTGATCCAGATATTGCGGCTCTGCTCGTTGAGCAGGTACAGGCTGTTTTCGCTCTGGTCGAAACAGAACGCCAACGAACCGCTCGGCGCACGGAAGAACTGCTCGACCCGGGTATTCAGGCGCTCTTCGTACACCTCCACGCCATCGAGCCCCAGGCAGCGCAACTGGCCGCTGAAATGCCCTGGCGACATCTGCCGGTATTGCTGCTGCCAACCGGGGGTGGCGCGCACCTGTTCGGTGACATCCGTGGTGTGGAAAGCCTGAACTTGCAAGGCATTGGGCGTTGTCACGCTTTGTCCTATTTGCACTCTTTTGGTGCATTCATTGCCGAAGAAAGTGGATAGATGGCTTTGCGGGCCTGCGCTCAAGATAGTCTCCAGCGTGTCACCTGGGAAGCGTAACCCCCTGAAAACCGTACAACGGCTTTTGCGGGCAACCCGCTCCCACAAAAAAACCCAACCAAGAGGTCTGTATGAACGCCCCCTTCGATCAGCTGTCCACCTGGCTGAAAGAACACCGCATCACTGAAGTCGAATGCGTGATCAGCGACCTGACCGGCATCGCCCGCGGCAAGATCGCACCGACCGCCAAGTTCCTTCACGAGCGCGGCATGCGCCTGCCCGAAAGCGTGCTGCTGCAGACCGTCACCGGCGATTATGTCGATGACGAGATCTACTACAGCTTGCTCGATGCGGCCGATATCGACATGGTCTGCCGCCCCGACCCGACGGCGGTCTACCAGATCCCGTGGGCCATCGAACCTACCGCCATCGTGATCCACGACACCTTCGACAAGCAGGGCAACCCGATCGAGCTGTCGCCGCGCAACGTGCTGAAGAAGGTGCTCAAGCTGTATGCCGACAAAGGCTGGCAGCCGATTGTCGCGCCGGAAATGGAGTTCTACCTGACCCAGCGCTGCGAAGACCCGGACTTGCCCCTGCAAGTGCCACTGGGCCGCTCGGGCCGCGCCGAAAGCGGGCGTCAGTCCTTCTCGATCGACGCCGCCAACGAATTCGACCCCCTGTTCGAAGACGTCTACGACTGGTGTGAACTGCAAGGCCTGGACCTGGACACGCTGATCCACGAAGACGGCCCGGCGCAGATGGAGATCAACTTCCGCCACGGCGACGCGCTGGACCTGGCCGACCAGATCACCGTGTTCAAGCGCACCATGCGTGAAGCCGCGCTCAAACATAACGTCACCGCCACCTTCATGGCCAAGCCGATCACCGACGAACCGGGCAGTGCCATGCACCTGCACCAGAGCGTGGTCGACATTGCCACCGGCAAGCCGGTGTTCGCCAATGACGATGGCAGCATGAGCGAACTGTTCCTGCACCACATCGGTGGCCTGCAGAAGTACATCCCCAAGCTGCTGCCGATGTTCGCGCCGAACGTCAACTCGTTCCGCCGCTTCCTGCCGGACACCTCGGCACCGGTCAACGTCGAGTGGGGCGAGGAAAACCGCACCGCCGGGCTACGCGTACCGACCTCAAGCCCCGATGCCATGCGCGTGGAAAACCGCCTGCCGGGTGCCGATGCCAACCCTTACCTGGCGATCGCCGCCAGCCTGCTGTGCGGTTACCTGGGCATGATCGAGAGGATCGAGCCGAGCGCACCCGTGCAGGGCCGTGCCTATGAGCGGCGCAACCTGCGCTTGCCGATCACCATCGAAGATGCACTGCAGCACATGGAAGATTGCGAAACCGTGCAGCAGTACCTGGGCAAGCAGTTCGTCCAGGGCTACGTGGCGGTCAAGCGCGCCGAGCATGAAAACTTCAAGCGCGTCATCAGTTCCTGGGAGCGCGAGTTCCTGCTGCTGAGCGTGTAATGCCCCGGGGGCGCCAGGCGCCCCCCCTTGCACCGAATTCAAAGAACAAGACCAACGAGGTGTCCACATGCGTCATCTGCAAGCCCTGATCCCCGCTACATTCGCCCTGCTGTTCGGCGCTGCCGCCCAGGCCACGCCCAGCGTCAGCGTCTACAACTGGACCGACTACATCGGTGACACGACCCTGGCCGACTTCCAGGCCAGCAGCGGGATCAAGGTCGTCTATGACGTGTTCGACTCCAACGAAACCCTGGAAGGCAAGCTGCTCGCCGGCCGCACCGGTTACGACGTGGTGGTGCCTTCCAACCACTTCCTGGCCCGCCAGGCCCAGGCCGGTGCGTTCCTGCCACTGGACCGCAGCAAGCTGCCGAACTGGCAGCACCTGGACCCGAAGCTGCTCAAGCAGCTTGAGCAGAACGACCCGGGCAACCAGTACGCGGTGCCGTACCTGTGGGGCACCAACGGCATCGGCTACAACGTCGAAAAGGTCAAGGCCGCACTGGGCGTTGACCATATCGACTCCTGGGCGACCCTGTTCGAGCCGGAGAACCTGAAAAAGCTCAAGCAATGCGGCGTGGCCTTCATGGATTCGCCCGACGAGCTGTTCCCGGCAATGCTCAACTACCTGGGCCTGGACCCTCGCAGCGAAAAGCCGGGCGACTATGCCAAGGCCGAAGCACGCCTGCTTGAGCTACGCCCGTACATCACCTACTTCCACTCCTCCAAGTACGTCTCGGACCTGGCCAACGGTGACATCTGCGTGGCCTTCGGCTACTCCGGCGACGTATTCCAGGCCGCCAACCGGGCGGTGGAAGCGAAGAACGGGGTCAAGATTGCCTACAGCATTCCCAAGGAAGGCAGCAACCTGTGGTTCGACCTGCTGGCGATCCCCAAGGACGCCAGCAACCCCGAT
Source organism: Pseudomonas putida (assembly GCF_002025705.1). Lineage (NCBI taxonomy): Bacteria > Pseudomonadati > Pseudomonadota > Gammaproteobacteria > Pseudomonadales > Pseudomonadaceae > Pseudomonas > Pseudomonas putida. The sequence goes on along the minus strand of NZ_CP018846.1, from coordinate 2,508,461 downwards.
CAGGCCCTGGCCTTCATCAACTACCTGCTCGACCCGAAGGTGATCGCCAAGGTCAGCGCCACGGTCGGCTACGCCAACGCCAACCCTGATGCCCAGGCCTACATGGACAAGTCGCTGGTCGACAACCCCGAGATCTACCCACCCCAGGCAGTACTGGACAAGCTGTACATCTCCAGCACCCCGAGCCCGAAGATCATGCGTGTCATGACCCGCTCCTGGAGCAAGATCAAGTCCAACCGCTGAACCGAGAACGCGCCATGCCTTTCGATACTCAACATACCGCGTCGTACTACGCCGCCACCGCGCGTAACGCGGCGCCCTACCCCAGCCTCGACGGTGAACTGACGGCCGACGTTTGCGTGGTCGGTGGCGGCCTGACCGGGGTCAACACCGCACTGGAACTGGCCGAACGCGGGCTCAGCGTAGTGCTGCTGGAAGGCCGGCGCATCGGCTGGGGCGCCAGCGGACGCAATGGCGGGCAGCTGATTCGCGGCATCGGCCACGACGTCAGCGGCTTTGCCCGCTACGTCGGCCAGGACGGCGTGCAATACCTGAAGCAAGCGGGGATCGAGTCGGTGGCCCTGGTGGCCCGCCGTATCGAACAGTATGCGATTGCCTGCGACCTGCGCTGGGGCTTCTGCGAGCTGGCCAATACCCCGGCACAGTTCGATGCCTTCAAGGATGAACAGCAAGAGTTGGCCAGCTTGGGCTACCGCCACGAAACCCGCCTGGTCGGCCCCGAGGGCATGCACGAGATCGTCGCCAGCGACCAGTACGCCGGCGGCCTGGTGGACATGGGCTCGGGCCATCTGCACCCGCTCGATCTGGTTCAGGGCGAAGCGCGCGTGGCCCATGGGCTGGGCGTGCGCATCTTCGAGCAGAGCCCGGTGCTGCGCATCGAACATGGCCCCACGGTGACCGTGCATACGGCACGGGGCAAGGTGCGGGCGCAGAGCCTGGTTCTGGGCTGCAATGCTCACCTCGACGAGCTGGAACCACGCCTGAGCGGTAAAGTGCTGCCCGCAGGCAGCTACGTGGTGGCAACCGAGCCGCTGCCGGAAGCACTGGCCAGCCAGCTGATCCCGCAGAACATGGCCATGTGCGACCAGAAAGTCGGCCTGGACTACTACCGCCTCACAGCCGACCGCCGCCTGCTGTTTGGCGGCGCCTGCCACTACTCCGGGCGCGACCCCAAGGACATCGCAGCCTACATGCGGCCGAAGGTGCTCAAGGTGTTCCCGCAATTGGCCGATATGCGCATCGACTACCAGTGGGGCGGCATGATCGGAATCACCGCCAACCGCTTCCCGCAAGTGGGGCGGCTGAGCCAGCACCCTAACGTCTTCTACGCCCAGGGCTATTCCGGGCACGGCCTGAACGTGACGCACTGGACGGCGAAGTTGCTGGCCGAAGGCATCGCACAGGGGCAAAGCCACGGGCTGGATGTATTCAGCGCGGTACCCCATCTGACTTTCCCGGGCGGCAAGGCATTGCGCTCACCGCTGCTGGCGTTGGGAATGCTGTGGTACCGGTTGCGGGAGGCGCTGGGCTAAGCATAAGCGGGCCTGAGCCCGTCGCGAGAAGACTACGCTTGCGGCGGGCCATATATCACATATCACTTCAATATATTAATTTACGTTATTGATTTATATGTATTTTTCAATACAAAGAAAATCATGCTAAATGCTTAAAGAATCGCATGTAACCCTTTGATTGCAATAACATTTAGCAACTTCAACGCAGGCCCGGCCGGACGCGTCTCGCCCTGCTCCCACTTGCGCACCGTGGATGCGCTGGTATGCAGATGCAGCGCAAATACCGGCTGGCTGAAGTTCAGCGCTTCGCGAAGCTGGCGAATATCCAAGGCACTGAAATCCCGAACTGGCGCCGGACAAAGCTTTTCGAAATCCCGCAACGTAACCTTGCCGACAGCCCCGGCGTCATGAAGAACGGCCAGGTCTTCGCGCAATGATTCAACAATTTTGCTGCTCACAGCAGACCTCCATCAAAATACCTGATTGCAATGCCCGCCTGAGCGATACGGGACAAAGGTCCAGGAAAACCTTGCCAGCAAAGCGCAGTGCTTTCTGTTCTTCCAGCGTGATGTTGGCCTTGTCGCGCTTGGCGAACCCATGCAGAAACACATAACGATTGCCGATGCGCGCAGAGAGTAATGTCCGGTAACCGCCTCGCTTGCCAGTACCATGCCCTGCAACACGCTTCTTGAACAACTCACCGCCAAGGCTGGCATCTACCAAATCCCTGCGCATTTCATTCACCGCCTGGCACAACATCGCATCTGACAACTGCTGCGCAGCTTGCCAGCGCGCAAAATCCCTGCGCTTGAGAACTTCCATGAGCGGCCTCCAGACCATACCCGTTACGGGCATAGTTTTCCAAGGGTCGCTGCGATTGCATAGACAGCGTGTTCCGGCCACGCTGTAGGAAATGTCAGCACCATGACTGGCCACGATTTGCGCCGGCCGTCAGTGGTCAAGCCATTGCGCCAAATCAATACGATACCGGGTGCAAAGCGCACTTTTCAGCCACCCACTGGCCTTCTGCCAAGCACCTGCTAGCGTTGTTCTGGCCGACCCATCATGGATGCATGATCATCATGAAATCATTGCCTCGCGTTACCCTGCTGTGCGCCGCTTTGCTCGCTGTGGCTGCCTGCTCCAGCAACCGCGTGGACCCCAAGGACTATTCCGGTTTCCTCAAGGACTACAGTCGCCTGCAGGAAGCGAAAAGCCCATCTGGCGCACCCGTGATGCGCTGGATTGACCCCAAGGTAAACATCAACCAGTACACGCAGGTCTTCATCGAGCCCAGCCAGTTCTACCCCAAGCCGCAAGCCACGGCGGTCATTTCCCAGCAGACGCTGGCTGAAATCACCCGCTACTTCAACGATGCCATGCGCCGTGAGCTGGGCAGCGTGCTGACGCTGGCCAAGGCGCCCGGCCCGGGCACCATCGTGGTCCGCCCGGCGATTACCGCGGTGTCCACCAGCAATGAAGGCCTCAAGCCTTACGAATTCATCCCGATCGCGCTGGTTTCGGCGGGCGTCAACACGGCCATGGGTGGCCGCGACCAGGAGGTAGATGTTGGTGTCGAAGCGGCCTTCCTCGATGGCGGCAACCAGAAGGTGCTGGCCCAGGTGGTGCGCAAGGGCACGGGCAAAGAGCTGGAAAACGACAAGACCAAGCTGACCCTCAACGATGTCAAGGCCGTGCTCGACGGCTGGGCGAAGGACATGCGTGCCAGCTTCATTACCCTCAAGAACAAGAGCAAGTAAGCGAAAGCCGCTCCGCTCGTCGGAGATCATGTAAAAACGCCATCACTGCCTGGCAGCCCTGCTTTACTCAAGCGGGCTGCCAGGCAGGCGGCACCGCAGACCAGGGACTGGTTGCACAAGCAGGCTGACAACAGCCGCTCGCTCCGGGCAAGCATCAGCGCCGCCCGGCTCCCTCTTCTCCCCGCCTTTTCCGCCCGCCTTCGCAGTCGTGTATCGGTTTTTCATTCATCGAATGCAATGGAGGCAATCATGTCTGATTCACTGCTCGCACCTTCGGTAGGCCTGTTCCCGGTGTCCTACCAGATAGGCAACAACGCCGCAGGCGCACCGCGCCTGCAACTGGACCTGCTGGTCCATACCCCGGACCGCAGCGTCAATGGCGCGGCCCAGATTACCCAGGCCATCAACCCACCGCTGGACCTGCACCTGGATGTTTGGGGCAGCTATACCTACCTCACCGTCCAGCCGCCGAGCGACGCCAGGATCCTGATTACTGCCCAGGGCAATCAGGGTGGGCCGCACGCCAACTCGCCCGTGCATTTCAAGTTCAGGGCGCTGCTCGACCCGAGCTGGCAACGCGGCGTGGCCGACTACGAGTACTTCAATGGCCAGCGCTGGGTGAGCGTGGACAACGTCCCGGTCACGCTGGAAGGCCAGCGCATCCAGCAGCTGGCCAATGTCGACCTGCACAGCGAACTGCACAACGCCACCCTGGAGGCGGCCATCGCCAACGGCGATGTCGCGCAGCTCAAGCAGCTGGCCACCGGCGGCCTCGACCAGGCCATTGCTGCGACCAAGTCCCCGGCCACCAAGGCCGCCAAGAAAGCCTGAGCAGGCAAGGAGATACACCATGGCAATCGGACTGTTCCATGTGCGCCTGAACGTCAGCAACGGCTTGCTCGGCGCCCCGACCCTGACCCTCGACCTGCTGGTCAACACCGTGACCAAGAAGGTCTCCGGCAAGGCCCGCGCCAGCCAGGCCACCTACCCGCAGCAGCCATTCCAGGCCAACGTGTGGGGTGACTACAGCGAGCTGCAGTTCGCGCCGGCCGGCGCGCCGTCGATCGTTCTCAGCCTGGATGGCAGCCCCAGCGGCCCGCTCAGCCAGATCGCGCAGACCTTCCACCTGCACGGCCTGCTGGAAGCCGACTGGAGCAATGGTTCAGCCAGCTACCGTTACTTCAGCAACGGCCACTGGCTCGATCAGCATGGGCGAGTGCGCAAGGCGCCGGATGTGACCCACCAAGGCCGTCCGCAACTGGCGCAGCGGCTGAAGGCGGCCATCGACCAGCTGGAAAGCGTATAACCCGCAAGCAATGTTCGCCGGCAAGGCAACTTGCCGGCGAAACCACGATCAACACTCGACGAATGCCACCGCCAGGCCGCCGCGCGAAGTCTCTTTGTAGTTGGCATGCATGTCGGCACCAGTGTCGCGCATGGTGCGAATCACCCGGTCGAGCGAGATGAAATGCTCACCGTCACCCCGCAGGGCCATCTGCACGGCATTGATCGCCTTCACCGCGGCAATCGCATTGCGCTCGATGCACGGCACCTGGACCAGCCCACCGACCGGGTCGCAGGTCAGCCCGAGGTTATGCTCCAGGGCGATTTCGGCGGCATTCTCCAGTTGCGCTGGCGTGGCGCCCAGCACTTCGGCAAGGCCCGCGGCGGCCATCGAGCAGGCCGAGCCGACCTCCCCCTGGCAGCCGACTTCGGCACCGGAGATCGACGCATTCTTCTTGCACAGGATGCCAACTGCGGCAGCGGCCAGCAGAAACGCCACCACATCGTCGTCGCAGGCGCTCGGGTTGAACTTCATGTAGTAGTGCAACACCGCCGGGATGATGCCGGCAGCGCCGTTGGTGGGCGCGGTGACCATGCGCCCGCCTGCGGCATTCTCTTCGTTGACCGCCAGGGCAAACAGGTTGACCCACTCCATGGCGCTCAAGGTCGAACCGATCACGTTGGGCTGCCCGGCCTCCTGCAGGGCGCGGTGCAGCCGTGCGGCGCGCCGCTTGACGTTGAGGCCACCGGGCAGGATGCCTTCGTTGCGCAGGCCGTTGTCGACGCAATCACGCATCGCCGCCCAGATCCGCAACAGGCCTTCGCGCACCTGCGCTTCCGGGCGCCAGGCGCATTCGTTGGCCAGCATCAGTTGGCCGACGCTCAGGTTGTTGGCCTTGCACAAGGCCAGCAATTCGGCGCCGCTGGAAAACTCGTACGGCAGGTTGACGGCATTCGCTTCTGCCTGCGGTGCATCGATCTCGCCCTGCTCGACAATGAAACCACCACCGATGGAGTAGTAGGTCTGCTGCAACAGGCTGCCCTGCCCGCCCACGGCCTCCAGGGTCATGGCGTTGGGGTGATAAGGCAGGCTTTCGTCCAGCAGCAGCATGTCGCGGGCGTACTGGAACGGCAGTGGGTGGCTGCCGTCGAGCATCAGGCACTGCTCCTGCAGCAACTGATGGATACGCGGTTCGATGGTGGCCGGGTCGATGCGATCCGGCCACTGCCCCATCAGGCCGAGCAGGCAGGCGCGATCGGTGGCATGGCCTACCCCGGTGGCTGAAAGCGAGCCGTAAAGGCGCACTTCGATGCGCTGCACCTGCGCCAGCAGGCCTTGCTCACGCAACGCCTGGGCAAAGCTCGCCGCCGCCCGCATCGGGCCTACGGTATGGGAACTGGACGGGCCGATGCCAATCTTGAAAAGGTCGAAAACACTGATAGCCATACTAATGCCTGACCGTACCGGCGCTGAACGCTGCCGCACGGCTGTCTGAGAAAATTGAACGCTATTACCAATTTGCGCGATACTGCCCCGCTCACTGGTAGATGACCAACGAAACTTCCTAAGCAAGGCTTTAGTGGTACTAAACGATGCGACGGCAACTCAATGGCCAGATGTTCGTCTGGCTGCATGTCTTTTCCTGTGCGGCGCGGCACCTGTCGTTCACCCGCTGCGCCGAAGAACTGCACATCACCCCGGGTGCGGTCAGCCAGCAGATGCGTCAGCTCGAAGAGCGCCTGGGTTACAAACTGTTCCTGCGCCGGGCGCGGGGGGTCGAACTGAGCGCCGAGGGCCAGCGCCTGGCACAGGCCGTGACCGAGGCCTATGGCAGCATCGAGGCCGAACTGCTGCGCCTGGATGCCGGGGAAATCCGCGGCACCTTGCGTTTGCGTTCAATTCCTTCGTTCCTGGCCAAGTGGCTCACTCCGCGGCTGCCGCGCTTCCAGCAGCGCTACCCGGACATCGAGCTGCGCCTGGTCGCCGAAGACAGCGCTCAGGCCTTGCACCCTGGCGACTTCGACCTGGCCATCGACCTCAACGACGGCAGTTACCCCGGCATGCTGTCGACCCCGTTGCTGGACGAACAGATCTTCCCGGTCTGTTCGCCCGCGCTGCTGCGTGGCCGCCCGCCGCTGCATGGTCCGGCCGACCTGGCACATTACCCGCTGCTGCATGACATCACCGCCTGGCGCGGCAGCTCGGAATACGCGGAGTGGGAGTTCTACCTGGAGGGTATCGGCGCCACCGGGCTGGATGTGCGCCGAGGGCACACCTTCAACCGTAACCACCTGACCATCGAAGCGGCGATCGCCGGCATCGGCGTGGCCATTGCGCGGCGCACACTGCTCAATGACGAGCTTGAACGCGGCGCCTTGATCGTGCCCTTCGGCCACCCCATCGCCAATCACAAACGTTACATGGTGCATTACCCGCCAGGTGGCCTGAACCAGCCCGGCGCCCGTGCGGTGCATGACTGGCTGGTGGAGGAAGCACAAAGCTTTCGCACCTTGCACCCACTGGCGCTACCGGCCTGATCATTCAGCGGCAATGTGCTTGATATCGAAGTTGAACGACGGCACATAGCCGGTACCGAGCAGGTGCGGGCATTGCGAGGGCTTGTAGTCATCGCTGAGCAAGTCCTGGGTGCTGTCATAGCCCGGCATCGAAATCCCGGTCATGTTCAGCACCGTATGCGGCAACGAGGCGATGCTGACCTGCTGGTCCTCCCTGGCCTTCAACTTCTGCAATTTGCCCGATTGCTCAGCTGACAGGTTGCCACTTGACCAGACAAACGCCGAGGTCGACAGGTCATATTCATTGCCCATGCCATGGCCCAGCAGTTGCCGGCTGTCATCCAGCAGGTTCTCGCCATGGTCCGACGAGTAGACCAGCAGCGCTTTGTTCTGGCTGGCTGTCAGTTGCTGCATGATCGTGGACAGCAGCCAGTCGGTATACAAAACCGAATTGTCGTAATCGGCCGTGATCCGGTCTTTCTGGCTGCTGCTGGCAGGCTTGAACTGGGCAAAGTCACTGGGGTAGCGCCGCGCGTATTCGAAGTGGCTGCCCTTGATATGAATGAATATTGCCTGCCGGCGCCCATTGGCCTTGCCCAGCACGTTCTGCAAGGCCGGCATCAGCGCACCGTCATAGCTGCGCTCCAGATACTGGCGGTATTGAGCTTCTGCGGCGATCTGCGGAATGATGCCACCAAAGCTGTCTACCTCCTGTGAAGACAGCCAGTAAGTGTCGTAGCCAGCCGCACGCAAGATCCCTACCAGCGATTTGTTCGAGGCGATCAAGTCCCAGTCACGGATGGGTTCCAGGCTGAGCAGCGAAGGCACGGCAACCGAGGTATAGGGCGCGGTGGTACACATGCGGTTGAACTTGAACAGCCCCGGCTGCTGGTCGAGATGGGGCGTGGTCTTGTTGTGGTAACCGTACAAGGACCAGTTGTGCGGGCGCGAAGATTCGCCAATGACGAACACCAGTGTCTGGATGTCGGCCTGGCCGGAGATGCTGGTGATCTTCACCTCCGATTCCAGGCGCTGCTTGATGTAACCCTTGGATTCCACATACAAGGTGGCCGTCAGGCCGATCTGCGACAGGTAACCAACCGGCGTGCTCTGGTCTTTCGCCACCAGATCGAGCACGGCACCTTTACTCAACGAATTGACCTTCACGGTCTTGTAGAAGTACGCCCCATAACCCAGCAGCAAGCCGCTCAGCGCCAGCGCAAAAATGGCCTTGTTGCGGTAGAGGCGACGCCCATGCAACCCGGCCAACCCCACCCCATAGCACACCGCGAACACGGCCAGGATGCCAGCGATCGAGCGCCAGTAGGTGGCGAGAAAGTCGGTCGCTTCCTTGTAGTTGGTCAAGCCGATGAACAGGTAGGCCGCTGTCAGGCGCGAACCAAAGTTCAGCACCAGGAACAGGTCGATGCTCGCCAGCAGATAGAAGGGCAACAGCAGCAGATGCACCTTGAACTGATTGGCGGATGCGAAGCGGATTGCCAGCAGCCACAAAAATGAAATGGCAAAGGTGTATAAAACCAGCAAGTCGATCTTCGCGCATTGGCAGTCCGCCAACAGCCTGGCGAACAGCGGCGAAAACAGAAACGCCCATAGCACCAGCGAGGGCCACTCGGCTTTCAACAGCCTAGCGGCACCTGCCCCTCCCGCTGACAAGATGCTCATGCCCCCTCCCCCTGTACACCACGCTGGATTCCGGCGTCAGTAAGCCTGCTTGCCGGTGAAGGCATTGATCGTGCGCACCAGGATCACGAAGTCGAGCCACAACGACCAGTTGTTGATGTACTCGATGTCCGAATTGACCCGCTGGATCATCTGCTCGATGTCCTTGGTTTCACCCCGGTACCCGCGCACTTGCGCAAGGCCTGTCATGCCGGGCTTGATGTTATGGCGGGCGAAGTAGTCGACGATGTCCTGTGAATACAGCGTGTCATGCTGCAAGGCATGGGGGCGCGGGCCGACCAGCGACATGTCGCCGGTCAGCACGTTGAACAGTTGCGGCAACTCATCGAGGCTTGTGCGCCGGATGAATGCCCCGACCCGGGTCAGCCGCGGGTCATTGCGCTGCGCTTGCGCGACCACGCCGTTTTCCGGCTGATGAACATGCATGCTGCGGAATTTCCAGATACGGAACGACTCGCCGGTCCAGCCTGTGCGGTCCTGGCGGAAGAACACCGGCCCCGGGCTGTCGAACTTGATGATCAGCGCGACCGTCAGCAGCACCGGCGAAGCGCACAGCAGAATGAGCGCTGCCAGCACGCGGTCCTCGAGGTTTTTCAGGAACAGGCTGGTGCCGGTCAGTGGCGTTTCCGACAAGGTCAGCACCGGAATCCCGGCAATCTCACGCACGCTATGGTTGATCAGGCGCAGCGAGAAGATATCCGGCACCCAGTTGACCGCGATGCACTTGTCGAGCAACTTGAGGTAAACATCCTGGATGACTGCCGACCCCCCAAGAGGGGTTACCAGGTACACCGTGCGAATACCATGCTGGGCAATGATATCGTCCAGGTCGGCAATGCTGCCCAACACCGGCAGGCGCTGCTTGTTATCTTGCGCCTCGCGCCCCTGGTCCTCTTCCTGATCGACCCAGATGCAGCCCATCACCCGCTCGCCGAACCACGGGTTGTTGCTGATCTTCTGGTACAGGAAGTTGGCCAGGTCGCCATTGCCGATGATCAAGGCATTATCCAGCCGCGCATGGGCGGTAAAGCGCTTCTGCAACTCTCGCATGGCCACGTGCAGGAACAACTGGACGAAATAGCCAATGACAAACAGCTGCACGACCAGCAGGCGTGAGTAGGTTTCGCTCTGCTTGGTCAGGAAGGCGATGACCACCAGGAAACAGAACGTTGCCGACCAGGCCTTGAACAGCCTGAAGGCCTTTACCGAAAGCCCTACGTTGCTGCGGTAGATGGCGTAGTGATCATAAATGACCGCCAGTGCGCCGATCAGCAGCAGGAGCATGATCACGTAGTCCGAAGTGATGTAACCGAACTGGTCGTAGATCAGGTACCACGCCACACCGGTGACGGCAATCCCATCAAGGCCTGCTTGAACGGCGTTACTGACGCTGCTTCTTCGCTGGAGCAACGACCGACTGCTGCGGGGTTCGAACACCATCGTAAGGCCTCACTGATCTGTGTGTATGGCATATGCCTGACCATCACAACGAAGCGATGGAAACTCACCTCAGGTACCTGAAAAACCTTTGAAATTTTGCTGCCCGGCGCGCTGCTACAGACTGATATCACTGTAGCAGTACCCGGGGTTTGCTGCGGAGCAGATCGACCACTCCGACAGACTGCGTTCAGCTTCGCCGCTACAGCCGATGCGCAGGCGCTCTGGCGTAGAGCAGCGCCCGCAACAGGAACAATGGATTGCCAACCACATAGCGCGTAAACAGCCGCTTGGGCTCTTTGAGCAACCTGAAAATCCACTCACCGTTCAAGCGCCGCACCCAGTGGGGCGCTCGCGTAACCTTGCCACCCAGAAAATCCACGATGGCGCCGCCGCATACGATCAGGCAGGGGTAGCCAAGCGCCGCCAGCCGGGCGGCCACCTGTTCCTGCTTGGGCATCCCCATGCCCAACACGATCAACTCTGGCTGTTGCTGCTGGGCGAGGCCCAGGTAAGTATCGACCTCGGCAAAACCATCGTGCCGTGACACCACGTGCACGCCATACCGCACTTCGCAGCGCTGAGCGGCCTCGGACAGGAACGGCTCCCGCGTACCCCAGAACGCCACGCGCCTGCCATTGAAGGCCGCCAGCAGCTTGGGGATGAAATCCGTGCCGTTCATGTTGAGCCCGGGCGCCAACCCCAGGCGCCGCAGCAATATCGCCATGCCGGCCCCATCGCGCAGCAGCACGTCCGCCGCTGCCAGTGCCTGGCAGTAATCAGCCTTGCCGGCGACCAGGTTCATGGCATGGGCGTTGACGAAGCCCAGCACCGTTGGCCGCTGCGCTGAACATAGCGACACCAGCAGCCGTTGCTCGTCTGCAGCATCCTCGACCAGGTGCAGTTTGCCCATGATCGTCTTCCAGCGTTGCAGCCAGGCCCAAGCACCCATCAGCTGTCATCCCGTTTCGAACGCACCCAGTCCACCTGGCGCTTGAGTAGGAACCCCAGGTACAGGGGGATTTTCCTGGCCGCATAGAACGGCGCGTACATCAGTACCGAAAACGGCATCACCTCCCGTGCAAAGCGTGCCCACGCCAGCAAGACTGCAGCACCCAACAGGCCCAACCCCAGCGTGGCAAGCAATGCAGGCAACAGCAGCCCAAATAGTCCGAATGCCAGCCAGGTGACCAAAAAAAGCACCGTCAGCAGCAATGACAGCAAGGCCAGCGGAGGCACCAGCAGGTCCAAGGCCATGCCCAACAGCGGCCAGTTACGTCGCGCCAGCGCATGCCCGACAAGCTTCGGGCCCTCCGCCAGCACAACCCCCAGGTGCCCATGTTCCCAGCGCTTGCGCTGGATGCTCAGGCCTTCCTGGCTGGTGGGGAAATGACTGTTGACGACAGCCTCCGGGCAGAACAGGGGCGGTTTGCCGAGCGCGGCACACTCAAGCCCCAGCTTCAGGTCTTCGACCAGATGCCCGGTGGCCAGGTTGACGGCCGACAAGTCTTGCCAGGTAAATGCCATGCCCGCTCCCATCAACTGGCAGGGCAAGCCCGCCCGGGCCCAACCACGCGGGCGAACCAGGTTCTTTACCCGCCAGGCAAAGGCGGCGACCTGCACTTTCAACCCTGCGCCAGCAGGTGCATGCATCAGGTACAGCGCTTGTGCCGGCCGGCCGCTGTCGACGCAACAGCGTGCCAGTTGCTCGAGCACATCCGCGCCTACCTGGCAGTCTGCGTCGATGATGATCAGTACATCCGGAGGCGACTGGCGCAGATGCTGCACCCCGAAGTCCAATGCGTAACCCTTGCCGCGTCGCTGTTGATCCTGGCGCTCGACCACTTGTGCACCGGCCGCGCGGGCCAGGCTTGCGGTCTGGTCCGTGCAGTTGTCGGCGACCACCAGCAGTTGGTCGCCTTCACGCAATTGCGGCCTGATGCTGGCGAGCGTAGAGGCGATCAGCGTTGCCTCGTTGTGCGCGGGCACCAGCACGGCTACCCGCGCACGCTTGCCTTGCCGGGCTACCCGCACAGGCGCAGGCAGGCAGGCCAGTACGACCTGGGTGAACAACAGCAGTGCCGGCAACAGCAGCAGTAGCGCCGCCAGCACCAGCAACCCGCCCAACAGGGTCAGCATGTCGGCTCCTTGAAATGGCTGAGCAACCTGGCCGCTTCAGTATCGATGTCGTGGCGCTTGAGCACGCGCTGGTAAGCCGCCTCGCCCATGCGCTGCAGCACCTCTGCAGGTTGCTGCAGGCAGTCAAGCATGGCATCGGTCAACGCTTCGACCGAACCTGCCGGGAACAACCAGCCGTTCTCGCCCTGGCGCACCAGTTCGGGAATGCCTGCCACGTAGGTGGTAAGCACCGGGCGACGCAGCGCCATGGCCTCCATGATGACCACCGGTAAACCCTCGGCAAAGCTGGGCAATACCAGCGCGCGCGCGGCAAGGATCTCGTCGCGTACCTGCGCGCTGCTGATCCAGCCGGTGATGCGTACCTGCGTCTGCAATCCATGCCGGGCGATCAGCGCCTCGATCGGGCCGCGCAATTCGCCATCGCCTGCCAACACCAGTTCAAAGGCCACGCCCCGGCTGGCCAGGGCATGCGCGGCCTCGATCAACAGCAACTGGCCTTTCTGTTCACACAAACGCCCCACACAGACCAGCCGGGGCGCATCCGCCAGAGCCAACGCAGCCCCTTCGTGGAAACTGCGCTCCAGGCCGCAATGCACCACCTTGACCTTGCCCCAGTGCTCATGTGCCACCCAGCGGTACAACTGGCTGCGCCCGAAAGAACTGACAGCGGCAACGAACGCGGCCCGGCGCACCTTTTCGCCAAGGTGCAGAAGTTGTGCCTTGTCGAACTCTTCCGGCCCATGCACGGTGAAGCTGTAGCCGGGCCCGCCCAGCGCGTTGGCCAGCATGACCACCTCTGTCGAGTTGGTGCCGAAATGCGCGTGCACGTGCTCGGCAGCAGATGCCTGCAACCACTGCACCACCCGGCACGCTTCGGCCAGGTAGACCAGGTGGTAGGGCCATGGGCGATCGGCACGCCAACCCAGGCGAAGCGCCAGGCGCAGGGCTGCAAGAAACGCTTTGGGGCGTGCCCGCATCACCTCTAACAGGGGCTTGAACAAGCCCCTCAACCCCTCCTGTAGTACATAGCGGGTCTTGCCCCGTTCTGCCAGGTCTTCGGCGTCGTGCAGTTCGGCGTCCCAGCCACGCAAGGCGATGCGTTGTACCTCCACGCCCTGGCGCTCCAGCGCCAGTATTTCGCGGCGGATGAAACTGTGACTGACCTTGGGATACTGATTGATGAAATAAGCAATGCGCATAGTGCCCCGAATCTGAGTCCGTTTACTGAATGGCCAGGTCTGCCGCGCTCTGCTGCACAGAGCTGGCAGCCAGGGCGGCCTGTATCTGGCCAAACACGTCATCCAGCAACGCATGGCGCCTGCGATACATTGCCCGTTTCTTGGCCGCGACTTCCTCTACCGCGCGCTGCGCAGGTGCCAAGGGGATGGTGAAAAAGTCCTCGCGGTCCGAGGGAGCGGCACCGTTTTCCTGCCAGATCACGTCGTAGTTGGCGGCCAGGTCCTGGTGTTTGTCGGCGCCAAAATAAGGATGGCGATGGTGGCGATATTCATCCCCCACCGCATAAATGCGCTCGGCCCCCAGGGTTCTGGCCACGCACTTGATCGCCTCGATCAACAGGCTTCTGGGGCGCAGGCCTTCGAAGTCCTTGGTCAGGTCGCGGTAGATCGTCAGCGAGGTCTCGCTGTCCACGCCTTTGTGAATGCCTTGCACTGCGCCGATGTACAGGCACAGGCCCGCTGCTTCACGGCACAGGGTGAACGCGAGCGAGGCCACGCGCAGCTCGCCCTGGAACAGGTTGATCACCAGCTCCCCTTCGCGCTTGAACCAGATGGGCCGATCGAGCACCAGGCTGCAACCGCTGGAGTACGCCGACAGGTCGCACAACAGCCGATGTTCGTCACGCTGCAACAGCAGCAACGGGGCACAATGCGCAGCGACCACTTCATAGTGGGACGCTACCGCTTCGAGCCGCTGTGGGGCGCTCCAGCTCTTGCTGATGTACGGCCACTGCACGACGCCGATGCAGTCCACGCCCAGCCGCTCGAAGCGGTCTTTGCCCAGCGCCTGTGACATGCGCTTGGCGAAGGCCTGCAAGCCAGGCCACTCGCGGGCCATCGATACCGTCAACTTGAACTTGTTGTTGAGCGCGCGCAGCGAATAGCCGGGCTGCAAGGTAAGCACACTTTTGGCTAACGATCTGAACGTCATCGACATGTCATTTGTACTCGATCAGCAGCGCCTTGCCGGCCGCGTACCTGTTAAGCAGGAACTTCGCCTGGCCGAGCATTTCGGGGAACTTGCCCAGCACCAGGAACACTGCCTGCCACCAGTTTTCCCGCGTCGAACGCCCGCCCCGGCGGGCCAGGCGCACGATCTGCAGCGGATAGACCAGCAACAACCACAGCCCCCAACCGCCCGACAGCAGGCTCACGACCAGGATCGCCAGTGGCAGTTGCAGGCCCCATAACCAAGCGCGCCGAGATTCACGCAGCCAATGCCGCTCCGGGGCCAGCCCATGCAGGTAGGCGCCCTCGGCATAGGCATAACCGGCTCGCAGACTGCGCCGCCACCATTGCCCGAAACGGGTCATGGCGGCATCGTGCAGGGTCATCTCATCGGCCAGGCGCCAGACCTTCCAGCCAGCTGCGCGCAAGCGCACGCACAGCTCCGGCTCTTCGCCGGCAATCAGTTCCGGGCGAAACCCGGATACCGCCATGAAGGCGTCGACACGCATCAGTGCATCGCCCCCGCAGGCCTTGGTTTCCCCCACCGGTGTGTCCCATTCCAGGTCGCACAGCAGGTTGTATACCGAGCGCTGCGGGAAGCGCTCGCGGCGCCGCCCACACACCACCGCCACGTCCGGGTGCTGGTCGAGAAAGGCCTGGGCCTTGCCCAGCCAGCCGGCATCGACTTCACAATCACCGTCGACGAACTGCACATGGCGGATACACGGCACGATGCCTTGCAGGCAGGCAAAACCCTCGTTACGGGCCCGTGCAGCGGTAAAGGGTTGCGTCATGTCCAGCGCCACCACTTCGACGCCAAGCCGTCGCGCCAGCTGCACCGAGCCGTCGGAGGAGCCGGAGTCCACGTACACCAACTGGTCCGCCCGCCCCACCAGGGACAACAGGCAGCGCTCCAGGCGCTGGCCTTCATTGCGGCCGATCACAACCACTCCAATGCCTGTCACCATGGGCTTCACTCGTCAGCTGCGGGCTGGGTCACGTGTACTGCATTGCATCGCTGTGCTTGCGCGACTTGATCGTCGCGGGCACCCCCACTGCCAGGGAGTTGTCCGGCACATCGGTCAACACCACCGCGTTCGAGCCTATCGCGACGTTGTTACCGATGCGTATATTGCCCAGCACCTTGGCCCCGGCGCCGATATCCACGTTGTTGCCGAACACCGGTGCGATGGGTTCGTCGACGTTCTTCAGGCCCACCACCACACCGTTGCGGATCCGGCAGTCATCGCCAAAGCGCGCATAGCCACTGATGACGATGCCGCCGAAGTGGTCGATGACGAAATTGCGGCCAATCACGACCTCGCAGGGCAGCTCGACCCCGGTGATGATCTGCACGAACTTGAACAGCACCTTGTAGACGAAGGAACACACTTTGCGCAGCAGGGCCGGACGTACGCCATAGCGCCAGCGGCCGAAGCGGTAGACCAGCAGCACCCAGAATCCCTGGGCGCCCCAATCACCACCGTGAGCGCGCAAGTCTGCGCGGATGTTGTCGAACATGGTTTCACCTACCGTGTGGGTTGGCTGGCAAACTGGGTCTTGAACAACAACGACCAGGTGACGCGGGTATGTTTCCAGCACGCCTTGATCGCAGCCAGGCCGCGGCCTTTGAGCAATGCCTTGAGCGCCAGTACCAGGTCACCCAGGCTCACCAGCAGCATATGCAAGGCCAGCCCTGCCACGCCGTGGTGCTTGCGGAAATACAACAGCTCGCTCTCGATCTGATAACCGGATATCTGCCGGCTCGCCGCTTCCAGTTCGGCCACCGACTTGGAGCTTTCACCGCCGATGTGCACCACCGTGGTGTCAGGGAAATACACCACTTTCCAGCCGGCCGCCTTCACCCGCTTGCAGTGGTCCACCTCCTCGTAATAAAGGAAGTAACGCGGGTCGAACAGCCCCACCTGGTCGAGCACTTCACGGCGCACGAGGTAGAAGCAGCCGGGCAGCCAGTCGCACTCACGCACCGAAGCGTGGTCCCAGTCCATTTCATCGACCATTTTCAAGCCCGGGAAAAAACGCCCAAGCCCGGTGCGCGAGACGAATACGTTCAAGGGTGTCGGGAAATAGCGGCAACTCGGTTGCAGATCGCCGTCACGGCCCACCAGGCGCACGCCAAGGATGCCGCACTCCGGGTGTGCCTCCATGTAGTCGACGGTTTTCTGCAGGCTGTCGGCAGCCACGAAGGCATCGGTGTTGAGCAGCAGCGCGTACTTGCCCTGCAGGTGCGCAAGCAGTTGATTGTTGGCGCGGCCGAAACCGACATTGAGCTTGTTGCTCAGCAGCAAGGCATCAGGGCAGACCTTGCCCAGGCGCTCCACCGAGTCGTCAACCGACGCATTGTCCACCACCAGGTAGCTGGCCAGGGCTTCCCCGCCGGCGGCGCGCAGTGCGTCGAACATCGGCTGCAGCAACGACGCGGTGTTGAAATTGACCACCATCACATCGACAGGCTTCTTATCCATTGCTGCCGTCCCCGAAGAAATAGCGACGCCTGTGCATCGCCAAGGTTGGCTCCAGCGTTGGGTCGAAGGAGCCTGAGCGCTGCTTGATCAGGTCTATCCAGGGGTAGGCGTTGCAACGATCCTCGACCCGCTTGATCAAGTCGGCAGTGGTGCAGATGAACTTTGCCGGGTTGCCGCCGACCACCGTGCCCGGTGGCACGTCCTTGGTCACCACGGCACCGGCAGCCACCACCGAATCAGGCCCGATGGTCACGCGTGGCATGACGATCGCGCCGTGGCCGACGAAGCTGTTGTCCCTGACATCGATGACACCAACCGAGTCCAGTTTCTTGCCATAGCAGAGCTCGATCAGCGCCACCACGCCGTCATGGCCCAGCAACGTACAATCGGACAAGCCGACGTTATTGCCGATGCGCACCAGCGCCCGGTCGGTGACGTTGCAACCGACATTCATGTGAAAATTGCTGCCTACGGAATAGAACCCGCCCCATCGGCACTGGTATTCGCCCCACTGCCTGGGTGTGGGGTTGCAAAGCTTCTTGTAGGCCGCAACGCCTCGTCCGGTCGTATTGGCATAATGCGCCACTGCACTGCGTATCCATCCAAACATACGGCATGCCTCGCAAATCAAGCGATCCTGGACTGTCCCTGAGGCGAACAAGGTCTCGTTCTTGTAGGTGCTGACCCTGTTGCACTCAACCCTTGCACATCGCTACTTCAGTTCAACGGTTCAAGCCGCCGCCCCCGTTGCCGAGCGCATCTTCTCGTTGAGGTGGTCGGCCAGCCTCAAGGCGAACTGCAGCAATGGCATTGTCGGGTTCGAAGCCCCGCCGGTGGCGAAGACACTGCTGCCGGCGACATAGAGGTTTTCGCTGCCAAACACCTTGCAGTTGATATCGACCACCCCGTCCTTTGCCGTTGCCGCCATCCGCGTGGTGCCCATGTGATGCGCGTGGGGTGACATCTTCAGCGGCAGGCTGGTGTCGTAGACGAAGTCGTTGAGCTTGACGAAACCCAGGCCCGTCTCGGCGAACTGCTTGGCCAGTTCACTGCCGATGCACTTGATGGTGTGCCGGTCGTCGTCGCTCAGCACCCAGTTGACGTTGACCTTGGCCACCCCCAGTTCGTCCTGCTCGTCCAGCAGCGAGATACGGCTATGAACGTTGGGAAACTGCTCGATCAGCGTGCTGATCACGCCATCGCCTGGGCAGCTGAACTTGGCCACGAACTCGATCTTGCTGGCCACACCCATGTCACACGCCAGGTTTTCCAGAAAGCGCTTCACCTCGGCCGTGCGGCCATAGGTCTGCACGTCGGCCAGCACAGACGCCAGGACGTTGCCCTTGCCTGCCCGGTACTCGGCGACGAAGGCATCGGTGGTGAAGTACTGGCGCGGCTCGGTATTTTCACCGCTGCGCAGGATGAACGTACCCATGTCGATGTTCAGGTGTTCCATGAAGCAGCGGCCGACCAGCCCGTCCTTGCTCACCACGCCTGCCTGCGCCAGGGACTTGCTGTTGAGCAGTTGCCTGGCGTTTTCAATGGCGCCCATGGCGAGGATGTAGTTGCGCGCAGTAACAGGCCGGCGCTTGCCGTCGTAGTCGGACACCTGCACAGCCTTCAATTGGCCAGCGGCCTGATCGAACAGCAGGTCGACGCAGTTGCAGTTGATGAACACATCCAGCCCTGGCGTCTCGTCAAGCGCCGTGGCGTACTTCTGCGCAAAGCGCGTTGGCGTACTGAGCAGGAAACGGTCGGCATCGAAATCGCCACCGTTCAGGCCGGCATTCATGGCGCGAAATTCCGCGCCCTGGGGCAGATCGACGATCTCCATGGCGCCCGGCAGATAGCGCTCGACTTCAGCGTATGTGATCGGCCAACCGGGCATGTCCACCGGGGGCGGCACGGCAAAATCCGAAGCGGTGAAGGGACGGCAGCGGCCGGCCCAGTGATTGGACGTACCGCCCAGGTAGCGCAAGCGGTCTTCGGCGGGGAACAGCTCAAGGCCAGTGGAGGTGCACTTGTAAAGGCCCTGCGAGCGCGGTGTGTACTCACGCCCGCCGCCTTCGAGCAACGCCACGCTCCAGCCGGCCCCGGCCAGGCGCAACGCCAGCGTGATCCCCGCCGGGCCTGCGCCGATGATGCAGAAGTCGTAAGCGTCACGCAGGCTTTTGTCAGTGTCGTAATCCTTGATCATGAGCGACCGTCCTGGAAGTAGCCAACCGGCAAGACCCAGCCATTGATGACGACGAAGCCTCCCTTTGGCTCAGGCTTGCGCGCTGCATTGGCGCTGACACCAAACACGGCCGCGCCGGCACTCAACAAGACACAATTGCGAATAAAGCCTCTGCGCCCCAGCAACGGCGTACAAAACTGCAGCGTCCCCATGATCAGAGCCCCATACCATTGATTTTCTTATGCCCCGCTCTCTGCGGCGGGCCTTGTCGGGCGACCATCAGGGTCAATCGAAAAAGCGCGTCAGCAGAGAGGCACAGAGTGCCCCTAGCGCAATCATAGGCATAACCAGCGCCACGCGCCTGCACTGGAAGATTCGCATCGCCACGACTTCAATCGACTGCATGACTTCAATCTCTGACCGAATGGCTAGAAGTCACTATAGTTTCATTTAGCCACGATGCTAGCCTCCATCCAGTCCACCGAGGGATAGGTGCCTACAACCCATGCCTGAACATTTAAGAGCCCTGGTCGTCATTCTGCTTGTGGCCAGTGTGGTTTTCTTCATGGCCCGGCGTCCGGCAACGGACCTGATCCCCCTGACGGACTTCAAGCGACGCCGCAACCTGTGGTTTGCCTTGACCCTGGTGGCATTCGTTGCCCACAGCTTCTGGCTGTATGCCGGCGCCGCCACGGTCATCCTGCTGGTCGCCCAACGCCGCGAGCACAACCCGCTGGCGCTGTTCTTCCTGTTGCTGTTCCTGATCCCGCCAGCCATGACTGAAGTGCCTGGCTTTGGCGTGATCAACTACCTGTTCGACATCAACCACCAACGCGTCCTGACCCTGTGCGTGCTGCTGCCAGCTGCGTTGGTGCTGAGCAAGCAAAGCGAAAGCGTTCGCTTCGGCCGCCTGCTGCCCGACAAGCTGCTGCTGGCCAGCCTGGTGCTGACCAGCGCGCTTGCCCTGCGCGAGACCACCGTCACCGACACGCTGCGCCAGGTGCTAAGCCTGTATATCGATGTGTTCCTGCCCTACTACGTGGCCAGCCGTGGCTTGCGTGAGCTCAGCGACTTCAAGGACGCCCTGCTGGCGTTCGTCATCGCAGGCTTCCTCCTGGCGCTGCTCGGGGTTGCCGAGTATGTACGCCACTGGCTGCTGTACAACGCCCTGATCGATGCCCTGGGCCTGCAATGGGACATGAAAGCCTACCTGAGCCGGGGTGGCTCGTTGCGTGCCAGCGTCACCACCGGCCAGGCCATCGTGCTCGGCTATGTGATGGCGGTGGCAATGGGCCTGTTCCTGTTCGTGCAGCACTTCGTGCAGAAACCTGCGCACCGTTATCTGGGCGCCCTGCTACTGGCCGCCGGGCTGTTTGCGCCGCTTTCGCGCGGCCCGTGGATAGGCGCAGGCGTGATCGTGGTGGTGTTCATCGCGATGGGCAGGCACGCCGTGTCGCGCCTGGCGCTGCTGGCACTGGCCGGGGTACTGGCCATACCGTTGCTGAGCGTCATGCCCGGTGGCGACAAAGTGCTCGACCTGCTGCCCTTCATCGGCAAGGTGGACACGGAGAACATCACCTACCGCCAACGCCTGCTGGACAATTCGTGGATCGTCATCCAGCGCAACCCGCTGTTCGGCTCGTTCGATTACCGCAGCACCCCGGAAATGCAATCGATGATCCAGGGCGAAGGCATCATCGACATCGTCAACACCTACGTCGGCCTGGCCTTGCGCGTCGGCCTGGTGGGGCTGGGGCTGTTCCTGGGCTTTTTCGCCTGCATCCTGCTGGGTATCCGCAAGGCGATGCGACCGTTCACTGACAACGCCGACCCGCACCGCCTGCTGGGGCGGGTATTGCTGGCGACCCTGCTGGGGATCCTGGTGACCATTTTCACTGTCAGCAGCATCACGGTCATCCCGATCGTGTACTGGTCGATTGCCGGGCTCAGCGTCGCCTACATAGAAATGTTGCGCCGACAGGCCGCAACCGAGACCAGCCAGGTGACCACCATCAGCCTTCAACCGAGGTAGTCAGATGCCCAGCCTTGCCCTGTGTACATGGACCCGCACATCGTTACTGGTCGGCCTGCTGGCATTGCCCGTGAGCGGCTGGGCGTCAGACTGGGTCGTGCGTGTGGACGAACAGAACGGCTTGCCCACCCTGACCCACGGTGGTGGCCCGGCTTTCGTGCCCAGCTTCGACTTCTGGGGCGCGAACTGGGGCTGGACGGGGTTCTATCCGGCGCTCAAGGTCGAAGGGCCCTACCGCTACACGGTGACCGGCAGCAACAAGGACCTGGACTTCGACCTGAAGGCCGACATCCAGAAGCCCCAGGCGCAAACCCTCACCTGGGACTTCGACCTGCAGGCGCACAGCAGGCAGAGTGGCGTGATGGGCGGCGGCATCGTCTGGCGCTTCGACCCCACGCTGATCGCCGGGGAAATGGGCGACCCGGTGCTGCTACCGGAAAACCGCGGCTGGGCGTGGGGCAAGAACCCCAAGGGGCCGCACGTCGAAATGCGCTTCGACCCACCGCTGGCCAAGGTCTATTTCGAACGGGGCAACACCGACCAGGTGCGCACCTTCTTCTACACCGACCCGATCAAGCCCGGGCAACAGCAGATCAAGGCGCAGTTGAGCGTGACCGGCGATATCACCATCGGCCAGACCGCCACCGAACGCTTTGGCATCACCGACCCCGCGACCTGGCCGGATGACCAGCTCGACTGGCGCACCTCGCCGGTTGACCTGTCGTTCCTCAACGCAGCGGAAAAACCGGCCGGCAAGCGCGGCTTCGTCAAGGCCGATGGCGAACAGCTGGTGTTCGCTGACGGCACACCGGTGCGCTTCTGGGGCACCAACATGGCGGCCTACTCGCTGTTCCGCACGCCCGACGAGGAAATCAAGCAACAGGCCAAGCGCTTGTCGGCCCTGGGCTTCAACCTCGTACGCCTGCACCACCACGACTCCCCCTGGGTGACGCCCAACGTCTTCGGTGACTTGCAGCAGCTCAAGGATACCCAGCAGCTTAGCGACGAGTCGCTGAAGAAGATCGACCTGTGGATCAAGAGCCTCAAGGACGAAGGCATCTACGTATGGCTCGACCTGCATGTGTCACGCCCGCTCACCGCAGCGGACAACATCTATGGCTTCGACGAGCTGCCCAAGGAGCACTCGGTCGCCAGCCTCAAGGGCTACCTGTTCGTCAACGTCACCATGCAGCAAGCGATGAAGCGCTTTGCCGAGCAGTACCTGACCCACGTCAACAGCTACACCGGGCTCGCCTACAAGGACGACCCGGCAATTGCCGCGGTGCTGATCACCAACGAGAACGACGTCACCCACCACTTCGGCAATGCGCTGCTGCCTGACAAGAATGTTCCCAAGCACAACCGCCTCTACATGGATCAGGCCAAGGCCTTCGCCGAGCGCCACGACTTGCCGGAAGACAAGACCTGGCGCGCCTGGGAGCACGGCCCCTCGAAGCTGTTTCTCAACGACCTGGAGCAGCGCTTCTACGCTGACATGATCAGCTACCTGCACACCCTCGGGGTCAAGGTGCCGATCGCCACCACCAGTACCTGGGGCCTCAATGGCCTGTCCTCGCTGCCAGCACTGACCGCTGGCGACGTGGTCGACGCGCACAGCTACGGCGGCCTCGGCCAGCTGGAGAAGAACCCGCTGAGCAGCGACGGCATGATCCACTGGCTGGGTGCGGCCCAGGTGCTGGGCAAGCCGATGACCGTCACCGAATGGAACGCCGAACCCTTCCCCCTGCCCGATCGCCACTCGCTGCCGCTTTACGTGGCCGGCACCGGCAGCCATCAGGGTTGGGACGCGATCATGCAATACGCCTACAGCCAGCAAGCGTTTTATGAACAGTGGCGCCGGGCCGACAACTGGAATGCCTACAACGACCCGGGGCTGATTGCCACCCTCCCCGCGGCCGCCCTGCTCTATCGGCGCCAGGACGTGCACCAGGCCAAGACCCGCTACGTTTTCGCGCCCACCGCAGCCACCCTGTTCAACCAGGAGATTTCCCCAGCCAACTCGGTGATGCTGCGCACAGCCATGGAGAAAGGCCGCCTGCAGATCGCCATGCCGAAAACCCCGGAGTTGCCGTGGCTGCAGGCCGGCGTGATACCTGCCGATGCGCAGGTATTGAAAGACCCTGGGCAGTCGCTGATCGATAGCGATGCCAGTGAGGCGGTAACCGACACCGGCGAGCTGCGGCACAACTGGCAGCAGGGCCTGTACACCATCGATACACCCATGACGCAGGCGGCAACCGGATGGCTGGGCGGCCAGTCGCTCAACGTGGGTGACATCCAGCTCCAGCTGAAAACCGCCTACGCCAGCGTCGTGGTGCAGAGCCTGGACGCCAAACCGCTCACCCAGTCGCGCAGCCTGCTGATTTCGCTGGGCAGCCGCGCCGTGCCCAGGCCCGACGACGTAACGCCGTTCCATGTCGAACCCCTGCAAGGCAGCCTGAGCATCAAGGCGCCGGCGGGCCTGAAACTCTACAGCCGCAGCAGCGACGGCCAGGAAAAAGCCCTGCCGGCGAGCTACAAGGATGGGCGTTACCTGATCACTTTCGATGGCCAGCACATGGCCAACTGGCTGTTCTTGAAATAGGGCATATCGCCATCTACAGTCATTGAAGCCCTGTATTCCAGGCATTCGACGCTGCGTCTGTTCCAGGAGGATTGGATGAAGTACTTGGTTGTCGGTGGTGCAGGTTATATCGGCTCACACATGGTCAAGCACCTGCTGCGTGCCGGCCATGAGGTGGTGGTGGCGGACCTTGAGGCGCCGGCGCCCGGCATCGAATGGGTATGCCTGGACATCGCCGACGGCCACGCGCTGGACGCCCTGTTCAGCGATTATCACTTCGACGCGGTGTTCCATTTCGCCTCGTTCATCCAGGTCGGTGAGTCGGTGGTCGACCCCGACAAGTACTACCTGAACAACGTCTGCGCGACCCTGAGCCTGCTAGAGGCCATGGTACGGGCAGGTATCAAGCGGCTGATCTTCTCTTCAAGTGCCGCCGTGTATGGCGACCCACAGTATGTGCCCATCGACGAGCAACACCCGAAGCTGCCGATCAACCCCTACGGGCGCAGCAAATGGATGGTGGAACAGATGCTCGAGGACTTCGACCGGGCTTATGGCCTGCGCTCGGTAAGCTTGCGTTACTTCAACGCAGCCGGCGCTGACCCGGATGGCGAGTTGGGCGAATGCCATGAACCAGAAACCCACCTGATCCCGCTGATCCTGCAGGCAGCTTCCGGGCGGCGCGAGGCCGTGACCGTGTTCGGCCATGACTACGACACACCGGATGGCACCTGCATCCGTGACTATATCCATGTTGCCGACCTGGCTTCGGCGCACGCGCTGGCAGTGGAGTACCTGCTGAGAGATGGTGCAACCGTATCCTTCAACCTGGGCAACGGGCTGGGCTTTTCGGTGCAGGAAGTGATCGAGACAGCGCGCACGGTGACTGGCCGGCAGATCGCTGTCATCGAAGCGCCGCGCCGCGCCGGTGACCCGCCCCGGCTGGTGGCGGATGCTGAGAAAGCCAGGGCAGTGCTGGGCTGGCAGCCCGTGTTCAGTTCACTGGATGAGATCGTGAGTCACGCGTGGGAGTGGGAGCAGAAGTATCCCTGGAAGTGACAGCCAACCCCTTCGCGTCAGCTCGACGCGAAGGGGCCAACCCTCAGTAGTAAGTCCGCGGTTGTTCATCCGCCTTGTTCAGTACCGCCCCAACCAGGTTCGACGAGGCCAGGTGGTACAGGCAATCCTCGATATCCTTCTTGCTGTTCATCCCATTGGCCACCACCAGCAACACGCAGTCGAACTTCGGCAGCACGGTGATCGCGTCATCCGAACTCAGCAGTGGCGGCAAGTCGAAAATACAGATCCGCGAGTCATAACGGTCGCGCAGGTCGGTGATCAGGTTGCTGACCTTGGGTGACGACAGCACCTCGGTGGACATCGGTACCGGCTCGCGTGTCGGCAGCACTACAAAGCGTGGCAGCGTCGGGTTAACCAGCGCCTCTTCGAGCCAGGCCTTGCCGTTGAGCACGTCGTTCAGCGCCTTCTCCATCGGCAGGCCGAGGCTGCTGCCCACCCGCGGGCGGCGCAGGTCGAAGTCGACCAGCAAGGCCGTCTTGTTGGTGTGGTGGGCGATGCTCATGGCCAGGTTGACGGCCAGCACCGTCTTGCCCGCCTCGGGCGTTGGCGAGGTGATTGCCAGCGTACGCCAGCCATTGTCCTCCATGGCCTGCAGCACCTGTGTGCGCAGCAGGTCGATCGCCCCGCTCATGTTCGAGTTCTTGTTGAAGGAAACGATCCGGTTACGCTCCAGGAGCTCCGCATTCAGCGGCACCACCCTGGTCTGTACGTAATCGAACTGGCCGAGCTCCCCGGGCTTCTCCATGACCGAAGGTACCTGCGCCGTCTCGGGGGTGGCAGGCGAAACCTGGTGAATGTTCTTACCAATAGCCGGCGTAATTCTGTCCATCGCTGCGCTCCCTATTCAAACCGAGCCATAGCTTTGTAAAGCAGGAGGTCCAAAGGCATGTAAACCACATGGACGACCACCAACAGGATAGCAACCAGCAGCAAACCGGCACCGATCATCATCGATAGCAGCTTCTTGCGCCTGGCCTTGTCCGCCTTGGTAGAGATATACGGCACCGCCACCAGCACGCGCCTGCCCAGCACGCTTTCCAGCGCCCCGACACCGCGCACGCGCTGATTGAGCATTTCCAGCAGCATCACCAGGCCACCGCCAGCGGCCGGGGCCAGGACCAGGCCAAGCGCGACGATTTTCTTGCGGTTGGGTTTGACCGGTTTTTCCGGCATCAGCGGTGGTTCCAGCAACACGAAGCGCTCGGCCTTGTTTTCCTGCTCGAGGCTTTCGGTGATCTTCGCGCCCATTTCCTTGTTGCGGATTTCTTCGTACTTCTTGCGCGCGTTGTCGTGATCGCGCATCAGCGTCACCAGGCCGCGTTCAACTTGCGGTGCTTCGAGGATGTCGGCCTCATAGCCTTCCATCTTGGTGGTCAGCTGGCGCTTCTGCTCGGCCAGCGATGCGATGCGCGACTGCGCCGCAGCCATCTTGGTGCGTACCCTGGCGGCATCCAGGTTCAGTGCCCCGGCGGCGGCGATGCCCTGGTCGCCCGAGGCCTTGAGCACATCGATCTTGCGTTTGATTGCCACCACATCCGGGTGCGCTTCGGTGTACTTGGTCAGCAGGCGCGCATACTCCGCCTTCAGCCCTGGCAGGTCTTGCGGGTCAGGGGCTACAGCCCTGCCGTTGGCGGCCTGGGCCGGGGCGCCGGAGTTGGCCGCTGCAAGTTCCAGCTCCAGGTAGCGCAGTTCTTCCTGCGCGGCCTTGTAGTCGCGGTCCACTTCGCGGTATTCCAGCTCGGAACGCGACAGCATGCTCATGCGCAGTTGCTGGTTCTCGGGCAAGGCATTGGAATGGGTCTGCTTGAAGTCTGCCAGCTGGTTTTCCAGGTCGGCCAGCTCGGCGCCGAGCTTGTTGGCCTCCTGGGTGAGGAATTCGGTGGTTTCGGTGGCACGCTCGGTGCGCTGCTTCATGTTCTCGTTGAGGAACAGCGACACCAGTTCATCGGCCACTTCCTTGGCCACGTCCGCGCGTTTGTCTTCGTAGGAAACGGTAAAGGCCACGGTGGCCTCGCCGCGCCCTTTGACAAAGGTGCTGAGCGTGGCCACCACGATGGCGCTGCGCATCTGCTCGATCTTGTCGGTTTCGCTGAGGCGGCTGCCGCGGTCGGCAAACAGGTTGTACTTGTCGATGATCCGTAGCAGGTTCTCGCGGGTCATCACCCGCTGGCGGATGACCTCGATACGCTCATCGGCAAAACTGTTGTTGCCGGCCGAGACCAGGTCGGGGGAAATCTGCTGCGACTCCACCAGAATGGTCCCGGTCGATTGATAGATCGGTGGCACGCTGATTGCCACCCCGACGGTCGCCGCCAGCACGACCACTATGACAACCCCCAACAGCAAGGCACGATCCTTGATGATGGCAATGTAATCTTTGATAGAAAGCTCGTACTCAGATTTCATAGTGGCCACCAATCCGATGTTCAGATGTCGGGGTATCTATACGTCAGCGTCAAACCAGCGATGGTAGCGTCGGCATCGGGCAGGCCATCCTGTTCACGCTTCTTGTACAGCAACGAAAAACGCAGGTCCCAGGCCGGCGAAAAGGCCCGGCTGGCCCAGACGCTGTAAGTCTGCATGGTGTTGGGGTTCTGCCCTTTGCTGTCCTGCCACCAGGCATCGGCGCCGACCCGGGTGGTTTCAGTGACCAGGTAGCTCCAGCCGGCACGCACCATGTCCATCTCGGCTGCGCCGCCCTGGGCGTTGGACATCGTGCTGCGGTCGGCACTGAGGTTGGCCTCGGTACGCGAGCCTCGGTAAGTCAGCGCTGCGCCGCCTTCACCACGGCGCTGGGTACCGGCACCGTTGGTCTGGTTGACACCAACATGCATATCGCCGACCAGGCTGTCAGAGAACTGATACTTGACGCCAATGCTGGGGACATAGCTGTTGGTGGCGATTGCCGTGGTGCCGCTGTCCGGCTCGTATCGCCGTGCCTCGAAACTGGTGATGATGTCGGTGCGCTCGCTCCAGGCGTACGTCCAGCTGAAATCGTTGGCGTACTCGTCATAACCGGTCAGCGAGCTGATGTCGTAGCTGGCATGGGAATAGCGAAGTTCGTTGGCCAGGGTGCTGCGTTCGGTCACCGCGCTGCTCCAGTTGCCCGTGAGCCTGGACATCTTCTGGGTGCCGTCGGTGGTGGTCACTACACCGGTATCCTGCACCGCGCCGGAGAGCGTCGAACTTTCATCGTATTGCGCCAGCAGGCCAAAGCCGCCGCTTTCGGTTTCGCGCTGCCAGCCCAGCCTGAGGTTGGGGTCTTCACGGTCATCCATCACCGAGCGGTCGGACGAGCGCAGCACATGCATGCCCACGCCCATGCGCAACTGGTCGCGATCGAACTGACCTACCAGGGTGTAATCAGGCGCAATGATGGTACGCGTCACACCTTTCTCCTTGGACGTCAGGAGCAATGGGTTGCTGTCGTACTCGACAGTCGTGGGAACCTCGACTGAAGACTGCCAGCTAGCGGCATCAACCACCCCAGAGAACGGCATCATCATGATTGCCGTTACAACACTCGTCGTTTTATTGATAGGCACAAGTCGTTCTTAGTTATTAGGAAAGTCAAGGTACGACCAGCGTATCGCCAGCCTGAAGTTGGAAGTTGGTGGACATGTCACGCCCAGAAACCAGATCCTTGTATCGCACCGGCATGACCTTTTGGCCGCGAATGACCTTGATGGCACTTTCGTCGGCGAATTTGTCCATTCCACCCGACATGCTCAAGGCCTGAAGCACCGCCGTAGGGCCTGCCATCGGCACCGGGCCGGGCTTGATCACTTTGCCTTGCACATACACAAGGTTGCCTGCCGTGCTGGTGACCACCACGCTGACATTGGGCTGGGCCAAGTAAGGTTTCAGCGCGGTCTCGATCTTTTTCGCCACGGCGGTAGCTTCAAGGCCGGCGACATCCACGCGACCCGCCAGCGGGAAGGTGATACTGCCATCGGGAAGGACCACGGTTTCTTGACGCAGGGTATCTTCCTGCCAGACCGAAATCATGACTTTGTCGCCGGGGCTTAACAGGTAGGCAGAAGAGGAAGTGTCGGCAGCGGCGATGCCAGACCACACCACCAAGGCACAGAGAACGGACATCAGCAAACGTACCATGAGGGATCCCTCCGGCCAGTCGGCCCAGGTTAAGAGCACTGAATGAGAACAGCAGCAAACCTCTCGCTCCACGTCGCAGGGGCATTACCCGCCGCGCTGGCCTCTACCTTCCTCGAGGCCCGATGCCGCAATGTCGCCACTCTTGCCTCTGCCGCTTCGCACCCACAGGGGGTACTGGCTAGTGGAATATAGCAACGGCTGTAAAATTGACAAGCAATGGCCGGCCGGAAAAACGCAAATATCCATTTTCTAGCGTCAATCCGTTGGCATTGCGGCAACGTTGAAACAACTTAGATCTTCTTTCTGTTGGCCACCGCCACAAAGCCGATAATGGCAAATGCAAACAACCAACCTGCGGTTGCCAGCGGCACAATATTGGTTTGACTCATGTAAG
This sequence comes from Pseudomonas putida, assembly GCF_002025705.1. Lineage (NCBI taxonomy): Bacteria > Pseudomonadati > Pseudomonadota > Gammaproteobacteria > Pseudomonadales > Pseudomonadaceae > Pseudomonas > Pseudomonas putida. Next base: position 2,479,034 of record NZ_CP018846.1, on the reverse strand, counting down.
AGTCTGCGGCTCGCGCTGCACCACTCATTAACACCAACAGGAATATCGATTTGATGAAGAGAGTCGAGCGCATGTTCCCCTCCTGCAAAGAGGACAGATCATTATTATTCAGGTAGTCGGAAGACTTGATCGCTGCTGATTTGAGCTTATGGGCAGAATGACATTACGTCAACGATCCGACACCATAATAAAAATTAATGACCATCACATGGTCGCGTCAGAAACCCGCCGTCGCTCTACAGCAGGATTGACGGTGTGCACGTATTTTGACAGGAAGGCTCTGGCACAGGGTTTTCAGCCGCAGAGGTTACCAGCTGAAAAGTGAACAGCGGCGCCCCTGTTTGCATGACGCGCCAAAACAGGGACCGCGCCGCTGTTGCATTGCTGAAATACTGAACGGCAATCATTGTTATATCGATATGAAAATCGTCACGCCAATATTCAGGCAGGCAACAGGTCCAAGGTTCGCTCCACTTCATCAATACTGATGCTGAAACCCTCGCCGTCAGGCTCCCCGACCACGAACGCGAAGTGTTGACCGTCACGGTCTGTCAGGAACTTGTAATAGCTGACAAAGCGGTTCGGTGGCTGCAAGGCGAACACGGTGCCACCCGGCTGAAGGACATTGACACCGTGTACCAGTTGGCTGCCTTCGACACCCATCACCACTCGGGCTCCGGCACACGCTGCTACGATTTCCGGCACCTGCATCTTCAGCGGGTTGATGACCCTGAAACCGCGCGACTTGCGCAGGTATTCGGCCAGTTCCAGCTCATTGCGCAACATGCGCCGCTCGCCATCGCTGCCACGCAGAATGAACACGCCAGGGTGCGGCGCATGGGAAACATGGGCCAGCAGCTTGTTCCCCATGTCGCGGAAACGCTGGAAACGGCTGTCGTTGTTGCTCATGTCGTCGAACAGCACCAGCTCGCGGAACAGGGCCGTGCGCAGGCGCAGGGGCTGCATGCCCAGCCAGGCCTCGTATGCCGGGGCCTGAGTAAACAGCGGGTAGCGTGCCGATGGCGCAATGGTCACCGGCACGCCCTCATTGCTGGCCAGGGCATAGGTCGGGCAATCCTCCATCATCCAGGTTCCGAACCAACTGTTGCCGTTGTGCGTGCAGTAGATGGCCGCGCGCTCGATTTCGTGCTCGACCTTCAGCGAGGGAACACTGACTTGCCGCAACGACAGCCACTGGCTTGCCTTGCCCTTGTACAAGGCACCATCGATCAGCCACACATCCTTCAGCAGATAGCCGCGAGTCGGGCCATGCGTGACTGACAGCCCGCCCTGCATGGTCGGGCCAGGATGCACGTAAGGAAAGAATTCTTTCTCTTGCCAGCCCGTGACCCGTTCCATCTGGCCGGGCAGGAAAATCGCCGCAGGCGAAACGGCGCTGCCACCCGGCGCGATATCCCAGCTTTTTTCGGCCAAGCTCTTGAGTTCCAGACCGGGCTGGTGCCCCAGACGCTTCCTGACCATGGCGCTGTAGGCAGCCAGTGTCCATCTGTGGCGGCCGAAACCGCTTGGCGTAGCGAACCTGGAAATATCAGTACCCATTTGCGCCCTCCCTTGAAGGCCAGGTCAGTACATGCTTCGGCACGGCTACCTGTCATTGACAGGCAACGTGTTCCAGAATCGGTGGACTGGGAAAGCCCGCATAGCGGCTGCGCAGCGTCTGCAGGAACACCTCCCCTGCCCGCTTGGCACTGTACAGGTAGATTTTGTGCAGGCCGCCGAACACCATTTCCTGATAACGGCTGGCAATTTCCTCGTCGCTGGCTGTATCCGGCAGGCCCAGGTGCAAAGTGACCTTGTTGCCTTCCATTGCGAACAGCGGCGTTTCCCAGAGGAAGTCCGCCTTGCCGGTTCTGGGCAGGCGCACGAACAGGCAGGCGTGGTTGTTCAGGGTGTCCACATCACCGCCACGCCTGCGCTTCCACCTCAGCAACCCGTCATCCGGGCGCGCCACGCACAGGCCGATATCGTGGTAATCGAAACCATTGGCCAACGCCCATTCCAGCGTCATGAAAGTGGTCATGGAATTGACTTCGCGCAGCTTTTTTGCGTCCGAGAACACGCTTTCGCAATAGCCAAAACGCAATGTGCTCCAGTAACGCTTGCCACCGCGGATGACCTCACACCCCAGATGACAGGCGACCACCTCGTCATCAAGTGTGATCAGATCGAGCCGCCCATAGCCTTTGGCCAGGCGGAACACTTCTTCGGTGGGAAACTGCGCCGCCTTGCTGCCCTGCCTGGCGGTGGCGTATGGCCGCAACAAGTCACGGTCGGCCATGGCGATTTCTTCGTCCGACATCACCGGGCGCATCTGGTACAGCGACCGGTTCTTGCGGATAGTGCGGCGCAGTTCGCTGTCGTAGCGGGCAATGATCTCGTCCAGTGGCCGCCCCAGGGGCACCACCGCACTGACATAATGCGGCACCGACAATGCGCCGGCAGTGGGCAGTTCACTTACCAACACCACCGGGCGCTTGGCGCCGCTGGCCGCCACCGTTACTGGCGCCTGATCCTTGCCGCCGATCAGCAGGCTGGCCATTTCCCGTTGCTGCTTGCGGCCGATGTAGAGAATTTCGTAGGGGCTTTGCTGCCGCAGGCTGAACCTTGCGACTTCCCATCGCCAGAAACAGGCACGTCCAAGCACTTCGCGTAACTTGTCTGATACATTTCGTATTTCGTAGCGCATGGAGGGCGAGATGAATTTTCGCGCAACAGCCGTCAGCTTCGCTTTCATGTCTTCTTCAACGTCCTTTGCTGTTGCCAATGGGTTGATCGGGAAAGAGCATGATAAAACTGCGAATGCACACATAAGCCTTTGATGTATATAACATCAACTACCTTGACCAGCCTTACATTCAGTAACAATTTAAGATGCAAGCGCGCGCATTGGCAAGCGGCATTTTGACAGCATGCGGGCCTATTTCATGACGTCAAAAAATACCATGCCGCACTACCGTGCTGTATTGCTTTTGCTATATATCAGGCGTATTTCACCCAAGTGAAAATTGCGGTACCCCATTACCGCTCCGCCTGCAGGCCAATATCGCTTGATGCCACCTTCAATGAAGGAGCATCAACATGAACGACCATAACTTCCCCACCCCCAATGAAACCCTGATCGCAGAGCAACTGCCCAAGTGGGTTCAACACGCTACGCCTGAGCAATGGCAGGCCTTGGGTCAAAGCCATCGCCTGGAGGCATACGAGCAGGACTGGTTCAACAATGCTGCCCCCGACTTGCGTGAAACGGTGATGACCAGCCACAAGCGCCTGCTGCGCTCACAAGCCGCACTGGCGCATTCACTCAAGAACCTGAAGCAGATCACCGAATTCGCCGAGCCGATGCTGCAAGCACGCCTGGCCGAGCGCGGCTTCACTGAACCGCTGCGCACCAGTGAACTGCTGCGCGTCGACCGAAGCTGGAGCTGGCGTGTATTGCGCTTTCTATACAGCCACCGCCGTGACAATTTGTTGCAGGCCGCGCTGCAGAACTTTGCCGATGACGAAACGTTCATCACCGAAAGTGCAATCGCCAATCGCGATGCAATCCAGGTGACGCCGATCAGTGTGCAAGCAACGGCGGTGACTGGGCCGCAGACGCCAACTGTGCATTTTACGCTGGCATCGGAGCGCTATCAGGTCGATCGTCTCGATCTCGCTCCCGGGGCATTCGCCCAGCTCTGTCGGGAACTTGACCTCGGTGCTGCCTACCAGGCTCATCTACAGCAATGCTTCAGTGCACCACAGGTGCGTGAACAGGCGATTGCGGTACAACAGGACCGCCTGCGCCTGGCAGCGGACCTGGCGTACCTGCGCCATGAAGTGGGCGGTGTAACTCGCGATCGGCTAGACCTGCTGCTGCAAAACGGCCCCGTGCCCTGCTGGCAACTGGCACTGTTCGGTATCACCTTGCACGAGGTGATGTTGATCGACGCCAGTACTGCCGGCTTGCTGCTCTACTTGCCCGGCCATACCCCTGCCCTGCATCCCTGCACCGATCTGGACGCCGTCAACCGCGTACTGGCAGCACTGCTGCAGCAACCCGATAACCGTCAGCGCTTTATGGCTTTCCTGAGCCACCAGGACCAACCCCACTTCCTCAGCTTGCTGCAGCAGAACCTGGACACAGCCAGTCCGGCCGACTTGCATCCATCGATGCAGCGCATTACCGACGAACCCTTCGGTTTTTTTCAGGATCAGCATGTGGCCCGCCTGAAAAGCGAAGCCGAACAGCTAGCAGTACCCACTGCCGTGGCGGACGCCCAGGCGCGCGCCAGACGCCTTGATGAATGGGAAAACCTTGGGCTGGATGTGCTCAACCTGGCCGGCTTTTTCATCCCGGCCGTGGGTACCGTGATGCTGGCCGTGGCTGCCTGCCAGTTGCTCGGCGAAGCCTACGAAGGCTATGAAGCCTGGAGTGAGGGCGATCGCCAGATGGCTTGGCAGCACCTGGAAGCCGTCGGCGTGAACCTGGCCCTGATCGGCGGCCTGGCAGCAGCGGGTCACGTCGTGCCGAAGCTGTTCAAAAGCCCGTTACTGGAGAACCTGCAGGAAGTTCGCTGCGACGACGGCCGCAATCGCCTGTGGCAGCCGAGCCTCAAGCCATACCGTAGCCCCCAGGCCCTACCGGAAGGTTTGCGGCCCAATGAGCAAGGTCAGTATGTACAGGACGGCAGCCATTTCATCCGCATGGACGGCGCGCTCTACAAACAGCGTTTCGACCCGCACAGCCAGCAATGGCGGATCGTTCACCCCGACAACTCGCACGCGTTTGAGCCCCCGCTCGAACACAACGGTCATGGCGCCTGGCGCGCAGCCCACGAGCAACCACAGCAGTGGTCGTTCGCCGTACTGGCAAAACGATTAGGCGAAGACTATGCAGCTTTCACACCGGCCCAGCTGGAACTGGCCGGGCGTATCTGTGGTGTCGACGCGGCCGATCTGTGCCAGGTACACCTTGAGGGGCAACCTGCGCCAGCGCTGATGCTGGACACCTTGAAACGCATGGCAAAGACTGCGCCCCCTGAAAGCCAACAGCTATTGCAACAACACCGCGAGTGGCCACTGGTGCGTGCGCTACAAGATCTGCTACTGCCCGTACAGGCGACGACCGACAGTGAACGGCTGCTGTTCAGCTACCTGGATAGCATGCCTGATTGGCCTGCGGACCTGCGCCTGGAGCTTCGCTCAGGCAGCCCGCAAGGCCCTGTGCTCGACAGCATGGGCAGCAGCGATTCAACCACGGTGTGCCAAGTCATCAAATCGGCTGAGGGTTATGAGGCCGACCTGGGCGAACGACCCGCCCCAGCGACACAGGATCAGGACCTGTGCAGGGCAATCGAGCAAGCACTGCCAAGCATCCGACGCCAGGCACTGGGTATCTCCAGCACTGATGGCAACACCCTGCGCCAGCGTGTGCTGGCCTGGACCGAACCCCGTCGCATCGACCTGCTTCAGCGCCTTTGGGGCGCAGGCGCACGGCGCCGGGCTGGCGGCGAAGGGCTGCGGGGAGGTCGCGCTGTGCAACCAGTCGGCCCTTTCCTTGAAGCCCCATTGGCAACCCGCTATCGGCGCCTGTATCCCACCGCAACCGAACAGGAGTTTCTCCGCGCCATGGACGACTGGCAACTGCAAGGGCGCTCACCCACGATGGAAATGCGCAACCTTGAGCGACGCCTGGAGGCCCTGCGCCGCGACCTTGGCGAATGGGCACGTCCCGACCCGCAGTCCCCTCATCGGCGGCAGGAGGCCATCGCGCCGATCATCAATGCCTGGCGACGCATATCCAGGTTGCCGCTGGGTCACAATACCGACGTGTGCAGCCTGGACCTTTCACGGCTTGACCTGGAAAATCACGACCTGGCGAGCCTGGCCCTGCCGGACGAATTCACTCACATCGAACATGTATCGCTGAAATACAACCGCAATTTGAGCCAGTTGCCTGCCGAGTTCCTGGAACGTTTCCCCAGGCTCAAGCGCTTGCTCCTGAGCCATTGCCGTTTCAATCGCTTGCCTCGCCTGGCCAACCCCCAGGAACTGGCCTGGCTTGACCTCGACAACAACCGCATCACCTGGGATGACGACGCCCAGCGGACATTCGACCAGTTCACCAACCTGGGCGTGCTGGACATGGGCGGCAACCCGTTGCTGCGCGCGCCAGACCTGAGTCGGATACCGCGCCTGTTCACACTGTTCCTGGATAATTGCGCACTGACCGAATTGCCGCGCGGGCTGGAAAGCATCACCAGCACGCCTGTGACGCTCGACCTGGCTGACAATCAGCTGCAACAGCTACCGGCCAACTTTCAGCTATCGCACGCAGTCGCCCAGGCGATGCGCCTTGAAAGCCGATGGCTCAGCCCACGCATGCTCGCTGAAGTCGAAGCCTACAATGTGATGAATCAGGTGGATCTGCTAGTGGACAACAGCGACTATGATAGTTTTTTCCGAGGTACTGGCCCCGCTGAAGCGGCACTCTGGCAACGTTTGCCGCTGCACTACCGACGAGATCTGAGGGCACTGCTCGACCTCGAGCCTTTCATTTCACGGCCGAGGAGAGCCCGCACAAATTTCTGGCGCCGCCTGAGGGCGATCGACCACAATCCGCAATTACGTCAGCACGTGCTTGAGCAACCGGCCCATGAGCTTTTCAACATTGCGCTGTAAGCCCCCTGCCACTAACGCGTCAATCGCGCCCTGAGCGGGTTGCCCACCACCCACTTCTGCAACTCGGCGGCCGGCATCGGCCGCCCCAGCAGGTAGCCTTGGCCCTGGTCACACCCGGCATTGCGCAGGAAGTCATACTGCTGCTGGGTCTCGATCCCTTCGGCAGTGATGCGGTAGCCCAGCGCATGCCCCAGGTCGATGATCGCCCGGGCAATGGCCACCGCATCATCGTCATCCGGCAAATCCTTGATGAACGCCCGGTCGATCTTCAGGTGGTCGATGGGCAAGGCACGCAGGTAAGCCAACGACGAGTAGCCGGTGCCAAAGTCGTCCACCGCCGTGGCCACGCCCATGGCTTGAAGCTGGGCCAGGGCCGCGCACGCCTGTTGCTGGCTTTCCATCAACAGGCTTTCAGTGATTTCCACCTCCAGCATGTTGGGTGCCAGGCCATGCCGCTCCAGCGCCATAGCGAGGCTCGAGACGTAGTCGCTGCGCTCGATCTGCAGCGCCGCCACGTTGACCGCCAGGGGCCCCGGCAGGCAGTCGGCGACGCGCCAGGCGGCCAATTGCGCACAGGCCAGGTCGAGCACCCGCTCCCCCAAGGGAATGATCAGGCCACTGCGCTCGGCAAGCGGGATGAAATCGCCAGGCGGTATCAGCCCATGTTCCGGGTCGCGCCAGCGCAGCAGCGCCTCGACCCCTTCCAGCTGACCGCTGAACAGGTCGACCTTGGGCTGGTACCACAATTCGAACTCGTTATCCTGCAACGCCCGGCGCAAGTTGCGCTCCAGCTCCAGACGCTGGTGCAGCCGTGCAGTCATGTCGGGGTGATAGGGACGCCAGGCGTTGCGGCCGCCTTCCTTGGCCGCATACATGGCGGTGTCGGCATGGCGCAACAGGCTACCCACGTCTTCGCCATGCTGCGGGCACCAGGCCAGGCCTATGCTGCCGGTCACCAGCGCGGTGTTGCCGTTGAGGTCGAACGGCCGCTGCAGGCAGCGCAGCAGTTGCCGAAGCTGGTGGCTGACCTGGCCCTGCGTGCCCTGGAGCATGAACACGAACTCATCGCCGCCAAGCCGGCACACCCGGTCGCTGCTGTCGAGCTCCTGCAGGAAGCGCGCTGTCGCCTGTTGCAGCAGCAGATCGCCCATGGCGTGGCCAAGGCTATCGTTGACCTGCTTGAAACCGTCGATGTCCAGCAGCAATACGGCCAGGCCATGGCCCTGGGCAGTGGCCTCGGCCAATTGCTGCTGGAACAGCACCCGATTGGGCAACCCGGTGATGGTGTCGTAGTGAGCCAGGCGCTCCAGCTGGGCCTGCGAGCGCTGCAATTCACGATTACGTTGGTGCAACTGACGCTGCTTGCGGTTGATCTGCGCAATGAACAGGCTGAGCAGGCCGCTGCAGGTGAGGGCGAACCAGAATAGCGGCGAGTGGAACAGGCTGGCGTCCTGCTGGCTTTGCTGGCGCTGGATGTCCACGTGGCCAAGTACCATGGACACGCCGATGCCGGCCAGGGAAACGCCGACCGGCAACAAGCGGCAAAAGGCGCGACGCAGCGTGCCGGCAGTCGGTTTCTGTTCGTGGGTCATCGGGGAATTGGACGGGGTCATAAGCCTGCAGGTGTGGGCGATTGCCCCTGTATCGGCGCGGCCCACGCAATATTGAGCCAGACTGGTGTTTTTCTTGCTCAGGGTGCATGCTCGAAGCTGAAGCGTTTCACCCGCCCAGACACGTGAGGTGCAGTACCCATGGACCATCTGCTTGATTCGCTGTTTCCTGCCGCCGGCAACATTCCCGAAAACTGGCGCCTTGATGCACCGCTGGAACAACGCGACTACCTGGTGAACGGTGAACTCAGGCGCTGGGAGGGGCCCCTGGCCACGGTGCGCAGCCCGGTCTGGCTGAAGGAAGCGGACGGCGAGCGCCAGGTCGTGCTCGGCAGCGCGCCACTGCTCGACGCCGACACCGCCCTTACCGCCCTGGACGCGGCGGTAAACGCCTACGACAAGGGCCGCGGCGCCTGGCCGAACATGCGCGTGGCTGAACGCATCCAGCATGTGGAAACCTTCCTCGCGCGCATGCGTGAGCAGCGCACCGCCGTGGTCAAGCTGCTGATGTGGGAGATCGGCAAGAACCTCAAGGATTCGGAAAAGGAATTCGACCGCACCTGCGACTACATCGTCGACACCATAAACGCCCTCAAGGACCTCGACCGCCGCTCCAGCCGCTTCGAGCTCGAACAAGGCACCCTCGGCCAGATCCGCCGTGCGCCGCTAGGCGTGGCGCTGTGCATGGGCCCATACAATTACCCGCTCAACGAAACCTTCACCACGCTGATCCCGGCGCTGATCATGGGCAACACCGTGGTGTTCAAGCCGGCCAAGTTCGGCGTGCTGCTGATCCGCCCACTGCTAGAAGCGTTCCGTGACAGCTTCCCGCCGGGGGTAATCAACGTCATCTACGGCCGTGGCCGGGAAACGGTCAGTGCGCTGATGGCCAGCGGCAAGGTCGATGTGTTCGCTTTCATCGGTACCCACAAGGCGGCCAGCGACCTGAAGAAACTGCACCCACGCCCGCACCGGCTGCGTGCGGCCCTGGGCCTGGACGCGAAGAATCCCGGCATCGTCCTGCCCCAGGTGGACCTGGACAATGCCGTGGAAGAGGCCGTTACCGGCGCGCTGTCGTTCAATGGCCAACGCTGCACGGCGCTGAAGATCCTGTTCGTCCACGAGGATGTGGTCGAAGCCTTCCTCGACAAGTTCCAGCGCAAGCTCGCCGCGCTCAAGCCGGGCATGCCTTGGGAACCAGGCGTTGCACTGACGCCGCTGCCGGAGCAAGGCAAGGTCGATTACCTCGACCAACTGGTGGCCGATGCCACGGCCAAGGGCGCACGGGTACTCAACGAAGGTGGCGGGCAGAGCCGCGGTTCGTTCTTCTACCCCGCCCTGCTCTACCCGGTGAATCGCGACATGCGCGTGTATCACGAGGAGCAGTTCGGCCCGGTGGTGCCGGTGGTGCCTTACCGCGACCTGCAGACCGTGATCGACTACGTGCTCGACTCCGACTACGGCCAGCAGCTGAGCCTGTTCGGCAACGACCCGGCAACCATCGGCAGCCTGGTCGATATCTTTGCCAACCAGGTCGGCCGCATCAACCTCAACGCACAGTGCCAGCGCGGCCCCGACACTTACCCGTTCAACGGCCGCAAGAACAGCGCCGAAGGGACACTGTCGGTGCACGATGCCTTGCGCGTGTTCTCCATCCGGACCCTGGTCGCGACTCGCTTCCAGGAAGCCAACAAGGAACTGATCAGCGAAATCATCCGTAACCGCCAATCGAGCTTCCTGACCACCGACTACATCTTCTGACCGCGCGCTTATAGAGAATCGATCTAGAGCCATTGTCGATTTTCCATCTGCGCAGGCGACTCTAAGCATCAGGGCGCCCATCGGCGCCCATTGCAAAGGAGAGTCGAACATGGCTGCCAAACCCATCCCCGATGGCCAGCACAGCATCACCCCGTACCTGGCCATCAATAACGCCGCCAAGGCCATCGAATTCTACAAGCAAGCCTTTGGCGCCTCGGAGATGTTCCGCCTTGAAGGCCCGGACGGCACCGTTGGCCACGCCGAGCTGCGCATCGGCGACTCGTCGCTCATGCTCGGTGACCCCTGCGACCGCGAGGGCGGCCTGACCGCCAGCCAGAAACTCGCCGGTGCTGGCGTAGGCCTGCATCTGTATGTCGAGGACTGCGACAAGGTCTACGCCCAGGCCCTGGCCGCCGGCGCCACCCAGCTGCACCCGGTGACGGACCAGTTCTACGGCGACCGCAGCGGCACCCTGAAAGACCCGTTCGGCAATATCTGGTTCGTGTCCACCCACAAGGAAGACCTGACCCCCGACGAAATTCGCGCCCGCGCCGCCAAGATGTTCGCCGGCAACTGAGCGACGAGTTGAAAGCGCGGCGCGTTTGCTTGAAGCTTGAGGCTCGTAGCTTGGAGCTGCTTCATGCGAATCATCGACAAAACCGCCGCGCAGGTGCGCAGCCTGACCCCGGCCGAAGAGGAACTGCTGGTCGGTTTCGCCACCGGCAGCCTCGCCGGGCCACGCCTGCTGCAGGCCAACCAGCTGCTGATGAAGGTGCGCAGCGCCAACCAGTGGCTGGCCTGCGATTGCCGCAAGGATGCCTTGCCGGTGCTCAATGTCACCCTTAATGGCAGCACCGGCACGCTGTTTTTGAAGAACAACCCGGGCACTGCCGAGCATGCACCCGGATGCCCGTTCACCAAGGACGAACGAGAAGCCAGCGAGCGCGAGGATGAACCCGTCACACCAGCCGCCTGGCTTGCACCTGACACCCCACTGCGCCTGATCGGTGATTTCCGCCCTGCCAGCGACGCCAGCACAGGCGTGGCGGACGGCAACGACCGGCGCGAACAGCAGCGCCTGTTGTCGCTGCTGCTGACCTGGGTCGAGATCAGCGGCCTGAATCTCTACGCCACGCACCTGAAGAAAGACCTCACGGGCCAGTTCGCCGAGCTGCGCAGTGTCGCTAGCCGTTACCCGCTGCTAGAACGGGTGCCGGCCGGCAACTACCTGGAAACCCGACTGGACATGAAGCACATGATGATGCTCAAGTCCCGCCTGCGCGAAGCCACGGTGTTCGGCAACCACCGCCGCCATGGTCTGCTGCTGGACTGTGTCGACCAGATCAAGGGGCGCAAGCTGTTCAACAACCGCAGTGAGGACGGCTTCGATTTCCAGGGGCACCATCTGTATTGGGGCGGCAGCCGGGCGTCGGGCCCCCTGTTGGCGCTGGCCCTGTACTCGCCCACCACGGCGGGCAGCCACTTCTATGAAGTGATCCACGTGGCCAGCGTGCCGGTGCTGTCGCGCGCGCACCTGTTTCCGGTGTACCGCGACGAGGAGCGTGAGCCACTCAAGGCGCTGGTGTCACTGATCGACTGGATGGCCAGCAAAGGTGTGAAAGTGCAGATGCGCCGACCGGTAATCGGTGGCCAGGTGATGGATGAGCTGGTACTGACCTCGGATCAGGACCGGGTGCTGTCGGTGTCGTTGCTGGAGAAACCGATCGGGCCGGAGCCCGATGCCGAGAACTTCAAGCGCTATGCCGACTTCAAGAGCCTGGAAACCTTCCGCAAGTATGTGGCCGGGTTCTTCATGCGCGAGCGCTGAACATCTTTGCTGAACATTGAGCGTTTCCTGTGGGAGCGGCCTTGTGTCGCGAATGGGCTGCGCAGCAGCCCCGGCAATCTGTGATCGGAGCCAAGATCCTGGGGCCGCAGTGCGGCCCTTTCGCGACACAAGGCCGCTCCCACAACGACCGCCTCAGCCAGTGATAGCTCCTTCAGAACGCAGCCCGGAAGATCCCCTCGATCTCATCCTGGCTGGCCGGCCGCGGGTTGGTCAGCCCACAGGCATCTTTCAAGGCGTTCTCCGCCAGGATGCCGACATCCTCGAGCTTGGCCCCCAGCTCCGCCAACCCTGCAGGAATGCCAACCGCTGCCGCCAGGTGCTCGATGGCCGATATCGCCGCCCCCGCGCCCTGCTCCGCATCCAGCCCGCAGACCTTGATGCCCATGGCCTTGGCCACATCGCGCAGGCGCGCGGCACTGACTTTGGCATTGAAACGCTGCACATGGGGCAACAGCACGGCATTGCACACACCATGGGGCAAGTCGTAGTAACCACCCAACTGGTGGGCCATGGCATGCACGTAGCCCAACGAGGCATTATTGAACGCCATACCGGCCAGGAACTGCGCGTAGGCCATGTTCTCCCGCGCCTGCAGGTCGTTGCCATCGTTCACGGCCTGGCGCAGGTTCTCGCTGATCAGGCTGATGGCCTTGAGTGCGCAGGCATCGGTGATCGGCGTGGCCTCCGTCGACACATAGGCCTCGATGGCGTGGGTCAATGCGTCCATGCCGGTGGCCGCCGTCAGCCCCTTGGGCATGGCGACCATGAGTGCCGGGTCGTTGACCGAGAGAATCGGCGTGACGTTGCGGTCGACGATGGCCATTTTCACATGGCGGCTTTCGTCGGTGATGATGCAGAAGCGGGTCATTTCACTGGCCGTGCCCGCCGTGGTGTTGATGGCGATCAGCGGCAGCTGCGGTTTGCGCGAGCGGTCGACACCCTCGTAGTCGCTGATATGCCCGCCATTGGTGGCACACAGGGCAATGCCCTTGGCGCAGTCATGGGGCGAGCCACCGCCCAGCGATACCACGCAGTCGCAGCGCTCGCGCTGCAACAGGGCAAGGCCCGCCTCGACGTTGGCGATGCTGGGGTTGGGTTTGGCGCCGTCGAATACCACCGAGTCGATATCCTGCAAGGCCAGCATGCGCCCGATACGGGCGGCGACACCGGCCTTGGCCAGGCCCTGGTCAGTAACGATCAGCGCCTTGCGCAAGCCATAGCCGGCAATCGCGGCCATGGCCTCGTCAAGGCAATCGATGCCCATGATGTTGACGGGCGGAATGAAGAAGGTGCTGCTCATGACCGGATCCTCCTGGCAGGTCTGTCTGCCCATGAGCATCCGCCCGTTCAATGAACGCGATGTTGATCCAGGGCAACGTTAGCCAAGGAACAGCTGGTAAGCCGGATTAGCGGTTTCGTCCCAGTAGCGGTAGCCCATTTCGTCCAGCGCCTGGGGCAGGCTGGCCTGCTCGTCGGCCGGCACTTCCAGCGCCGCCAACACCCGCGCCTCCGCCGCGCCATGGTTGCGGTAATGGAACAGGCTGATGTTCCAGCGCTTGCCCAGCCGCTCAAGGAACCCCAGCAGCGCCCCTGGCCGCTCGGGGAATTCGAAGCGCAGCACCCGCTCATCGGCGCCCGGCGCTGCATGCCCACCCACGGTATGGCGCACATGCAGCTTGGCCAGTTCGTTGTCGGTCAGGTCGAGCACGCTGTAGCCCTGCCCGCGCAGGCTGGCCAGCAGTTGCTCGCGTGGGTCGTGCAGTGGGTGGGTCTGCACGCCAACGAACAGGCGCGCCTCTTTGCCCGGGTAATAGCGGTAGTTGAACTCGGTGATCTGCCGCTTGCCCAGCGCCTGGCAGAAGGCCCGAAAGCTGCCGGGCTGTTCGGGGATGGTCACGGCGATGATCGCTTCGCGCTGCTCGCCCAGCTCGGCCCGCTCGGCCACGTGGCGCAGGCGGTCGAAGTTGACGTTGGCGCCGGAATCGATGGCCACCAGGGTCTGCCCCTGCACGCCCTCGCGGGCCACGTACTTCTTGATCCCGGCCACGGCCAGGGCACCTGAGGGTTCGGTGATCGAGCGGGTGTCGTCATAGATGTCCTTGATTGCCGCGCACAGTTCATCGCTGCTGACAGTCACCACTTCATCGACAAAATGCCGGCACAGCTCGAAGCAATGGGCACCGATCTGCGCCACCGCCACACCATCGGCGAAGGTGCCGACCTGTGGCAGGATCACCCGCTCGCCCGCCGCCATGGCAGCCTGCAGGCAGTTGGAGTCCTCCGGTTCGACACCGATCACTTTGACCTCGGGGCGCAGGTATTTCACGTAGGCGGCAATGCCCGCGACCAGCCCACCGCCGCCGACCGGCACGAAGATGGCGTGCAGCGCACCCGGCTGCTGGCGCAGGATCTCCATGCCCACGGTACCCTGGCCGGCAATCACGTCCGGGTCGTCGAACGGCGGCACGAAGGTCGCCCCTTCGCTGTCGGCCAACTTCAATGCGTGGGCCAGGGCATGTGGAAAGCTCTCGCCGTGCAGCACCACATGGCCACCCCGCGAGCGCACCCCTTCGACCTTGAGCGACGGCGTGGTGGTGGGCATGACGATGGTCGCCTTCATGCCCAGGTGCGCAGCCGCCATGGCCACGCCCTGGGCATGGTTGCCGGCAGAGGCGGTGATCACGCCGCGTTCGCGCTGGGCGCGGCTCAGGCGCGACAGCCGGGTATAGGCGCCGCGGATCTTGAACGAGAAGGTCGGTTGCAGGTCTTCACGCTTGAGCAGCACCTGGTTGCCGAGGCTGGCAGACAATGCGGGGGCAGCTTGCAGGGGCGTCTCGATGGCCAGGTCGTACACCGGCGCGGACAGGATGCGGCGCACCTGTTCCGACAGCAGCTGCTGCGGGGTGGACGGGGTACGAGGGCTGACGTTGAGGCTGGTCATCGATTGCAACTCCTTGGCTTTGTTCACGTTGCCCAGGAGTCAGAGAGAAAAAACCCGCCTCCAGGGCGGGTTCGGTGCACGTACGCGCTAGCCCGCCAAACTGATAATGGCGGTAATAATAATGGCGTTGACGTGCTGGAAGGTTTTCATGGGTAGGGAAGTTATCCCGCCTGGCTTAGCCAAGTCAACACTTGGCTTGCTGCGCCGACAGCGGCACGTCGAAGACCTTGTCGAAGCCCCACTGGAACACAAAGGCATAGACGAAGAAGAACACGAACAGCGCCAGGTTGGTGAGCAACGCCGCCCACAGGCCGACATCCAGCCAGTACGCCACCAGCGGCAACAGGATAAGCACCAGCCCGCCCTCGAAGCCCAAGGCATGCAGCAGGCGCCGCAGGAAGGTGCGTTCGCGTTGCTGCTGGCGTGCTTCCCAACGTTCGAAGGCCCAGTTGTAGGCCATGTTCCAGCTCATGGCGATGCCCGACATCAGGATCGACAGCACGGTCGACTGCGCCATGCCGGCGCCAAACGCCAGTTCCAGCGCCGGCGCCACGCAGGCCACGGCGATGGCTTCGTAGAGAATGGCCTGGACGATCTTGCGTGCCTTGCCTTGCATGTTGAGCTCCCTGGGAAAACGACCTTCAAAATTACAGGACGCAGCCTACAGGAAAAAGTCTGAAATACATATTTGACTGACCGTTCAATCAAGAAACATTAGGATAAACGTTTCCGCAACACCCATCCCCTGGCCCCCCCCTCCGACCGCACTCCCCCGTTGCGCATTGGACAACCCCGCATCCGGCTGCTTGTATCTAATCACTTGCAAGCGGCGACATGTCGACCCACTTCGTCCAGGGAATCGAACGAGGAACAAGACTATGGCGAACTCCGTCATGATGGTTTTCGGTACCCGCCCCGAAGCGATCAAGATGGCCCCGCTGGCCCGCGTCCTGCGCGAATGGCCCGAGGTCGATCTGCACATCTGCTCCACCGGGCAGCACCGCGAAATGCTCGAACAGGTACTCACCGATTTTGGCCTGAGCGTCGACCAGGACCTCAAGGTCATGACCCAGAACCAGACCCTCAACGGCCTGGCCCGCGACCTGCTGGGCAAGCTCGACCAGGCCTACGAACAGGTCAAGCCCGATATCGTGCTGGTCCACGGCGACACCACCACCAGTTTCATTGCTGGCCTTGCCGCATTTCACCGGCATATCCCCATCGCCCATGTCGAGGCCGGGCTGCGTACCGGCAACCTGCAGCAACCCTGGCCGGAGGAAGCCAACCGGCGCCTGACCGGGGTGATTGCCGACCTGCATTTTGCACCCACCACCAAGGCCCGCGACAACCTGCTGCGCGAAGGCGTGCCCGTGGAGCAGATCGAGGTCACCGGCAACACTGTCATCGATGCGCTGCTATGGATGCGCGAGTACCTCACGCAGAGCGCATGGCAGCCCGCCGCCGATTCACCACTGCACAAGCTGCATGCCGACCAGCGCATGGTGCTGATCACCGGCCATCGTCGGGAGAACTTCGGCGCAGGCTTCGAGCGTATCTGCCTGGCCCTGGCCGAGCTGGCCCTGCGTTACCCCGACGTGCAATTTGTCTACCCGGTGCACCTCAACCCGCAGGTGCAGAAAGCGGTATACGGCCTGCTGTCCGGGCACGACAACATTCACCTGGTGGCGCCCCAGGACTACCAGCATTTCGTCTGGCTGATGAACCGCGCCCACATCATCCTCACCGACTCTGGCGGCGTCCAGGAAGAAGCCCCGGCGCTGGGCAAACCGGTGCTGGTGCTGCGCAAAGTCACCGAACGCCCTTCGGTGCTGGAGGGCGGCACGGTGAAACTGGTTGGCACGCTCACCGAACGTATCGTCAAGGAAACCAGCCAGCTGCTTGACGACCCCGAGGCGTATCAGCGCATGGCAAGGGTCTTCACCCCCTTCGGTGACGGGCATGCCAGCGAAATCATCGCCACACGCCTGAGCCGATGGCTCGAGGAAACCGCCGCCGAGCGAGGCGACGCATGAGCCTGGCGTTTATCGACTTCCTCACCTATGTGCTGTTCGGCCTGAAGATCCTCGCGATCATCCTCGCCTCGCTGATGTTCCTGCTCGGCCTTGACGATCTGTTCATCGACCTGTGCTACTGGGGCCGCAAGCTGATCCGCCGTTTTCGCATCTACGACAAACACGAAAAGGCCGACGAGAAACGCCTGTTCGAAGTACCGGAAAAACCCTTGGCAATCATGGTCCCGGCCTGGAACGAGGTAGGCGTAGTCGGCGAAATGGCGCGCCTGGCGGCCTCGACCATCGATTACGAAAACTACCAGATCTTTGTCGGCACCTACCCCAACGACCCGCAGACCCAGGCCGACGTCGACGCCGTGTGCCTGCACTACCCCAATGTGCACAAAGTGGTCTGCGCGCGCCCCGGCCCCACCAGCAAGGCCGACTGCCTGAACAACATCATCGACGCCATCCTGCGCTTCCAGGACGATGCCCGTATCCAGTTCGCCGGTTTCATCCTGCATGACGCCGAAGACGTGATCTCGCCCATGGAACTGCGCCTGTTCAACTACTTGCTGCCGAGCAAGGACATGATCCAGATCCCGGTGTACCCCTACGCGCCGGAATGGAAAGGCTTTACCGCCGGGCACTACGTCGACGAGTTCGCCGAGAATCACGGCAAGGACGTGATCGTGCGCGAGGCCCTGACCGGCCAGGTGCCCAGTGCCGGTGTCGGCACCTGCTTCAGCCGGCGCGCCATCAGCGCCCTGCTGGAGGACGGCGATGGCATTGCCTTCGACGTGCAGAGCCTGACCGAAGACTACGACATCGGCTTTCGCCTGAAGCAGAAGGGCATGAAGTGCATCTTTGCCCGCTACTCCATCAGCGATCCGGCGCTGGCCCTCAAGCATGAGTGGCGCCCGGGCATGAGCCGCGAGTTCGCCCAGGTGATCTGCGTGCGCGAGCACTTCCCGCGCGACTGGCAGCACGCCATCCGGCAGAAATCGCGGTGGATCGTCGGCATCGTTTTCCAGGGCACCAGCAACCTTGGCTGGAGCCGCACCGGCGCGCTCAACTACTTCCTCTGGCGCGACCGCCGGGGGCTGTTCGCCTACCTGCTGAGCTTCCTGGTCAACCTGTTGCTACTGGTGTTGCTGGCCATGTGGCTGGTGACCGTGATCGCCCCGAATTCCTGGCGTTTCATGTCGATCCTCAGCGACAGCCAACTGCTCACCACCCTGCTCTGGCTCAATGGCCTGATGCTGGTCAACCGCCTGTTCCAGCGCGGCTGGTTCGTCACCCGTTATTACGGCATCTTCGAGGGCCTGCTGTCGGCGCCACGGATGATGTGGAGCAACTTCGTCAACTTCTTTGCCAACCTGCGCGCCCTTCGCCAGGTCATGGAAATGGGCGACTCGCGGCGGGTGGCGTGGGACAAGACCACCCACGAATTCCCTGCCCTCGCCTCGCCAGCGCGGACGCCACTGGGCCATCGCCTGGTGGAAAAGGGCTACATCACCGAACAACAGCTGGAGCAGGCGATCACCAGCCCGGTGCGCCGGCGCCTGGGGCGTGAACTGCTGCTGCGGGGCTGGCTGAACAGCGAGCAGCTGGTAGAAACGCTGGCCGAACAGCTCGACCTGCCCTGGGCACCGCTCAACCCGTTCAAGCTTGACCCACAGCTGATCGCCCAGCTGCCTCGCCGGCTGGCCACGCACTATGGCGTGCTGCCGGTCGCCGAAGACGGCAATACCCTGGTGCTGGCCAGCGAAAGCCCGGTCAGCCAGGTATCGCTGGGGGTGATCAGCCGCCAGCTGAAACGCCCGGTCAGCTGCCGCCTGGCGCCCCAGGGCCGGGTCACGCTGGGCTTGCGTTATCACTACCCGAGCCCCTGGCAGAAGCCCGAAACCCACCACATGCTGACCGTGCTGGAGCGGCACCAGGACGATGCCGACCTGCTCGAACGGGTCAGCCAGCACCAGGTCATGCTCGGCGCGCTGCTGCAGGTGCGCGGCATGGTCCCGGTCACCCTGTTCAACCAGGCGCTGATCGATTTCGACCCCGAGCAGCAGAGCCTCGGCGAACACCTGATTGCCCGCGGCATCATTACCGAAGAGGTGCTGCAACAGGCCCTCGCCGAACAGGCCAGCGAACAGCAGGCAGCCTTTGACCTGACCCGGGAGGTGGCATGAAGCCGCGTCTGTCCCTGACCCTTTCCGGCCTGTTGCTGTGCTCCACAGCGCTGGCCACCCAGGCAGCGCCGATGACCGAGTTCCAGCGTTTTACCAGCTACCCGTTCATGGAGCGCAGCTACCGCGAAGCGAAGAAAGATAACTGGGCCGAAGTCGAACGCCTGACCCGCCATGTCCTCAAGCGCGTGCCGAACAACGATGAAGCCCGTGCGTTGCTGGTCGAGGCCCTGGCCCACCAGCGCCGCTACAAGGAAGCCGAAGCCATGGCCGAACAGCTCGGCGACGGCCCTGAATACGCCAACGCCCTGCTGGAGCTGCGCCTGACCTGGATCGAGCAGGACCCGCCAGCGGCCAGCCAGGTGGAAAATTGGCTGGCCAGCGCCGACGGCACTCAGCGCGTACGCCTGTGGCAAGCCTACAGCCTGAGCCTGGCCAAGTTCGGCGGTGCCGGCAAAGCCCTGGACTGGCTCAACCAGCTGCCACCACGCGACGATGGCCAGGTGCTGCGCCTGGCCCGCGCCAACTTTGCCGAGCAATTGCGCAACTGGAAGGAAACCATCGAGCAACTCCAGCCACTGGCCGACAAGGGCCAATTGCCGCCTGAAGACTGGCAGCGGCTGGCCAATGCCTATGTCCAGCAGGTGGACGAAAAGGGCCTGACAAAGTTGCTGCAAAGCGCACCTTCAACCGAAGCCGCCAACCAGACTCGCCTGGCCATGGCCAACCGTGCCATCGCCGTCGGCCACAACCAGCTGGCGCAGCGCTGGCTGCAGCAACTGCCGACCGAACAACTGCAGCAACCCGAGCAACGCCAGCAACTGTGGGAGCTGGCCCGTGAGGGGGACGATGCACAGCTGGTGCGCCAGCTGAGTAACGAACTGCAGCGCCCCTGCCTGGAGACGGTCGACTGGCTGTCGCGCCACGACCCGGAGGTCGCCCGTGAGCAGTTCAAGGGTTGCCCCGCCAACGCCGATCCGCGTGCTTATGCGGTGCTCAAGCAACGCCTGTATGGCGACCCGGTGCAGCCGCCACAACCGCGCACGGCCACCGAATGGGAAAAACGCTACCGCCAGAGCGGTGACCTGGCGGCGCTGGAGCAAGCGACATTCCTCTTGCTGCAACAAGGCCAGAATGAACATGCCCGCACATTGCTGGAACAGGCCTATGACCGCCGCCAAGGGCGCCTGACCCCTTCGCTGCTGCAACGCCTGGCCAACCTCTACGCGCGCAATGATGGCCCGCTGAACAGCCGGCGCATGCTCGAGCTGATCCCCAGGGTCGACGCCAATGCCCGCGCCCAGCTGCTCGGCCGTTTGGCTGAGAACGGCCAGTGCGATGCCGTGCGCCAGGCGATACCGGCAACCCCGAGCGAAGCTGGCCAGTACCGCGCCCTGGGCCGCTGCGCCATGCCCAACCAACCCGGCGAGGCGGTGGTCTACTACCAGGCTGCCGAGCGCCTGGGCGACGGCGGCAACCGCCTGCCCCTGGCCTATGCCCTGGAAGCCGTTGGCGATTCCGAAGCGGCCCTGCCGATCTGGCGCAGCCTGCCGGCCAGTGCCTGGAACGACAACGCCCGCCTGACGGCCGCACGTGGCGCACTGAACGCCGGCGACGCCAACGCCGCCCGCCGCTACTGGGACGCCTCCGCGCACCACAGTGCCGATGACTGGGCACTGGGCGCCGCCATTGCGCAACGTCAGGGCGACCTGCAAGCAGCCCTGGGCTTCCAGCGCCAGGCCTTGGCGCACAACCCGCGTGCCGACCACTACTACGCGGCCGCCAGCACCGCCCAGTCAGCCGGCGACAGCGCGCAGAGCACCGCCTGGCTGGCCGAGGCCGTGCGCCTGGCGCCCGATCAGCCACGCTATCGTGCCGACTACGGCATGCGCCTGGCAGGCTCGCAGGACCTGGCCCAGCGCCGCCAGTCGATCCCCTATCTGGAACGCGCTACCCGTGACTTCCCCGAAGACTATCGCCTGGGCGAAACCCTCGCCCTGCGCTACGACGAAGCCGAGAACAGCGCCGCCGCACGGCGCGAGCTGCGCAGGGTAATCGACGTGGAAGAAAATCTGGTCGATGCCGACGACGAATACGGCAGCCTCGAAGCCCGCAAGTACCGCCAGCGCCGCGCCCACGAAAGCCTGTCACGGCGCGACACCATCACCTTGGCCAGCACCTGGTCACCCGCCGGCACCTCGACCAACGACAAGTTCCTCGACAATGGCCAGCGCAGCGGCACTTCACGGCGCGCGCAATCGCAGAACGTGCAGCTGGCCATGTGGGACCACGCCCTGGGCGAGGAGCCCAGCCGCAACGGCAGCACCTTGTCGGTCTACGGCCGGGTGCTGTTCGGCGGCCAGAGCCGCACCGACTATGCGCAAAGCATGGGCACCGGCGTCGGCCTGCGCTACAAACCGCTGGGCCAGGCCAACCTCAACCTGTATGCCGAGCTGTATCACCAACGGCAGATCGACGACGACCACTACAGCGGCTTGAGCCTTGGCGAGCTGCTGAGCCCGGCCAAGGTCGGCGGCAACTGGGGTGACCTGCGCCACCATGCAGAATCGAGCAACGACCTGCTGCTGCGCGCCACTGCCTCGTTCCTCGACCAAGGCGACTGGCGCAACGACTGGCGGGTCGACGAGGACGACTGGAACGAACGCTTCCTCTACCTCGACGCCGCCTGGTGGACCCGCGCCGGTGACCACGCCTGGCTGTCGCGCTACCAGCAGGGCCATGCCTGGAAGCTGCCCGGCAATTCGCCACAGACGCTCATGCCCTACGGCTTCTTCGAGTTCTCCAGCCAGGACCCAAGCAACGACTGGCGCCAGGACGCCCGTGCCGGGGTCGGCGTGCGCTGGCAGTGGTGGTTCGACGACGACCGCTACAACGCCTACCGCGGCTCGCTGAAGGTACGCGCCGAGTACCAGCAGTCGCTGGGTGGCAACCTCTACAAAAGTGCCAATGGCGTGCTGGTTGGCGCGGAGATGACCTTCTGATGCGTACGCTCCTGGCAATCTGCATGCTCGCCCTGTGCCTGCCGGCCATGGCCGACCAGCGCCTGTTCTACCAGCCGCTCAACCGCGATGCTGCGGTGACCCCGGCGCAGTGGCAGCAGTTATGGCGCGCCACCAAGGCACAGGGGGGCAAGACCCTGATCGTGCAATGGAGTGCCTACGGCGACAGTGATTTCGGCGGTGCGCAGGGCTGGCTGGCCAACAGCCTGCGCGAGGCCCACGCCCAAGGCCTGGAGCTGGTGCTCGGGCTGTACCTGGACCCGGCCTACTACCAGCGCATCGAGGAACTCGACGGTGATGGCCTGGGCAACTACTGGAAGTCGCAGTTGGGCCGCTCGCTTAGCCAGTACCAACAACTTCGCCAGCACTGGGAGTTGCCCGTCAGCGGCTGGTACCTGCCAATGGAACTGGACGACCTGCACTTTCGCGATGCCGGGCGCCGCGAGGCGCTGTACAGCCAGTTGCAGGCCTTCAACCGGCGGCTGGACAAACCGCTGCACATCAGCGCGTTCAGTGCTGGCAAGCTGGCACCGCGGGTCAACGGCGCCTGGCTGGATCAACTGGCCGGGCTGGGCTTGACGGTGTGGTGGCAGGACGGTGCCGGCACCGGGCGGTTGCCGCCGCTGGTGCGTCAGAACTACGAGCAGGCGCTGCCATGCCGGGTGGGTGTGGTGCGTGAGGCGTTTCGCCAGGTGAGCAGCGCAGGCCAGGCGTTCAGGGCTGAGCCTGCCGAGCCGAAGCTCAATGGCGGATGCCATGCCGAGGCGGTGTTTGCCTTGCGTTACCGCCCCTGGGCCCGGGGTGTTCTGCCACAGAATTGAGTCAGCCTGTACTGGCCTCTTCGCGGGCAAGCCCGCTCCCACAGGGTCTTCTCAGTCCTGTGGGAGCGGGCTTGCCCGCGAAGAGGCCGGGCCTGGGTAAGCAGGAATAACAGGAGCCAGGATGTTCAAAACCATCGAAGATCACGTACGCAAGCAAGTCGCCCCCGCTGCCCTGCGCGCCGAGTTCCGCCAGCATGAATTCGACCAGTCCCGACGCTTCTGCCAGCTCATCTTCTGCCTCAGCATCACGGTCTGGCTGATCTTCGACCTCATCGTCAGCTACCTGGGCAACCAGGGCTTCACGTGGTTGTCCGGCCTGTTCCTTGGGCTGCTGTGCAGCCTCACGGTGGTACTGGGTTTCACCCGCAAGGCCCACCACTTCGACGTGCTCAACCTGCTGTTCATTGCCATCATCACCCTGGGCATGCGCCTGCTCATCGAAGGCATCCCGATCGCCCTGCGCCCAGTCTGGCTAGTGCTGGGTACCTCCACCGTGCTGTACAGCGTCTCGGTGTTGCCGGTACGACGCTGGTCGTTCTTCTGCGCCATGGCCATCACCTGGGCCATGCTCAACCCGTTCTACCGCACCAATATCGACCTGGACGACCTCGAAGCCGCGATGCTGTTGAGCTATGCCGTGTTCCTCAGCGGCCTGGTGACCTACAGCTACCTGCAGATGCGCCAGGCCAAGCTGCACAACTTCTACATGTCCAAGCTGCTGCTCGAACAGGCCTATGTCGACGTGCTGACCGAAATCCCCAATCGCCGCTCGTTCATGACCAAGGCCGAACGCCAGTTGCAACAGGCGCCAGTTGGGCAATACCTGGCGATGATCGACATCGACAACTTCAAGAAGGTCAACGACCGCTTCGGCCATGACATTGGCGATGAAGTGCTCAAGCGTGTGGCGCTGCACATCAAGGCATCGATGGGAGAGCATGAGTTCGCCAGGCTCGGCGGCGAGGAATTTGCGATCTTCTTCCAGGGCCTGGACCAGCAAGCGGCCGAGCGGCAAGTCGGCAGCTTGTGCAAGCGTGTACGGGAAGACCAGGGTGCGCACCCGGTGACTATCAGCATCGGCCTGGCCCAGGTGGACGCTGCAGACACCCTGACCATGGCGCTGGTCAAGGCCGACCAGGCACTGTATGCGGCCAAGCACCGTGGCAAGGACCGCTTCGTGCTGTGGACTAGCCAGCTGGCAGATGAATCCTGAACTGAGCCCCGCCCAAGGCGGATTGCGCCACCGTCAGCGTCCCACCCTGCCCTTCGATCGCCCGGCGGCTGATCGCCAGCCCCAGGCCAAACCCACCCGTGTTGCGGTCACGGCTGCGGTCCAGCCGGTAGAACGGCTGGAAGATCCGCTCGCGCTCCTCCACCGGAATGCCGATGCCGTCGTCCTCCACGGTCAACAGGCAGGCGCCGTCTGCCTCCAGGCGCAACCTGAGCAACAGGCTTTCATCGCAATAACGCATGGCATTGCGCACCAGGTTCTGCACTGCCCGGGCGGTCAGGCGTGGGTCCAGCACGAAGCGAGGCAGGTTGCCCTCGGCCTGCACCTCCCACTGGATACCTCGTGTATCCAGTTCTTCAGCAAACCCACCGAGCACACTGTCGACCAGCTCCAGCAACGACACCTCGACCCGTTCACGGGCCTGGTCTGCGTTGTACAAGCGGCTGTACGACAGTAACTCAAGCACCAGCTCGTCCAGCTCGCGCACATGCCCGACCAGCTCCAGCAGGCGCTTGCGGCTGGCCGCTGGCACCTCGTCAAACAGCAGCACCAGGCCGAAATCCAGCCGGGTCAGCGGCGTGCGCAGCTCGTGGGATACCGCGTTGAGCAGCTCGCGCTGCTGATTGACGTGGCGTTCGAGGTCGCTGGCCATGGTGTCGAACACACCTGCCAGCTCACCGATGTTCGAGTGCGCCGAGATGTGCGTGCGCTCGGCCATCTGCCCCTGGCCCAGGCGCCGGGCGGTTTCCTTCAGGCGCTCCAGGTCGCGCCAGTGCGGCCATACCCACAGCAACAGGCAGCCGAGCATGGCCGCACCGATCAGCACCGTCACGCCCCAGGACAGCACGTTGATATCCAGCGGGTCCGGCGGTGAATGCAGGCTCACCAGCCAGTCCTTGTCCAGAGGCGCCAGCACCGTTTCGTAATAGCCCCAGTCGCCGATGCGTACAGCGTACTGGCCATGCTCCAGGCGCGCCTGCTCCGACGGGCTCAGGCCGGCCTGGTCGTTACGCAGCAGGTTGACCTGCAACGGCGCGAACAGCTTGGCCAGGTCCTGCTCCACCGCCGGCCACTGTTCGCGCGGCGCCTGGCGGAACTGGCGGACGATCAGCGACTGCACGCCCTTGGCCTGATCCAGGTTGTAGGCCATGAACCGCTCGTGGAACAGGCCGACGATGGTGTCCGGGATCAACAGCAGCGCGCCGGCGTAGGCCACGATGATCACCAGATACAGGCGCACCAGGATTTTCAGCATGCTCGGTCAGCACTCCCACTCGACGCGGCTGAACAGGTAACCCTTGCCCCACACGGTCTTGATCTTGCGCGCCTCGCCGGCACTGTCATCGAACTTGCGGCGCAGCTTGGAAATGGCCACGTCCACCGAGCGGTCGGTGCCGTTGAACTCGATACCGCGCAGTTGCTGCAGGATGCGGTCGCGACTGAGCACCACACCGGCATTGCGCGCCAGCACCACCAGCAAGTTGTATTCGCCGCTGGACAGCTCCACTTCATCGCCGCGCCAGCTGACCAGGCGCTCGGCGAGGTCGATGCGCAAGCCGCCGATAAGGATCTGGTGGTTGTCCAGGCGCGGCTCGTTCACGCTGCTGCGGCGTAGCAAGGTGCGCACGCGGGCCAGCAGTACCCGTGGTTCGCAAGGTTTGGTCACGTAGTCGTCGGCGCCCATCTCAAGGCCCAGTACCTGGTCGTGGCTGTCGTCGCGGGCAGTCAGCATCAGGATCGGCAAGCTCTGCGACTCCTGGCGCAGCAGGCGGCACAGTTGCAAACCATCGATGCCGGGGAGCATCAGGTCGAGAATCACCAGGTCGGGGTTGTCTTGGCGAAAGGCATCCAGCACGTGGTCGCCCCGGGCAATCACCCGGACATGGAAATCGTTGCGTTGCAGGTAACTGGCGATCAGCTCGGACAGCGCGCTGTCGTCTTCGACCAGGAGAATGTTGGGCATAGGGGTTTGCTAGGAAAATTGAGGGAAGCTTCACCGGCCTCTTCGCGGGCAAGCCCGCGAAGAGGCCGGCACAGATACCTGCAGAATATAGAAACCTACAAACCGGTAGGACTGTTCTTAACACTTTTTCACACAGGTCCTACAGGTGTTAACAGCCACCCGAGGAACGGTTGCCTTAGGATACGCAGGTCATCATCGGAAGATCCGTATGCCTATTACCCTCCCCCCGCGCCTGCGCCCCCTGGCGCTCGTGGCGCTGCTTGCTCTGCCCCTGGCCGGTTGCGACGATGCGGCCGAGCAGGAAGAAAAACAGCCCGTTCCCCAGGTACGGGTCGAGACGCTGCAACTGCAGCCCCTGGCCATCAGTACCGAGCTGAGCGGGCGCATCCTCGCGCCGCGCACGGCAGAAGTGCGCGCACGCGTCGCTGGCGTGGTGCTCAAACGGGTGTACCGCGAAGGCAGCGACGTCAAACAGGGCGATGTGCTGTTCCTCATCGACCCGGCGCCGTTCAAGGCCGACCACGACAGTGCCCGCGCGACCTTGGCCAAGGCCGAGGCCACGCTGTACCAGGCGCGCCTGCAAGAGCAACGCTACCGCCAGCTGGTGGACGACAAGGCCGTCAGCCGCCAGGAATACGACAACGCTCGTGCCGCCTTCCTGCAGGCCGACGCGGCCGTTGCCGAAGCCAAGGCCGCGCTGGAGCGCGCCCGCCTGAACCTCGGTTACGCCACCGTCACCGCGCCGATATCCGGGCGCATCGGCCGCGCCCTGGTCACCGAAGGCGCACTGGTCGGGCAAAACGAAACCACGCCGCTGGCGACCATCCAGCAGCTCGACCCGATTCACGCCGACGTGACCCAGTCGACCCGCGAGCTCAACGCCCTGCGCCGAGCGCTGCGCGCCGGTGAACTGCAGCAGGCCGCCGACGGCCAGGCCCGCGCCACCCTGATTCAGGACGATGGCAGCGCCTACCCGCTGCCGGGCAAGCTGCTGTTCTCCGACATCAGCGTCGACCCGAGCACCAACCAGATCACCTTGCGCAGCGAGTTCCCCAACCCGGACCTCGACCTGCTGCCGGGCAGCTACGTGCGCGTGCGCCTGGAGCAGGCCGTGCAACCCAAAGGCTTGAGCGTGCCGCAGCGGGCCATCCTGCGTGACAGCGCCGGGGTGCCAAAAGTGCTGGTGGTCGACACTCAGGAGCGCGTCAGCGAACGCCAGGTGGTACTGGGCAGCGTGCAGGGTGACCGCTGGCTGGTCAGCGAGGGGCTGGCGCCCGGCGAACGGGTGGTGGTCGAAGGCCTGCAGCACGTCAAGGCGGGCGACCAGGTACAGGTCGACCCTGCCGCCCAGCCCATCGTCCAGCACACCGGCCAGTGAGGGCCTGATCCATGCCGCAGTTCTTCATCGACCGCCCGATCTTCGCCTGGGTCGTCGCCCTGTTCATCCTGCTCGCCGGCGCCCTGGCCATCCCCCAGTTGCCGGTGGCGCAGTACCCCAACGTGGCGCCGCCGCAGGTGGAGATCTATGCCGTATACCCGGGCGCCTCGGCAGCGACCCTGGACGAAAGCGTGGTCAGCCTGATCGAGCAGGAGCTCAATGGCGCCGACAACCTGCTGTACTTCTCGTCGCAAAGCAGCCTGGGTAGCGCCACCATCACCGCCACCTTCGAGCCTGGCACCCACCCGGACCTGGCCCAGGTCGACGTGCAGAACCGCCTCAAGGTGGTCGAGTCGCGCCTGCCGCGCCAGGTGACCCAGCAAGGCCTGCAGGTAGAGAAGGTGTCCACCGGGTTCCTGCTGCTCGGCACCCTCACCTCCGAGGACGGCAGCCTCGATGAAACCGCGCTATCCGACATCCTCGCGCGCAATGTGATGAACGAAATCCGCCGCCTCAAGGGTGTCGGCAAGGCGCAGCTGTATGGTTCCGAACGCGCCATGCGCATCTGGATCGACCCGAGCAAGCTGATCGGTTTCAACCTCACGCCCAACGACGTGGCCGAGGCCATCGCCGCACAGAACGCCCAGGTGGCCCCCGGCAGCATCGGCGACCTGCCCGCCCGCAACACCCAGGAAATCACCGCCAACGTGGTGGTGAAGGGCCAGCTGAGCACGCCCGAAGAATTCGCCGCCATCGTCCTGCGCGCCAACCCGGACGGCTCCAGCGTCACCGTCGGCGATGTCGCCCGGGTCGAGGTCGGCGCCCAGGAGTACCAGTACGGCACGCGGCTGAACGGCAAGCCGGCCACCGCCTTCAGCGTGCAGCTGGCGCCAGGGGCCAACGCCATGGAAACCGCCACCCTGGTGCGGGCGAAGATGCAGGAGCTGTCGCGCTACTTCCCAGAAGGCGTCAAGTACGACATCCCCTACGACACCTCGCCATTCGTCAAGGTGTCGATCCAGCAAGTCATCAACACCCTGTTCGAGGCCATGTTGCTGGTGTTTGCGGTGATGTTCCTGTTCCTGCAGAACCTGCGCTACACGCTGATCCCGACCCTGGTGGTGCCGGTGGCGCTGATGGGCACCTTCGCGGTGATGCTGGCCATGGGCTTCTCGGTCAACGTACTGACTCTGTTCGGCATGGTCCTGGCCATCGGCATCCTGGTCGACGACGCCATCGTGGTGGTGGAGAACGTCGAGCGGATCATGGCCGAGGAAGGCCTGCCGCCCAAGGAGGCCACGCGCAAGGCCATGGGCCAGATCAGCGGCGCCATCGTCGGCATTACCCTGGTGCTGGTGGCCGTGTTCCTGCCCATGGCCTTCATGAAAGGCTCGGTGGGGGTGATCTACCAGCAGTTCTCGCTGTCGATGGCGGTGTCGATCCTGTTCTCGGCCTTCCTCGCCCTGAGCCTGACCCCGGCGCTGTGCGCCACCTTGCTCAAGCCATTGGCCAAGGGTGAGCACCATGAGCGCAAGGGCTTCTTCGGCTGGTTCAACCGCCGCTTCGAAAGCATGAGCAACGGCTACCAGCGCTGGGTGCTGCAGGCGCTCAAGCGCAGCGGCCGCTACTTGCTGGTGTATGGCGTGCTGCTGGCAGTGCTGGGGTATGGCTTCAGCCAGCTGCCCACGGCGTTCCTGCCCACCGAAGACCAGGGCTACACCATCACCGATATCCAGCTGCCGCCGGGCGCCAGCCGCATGCGCACCGAGCAGGTGGCGGCGCAGATCGAGGCGCACAACGCCGAGGAGCCGGGCGTGGGCAACACCACGCTGATCCTGGGTTTCAGCTTCTCGGGCAGCGGCCAGAACGCCGCGCTGGCTTTCACCACGCTCAAGGACTGGTCCGAGCGCGGCGCCGATGACAGCGCGCAATCGATCGCCGACCGGGCCACCATGGCCTTCACCCAGCTCAAGGACGCCGTGGCCTATTCGGTGTTGCCACCACCAATCGACGGCCTGGGTGAATCGACCGGCTTCGAGTTGCGCCTGCAGGACCGCGGCGGCATGGGCCATGAAGCGCTGATGGCCGCCCGCGACGAGCTGCTGGCCGGCGCGCAGAAGAGCAAGGTGCTGGCCAACGTGCGTGAGTCTTCGCTGGCGGAGAGCCCGCAGGTGCAACTGGAAATCGACCGCCGCCAGGCCAACGCCCTGGGCGTGTCGTTCGCCGACATCGGCTCGGTGCTGGATGTAGCCGTGGGCTCCAGCTACGTCAACGACTTCCCCAACCAGGGCCGCATGCAGCGGGTGGTGGTGCAGGCCGAAGGCGACCAGCGCAGCCAGGTCGAGGACCTGCTGAAAATCCACGTGCGCAACAACAGCGGCAAGATGGTGCCACTGGGTGCGTTCGTCCAGGCCAAGTGGGTCAGCGGCCCGGTGCAGCTGACCCGCTACAACGGCTACCCGGCGGTGTCGATTTCCGGCGAGCCGGCAGCCGGCCACAGCTCGGGCGAGGCCATGGCCGAGATCGAGCGCCTGGTCGCGCAACTGCCGGCCGGTGCTGGCCTGGAATGGACCGGCCTGTCGCTGCAGGAACGCCTGTCCGGCAGCCAGGCGCCGCTGCTGATGGCGCTGTCGTTGCTGGTGGTGTTCCTGTGCCTGGCGGCGCTGTACGAAAGCTGGTCGATCCCTACCGCGGTGCTGCTGGTGGTGCCGCTCGGCGTGCTCGGTGCGGTGCTGGCCGTGACCCTGCGCGGCATGCCCAACGATGTGTTCTTCAAGGTCGGCCTGATTACCCTGATCGGCCTGTCGGCGAAGAACGCCATCCTGATCATCGAGTTCGCCAAACACCTGGTCGACCAAGGCGTGGACGCCGCTGACGCAGCACTGCAGGCCGCACGCCTGCGTCTGCGGCCGATCGTCATGACCTCGCTGGCTTTCATCCTCGGCGTGGTGCCACTGGCCATCGCCACCGGTGCCAGCTCCGCGAGCCAGCAGGCGATCGGTACCGGGGTGATCGGCGGCATGCTCAGTGCCACGCTGGCGGTGGTGTTCGTGCCGGTATTCTTCGTGGTGGTGATGCGCCTGGCCGGGCGCGGCCGTACCAAGGCCGAACAGACGCAGGCCGGCGAAGCCTGACTGGACAAGCCGAGCGTTGAATGAGAGGGTTCCGGGCATTGACTGCCCGGAACCCTTTTTCATGCCAGAAACACTGCCCCCCTGCTCCGTTCTGATCCTCGCCGGTGGCCGCGGCCAGCGCATGGGCGGGCGTGACAAAGGCCTGATGGAATGGCGCGGCGAGCCCTTGGTTGCGCATATCCACCGTACCGTGCGGCCGCTCAGCGATGACCTGGTGATTTCCTGTAACCGCAACCAGCAGGCGTATGCCGCCTATGCCGACCAACTGGTAGGGGATGCCGAAGCGGACTATCCAGGGCCACTGGCCGGTGTGATTGCCGGGCTGCAAGTGGCCAGGCATGAATGGGTGGTGCTGCTGGCGTGCGATGCGCCATTGGTTGATCAAGGACTGATCGATGTACTCAGGCAACTGGCTATCGACGGGAACAGTGCCGCGATGGTGCGTCAGGGTGGGTATTGGCAGCCGATGTTCAGCGTACTGCCACGCCAGGTGCTGCCGGTGCTGGAGCAGGCCTGGGCGGCGGGTGAGCGGAGTTTGCAGAAGGCCTTGCTGCGGGAGGCTGTGCAGGGGTTTGAGTGTGCCGGGGATGATCGCAGGTTGAGCAATTTCAATAGCCCGGAGTTGCTGCTCGACTAAATACGTGACGCGGTCGATGTAGGAGCGGCCTTGCCGGGGCGCCGGACCGGTCGGAAAGGGCTGCAAAGCAGCCCCAGGATTTCAGCAGTAATGCATTAACTGCTGGGGCCGCTCTGCGGCCCCTTTCGCGACACAAGGCCGCTCCTACAAAGATCGCGCAGCGGCACCATGCAGTTAAAAGATCGCGCAGCGGCGCAATGCAGTTAGCCATTGGTCAGTTCCTCGATACTGATCTCGCGCATCCTGAACTTCTGCACCTTGCCGGTCACCGTCATCGGGAACTCGTCGACAAAGCGGAAATACCTGGGCACCTTGAAGTGCGCGATCCGCGCCTTCGCCCACTCGCGCAGTTCGTCCGCGCTCGCGGTATGCCCCGGGTGCAGGCGCACCCAGGCGACGATCTCCTCGCCATATTTGCTGCACGGCACGCCGATCACCTGCACATCGGCCACCGCCGGGTGAGTGAAGAAGAACTCCTCCAGCTCCCGTGGATAAATGTTCTCGCCGCCACGAATGATCATGTCCTTGCTGCGCCCAACGATGCGCACATAGCCCTGCTCGTCCATCACCGCCAGATCGCCGGTGTGCATCCAGCCGTCACTGTCGATGCTCTCGGCGGTCGCCTTGGGGTTGTTCCAGTAGCCGAGCATCACGCTGTAGCCGCGGGTGCACAGCTCGCCGATCTCGCCACGCGGCACCGTATTGCCGTCGGCATCGATCACCTTGTTTTCCAGCCGAGGCTGTGTGCGCCCGACACTGGTCACGCGGCGCTCCAGGTCGTCGTCGGGGCCGGTCTGCAGCGACACCGGGCTGGTTTCGGTCATGCCGTAGGCAATCTGCACCTCGGCCATGTGCATTTCGCCGATTACCCGGCGCATCACTTCGATGGGGCAAGTGGCGCCGGCCATGATCCCGGTGCGCAGGCTCGAAAGGTCGAAGTCGCCGCGCTGCGGGTGGTCCAGTTCGGCGATGAACATGGTCGGCACGCCATACAGGGCGGTGGCCTTTTCCTCGGCCACGGCGCGCAGGGTCGCCAGCGGGTCGAAGGCGTCATTCGGGTAGATCAGCGTGCTGCCGTGGGTCATGCAACCGAGGTTGGCCATGACCATGCCGAAGCAGTGGTACAGCGGCACCGGTACCACCAGGCGGTCATGCTCGGTCAGGCCCAGGCTTTCGCCGACCATGTAACCGTTATTGAGGATGTTGCTGTGGCTGAGCGTGGCGCCCTTGGGGAAGCCAGTGGTACCGGAGGTGTACTGGATGTTGATCGGGTCGTCGCAGCGCAATTGTGCCTGGCGCTCGGCCAGGGCTGCAGGGCTGACGGACTCGGCGCGGGATTGCAAGTCATGCCAGGCGAGGAAGCCGGGCGGTGGTGAAACCGCCAGGCTGACCACGCCGCGCAGCTCGGGGAAGCGCTCGCAGCTCAAGGCGCCGGGCTGACCGTTAGCCAGGCCCGGGACCAGGCCCAGCAGCATGGCGTGGTAATCGGAAGTCTTGAAGGCGTCGGCGCAGATCACCCAGCGGCAGCCGGACTGGCCGAGCGCATAGTCCAGCTCACTGGAACGGTAGGCCGGGTTGATGTTGACCAGGATCGCGCCGACCTTGGCGCTGGCAAACTGGGTGATGCACCACTCGGCACAGTTGGGCGCCCAGATGCCCAAGCGGTCGCCGGGTTGTACGCCCAGGGCCATGAGTGCGCGGGCGTGCTGGTCGACGGCGTCGGCCAGCTGCTGCCAGGTGTAGCGCAGGGCCTGGTGGCGGACCAGCAGCGCATCGCGCTCGGGGAAACGGGCGACGGTGGTGTCGAAGGCATCGCCGATGCATTGGCTGAGCAGGGCCTTGGTCTGGTTGCCCTGGGAGTAGCTTGGCTGGGGCATGGGCATTCTCTTGTTGTTCTTGTGTTGTCTGGCCTGGCCTCATCGCGGATGAATCCGCTCCTACAAGGGCACCGCTGGCCTGTAGGAGCGGATTTATCCGCGATGAAGCCAACACCGGTTCAGCGGATGAACACCTGCGGCGTGGTGGTGGACATGTCACCCCCGGGCAACTTGATGTTCTTCACCTTCTCCAGCGTCTCGGGGTCGAACACCGCCAGGTCGTTGAAGGTACCGCCCAGGTACAACTTGTCGCCCTTCTTGTCGAAGGTCACGCAGTAATAGGTGTGCTCCAGATTAGCCGCCTTGATCAGCTTGCGCTGCTTGATGTCGTACTTGGCCAGGCGGTTGAGCACGCCGTAGATCTGGTTCGGGTCTTTCGGCGAACGCAGGCCGGTGAAGTACAGCTCGGTCAGGTCGGCGAACTCCTGGGTGTGGGTTTTGCCGGTCTTGAGGTCGACACTCAGGTAGCCATACAGCAGCTCGGCCTCGTTCGGGTCCTGCTTGGCGTCCTTGAACCTGGCGATGGTGTAGAGCATCGAGAACTCGTGGCGCGGGCTCTGGTGCGGCCAGAAGTACAGCACATCCGGGGCGCTGTAGCCTTTGCGGTTCCAGTTGCGCAGCGGCAAGGCCACCGTGTACTTGCCGGTCTTGACGTCCATCTTGTAGATGTCCGGCCCGGCAACGAACAGGCTGCCATCGTCGGCGGCGCGCATCAGGTAGACCTGGCGCGGCATCGGGAAGGTGCGCACCGGCTTGGCCTCCAGGCCGTCGGCGGTGCTGTACACCTCCAGGCGCGGTGGTTTGACCACGTAGTGGTCGTTCAGGTGCTGGGTCGGGTTGACCGTGGCGTACACCTCTTTGCCATCCGGGCTCAGGGCGAACGAGTACATCGACTTGCCGACTTCGCCCGGCACGCTGGACAGGTTGGCGTGGAAGGTGGTCTTGCAGGTGTCCAGGTCGATGCCGTAGATGTCGGCATAGTGGTTGTTGAGCACGTAGGCGGTGCGGTTGTCCGGCGCCATCATCGCCGTGCCGGGGCCGAACTTGTCGGGCATCTGGCAGCTTTTGTACAGCGTGTCGCTGGCCACGTCGATGACGTGCAGGTTGTTCGGGTAATTGGTGGTGATCAGGTATTCCTGGCCAGCCTTGAGGGCCGGCCCGGCATCATCGGCCTGTACCGCCCAGGCGCAGGCCGTGGCGGCGATGGTCAGCGCGAGTTGCGCGCAGCGTCCAGCTTTCATGCGGTTTCCCCTTGTCATTCTTGTTGGGCCGGTCACTTGTCTTTCGGGAACACGGTGCCGAGGTTGCGCCAGTCTTCCTGGGAGTTGTTCGCCTGGGCGTTCCAGTCCTGGTAG
This sequence comes from Pseudomonas putida, assembly GCF_002025705.1. Lineage (NCBI taxonomy): Bacteria > Pseudomonadati > Pseudomonadota > Gammaproteobacteria > Pseudomonadales > Pseudomonadaceae > Pseudomonas > Pseudomonas putida. The sequence goes on along the minus strand of NZ_CP018846.1, from coordinate 2,444,569 downwards.
GTGCTCATCATGTCCGGCACCTGGGCCGGCCACCAGCAAGGGTCGGAACAACCATAAAGGTCGGCTTCCATCGGCTGGCACAGCGAGCTGACGCCACCAAAGGCGTCCACTTCCCAACCCGGGTCGGTGGTGGCGGTGCAACCAGCCACCGCGCTCATGGCCATGACTTCTTCGACGCGGTCTTCGGCGGCGGCCTGCTCGAGGATGCGCGCCTTGTTGTTCAGGGGCTTCAAGTGCTTCATGTCAGTGCGCCTTCCGCGGGGTGATGTAGCGGTCGATGAAGGCCGGGTTGGCGGCCATGATGCGGCTGTAGACTTCGATGCCGAAATCGACCCAGTCGCGCATCAGCTCGCAGTAGTGGTAGGTCGGGTGCTGCGGGTCGCCGTAGCGGGCGTAGCTCTCGTGGTAGCAGCCGCCGGAGCACAGGTTGCGAATGCGGCAGCTTTCGCAGCCGGTGTTGCTGCGGTCCAGGCGCTGGGACAGGAAGTCGTTTAGCTGAGCCTGCTTCACCCCCTGGTGAACGTTGCCGAAGGTCGGCAGGCTGGAGCCGGTGAAGCGGTGGCACAGGTTCAGCTCGCCCTCGTGGTCCACGGCCAGCATCTTCAGCCCGGCACCGCACGGCAGGGCTTTCTTGTGGCCTTCGTGGATGTCGGTGATCAGCTGGTGCAGGTTGGAAAAGCCGATGTTGCGGTGCTCCAGCGCTGCCTCCAGGTACTTGCGGCCAAGCGCCTTCATGTTGGCGAACACCTGCACCAGCTCTTCGCCGGTAAGGTTGAAGTCGGCCATGTCGCCGGAGGTGACCGGGGCAAAGCCGACTTCGGCGAAGCCCATTTCGTTGAACAGGTGGTTCCAGATGGTTTCGACGTCGGTAATGCCACGGGTCAGCGTGACCCGTGCACCCACCGGGCGGCTGGTGTAGCGCGACAGCAGCAGGTCGGCCTTGCGCCGCACCACGTCATAGGTGCCCTGCCCGCCCACGGTGATGCGGTTGCGGTCGTGCACGGTCTTCGGGCCGTCGATGCTGATCGACAAGCCGAAGCGGTGGGCGTTGAGCCAGTCGATGATCTCTTCGGTGAGCAGGGTCGCGTTGGTGGTCATGATGAACTCCACCTGCTTGCCAGCTTCGGCGAAGCGCCGCTCGCAGTACGCGACCATGTGCTCGATCAGCGGCCGGTTGGACAGCGGCTCGCCACCGAAGAACACCACGCTGTAGCGCTCCTCGTTGGGCGACTCCTTGAGCAGCATCTCCACCGAGGCTTCGGCGGTGGCGGTGCTCATCTTCTTGCCGGCGGACGGTTTGTCCAGGTCTTCCTTGTAGCAGTAGGTGCAGCTGAGGTTGCAACCGGTGTTGACGTTGAGCACCACGGTGTTCAGCGCAGTGCGCTCGACCTGCTTGAGGGCGATTTCCGGGGTCAGCGGCGAGCCGTCGCTGACCAGTTCCAGCGCGATCAGCTCGCGCAGGGTGTCCTGGATATCATCGCCGGCAAACTGCTGGCCCAGGCGCTGCATCAGCTCTTCGGCCGAGCAGCCTTGCTGGCGCAAAGCATCGATGATGCTGCCGGTCACCGCATCGGTGGCAAACAGCGAACTGCTGGGAATATGGAACAGCATGCGGTCGGCATCGACCTGCACTTCGTGCAGGTTGCGCTCGACAAGGTTCAGTAGTACGCCCATGGCGACCTCCCGATAATCGATCCGTTGGAAAAACCGTTACGCCCTGCCGTTACGGCAGTGGCGGGTTGTTCCAGCGTTGCACCGCGACGATCATGTGGCCCTCGCCCTTTTGGCCGCCATCGGCCAGCGTGGCGATGACCTTCAGGTTACCGGCGTTGTTGGTGCCCATCTTGCGCGCCGGGTTGGGGCCTGCGCCGCCCGGCACGAACACGCCGTCGGCCTGCATCTGCCCGGCGAACTTGACGTCTTCGTCTTCACCAGCACGCTCGTTGAAGGGTTCCACCGCCCAGGTAGCCGGCAGATAGCCGATACGCAGTGGCTGGCCGCTGGCGTCCTTGCCCCAGGCCTCGGCTTCGAAACGGCCCTGGACCTTGGGCACCGAAGCGCCGTTCTCGCCGATACGGGCAATGGAGAACGCCGGCACCACCTTCACTTCCTCGACCTTGTCGTAGACCGCCAGGTTGACGCCCTTGAGCGCACCGACCGTGACCTCGCGCTGGCCAGGCTTGGCATCTGCCGCAGCGCGGGCTTTCACACGCACCAGGGTCGGGGTCTGCTCCAGCACCTCGGTCACCTCCACGCCAGCGCCCAGTTCAGGCTTGCCGGCCAGGCCAGTGCCGACCAGGGTGATCTCGCTCTCGCCCCCGGCCTTGATGAACTCAGGCTGAACCGCCAGCAAGCGCGCCTTGCCTTCTTTGGCTGCGGTGAAGTCCAGGCCACGCTCGTCGTGATCGGCTTCGAACATGCGGCCTTTCATTTCGCCATCCAGCGCAGCGAACACTTGGCGCAGGTTGCTGTCGCCGACCTGTACGTTGCCGCGCCACTCATAGCCGTTGTAGAGAATTGCCGTGCCAGTGCCGTTGAACGGGGTACCGTCGGCGTAGCTGCCTTTGACCTCGACCTTGAAGGTATCGCCCTGGTCGGCGCTGACCGTCATCACCCCGCGCACATCGCCCTTGGCCAGCATGTGGCCGCTGAACGCCCACTGCCCCGGCAGCGCGTCGGCGGTCGGCTTGGCCTTCTGCCACTCGGCCCAGGCCGGGCTTTCCAGCGGGAAGCGCTTGGCCAGGTTCGGGACCACTTGCTTGAGGGCAATTTCCAGCCAGTCGCGATCACGCGCCTGGGCCTGGTATTCGAGGGATGGCCATTGGCCGAGGTGGAAGTTGATCAGGTGTTCCCATTCCTGCGCCGGGCGCCGCTGCAGGGCGACACGGGCACCGGAGTGGCAACGGCCACAGGTTTCGCTGAGCTGGGTGTCGAAGTGCTCGACAGTGTTGAGCCGGCGCTCCATGGCGTAGCGCACGCCATCGGTCTCGCTTGGCGCCAGGCCCTGCTTGTCGGCCAAGTACTTGACCAGGGTACGCCGGTCATCGTCGCTGATCTGCAGGCCATGCATGACTTGCATGCGGGCGATGCTCATCAGCCAGCCCTCCGGCGTCTTGCGCTGGTGGCTGATGCGGCTGTAGGTATCGTTGCCCTCGGGGATATGGCACCCCATGCACTTGTTCTGCAACAGGCTCGGGCCCTGCTCGGCCGCCATGGCCTGGGTGCCCAGCAGTGCGGCGGCGACCAGCGCCAGTTTGCCCGCATGCCGCCGGAGTCGAGTCGTCTTCAAGGTCAGACCTCCACGGTTGTTGTTCTTATCGTTTTTCACACGCTTTGGTACAGCAGGTGTGCATGTGACAGTTGTGATACAGAAACTGTGCCAGGTGGGCTAAAAGCGTTGTATTTCAATCTTTTAGCGGCTTTCACCGGCAGCGCCCAGCGCTTGCCTGGGTATTTGGAGCGTGCCATTTCGCGACAAGGTGTTTCATCCTGAGACAGGGCCTGCTCTGCAGGCCTTCGCGGGCAAGCCCGCTCCCACAGGTACAGCGCACAACTCATGTACTGCGCAAGTCCTGTGGCCGCGGGCTTGCCCGCGAAGAAGCCAGCACAGCCACTGTGTCACCACCGTCTCACAGCGTCTCAATGTGCAACAGCGCAGGCCTGCAAGCCTGACCTTGCACCCAGGCAAAACCCCGCCAGTTCAATGCCTTGCGCCCTTCGCACCACCTTGGCACGCGCATTGCGCCAGTGCTCGCCACATCCAATGACAAGAGGCACAGCCCCATGCTTTCCGAACTGCCCATCCTGCCCGCCACCCGCGCCTTCCTCGAACGCAAGCTGAAGATGCGCATCGGCGCCGACTGGCAGGACGCCGCCAGCGGTCGCACGCTGTCGTTCCGCAACCCGGCCACGGGTGAAGTCCTCGGTGAAGTGCCCGCCGCCGAGCAGGAAGACGTCGACCGCGCCGTACGCGCCGCACGCCAGGCCTTCGATGACTCGCCGTGGAGCCGCGTGCGCCCGCGCGAGCGGCAGAACCTGCTGTGGCGCCTGGCCGACCTGATGGAGCGCGACGCGCAGCAACTGGCCGAGCTGGAATGCTTGAACAATGGCAAGAGCGCTGCGGTGGCCAAGGTCATGGACGTGCAACTGGCCATCGACTTCCTGCGCTACATGGCCGGCTGGTCCACCAAGATCGAGGGTAGCACCGTCGAAGCGTCCATGCCGTTGATGCCCAACGACCAGTTCCATGGCTTCGTGCGCCGCGAGGCCGTCGGCGTGGTCGGCGCCATCGTCGCCTGGAACTTCCCGCTGCTGCTGGCCTGCTGGAAGCTCGGCCCGGCCCTGGCCACCGGCTGCACCGTGGTGCTCAAGCCGGCCGACGAAACCCCGCTGACAGCGCTCAAGCTGGCTGAGCTGGTAGACGAGGCAGGCTACCCGGCCGGGGTATTCAACGTGATCACCGGTACCGGCCTGAACGCTGGCGCAGCACTGAGCCGCCACCCGGGCGTGGACAAGCTGACCTTCACCGGCTCCACCGAAGTGGGCAAGCTGATCGGCAAGGCGGCCATGGACAACATGACCCGTGTCACCCTGGAGCTCGGCGGCAAGTCGCCGACCATCGTCATGCCCGACGCCAACCTGCAGGAAGCCGCCGCCGGCGCCGCCACGGCGATCTTCTTCAACCAGGGCCAGGTGTGCTGCGCAGGCTCGCGCCTGTATGTGCACCGCAAGCACTTCGACAACGTGGTGGCCGATATCGCCGGCATTGCCAACGGCATGAAGCTCGGCAGCGGCCTGGACCCGGCGGTACAGATGGGGCCGCTGATCTCGGCCAAGCAGCAGGACCGGGTCACCGGCTACATCGAGCTCGGCCGTGAACTGGGGGCGACCATCGCCTGCGGCGGTGAAGGGTTCGGCCCGGGTTACTTCGTCAAACCGACGGTGATCGTCGACGTCGACCAGCGCCATCGCCTGGTGCAGGAGGAGATCTTCGGGCCGGTGCTGGTGGCGATGCCGTTCGACGACATCGACGAAGTGATCGGCATGGCCAACGACAACCCCTATGGCCTGGGCGCGAGCATCTGGTCCAACGACCTGGCGGCAGTGCACCGGATGATTCCGCGGATCAAGTCGGGGTCGGTGTGGGTCAATTGCCACAGCGCGCTGGACCCGGCGCTGCCGTTTGGTGGCTACAAGATGTCCGGTGTCGGCCGTGAGATGGGCGCCGCAGCCATCGAGCACTACACCGAGCTCAAATCGGTGCTGATCAAGCTCTGATATTCAGAATGGGGCTGCTTTGCAGCCCTTTCGCGACGCAAGGCCGCTCCTACAAGAGTACGCGCACTCTTGTAGGAGCGGCCTTGCGTCGCGAAAGGGCCGCAAAGCGGCCCCAAGATCTCAGATGTAACCCTGCTCGCCGAGCCACCGCCGCAGCATCATCTGTTGTTCCCTGGATTTTCCATTCAATACTTCATCGAGCAATTCACCTGCAAGCAAACTGCACACCACCGGCGCCAGCTCGATCCCCTGCAAATGCCAAACCCCCAATGGCTGATCCGCCGTCACCACCACCTCGGCCTCGTCCACGAATCCATCGCGCAACACAGGTCGCCGCGCCACCCTGACAGCCTTCCAGTCCGCCGCCAGGTGCAACGGCTGCGCATCCGGCCAGGCCTGACGGCGCCTCCAGAATGGCTGCCCGGCACGCTCAAGCTCCTGCCCATAAAAATCCCGCCCGATACGGGCAAAGCGCAAAAACAGCTGCTCGATACGCTGCTGATGAAACTGCTTCGCCAGTGCGGCACGCTCTGGCCGGCGCAGCAAGGTATTGATCACCACTGGCGCCTGCAGCGCAGACGACAGCGACTGGAATATCCCGTTCCCCGACAATGGGTCAACCGCCATCGCCGCATCGCCCACCCGCAACCAGTCGTCCCCGACACAGTCGCCAGCGAGAATGGCCGTGCTGCTGCGCGCGTGCACCTGTGCAGGCTCCAGCGCATGCCCATCGAACAGCTCGGCCACCAGTGCCGAGGCTCGACGGCGTGCGGCGCAAAATTCGGGCAGCGCCGCCTTGCCCGGCAGCCCGTCGGCGTCCAGGGTCACCTGCCAATAGCAACGCCCGTCAGCCAACCGGGCCATCCAGGCCCAGCCATCGTCCAGGCTTTCCACCGCCGACGCCGGCTTGCCAGGTGCTGATTGCCAGAGGTTGAGCAGGCTTACCGTTTCCGGCCCACGCAAACGGTCCGCCGCCAACGGTGCCTGGCGGCCGCGCGCCTCGACCAGGAAGCTGCCCTGAAGCAGTTGCCCATCATCCAGCCGAACCTGATAGCCCTCGGCGCGCGCAACTTCACGCACACGCCCTTGTACCACTGTCACTCCTGCGCGCAGCAAGTCATCACGCAACGCACGATCAAAGCGCTCGCGGTCGAGCAGGTATTCCTGATTGAGTTGCAAGTGCTGGCCATTCCAGCGCACCTGGCGTGTCGCCGGCACCGCCGCCTCGGCCAGGGCGCCGCCCAGGCCGGCATGGCGCAGCCCCTCCAGCACCCGCTGTGAAACCCCTTCCACGGCGGCAAAACGCCGCCAGTCGGAGACCACCGTCACCGGGTAACCCAGACGGCGCAGGCCCAGCGCGGTAGCGGCGCCGGCAGGCCCGGCGCCCAACACCAGAATGCGCGGCTCATGCATCTGCTGCACCTCGGCGCTCTGGGCCGCTGAACGCAGCATTCGCCTGCAGCCAGGCATGCACCTGCTGGCGGTCCATGCCAGGCTGGCGCTGCAACAGCGCCGCAATCCGCCCGGTGACAGCGGCACAACCCAGGCTTGCCCCGGCCATGCCGCGCTCGCCCACGTAACCACCGAAATCGGCCTGGGCAGTACCCAGCCAAGACCACTGCCCCGGCGTGCAACGGGCATCACCGGTAATACGGATGACGCCCGGGTAGCAGGCCGGATACACCGCATTACCCTGCGCCGGGCTGGACGCACACAGCAGCACCCCGGCTGCCTGCACCTCGGCGCACGCCTGGCGCAGCACCGGCCGATCCTGCTGCAGGCCAAGGCTGAGGTTGATCAACGTAACGCCCTGCTCCGCCAACCAGAACAACCCGGCGGCAACCTGCAAGGCGCTGGTACTGCCTTGCTCGGTAAACACCTGGGCCAGCAGCAGCGGCAGCTCGCCGGCCTCAGCTTGCAGCCTGGTGACCACGGCGCTGCCATGGCCAAGCCGGTCAGCTTGCAACTCGCCCTCGCACAGCACGCCCTCTTCCAGCCAGAAGCGTCGCGCCATGACCAATGCCTGCGATGGCGCACAACCACTGTCGATCACGCCGACCCTGAGCTCAGCGGCCATGCTTGATCGCCTCTTGGGGCAATACGCGCAGCTGCCCACCTTGCAGGTGCAGATGCAGGTCGGCGTCGGCCAGCGTCGAGGCGCGGTGGCTGATCAAGATGCGCGTGCGCCCGGCGAACAGTTCGTCGATAGCGGCAATCACTTCGCGTTCGGTGGCTTCGTCCACCGCCGAGGTGGCTTCGTCGAGCACCAGGATCGATGGGGCCTGGAGCACCGCTCGAGCGATGGCGATACGTTGCTTCTGCCCACCGGACAGCTGCTGGCCACGCTCACCGAGCAGCCCGTCCAGGCCCAGCGGCAGGCTCTCGACCAGGCTGTCGAGGTGGGCCAGTTGCACCACCCGTTCCAGCTCCCCACGGCTGGCCTGCGGGGCACCGTAGGCCAGGTTCTGCGCCAGGGTGCCGCGGAACAGCACGATGTCCTGGCTGACCACGGCAATACGCTGGCGCACAGCGGCCAGGTCAAGCTCGCGCAGGTCGGCGCCGTCGAGCAGGATGCGCCCGGCATCCGGGTCGTAGAAGCGCTGCAGCAGGTCGATCAGGGTCGATTTACCGACACCGGAGGCACCGCTGATGGCGACCTTCAGGCCACCGGCGATGCAGGCATCGACCTGGGCCAGCACCGCCCCCTGGCGCCCGTCATGGGCAAAGCACACGCCTTCCAGGCGCAGCTCGCCGGGCCCTTGGGGCATGGGCCTGGGTGTTTCTGCTTCGCGCACTGCCACGGCCTCCTGCTTCAGCTCCATTACCCGGCCCAGGCTCACCGCCATGCGCTGCACCGCCACGTACAGGCCCAACAGGCTCTGCACCGGGCCGACCGCCATGCCCATGTAGGTGGAAAACGCAATCAATGCGCCGAGCTGCCAGGTCCCCTGGATCACCCACCAGCCGCCAACCAGGAACGCGCAGGCACGGCACCAGGAGGTCAAGGTGCCAGGGATCGCCTGGGTGAAGAACTCGGTCACCTGCACCTTGAGCAGCTGGCGCATGTAGCCCTGCCCTAGCTGGTCCAGGCGCCCGGCCTCTCGATTTTGCTGGCCGGCAGCCTGGATGAATTTCATCGCCGGCAATGTCTCGACCAGAAACGACGACACGTCCGCCGAGCGCTCGCGCAAGTTGCGCACCTCACGCTCGACCTTGCGCCGCATCCAGCGCAGCCACAGCACCTCGATCGGGATCAACAGCGCCAGCAGCAGCGACAGTTGCCAGGACAGCATCAGCATCAGCGCCACCGCGCCCACCAGGCCAATCACCGCCGACACCGCCGAGAACAGCGAATCCACGGCAAAACGCTGGATCTCGGCAACATCGCCGTCGAGCCGCGAGAGAATGTCACCGGTACGCCGGCGCCCGTAGAAGGTCGGCGACAACTGCTGCAAGTGGCGATAGAGGTCATCGCGCAGGGCGAACAGAATGCGCCCCGACAACCGTGTGTGCAGGTAGCGGTTGACGCCCGCCAGCACGGTGCCCAGCAGGCCGGCGCCAATCATGATCGCCGCCATGTGCCAGAGGGTCTGGTAGTCCTTGGCCAACAGGCCTTCGTCGATCAGCGTCTTGACCAGCCAGGGTTGTACCAGGGCCAGCAGCGATGCACCGAAGGACAAGGCGAGCAGTACGCCGATAGCCCGTCGATGGGGGCGGACGAAACCGTATAGCCACGCCAGGGCCTGGCGCATGAGGAGCGGGTTGCTGGACTCCACCAGCCTGGCGAACAGGTTACCCATGTCAGCCACGCAACTGTTTGAGCTTGCGGTACAGCGTCGCCCGGCTGATGCCCAGGGCTTCGGCAGCCGCCGAGACATTGCCCTGATGCCGGGCCAGCGCAGTGCGGATCAGCTCCATCTCGTTGTCCTTCAGGCTACCGGATGGCGCCGCGCCACTGGCCAGTTCATCCAGCAGGCAGTCAGTCAGGTGCTCGAGGGTCAGCACCTGCTCGCCGTCCTCGCGCATGGCCAGGGCGGTTCGCACGACCATTTCCAGCTGGCGGATATTGCCCGGCCAGTCGAAGCCTTCGAGCAACGCCGTCAGGGCCGGGTCGAGGGTCACGCCCCTGGCGCCGGCCTTGTCCAGCAAGCCCTCGATGATGCCCGCCAGGTCATCGCGTTCGCGCAAGGCCGGCAGGCGCAGGGATACGCCATTGACCCGGTAGTACAAATCTTCGCGAAAGTGCTGTTCCTGCACCAGGCGCTTGAGGTCGCGGTGGGTCGCGCAGATCAGTGCCACGTCGATGTCCTGCTCGTCGCCCGCGCCCAGCGGCGCGACCCGGCGCTCCTGCAGCACGCGCAACAGCCGCGCCTGCAGGGCCAGCGGCATGTCACCGATTTCGTCGAGGAACAGCGTGCCGCCATGGGCCTGCATCAGCCGCCCGACCATGCCGCCACGGCGTGAGCCGGTGAAGGCGCCTTCGCGGTAGCCGAACAGTTCGGATTCGATCAGCCCTTCGGGTATGGCGGCGCAGTTGACCGCAACAAACGGCTTGTCCGCTCGCGGGCTGGCCTGGTGCAGGGCTCGCGCCACCACCTCCTTGCCAGTGCCAGTCTCGCCCAGCAGCAACACTGGCAGGCCGTTGCCCAGCCCTTGCCGGGCCATGCGCAGGTTACGCGCCAGCCGTGCATCACCGCCGGCCAGGGCATCCAGCGCAGGCGATTGGTTGGCCGGCGCCGGTTTGGCAGGCGCCGCGCTGCCGTTGAGCGGGCTGTGCCGCGGCAGCTGCAGCGCACGGAAGAAGAATTCGCCCTTGGCCGTTTGCACATTGCTCACCCCGCCCTGCCACAGGCGGGCGATGAAGGCCGGCGAACGTTCGCCCAGCAGGTCGCTGCTGCGCCGCCCGATCAGACCCTGGCGCGGCACCTGCAGCAATTGGCAGGCATTGTCGTTGGCGGCCAGCACCTCGCCATCCAGGCTCAGCGCCAGCAAGCCGTGCCAGGCGCTGTTGAGGTATTGCGGGCGGCTGTGGAAGGCCAGCACCAGCTGTTGGGGGTGGCACAGGCCGAACATCCTGCTCTCGATATTGCCAGCCGCCATCATCAGCATGCTCAGGCTGTCCTGTGGCTGGGCCATGACCCCTTCGCGGGTGATATCGAGTACGCCGATCACTTCGCCACGCGGATCGCGCAACGGGACCGAGGTGCAGGAGAACGGGCTGAGCCGGTCCAGGTAATGCTCGCCGCAGTTGATCAGCGTCGGCCGGCCTTCCACCACGGCGGTGCCGATGGCATTGGTGCCACGCAGCGATTCGCTCCAGCAGCTGCCAGGGTGCAGGTCGCGCAGGCCTTCGCGTTCCAGCACGTGGGTCTGGCCTTCGATGGCCAGCACGTTGGCCTGGGCATCGCCGAGGATGATGATGCCGGCCTTGCCCTGGCGCGAGACCAGGTAGTCCAGTTCAGGGGTGACGGCGTCCACCAGCAGCCGGTTGCGTTCCAGCAGCGCGCGCAGGTCGTGGCCTTGCTGCAGCCCCAGGCCGACCTGTTCGCCTTGCAGGCAATCCAGGCCATGGCCAAGGCTGCGGCGCCAGGAAGCGTCGATTTCATCGCGCAGCATGCCCAGCGGCAGCTCACCTTCGCTGGCCAGGCGCAGGCGGGCCTGGCGGGATTCGTGCAGCGGGTCTTGGGCGTTTGTTATGGGAAATTGTCGCGCCATGTTTGCTCCAGCTGTGGCCCCCGTGTCAGGGCAACGGGCTTGGTTTTTTTTCGCAGTGTGCGGGAGATTTTTGTGGGCGTCGAGGTGCATGCCTTGAGGGGGGGCCTGTGAGATCGAGCGCCGCCCGCGCGGCGCATCGCGGATAAATCCGCTCCTACATCTGTTGCAACGTGGCCATGCCTGACAGGTCATGGTTGTCAGCCGGTTTGCACGGCTCAAGTCATGCGCCAGGGCGGGCAACCATGGCGTAACAGGTTTGGCACGTTGCAACAAATGTAGGAGCGGATTTATCCGCGATGCGCCGCGCGGGCGGCGCTCGATCTCCCAGGCGGCATCTCTCTCAAGGCATGTACTCCCAACCCCACCGCTAACCCCAATGCTGGGGAACACCGCCCACCAGAAAACCTGCAAAGACCATCAGCCCCACACCTGAAGCCCAAGCCACACAAGGCCTGCAGCCCAATGTGAAAATCTTGGCATGGCTGTTGCCGTAGTCCTCCCAGACGCCCCAAGTCCATGGGCCCGTTAGCAGGAGGAACTGACTCATGCTCCGACCGATACCCAACCCGCTGGCAGTGGCGATCGTCGCCGGCCTGTTCCAGCTCCCGGCGCAGGCAGCGCTGTATGCCGTCGACACTGGGCCCTACACACCTGAAAACGGCCACTACGCCGCCTGGTACCAAGACACCCACGGCCGCACCCTCGACCTGTGCCTGTCCAAGGCAGTGAGCTCGCGGGTTGCCGGCGCCCCCGGTGCACCGTCGTACATGTGCACCCTGCTGCCTGCCCCAGGCATCTTCGACGACACCAAGCCGTTGGTCTTCCCGACCAACTGGCCGGATGAAGCCTTCTGGTTCACCGCCGACGCGGCCATCACCGACGCCGCCCGCGGGGTCACCCTGACCTACGGCAGCGCAATTGAAGCGGCATTCGGCGGCGGCGACCCGGCAGAAAACGACCAGATCAGTTTCGCCCGCGTGCGGATCCGGGTCGATGTTCCCGCGGCCGGCACCTACGTGGTCACCCACCCCTACGGCGTCGAAGTGTTCGATGTACCCGCCGCCGGGCGCCGCGCAATCAACATGACCCGCGACATCGGTATCGGCTCTGCCGGCACCTTTACTGGCGCGCTGAAGGGTGATGTCGGGCCGTTCCTGCGTAGCGTCAACGGCCCCTACACTGAAGGCAGCGAGAAATTCATCGGCGACCCCAACCTCAACGAGCGTGCCACCGGCAGCCCGTTCAACACCAACTTCGTACGCATCGAAGGCCCTGGGGGCATCGACCTGCGCACCGACCTGTTCGCCATTTCCGGCAAGCTCTCCGAGGTGGTCCGGCCTACCCCGTTGATCCCGCTGCGCAGCACTTACTCGCGGCACACCGAAAACGGTGACCTGCGCGCCCAGCAAGACGTGTTCGTGCTGGCCCCGCCACCGCCTGGCAGCGCCACCCTGACCAGCCAGACGCCCAACCTGCCACTGACCGAAGCCAACGGCACCGGCACCTGGTATGCCCAGTCGGCACTCAACCCGGCGCTGCCGACCAGCATGCTGATCAGCGCTGACAACAGCGTGGCGATCCCCACCAGCAGTGTGACCACCGCCAACCTGCCGCTCACCGACCTGGTCACCATCACCAAGGCCGAATACAGCCTGGCCAACGCCACCCTGACCTTGATCGCCACCAGTAGCGACGAAACCAGCCCGCCGGCAATGACTGCCCGCACCGGCAACGGCACCTTCATCGGCAACTTCACTGGCGATGGCGCGCAGAAAAGCCTGACCGCCAACTTGTCGCCCATTCCGCCGGCCAAGGTGCAAGTCACCAGCGCCAACGGCGGCAGCGACATCGAAGACGTGGTGCTGGTGCCATGAACAGACAAAGGCTTGGCCTTCAAGGAGGCAGCATGAACACTTGGCAACGCCGTGCGCTGTTGGCCGCCGGTTTCTCCCTCACTATCAGCAGTGCGGCCTGGGCTGCGCTGTCCGATGTCGACCCTGGCCCCTACACCTTCGCCACTGGCGGTTTCCCGCTGTGGTACAAGGACAGCGACGGCCTGTCACTGGAACTGTGCCGCTCACGCGCCGTCAGTACCCTGGTAGCCGGCGCACCGGGGGCACCGGCCTACATGTGCACGCTGCTACCGGAGCCGGGCATCTTCGACGATACCTTGCCGCTGGTGTTCCCCGACAACTGGCCACCGGAGATGTTCTGGTTCCTGGCAGAAACCAGTATTCCGGCCGTGGGCAACAGCGGCTATGAGCTCGATGCCTATGTTGCCGGCGTAGAGGCGGCCTTCGCCGCTGAGAACCCGGTCGATGGTGACCAGCAGAGCTTTGCCCGCATCCGTATCCGCGTCTCGGTCCCACGTGCTGGTACCTACACCATCACCCACCCCTACGGTGTCGAGACGGTCAACGTCACCACACCGGGGCGCCGGGCGATCAACATCACCCGTGACATCGGTATCGGCGCGCCAGGCAACTTCACCGGGGCGCTCAATGGTGCCATCGGCCCGTTCATCCAGGGCTTCGGCGCACCCTATACCGCCGTGAACCCGGACACCGGCACCACTGACACCTTCATCGGCGACCCCAACCGGCCGGAAGCGATCAAGGGCAGCCCGTTCGGCACCAACTTCATCCGCATCGACGGCCCACCCGGGCGCATCGAGACCAACCTGTTCACCGTTTCCGGCAAGGTGCTCGACCAGCGTCCGCAGTTGCCGGCGACGCTTGAGCGGGCGACTTACTCGCGCAATGGCAGCGGTACCCGGGTGGAGGTGTTTGCCAAGGCTCCGACAGGCGCCAGCGTCTGCTTGCGCAATGGCCTGGCCCTGGTCGGCACGCCGCCATCGCCTTGCCAGTTCAGCATGCTCACCGACAACAGCGGGCTGTTCTTCAGCCAGCAACTGAGCCAGGTGGCGCCGCCGCCAGTCGTGGTAGTGACGGCCAGCAGCAGCGACATCAATACCCAGCCGACCGCCATTTCCAGCAAGCTGTCCGACGTGGTCAAAGTCAGTACCGCGCGTTACGAGTGGAGCAACAAGCGGCTGACCATCGAAGCGCGCTCCAGCGATGAAGTGGTGATCCCGGACATGGTCGCCCAGGGCTACGGTCGCCTGTCCAAGTCCGGCACCCTGCAGACACTCACCATCAATGATGTGAGCCAGCCACCTGCGACCGTCACCATCAAGTCGAGCCATGGCGGTGTGGATGTAGAGCCGGTGGTAGTCGTCGGCACCGCGCCGGTCGAGGCTGGCAACCAGCCGCCAATCGCCCAGGCCGATGTCGGCAGCACCAGCGTCGGCGTGCCGTTGACGATGAACCTGCTGCTCAACGACAGCGACCCGGACGGCAACCTGCCACTGAGCATCACCGACCTAACCCAACCGGCTACCGGCCAGGGCAGTGTGGTACTCAACGGCAGCACTGCGGTGACCTACACCCCACCGCCCGGCGCCACGCAACCCGTGGTGGCTACCTTTACCTACCGGGCGATGGACGCCAAGGGGCTGAAATCGCAGCCGGCCACCGTGACCGTCAACGTCGCGCCCAACCAGGCACCAACCGCCAACGCGGACACTGCGACCACCCTGGCCGCCCCGCTGACCATCAACGTGCTGGCCAACGACACCGATCCGGAAGGCAACGTGCCGCTGACCGTGGTCAACCTCACCCAACCGGCAGCCGGCCGCGGCACGGTGACCAGCGACGGCACCACCGTCAGCTACACCCCACCGGCCACCGTCACCACGGCCTTCACCACCACCTTCACCTACCAGGCGCGTGACTCCCTGGGCGCGGTATCCGCGCCGGCCACCGTCACGGTCAACGTGCAGCCACGACCAGCAGCCGGCGAGACCTTCGCCGTCACCGCCGCCACCGTCCTGGCCCGCTCGAACAACCGTTACAACTGGGATGTCAGCGGCACCTCGTCGGTGACCACCGGCAACACCATCACCGTGCGGGTCACCACCACCACCGGCGTGCAGACCCTCGGCACCACCACGGTACCGGTCACCGGCCGCTGGCGCCTGACGGTGAGCAACAGCACCACGGTCATCCCGACGGCCGCACCGACCGCCACCGTGACCAGCAGCCAAGGCAGTACCCGTACCGTCAACGTAACTGTGCAGTAAGGCCAGGAGAACGCCATGAAGCGCCTGTATCCACTGCTGCTGAGCCTGGCCCTGGCGGGCCAGGCCGGGGCCGATGACCTGATGGACAACGCCGACCTTGCGCCCGGCAGCGACCTCGGTGAACCGGTGATCATCCGCCTGCTGCCGGCCGGTGCCGGTCAGGCGGCGGTGATCGAGCAGCAAGGCAACGGCAACCGCGCCGCCCTCGACCAGAACGGCCAGGCCCTGCTGGGCCGCATCGTCCAGGCCGGGGGCGCGCAGGAGGCGTACATCCTGCAGGAAGGAAGTGACCTGATGGCCAGCATCAGCCAACAGGGATATGGCAACAGCGCTGCGATCCGCCAGAGCGGCACCAGCAACAGCGCCAGCATCGAGCAGATCGGTAACAACAACAGCGCAACTATCGAGCAGGCAGGCGCAGGCCTGAGCAGCTCAGTGACCCAAGCCGGCAATGGCCAGCGTGTTCAGATCACCCAATACCGATAGACCTGGAGGCACCACCATGTTCAAGCTCGCTCCCCTAAGCGCCGCTATCGTCCTGGCCTTGGCCGGCCAGGTCATGGCTGACGACAGCAACTCGAACCAGTCGCAGACCGGTAACCAGAACATCGCCGAGGTACAGCAGACGGTCGCGCCGTTCGCTGCGGCCACCCAGACCCAGACCGGCAAGGGCCACAACCACCTGGCGGTGCAGGAAAACAGCACCAGTACCATCACCCAGAGCGCCAGTGGTTCGTACAACGCAGGCTACGGCGAGCAGCTGTTCGAAAATGGCAGCCAGATTACCCAGCAGGCATCCGGTTCCTATAACGATGCCTTCGCCAGCCAGTCGGTGGGCGAGAGCAACCAGTCGCTGCAGAACCAGCAAGGCAGCGAAAACCGCTCGACCGTGTGGCAGGACACCCAGACCAACAGCCAGGCCACCACCACCCAGAGCGGCCAGCGCAACGAAGCCTTCGTCGAGCAGCTGTTCGGCGGCAGTAACAACCGCGCCAACATCACACAGGATGGCCAGGACAACTACGCCGCCTCCGAACACATACTGCAAAACGACGGCTACGTGCAGATCTACCAGCAAGGCAAGCAGAACTTCGCCTACGGTGACCAGCGCGACGGCATCGGCGGCACGCTGACCATCGACCAGTACGGCACCGGCCACTCGGTGGAAGTCTGGCAGGACACCCAGACCGGCGCCCGCGCCACTGTCAACCAGACCGGCCAGACCAACGAAGGCTACATCGACCAGAGCTTCGGCAAGGACAACGTCGCCAACCTGTATCAGACAGGTCAGTCCAACGCCAGCTGGTCGGATCAGTTCGAAACCAACAACTCGAACACCACCGTCTCGCAAAGCGGCAAGAACAACAGCAACTTCAGCTACCAGACCGGTGACAACCAGAGCCTGACCATCAACAGCAAGGGCACTGGCAACAAGGTCCTGGCCAGCAACTGGAAAGGCGACAAGCTGGGTGGCCAGTTCGGCAAGAACCAGACCGCCGACATCAACCAGAACGGCACCAATAACAGTGCCAACCTGACCCAGAACGGCGAGTACCAACTGGCCACGCTGAGCCAGAAAGGTACCGGCAACACCATGCAGACCAAACAGGCCGACAGCTACAACGAGCTGTACTTCGAGCAGAACGGGAGCGACAACAGCCTCATCGCCGACCAGCGCGGCACCGACAACTACGCCTACGGCTCGTCCACCGGCAGTGGCAACAGCATCAACCTGGACCAGTCCGGCTACGCCAACCAGAGCTACACCACCCAGCTGTATGGCAGTGGCAACAGCGCCACGATCAAGCAGGCTGACAGCGCCAACGTCGCCTACGTGACCCAGGGCGGCAACAACAACGCCGCCATCGTCAACCAGAGCGGTGCCTACCAAAGCGCCACCATCAGCCAGATGGGCAACGGCAACACGGCTACCGCTACCCAACGCTGACCGGCTCCCCCCTTGAACCGCGGCGTCTCCTCTCCCTGGCGTCGCGGTTCCTTTTTATCTCCCTGCTTTGCACATGAGTGATGACGCGGTCCTTGTAGGAGCGGCCTTGTGTCGCGAAAGGGCTGCAAAGCAGCCCCGGCGATATCTGCGGCGAAGCTGAAATCCTGGGGGCGCTTCGCCCCCCTTCGCGACACAAGGCCGCTCCTACAAGGACCGCGTTGGGCTTACAATGCCTGGAACTCACCCACGCCGCAGCGCCATGATCCAGTCCGACCTCGACCTGTTCGGCCCCCAGCCGCAACACCTGGCCAGCCACACCGTGCTGCTGCCCGGCTTTGCTCTGGCCGACATCGGGCCACTGCTCGACGCCCTGCGCCCGGTGCTGCGCGCTGCGCCATTCAGGCACATGCAGACACCGGGTGGCCTTAACATGGCGGTGGCGTTGACCAACTGCGGTTCGCTGGGTTGGGTCAGTGATGCCAAGGGTTATCGCTACAGCCCAACAGACCCGGTCAGCGGCCAACCCTGGCCTGCCCTGCCCCAGGTGCTGCTCGCGCTGGCGGGCCGCGCAGCGGCGGCTGCCGGTTTCGAGGGTTTCGTGCCAGATGCCTGCCTGGTCAACCATTACCTGCCCGGCACCCGCCTGAGCTTGCACCAGGACCGCGACGAGCAGGACTTCGGCCAGCCGATCGTGTCGATTTCATTGGGGTTGCCGGCGGTGTTTCTGTTTGGCGGGTTGCAGCGTTCGGACAGGACTCAGCGGATTCCGTTGAGCCATGGTGATGTGCTGGTGTGGGGAGGTGAAGATCGGCTGCGCTTTCATGGGGTATTGCCCATCAAGCCAGGCGTGCATCCGAGAATGGGCGAGCGGCGGATCAACCTGACCTTGCGCAAGGCGGGGTGAACGCACATATGTTCAATGTCGGCGGGTCACCTGCCAAATACCCTACATGACAGCCCTGGCACTTTTACCAGTTGCGAGCTTTTGCAACTGGCCTCAGTCTTTTGTACAGGCATAATTCCGGGTACGAGAACTGTGAAAATGCGACGACAAGCCACCTTGAACCCTGCATTTACACCCTATGGTTTTTCATTGCTGGCAGATACGCCAAGACTTCTCCTTGGATTTTGCGGCGAGCATCCAGACATTCTCACTGGTCATTACTGGTCGGGAAATGGATATCGACTATACAACCCCACGATCATGCGCTTCACCGCCCCTGACGACATGAGTCCATTTGGCAAAGGGGGACTGAATAGCTACGTTTACTGCGCTGGGGACCCAGTGAATTATACCGACCCGACTGGGCATATGATGAAACATAACGGCTTTAAGCCAAAATCATCGCCCCGCATGTAGCAAGCAACCCGCAAAAGGCCTCGCTCGGAGAGTCCAGCCCTTCTCAGTAAACGTCAGCGAAGCGCTTCGTTAGAAAATAGAACGCCTAAACAGGGACAAGTAGAAGGTGATACGTCATCCATCCTTCCAGCGCATTCAAGGAGCAATCAGGATACTGATTCAGCATCGGGCGAGATCTGGCAAAGCCGAAGCCGTTCGAGTTCGAGTTCGAGTTCGAGTTCGAGTTCGAGTTCGAGTTCGAGTTCGAGTTCGAGTTCGAGTTCGAGTTCGAGTAGCAGCCTGGATGCAAATTTTGAGAGTGGCAGTGAAAGTTCCAACCACTCATTTGGTAGCGCAGCTGCCCCATCAACACCGCCAGCAAGCCCTGTGCCGGGCGGAGTTCAAAACGGTAGGACAATCGACTTCGAAAAAATGTTTGAAAGCTTTGGTCTGGAAGCATCCAATCAATCGGTTAAAAGCCTACGCAGAAGTCCTTGATTACCTGCCCATCGTGCTCGCAAAAGTTAATCAGGCCACGACGAAACGCTCGCTGCGTTTGCTGGCGATGTATGGGCCTCTAAGCACGCAATCCCGCCAAGAGGCCCAGAAGGTCAATCACGGCTGTCGCTCGATATCAACAGAGCCCAAGCCAGCCCTCAAACACTTCCCGCCTGTGGCGCCTTCCCCCGCCCGGCCAGCTGCTGCCGTTCCACCCCATCCAGCAACGCCTCCACCACCGCCTTGGCCGAATCCAGCCCATGGTCATTACTCAACAACAAATCACGACAAGTCCCCTTGGCCAGCTCCAGCGCCTTCAGATTGGTCGCAAACGCCCCTTTCAGCAGCGTGGACAGGTGCACCAATGCATCTTCGTAATCCACCCCCGAGCGCACGGCAAACAACGGTGGATGGCTGCATTCACAGGTGGAGAAACTGGAGGCCGCCGTGGTGGCGCGTACAGGAGGATCAGGTAAGCCTTTTGTCATTGTGTCGCTCCTTGATTCATGGGAGCCGCCACACAACGTGACCAAACGAATGGGTGGCGACTGTGCGCGGGTTGGTCAACCGGGAATCAAGGAAACCGGCGCGCACGGAGGCGCCCCACGCACAGCCGCCATAAAACGAAACAACTTGGCACAAAAAAGCGCCAACTGTATCGCAGAGCGGGCGCTTGTGCGCCTTGATGATTGCGGGTGACCAAACCCGGCTGCTGGACTTACAGCAGCGAGCAAAGACTACCGGTGTCGGGGAAGCGTTTCAAGCGAAGGGCATGTGCAGTAACACTTCTCTCGCCGGTCGCCACGTCCTCACCTGCTGACGCTGGGGAAATGGCTGGGCGTCATCTGGTTCATGGATCGGGGATGGCTGGGGGTGTATGGCTCAAGCTTTGGGCGGGGCTGAAATCGAGCGCCGCCCGCGCGGCGCATCGCGGATAAATCCGCTCCTACATCTGTTTCGGGCCAAACATTCCTGTGAGGTCACCGCTGTCCGCCTTGTTGGTACAGCTCAAGCCATGCACTAAGGCAGACAACCATGGCGCAACAGGTTCGGTACGTTGCAACAAATGTAGGAGCGGATTTATCCGCGATGCGCCGCGCGGGCGGCGCTCGATCTCAAAGGCGCCAAAAACCTCAAGCCAACTACCAATGCCCTTCACTGCTGTTGATTCTGGCTAAGGAACTTGTCCACCTCTGCCTTGCCTTCCCCCGCATCCCCCGCCACCTGCCACAGGCGCCGTTCGATGCCCTGGGCCAGCAGGTGCCCCACCGCCGCCTCGATCGCCGACAGCACGCACAGTTGCGCCGGTTCGTTGGTGGTGTAGCCCACTTCCGCTTCAAGCAGCTTCTTGAACTCGATGAACTTGAACACCCCGGCATTGCGGCCGATCGAGTAGATGGTCTTGCTGGTCATCACGTTGGCCAGCACCTGCCCGGTGCGCACGTCCACCGCACGCAGGTTGACCGTGACCTGGTCGACCCGGTACTCGCGGGAAATGTCGACACCGAGATAACGGGCCCCCTCGCCGCCGCTGCGCACGTTGGTGTCGTAGGCGATGATGCCGCCCTCAAGCATCAGGTTGGCGGCCTGCAGCGGTGGCAGTTCGCTCATGATGTTCTCGGGCACATCGGGCTTTTTCTGCGAAGCGCGGATGATCTTGCGTTCGGTCAGCAGGTTCTGCAGGCCCTCGCGCTCCAGCACCACGAACCAGCCGCTGGCATTCAGGGCATCCATCAGCATGCTCGCGGCCCCTTGGGTGACACTGGTGGAGAACGAGCTGGCCGGGGTCGGCTTGTACTGCCCGGTCTGGTCGCGGAAGCCATACACCACGGCCATCAAGCGGCCTTTGGGGCGCGGCATGTTGATCAGGTCGTAGTAGGTCGAAGCGCGTGGCGTCAGGGTCGGGGTTTCCGTGTCCTGTTCGGCCGGCATTGGCTCGCGCAGGCCGCAGCCTTGCAGGCCCGCAAGGGTGGCGACGATCAGTAGAGTGCTCAGCAGACGTTTCATGGTGCTCTCTCCCCAGCTAAACGACCAGTCCCTCTCAGGGGTTCAGGCCACTGACCTCAATGAGCGAAGTTTCTCCGGTAGCGCGATCGGTGACCTTGATGCTCAAGGCACCGGAGTCATCGATGACATCGATCAGGAACGCATCGGTGGCCATGCTGCCGGTCTTGCCGTTGCTGATGTTGTCCATCAGCTGCGACAACATCCGTGACTCCAGCTGGTTGCTGAAGCGCTCCAGGGCCGAGGTCCCGCCAATGGCGGAGGTGCGGCTCTTGAGGTCCGGGTCGTCGTAGTCGTTCTGCGCCTGGGCGTTGTTCAACAGCCAGGTGCCGTTCAACGGGTTGCCACCGAACGCCGGGTTGACCGGGGTGTACACCAGCTCGGTGGCCTGGACGGTGCAGGCACCGAGCAGCAGGCCAGCTGCCAGGCAACGGGGTATGCAAGTGTTCATAGCTCATCCCTCTCCAGATCAGTGGTGTCCTGCAGCAGACGTTGCAGCTTGCGCTGAATGACCTCCTGCTTGACCAGGTCGGCGGCCATCACCGCCTCTTCTTTTAATTGGGTGACGTTCGGGGGCAGAAAGCGGCGGTACAGCACGTCGCGGTCGAACTCCACGGTCACCAGGCTGCCCCAGCGGGCATCCGGGCGTTCGCGCACCACCAGGTTGAAGTCCAGGCGGCTGGTGGCGCGCAGGCGGTCGGCGAAGTAGTAGTAAAAGTCGTGGCCGATGTGCGAGATGGTGTTGTCGACGATGAAGCCCTTCATCTCGTCCTCGGCGTCGGCCATGGCCGCGCCCGGCAACCCGGCTGCCAGCAGCAGGCACAGGTACAGGGCGTGCAGGCGTTTCATGGCGTGTCTCCGGGGCCGGCATGGGTACGGGCGCCACCGGCACTTTCGTTGAAGGCCTGCTCGGCGACGAACTGCCAGTCGCTGTAATGCTCCAGGCCTTCGAAACCGGAGAACTGCGTCTCGAAGCCGCTGCGCTTGAACGGGGTGGCATCGGAGCGGCTGTGCACGCCAGTGATACGGCCATCGATGGCGCGCAGCAGGCCCCAGTCGTCGCTGTTGGTGATCGGGTCCGGGTACAAGCGGCGGATGTGCCGCTTGGCCTGCGGGAAGCGGTTGTCTTCGAGCAGGTCGGCAAGCTCCTTGGGGTACTGGGCCAGGCCTGGCGAGGCGCGATAGTAGCTGCGCAGGGCCTGGGCATACTGGCCACCGACCCACAGCAGCTCACGCTCATGCTCGCGCTGGGCGACGCTCGACCACACGGTGCCGGTCGCTGCCAGGGCCACGCTGCTGATTGCGATCAGCAGCAGCACGCCCAGGTAGGTGAAGCCGGCGCTGGCCTTACCATTCCGCGAACAGGCTGCCATCACGCGCCCTCCCTGTGGCACCGCTCTTGATATCGGCGACGCCGCCGGCCACGCCTTCGGGCGGTGGCACCAGCTGCCAGGCATCGCTGCGCTCGGTGATCGGGTCGACCGGGGTATTGCGCAGGTAGCGCTGTTCCACCAGTTGCTCCAGTGATTCCGGGTAGTGGCCGGTATCGCCGTAGTAATGGTCCAGGGCTTCACGCAGCACCGCCAGGCTCTGGCGCAAGGTGGCCTCGCGGGAGCTGTCCAGGCTGTTGAAGTAACGCGGCATGGCGATGGTCATCAGCGTGGCGATGATCGCCATCACCACCAGCAGTTCGATCAGGGTGAAGCCTCGGCTGCGTTTCATGGCCGTCACCATTGCCCGTAGGGGATGTTGTTGAGGCCCTTGCCGCGGGCCTTGGAATACACGTCGAAGACGTCTTCGCCTTCACGCGGGTTGTCCGGGCTGCTGGCGTACGCACGCAAGCCCCAACCGCCTTCGTCCTCGTTCTTGGCCGCCACCAGCGGGTCATGCGGGATGCGCCGCAGGAAGTAGAACTTGGCGCCCTTGGCACTGCGCACATCGCGCACGCCATCGACCAGCACCTGCAGGTTCGGCGGGTAGCCGCTGGCATCCAGGCGCTTTTCGATGAACCCGGCATCGAAGGCACGCTTGTAGGCGTCGATGGCGTCGCGGATCTGGTACAGCGCCTCGCGCAGCTGCTGCTCCTTGCCACGGCGCACCACCGTTTCGGTCAGTGGCGCGGCCATGGTGGCGAGCATCCCGAGCAGGGCCAGGGTCAGCACCACTTCGATCAGGCTGAAACCCTGCTGGCGGCGTTTCATGGCCGTGGGCTCACAGTAACCGGGGCGGGGGCAGTGGCCACCTGGCTTTGCCCCACCGGCGCGCTGTCCTGGCTGTCGCTCGGTATGTCGCCTGGCACATCACGCACTGGCAGCGGCGCCGCCTGGCGCACCTGCATGCTCGACTCGGTGCCGGTGCCGAACTCCATGTCCGAGGGGCTCTGGTATGGCAGGTTGCGAACGATGCGCGGGGTGATCGCCAGCACCAGCTCGGACTTGCTCATGTCGTCCTTGTTGCTGCCGAACAAGCGCCCCAGGCCAGGGATGTCGCCAAGGCCGGGGATCTTGTTGCCGCTGGCGTTGTGGTCGTTGCGTACCAGGCCGGCCAGCACCTGGGTTTCGCCATCGTGCAGGCGCAGGCTGGTCTGCGCGTTGCGGGTATCGACCTGAACCGGGATGGTGCCTTGGCGGGTGGCCTCCAGCGGTGTGGCGTTACTCACTTCCAGGGCAATCTTGATCGCCACTTCGTTGTTCAGGTGCACGGTAGGCTGCACTTCAAGTTTGAGACCGACGTCCAGGTAGGTGACGCTTTCGGTGATCACCGGGCCTTGGGTGGACGGCACCGAGGTGGCACTGATGATCGGCACCCGCTGGCCGATGTGGATGCGCGCCTGCTCACGGTTGCTGACGCGGATCACCGGGCTGGCCAGGGTGTTGATGTCCTTGTCCTGGGCATTGATCTTGGCCTGCGGTGCCGGCGAAATACTGATGCGGCTGGAGTTGATGCCGCGCAGCTGGTCAAGCACGCTGACCGGGTTGCCGTCGTTGGTCAGCACGCCGAAGGTGTTCGGCCATTGCAGGCCGAGGTCGAGGATGCGCGAGGTGGCGACTTCCATCACCTCCACTTCCAGCACCACTTCGGGGTTGGACTGGTCCTGCGACTGCAGCAGTTTTTCGGCCATGCGCACGGCATCGGGGGTATCGCGCATGGTCAAGGTGTTGAGGCGTTCGTCGACGAACACGTCACGGGTCTTGAGCATGGTCTTGACCATGTTCAGTGCGGTGTTGGCGTCGATGCTGGTCAGATAGAAGGTGCGCATGACCAGTTCCTGGTAGTCCTTGGTCTTCTGCGGCGAATCGGGGTAGACCAGCAAGGTGTTGTCGTTGACAATCTTCTGGCGCAGCTGGTTCTGCTCCAGCAGCAGGGCGATGGCATCCTCGATGCGTACGTCACGCACGAAGATGGTGGCTTTCATGTCTGGGCGCAGGTCCTTGTCGAAGATGAAGTTGATACCGGCGACCTGCGACAGCACCTCGAAAATGGTCTTCAGGCCCGCGTCGCGGAACTCCAGGGTCACCGGGCGCTCCAGCTTGCTGCGCAGTTGCGGGAACGGCTGCGCGGTGCGGGCCTGGACGTTCTCGATGTCGGTGCGCAGCGCGATGCCTTTCTGGTTTTGTGGGTCCAGGCGCAGCACTTCGCGCATGTAGCGCTCGGCGCCGAACAGGTCGCCCTGGCGTAATGCGGCCTGGCCCAGCGCCACGCGCTCGTCGAGGGTGCGGATGAGCTCCAGGTGACGGATGCCTTCCTGGGCGCGACGGTTGTTCGGCTCGATGGTCAGCACCCGGCTGTAGCCCATGCGGGCACTGGTGAAGTCGTGGCGGATGCGGTCGGCATCGGCCTGGCTGATCAGCGCTTCCACCGCGGCCTGGCGACCGTGGGCCAGGGCGATGTTCAGCTCGGTGTCGCGCGGGTTTTCGCTCAGGGCTTCTTCCAGGCGGGCGATACCGGCCTCGTACTGGCCTTCCTTCATCAGTTCGGCGCTGTCCTTGCGCACCCCGCTGGAGCCGCAGCCGGCGATGGCCACGCATAGCGCCAGCAGCATGAACGGAGCAGGCTTGCACATCTTCGACGACTTCATGGTGCGCTCCCTACAGACAAGGTCTGTGACTGATGCAAAGGCAGATAAACCAGGTCCAGCTCATTGGCCGATACGTTGTCGAGGCGGTAGGTACTGTCGATCACGTCGCCCTTGCGCACGACGTACAGCTTTTCTCCGCTCTGCAGGAAGATCTGCAGGTCGTCGCGGTCGCCCATGCGGCCGACGAACTGGAACGGCAGCGCCGGGGCGGTGGGGGCCGCAGCTACCACGGGCGCGGCGGCTACGGGTTGTTCGGTGACGGTGGCCAAGGCTTGTGGCTTGGTCCATTGCTGAGCTGGGAACAGATCCCTGGAAGCCTGTTCCGGCGCCTTCGCGGCGGTTCGGCGCCCCGATGAACCCGCTCCCACAGGGGCGGCGTCGCCTGCGGAACCTGTGGGAGCGGGTTTACCCGCGAAGGGTGCGACGCTGTCTTCCTGGCTGAACCAGTGCCCTGGCGCCCAAGCCAACGCTGCCGATACCCCCAAAAAGCCGACCCACATCACTGCACGTTGTGTGTTCATCACGACCTCGACAGGTAGAGGGTCAGGCGTACCCGGCCGTTGAGTTCGGTGTCGCCGATGGTTTTACGCTGCAGCTCCAGGTCTTCAAGTACCAGGGTCGGCAGCTGGCCGATCAGGCCGCGCAGAAAGCCGCGGATCTGCGGGTAGCTGCCACGTACGGGCAGGATGATCTGGTAGCGCGACAGCTGGGTCTTGGGATCGACACCCAGGGCGTACTCGCCGCGCGCCAGGCTGATGTGCTCGGCGCTGGCCAGGTGGTACAGGCGTTCGATCAGCTCGCTGGCTTCTGGCTGCCCGGGCAGTTGCTGGCGCAGGCTGTCCAGCGCCTGCTGCTCGGGTTTGACGGCGATCTTCAGCTCGCCGCGCTTGACCCGTTCGACCTGCACGCTGGCATCGGCTTCGCTGGCGCGCAATTCGCGCACCGCCTGCCACTGCGGGACTACGCCAGCCAGCGCGATACCAACGGCGAGCACGGCGACTGCGGCGGCGCCCAGGCCGACCGGGCCGATGCGGCGCAGGTGCTCCTGAAGGACAAGGCTGTTTACAGCATCAGGGACGCGCATGGCCGGTCTCCCAGGTGGCGGTGAGGTTGAAGCGCACCGGGTGCTCGGCTTGCCCGGCCACCACTTCGTGGTTGAGCAGCGAGACATCGCTGAGCTCGTCGCTTTGCTCCAGGCGCTGGTGGTACTGCAACATCGCTTCCAGGTTGCGGGCCTCGGCGGTGATGCGGACCTGGCCCTTGCGCGCATCCGGGGTCAGGGTCAGCAGTGCGACGTCTTCCTGTGGCTGCGCTTCGAGCATGGCGAACAGCTGTTGCCAGGGCCGTTGCAGCTGCTGCGAGACGCTGCGCATCTGCGCCAGGCGTTCGGCCTGCTCGCGGCTGGCGGCGCTGTTCTGTGGGGCGGCCGGGGCCGGGCGGCGGCCCAGTTGCAGTTCCAGGCTGTGCACGCGGGCCTCCAGGTCTACCTGCTCGACCTGCAGCTGCTGCTGCACCAGCACCAGCACGGCGACGGTGGCTGCACTCAGGGCCAGCAGCGACCAGGCCAACGGGCCACTGCGACGGGGCTGGAATTCCAGGTCGAGGCGGCGCATGTCAGGCCACCGCCCGCCACATGGCGCACAGCGGGTCGCTGTCGGCGGCCGGTTGGCACAGCTGCACCGCCGTCAGTTGCGGCACATCGCCCCGCCCCGGGGCATGCAGGTAGACCCGCGGCAGGTGCTCGCCGTACAGCTCGCAGGTGCGCTCGATCAACGCCTGCAGGGCCTGGTCGCTGTCGGCGCAGCCTTGGGCCAGCACCTGTTGCCAGGCACCACCGGCAGCCAGCAGCAGTACACTGCGGCGCGGTTCTGCAAGCACGAACAGGAAGTCACCCTGCTCCAGTTGCGCCGAGCAGCGGTTGTAGGCGGCCATCAGGTACGGCTGCACCGAGCGCAGGCTCAGGCGGCTTTCCCGGCCCAAGGCCTGCAGGCCTTGCAGCAGTGCCTCGGGCAGCGCGGTGGCGATGCGCGCGGCACCGGCAGGCTCGGGCGAGAGGACGATGCGCCAGTCGTCCAGCGACTGACCGTAGAGGTTCTCGAAGCAGGCCCGGGCGTAGGCATCCAGCTCGCGTGGGTGGCCGATGGCATCGCTCCACGGCACCAGGCAGAAGCGGCTGTAGCGGGCCGACAGCAGCACGCGCAGCTGGGCACCCTTGACGGCGTGCTCGGCCAGCAGCGCACTCAGGGCTTGCAAGGCGGCTTCCCAGGCCGGTTGCGCGGCATCGCAGGTAAACGCGCGGCTGCCCAGCCACTGATGTTGGTTGGCGTGCCAGCAACCCAGGCCGACACCTTCTGCACCCAGTACGGCGCTGTATTTGTAAGCGCCACGATCAGATGAATGTGACACGGTTGATCTCCTCGAGTGTGGTGCGGCCATCGCGGACCAGGTCCAGGGCCGAGGCACGCAGCAGGCGCAGGCCGCGCTGGCAGGCCAGCTGCTTGATCTGCGCCAGGGGGCGGCGTTCGACGATCATCTGCCGCAGGTCGTCATCCAGGTGCAGCAGCTCGGCAATCGCGCTGCGGCCGCGGTAGCCGCTGCCACGGCACTGGCCGCAACCCTGGGCGCGGACGAACTTCCAACCGGTTACTGCTGCGCGGGTCAGGCCCGAAGCGGTGAGGATTTCGTCATCGGCCTCGCAGGGCGTGCAGCAGTGCGGGCAGGCCAGGCGGATCAGGCGCTGGGCCAACACGGCGTTGAGGGCAGAGACGAAGCTGTAGGGGTCGACCTGCATCTGGCTGAAGCGGCCGATCACATCGAAGACGTTGTTGGCGTGGATGGTGGTGAACACCAGGTGGCCGGTGAGCGCCGACTGCACGGCGATCTGTGCGGTGTCCGGATCGCGGATCTCACCGACCAGGATCTTGTCCGGGTCGTGGCGCAGGATCGAGCGCAGGCCGCGGGCGAAGGTCAGGCCCTTCTTCTCGTTGACCGGAATCTGCAGCACGCCGGGCAGCTGGTATTCGACCGGGTCTTCGATGGTGATGATCTTGTCCACGCCGTGGTTGATCTCGCTGATCATGGCGTACAGGGTGGTGGTCTTGCCGCTGCCGGTAGGGCCGGTGACCAGGATCATGCCGTAGGGCTCGCAGGCCAGCCGGCGCAGGGCGCGCAGGGTTTCGTCGGCAAAGCCCAGGGCCTGCAGTTGCACACCGCTGACGCGGTCGGACAGGTCCTGCTTGTCGAGCACCCGCAGCACCGCGTCCTCGCCGAAGATGCTCGGCATGATCGACACACGGAAGTCGATCTGCCGCTCGCCGATGGCGACCTTGAAGCGGCCGTCCTGGGGCACGCGTTTTTCGCCGATGTCCAGTTCGGCCATGACCTTGATGCGCGAGATCACCTGGTCGGCGAAGGCACTGCCACTGGCCTTGCCGGCGCCATTGAGCACGCCGTCGATACGGTACTTGATGGTCAGGCCCTGGCCGGTCATGCCCAGGTGGATGTCGCTGGCATGCTGCTTGAGGGCGTCGTACAGGGTCGAGTTGACCAGCTTGACCACCTTGCTCTGGTCTTCACTGATGCTGGTCAGCGACAAGCGTTGCAGCGGGTCGTTTTCACCACTGGCTTCGCCGTCATGGTCGAGGGCGTCGACAGCGTGGAAGCTTTCTTCGTGGCGGGCCAGAAAGGTGGCCAGGTCGGCGGCGTGGGCCAGGTACAGCGGCGCGCCCTGCAGGTTGTCGTCGATCCAGGCCAGCCGGGCGTGGTCGAAGGGGTCGGCGAACACGCCGATCAGCTCGCCGCCCTGCTCGATCAGTACGAACTCGCGCTTCAGGCACTGGGCCAGGCTGACCTTGTCGAAGCGTGGGGTGCTGGCCAGCAGGGCCTGGGTTTGCAGTACCGGGTAATGCAGGGTAAGGCCCAGGCGGCGGATGAAGCAGTCGGGGGTTTCGTTGGCCAACCGCTCCAGGCAGTTGAGCAGGCGTTCGTCGCCAGCTTGCAGGCGGGCCTGGGCCAGGAGGTCGCGGGGGTAGGCGCTGTGCTTGCCGGCAAGTGTATCGAGTGCGTCTGACATGGCCTGCGACTCCGCTCAGGGGCGCGTCGCAGGCTGGCTTGGCCAGGGTAGCGGGCGCCGCTATTCCCCGGTGAGCAGTTGGTCGTCGTCAGGTCCTGGGGGCTTGCCGCCACTACGGCGGCGATCGGCCAACACCCAGCTGCCATCGTACAACTGCAAGGGGAACGATTCGTTCCTGTTCTGGCGTCGTTCGATAAACCCTTCGGCTGGATCGTCAGTGGCCCTGCGCCGGCGCTCGATGCCCATCAGGTCGAAGATCGCGCGGGCCAGTTCCGCCATCGGGAACGGCTTGAACAGGACATGACTCACACCAAGGTCGGCGGCCCGCTCACGGACTTCGGCAGTCGGGTGGGCGGTGATCAGCACGAAATGGCACTGCCTGTTCTTGCGCACGGTCTCCAGGACCTGAAACCCCTCCATGTCGGGCAAGCGGTAATCCAGCACAATTACTTTCGGTGCCAGGCTTTGAGCCTGCTCGATACCACTGGCACCGTCGTGGGCGACGTGAGCTTCCAGGCCTTGTGCCTGCAGGTATGCTTGCAGGTTCTGCGCAAGGGTCTGTTCGTCATCGACTACCAATACTCTGTTCACCAAGGTCGACTCCCAAGTACTGCCCGGTTACCCGGTTTGCGAAGTGCGGCCTCGATAAGGCTTGAGCAGGCTTCGTGCCAGGCGTGAATAGTCATTTCGCACCACTGTAAGTCATTGATCTTGCTGGGCTTTGCCAAACCCGACAACACAGGCACAGGCCCTGTTCCCCACATCCGGGGAAGATGATGGCACTTTGCCAAACCGTTATTCCCCAGCTTTGGGGAAATCCATTCGAGGGCCTCAGTCAGCGACCTCCACTGTAGCGGATTCGCGCAAACGTTGGCGCACGGATTGGCGCGCCTGCGCCTGCAACTGGCCGATGAGCGCAGCCTTGGCCAGCTCCAGGCCTGGTTCGGGTATGACCGAGGTGTTAGCACTTTGGTTCTGCGCTCCTTGCAGTGTCTGCCGATTGGCCTGGTAGAACGCCTCGATTTCGCCTCGGCTGGGCTCGTCTACCGCGCTGAGCTGGGCGTACACCTGCTGCGCGGCCATTTCGTGGCGCATGTAATCAGCGTACTCCGCCCGGTTGAAACCTGCATCTGCCAGGCGCCTTTCGAACAGGGCCGGGCTACCGATGGCGGCCTCGATCTCGCCTACCTGCTCTGATACCTGCTCATCACTGATGTGAATGCCTTGGCGCTGCGACTCTTGCCAGAGCAATTCCTTGTCGATCAGTTCGTCCAGCGCCTGGCCCCGCAGGCGCTTGTACAGCGTCGGGTTGCGAATGCTGGCCACCGCCCTGCCCTGGGCCTGCAGGTATTCGCTGAAATAGCGCTCCAGGCGCATCAGGTCGATGTTCACGCCGTTGACCCGTGCGACGGGCACATCGGCCCAGCTCGCCTTGGCGATCACCAGTAACAGGCACAGCAAAAGAATGCGCATGCTCACCTCCGCTCAAGGGCTATCCGCTACCGGCCGATAGGGGGCAACGGCGGTAAACCGGGGCCCGGGCAGCGCAACCGCGACGACATGGGCGCCGGCCATGCCCTGGCGCTTGCCGGGGCCGAAGCCCAGCGCCGGGGTCAGGCCTGTTTCGACACCGTGCAGGCTCTCCAGGGCGGCCACCAGCTGTTCGCGGCTGGCATCGCGGCCAATCTGTTTCAGGGCTTCGGTCAGCAGCTTCAGTGCGCACAAGGTGTTGACCTGCAGCGACGCCTGGCGTGGGTCGAGGCCCTGGCGCTGTTGCAGGCCGGCCAGTGCCGCCATGCCCTGCTCGGTCCAGTCGCCCGGCACGAACGGATAGGCCAGGAACACCCGTTGCGACCACCGCGCCGGCAAGCTGGCCACCGCTGCCGCTACCTGGCTTGAGGCAGCGAACAGGTACGGTTCGCGCCCTTCGGCCTGCAGCGCCTGGGCCAACGCGGCAAAGGCCTGGGCGCGGCCGATGAAGACGATGCCCGGCCCTGCGACGGCCTGGCCGTCAAAGGCCTGGATCGCTGGCGCTGCCCAGCCTTGCTGGAGCAAACGTTCGCGCACCTGCTCGGCCAATGCCGCTTGTTCGTTGCCGGCGTACACCACCCGCAAGCCATCGGGCGCCAGGCCCAGGGTGCCCTTGGCATGGGCAGCCAGGCTCAGCAATTGGCTAGCAATACCCGGCAAGGGGTCGAAAATCTGTGAACTGCCTCCGCTGCGCGGGGTGCTGCCGATCAACGGCACGCGCCGTTGTTCGAGCAGCGTTGGCAGCTGCTGATCGAGCATGGGCGCCATTGGCGCGATCAAGGTGAACACCTGGTCCTGGTCGAGCATGCGCTGCAAGGCGAGCTCGGCACTGGCCTGGTCGCTGCCGGTATCAGCCACCACCAGTTCCAGGCGCCGGCCATGAATACCGCCCTGCTGGTTGATCTGCTGCACGCCATCTTCCAGCACCGCGCGCACGACATGCCCGGCGCCAGCCAGCGGACCACTGGCTGGCAGCAGGGTCCCCAGGCGCAGCACGCCCTCTTCCACGCCAGGGTCGCGCTCTTCGCCCAGGCGCTTGAGATAAGCCGTGAGGTTGCGCTGGTCGGCCAAGGTCAGCTCAAAACGTGGCATGGCCACGTCCAGGCGATTACCGGCCGGATCGACGCCGTGCTGGATGGCGCGGGCCAACGTGCCGTCGCTGTAGGCCGGGTAGCTGCGACCGTTGCTTTGCCGCTCACCCTGCCCCAGCGCCAGGCGCTGCCAGTCGAGGCTGGGCGGGCGAACCCCGCCTTCGGCGCGCCCGCGCCCGTCAGTGCCGTGGCAACTGGCACAGGGCAGCACGCTGGCGGGGACGCTCATGCCGCTGGCGCCGACGCGCGCCACCAGCTGTGCGTCGCTGGCCGATACCCCGAGCCGGTACAGGCGCTTGCCGGCTTGCTCGTTGGCGGTGAGTTCCAAGGCCCATGCCGAACTACTGAACATCTCCAGCAGATAAACCACCAGGAGAAAGCAAACCCCAGTAGGAGCGGCCTTGCGTCGCGAAAGGGTTGCGCAGCAGCCCCGGCGATCTTTGCGGCGAAGCTGAAATCCAGGGGCCGCTACGCGCCCCTTTCGCGACGCAAGGCCGCTCCTACAGGCATCACGCAACTGCTCCAACAGGGGCCGGGCCATGGCTGCTAGCGCCCGGCCAATGGCTGAGCCAGCAACTGCATGCGCTGGGCGATGGCGGCGGGCGGTGCATCCGGGCGGATCTTGCTCCAGCGCTTGCCAGCCACGTCGCCGGCAATCAGCTGGGTCGAGTGCTGCTCTGGGCTGGGCAGGAACTGGCCAATGCGCCCCAGCACCAGGTCGACATCAGCCTTGTCACCAGTCAGGAACAGCCAGTTGGCGCTGTCCACGCCTTGCTTCTCGGCAAACGCCTTGAGCGCCGCCGGGGTGTCGTTGAGCGGGTCACTGCTGATCGACACGAAGGTCACCTGGCTGGCCAGTTCCGGCCCCATGGCATCGCGCACGTCACGCAGCTTGCGGGTGATCAGCGGGCAGGCGTCGGTGCAATGGGTGAAGATCACGTTGAGCATCACCACCTTGTCCTTGAGCACATCGCTGTAGAAGCGCAGTGCGCGGCCGTTCTGGTCCTTGAGCACGGTGTCGGTGAACCAGGCCTGCGCATCGCGGGTGCCGCCGCCGCTGGTCATGGCCGGCGGCGCCGGCTGCGGGCTGGGCCCTTGCGGTGCATGGCCGTCGTGGGCGAAAGCGACCGAGCTGAGGATCCACAGCACGGCCACCAGGGCCAGCCAGTCGGTGCTGCGCATCGTGGTGTGACGGGCTGCGCTGCTCATGGCTGCACCTCATGGTGTTCGGCGATGGCGGTGCTCTTGGCGTGCACGCGGCGGGCGCTAAGGCGGTTGATTTCCTCGACCAGCACGGCCGGGTCGGTGAAGCCGTAGTAGCGGGTCCAGTGGCCAGTGCGGCCGTCGCCGACCAGGATCAGCGGTGGGTGCTGGCTAAGGTCGGCGCTGAAGCTGCCCAGGCCCTTGAGGGTTTCGGTAATGGCGTACTGCGAGCCGGTCAGCCAGCTCCAGCCCGGGCCGTGCTGGAAGGACCTGGCGTAGGTCTGCAGGCGTTTGGCGTCGTCACGCTGCGGGTCGACGCTGATCGACACCAGCTGGATCTCCTCGCCCACACGCCCACCCAGCTGTTGCTGGACCTTGCCCATGATCGACGACACCACCGGGCACACCGTGGTGCAGCTGGTGTAGATGAACCCCATGACCACCAGCCGCTCGCCCACCAGGTCTTTCTCCAGGCGCACCGGCATGCCGTCCTGGTTGAGCAGCGGAACATCGGCAAAACGCACGCTGGTTTTTTCCTGGTGGGCCGCAGGTGGCTGCCCGGCGTGGCCGTCGTGGTCATGACCGGCATGGGCCAGCGCCAGGTTGCTGGACAGTGCCAGGCTCAGGGCAAGCAACTGAAAAGAATGCTTGGCGTTCATCGCACATTCCTCACTTGGGTCTGGGAAGCGGCAGCTTCGGCGGCTGGCAGCACGCGCAGGCTGGTGTAGTTTTCTTCGGTGAACTTGCGCCCGAGCGACGGCGACTGCACATGCAGGTACCAGGCACCCGCTTCGGGCAAGGTCAGCGCCGCCTGGTACACGCCCTCGCCCACCTCTTCGAGCGGCAGGTTGCGCGGCAGCGACGAGGGCGCGAGGAAATAGCGCAGGGTCAGGTCGGCGAGGCCGACCCGCGGCCGGCCGTCGTCGCCAACAATGCGCACCCTGGCGGTGAACACCGTCTGCTGGGGCATTGGCTGATCGAGGCCGATGAACTCGGCATGCGCCCCCCGGCGCTTGCTGGCATCTGGCGCTGCGGCCACATCGGTGCTGAAGCAGTGGATGATCTGCGGCTGGTTGAGCAGGAAGGCCACGTCGAACGTGCCCGCCGCCGGCATTTTCACCGTCGAGCCATACACCCCCGGTGCAAGCTCGCGCAGGCTGCGGTCGATGACCAGGGTCGCGCGGGCCTGGTGGCCACGGTTGTTGTAGCCGGACATCGGGGCATTCATGCCTTCGGCGTAGAAGTAGGTGGTGTTGTCCACCGGGTTGACCACGAACACCGAGTTGTCGTCACGCGACACCGACAAGCCCTGGGCCAATGGCAGGTCACCGGCCTGGCGCGGCGCCGCGGGGCCGGCCTCGAAGCCCTGCACGATCGGCTGGCGCCCTTCGCCCAGGCTGCTCAGGTTGATCATGCTGACCTTGGGTGAGGCCAGGCCGCGTATGTAGGCGTAGCCTTTGGTGAAGGTCAGCTGGTAAGGCTCGGCCGCCACCGGAACGCGGTGGATCAGCTTGTCGGTACTGGCATCGATCACCAGGGCCTGATTGTCCACGGTGTTGAGCACGATGCCGTAGCGGCCATCGCTGCTGAAGCGCATCGGCCCCAGGCCCTGCTCGGCCTTGACGATGTGGCGCAACTGGTGGCTGCGGGCATCGATCACCCGCACCGTGCCTTCTTCACCGTCGGCCACGTAAACCGCCTGGGACAGTGCCGAGTAGGCCACCGACAGCGGGTGCGGGCCGACCTCCAGGGTTTTCAGCAGGCGCATCTCGGCGATGTCGATGATGCTCAGGGTGCCACCATCGCGGTTGCTGACAAAGGCGTAGCGCGAGTCGGCGCTGAAGGCGATTTCGTGGTGCCCGGAGCCAGTGGCGAACGACTTCAGGGTGCTGCGTGAGGGGACGTCGATCACCGTCACCCCGCCTTTGGACGGGTCGCTGCTGTTGTTGCCAACCCACAGCCGATGCTGGTCCGGCTGCAAAACCACGCGAACCGGCGATTGGCCAGCGTCCAGGTTGGCCACACGGGTGAAGGTCTCGGTATCGATCACCGCCACCTGGCCACGCTCCGGGATCGACACGAATACCTGCTTGTCATCCCCGGTTGCCTCCCAGTCCACGGGCCGGCCCGGCAGGTCGATGCGCGCCAGGGTACTGGTGATGCCGCCCACCGAAACGGTCGGGTCGATCACGGTCAGGCTGGCGTCCTTGTTCAGCACCAGCAGGAAGTAGCTGTTCAGGTCCAGCAACGGGCGTGCACCGATGCTGCTCTTGAGGAACAGTGCAACGCGGGCCTTGCAGCTCTGATCGCGATTGCCGCCTTCGAGCGGTGCCGACTGCGCCGGATCGATCCACGCCCCGGGCGCCAGGCCCGACAACGGCTGGCCGCTGGCCTGGTCGGTGACCTTGAAGCGCACGTTGGCGAAAGCGCCTTCGCGCAGCTCGCCGCCAGCCAGTGGCCGCGCCTCGAACTCCACGGTCACGCCATCGCGGCTGAGCCGGTGCAGGGCATGCGGGTCGGCAGGTTCCTGCAGCAGTTCACGCGCATCGCACCAGAGGTTCTCGTAGACCACGCCCAGGCCGATCAGCGCTGCGCCCAGCACCACGCCCAGTACCGCGGGCCGAGTCTTCTTGTAGTTGTACATGCTCGCGCTCCCCTTCCCTTACTGGCCCGCGGCGGTTGCCGGCGGCAAATCGTTGGTCACCCGCAGGATGCCCCACAGCCCGGACGCATTGCCGTAAGCGGCGTAGTCGCGGAACAGGTAATCGCCCGGAACAGCGTTCGCGCCCCCGGCACTGGGCAGCATGAAGCTGAAATGGGCGGCGGGCAGTACACTCTCCTGGGCACCGATGTAGATCGACATCGGGTTGTAACCGAAACGTACCGAGCCGATTCCAGGCAGGCTCAGCGGGTAGCCATCGGCATCGTTCTTCTCGGCCTGGTAGGCATGCAGCGGCCACAGGTGCCCATCCAGTTGGTAAGTGATGCCGCGGCTGCCTCCGCTGGGCATGACCACATGGTTGCGTACCGGCTGCCCGGGCTTGGCCCACAGCACCGGGGTTTGGGGGTCGCCGCCGACCAGGGCGTTGCTGTAGGCCATGTGCGCATTGGGTACATCGGCGAAGCCAGCACCATCGGCATGGCCGAACGGTGCGTCCGGTGCCAGGCCGAAGCGCAGCCACAGCGGCTCGGTCTTGTAGTTCATGGCCATGTTGCCGTTGTCCTTGGGATCGCCCGGCACGCCATTGCCCTCGGTGGCGATACCTTCCACCGGGCGCCCATCGGCCCAGCGCATGTTCAGCGAGCGCTGCCACACCGTGACGAAATCGCGGTAGTCGGGCTGCCCGCTGACCTTGACCGTGGCCTGGGCGCGGCTGGCCGTGTCCTCGGTAAAGGTGGCGGTCTGCGGCAGGATGCTCATGGCGCCTACCAGCCCCTTCTGTGGCTGCTTGATGACATCTGCCGGGGTCAGGTTGAGGCCGCCGAACTCGATCGCCGTGGTATTGATGTTGTCTACCGTGCGCCCCAGTTGCAGCACCGGCTTGCCTTCACGCTCCAGGTGGCCGGCGTAGTACTGGTACACCTTGCTCGGGTAGGCGCCGCTGTTGCCGGCCCGTGGTGGCACCGTCTGCACGGGGTTGAGGCCGACGTTGGCACCGTCGGACTTGGTGATGTCGTAGGCCAGCAGCTGGGCATGCAGGCCCACGTGGCTGGAGGGCCGCATGAGGTTGTTGTTGAAGGCGGTGGCGCCTTCGCTGTCATTGCGGTCGCGCTTGACCACGTTCTGCATCACTGCCGTGCTGGGCAGGTCAGGCATCACCAGCGGCAGGCGGTTCTCCAGGGTAATGCTGATGCAGTCGCCGGCATTGGCGCGCAGCACCAGGGGTTCTACCGGAACGCCGGCCTTGAGCTTGCCAGTGTTGGCATCCAGGTCGGCCTTGCGCACGTAGAGCACAGCGGTCGGGTCGTGCAGCGGCGCACTGTGGCCACCTACGGTGAAGGTGGTGCCATCTTCCTCGTCGGTCACCGTCACCTGCGGGATGCTGGTTTTGCGGCTGTTGAACACCAAGGTGCCGCCATTGGCCTTGAGCGGGCCGCCAACATGCTGGCCGACCCCAGCCGGGTCGTTGATGCTCACGCCGTTGCGGTTTTCCAGGATGTCGTTGGCCAACGCGGCGACGATCTCGTAGTTGCGCTTGACCGTGACACGGGTGCCGATGCCGTTGGGGTTGGCCGTGGTTTTCGGGCAGATGCCATCGAAGTTCACGGTATTGCGCATGGCCACCGGCTGCGGGTTGTTAGGCAGCGGGAACAGGTCGCTGCGCTGGGCCGTGTAGTTGCGCATGATGCCCCAGATGCCGTTCCAGTAGCCTTCCAGCGCCGCGTCCAGCGAGTACAGGTAGTCACCGTTGGTGGCGGCTGAGCTGGAGATCATCGATACCGGCGCCATGAAGCCCAGCTGCTCGGAGATGCCGATCATCTGCGACGACTTCCAGCCCGAGTTGGAGCTGTTGCCGAAGCCGGTGCCGTTCTGCAACCACTTGACGCCGTGCAAGGTGACGTTGTGCTCCTCTTCATGGCCACCGGCGTGCATGCGCAGGCGCACGTTGTCACCGGAGTAGGTGCGCAACAGCGGGGTGAACGGGTCGCCAGGTTCAGTACCGGCCGCATTGATGTGTGGCGGGAAGCGCGTGGTGCCGCCGGTGGGGCCAACGGCCGAGGTGATGGCCGAAGGCGCCAGGTTCATCGCAGGTATTGCACGGTCGGTGCGGGTTTGCAGGGCATAGCCCAGGTCACCACCGAGGCCGTCGGCCTGCATCCCACGCTTGCCGTCAGGGCCGACCTTGTTGGGGTCGAACACCCGCAATGCCAGCGGCTCGTTGCGGTAATTGACGACGAACATGCCAGGGTCGTCCACCGAGATCGCCTGCGGGCACGGCCGGGTCGGGCAGCCTGGGCTCAGGCCTCCCCGTGATTCGACCACCGACTCCAGCAGGTTCGAGGCTTTTTGCCGCACGGGCGGGTTGATGGCGTAGCGGAAGCTGTCGGCGGTGGCCGGGTAGCTTTGCCCGCTAGGCACGCCGTCAGGGCCTGCGCCCACGTAGACACCTGCCTCGTAGGCATGCTGGAAGTCGCTGTACTCAAGAAAGAACTCACGGTAGCTGTCGTTCTTGCCATCGCCATCGTGGTCGCCCGTCTGGATCACTGCCTGCCACGAGGTCGGGCCGCCATCCTGGCGGGTGGCCGGGTTGTACAGCTTCTCGCCGGTCTCGGCGTGGTACCAGGTGGAGCCGGCCGGTTCAGCCAGCACGGTGGCATACAGCCCGAGCTGCTGGTGAGTCGATGGGCCGAGGTGGTCATGGGTGAAGATGGTGCCCAGGCCGCGGTCGACGTTGAACACATTGACCAGCGGGTCGGCGAACCAGCGTTGCATGGCCGTGCGTGCACCGAGCCAGTCGGCCCGGCCGAAGCGGCCGAAGTACGGGTGCTGTTTGGCTTTCGGGCAGGCGGCGGTGCCGTTGCGGGTGTCGCCCTCGCTGCAGTTGTTGAAGGCACGGATGGCATGCACGCGCTCGACCACGCTGCCGGGCGAGAGGATGCCGTCTTCGTAGTTCCAGCCGTTGGCCGAGCCATCGGCGGCGGTCAGGTCCCACTTGGGCAGGTGGATGTGCTGGCCGATTACGTCAGTCGGGGTGCGCACCTGGTAGTCGTCCATTTCATAGAACGACGGGATCAGGTTGGTGTGCTGGTACATGGTGCAGTCGAAGGTGTTCATGCGCATCACCAGCGGCTCTGGCGGGCGCTGCTTGGTGATCACCGGCCAGGCGTCTTCCCACAAGGCAATGATGCGCGCCTGCGGGAAGTGGTAGCCGACCTTGTTGTACACCGCGTCGAACTGGATGTTGGCGCCCTTGTAGATGCGCGGGCGGTCGGCGGTGAAGCTGGACGCGCCGCGGAAATTGATGCCGCTCAGGCTTTCGCCACTGAAGAACTCACCCACGCCTGAAGATTGGGTCAGGCGTTTGCCACGGTCATCCATGCACGGCTCGTAGAACGGCGCGCCTGCAGTCGGCAGCGCGCCGTTGGTGCGGAAGGCCTTGGGCACCGGCTGGCTGCCGGGGATCAGTGCGTAGCTGGGGTGCTCGGCCATGGCGTGGAACTGCATGGCCGCCTGCTCGACATCAGTGCCCTCTTCCGGCAGGTAGATCGGCTTGGCCCGGTGCACCACCTTGGAGAAGTCCAGCTTGGTGGTGGTGGTGATGGCTTCGCCGCCTGCGGAGACACCGTCCAGCGCGTGGCGCCCAAGGCCACCGTCCCAGCCATCGACCTGGTTAGGGTCGAGGTTGGCCCACAGGGCCTTGCCGCTGTCCTTGAGCTGCCGGGCAAGGGCCGGGTCGAGCATGTCCAGGGGCGGGGTTGGCGGGCGGTTGCCGACGCTGCTTTCCATGCCGCCGATCCAGAACGGGTAGCCGGGGTTCTTCAGGGTGCCGTCAGGATTGCGGTTGGCTTCGCTGCGGTCGACCAGGGCCAGCGAACCAATTGCCTTGGCTGCGCCAGGCGTGTTGGCGTGGTCGTCATCACCGTCCATTTCAGGTTGGTCGTCGTTGGCGGCGACCTGTTCGGCAGCGAGCTTGGGCACAACCACGACCTTGCCAGGCATCGGCGCCATGGCCTTGCCAGGCAAAGGCACGATGGCCGGGATCGGTGTGCCGGCAACGATCTCGCCGTCCGGCAGTGCCCGTGCCCCCACAGCAGGCTTGCCACTGCGCAGTGCGAACGGGGTGCTGTGGAAGCCGTTCGCGCCCTGCCCGCTGACTTCCAGCCGGGTGCCCTCCTCGAACACGTCATGCACCCGCCACATGGCCCACATGCCCTGGGCGAAGTGCGGGTAGAAGTGGCAATGGTAGATGGCGTCGCCGG
Organism: Pseudomonas putida; assembly: GCF_002025705.1. Lineage (NCBI taxonomy): Bacteria > Pseudomonadati > Pseudomonadota > Gammaproteobacteria > Pseudomonadales > Pseudomonadaceae > Pseudomonas > Pseudomonas putida. The sequence goes on along the minus strand of NZ_CP018846.1, from coordinate 2,404,752 downwards.
CCACGCGGTTGCGGTTGCCCGAGCCGCCGTTGGCAATTTCGTAGGTGTAGCCGACACCTGGGCCGATACCTTGGGCGTCGATGTAATCGGAGTTGTCGTCGTTGGGGTTGAACAGCCATTGGTGGCCATGCAGGTGGAAGATGTGCTGCTCGTGGCCGTTGTGCGTGTTGCGGAACTTGGTGAAGTCACCAATGTAGCTGTGGTGAACGTTGGCGGGCTCGGCAGGATACAGCGCCATGTTCGCCTTCACGCCGGTGGCACTGGCCGGTGGCACCTCGCCGGGGCGAATGTGTTCCAGCCCGACGTTGGCCGGCACATCGACCAGCGTGCCGATGTCGCCGACGGTGTGTGCGCTGAGGAAAAACTCCTCATACGCGCAGGACAGGCAGTCGTGCATCGGCCCCACGCCCAAGCGATTGGCGACCACCTCGGCGCCCATGCCGCCGGAGCCATAGTTGATCATGAACGAGTCGCGCGTCGGCTCCAGCACATGGCCCATCACCGGGTCCGCCCAGTAACCGGGGAATGCCTGGGTAGCCGCCACCTCATCGGCGAATTGCGAGGCGAAGTCGCGGAACGCCTCCAGCCGGTTCGGCAGCGCCGGGTTGCGCTTGCCAATACTCTCCAGTGGATAGGTGGATTTCGGGAAGCTGCCGTCGGGGTTGGGCCCCATGACGATGGCGTCGGTCTCGCTGTTGAGTATTTCGTTGCCATTGATCATGGCAATGATCGGCTTGCCGGCCTTGCCTTCACTTACCCAAGGCTCGGCTTGTGGGTAGCGGGCCTCGTAGTCGATCACCGGCTGGCCGGTGGCGGCCCGGCCAGTGGTGGCCAGGCGCATTTCTTCTTCGGTGAGGGTGTTGCGGTAGGTTCGCCCACCTTTGGGGACTACCACGACCTGGCCAAACAAGCCGTTGGCGACGTTGCCAGCCCCGCCTTGGCCGCCGAATGTGGCCCCTTGGCTGGTGACGGCGAAAGCCCCCTCACGCTCGGCGTAGAGGGTGTAGCTACGGGTATTGCCCGGGCTGGCAAGGAAGTTGCCGTTGCGCCCGGTATTGGCGGCAATATCAGCGATGCTGTTGACCGCCTGCATGCCGTTGACCTGAAAGCCCACATGGCGATCGGTGACCTGCTCGTCGGCAACGAAGCCTTCGCCGGCTTGGTTCTCGACCTCGATCTCTGGCCCCTCTTCGCCCTCAGGCGCTTCAGCTTCAATGCCATGTTTGTTGGGGTTGGCCCTGTAGTCGAGCAGGTTGGTGAGGTTGACCGTGAGGCAGTCCCCGGCGGCCACGCGCAGCACGATCGGCCGTGGGCGCTTGTCGGGGCGCAGGGTGACCTTGCCCGGCACGGCGGCCCCGCCCTTGCTCAGCGGGACCTGGCGCTCATCCACCACATCCTCGCGCAGGGCGTAGATCATGCCGTTGGCGTTCTGCGCGCCAAGGCGGTTGAATATCAGTGGCTGGTCCAGGGCCACCACATTGGCCACCAGGGTGCGCTGACACTGCACAGCAGCTTCGCTGGTCGCTTCCCAGCCAAACAAGGCCAGGACGAGTGATGTCAGGACGGGGCCTTTGTTCGGGGTCGACATGCTGCACCTCCGGGACACAGGGACACTGTGGAGGGTTCAGCAAGGTGTGTGCCATTTGCGAATGGCGCTTTGTTTCAGTGAGTTAGGTGCGTAAGCGCAACAGATTGGGGAGGATTCCCCATGGCAATTCCCCGAATCGGGGGATGATATGCATTGTCGTTTCCGCGTCGAAGAATCCTACAAAGCGTTGAGAAGCGTCCAACTGCTCCGAGAATTGATTCCTCGATAGTGTTCGGGGTCAGCGTGATTACGCCTGATCGCCGAGCATCAGACCACTACGAGGAATCAGCCGATGAGTGACGCCCCTGTGAGCCGCGCCGCCTCCAGGCCTGCCTGCAGCGCGCGGGTGCCGATCCTGCCGGTGCGTTATGCCATCGTCCCACGAGCAGGCGATGCCCCACCCTGTCGCTATACCGATTCAGGCTTCGCCCTCGAACAGGGTTTCCCCGCGCTGCAGCACTCCGCCTACACCCTGCGCGCCTTGCGCCCTGGTTATGTCTACGTGTTCATGAAAGGCACCCAGGGCGAAAAGCTGGTCATCCACGAGTACGACGGCGAGGGTCAGTACAAGGAACTGCGCTACCAGAGCCTGGAGCACTACCACCGGCGCGACCGCTTCCTGTCCAGTCGGTCGATGGGCTGGGTCTGGGCCGACACCTGTGAAACCCGCGCCAAGGAAGTCTGGATCGCCTACAGCCCGCACCTGTGGACCAACGCCATGACAGCACGCATCACCGGTTCGCTGGCCATGCGCAAGCGGCACATGCGCCCGTTGAACATGGCCGAGCTGATCAATGGCAATCGGGTGCCGTCCACGCAAGCGCATGTGTTGCCGGCCAGCGCCCTGCAGACCTGGGTCGAAGACTTCAAGCCGGACGCTCAACGCATGTCGCTGAGCTGGAGCAGCCAGCCACGCGCCTCGGCGTTGCTCGCGGGCAGCCTTCATGCCGTGGCACGTCACTATCCCTACACCCAACCGAAGATCCCTGCCGTGGTGGTGCTCAGCGATGCCGAAGGCATGGCCCTGGACCTGAGCCTGTCGGTGTCGGCCTACCAGCACCAGATACGTGACCTGATGCCCGCCGAGCAGTTGCCACATACACAACCTGCGCAGGGCAGCGAGCAAGCCGACGTGCCGCTGTGCTACCAGCTGGATGCCGAGCGCCTCAGCCCGCAGAGCCGCGATTTTCACCATCGCAACCTGGTCGCCATGCTGCTGGACAAGACCCTGGAGAGCATGTACCCGGCTGACAACCCTTCCATCGGCACGGCTGCACTGCGGATACGCCCGGATAGCCGGCCAAAGCCGCCGTACGAAGAACGTTTTCGCGTGCTTACCCACCCGGATTATTCCGAGCAGGGTTATCGGCTGGCACAGCGGATCGATACCGCCAGGTACCTGAGTTTTCTGCAGGAGCGTGACGAGCTGGAATACCGCATCACACAACTGCGTGAACGGGCCTTGCAAGCCAGCAACGATCACGACGCCTGGCTGGCCACGGCCGAAGCTGGCCACATCGATGATCCCTACAGCCTGGCGGCCGCGCTGGCCTGCTATGACCGTGACGAGCTTGCCTCCGCTCGTGGGCTGGAAACCTCCCTGGCCCTGCTGATCCATCCCATGGGCCAACCCGTGCCCGGGACCGAAGACCAGGACCTGCGCTTCAAACGCCTGGAGCGCTGGCTGGATCAGCACGACAGCCTGCTGTACGAGGCCCTGGCACCGTTCAATCCGTTCCGCGACAAGGCCGACTCGGTCGGTAGCTTGCTCGGTGGCAGCGACAATGTCATCCAAGGGCTGGTTGGTCGTTTTCCGGCTTATGCCGGCATCACCGACCTCACGGCCCAAACGGTGAGTACCGTGGTGCTCAAGCGCATGCGCGGACAGACCCGTTGGGATGCCAGCAAGAGCCTGCGCCAACTGGTTCAGGCCGCTGGGAGGGAGGCCAACGCCGAGAAGGCGCTGGGGTTGCTGGCCGCGCGGTACAACATCACCGACAAGCTGGTCCTGGAAAACCCCTTCAGCCAGGAAGTGGAACGTTATTTAAAGAGCGGGATGGCGCAAGTTGAAGAAATGAAGCAATTGCACATCACGGGCAGCAGGACGGTGATGTTGGAGATGACCACGACATCACGGGTAAAGCCGACGTTACTCGGGCTGTTGACTTCTACCGCAGGGACAGGCTTGAACACGGGAATGCTTTGGTTCAACGTTTTCGCGCTGAAAGTTGCCTATAACAACCTGCAAAATAATAATGCATCAGAATATGCGACAGGATTTGCAGCCTCGATTTTTGGAGTGATCGGCGCTGCGGCAGCGACCCTGGTAGGGACACGCGCGACACAAAAAGCGATGATGCTCAAACTGAGCCCTACGCCTCCCGGAATGGCATTCGCAAATGGATTCATTAAGTTCCTGAGCAGTAATTCATTTGCTCGAATATCGGGTTACCCAGCCATATTATTGGGTTTCGCCTCAGACGTGCAAAAATACCGAAGACAAAAATCCAATGGTAACGAAGATGCCGGAATTTACACTTTAAAGGGGGGCACCTCTATTGCACTAGGTTCGATATTGACATTAGAGGGCGCCCTTGCCATTGCCGGCCCGACAATGTTCATTCCCTTTGCAGGCTGGGGGGCTGCAGCCGTTGTGCTGGTTGGCGCCGCCTTGATTGTAGGTGGAATGTATTTTCACCACAAAGCTCATGAAGAACTGCATGGGCCGATAGAATTTTGGGCAGTCAGAAGCATTTTCGGCACACAGCAAAATGATGGAGAGTCAAGAGCCGAAGTGCCTTTAGACCATGAGAATAAACTACCCACATTCTTGAACGCAAATGAAGAGATAAAAGCATGGCATGCAGCGTTTTATCTGCCTCTGCTTCTCTCAAAGGATGATACAAAAAAGCTCGATCTAGTTGAAATGGATAGTGGCATTCATAAAACATGGTCCTTGCCTGATTGGAGGGCGACAATTAACGGCGACATGCCTAGCCACACAGCCCGCTGGGAGTTAACTGTACTTCTACCCGGCTTCGCTCTTGGCCATAGCAACTGGAAATCAACTGTGAGAATGCTCGGCAAAAATAACACCACGATCAATGTCGCCATGACTCCAACTTGCCACTTCACTGCAGCGGGACTTGTCTTGAACTACAAGCACATGTGCAACACTCTTACTGAAGTAACGCTGGAAATAAGCTATCGACCCGGAACTGGTCTGGATGGAGAAGCCGAATCCAAGACGAAATTTTTACTAAGGTATTCATAAGATGGCCACGCTATGGATATTCACCCCTGCCAGTGACTCGAAACATCCACCTCGCATCGGAGGTCAGATCACGCAAGTCAACCAGACGGTACTGACATTGAAAAACCCTTGGGTGACCGACTCTGTATTTATGGCCAAACTCTATACAGCCATGACACTGATGCTTGCTATCTTGCTCTATCCGGACATTCTAGATGAAGAGTTTCGCAGGACAGTGCTGACTGATACACACTCAATAATAATATTTTGGTTATGCCCTCTCATCACTTCGCCCTTTTTAATTTATCGAATCTTTTATATCAAAAAATTATCCGCCGTCTATTTCAACCGTTCAACCAAGAAAATCTACTACAAACGCATAGGAAGACTAATCACATTTGACTGGAACAACGTCGGCGGCGGCATCATGCAACGCACTGAATTCGGCGGTTCATCCTTCAGCACCAGCTACGCCCTAGCCTTCGCTCCACGCCGAGCTGACGGCACTCTGCATCAGAAAGACGGCCTCTGGATCGACAGCAACGAACCCACCGAGCCCGAGATGAAATATGTCGCCGAAGTCTGGGAATACCTCCGTCACTTCATGGACCACGGCCCAGACAAACTTCCTCCACCCGGTGAACCCAACTGGTGGCACAAACCCCTGCACGCCATCTGCCTCACCCCAGCAGAAGCCTGGCGCCACTACGCGCCCTGGCGAACCGGCGAACCCGGGGAGATGCAAGGCAAGAAAAACTGGCAACTACCTTTCTGGGCCGTGTTGTTCCCGTACAACCTGACCGTCGCCATCTGCTGGTACATCATCTGCCTCCTTTTCAACGTGCGGGCAGCACCTGCACCACCTGAGGCGTTTGAACAGGTGCCTGTTCAATCAACCAGGCGCAAACGCAAATGACCCAAGCAGCTGATGGCTATATACAAGCTGGTTCACGGTACATAAGGCCGCCCGTAGCCCTTCGTCGGCACACGTCAAAAAAACCATGAAAACCACTGAAACAAGTTGAACATCCAGCTCCGGTAAGCTTCCAAAAGATGATACGTGCCATCCTTTTGCCAGGAGCCTGCCACCTATGCCCATCCAGCCTTACCTGCTGTGCCATCGCCCAGGGGACCAGCGGCCATGAAGATGCCAGGCCGCGCGCCCAACGCTAGCCTGCAGCTGGACTACGTCCGCGACACCCTGTTTGGCCCGGTGGCCCTGAGCGTGGAATGCCAATGCCAGATGGCGGCCCTCAGCCTGCAGGGCCGCCCTGCCCTGCGCCTGCACATCTGCCCGCCACTGCCAGACAAGGTCGAGCGCGCGCACAGCGTGGCATTCGTCTGGGACGGGCAAAGTTATCGTGGGGTGGTTCGCGACCAGGGCAAATGCGGCGATGGCGGCCTGAACCTGCTGCTGGAGCTGCAATAAGCCGATCAACGGCGGCGCAGCGGGCTGAACCTGACGCAAACGGTGGATCTCCATAACTACAAAGGCACTGCCTTCTGGAGAACCCCATGAACAGCCCGTTGCTCAAGCTCTTCACCCACCCCTCCGACGCCTGGATCGAAATCCGCCGCGCCGAGGAAGACCATCCGCAGCAATACCTGCCGCGCCTGTTGGCGCTGGCCCTGATCCCTGCCCTGTGCCTGTTCGTCGGCACCACTACCTTCGGTTGGAGCCTGGCTGCGCAAGAGCGGGTGCAATTAAGCATGGCCAGCGCCGCACAACTGTCCGGGTTGCTGTATGCCACCACCGTGGTCGGGGTGATGCTGATGGGGGTGATGATCCGCTGGATGTCACGCGGTTTCGACGCGCAACCGACGCTCAATCAATGCATCGGCTTCGCCGCCTATTGCGCCACGCCGTGGTTCTTCGCCGGGATCGTCGGCCTGCTGCCGATGCGCTGGTTGGCGCTGCTGGTACTGGTTGGCGCTTCAGCCTACGCCACAATCCTTTTGTACGGCGGCTTGCAGACCTTCCTGCGCCTGCGCAAGGAGCAGGCCATGCTGTTTGCCAGCTGCGTCTGGGGCGTGGGGCTGCTGTTGCTGGTGACCATCCTGGTGGCGATGATCCTGTTCTGGTCCGGTCTGACGCCGGAATACGTGCGCCCGGCCAGCCTCGGCTGACCGGTGCACTTCGGTGCTCAGGCGATGGCCCTGAGTGCCGCCGGGTGGCTGTCTCGCAGGGTGTGCAGTTGGCCGACCAGGTGCACCAGGTCGCGACAACTGTTCAAGCTCTGCAGCGAAACCCCGGAGAGGGTGACGCCCTGCTCCAGGTTTTGCCCCTGACCCAGGCGAATGGTCAGGGTGGTGCCGTCCGGGCAGCTGACTTCGCAGCGATCGGGCAGACAGGCCTGCTCGATGATCTGCCGCATTTCCAGCATCGAAACTCCAATCAACGACATGGTACGACCCTCTCTGTACTGGATGGCCTGTTATGTGTGAGTACGCCTTTGGCAGGCAGGGTGCCAATTGATATTGCGCATGCCCAAGCGGCCGTCCATGCGCCGGGGCAATGATCGTGCAAGAGAATCCTTTAGCACCTTAGTGGAAGAACGATAAGAGGCCTCGCCTGTTCGATCGAATGCGTGCACTTCGCGACAGGCGGTCGGCCTTATTTATCAGCCAATGACGCCCATAGATGCTGCGCGGCATATGCGCGCCAAGGGCGCCAGGCCAAGGCGCGCTCGGCCAGTTGGGCGTCAGGCCCTTCCAGCAGGCGTAACGCCTTGACCAATGCCACATCGCCCAGCGGCAATGCATCAACGGCACCCGCTTGGCGCAGTGCCAGATAGTGGGCACTCCAGGGGCCGATCCCTTTCAGGCGGCAGAGGTTGGCCAGCAGCGGTTCCAGCGCCTGGCCCGTTCGTAGCAAAGTTGGCTGCGCCAGTAACGCTCGCGCCAAAGTACCAAGGGTGGCAGCGCGAGCGCGGGGCATGCCCAGGTTTTCCAGATCGGCGTTGGCAAGTGCATTCGGCGTCGGGAAGACATGTGTCAGGCCAGCGGCCGGCAGACGCAACGGCTGGCCGTGGCGGGCCACCAGGCGTCCGGCCAGGGTCATGGCACCGGCCACGCTGATCTGCTGACCGAGCACCGTGCGCATGGCTTGTTCGCAGGCGTCCCAGCCTTGTGGCACGCGCAGGCCTGGGCGGGCGGCGAGCAGCCTGGCCATCAACGGGTCGCGGGACAGCTCGGCATCAATGCGTGCGGGTTCGGCGTCAAGGTCGAAGAAGCGGCGGATGCGGGAAATCAGCGCGGGGACGAACTGGGCAGGCACGCCGCTGAAGCGGATGAACAGGCGGCCGCCATTGGCCGGCCTGGCTTCGAGCATCGCGTGCTTGCCAGCCACGCTGAAACTGCGGCGATAGGTGCCATCGCGGAAGGTTTCGATACCAGGGATACAACGGGCGGCCAGGAAGGCCAGCGTGGAAGGCCAGTGGTAGGGTGTGGGATAGCGCAGCCACAAGGTGTGCTGGCCAGAAGCGCTGAGAGAACGGTGCACGGCGTGCAAGTGGGACAGAGGCATCGCTGCATCATGCCAAGTTTTGTGTCGCTTGTACCGACGTATTCGCGGGTAAACCCGCTCCCACAGGGAACCCACATTGCTCGACCCTGTGGTCATCCTGTGGGAGCGGGTTTACCCGCGAATAGGCCGGTACAGGCAATCAATGATCGAGGCCAGCCCCCTCGCCCGCCATCTGTCCAAAGCGCCCGGCGTGGAAGTCATCGAACGACTCGGCAATCTCTGCCTGGCTGTTCATCACGAACGGGCCATAGCCAACGATCGGCTCATCGATCGGTTCACCGCTGAGCAGCAGCAGGCTGGAGCCCTCGAGCGCCTCGATGGCCACATCTTCGCCACCGCGCTCCAGCAGCACCAGGCTGGCCGGGCCCGCTTCACGCTCGCCATTGACCCGCACGCTGCCGCGCAGCACCACCAGCGCAGCATTGCGGCCTTCTGCGACTGGCAATTTCAGGCTGGTACCGGCATTCAGGTGCATGTCCCACACGTCCATCGGCGTGAAGGTCCGCGCCGGGCCCGAATGGCCCTGATAGCCACCGGCGATCACCCGCAAACTGCCGGCGCCGCCTTCCAGTTGCACCACGGGGATGTCCGCCGACAACAGCGTCTGGTAACCCGCCGCCGCACGCTTGTCACGCGCCGGCAGGTTGACCCACAGCTGCACCATCTCCAGCGTGCCGCCGCTACGGGCAAACGCCGGGGAATGGAACTCTTCGTGGATGATGCCGTTGGCGGCCGTCATCCACTGCACGTCACCCGGGCCGATCAGGCCGCCGGCGCCCGTAGAGTCGCGGTGCTCCAGCTCGCCTTGGTAGACGATGGTCACGGTCTCGAACCCGCGATGCGGGTGCTGGCCGACGCCGCGACGGTCACTGGTCGAAGTGAAGTCGTAGGGGCCGGCATAGTCCAGCAACAGGAACGGGCTGATTTTGCTCGCCAGATTGTCGTAAGTGAACAGGCTGCGCACAGGGAAGCCATCGCCAACCCAATGGGCGTGAGGGCTACGGTGGATACCCAGGATCTTTTTCATGAGAAGTCTCCTCTCTCGATGGCCATCAACTTACCGATGACCCCAATTCGAGACAAGATGGCAAAATCAGCACTGATCGTCCCACCAATAGAACGGAATGCTCACCACTAGAAAAGCAAGGCATTGTGGATAGGATGTTCGGGATACTGAGCCTGTAGCCATTGTTGCAAGCTGGCGGAAAAGGCTTTGCCGAGTTCTTTGAGCTCTCGGTACAGCGGTTCGCGATAGGCATGTGCCGGCTGAAGACGATCCAGCCGCTGTCGGTTATCGGGCGAAGAAATCATCCTGAGAAAATACGAATATTGTTCAAGTACGAGCGAGGTATGCGGGTTTGACTGACCGAGCAGCGCCAACCGTTGCAACGGCGTGTACCTTGTCAGTTGTCGAATAGTGTGTCGTTTGTCTTCGCCCGGCAACCCGCACGACTGCGCAATCAGCACGATCCCTCCCATGAACAACAGTTTTCGCGAGAAGCGCAGTTTGATGTTGCGCACGCCCCAGGCCTTGCCCTCGACGATTTTCTCTTCAAAGTTGCTCATCAATGTACGGTGGTAACGCACCAGATCGTTGAGCATGAAGCGTGCAAGGCCCCGTCCCTGTTTGTCAGGTACATACTCGCTCAATATGGTTTGCTGGGTCTGCCCGTAACAGGCATCACCAAACAACGAGCAGCTTTCCAGCAGCAATAGCATGCGCCGCGTAAGCGTTTCGCTGCATTCACGCTTGCCACCTATGTTCTCGCTCAGACGCGAGCGATCTACCAGAGCGGCATCGCTGAACTTTTCTTTATCACTCTCTCCAGGCAGGCTCAGTGCCCGCATCTTCTCAGTGGCAAGCTGCAGTACCTGAGCGAGCACCGACTTGCTCAGGCCGTGCTCATGCAGGATAAAGAAGTCCATATCCGAAGCACATGAAACTTCATATCGTCCATAGGAACCCACCGCTACGATCGATAACTCGCTCGGCTGCACCAGGGGGGCAATTTTGCGATCAAACGATTGGCGCAGAAGCGCAACCGCCTGGCTGGAGTAATTGAAGCGCTCTTTCAAATAGGGGTGACCGTCAAAGCCATCGAAGTCCATGGTGGGCTGCCCGCAAAAGATTCAGCTTAAGTGCCAGGGCCGCCGCAGTGCTTGCTGGAAAAGCTATCCAGCCAACCGCTCCATCAAGTACGCCTTTACCTCGTGGGCACAACGCACTGGATCTTCTTGCATGAAGCAGTGCCCGCCGGGAACCTGAAGGGCGCTCACCTCAGGGTTGAGCCTGGCCAGGCGCTGCACCGAGTGCGGCACGAAGGGGTAGGTCTGTTCGCCATAAAGCACCAGCGTGGGCACCTGGATGGAAGCCAGCTGCGCCCACATGCGCGACGGGAATGAGCTGAAAATCTCGACTTCGCGGCTGGGCCGGCACTTGAGCACCACACCCTCACCGCAATCGCCGATCGCGTGCTCGACATAGGCCTGCAGCGCCGCGTCGCTCCAGCCTTTGAATATACCTCGCCCCTGCAGCGATGCCCGCGCCGACTCGCGGTCCGGCCAATGGCTGCGCCGGCTGGCGGCCTTGCGCGCCAAAGCATGCCGGCGGTGCAAGCCAACCAGCGCAGCGGCGCCCATCACGCCGATCATGCGCCGGCTGAACAGCACAGGGTCGAGCAAAACGGCCCGGGCAAACAAGCCCGGCTGGCTGGCCAGCATCAAACCGGTCAGCACGCCGCCGAAACTGTGCCCCACTGCGTACCGGGGAACCTCGCCATATTCCCCACGGCCGGCATCGAAGGCTTCCACCGCGAGCGCAGCGGTACGGTTCCAGCCGCGGAAATCACCGCCATGGTCGCTGTCGCCATGGCCCTGCACATCGCTGAGCCACACATCGAAATGTTCACTGAGGCTCATCAGCAACGGCTGGTAGACCAGGCAGCAGAAGCCGTTGCCGTGCAGAAAGTGCAGCAGCGGCTTGCCGCTGGCTGGCGAGCGCCAGCCACGCAAGGTAAAGCCTTCGGAGGTCTCGAAGGACCAGGGGATCAGCTGCATCGGTTTACTGGACTCGACGGTTCATGAAAACGCCGATTCTACAAACAGCAACGGGTAAAGTGAAATCACCAGCAACACGGCCATCAGGACATTGAACAGCATCAACCAGCGCGGGTTCTGCAGCAGGTTGCGCAGCGCGCTGCCGAACATCACCCATACCCCGACGCTGGGCAAGTTGACCAAAGCGAACAGCGCGGCAATGACCACCACGTTGGTTACATAGCCCTGGGCCGGGGTGTAGGTGGTGATCGCCCCCACCGCCATCACCCAGGCCTTGGGGTTGACCCACTGGAATGCCGCAGCGCCCCAGAACCCCAGCGGCTTGCGTGCGCCTGGCGAGTCAGCGCCAAGCGGCCCTGAGGTGGCGATCTTCCAGGCCAGGTACAGCAAGTAGGCCGCACCGGTATAGCGCAGCACGCTGTACAGCACCGGCCATGCCTTGAACACCTCACCAAGGCCCAGGCCCACCGCCAGCACCATGACCATGAAACCGACGCTGATACCCATGGCATGCGGGATCGAACGGCGCACACCGAAGTTCACGCCTGAGGCCAGCAGCATGGTGTTGTTAGGCCCCGGTGTGATCGAGGAAACGAAGGCAAACAGCATGAAGGCGGTGAGCAGGTCGGCAGAGGCAAGCATGGCAGGCATTCCAGAATCGTTGCAGGTGCTGTCACACTAACGGAGTCGCCCTGCCCTGCGACCGGTACAGTTACCTTAAATTATGCAGATACACATCACTGTACCGCTCACCAGAGAACCCTCCAACCAAGAACATGGAAGCCCCTGCATGAGCCTGACCATCCGCCCCGCCGTTCGCAGTGATGCTGCGCAGATTCTTGCCTATATCACCGAGCTGGCCGAGTACGAGCGCGCCCGTCATGAGGTGGTTGCCACCGTTGCCGACATCGAGCATAGCCTGTTCGATGAAGGTAGCACCGTGCACAGCCTGATCTGCGAACGCGACGGCAAGGCCATCGGCTTCGCCGTGTATTTCTACAGCTACTCGACCTGGCAGGGCCGCAATGGCATCTATCTGGAAGACCTGTACATCACCCCCGAGCAGCGCGGTGGGGGTGCGGGCCGGGATGTGTTGCGGCACATCGCTCGCGAGGCAGTGGCCAAAGGCTGCGGGCGCTTCGAGTGGAGCGTACTGGACTGGAACGAGCCTGCGATCAGCTTCTACAAATCGCTGGGGGCCGAGCCACAGGATGAGTGGGTGCGCTACCGGCTCGATGGCGACAAGCTGTTGGCGTTTGCCCAGGGCTGACCCTCAAACCGCACCGGCGCTGGCCCGCACCCGGTGCATCACCGCCACCACCAGCAGTACATTGGTCAGCGCCAGCAGGCACAGGGTCAGCAACACTCCCATCGAGCCAAAGTGCTCGAACAGAAAGCCACCCACCACCGGCGTCAGCGCCTGCCCGATCAGCGATGGCCGCGACATGCGCCCCATCAGCAACACATACTGCGCTGGCGGCATCATTGCCAGTGGCAGCAAGCCGCGCACGATCGCCCGCAGGCCATTGCCGCAGCCAAACACCAGCAAGCCCACCGCCGTGGCCGCTGGCACCAGCGTTACCATCAGCAACCCCACCAGCACCAGGCTGACCCAGGCCAGCGCGGTCCAGATCGGGTGGCGCTTGCCCGCCAGAATCTGCAGCACCCGCGATGCCACCTGGCTGGGGCCGAGCATCGCTGCCAGGCCGATGGCCACCGGCAGCGAATGCCCCAACCCCTGCAGCACAGCCACCAGCTGCACGGCGATGGCGGTCATGATGATTGCACCGATGGCGAACATGCTGGTCAGCAGCAGGTAAAGCGGGCGGTCCACACCGACTGCCTCGCCTTGTGCCTGCGCCTTGGCCGGCAGCTCGACCCGGCCGCCCGCAGGCAGCACCCGCCAATACAACGGCGCGACCACCACGAACAGCACCAGTGCATAGCACACGCACGTTGCCCGCCAGCCAATGTGTTCGATGGCCAGGGCCACGGTTGGCCAGGACAGGGTCGAGGCGAAGCCGGCAATCAGGGTAATGCCGGTGATGGCCTTGCCCGCACCTTCGCCATACAACCCGCCGAGGGTGGCGAACAGCGCTTCATACAAGCCCATGGCCATGCCAATGCCGATCACTGCCCAGGCCAGCAGGAACAGCCCGAGGTTGTGGCTGGCGGCCATGATCAGCAACCCCACCGCCACCACCGCGCCGCTGGCGGCCATTTGCGGACGGCCGCCATAGCGTGCCACCAGTCGGCTGGACCAGGGGGCGAACAGCGCCGAGACCATCAGGCTCAGGGACAGCGCGCCGTAGACCCACTGGCTGGGCCAGCCGGTATCGCGGCTGATCGGGTCGGCCATCACCGCCATGAGGAAGAACGAGCCGCCCCAGACCAGGATTTGCAGCACGCCGAGGAGGACGATACCGAGGGGGCCAGGGAGGCGGTGGTAGGTGTGCAAGGCGGGGCCTATTTCAGTTGCTGTGCGGAGGTGTCTGCACTGGCCCCTTCGCGGGCAAGCCCGCTCCCACAGGTACTGCACAGGCCTTGAGAACGGGCTTGCCTACCAAGAGGCCGGCACTGCAGTTAGAGAGCTTACCCGCAAGCCCCGTCACATGCCCGCCATCGATGATTGATCCCGACATATCATTGCGCGTGATAATAACCTTCGCTCCGTTCGATTCGTGCGCCACGCGCAAGACACTCACACTCCGCCCACTACTAATACATTGGCGGAGTTCTCCATGGATCACTCACTCAAACCCTTGCGCTTCCCACTCGCTGCCCTGGCAGTGGTGGTGCTCAGCGCTTGTGGCCGCACCCCCGACGCCGTGCAGGCTCCCGCCGCGCCCAAGGTCAGCGTCGCCAAGGTCATCGAGCAGCCGATCAACGAATGGGACGAGTTCACCGGCCGCCTTGAAGCGCCGGAAACCGTCGAAGTGCGCCCACGGGTCTCGGGCCAGATCGACCTGGTCGGCTTCACCGAAGGTGCCCAAGTCAAGAAAGGCGACCTGCTGTTCCAGATCGACCCGCGCCCGTTCCAGGCTGAAGTCCGCCGCCTCGAAGCACAGCTGCAACAGGCCAAGGCCACCGCCATCCGCAGTGCCAACGAAGCCCGCCGTGGCGAGCGCCTGCGCGACAGCAATGCCATCTCCGCCGAGCTTGCCGAATCGCGCAGCAGCGCCGCCGCCGAAGCCCGCGCCGGGGTCGATGCGATCCAGGCCCAGCTCGACCTGGCCCGCCTGAACCTCAGCTTCACCCGCGTCACCGCGCCGATCAGCGGCCGCGTCAGCCGCGCCGAATTCACCGCCGGCAACATCGTCACTGCCGATGTGACGCCGCTGACCAGCGTGGTTTCCACCGACAAGGTGTACGCCTACTTCGACGCCGACGAGCGTGTGTACCTCAAGTACAACCAGTTGGCACGCGATGGCCAGCGTGGTCAGAGCACCCCGGTGTACCTGGGCCTGACCAGCGAAACCGGTAACCCGCACCTGGGCCAGATGAACTTTGTCGACAACCAGGTCAACCCCCGCACCGGCACCATCCGTGGCCGCGCCGTGTTCGACAACCGTGACGGCCAGTTCACCCCAGGCCTGTATGCCCGCCTGAAGCTGGTCGGCAGCGCCCAGTACGACGCTGTGCTGATCAACGACGAAGCGGTCGGTACCGACCTTGGCAAGAAGTTCGTGCTGGTCATGGACAAGGACAACAAGGCCGCCTACCGCGCCGTGGAACTGGGGCCGAAGCTCGAAGGCCTGCGCATCGTCCGTAGCGGCCTTGCCAAGGACGATCGCATCGTGGTCAAGGGCCTGCAGCGCGTGCGCCCTGGCTCGCCAGTGACCCCGGAAGAAACACCAATGGCCAGCGAGCAGACTCTTGCCGCCCTCGCCCAGCAGCGCCAGGCCCTCGAGGCCAGCAACCAGGCGCAGAAGGTAGCGGGCTCCACCGAAAAAGTCGCCAGCGCCCAGGCGCCACGCGGTTAAGGGACCACACCGATGAACTTTTCGAAATTCTTCATTACCCGGCCCATCTTCGCCGCGGTGCTGTCGCTGGTGCTGCTGATTGCGGGCTCGATCTCGCTGTTCCAGCTGCCGATCAGCGAATACCCCGAAGTGGTACCACCGACCGTGGTGGTGCGCGCCAACTTCCCCGGTGCCAACCCCAAGGTGATCGGTGAGACCGTCGCCGCGCCACTGGAACAGGCCATCACCGGTGTCGAGAACATGCTGTACATGTCCTCGCAGTCCACTGCCGATGGCAAGCTGACCCTGACCATCACCTTCGCCCTGGGCACGGACCTTGACAATGCCCAGGTGCAGGTGCAGAACCGCGTCACCCGTACCCAGCCCAAGCTGCCGGAAGAAGTGACGCGGATCGGTATCACCGTCGACAAGGCGTCGCCCGACCTGACCATGGTCGTGCACCTGACCTCGCCGGACAACCGCTACGACATGCTCTACCTGTCCAACTACGCCATCCTCAACATCAAGGATGAACTGGCGCGCCTGGGCGGCGTCGGCGACGTGCAGCTGTTCGGCATGGGCGACTACTCGCTGCGCGTGTGGCTCGACCCGAACAAGACAGCTTCGCGCAACCTGACCGCCAGCGACGTGGTGGCCGCCATCCGCGAGCAGAACCGCCAGGTCGCCGCCGGCCAGCTGGGCGCCCCGCCCGCCCCCGGTTCGACCAGCTTCCAGCTGTCGATCAACACCCAGGGCCGCCTGGTCAACGAGGAAGAGTTCGAGAACATCATCATCCGCGCAGGTGCCGATGGTGAAATCACCCGCCTGAAGGACATCGCCCGGGTCGAGCTCGGTTCCAGCCAGTACGCCCTGCGCTCGCTGCTGAACAACCAGCCGGCGGTGGCCATCCCGATCTTCCAGCGCCCGGGCTCCAACGCCATCGAGATCTCCGACGAAGTGCGGGCGAAGATGGCCGAGCTGAAGAAGGACTTCCCGGAAGGCATGGACTACAGCATCGTCTATGACCCGACCGTGTTCGTCCGTGGCTCCATCGAAGCCGTGGTGCATACGCTGTTCGAAGCCCTGGTGCTGGTCGTGCTGGTGGTCATTCTGTTCCTGCAGACCTGGCGCGCCTCGATCATCCCGCTGCTGGCCGTACCCGTTTCGCTGATCGGTACCTTCGCGGTGATGCACTTGTTCGGCTTCTCGCTCAACGCCTTGTCACTGTTCGGCCTGGTGTTGGCCATTGGTATCGTGGTGGACGACGCCATCGTCGTGGTGGAGAACGTCGAGCGCAACATCGGGCTGGGCCTGAAACCGCTGGAAGCCACGCAGAAGGCCATGAGTGAAGTGACCGGGCCGATCATCGCCACGGCGCTGGTGCTGTGCGCGGTGTTCGTGCCTGCCGCGTTCATTTCCGGCCTTACCGGGCAGTTCTACAAGCAGTTTGCGCTGACCATCGCCATTTCCACCGTGATCTCGGCATTCAACTCGCTGACCCTGTCGCCAGCACTGGCTGCCGTGCTGCTCAAAGACCACCATGCGCCCAAAGACCGTTTCTCGCGGTTCCTGGAGCGCCTGCTGGGCAGCTGGCTGTTTGCCCCGTTCAACCGCTTCTTCGACCGGGCCAGCCACAGCTACGTGGGCGGCGTGCGCCGGGTTATCCGCTCCAGCGGCATCGCCCTGTTCATCTATGCCGGGCTGATGGGCCTGACCTACCTGGGCTTCTCCAGCACCCCGACCGGTTTCGTCCCGGCGCAGGACAAACAGTACCTGGTGGCCTTCGCCCAACTGCCTGACGCCGCCAGCCTCGACCGCACCGAGGCGGTGATCAAGCGCATGAGTGAAATCGCCCTGGAGCAACCGGGCGTTGCCGATTCGGTGGCCTTCCCGGGCCTGTCGATCAACGGGTTCACCAACAGCCCGAACAGCGGCATCGTGTTCACCCCGCTCAAACCGTTCGACGAGCGCAAGGACCCGAGCCAGTCGGCCGCGGCCATCGCCGCCGCACTGAACGCCAAGTTCGCTGACATCCAGGACGCGTACATCGCGATCTTCCCGCCACCGCCCGTGCAAGGCCTTGGCACCATCGGCGGCTTCCGCCTGCAGATCGAAGACCGCGGCAACCTGGGCTACGAAGCGCTGTACAAAGAGACCCAGAACATCATCGCCAAGAGCCACAACGTGCCAGAGCTAGCGGGCTTGTTCACCAGCTACCAGGTCAACGTGCCGCAGGTCGATGCCGCCATCGACCGGGAAAAGGCCAAGACCCACGGCGTGGCGATCACCGACATCTTCGACACCCTGCAGGTCTACCTGGGCTCGCTGTACACCAACGACTTCAACCGCTTTGGCCGCACCTACCAGGTCAACGTCCAGGCCGAGCAGCAGTTCCGCCTCGATGCCGAACAGATCGGCCAGCTGAAGGTGCGCAACAACCTCGGCGAGATGATCCCGCTGGCGACCTTCCTCAAGGTCAGCGACACCTCTGGCCCTGACCGGGTAATGCACTACAACGGCTTTATCACCGCCGAGATCAACGGCGCTGCAGCCCCAGGTTACAGCTCCGGCCAGGCCGAGGCGGCAATCGAGAAACTGCTCAAGGAAGAGCTGCCCAACGGCATGACCTTCGAGTGGACCGACCTCACCTATCAGCAGATCCTCTCGGGCAATACCGCGCTGTTCGTGTTCCCGCTGTGCGTGCTGCTGGCGTTCCTGGTGCTGGCCGCCCAGTACGAAAGCTGGAGCCTGCCGCTGGCGGTGATCCTGATCGTGCCGATGACCCTGCTGTCGGCCATCACCGGGGTGATCGTGTCCGGTGGCGACAACAACATCTTCACCCAGATCGGCCTGATCGTGCTGGTGGGCCTGGCGTGCAAGAACGCGATCCTGATCGTCGAGTTTGCCAAGGATGAACAGGCCAAGGGCCTGGACCCGCTGGCTGCGGTGCTGGAAGCCTGCCGCCTGCGTCTGCGGCCGATCCTGATGACCTCGATCGCCTTCATCATGGGTGTGGTACCGCTGGTGTTCAGCTCCGGTGCCGGCTCGGAAATGCGCCATGCCATGGGTGTGGCGGTGTTCTCGGGGATGATTGGCGTGACTGTGTTCGGCCTGTTCCTGACCCCGGTGTTCTTCTTCCTGATCCGCCGCTTCGTCGAGCGTCGCCAGGCCCGCAAGGCCGAGCACGCGCACGTGCTGGAGAACCACGCATGAACCTGCTCAAACCACTGACCCCGAGCCTGCTGGCGCTGGCCCTGGCGGCCTGCGCGGTAGGCCCGGACTACAAGACCCCAGACACCGAACCCGCGCATTTCGACAGCACTTATGTACAGGCCAAAGCCTTCGACCGCAGCCGCTTCGAAAGCGTGTGGTGGAAGCAGTTCGACGACCCGGTGCTGAACCAGCTGGTGCAGGCATCGCTGGACGGCAACCGCGACCTGCGCGTGGCGTTCGCCCGGCTCAAGTCGGCTCGGGCGATCCGCGATGACGCCGCCAACGACCAGTTCCCGGTGGTCACCAGCCGCGCCAGCAGCGAGATCGGCAAGGGCCAGGTACCCGGCCAGACCACCCAGCGGGTCAACCAGGAACGTTACGACCTGGGCCTGGACATGGCCTGGGAGCTTGACCTGTTCGGCCGCATCCAGCGCCAGATCGAGGCCAGCGAAGCCCAGGAAGCGGCGGCCCAGGCCGACCTGCAACAGCTGCAGGTCAGCCTGATCGCCGAACTGGTCGACGCCTATGGCCAGCTACGTGGTGCGCAGCTGCGCGAAAACATCGCCGTGGCCAACCTCAAGACCCAGCAGGAATCACGCAACATCACCGTGACCCTGCGCGACGCCGGGGTCGGCAACGAACTCGACGTGGTGCGCGCCGATGCCCGCCTGGCGGGTGTCGAAGCCACCGTGCCGCAACTGCAGGCCGAACAGGCCAGGGCGCGCCACCGCATCGCCACCCTGCTTGGCCAGCGCCCGGATGCGCTGAGCGTAGACCTGTCGCCCAAGGCCTTGCCGGCCATCGCCAAGGCCTTGCCGGTGGGTGACCCGGGCGAGCTGCTACGCCGCCGCCCGGATATCCGCAGCGCCGAGCGCCAGCTGGCCGCAGCCACCGCCAATGTCGGTGTGGCCACTGCCGACCTGTTCCCACGGGTGAGCCTCAGCGGCTTCCTCGGCTTTACCGCCGCCCGTGGCTCGCAGATCGGATCCTCCGCAGCCAATGCCTGGGCACTGGGCCCAAGCATCACCTGGGCCGCCTTCGACCTGGGCAGCGTGCGGGCCCGCCTGCGCGGCGCCAAGGCTGACGCCGAAGGCGCCCTGGCCAACTATGAACAGCAGGTGCTGCTGGCCTTGGAAGAATCGGCCAACGCCTTCAGCGATTACGACAAGACCCAGCAGCGGCTGTTGTCGCTGATGCGCCAGAGTGACGCCAGCCGCAAGGCCGCCGACTTGGCCTCGGTGCGTTACCGCGAGGGCACGGTGGATTACCTGGTGCTGCTCGATGCCGAACGCGAACGCCTGAGCGCTGAAGACGCCCAGGCCCAGGGCGAGGTGGAGCTGTATCGCGGCATCGTCTCGATCTACAAGGCCCTCGGTGGCGGTTGGCAGCCGGAGACCGTCGCCAGCGCACGCTGACCCGCCCCGTTTCAACGACTCCTTTGGTTGGTTCCTCCCCCAACCGTTTGCCCCGCTGGCCTTGGTCTGCGGGGCTTTTTTATTGCCCCTGGGTGCCCATGCGGCTTGCAGCCCAGGGCTTTCTGCCCCAAGCTCTGCCTTCCCACCGCCATGGATCGCTGCGCCCGATGCCCAGACGCCACAGCTACCTGATCGCCGTACTGCTGCTGATTCTGGTGTCGATCGCCATCGTTTTCCTGCGCCGCGACGACAAGCCCGCTGCACCGGTGCTGCCGCCACACAGCTACGGCAAGGCGCTGCGCCAGGCCCATGACGGCCTGCCAGGTGCCGCCCGGGTGCTGTACCAGCAACTGCAGCGTGATGACCTGACACCCATCCGCCGCGCCGCACTCTATGCCGAGTTGCCCAACTATCCATCGCCGCAAGCGCTTAAGCTGGCCCGCCTGGACCTGGAAAACGAGGAACCGCTGGTGCGCCGTGCAGCCATTGCCGGTATTCGCAAGCTGCTGCCGCCCTCCCAGCGCAGCCTGGTGCTGGGGCCATTGCTGGACGATGACGAGCAGAGCGTGCGCTTTGCGGCAGTGGATGCCTTGCTTGGCCTTGATCCCGATGCGATTGGCCTGTATTTCGGCCCGTTGCAGGCCGCGCTGGAGCAGTATCAGCAGGCCCTGGAAAAACAACCCGATGACGCCGAGGCCCAGGTGCATCTGGCCCGCCTGTACTTGCACGAGAATGACTACGACCAAGCGGCTGCAGCCCTGCAGCGCAGCCTCGCCGTGGCCCCGGATGGCCTCGACGCCTTGGCCACCCAGGTGCGCTTGCTGGAACGCCAGGGCCACCATGATCAATCCCGTCAGGTGCTCGCCAAAGCCCTGGCGCTGCGCCCGGACTCGGCGTTCCTGCAGTACGAACTGGGGCTGTGGCTGATCCGCCACGACCAGCGTGAATACGCCCTGCTCGCCTTGTCGCGCGCGGTTGAACTGGAGCCGGAAAATGCCGATTACCGCTATACCCTGGCGGTGACCCTGCACGATCTGGATCAGGCCGATGCCGCACAGAAGCAGCTGGAAACCCTGCTCAGCCGCCAACCGGCCAATCGCCGGGCGCGGGTACTGCTGATCCAGTACTGGAAGGAAACCGGCCAGCTGCAGAATGTCCAGGTTTTGCTGGCCGAGCTGGAGCGGCAGAACCCGGATGATCCCTTCCTGCAACAGGGGCTGTAGATTGCGTTGAACCCTGGGCGAATGCCCGTGGTCCAGTGGGTATCGGACCATTGAAGGTAGCAAGGACACAGACCGACCTTGCCGACCGTTTCAGGAGAATCGCATTGACCAGTCCGTTGACGATGGACGAACGTGCACTGATCCTGGCACCGGATCTGCTAGCCAGCAATACTTCGAAATTGTTGGCGGCTGCCGGTGTCGATTGTTTGTGCGCGCCTGATATCGCCAGGCTGCAAGCCTGCCTGATAGAAGGCGCAGGCCTGGCGATCATCGCAGAACAAGCACTGAACGTCGACGCAGCCACCCTCTTGCAGGGCTACATCGACCAACAGCCGGCCTGGTCGGACCTGCCAATCGTGTTATTGACATGCACGCCAGCGGCTACCCCCTCTGCGGCCAACCGTGCGCTGGGCAACCTGACCCTGCTTGCCGTACCTTTCGACGATGGGCACTTGCTGGATCTGGCCCAGACAGCGTTACGCAACCGCCGCCGTCAATACCTGGCGCGCGACCACATACTCGACCTGCAACAGCGCCTGGATGCGCGTAGCGAGCAGCACCGTGTCACCGACCAGGCCTTGCAGCAGACTCGCAAGATGGAGGCAATCGGCCAACTGGCCGGCGGTGTCGCGCATGATTTCAACAACTTGCTGACCAGCATAGGTGGCAGTTTCGAGCTGATTGATCGGCGCCTGAAACATGGGCGCAGTGACGGCGTTGAAGGGATTCTGCGCATGGGCCAGGAAGCCGTGTCACGTGCCGCGGTCCTGACCCATCGCCTGCTGGCGTTTTCCTCCAGACAGTCGTTGCACAGCCAGCGCATAGACCTGCTCGCACTGCTGCAACCGCAGCGCCTCGAAGCCATCCTTGACCAAGGCGTGAGCCTGCACCTTGATCTGCCCGCAGACCTCTGGGCAGTGCAGGCGGACGACAAGCAATTGCAAGAGGCGGTCAACAACCTGCTGGTGAATGCCTGCGAGGCCATGCCCAACGGGGGCATGTTGCGTATAGAGGCGAGCAATCAGCAAATTGACGCGCAACGAGTCGCCAGCGGTGGTCCAGACAAGGGTGAATATGCCCGCCTGAGCATCATCGATAACGGCCAGGGCATGTCACAGAGCACTTTGGAGCATGCATTCGAGCCTTTCTTCAGCACCAAACCGGTGGGCCAAGGTATCGGCCTTGGGCTGTCGATGGTATATGGCTTCAGCAAGCAGTCCCACGGCCATGTGGCGCTGTTCAGCGAGATCGGCCACGGCACACAGGTGGACCTTTACCTGCCACGCCACCTTGGCCCGCAACAACCTCTGGCAGCCGCACCGCGCCCATCGCCTGCCGGTAAAAGCCGTAATGTATTGGTGGTCGAGGATGATCCCCATGTCCGCGAACTGCTTTGCCAGTCGTTGCAGGACGAGGGTTATCCCTGCCGCAGCGCTAGCAACGCCAGCGAAGCCTTGCAGTTGCTGCGTTCAGCGCAGGTAATCGACCTGCTGCTCAGCGACGTCGGGCTACCGGGCATGAATGGCCGACAACTGGCCGAGATCGCCCGGACGCTGCGCCCCTACCTTCCGGTACTGTTCATTACCGGTTACGCCGAGACGGCAATGGCGCGCGAGGGGTTTCTCGCGCCGGGCATGCAGCTGATCTGCAAGCCATTCGAACTCAAGCAGTTGCAGGCACAGGTAGCCAACATGCTGGCTAATTCCTGAGCCCGTTCATTCGCTCAACATCTGCAGGGCCTGGTTCATCAAGCTGGCCAACGTGAATGGCTTGAGCATCAGCGCCGTACCTGGAGTCCCGGACAGCTGCGGGTCCAGTGGTTGATCGTTGAACCCGGTAATGAGCAGAATCTTCTGATCCGGCTCGACCATGCGCATCGCCCTGGCGACCTGCCGCCCGCTGAAACCGCCCGGCAAGCCGATATCGGTGATCACCAGGTCGAACGGCCCGTAGTGGCGGAAGCGATCGAGCGCCGAATTCGCATCCCGCACATCGCACACATCGAAGCCACGCTCCTGAAGGTACTCCTTCATCACCAAACGCAGGTTGTCCTCGTCATCGACCAACAGCACGCGTTGGCCACTGGCGCGCGTTACAGCGGGTATTGGTTGCGGGAGTTCTTGCGGTATGTGTTCAAAGCAACGCGGGAACAACATACAAACCTTCAGGCCATGATCAGGCGCTGACTCGAGCCAGATGTGGCCACCCGACTGGCCGACAAAGCCATAGACCATCGGCAGCCCCAACCCGGCGCCATGGCCCATGGGTTTGGTGGTGAAGAACGGCTCGAACGCCCGGGCCAGATCCACCTCGGGTATGCCAGGCCCATCGTCCGTGACATACACGGCGACATAATCCCCCGGGGATATGCCGCGCTCATCGGGGACCTGCGCCTCCAAGCGCGTGTTGATCGTGCGCAATGTCACCACGCCACGCCCAAGGCATGCCTCACGTGCGTTGGCGAACAGGTTCACCAGGGCAATTTCCAGCTGCGCAATATCCAGGCAGATTGTCCAGGGCGTTACATCCAGTTCCCAGCTCAACCGCATTTCAGCCCCCAGCACCTGGCGCAACAGTGGCTCCATGGCCGTCAGCTGGCGATTGATGTTAAATGGTTTGGGTGACAGCGGCTGATGGCGGGAGAATGCCAGCAGACGGTGAGTGAGCGTCATGGCGCGCTGCACCGAATCGCTGGCCAGCGCCACATAGCGGTCGATATGCTCCAGGCGCCCTTGGTCCATGCGTCGCTGCAACAGCTCCAGGCTACCGCCGATACCCGACAGCAGGTTGTTCATCTCGTGTGCCATGCCGCCCGCCATGTGGCTGACCGCGTCCAGGCGCTGTGTTGCCCGTAACAAGGTATCGGATTGGCGCAAGGCATCTTCATGCTCCTGAGAAATGTCGCGCCCCACGGCCGTCAGTAACGTGCCGTCGAAGCTCGCCGTCCAGCGGAACAAGCGGTAGTGCCCGTCCTTGTGACGCAAGCGTGTCTCGAGTTGCTCGCACCCGCGATCGAGAAAGAACTCCATCACCGCAACCTCCACCTCTGCCCTGTCGGCAGGATGGACCAACTCCAAGATCGGCTTACCGTGCACCTCATTTTCAGCCCAGCCCAGCGCGCGCTGCCAGCAGGGGTTGACCGCTTGCAGCCGCATGTCGCGGGTAACCACGATCATGGCATCGCGAGAAAGCTGCCAGATCTGATCGCGATCAGCCATGATGCGCTCGATCTGGCGCTCGAACGCCAACGCCTGCTCACGCCATCTGTCATGGGAGTCAATGCTGGCACTGGTATCAATCACCGTGTGCAGAAACCCCACTACCTCATGCTGCTCATCGCGTAACGGTGTATAGCTGAAGGCGTAGCAGGTTTGGCTGCCCGTTCGCCTGCACGGTAGCCACAGCGGCTGATTTTCGACAAAGTTCGAGCCACCTTCGAGTGCCTTGAATACCCAGGGCCCGATGCTCTCCCAGACTTTTGCCCAGAGTTTGTCGAAACCCTGCCCCAATGCATGGCCGTCGCTTTCGAGCAATACCGCGTAAGGATCGTTGTGTATCACGGTCATCTGGGCACCCCAGACCACCGCGCAGGGGAATGGCGACAGCAACATCATGTCGACGGCTATGCGCAAGGGTGCCTGCCAATAGGGCAGCGGCCCAAGCGAACTGTATCGCCAATCGAACTGCGCGATCTGCTCAGCCATGCCGACTTGCGCCGAAGGTTTACGCGGTACGTCGTTTACGATCACTGTCGTGATTCCACCATTGCTCGAGAGTAGAAATCCGTTTGCGCATCATCTGCCCGAAGATTTGCCACCGCAATAGCTGCACTGTTAACAGCCTCTCACTGGACGCACCGCAGGCACAGGGTAATAGCATAGAGCCATTGCCTAGATGGCGCCTTGTCAAACGGCAGCTATGCTCAATAGGTTTTCCCGCGCCAAGGAACGCATTGCCCTTCAACGACAGACCAGGGAGCGTGGCGATGAGCAAGAAAATACTGGTAGTGCTGACCAATACGGCCAAATACCCGACCCTGAAGCGGGCCACCGGTTTGTGGCTGGGTGAAGCGGTACATTTTGTCGACGTCGTGCAAAAAGCCGGATATGAAGTCGATTACGTGAGCCCTGTGGGCGGCTATGTGCCCATCGACCCGCATAGCCTGCAATTGGCCCCGGATCTGGACTGGCAATGGTACGACGACAAATCGTTCATGAACCGTCTGGGCACATCGTTCAGCCCTGGCAAGGTCAAGGCAAGTGACTACTGCGCCATTTACTACACAGGTGGCCACGGGGTGATGTTCGACTTCCCGGACAACCAGCCGCTGCAGGAACTGGCGCGCAAAATCTACGAAAGCAACGGCATCGTAGCTGCCGTCTGTCATGGTGTGGTGGGCCTGTTGAACATCAAGCTCAGCGACAACACCCTGTTGCTCAAGGGCCGGCAGGTAACTGGCTTTTCCAATACCGAAGAAAAGCTCGCAGAGCTGGACAAGGTGGTGCCGTTTCTCACCGAAAACGAACTGGTTGCGCGAGGCGGCAACTACAGCAAAGACGACGACCCATGGAAACCCTTCGTGACCTCGGACGGTCGGCTGATCACCGGGCAAAATCCCGCCTCCACAAGCCTACTTGCAGAAAAGGTCATTGCTGCGCTCAGGGTGCAATGAGTCCTACGCCTTAGCGGCGTAGTTCGCAAAACATCCATGGCTTTGGCTTACAGCAGGCGCAGTAATTGATTCTTAGGCTCTCCACTGGGCTGTCCATCTCGGACAACTCGGAAATGGGGGACTGGTCAGTCATGTCAAGATTCAAAACTGCAGGGCAGGGCTTGGTCGAACTGTTGCTGACATTGGCAATCAGTTTGGTGCCGGTCGGCACCGGGCTGATGATCATGTTTTACCAACAGGACAAGAAGCTTGAAGAAAACTCGCGAATCTCTGTCAGCGAGGCAATCTATTCAGTAGATCTGGCACTGGATCGAATACACAATTCGGCGTCTGCTGCGATGGCATTGGCAGGGACCGCCTGCGAAAGCGCCAAAGCGCAATTAATCGGTCAGCTCGTAAAAGCACCGCACCTGCGCTCGCTGGCGTTGACCGCCGAGGGCCGCACCTATTGCAACACCCTGGAAACGCCATACCCGCCGGATCTCATGATCTCAGATGCGCAATCGCCGTTTCATTTGGTACTGGACCCACCTGCAACACCCAATGCAGTTCTGCTCACTTATCAGCTCGGCGAGAATAGCCTGGGGGTTATTGCCACATCCTATGGGATCTTGCTACGCAATGAGCTGCGTGCGTTTCAAACCGGGCTGACTTTATTGCTTGAATTCGGTGACTTATACATCTGGACCGACGGCGACAGTCGCGACTCGACGCGCCCTTCACAAGCCGAATTTTTCAAAGAGGGTATTTCGAACAAGTACGGTTATACCGTCAAGGCAGGCTATGCAGAGGGGTACTCGGCACGTGAGGCGCGCAAGACGCTGATACACCTCTTCCCTTCCCTGGCGCTGATCGGGATCATTACAGGCTCGATCACTTACTGGGGCTTGTACAGGCAGCGTAACCGTGTTCGTAGCGCCGCCAGCACAGACTGACGGCGCCACTCTGCGCTTACTTACTCAGCATTGAGCACACCACGGCGCACCTGATCACGCTCGATGGACTCGAACAGCGCCTTGAAGTTGCCTTCACCAAAACCGTCATCCCCTTTGCGCTGGATGAACTCGAAGAACACCGGGCCGAGCAATGTTTCCGAGAAGATCTGCAGCAGCAGGCGTTTGTCGCCGGGCTCGGAAGCGCCGTCCAGCAGGATGCCGCGAGCCTGCAGTTGGTCGACCGGCTCGCCATGCCCTGGCAGGCGCTCTTCGAGCATTTCGTAATACGTTTGCGGCGGCGCGGTCATGAAGCGCATGCCGAAGCCCTTGAGAGCATCCCAGGTCTTGAGCAGGTCATCGGTGAGGAAGGCCACATGCTGGATGCCCTCGCCATTGAACTGCATCAGGAACTCTTCGATCTGCCCGGCGCCTTTGGATGACTCCTCATTGAGCGGAATGCGGATCATGCCG
Organism: Pseudomonas putida; assembly: GCF_002025705.1. Lineage (NCBI taxonomy): Bacteria > Pseudomonadati > Pseudomonadota > Gammaproteobacteria > Pseudomonadales > Pseudomonadaceae > Pseudomonas > Pseudomonas putida. The sequence goes on along the minus strand of NZ_CP018846.1, from coordinate 2,377,437 downwards.
TCAGGCGCGGTCATGGCCTTGGAGGTCAGGCCGGTGTACTCACCTTTGATGTCGAAGTAGCGAATCTCGCGGAAGTTGAACAGCTTCTCGTAGAAACCGGCCCAGTAAGCCATGCGCCCGCGATAGACGTTGTGGGTCAGGTGATCGATGATCTTCAGGCCTGCCCCCTGCGGGTTGCGATCGACGCCTTCGATGAAATTGAAGTCGATATCGTAGATCGAGCTGCCTTCTTCGAAACGGTCGATCAGGTAGAGCGGTGCCCCACCGATACCTTTGATGGCCGGCAGGCGCAACTCCATCGGGCCGGTTTCGATCTCGACCGGTTGAGCACCCAGTTCCAAGGCCCGGGCATAAGCTTCATGGGCGTTGCGCACGCGGAACGCCATGCCGCACACCGACGGCCCATGCTCGGCAGCAAAGTAGGAGGCGATGCTCTTGGGTTCGTTGTTGAGAATCAGGTTGATGCCGCCCTGGCGATACAGGTGCACGTCCTTGGAGCGGTGAGTGGCCACCTTGGTGAAGCCGAGGATCTGGAACACCGGCTCAAGGACGCCAGGCGTCGGCGAAGCCAGTTCGATGAATTCGAAGCCCATCAGGCCCATTGGATTGTCAAAGATATCAGCCATGTTCGTACCCTCATCTGCAGCGAAAATTAATGAATGCGTTGGATGTGGAACGGCAATGGTGGAGAGCACGGGATACCGCGCACGCTGCGGGCGAGGAAGTCACCAATGATCAGCTTGAACCCATGGTATGTCATATGGACCCATTCTCGGCGGGGTTGATCCTTCAATGGCGAAGGACCTTATTGTTGTATTCGTAACCGGATTCTACATTGCGTAAATTGCTTTGTCGCGCATTAGTTCGCCACCGCCGCCGACAAACGGCTATCCTCAGCACGTCAGTCATCAGGAAGACTCCCCCAGCATGCCCCTCACCGTCAAACGCCCCGCTCGCTGGAGCTGGCGCACACTCCTGCCCTGGATCGTCGGCGTGGTGCCGCTTGCCTGTGGCCTGGCGGTGATGAACTGGCAGATCGAGCGCGAACTGCGCGCTACCAGCCAGGCGACCACGCGCCAGGTGGTCGAGCATGTCGATCACATTCTAGACAACCTCGCCACTGCCTCGCAGGCGCTGCTGCCGCTGGCAGGGACCCCCTGCGCAGACGCCCAGCTGGCCTTGCGCAGCCAGGTCACGCGCAATGCCTTCGTACGTTCAACCAACCTGTTCCAGCGCCACAACCTATATTGCAGTTCGCTGTTCGGTGACTTCGACGAGCCCGTCGAGGCCAATGATTACACCGATGGCCGGCTATGGCTGATGAATGGCAACTCGGTCACGCCCGGCCACGCCTTGTTGGTGTACCGGGCCAGCGATGGCGACCGCGGTGTGATCAGTACCGTGGATGGCGACCACCTGCTCACCGCCTTGCGCCTTATCGGCCCGGAGGAAGCGTTGCAGATACGCGTCGGCAACGCCTGGATGGGCAAGGACGGCGTGGTGCATGGCGGTGCGCCTCCGGTTGCCGCCACCGCCGATGTGACCCTGGGCTCGACGCGCTATCCGTTCAGCGTGCATGGTGGCTTCGAGGCCAGCAAGCAAGGTGAGCTGCTGCGCAGCCATTACCCTGCCTTGCTCAGCCTGCTGTTGGTGCTCGGCGTGGTGGCCGGCAGTGTCTGCCGCTGGCAGATCCGTCGGGCCAGCTCGCCCCGGGCCGAGCTGCGGCGGGCCTTGGAGGCAGACGAGTTTCTGCCGTACTTCCAACCCGTGGTGCGAAAAGGGGACTACCGCTGGGCCGGGGCTGAAGTGCTGATGCGCTGGAACCATCCACGAGAAGGCCTGGTGCGCCCGGACCTGTTCATCCCCTACGCCGAACACAGCGGCCAGATCGTCGCCATGACCCGAGCCCTGATGCTGCACACTGCGCAAAGCCTGGCGCCCTACACTGCGCTACTGGAAGACGGCTTCCATGTCGGCATCAACATTACCGCCGACCACTGCCGCGATCTGAGCCTGCTCGACGACTGCCGTACTTTCCTTCAGCACTTTCCCCCTGGGCGGGTGCGGCTGACCCTGGAGCTGACCGAACGCAAGCTCATCGAAGCCACGCCAGTAGCCCTAGACCTGTTCGCCAAACTGCATGAGATGGGGGTGATGATCGCCCTGGATGACTTCGGCACCGGCCAGTCGAGCCTCAACTACCTGCGCCAGTTCAAGGTTGATTACCTGAAGATCGACCAGAGCTTCGTGGCCATGATCGGTGGCGACGCGTTGTCACAGCACATTCTCGACAGCATCATCGAGCTGTCCGGCAAACTGGGCCTGGGCATTGTTGCCGAAGGCGTGGAAACCGATGTCCAGCGTGACTACCTGGCGCGTTTCGGGGTGGACTTCCAGCAGGGCTACCTGTTTGCCCGGCCGATGCCAGCGGACGAGTTCCTCAGCGCACTCGCTGCCCGCCCGGGTGCTGCGCAGTTGCCGCAGGGCGCGCCCCCTGAGATCATGCGCGGCTGATCCACCCGCTCACTCCCCTATCCGAGGCATTCGTGTCAAAAGGCATTATTTCGTCGGTCATGGCGTCCTGTCTGTTCGCCGTGATGTATTTCTATACCTCCCTGCTTTCGCCGCTCGATGGCGAAGAGATCTTTGGCTGGCGCACGTTGTTGACGCTGCCTTGCCTCACCCTGTTCATGCTGGTCAGCAAAGACTGGAAGCGCGTCGGCGAATTGCTGGCCCGCGTGCGCCAGACGCCGGTTCTGTTGCTGGGCATGGTGGGTACTTCGTGGTTGATGGGCGTGCAGCTGTGGCTGTTCCTCTGGGCGCCACTGCACGGGCGCAGCCTGGAAGTGTCGATGGGCTACTTCCTGCTGCCGCTGGCGATGGTACTCACCGGGCGGCTGGTCTACGGCGAGCGCCTGTCGCGCCTGCAGAAAGTGGCAGTCAGCTGCGCCGCACTGGGCGTAGGGCACGAGCTGTACCAACATGGCAGCTTCGCCTGGGAAACCTTGCTGGTAACGATCGGCTACCCGATCTATTTCGTTTTACGGCGACGCTGCCGCACCGACCACCTCGGTGGCCTGTGGTGCGACATGTGCCTGTTGCTGCCCTGGGCTGTGTACTTCGTTACCCAGGGGCCATTGTCGACGGCCGATCTGCACCAGCACCCTGGCCTCTACGGGTTGATCCCGCTGCTGGGGGCGATCAGCGCGTGTGCACTGATCGCCTACGTGCTGGCCAGCCGCCTGTTGCCGTTCAGCCTGTTCGGCCTGCTCAGCTACGTCGAGCCAGTCTTGCTGGTGGGCGTCGCCCTGCTGCTGGGCGAAACCATCGGCCCGGATCAGTGGCTGACCTACCTGCCGATCTGGGCCGCGGTGCTGGTGCTGGTGCTCGAAGGCTTCAAGCACCTGCTGCGTCAGCGTCGGCGTTCGGTGTAAGGCGCACCTGGCGCACCCGGCGCTCCTCCACCGCCACCACGGTCATACTCCAGCCGTTCCAGGCCAGCTGGTCACCGACTACCGGCAGGCGGTCCAGCAAGCTCATCACCAGGCCCGCCAGGGTCTGGTAGTCCTCGGTGGCACGGGCGCTGAAGCCTGTACGGGCCTGGACCTGGCTCAGGTTCAAGGCGCCACTGACGACAAAACCGCCACCCTCCTCAATGATCGCCGGGCCTTCTACCTCGCTGGCATCCGGTAATTCGCCGGCAATCGATTCGAGGATGTCGGTCATGGTCAGCAGGCCGGTGAAATCACCGAACTCGTTGATCACGAAAGCAATGTGCGTCGATTGGCCGCGCATCTGCTCCAGCGCGTTGAGGATGCTGAAGCTCTCCAGCAGGTTCAACGGCGCCCGGGCCATGCGCTCAAGGTCCGGCTGGCTACCGGACAACAGTTCCTTGAGCAGCTCCTTCTTGTGCACGAAGCCCAGGGGTTCCTCGATATGGCCATCGCGAATCAGCGGCAGGCGCGAATACGGCGAGTTGGCCAGCGCCTCGGTGATGGCTTGCGCCGGTTGCGCCAGGTCGATCACGTCGACCTCGGCCCGCGCGGTCATCACCGTGCGGATCGGCCGCTCGGCCAGGTTCAGTACGCCACTGATCATCACCCGCTCGCGGCGGTCGAACAACACCTGCTCCTCGCCCCCTTCGACCAGGTCGACAATTTCCTCACCCACTTCGTCAGCCTCGACCCGACGGCCACCCAGCAGGCGCAGCACGGCATGCGCGGTACGTTCACGTAGTGGCCGATGCTGCTGCAGGCTGCGCTTGCGGCGGGCACGGGCCAGCTGGTTGAACAGCTCGATGAGGATCGAGAAGCCGATGGCCGCGTACAGGTAGCCTTTCGGGATATGGAAGCCCAGGCCTTCGGCGGTCAGGCTGAAACCGATCATCATCAAGAAGCCCAGGCACAACATGATCACCGTCGGGTGGGCATTGACGAAGCGGGTCAGCGGCTTGCTGGCGACGATCATGATACCGATCGAGAAAACCACCGCGATCATCATCACCGACAACTCTTCGACCATGCCTACGGCCGTGATCACAGCGTCCAGGGAGAACACCGCGTCAAGCACGACGATCTGCGCCACGATCGGCCAGAACGCGGCATGGCGCACCGCACCACTGGCTTGCGTGACGTGCCCTTCCAGGCGTTCGTGCAGTTCCATGGTGGCCTTGAACAGCAGGAACACACCACCGAACAGCATGATCAGGTCACGGCCGGAGAAGCTCTTGCCGAACACCTCGAACAACGGTGCGGTGAGCGTGACCATCCACGAGATACTGGCCAACAGGCCCAGGCGCATGATCAGCGCCAGGCTCAGGCCAATGACCCGTGCGCGGTCGCGCTGATGGGGTGGCAGCTTGTCGGCGAGGATGGCGATGAACACCAGGTTGTCGATACCAAGCACCAGCTCGAGGACGATAAGCGTCAGCAGGCCCAGCCAGGCCGTGGGGTCGGCTAGCCATTCCATTAGCGGGTACTCACGAAGGACGCGTCACGAAGACGGCGGGGGGATGGCCGGGAAGGCCGTGGACTGGGGGGCTCCGCGAAGGTGCTCATATAGACCTTGATCAAAAATAGGGAAAGAAATCCTACAAGCACAGCAGGTTTTTCTGATAGCGCGAAACTATTACAAAACCTGTAACACCATCTTGGGGGACTTTTCTTCAATACCCGCTCCGCTTGACCCCGCAGGATGGCGGCATCGCCCAACATACGGAGTTTCGGTAAATGAGCCTGTACCTTTCCATGGCCGCTTTCGCCCTCGCCGCCTCGATCTCTCCCGGGCCGGTCAATGTCGTCGCCCTCGGCAGCGGTACCCGCCATGGCCTGCGGGCTAGCCTGTGGCATGTGACGGGCGCGACGCTGGGCTTCTGCCTGTTGCTGGTACTGGTTGGGCTGGGAGTACACGAACTGCTGTCGCGCTGGCCGCTGCTGAGCGTGGCGCTGCACTGGGGCGGCGTGGCGTTTCTGCTGTACATGGCGTGGAAGCTGGCGCGCGATGATGGCCAACTGAGCGGGTCAGAACAGCAGCGTGCACCTTCGGCCTGGCATGGCGCGGCGATGCAATGGCTGAACCCCAAGGCCTGGCTGGCGGCAGTGGCAGGCGTTGGCGCCTACACAGGTGGCGAACAGCAACTGTTGTGGTTGTTCACCTGGATCTACGGGCCTATCTGCTTCGTTTCGGTAGCCTGCTGGGCCTGGGCCGGGAGTGTGATTCGGCAATATTTACGGGAGCTGCGGTATCTCAAGTGGCTGAATCGAGGGCTGGCAGTATTGCTGGCGGGAAGCGCGGCGTATCTGGTCGCATGATGTCGCCAGCGCGGTAATGCCCAGGTGTCGCTGCCAAATGCTGCTTGAAAGCCCGCTGCAGATGCGCCTGGTCGGCAAACCCTGCCTCCAGTGCTACCTCGGCAATCGCCCGGCCACGTCGCAGTTGCGACCGCGCCAGCTGCACCCGCTGGTCGAGCAGGTAGCCATGGGGCGTCAGGCCGAAACGCTGGCGGAAAGCGCGAATCAGGTAGGAACGGGACAAGCCGCAAGCCGCACAGATATCAGCCAGGCTCAGCGGGTCGCCTCGGTGCGCACGTATGAATGCCGCCGCCGCGTCCAATTGTGGATGCTCGCTTCGCACGTTGTGCGCACTGGCGTGCAGGTAGCCGGGCAGATCTGTGAAAAAAATGGCCAACCGTGCTTCACGATCTTTCAGCTCAGCATCGAACAGGTCGGCGAACAGTTGCAGCAGCCGGCTGTACAACCCCGCAGAGGCGCTGAAGGTCTGCGTTGGTGGGACGAAGCCGCGATCCTGCAACCACGGCATGTCGACGAACAGCATCAGATACGACCAGGGCTGCCCAGCGATCGGGTTGCAGGTATGTACCACACCTGGGTTCATCAGCACCGTGGTACCGGCCATCACCTCGACCTGGCTGGCACCGCTCAGGTAGGTGCTGCGCCCGCCGGTGATCACCCCGATGGAAAAGCTCTCATGGGAATGGGCGGCATAGCAGACCTTGCGCCCATCCCCCACGCACCGCGCTTCGACGAAGGGCAATGCCGGATCCCGCCAGAACCGCGACACCTCGATCATCGCCCTGCCCTCATTCGCCGCTGTGGTGCACCACCACCAGCAACTGCGCCGGCTGCTCGCCGACAGAGCGCAAGCGGTGCGGTGTCTGGGCGTTGAAGTGCAGCGCATCGCCCTGCTCCAGCAACACCCTTTCGTTCATGAAATCGACCTCCACCTTGCCGGCGTGGACGAACAGAAACTCCTCACCCTCATGCTCCTTGAACGTCGGGTCGCTGAATTCGGTTGGCGGCTGGATCAGAAACGGCAACAGGCTGCGCTGCCCGATCTGGCTGGTCAGCGCCGCATAGCCCGGCCCGTGGCCATCGCCCACCAGCGCCTGGCGCTCGCCCTGGCGCACCAGGCTGTAACGGCCTTGCCCAGCCTGCTCCTCGGCGAACAATTCCTCGACATTGACGTTCAGCGCCCGCGCCAGCTTGAGGGCAGCAGCGATCGACGGCGTGTTCAGGCCACGCTCCACCTTGGACAGATAGCTCTTGGTCATGCCGGATTTTTCGGCCAGCGCCTCCAGCGTGACACCCAGTTTTTTTCTCAACACTTTCAATCGGTTAGGCATGCGACGCGATTTTCCCGGATCCACAGACTTGCTTATGACACTTTGTGTCATATAGGATTATTTGTGTCACGCACTGACTCGTTCCTCAACCGACCAAAGCTTCGGAACGGGCCAGCGCTGACATCGCTCATCACGCCACAGAGGAATCCCCCATGGCCAAGACCCTGACACACAGCAAGGACCAACTGGTCCAGCAGGCGCTGACGCAGATGCAAGGCTCGCTTACCGATAATACGTGGACTGTGCGGGAAAAGCTGGCCCTGACCTGCCGAATTCTTTTCGAACACGGCCATGACTCCGGTCTGGCCGGGCAGATCAGCGCCCGCGGCCCGCAACCTGGCACTTTCTACACCCAGCAACTGGGGCTGGGTTTCGACGAAATCAGCGCCAGCAATCTACTGCTGGTCAATGAAGACCTCGAAGTGCTCGAAGGCCAGGGCATGCCCAACCCGGCCAACCGCTTCCACAGCTGGGTGTACCGCGCCCGTGCGGACGTGAACTGCATCATCCACACCCACCCTACCCACGTCGCCGCCCTGTCGATGCTGGAAGTCCCGCTGCAGGTTTCCCACATGGACCTGTGCCCGCTGTACGAAGATTGCGCATTCCTCGAAGCCTGGCCAGGCGTACCGGTGGGCAACGAAGAAGGCGAAATCATCAGTGCCGCGTTGGGTGACAAGCGCGCCATCCTGCTCTCGCACCATGGCCAGCTGTCCACCGGCACCAGCATCGAGCAGGCCTGCGTGTATGCCCAACTGATCGAGCGCGCCGCACGCCTGCAACTGCTGGCGATGTCGGCCGGCACCATCAAACCCATCGCACCGGCACTGGGCCGCGAAGCCCATGACTGGATCGACCGGCCCAAGCGCCATGCCGCTGCCTTCAACTATTTTGCCCGGCAGAGCCTGCGTGCCCACGCCGATTGCCTGAACTGACCCCTGAATGCCTTGCTTGCGGAGCCTATAACCATGACCACACAATTCCACGGCATCATCGGCTACACCATCACCCCCTTCAGCGCTGGCGGCGAACAGCTCGACCTGCCCGCGCTGGGTCAGTCCATCGAACGCCTGATCGGCGGCGGCGTGCAGGCCATCGCCCCGTTGGGCAGCACCGGCGAAGGTGCCTACCTCAGCGACAGCGAATGGCAACAGGTGGCCGAGTACAGCCTTGCCCAGATCGGCAAACGCGTGCCCAGCATTGTCAGCGTGTCCGACCTGACCACCGCCAGTGCCGTGCGCCGCGCCCGCTTTGCCCAGGCCCATGGCGCCGACGCGGTGATGGTACTGCCGGCCGCCTACTGGAAGCTCAGCGAAGCCGAGATCCTTCAGCACTACCGCGCCATCGGTGACGCCATCGATATCCCGATCATGCTCTACAACAACCCGGCCACCAGTGGCACCGACATGTCGGTAGAGCTGATCCTGCGCATCGTCCGGGAAGTGGCCAATGTGACCATGGTCAAGGAGAGCACCGGCGACATCCAGCGCATGCACAAGCTGCAGCTGCTTGGCGAAGGTCGGGTGCCGTTCTACAACGGTTGCAACCCGCTGGCGCTGGAAGCGTTCGTGGCCGGGGCCAAGGGCTGGTGCACGGCGGCGCCGAACCTGATTCCGGCGTTGAACCAGGCGCTGTACCAGGCGGTACTGGAGGAAGACCTGGCGCTGGCCAGGGCGCTGTTCTACCGGCAGCTGCCGCTGCTCGACTTCATTCTCAAGGGCGGGTTGCCCGCGACCATCAAGGCGGGCTTGGGGCTGACCGGGTTGCCCGTGGGCGAGCCGCGGCGGCCGGTGTTCGGGCTGGATGAGCCAGGGCGCGCGACCTTGGCGGCATTGTTGGCAACGCTGACTGATTGAAAACCTGCACTGGCCTCTTCGCGGGTTTACCCGCGAACATGCCGGTGCAGGCAACACAGCTATTTCAAGGCATCACCGGCGGCACATACTGCAACGTGGTACCCAATGCCCACAGCAGCACCAGCACCAGCGGCACATGCACCAGCAACTGCACGAACGAGAAGCCGATCAGGTCACGCGCCTTCAACCCCAGCACACCCAGCAGCGGCAGCATGTAGAACGGGTTGATCAGGTTCGGCAACGCCTCGGCGGCGTTGTAGATCTGCACGGCCCAGCCCAGGTGGTACTGCAGGTCATTGGCCACCAGCATCACGTACGGTGCTTCGATGATCCACTTGCCACCGCCCGAAGGGATGAAGAAGCCCAGCACTGCCGAGTACACACCCATCAGCAGCGCATAGGTGTCATGGGTGGCGATCTGGGTGAAGAACAACGAGATGTGGTGGGCCAGTGTCTGCTCATCCACACCTTTGACCTGGGTGAGGATTGCGGCGATCGAGCCGTACAGCGGGAACTGGATCAGAACCCCGGTGGTGGTCGGCACGGCTCGTGCCACGGCATCGAGGAAGCTGCGCGGGCGCCAATGAAGCAACGCACCGAGCATGATGAACAGCAGGTTGTAGGTGTTCAGCCCGGAAATTGCGGTGATCGCCGGTTTAGTGGCGAACTCCTGGTACAGCCAGCCACCGGCCAGGGCCACCAGCATCAGGATCAGGATCGGGCTGTGCTCCAGCCATTCGCCCGGGCGGGTACGCTTGGGCGCTGGTGGGGCGGTGAAGCTGGGGTCGACACCACAGTCTTCGGCGCTGCGCGCACTGCTTGGGCCGGGCGCCGTGGCATAGGCGATCACCAGCGAGACGATCACCAGGGCCGCCAACATCACCCCGGATTGCCAAAGGAATATGGTCTCGGTAAACGGGATCACGCCGGTGATCGACAGGATCGAAGGCGGCAGGCTGGCCGGGTTGGCTTGCAACTGGGCGGCCGAAGACGACAGGCCCAGCGCCCAGACAGCACCCAGGCCCAGATAAGCGGCAGCTCCTGCAGCGCGATAGTCCATCTTCAGTTCGGTGCGACGGGCCAGGGCACGGACCAGCAAACCGCCGAACACCAGCGAGAGGCCCCAGTTGAGCAGCGAAGCCAGCATCGAGATCAGCGCCACCCAGCACACCGCCGAGCGGCCGTTCTTGGGGATGCGCGCCAGGCGATCGATCAGCCGGGCGGCTGGCGGCGAACTGGCCACCACATAGCCGCCGATGACCACGAAGGCCATCTGCATGGTGAACGGGATCAGGCTCCAGAAGCCATCGCCGAAGGCCTTGGCAGTGTCGGTTGGCTTGGCGCCCATGGCCAGGGCGCCGATGCACACCAGCAGCACGGCCAGGGCGGCGAATACCCAGGAGTCGGGGAACCAGCGCTCCGCCCAGTTGGAGCAGCGCAGGGCAAAGCGGGCGGAGCGGCTGTCTTGGATTTCAGCGGCCACGGTTACTTCCTTTTATTGGTTTTATCGGATATTTCAGCAAAAACGCAAAACCCCTGTAGGAGCGGCCTTGTGTCGCGAAAGGGCCGCGCAGCGGCCCCCCGATCTCAACTTAAGTGCTGAAACCGCGGGGCTGCTCTGCAGCCCATTCGCGACACAAGGCCGCTCCCACAGGGGGAGACAGTGTGATGCTTTAGAAGGTCATTTCCTTTACATCGTCCGGCACGATCAGCTTGCCGGCAGTCTTCTCGATGATCTCTTCGACGCTCACCCCTGGCGCGGTCTCGCGCAGGATGAAGGCGCCGTCTTCGATCTCCAGGTAGGCCAGGTCGGTCAGCACCTTGCGGATGCAGCCGGCACCGGTCAGCGGCAGGCTGCAACGCGGCAGCAGCTTGGACTCGCCATCCTTGGAGGCATGGGTCATGGTGACGATGATGTTCTCGGCACCGGCCACCAGGTCCATGGCGCCGCCCATGCCCTTGACCAGCTTGCCGGGGATCATCCACGAAGCGATGTTACCTTCCACGTCCACTTCGAACGCGCCCAGCACGGTGAGGTCGACGTGGCCGCCACGGATCATGGCGAACGATTGTGCCGAGTCGAAGATCGACGCACCACGGCGGGCGGTGACGGTCTGTTTGCCAGCGTTGATCATGTCGGCATCGATGGTGCTTTCGGTGGGGAATTCACCCATGCCGAGCAGGCCGTTTTCGGACTGCAGCATCACATCCATGTCAGCCGGTACATAGTTGGCCACCAGGGTCGGGATACCGATGCCGAGGTTGACGTAGTAGCCGTCCTTCAGTTCACGGGCGACGCGTTGCGCCATCTGTTCGCGGGTCAGTGCCATGGTCAGGATCTCTTTGTTGTTCTGATGGACGGCGCTCAGGCCTTGACGGTGCGCTTTTCGATGCGTTTTTCGAAGGTGCCGACGATCACCCGGTCGACGAAGATGCCCGGGGTGTGGATCTCGCTGGGCAGCAGCACGCCTGGCTCGACGATTTCTTCCACTTCGACCACGGTGATCTTGCCGGCAGTGGCCGCCAGCGGGTTGAAGTTCTGCGCAGTGTTGCGGTAAACCACGTTGCCGTAGTGGTCGGCCTTCCAGCCCTTGACGATGGCGAAGTCGCCGGTGATGGACTCTTCGAGGATGTATTTGCGGCCCTTGAACTCGCGCACTTCCTTGCCGTCGGCAACCGGGGTGCCGTAACCGGTGGCGGTGTAGAAGGCCGGGATACCGGCACCGCCGGCACGCATCTTCTCGGCCAGGGTGCCTTGCGGAGTCAGCTCGACCTCCAGTTCGCCACTGAGCAGCTGGCGCTCGAATTCGGCGTTTTCGCCCACATAGGAAGCGATCATCTTGCGGATCTGCCGGTCTTCCAGCAGCACGCCCAGGCCGAAGCCGTCGACACCGCAGTTATTGGAAACCACGGTCAGGCCCTTGACGCCAAGGCGCTTGATTTCAGCGATGAGGTTTTCAGGGATGCCGCACAGGCCGAAGCCGCCGGCCAGCACCGTCATGTTGTCGGTCAGGCCTGCCAGGGCCTCTTCATAGGTTGCTACGCGCTTGTCCAGTCCGGCCATGCTGATCCGCCTTTTGTAGTTGTTGAACCGACGAGGCTGTCGGTGAGCGTGTGCAGCCATCTTCACCGCTTGCGACTGATTTGTTAATTTTGTTTTCATCATCGATTGATAACTTTTCCAAAACAGCGAGCGAGGCTGTCATGAACGTCAAGCAACTGCGCGCCTTCGTCGCCGTCGCCAAGTACCAAAGCTTCGCCCAGGCCGGTGAACATCTGCATGTATCGCAACCGGCCTTGAGCCTGACCATCAAGGCGCTGGAGGAGAACCTCGGCGGCGCCCTGCTCACCCGCACCACCCGCAGCGTCAGCCTGACCGCCGAGGGCGAGGTGCTGCTGCCCCTGGCCCGGCGCCTGCTGGCCGACTGGGACGACACCGAAGAAATGCTGCGCCAGCGCTTCACCCTGCAGCTGGGTCGCGTCTCGGTGGCGGCCATGCCCGCCTTTGCCGGCAACCTGTTGCCACATTCGCTCAAGGTGTTCCGTCAGCGTTACCCCAAGGTCAATGTCACGGTGCATGACGTGATCAACGAACAGGTGCTGGAACTGGTGCGCCATCGCCGCGTCGAACTGGGCATCGGCTTCGAGCCGGAAAACACCGAAGGCCTGAATTTCCACCCGCTGTACATGGACCGATTCGTCGCCGTGGTGCCGGCCGATTCACCGCTGGCCTTGCAGCCCCAGGCAACCTGGGCGCAGTTGCTGGCTGAGGATTTCATCGCCTTGCAACGCCCGTCGGCGGTGCGCCTGCTGCTTGAGCAGTACGTCGCGGCGCGCCACGGCAAGCTGGCAGTGGCGTTCGAAAGCCACCAGCTGTCGACCATCGGCCGCATGGTCGCCAGTGGCCTGGGCGTCAGCGCGGTACCGGCGCTGTGTATCAACCAGATGCAGGAGCTCGGCGCACGTTGCGTGACACTGGTCGAACCTGCCGTCGAACGGCGCATCGGCGTGATAGCCCTGGCCGACCACAAGCTTTCCACCGCAGCCCAGGCGCTGCTCGAAGTAGTGCTTTCCCACACTCAGACTCCGGAGGTGACATGCGTTACGTGAAACTGGCAGGTTGCAACGTGCCGGCCATTGGCCAGGGCACCTGGTACATGGGCGAGGACCCGGCCCGCAAGGCCGCCGAAGTGGCCGCCCTGCAACAAGGCATCGAACAGGGCATGACCCTGATCGACAGCGCAGAAATGTATGCCGAGGGCGGCGCCGAGGAAGTGGTCGGCCAGGCCATTGCCGGGCGCCGCGACCAGGTGTTCCTGGTCAGCAAGGTCTACCCGCACAATGCCAGCCGCCGTGGCGTGCCTGAAGCCTGCGAACGCAGCCTGAAACGCCTCGGCACCGAGGTGATCGACCTGTACCTGCTGCACTGGCGCGGCCAGTATCCGCTGGAGGAAACCGTCGAGGCGTTCGAACGCTTGCGCGAGCAGGGCAAGATCCGCCGCTGGGGGGTGTCCAATTTCGATGTCGATGACCTGCGCGAACTGCATAACCCGCAATGCGCCACCAATCAGGTGCTGTACAACCCGGCGCAGCGCGGCATCGAGTTCGACTTGTTGCCGTGGAGCCGCCAGCGCGGTTTGCCCACCATGGCCTACTGCCCACTGGCCCAGGCCGGGCGGCTGTTGCAACACCCGGTGCTGAGCGAGATCGCCGAGCGCCATGGGGCGACGCCGGCGCAAGTCAGCCTGGCGTGGGTGACACGGGAAAATGATGTGATTGCCATTCCCAAGGCGGTGTCTGCGGAGCATGTGCGGTTGAATGCGGCTGCCGGGGCGTTGACCCTCACCCTTGAGGACTTGCGGGCGATCGACCGGGCATTCCCGGCGCCGACGCGCAAGCAGCATCTGGCGATGGTCTGACAGACCGAGTTGGCTTCTTCGCGGGTAAACCCGCTCCCACAGGTAACGTGGAGGGCTGCAATCCTGTGGTGATCCTGTGGGAGCGGGCTTGCCCGCGAAGAAACCATCAAGTCAGTGAAAATCTCGGCTCTTCACATCCAGCCCTTGCAGCAAGGGGCTGATGTCCTCCAGGCGTCGGGCAATCAGATGCCGCACCCCGTTCTCTAGCTCCAGCCGCCCGCTCACCTTGAGCAGCTGCGAGCCCACCAGCGCCCGCCGCTGGCGCTCGGCCAGGTCACGCCAGACCACCACGTTGACCATGCCGAACTCGTCCTCAAGTGTGACAAAGGTTACGCCACTGGCGGTCTGTGGCCGCTGCCGCCCCACCACCAGCCCGGCCACGGCAATCGCATCACCCTGCTCGACACCCGCCAGTTCGCCGGAACTGCGGCACCCCAGCGCCCGCAACCGTGAACGCAACAGCCGGAGCGGATGCGGGCCCAGGGTAGTCCCCAAGGTAGCGTAATCGGCAACCAGGTCTTCGCCAACCGTTGGCACGGGCAATGACACCGCCGCTTCCGGCAGCACCTGCACCTCGGCGAACAGCGGCAACTGCGGCTGCACCGCCGCCACCTGCCAGCGCGCCTGGTGGCGGTCACGCGCCAGGGCACGCAGCGCCCCGGCATCAGCCAGCCGGGCGCGGGCACGGCTGTCGAGCCCGGCGCGCAGGCACAGGTCTTCGACATCCCGCCAAGGGCGCTGCGCCCTCGCCTGCTCCAGCCGGCGGGCATCCGCCTCACTGAAACCACGCACCTGGCGCAAGCCAAGGCGCAGGGCAAGGGTGCCTTGCGGGTCAGCCTCCAAGGTGCAGTCCCACTCGCTATGGAACACATCCACGGGACGGACCTCAATCCCTTGCCGCCGCGCCTCCTGTAGCAGCTGATCCGGGCTGTAGAAGCCCATTGGCCAGCTGTTGACCAGCGCGCAGGTGAAGATCGCCGGCTCATGGCACTTGAGCCAGCTGCTGGCGTAACACAGCAAGGCGAAGCTGGCCGCGTGCGACTCGGGGAAGCCGTAGCTGCCAAAGCCTTTGATCTGCTCGAAGATGCGCTCGGCGAATGCCAGGTCGTAACCGTTGCGCAGCATGCCTTCGACCAGGCGCTGGCGATGGGGCTCCAGCCCGCCGTGGCGCTTCCAGGCAGCCATGCTGCGGCGCAGCTGGTCAGCCTCGCCGGGGCTGTAGTCGGCGGCAACCATGGCCAGTTCCATCACCTGCTCCTGGAACAGCGGCACGCCCAGTGTGCGCTCGAAGACCTCCTTGAGTTTTTCCGAAGGGTAAGTCACGGGCTCCTGCTTGAGGCGCCGGCGCAGGTAGGGGTGAACCATGTCACCCTGGATAGGCCCGGGCCGCACGATGGCGACTTCGATCACCAGGTCATAGAAGGTGTTGGGCCTGAGCCGCGGCAGCATGGCCATCTGAGCCCGCGATTCGATCTGGAACACACCCATGGTTTCGGCGCGGCTGATCATTGCGTAGGTGGCCGGGTCTTCGCCGGGGATGGTCGCCAGGGTCAGCTGCCGACCGCGGTGCTGCTGCAGCAGGTCGAAACAGCGGCGCAAGGCGCTGAGCATGCCCAGGGCCAGCACATCGACCTTGAGCAGGCCGACCATGTCCAGGTCGTCCTTGTCCCACTGGATCACCGTGCGCTCGGCCATGGCGGCGTTTTCCACCGGCACCAGATGGTCCAGCGGCTGTTCGGAAATGACGAAGCCACCCGGGTGCTGGGACAGGTGACGTGGGAAACCGATCAATTCACCGGCCAGTACCAGAATGCGCCGCAGCGACGGGCTATCCGGTTCGAAACCAGCCTCTGCCAGCCGTTGCGGGTCCGGGATGCGGTCGCTCCAGCGGCCGCAGCACTTGGCCAGGGCATCCACCTGGTCGGCCGGCAAGCCCAGCACCCTGGCCACATCACGCACAGCCCCGGCAGCGTGATAGGTATTGACCACGGCGGTGAGTGCAGCGCGGTGCCGGCCATAACGGCGGAACACATACTGGATCACCTCTTCACGCCGGTCATGCTCGAAATCCACATCGATATCGGGCGGTTCGTTACGCTCGCGGGACAGGAAGCGCTCGAACAGCAAGCGATGTTCCATCGGGTCGAGCTCGGTGATGCCGAGCACGAAACACACCACCGAGTTGGCTGCCGAGCCACGGCCCTGGCAGAGAATGTGCTGACTGCGGGCAAAGGCGACAATGTCATGCACGGTCAGGAAATAGCTCTCGTAACTTAGCTCCTCGATCAATGCCAGCTCCTTGTCCAGCACCGCGCGCACCTTGCAGCTCGGCCCCGCCGGCCAGCGCAGGGGCAAGCCCCGCTCGCACAATTCGCGCAGCCAGCTGGCGGGCGTCTGGCCCTCGGGCACCAGCTCGCGCGGGTATTGGTAGCGGAGTTCACTCAAGTCGAACTGGCAATGCTCGGCGATGACCAGGCTCTCGGCAAGCAGGTCTGTGGGGTACAGATCGGCCAGTTGCGCAAGCGTACGCAGGTGGCGCTCGCCATTGGCGAACAGGTATTGCCCTGCTTCGGCCACGTTGCAGTGCTGGCGGATGGCGGTCATGCAGTCCTGAAGCGCACGCCGACCGCGCACGTGCATGTGCACGTCACCGCAGGCCACCGCGCGTATGCCCAGCTGCGCCGCCAGTTCGCGCAAGCGCGCCAGGCGCCGCTCATCATCGCTGCCACGGTGCAGGTGTACGCCCAGCCACAAGCGCTCGGCGAACACGCCGCGAAGCCAGCGGCCAGTCGCCAAGTCGCTGGGATCGTCGGCAATCCACAGCGCCAGCAAACCCTCATGGTGTTGCTGAAGGTCGTCAGCGAACAACTGGTAGTCACCTTTCTCGGCCCGCCGTCGCGCACGGGTGATCAAGGCGCACAGGTTCTGGTAGCCCGCCAGGTTCTGCACCAGCAAAACCAGTTTGGGGCCGCCCTGCAGGCGCATTTCGCTGCCGACGATCAGGTGCAACTGCTGCGCCTTGGCAGCCTGCCAGGCGCGAACGATACCCGCCAGGGTGCATTCGTCGGTGATCGCAAGGGCCTGGTAGCCCTGCTCGCTGGCACGGCGGAACAGCTCTTCGGCGCTCGATGCACCGCGCTGGAAGCTGAAGTTGGACAGGCAATGCAGCTCGGCGTAACCCGCGGTATTCATGCAAACCAGCCCTGCAGCCATAAGGGGCCAGGTTGAGCCAGGTCCTGATAGGCCCAGCCGCGCAAGCCGTCGCGGGTTTCGATGCGATAGTAGTCGCGGCGCACGTCACCACCGTCCCACCAGCCCGACTCGATGCGTTCGGCCTGGCCCAGCAGTGTGTGGCCAGTCGCGTCCAAGGCCTGCGGTGTGGGCAGCAACCAGCCAGGGCGGCTACCGGGCAAAGCCGGCAGGCTGCCCTGGGCGCCCTGCTCCGCCTGCTGCCAGGCGCATTCGGGGCGATGGTCGGCCTCGGCACGCAGCCCCTTCACGGCGTCATCACCCAGCCGCGCCCGCAAGCGTTCGCGCAGTTGCTCCCAAGGCTGGGCCTGCTTGGCGCGGGGGTCGAACAGCGCCTGGTGCTGGGGTACGAAGGCTGGCAGGTCGTCGGCGACCAGCCGCAGGTTGCGCACAGGGGCCGGGATGCGCAGCGGCTCCAGGCGCCCGCGGGCCAGTTCGAACAGCATGGTAGCGTCGCGCTCGGCGGCCAGCAGGCCTACCTGCACTTTAGTGTCCGGCCCTTCGACGTGCTCCAGATACAGGCAGAAGCGCTGCACACCGCAGTCGCGCCCGGCGAGGAAGGCAGCCAGGTCATTGAGCATGCGCCGCAGCGGGAACAGCAAGGCCTGGTGCGATTCGACGTCGAAGTTGAGTTCCAGCCGTGTTTCGAAGCGGTCCGGCGGCTGATAGAAGCCCAGCCCCATGGAGCGCAGGCCGAGCAACTGGTCCAGGTGCAACTGCACCTGGGCGGAAAAACGCCTGGCCAGCGCATCGCGCGGCAAGGCCAGCACCTGCCCCAACTGGCGCAGGCCCATGCGGGCAAAGGCTTCGGCAGCGTCCGCTGGCAAACCGACCCGCTCGATCGGCATGCGCGCCAGCGCAGCCCGGGTCTGCTCGGCGCAGGTCAATGCCAGGCCGTCATGGCCGTTGGCAAGCATGCGGGCTGCTACCGGGTTGGTGGCCAGCACGATGCGCTGGCGCAAGCCCAGTGCTGCCAGTTCCTCGCGCAGTCGGGCCTCGAACAGCGGCCAGGGGCCGAACAGTTGCAGACTGGAGCCAACTTCGAGCAACAGGGCACGTGGGTAATGAAGGCTCACCTGAGCACTGAACCGGTAGGCCCAGGCTGCCAGCAACTGCTGCAGTTGCTCGATGCGGGCCGGGTCAGCCTCGACACACTGGAAGCCATCGGCCAGGGCCCGTGCGGCGGTCAGCGTCTGCCCCGCACGCAGGCCAAGCGCCGCTGCAGCTGGATTGACGGCTTGCAGCAAGCGACGCTGAGCGGGGCCGCCGATCAGCACCAGTGGTGTATCGGCGTCGTCACGCTCGCGCAGGACCGAGTCCAGCGCCAGCTGTGGCAGGAGAATGCAGGCCCAGAGCATGTTGCATCAGCCCCGCCCTGGGCAGGCGATTGGCATGGCCGGTGGCATGCCGCCACGGCACTTGAGTACGCGCCATTGCGCCGGGCGCGTATCCACGGCAATACGCAGCGCAGCAGGCGAAGGATTGTGCGCAGCCTGTTGCGGCCGACAAGCGAAGGCCAGTGCCTGCCCGGTCTCGGCAGCCACCTGCAGGCGGCGCAGGGCGCGGTCATCGGCACGCTCAGGCCAGCACAGCACAGCCGCGCATCTGCCGGAACGCAAGCACTGTTCGGCCGCCCACAGGGCATCGGCCTGCTCGGCATCGACTTGCACCAACCAGCGCAGGTCGACACCGGCGGCCTGCCAGGCCGGCGCATAGGGAATGAACGGTGGCGCCACCAGCACCACCCGCTCGCCATTAGCGGTCAGGCGTGCCAGGGAAGGCCAGAGCAGTTGCAGTTCGCCACAACCCGGGCTGGCCAAAAGCAGTTCACTGAGGGCAGCTGGCGGCCAGCCGCCATCCGGCAGGCGTTGGTCGAGCATCGCGTGGCCAGTGGGTTGCAAGCCGGCCGGCCGCGCATGCCCCGGGCGGCCGCGCCAGACCTGGCGCTGGTCGAGCAGCCGATCGAGATCGACTACCGCGCCCATCAGTCGCGCCTCAGCAGGCCACAGAACACGCCTTCGATGAAGAACTCGTGCTCTGGCCCGACGTCGATCGGCGCATAGGCCGGGTTGCGCGGCAACAGCCGGTAACCACCGGGCTGGCGCTGCAGCCGCTTGATGGTGACCTCGCCGTCCAGGCGCGCGACCACGATCTGGCCATCACGAGCCTCGCCCTGCTGGTGAATGCCGACCAGGTCACCGTCAAAGATGCCGTCGTCGACCATGGAATTACCGCGCACCTTGAGCAGGTAATCCGGAGTGCGACGAAACAGGCTGGGGTCGAGCAGCAATTGCTCGTGAATGCCCAGGTCCGGGCCGATCGGTGCACCGGCCGCCACCTGCCCCAGTACGGGAATTTCGAGGATTTCTGGCCGGCGCAGGGGCTCGGCCAGGCGAATGCCCCGCGCCTGGTTTGGCGTGACATCGATGTAGCCGGCCTGGCACAACGCGGTGATGTGCTTGCGCGCAACGCTGCGCGAAGCGAAGCCAAAGCGGCTGGCGATATCGGCCAGGCTCGGTGGCTGGCCGTGTTCGGCAATGCGCTCGCGAATGTATTCCAGGATTGCCCGGCGTTTTGGGGTGAGATTGTCCATGGAGTACATTTGTACTCTTTTCGGCGTACGCTGAACAGCCCCCTTTGTCGCCGGGTTTGGTTATCATCCCCGGGCTTTTGTTTTTTTGATTACCTGGATACCTGATGCTGACTGCCCTGCTGTTCGATCTCGATGGAACCTTGACCGACACCGACACCCTGCACTTGCAGGCCTTCCGCCAACTGCTTCACGACTATGACGGCCGCCAGCTTACCCATGAACAGTTCGATGCCCAGGTCAGTGGCCGGGCCAATGGCGAACTGTTTGCCGAATTGTTTCCACGTGCCGATGCAAGCGAGTGCCAGGCACTGGCCGACCGCAAGGAAGCGCTTTTCCGCGAACTGTCACCCGTGCTGCAACCCATGCCAGGCTTGCTGCGCCTGATGGACCATGCGCGAGCCTGGGACATCGGCATGTGCGTGGTGACCAATGCGCCACGGTTGAATGCCGAGCACATGCTGACGGCCATGGGCCTTGGGGGCCGCTTCGAGCATGTACTGGTGGCCGAAGAGCTGGCGCGGCCCAAGCCTGATCCACTGCCCTACCTGACCGGGCTGCAGCGCCTGGAAGCGGTGGCAGGCGAAGCGCTGGCGTTCGAGGACTCGTTACCGGGCGTGGCCGCTGCGAGCGGGGCCGGGATCTTCACCGTGGGGGTTGCCACTACCCAGACGCCGGAGCGGTTGCTGGCGGCCGGAGCAAAACTGGTGGTGAAGGATTTCAATGATCCACAGTTGTGGGCGCTGATCGAGACCATGTGCTCGCCATGAATGAATGACTGGGGCCGAGATCGAGCGCCGCCCGCGCGGCGCATCGCGGATAAATCCGCTCCTACGTTTGTTACAACGTGCCGAACCTGTAAAGCCATGGTTGCCCGCCCTGGTGCATGTCTTGAGCCTTGCAAACAAGGCTAAAAACCATGGCCTCACAGGCATGGCCACGTTGCAACAACCGTAGGAGCGGATTTATCCGCGATGCGCCGCGCGGGCGGCGCTCGATCTGACAGGCGCCACAAATTTCCAGCCAGGCACACCAGACCACTCATCGCCCATCTGCCACGGCTGTCGATTCCCCTCCTTTCGAATCGACCAAGGTGTGAACCCCCTTGCGGAGTCAGCACCATGAGCACCCCCGATCAGAAACACCCGGTCGCCTCACGCGACCAATGGCTGGCCGCTCGCCGCCAGCTGTGGCTGCACGAAAAGGCCTTCACCCACCAGCGCGACGAACTGGCGGCCGCCCGCCGTGCCCTGCCCTGGGTCCAGGTCGAACAGCCCTACCGCTTCCAGGGCCCTGATGGCGAGCTGAGCCTGGCCGACCTGTTTGCCGGGCGCAGCCAACTGCTGGTCTATCACTTCATGTTTGCCGAGGGCTGGAACGAAGGCTGCCCAGGTTGCTCGTTCCTTGCCGACCATTTTGACGGCGCCAACCTGCATCTGGCCCACCACGACGTCTCGCTGGTCGCCGTGTCACGTGCGCCCTACCCTGAATTCCAGGCCTTCCGCCAGCGCATGGGCTGGCGCTTCCCCTGGTATTCCTCGCACGCCAGCGGCTTCAATGAAGACTTCGGCGTCAGCGTCGGCACCGAGGGCCAACGCCAGTACAACTATGAGCCGTACACCGGCAACGAGGCCGAGCTGCCAGGCTTGAGCGCCTTCTACAAAGACCCGGACGGCACGCTTTATCACACCTATTCCACCTACGCCCGCGGCCTGGACATCCTGGTCAACACTTACAACTTCCTAGACATCGCCCCGCTGGGCCGCAACGAAGCCGGGACCATGGACTGGGTGCGGCACCATGATCGCTACACGGAGCAAACCGGCAAACCGCACTGCTGCCACGACTGACGGAGTCAGCCCCTGACGCCCAGCATGCCCCGCTCGACGATGAAGTCGATCACCGCCTGCAGGCCTTCGCCCTTCTTCAGGTTGCTGAACGTCCAGGGGCGCTGCGGGCGCATGCGCTGGGTGTCACGCTCCATCACTTCAAGCGAGGCACCGACGTAGGGCGCCAGGTCGGTCTTGTTGATCACCAGGAAGTCCGATTTGGTGATGCCGGGGCCGCCCTTGCGCGGGATCTTCTCGCCCTCGGCCACATCGATGACGTAGATGGTCAGGTCGGCCAGCTCAGGGCTGAAGGTGGCGCTGAGGTTGTCGCCGCCGCTTTCGACAAAGATCACTTCGAGGTTGCCGAACTTGCGTGCCAGCGCTTCGACGGCGGCCAGGTTCATCGAGGCATCTTCGCGAATGGCGGTGTGCGGGCAGCCACCGGTCTCGACACCGACGATACGTTCAGGCTCAAGGGCACCGGCCTCGGTGAGGATGCGCTGGTCTTCCTTGGTATAGATGTCGTTGGTGACCACGGCGATCTGGTAGTGATCGCGCATGGCCTTGCACAGGCATTCGAGCAGCGCGGTCTTGCCGGAGCCGACCGGGCCGCCGACACCGACGCGCAGGGGTTGCTGATAGCTTTGCATGTAGGCAGTCCTCAGGAACGGAACAAACGGGTGTATTGGGTTTCGTGACGCGAAGAAGCGATTGCCAGCAGTGGCAGGCCACCGCCGAGCTGGTCATCGGCCAATGCCAGTGCCTGCTCCAGCACGCCGGGCAGTTCGGCGCCCAGGTCGCGCAGCAGGGTCTGCGCCGCCTGCTGGCCGAACGGCACCAGTTTGACCCCGGCCATTACCGCTCCCTCGAGCCAGGCAAAAGCATGGCCGAGGGCGAGTTGACGCAGCGGGATCTGCCAGTGCGCGGCGAGCCAGGCCATGCCGCCGAGCTGGCTGAGCTCAATACTGGTGCGCCAGGCCGGGTCCTGGCCCAGCTGCCAGCCATCGAGCAACCGTGCCAGGGCCGAGCCGCGCTGCTGCTCTTCAAGGCGCAGCTCGGCAGTTTCGCGGTTGGCCAGCAAGAAGCGGCTCCAGCGGGCGAACGCGTGTGCATCATTGGCCTCGCAAGCGCGGTACAGGCGCGCCAGCACCGGCCAGTCCAGGCAAGCCAGGGTGTCGTGCATCTGCTCGCGCTGCCAGGCGCCGAAACCGGCGGTGTCGCGCACCCAGCCAGCCTCGACGGCCCACTCCAGCCCTTGCGAATAGGTGAAGCCACCTACCGGCAGGCCGGGGCTGGCCAGCTGCAGCAGGCGCAGCAGTGCCAGGTCGCTGTTCATCAACCGGCCAGCACCAGCGCTGCACCGGCCAGCATGCCGCCGCCGAAGGCTTTTTGCAGGCCGCTGTGGCGGCGCAGCAAGCAGCCGACTGCAAAGCCGCACGCCAGCAGCAGGCCGCTGACAGTGACAAAGCCGGCACTGAACATCCAGAACGCGCTCGGCGTGGCTTCGACACCATGGGCCCAGCCATGGAACAGGGCGAACACCGGCATGGCCAGGGCCAGCAGCAGTTGGCGGCTGGGCAGCAGCACGGCGGCAGCTGCGACCAGCACCGACACAGCGATCATTGTCTCCATGCCCAGCACGTCGCCGAACAGGTGGCCGCACACAGCACCGGCGAACATCGACGCCAGGGTTGCCAGCGGCAGGGCCAAGTTGCGCCGGGTCAGCGCGGCGAGCACGCCGGTGCCGAGCAGCATCAACAGGTGGTCGAGGCCAGTCAGCGGGTGCAGCAGGCCGTCTTGCAGCGGGTTGCCGTCGTGGCCGGGGTGAGCGAAGGCCGGCAGCGCGACCATCAGCAGGGCAAGGGCGAAGATCTTTTTCATTGTGGTCTCCTTGATAGAGAGGTTCAGGAATAGGCAGGCAGGCGCACGAACGGATGGTCGCTGCCATGGCTGTGACTGTGGCTGTGCGGTGCGCTCTGGTAGGCGCCGGCTTCCGGCTCGAACGGTGCCTGTTCGGCTTGTACCGTCAGGCCCAGGCCGCGCAACATGTCGTCGAGCACGTGATCGTGCTGGTAGCGCAAAAGGCCCGGATCGATCTGCAGGGGAACGTGGCGGTTGCCCAGGTGATAGGCAGCACGGGCCAGCAGATGCGCATCGTCGCAGCGCACCGTCGACACCGTTTCAGGTGCAGCCAGCACGCGAATCACCTGGCTTCCTGCAGCATCGGCGAGCAACTCGCCGCCGCGCAGCAGGTGGCCACGTTCGAGCATCAGGCCGGCTTCGCGGCCGTCGTCGAGGGTCACGCGCAGGCGGCTTTTTATGCGGCTGTCGACGTCCAGGGTCACGCTGCCGGTGACGGTATCGGATGCCTCTATCCGGCGGGTCAGGACTATCATCTTCACTCCTTCAGAACAGGAAATAACGCTGCGCAAGCGGCAGTTCACTAGCCGGTTCGCAGACCAGCAACTCGCCGTCGGCACGTACCTGGTAAGTCTGCGAATCGACTTCGATCACTGGCTGCAAGGTGTTGTGGACCATGTCGGCCTTGCGCACCCGGCGACAGCCGTGCGCCACGCCGATCAGGCTCTGCAGCCCCAGTTCCTGGTGCAGGCCACGGTCCATGGCGGCCTGGGGCAGGAAGGTCATGCGCGTGGCGTGGCGGGCCGCGCCCATGGCGCCGAACATCGGCCGGTAGTGCACAGGCTGCGGGGTCGGGATCGAGCCGTTGATGTCGCCCATCGGCGCAGTGGCGATCATCCCGCCCTTGATCACCAGGGCCGGCTTGACCGCGAAGAAAGCCGGCGCCCACAACACCAGGTCGGCCAGCTTGCCCACCTCCACAGAACCGACTTCATGGGCGATGCCATGGGTCAGCGCCGGGTTGATGGTGTACTTGGCGATGTAGCGCTTGACCCTGAAGTTGTCGCTGTAGCCGGTGTCCGGCGCCAGCGGGCCGCGGCGCAGCTTCATCTGGTGCGCGACCTGCCAGGTGCGCAACACCACTTCACCGACCCGGCCCATGGCCTGGGAGTCGGACGAAGTCATGGCGAAGGCGCCCATGTCGTGGAGGATGTCTTCGGCGGCGATGGTCTCGCGGCGGATGCGCGACTCGGCGAACGCCACGTCCTCGGCAATGCTCGGGTCCAGGTGGTGGCAGACCATGAGCATGTCCAGGTGCTCGTCGACGGTGTTGACCGTGTACGGCAGGGTCGGGTTGGTCGAGGACGGCAGCACGTTGGCCTGCCCCGCCGCACGGATGATGTCTGGCGCGTGGCCGCCACCGGCACCTTCGGTATGGAAGGTATGGATGGTGCGGTCGCCGATGGCGGCCAGGGTGTCTTCGATGCAACCCGACTCGTTCAAGGTGTCGGTGTGGATCGCCACCTGGATGTCCATCTCTTCGGCCACGCCCAGGCAGCAGTCGATGGCGGCCGGGGTCGAGCCCCAGTCTTCGTGCAGCTTCAGGCCCACCGCACCAGCGGCGATCTGCTCGCGCAGCGCTTCAGGGCGCGAGGCGTTGCCCTTGCCCAGCAGGCCGATGTTGATCGGCAGGCAGTCGGCAGCCTGGAGCATGCGCGCCAGGTACCATGGCCCCGGTGTGCAGGTAGTGGCGTTGGTGCCGGTGGCCGGGCCGGTGCCGCCGCCGATGAAAGTGGTGACGCCGCTGGTCAGCGCCTCCTCCACCTGCTGAGGGCAGATGAAGTGGATATGCGAGTCAATGCCGCCTGCGGTGACGATCTTGCCTTCGGCAGCGATCACTTCGGTGCCGGGGCCGACCGGCACAGTCACACCCGGTTGCACATCGGGGTTGCCGGCCTTGCCGATAGCCGCGATGCGCCCATGCTTGACGCCGATATCGGCCTTGACGATGCCCCAGTGGTCGATGATCAGGGCATTGGTCAGCACCAGGTCCATGGCCTCGGCGGCGAGCATCTGGCCCTG
Organism: Pseudomonas putida; assembly: GCF_002025705.1. Taxonomy (NCBI): domain Bacteria; kingdom Pseudomonadati; phylum Pseudomonadota; class Gammaproteobacteria; order Pseudomonadales; family Pseudomonadaceae; genus Pseudomonas; species Pseudomonas putida. Next base: position 2,351,911 of record NZ_CP018846.1, on the reverse strand, counting down.
CCCCATGCCGTCGCGGATGACCTTGCCGCCACCGAACTTGACCTCTTCACCGTAGATTGTGAAGTCTTTCTCGACCTCCACCCACAGCGCAGTGTCGGCCAGGCGCACACGATCGCCGACGGTGGGGCCGAACATGTCGGCGTAGGCCCGACGGGAAATACGGCTCATGCCATGCCCTCCAGTGCGCCATTCACCTTGCCCTGGAAGCCATACACTTCGCGCTTGCCGGCGTAGGCCACCAGTTGCACGGTGCGCGACTGGCCCGGCTCGAAGCGCACGGCGGTACCGGCCGGGATATCGAGGCGAAAACCACGGGTCGTTGCGCGCTCGAACACCAGCGCATCGTTGACTTCGTAGAAGTGGTAGTGCGAACCGACCTGCACCGGCCGGTCGCCGTGGTTGGCCACGCTGACGCTGACCGTGTCACGGCCGACGTTGAGTTCGATGTCGCCAGCGGCGACCTGAATTTCACCTGGGATCATGCTGGGCTCCTGCTCCAGGTCAGACGATGGGGTCGTGCACGGTCACCAGCTTGGTGCCGTCGGGGAAGGTCGCCTCGACCTGCACGTCATGCAGCATTTCGGCAACGCCCTCCATGACCTGCTCACGGCCGATCACTTCGCGGCCCAGGCTCATCAGCTCGGCCACCGTGCGGCCATCACGGGCGCCTTCGAGCACCGCGGCGCTGATCAGCGCCACGGCCTCCGGGTAGTTGAGCTTCAGGCCACGGGCCAGGCGCCGTTCGGCCAGCAGCGCGGCAGTGAACAGCAGCAGTTTGTCTTTCTCTCTCGGGGTCAGCTCCATGGCGCTCTCTCAAGTGGCCCAGATGCGCGGCGGGCACGCGGCCAGGCCGAGAACGGCCGGGCGCAGTACATGCCAGAGGCGCTGCAGGGTGTGTTGCAGGTGTTGGTTGTCGTGATCAAGCAGGCGGACCACCAGCAGCGGGCCGAGCAAGGTCGCGCCTGCGGGGGTATCAAGTTCATCGAGCAGCGCTCGCACCTGCTCCAGCACGGCCGGGGTCGCGGGCGATGCGCAGAAGGTGGCGACCAGCGGGTGGCCACCGACCTTGGCCAGTTGCCCACCTGCAATGCGCAGGCGCTCGTGCAGGCCAGGGTCGCCGGGCAACTCGATGCACAAGCGGCTGTCCAGTGCACCCAGCTCGAAGCGCTCGTTCATCACTGGCCGGCCCAGGCACAGGGTTTCCCAGGCCAGCAGCCTGGCACCGGGTTCGAGGGTGAAGCGGCTGTCGAGGCTGGCGCGGGCGCCGTTGAAGAAGATGCTGTCCTGGGGGAGCCATTCCAGCGTGCTGCCGGCCTCCAGATGAAAGCGCTGGGCCAGCCGCGCGGTGGGGCCGATGCTGCGGTAGAACTTGCTGGCCCCGGGCATGGTCAGCAGCGCGTGGCTGCCCGGTTCGAGGTGGATGTCCAGCTCCAGCCGGTCACCGGCGACAATGCCACCCGGCGGATGCAGCACATAAACGTGGCACGGCGCGCCTTCCGGATAGAACGGGCGCTGCACCAAAAGCGGGCCGAAATGGCGGCGCGCACCAAGGCGGGTCACGCCATTGCGCTCGACGAAGCGCAACTGCAGGTGCGCGCTCCAGCCGGCGTCCTGTTCCGATGGTTCGATCTGCTCCGCGAGCGACATCCTGCGGCCCCTTGATTTCCGTGGCCTTGCGGCCGTTTAGAGGGTCATGCGCATCACCGCTGGGTGATAACGGGCTGACCACTCGATCAAATTTCGCTGGCTGGATATAGCAGGTTGCGGGCCAACTACGCAGGTGAATGAAGATGAAACCTTCACGGCGAAGGCTCTGGCATGGGGCATGCCGGCCGGCTGCGCACATTGCGGGGGCGGCGCTTGGCCCTGTTTCGGTGCTGCGCTAAAGTCTTTGATTTGCCATCGGCCAAGGAATCGCCATGCCACTCGCCCCCGCCATCCCGGTCCTGCGGATCTTCTCGGTCGACAAGGCCAAGGAGTTCTACCTCGATTTCATGGGCTTTCAGCTCGACTGGGAGCACCGCTTCAGCCCGGACCTGCCGCTTTATGCGCAGATTCACCGCGACGGCCTGATCCTGCACCTGAGCGAACATCACGGCGACGCGTGCCCCGGCTCCACCGTATTCGCCCGCACCGAAGACCTGCTGGCGCTGGAGCGCGAACTGCTGGACAAGCAGTACGGCTATGCCCGCCCCCACGCAGAACGGGTCGACTGGGGCTTGCAGATGCAGATTCGCGACCCGTTCGGCAACCTGTTGCGCTTCTGCCAGCAAATTGAAGACGAGGCTGCCCAGTGAAAGCCATGAGCAAACGCGACCTGGCGCGCCTGGAGCGCGAATTGGTCGCCTGCCTGACCGAGGCCTGCGAAACCGCAAAGGCCGAGATCGTCGGGTTCAGCTGGCTGACCCATCGGCTGGACCCGGAAGATTTTCCGGCCAGCCTTCGTATTACCTGGGTGTTCGAGCGCGAAGCCGATAAAACCGTCGCGCTGGCGGGTGCGGCCAAGGGGCGAATGCTGGCGCTGACAGCCAAGGCGCTCGATGAAGCGGGCGTGACACTGGATCACGTGGTTTGGCATGTGCGCTTCGACAGTGAAGAGGCCTGCAGCCGCAGCCATGCCGGGGACTGGAACAGGCGCCTGCAGCAACGCTGAAGCTGGATGAGCCTTGTGTTGCCTGGGCCGGCCTCTTCGCGGTCAAGCCTGCTCCCACAGGTCATCAACAGGCTTCAAGACTTGCACAGTACCTGTGGGAGCGGGCTCGCCCGCGAATAGGCCGGGCCAGACAATCGAGATCTTCCAGTTAATGGCCAATTCGTCACTGGCCGTTCCCGATCCGCGACGGATGTATTATCGTGGCGAGGTGCGCATATAACAGCAGCCTGAGCGATCGGGCACTTGCAAGACAATCGAGGGTGTCATGAGTAACGAAAGCATTAACTGGGACAAGCTGGGTTTCGACTACATCAAGACCGACAAGCGCTACCTGTCCGTATGGCGCAATGGTGAGTGGGACAAAGGCACCCTGACCGAAGACAACGTGCTGCACATCAGTGAAGGCTCCACCGCCCTGCACTATGGCCAGCAGTGCTTCGAAGGCCTCAAGGCCTACCGTTGCAAGGATGGCTCGATCAACCTGTTCCGCCCTGACCAGAACGCCGCGCGCATGGCCCGTAGCTGTGCCCGCCTGCTGATGCCGCAGGTGCCGACCGATGTCTTCATCGAAGCGTGCAAGCAAGTGGTCAAGGCCAACGAGAAGTTCGTCCCGCCACACGGCAAAGGCGCCCTGTACCTGCGCCCGTTCGTCATTGGCACCGGCGACAACATCGGCGTGCGCACCGCCCCCGAGTTCATCTTCTCGGTCTTCGCCATCCCGGTTGGCTCGTACTTCAAGGGCGGCATGAAGCCGCACAACTTCCAGATCTCCAGCTTCGACCGTGCCGCCCCTCAGGGCACAGGCGCAGCCAAGGTCGGTGGCAACTACGCTGCCAGCCTGCAACCAGGCGCTGAAGCCAAGAAGGCCAACTTCGCCGACGCCATCTACCTCGATCCACTGACCCACACCAAGATCGAGGAAGTCGGTTCGGCCAACTTCTTCGGCATCACGGCCAACAACGAGTTCGTCACCCCGAAATCGGCCTCGGTATTGCCGGGCATCACCCGCCTGTCGCTGATGGAACTGGCGCAATCGCGCCTGGGCCTGACCGTGATCGAAGGTGATGTCGAGATCAACAAGCTCGACCGCTTCATCGAAGCCGGCGCTTGCGGCACCGCCGCGGTGATCACCCCGATCGGTGGCATCGAGTACAACGGCAAGCTGCACGTGTTCCACGACCTGGAAAAAGTCGGCCCGGTTACCCAGAAGCTCTACAACGAGCTGACCGGTATCCAGAGCGGCGACGTCGAAGCACCGGCTGGCTGGATCGTCAAGGTCGCCTGAGCCGCTGCGCTACGCTGATGGACGGGGCATGTCAGACACTGGCATGCCCCGTTTTGTTTTACCCTGCGTAGATGAATTTTTCTTAAATCGCCGTTTGGCTATTCTTTGGCACAATCAAGTCTCCAAATAGACGCCCAGGAACGAGCATGCCACGCGTACTGACCATCGAAGACGACGCCGTCACCGGCCAGGAAATCGTCGCCGAACTCTCCAGCCACGGTCTGGATGTGGATTGGGCCGACAACGGCCGCGAGGGCCTGTCCAAGGCCATTGCCGGCGGTTACGACCTGATCACTGTCGACCGCATGCTGCCCGAGGTCGATGGCCTGACGATCGTCACCACCCTGCGCAACCTTAAAATCGCCACCCCGATCCTGATGATCAGCGCCCTGTCCGACGTCGACGAGCGCGTGCGCGGCCTGCGTGCCGGTGGCGACGACTACCTGACCAAGCCGTTCGCCTCCGACGAGATGGCCGCGCGGGTCGAAGTGCTGCTGCGGCGCAACAGCGTGCCCATGACCCAGACCCGCCTGCAGGTCGCCGACTTGCAGCTGGACCTGATCAGCCACGAGGCGCGCCGCGGCGAGCACACCCTCAACCTGCTGCCCACCGAGTACAAGCTGCTGGAATACCTGATGCGTCACAGCGGCCAGGTGATCACCCGCATGATGATCTTCGAGGAAGTCTGGGGCTACCACTTCGACCCGGGCACCAACCTGATCGACGTGCACATCGGTCGCCTGCGCAAGAAGATCGACTCCCCCGGCCAGTCGCCACTGATCCGTACGGTACGGGGCTCGGGCTATGCCATTGCTGAACCCGTCTAAGGGCTGGAGCTCGTCCACCAGCCGCCTGTTGGCGCTGTACAGTTTTCTGTTCGTGGCCTGGAGCAGCATCCTCATGGGGGTGCTGTACTTCGAAGTTTCCAGTTATCTGAACAAGCTCACCCGCCACTCCATGCTGCAGCGCCAGCACTTGTTCGCGCACATGAGCGGCAAGCAGCTGGACGACGCCCTGATCGCCAGCCAGGCGTTCGAAGAGCGCAGCTTCGATGCCTATGGCCTGTTCGATGACCAGTTCAACCCGGTGGGCGGGCGCATTCGTTCCATTCCGCCGGACCTTGGCCTGGACGGCAAGGTGCACGAGCTCAAGCGCTGCCTGGACGCCGACGATCCGCACATGCCACGTGACAGCTGCGATGCGGTGGCGATCAAGGTGCAGGATGGCCGCTGGCTGGTGCTGTTCCGCGACAATGGCTCGCTGTTCGTGGTCACCCGGATCATCCTGCATGCGCTGCTATGGGGTATTTCGCTGACCCTGATTCCGGGGTTTGCCGGTTGGTACCTGCTGCGCCGCCGCCCGTTGAAGCGCATTCGTGCCATTCAGGCCCAGGCCGAGCTGATCGTCGCCGGCGACCTCACCCACCGTTTGCCGCTGTCGACACGCCGCGACGAGCTGGACATGCTCGCCGACATCGTCAACGCCATGCTCGACCGCATAGAACGGTTGATGCACGAGGTCAAAGGCGTCTGCGACAACATCGCCCACGACCTGCGCACTCCCCTCACCCGCCTGCGGGCGCAGCTGTACCGCATTCGCCAGCAAAGCGCGCATGACTCGCCACAGGCCGAGGCGCTGGACCAGGCGATCGGCGAGACTGACACGTTGATGGCGCGCTTCCGTGGTTTGCTGCGAATCAGCGAGCTGGAGGATCGCCAGCGTCGCGCCGGCTTCGTTCAGCTAGACCCGCATGATCTGCTGGTGGAGCTGCATGACTTCTATCTGCCGCTGGCCGAGGATGGCGGCATTCGCCTGAACCTCGAACAGCCTGCGCAGTTGCCGGCACTGCATGGTGACCGCGAGCTGTTGTTCGAAGCCCTGGCGAACCTGGTGGGCAATGGCATCAAGTTCACGCCCGAAGGCGGTCGGGTTGCCATCAAGGCGACAGAGGATGAAACAGGCGTGCACATCGCCATCGAAGACAGCGGACCGGGGATTCCCGAAGAGGAGCGGACTGCGGTGCTGAAGCGCTTCTATCGCAGCGAGGAAGGCCACCGCCACTCCGGGTTCGGGCTGGGGTTGTCGATCGTTGCGGCGATCGTTGACCTGCACGGGTTCGGACTGGAGATTGGCGAGAGCGAGCTGGGCGGGGCGAAACTGGTGTTGCACTGCCCGCTTGCCGGGCTGGCCAAGTAGTATCAGGGGCTGCTTTGCAGCCCTTTCGCGACACGAGGCCGCTCCTACAGGGGAACGCATATCCCTGTAGGAGCGGCCTTGTGTCGCGAAAGGGCCGCAAGGCGGCCCCAATTACGCCGATCAGTCAGCCAGACGCCAGGTAGTGGCACCCTTGCTGTCTTCCAGCACCACACCCATGGCCGTGATCTGGTCACGGATACGGTCGGACTCAGCCCAGTTCTTGTCTGCACGCGCCTGCAGGCGCGCTTGGATCAAGGCTTCCACTTCAGCCGCATCGACCTTGCCCTCGGCACCGGCACGCAGGAAGTCATCGGCCTCCAGCTGCAACACCCCCAGCACATCACCCAGCTCACGCAGGCGAGCGGCCAGGCCCGCCGCCGCATCGACATCGCTGTCACGCAGGCGGTTGATTTCGCGCACCAGGTCGAACAGCACGGCGCAGGCTTCCGGGGTACCGAAGTCATCGTTCATCGCCACGCTGAAGCGCTCGACGAAGGCTTCGCCACCCTTGGCGGCAACCCGCGGCAGGCCGCGCAGGGCGTGATAGAAGCGCTCCAGGGCGCCCTTGGCATCACGCAGGCTGTCTTCGGAGTAGTTGATGGCGCTGCGGTAGTGGCTGGCCACCAGCAGGTAGCGCACCACCTCCGGGTGGTACTTGTCGAGCACATCGCGGATGGTGAAGAAGTTGTTCAATGACTTGGACATCTTCTCGCCGTTGATACGGATCATGCCGCAGTGCATCCAGGCATTGGCGTACTGCTTGCCGGTAGCCGCCTCGCTCTGCGCGATCTCGTTCTCGTGGTGCGGGAACTCCAGGTCGCTGCCGCCACCATGGATGTCGAAGCTCTCGCCCAGGCAGCAGGTGGACATCACCGAGCACTCGATGTGCCAGCCCGGACGGCCAGGGCCCCACGGCGAATCCCAGTACGGCTCACCCGGCTTGACGCCTTTCCACAGGACGAAGTCGAGTGGGTCCTGCTTGGCCTCGTCGACCTCGATGCGGGCACCGATGCGCAGGTCTTCGATCTTCTTGCGCGACAGTTTGCCGTAGCCGACGAACTTGCCTACCCGGTAGTACACGTCGCCGTTGCCCGGCGCGTAGGCGTAGCCCTTGTCGATCAGGGTCTGGATCATCGCGTGCATGCCGGCGATATGGTCGGTGGCACGCGGCTCCAGGTCCGGCTTGAGAATGTTCAGGCGGCGCTCGTCTTCGTGCATCGCGTCGATCATGCGCGCGGTCAGGGCGTCGAACGCCTCGCCGTTTTCGTTGGCGCGGTTGATGATCTTGTCGTCGATGTCGGTGATGTTGCGCACGTAGGTCAGGTCGTAGCCGCTTTTACGCAGCCAGCGGGTCACCAGGTCGAACGCCACCATGCTGCGGCCGTGGCCAAGGTGGCAGTAGTCGTACACGGTCATGCCGCACACGTACATGCGCACCTTGTTGCCATCCAGCGGCTTGAAGGCTTCCTTGGTCTTGCTCAGCGTGTTGTAGATGGTAAGCACGGCGATTCCTTAGCTGCCCCAGGAGTCACGCAGGGTGACGGTGCGGTTGAACACCGGGCGACCCGGCTGGCTGTCCTTGAGGTCGGCGCAGAAGTAGCCTTCGCGCTCGAACTGGAAGCGGTCTTCAGGCTGTGCCTGGCCCAGCGACGGCTCGGCGCGGCAGCCGCTCAGCACCTGCAGCGAGTCCGGGTTGATGTTGTCGAGGAAGCTGCCGCCATCTTCGGTCTTCTCCGGGTTGGCGGAGCGGAACAGGCGGTCGTACAGGCGCACTTCGCATTCGACGCTGCCTTCGGCCGGCACCCAGTGGATCACGCCTTTGACCTTGCGGCCTTCCGGGTTCTTGCCCAGGGTGTCCGGATCGTACGAGCAGCGCAGCTCGACGATGTTGCCGTCGGCATCCTTGATCGCCTCGTCGGCGCGGATCACGTAGCTGCCGCGCAGGCGCACTTCACCGGTCGGCTCCAGGCGCTTGTAGCCCTTCGGCGGCTCTTCCATGAAGTCGTCGCGGTCGATGTACAGTTCGCGGGCGAACGGCAGCACGCGCACGCCCATGTCTTCCTTCGGATGGCGCGGCAGCTCAAGTTGCTCGACCTGGCCTTCCGGGTAGTTGGTGATGACCACTTTCAGCGGGCGCAGCACGCACATGGCGCGTGGCGCGGTGCGGTCCAGGTCGTCACGGATGCTGAACTCGAGCATCGACATGTCGACCACGCCGTCGGAGCGGTTGGTGCCGATCATGTCGCAAAAGTTGCGGATCGACGCCGGGGTGTAGCCGCGGCGGCGGAAGCCCGACAGGGTCGACATGCGCGGATCGTCCCAGGCGCTGACGTGTTTTTCGTCTACCAGCTGCTTGAGCTTGCGCTTGGACGTGATGGTGTAGTTCAGGTTCAGACGGCTGAACTCGTACTGACGCGGGTGCGCCGGTACCGGCAGGTTGTCGAGGAACCAGTCATACAGTGGGCGGTGGCCTTCGAACTCGAGGGTGCAGATCGAGTGGGTGATGCCTTCGATGGCGTCCGACTGACCGTGGGTGAAGTCGTAGTTCGGGTAGATGCACCACTTGTCACCGGTCTGGTGGTGGTGGGCATGGCGGATGCGGTACAGGATCGGGTCGCGCAGGTTCATGTTCGGCGAGGCCATGTCGATCTTGGCACGCAGCACGCGCTCGCCGTCCTTGAACTCGCCGGCCTTCATGCGCGCGAACAGCTCGAGGTTTTCATCGACGCTGCGCTCGCGGAACGGGCTGTTCTTGCCTGGCTCGGTCAGGCTGCCGCGGTATTCCTTGGCCTGATCAGGGGTCAGGTCGCAGACATAGGCCTTGCCACGCTTGATCAGTTCAACGGCCCAGTCGTGCAACTGGTCGAAATAGTTGGAGGCATAGCGCACCTCGCCGGCCCAATCGAAGCCCAGCCACTTGACGTCGCTCTGGATGGCATCGATGTATTCCTGGTCTTCCTTGGCCGGGTTGGTGTCGTCGAAGCGCAGGTGGCAGACGCCGCCGAACTCCTTGGCCAGGCCGAAGTTGACGCAGATCGACTTGGCGTGGCCGATGTGCAGGTAGCCGTTGGGCTCCGGCGGGAAACGAGTGACGATGCTGCTGTGCTTGCCCGAGTCCAGGTCGGCCTGGATGATCGGCCGCAGGAAGTTCGCAGGGACAGCGGGGGCGCCTTTGGCAGCGGCGTTGGGCGCGTTGTCGGCAGTGGGCTTGCTCATAGGATCCTTGAATGCACGTGTCCGGCCTGGGTAGGCCGATTGAATCAAAGGGCCTATCATAGCCGAAGCAGTCAAGCTGCTGACAGCCGGGCACCGACAAACTGGCGCGATTTATCGCGAACCGTGCAAAATGGCCGCTGCGCGCGCCATCAACATGTGTCGCGGTGGCCCGATCCTGCGTCTGGTGACTACACGCGCCCTGCGCAGCCTATTTCCTGTATGCCTTGAAAGAGCGAATTTCAGCATGTCCAAAGTCAAACTGAGCACCAACCACGGCGACATCGTCCTGCAACTGAACGCCGAGAAAGCCCCGCTGACCGTGGCCAACTTCATTGAGTACGTCAAGGCCGGCCATTACAGCAACGTCGTCTTCCACCGTGTGATCAAGGGCTTCATGATCCAGGGCGGCGGTTTCGAGCCAGGCATGAACGAAAAGCGTGACAAGCGTGCCAGCATCCAGAACGAAGCCGACAACGGCCTGAAGAACGACAAGTACACCATCGCCATGGCCCGCACCATGGATCCGCACTCCGCCTCCGCGCAGTTCTTCATCAATGCCTCCAACAATGACTTCCTCAACCACAGCGGCAAGAACACCCAGGGCTGGGGCTACGCCGTATTCGGCGAAGTGATCGAAGGCCGTGAAGTCGTCGACGCCATCGAAAAAGTCGCCACCGGCTCCAAAGCTGGCCACCAGGACGTGCCTAAAGAAGACGTGATCATCGAGAAAGCCGAGATCATTGAGTGATCCTGCTGATCTCCGATCTGCATCTGCAAGAAGAACGCCCGGACATCACCCGGGCGTTTCTTGATCTGCTCGACGGCCGCGCCCGTCACGCCAAGACGTTGTACATCCTCGGTGACTTCTTCGAAGCGTGGATCGGCGACGATGCCATGACCCCGTTCCAGCAGTCGATCTGCCAGGCCTTGCGCCAGCTCAGCGACAGCGGCACGGCGATCTACCTGATGCACGGCAACCGCGACTTCCTGATTGGCCAGGACTTCTGCACCGCTGCCGGCTGCACCCTGCTGGCCGACCCGAGCGTGATCGAACTGGGCGGTGAGCAGGTATTGCTGATGCATGGCGACACCCTGTGCACCCGCGACCTGGCCTACATGAAGATGCGCCGTTACCTGCGCAACCCGGTGAGCCTGTGGATCCTGCGGCATCTGCCGCTGGCCTCCCGGCAGAACCTGGCGCGCAAACTGCGCAGCGAAAGCCGTGCGCAGACGCGCATGAAGGCCACCGAAATCGTCGACGTCACGCCGGAAGAAGTGCCAAAGGTGATGGCAGCGCACGGTGTTCGCACGCTGGTGCATGGCCACACCCATCGGCCGGCGATCCACAAGCTGGTGGTGGAAGGCGAACCGGCACGGCGCATCGTGCTGGGGGATTGGGACCGCCGGGGCTGGACCCTGCAGGTCGATGGGCAAGGCTTTGCCCTGGAACCGTTCGAGTTTTCCTGACAGATCAAGTTGACTTCTTCGCGGGTGAATCGGGGCGCCGAACCGCCGCTCCCACAGGTACTGCACCAAGGCTGCAGGCAGTGAGATCCTGTGGGAGCGGCGGTTCGGCGCCCCGATTTACCCGCGAAGAGGCCGCTGCAGGCTAAAGGCTCAAGGCCGGCTGGCCACGACCCCTTTATCCCGCTCACTGATCACATACTGCCGATACTCAGGGTCCGCCTTGATCTGCGCCTCGGTAAACGGTATCGGTGCCAACTGCTTGGCCGCAAACGCCTTGGTCTGGTCGTTGAAATGCGCCGAGCCGGCTTCGCTGGACTGCGAAAATGCCAGCAGGCCACGTGCCTGCGGCCCGTTTTCCGTGAAACTCACCAACTGCAGGTAGCTGGTACCGCTGACCACCAGGCGCTTGCCCGGCCCATGCGGCACGCTGAACATCGCGTTGTAGACACCCAACTGCTGCGGCCCTCCCGGTACTGGCGTGCCATCGGCAGCCTGCTGGATCTGCCCCCAACGGCTGCCCTCCTCCACATCCGCCTTGGCCACTTGCTGCAACGAGGCCAAGGCCGCTTCGCGCAACAGTTTGCGCACAGCTGCCTGCTCTACCGCCAGGCCACGCGGAGTGTGCTGCGGGTCTGCCGGGTCGAACGCCACGCGCCAGCTCTGCGGATATTTGGCCATGGCCTCGACCATGTTCTGGAAATGCACCAGGCCGACACCACTGTTCAAATCGGCCTTGCCATTCCAGCTGGCGAGGCTGGAGCACACGGCCTGCAGGTCTGCCTCAGCGCCTTTGCACCACTGCAGCAGGTCGGGCAGCACCAGATTGGCCAGGTACACTTCGTCATCCAGCACCATGCGCTGCAGGTCATCGACACTCAGCTTGGCGCTGCCTTGCAAGCGCTCCAGGGCGAAACGCCCACGCATGCCCAGCGGTTGGTCGTTGCGGCTGATCAACGGCGAGAAACCCGTCAGTGGCTGGGCCGGGTTGGCCATCCAGGCCGGGTCGTTGGAGTTCTGCACAAAGTCGTCACGTTCCAGGCTCGGCAACATCCGCGCCGGGAAGATGCCAGGCTGCGCGGCCTGGGCATCGACCTTCCATTGGCAGGCGCTGCGCGACCCGTCCAGTACGACCAAAGGGCCTTGCGCCGCCGGGTTGCTGCATGCGCTCAGCAGTTGCTGATCGACATAAGGCACCACGGACTGGTTCAGGTACAGCGCCTTGCCTTGGGCATCAACCGCCAGGGTGTTGACCCACGGGATGCCCTGCAGCTGCTCGATAGAGCCCTTCAGAGCATCCAGGCTGTCGGCACGGTTGATGCGGTACCACTGCTGCAGCACACGCGTATTGTCCAGGTTGGCATCGCGCAGGCTATAGGCCGCCTTGGTATCCCAGTCCAGCCGGCCTGGCCACTGCACCACTGGCCCGAAGCTGGAGCTGTAGACCTGGCGCTCAACTTTATTGAGCGTGCCATCTGCGGCCTTGACCGTGACGCTCACGGTCTGCTGCGCCATGGGTACGGACTTGCCATCCTGCAGGTAGTGGGTCGGGTCCTTGGGGTCCAGTTGCAGGCGGTACAGGGTGAAGTGCTTCGAAGTATCCACCGTGTGCGTCCAGGCCAGGTGGCGGTTGAAGCCGATGTTCACCACAGGCAGGCCAGGCAAGGCGGCCCCCATCACATCCAGCTTGCCTGGGATGGTCAGCTGCATCTGGTAGAAACGCATCCCGCCCATCCATGGGAAGTGCGGGTTGGCCAGCAGCAGGCCACGGCCATTGGCCGAGCGCTGCGCCCCCACTGCCACGGCGTTGCTGCCGCGCTCTGAGGCGAAACGCTGCTGCTGGGCCAGCGCCACGTCAAAGGCCGGTGTTGCCTGCTGGGCTGCAAGCTTGGGCGGCTGAGCGCCCGCCAGCGCTTCGGCGAACTGGCCCACGCCCCCTTCGGCCAACAGCCGGCGGGTCAGTTTGACCAGGTCCTGGCTGGTGATCGGGCGCACCCACTGGCCATCGCCACATTCCGCAGGCAGGCCTTGGCTACGCCGTTCGGCCAGGGCTCGATTGAAACCGCTGGCATAACCTTCCAGCAGTTCACGCACCTGTGCTGGCTGGGCCTGCATGAAGGCACTGACTGCCGTCGGTGTATTGAGCCAGGTGAAGAACAGGTCGCTGGCCAGGTTGCCACGTTGCTCAAGGGTCACGCCCTGGGCGCCGAAATAACGCGAGCGCTCACCATTGACCGTCAGCACTTCATTGGCCAGCAGGCACAGGTTGTCCTGGGCATAGGCATAGCCAATGCCATACCCCAGGCCGCGCTCGTCCTTGGCGACGATATGTGGCACGCCAAAACTGGTGCGGCGGATCTGCGCGCTGGCATCAGTGCTGGTTTCCCGCGCCTGCACGGCTACGCTGGAGGCGACCAGGGCAGCCGCCAGGCTGGCACAGGTCAAGGGACGCGAAATTGGCAACACGGGCACTCCTCGGATTCAGGGGGTCATTCCCGATCAGACGAATGGCTGGATGAAAATTTTACGCGCACGGGTGCCGCAAACCGTCTTTAAGAAAAACCGGCAGAAACTTTTTTCAGCAGGAAGCTGCAGATTTGCCGTTCTCATTCGTCCTAATCAGTGAGGCACCCATATTTCGGGACAGTCCACGAAAAGGAGCATTCACATGTACAACCCGCAACCCTCATTGCAGACCGGGCGCGCTCCGGGCAAGGCGGCCAATGGAGCGGCCGCCTGCGTGGACGATCGTGCCGGCAACACGCAGATTCGCGAGCTGCTGCGTAACTACGGCCTGCGTACCAGCCTTATACGCCTGAAGGTGATCGACGCGCTGTACAACGCAGACCGCACCGGGCGCAGCATTGGCGTGCGTGGCGTGCATGCGCAACTGGAACAACTGGACATACCGCTGTCGTTCCTGAGCGTGCGCGAGGTGCTCAAACGGCTGTGCACGGAGGGCGTGATCAGCCTTGGCAGCGACAAATGCTACAGCCTCAAGCCAGAAGCGCGCGCCGTGCTCGAGCAACCCTTGCCGCGCTGACTGAAGGCCGGCCTGGCGTGGCCGGCCGGCAGCCGTCAGGGTTTGACCTTGCGCCGCAGAATCCCGTTGATCACGACTACGACCACGGCAATGGCAATGGCCAGCATCTGGAAGGTCTGTTCACTGATCGTGCCTTGCTTCTGCAGATGCGACAGGCCCAGCATGAGGCCCAGAACCACCAGGATGATCAGAAGCGAGTATTTGAGGCGCTGCACGTGTGTCATCGAAAAATCCTTCAACATCGGGGGCATTTGGCTCGCAATGAGCAGGCGCAATGATACAACGGCCATGGCTTGCGGCGCTGCATTTCCTGCTTAGCAGGGCGAACCCGGCCTGAAAGCATTGGGTCTCCCCAATCCATGCTGGAGGCACCATGCGCAATTTCGCGCTGTTCATCATGCTGCTCACCCCCGCACTTGCCACTCATGCCCTGGACACCCGCCAGACACCGCCCGAACAATTGCTCCAGCTAGGCAGCCAGCTGGCTGGCCAAGCAGGCAGTAGCCAATGGCAACAGCTTTGGCAAAGAACCCGCGATGCCGGGCACTTCAAGGCCGCGTCCAGCCATGCCTACTTCACCATCCCCCATCCGCTGCTACCAGAACTGGCTCGGCAGACCTTGGCGCGCGCGGATCAGGTCGAGACCGTGAACAGTACCCTTGCCCGCTATCGGCGCACCTTTCCTGACAGGGTCATCGGCATGCTCGATGAGCAGCCGTTGTACAGCCTTTGCCTGATCATCGACTGGCGCTCCCTGCCGCAGGCACAGGCAAGTAAAGCGCACGCCAACCTGAGTGGAGCAAGCCTGCTGAACAGTTATCCATGCAAATAAGGGGGCCGGCACTTAGCTGCACGGTGGAAAAGCAACCCAACGTGAAATCGGGCCTGCACGGCAGCAATGAGGCATCGTCCTACACCGCGCGACATCGTTGCCTGCAAGCCCTGCTCATCGAAGCTACAACTGCCAGCCCACTTGGCGCCTAGCGACAGTTTCATCGCTCCCCGAGAATTCCCCCATGCCAACTACAGGCATCGCGCCCCATCAACCGCGAGGAAGTCTCATATGGAACTGCCAGATCTCACCTCCATCGACATCGGCCAGTTACCGCATTCGTTGCAGGCCCTGATCGAATGCATCGGCCTTGAAAACGCCTACCAGATGACCTGTGCCTACGGCGGCAGGCCCAAGTACATACCTAAATATCGAGAGCGCACCAAGCTCGCCGACGTACTCCCGGCCGATGCCCTCGATGCCTTGATCAAACGCTTTGCCGGCGTGGCCCTGGAAATTCCCAAGGCAGACCATTTCCTGCGCCAGCTTCGCAACCTGCAGATCCAGAAAGAAAGCGCCAACGGCCTGTCACGCAGCCTGCTGGCCAACAAATACGGCCTGAGCCTGCGCCAGATCGGCAACATTCGCCGTCAGGAGCAATGCGCTCGCTGACGGCACTCACCCTCGGCCGCCCGTAGCGGCCGCCCCCCAACCCTTGAGATAAGAGAAGACCATCATGTCCATCGACAACAGCCTCATCGGCTCGGTCGTCAATGCCTTGCCCATGGACCGCATGATCGCTGCGCCGCTGCAGGCCATGGTCCAGGCGCAGGTGACTGCCAGCAAATCCTATGCGGATTTCCTCATGCAGGTGTGCGTACAGGACGGCAAAGCGGTTGCCATCCAGTTCGACTACGACGAAACCATCGTTGACGAACAAGGCGAGTACAAAGGCGTCGTCAGCAAGTCCATGAAGGTGCCGCTGCTGGCAGCCATCACCCACCCGAACATCTCCATCGATGAAGGCAACGTCGAATTCGAGATGACCATCAGCCAGATGGCCGAAGACTTCAGCGAATCCAGCAAAAGTGGCGAGATGGCTGCCTCATTGGGCTGGGGCCCTTTCAAGCTGGATGTGAAAGGCAGCATCAGCAGCAAGTCCACGCAAACCCGCAAGACCGATACCCGGGCACGCTATGCGTTCAATACCTCACTGCGTCGCCAGGATCCACCAGAAGCCATGATGCGGGTGATCGATTTCCTCACCGAAGCCGCCACCAAGCCGACCGTGGTCAAGTCCTCAACCTTGGACAGCCAGGAGTCGATTTCCCAGGCTGACACCCTCAAGACCCCACCTGCCATAGAAAGTAATGCTGGCAAGAGTCCCACTATCGATTGATTGTCATCCCGCTACGTGATTGTTCGCCCCGCACCTGCCAGCGGGGCCTCTTGCTGCCTCAGGAGCCCGCCCCTTGGACAACCCACCAGCCCCCATGACCGCCCTCGACCTGCGCGATATTACCCGCGGCCTTCAAGAGGCCGCTGCTGCCACCAACAGCCTGATTGCGCAGCAGTACATCAACCTGTTCGACCAGTTCTTCGACTGCGACACCCAGGCACTAGGGAGCCCGATGAAGGCCAAGATGGTCGAGGTAGCGATGGACGACAGGCACGTGATGCGGGTGCCACTGTTCGCCTTGGTAGCGCCAAAAGGCCTGACCCTGGAGCGCATGCAGGTGGACCTTTCGGTACGAGTAAACGCTACTGAGGGGCTGCGCGCTCTACGTGAGGAATGTGAACAGGCCAGCGCTGCCAGCTTCAAGGTGACGATCGGCGCGCAGGGCCGCCAGGGCGAAGCCCGGGACCCTGACGAAGTGCAGATACGCATGCAGTTTCATGCCAGCGAACCACCCGAGGCGCTCAACCGCCTGATCGAGGAGTACACCAAGCTGATCACGCCCATACGCAAGCCTGACACGCCTGCACCTGCCGAAATCAACGAGTTCGTCGAGGCCGCCACCGTACGCTGACGCCCCTCAGAAGTCGCGTTTGTAGAAGATATCCAGAGAACTTGCCAGCCCACTGGCGGCCTCCAGATACACCTTCTTGCTCAACTTATAGCGCAACGCAATGGTATTGGCAGGCTCGAACACCCCCACCCCATAGCGCAAGCTGAGCTTCTCGGTCAGGTTGCCACTGGCCACCACGCTTGTGCTGTTACCGGAGCCTTCGGTGTCCAGCTGGAAGTCATCGATCCCCAAGCCGGATGCCAGGCTGCCGGTAATCCCGGCACTGCCCGCCAGGCCCAGGCCCAATGCCGCTTCGGCAAGCATATTGTTGTCTTCCCCCGAGGTCCCCAGCGGGCGCCCCAGCACCAGATAGGACAGCGCCTGCTCCTGGCTCATGGCCGGTTCCGAGAACACTGTGGTATTCGGCTGCTCGGCACTGCCACTCAGGCGAATACCGGCAATCACATCGTCTACCTTGCGGATGGCCTCGATATCCAGATAAGGCTGATCGATCGGCCCGGCGAACAGCAGCCGGGCGCGGCGAATGGTCAGGCGCTGGCCGTAGGCACGGTAGCGGCCATCGGCCAGGCTCAGCTCACCACGGGTGTCCATGTTGTCGCCAATGTGCACATGGCCGAGCAGGTTGGCGGTCAAGCCGAAGCCGCTGAACGAAAGCTTGTCCTGCCCCACGACCACATCAATGTCCATGGCCATCGCCATGGGTGGTTTGCCCTCTTCGGTCTGGTGGCCGACGATCACCGTGTCATCCGATACCTTGACGGTCGAGGGTGGCAACTCGCGCACGGTGATCTTGCCTTTGGGCACCAGCACTTTGCCGGTCACCGCCAGTTTGTCGTCGATCAGGCGCAGGTTAAGGTCTGGCGCGACTTCGAGCGTGGCATAGGGCTCGACCGTCACGGGCAACTGCTGCCCCTGCAGGCGCAGGTCCATGCCCAATGCCTGGCCCCAGGTCAGGTGGCCGTTGAGCTGGCCGCGCCCGGTATCGCCGCTGCGCCAGCCTCCGTTGAGCTGCACCTGCTCGCCGGCGATAGAGGCCTGCAGCGACAGTTCCTGCAGGCTGATCGGCAACTCGGCACCGCTGACCTCGCCACCGCTGAGCATCAGGTTGCCGTTGACCTGAGGCGCAAGCAAGGTGCCTGTCAGGCGCCCACTACCATTCAATTGCCCCGTCAGGCGTTCGACCATCGGCACGAAAGGACGGGCGATAGACAGGTCCAGCCCGGCCAGGCGGAAGTCACCCGACAGCGGTTTGCCCTTGCCCAGCGGGTCGAGGCGCGTGTTCAGGCTCAACTCGCCCAGGCGTTCGCCGCGAAAGTTCAGCCGTGTATCGACCCGGCGTGGCGCCAGGGTGCTTTCCAGACGCAAGCTCTGATAAGGGAAGTCGATCCAGTGACCCTTGTCACGAACGCGCAACGTGCCACCACTGGCATCGACACTAACGGTGCCTTTCGGGCCACTGGCCGGGATATCCAGGTTCACGTCGGCATTGAGCATACCCTGCCAGGCGAAGTCCTTTGGCAGCCATTGTGCCAGGCTGTCCAGCGGGAACTGCTTGAGGTGATAGCGCAGGCGCGGCTCGGGCGCCAGGCGCTGGTCCTCGCCGCACAGGCTGGCCTGGCCAGAGCGCCAGCAATGGGCGCCGAAATCCAGTTGCCCACTTGCCAGCCGCTGCAGGCGGGCCGGCGCCTGCAACTGCCAGTCCTGGCCGCCAGCCTGGATCCTGCCGCTGGCCAGGCGGCCGCGCCAGTCGCCTTTGTTCAACTGGCCATCCAGGCCCAGGTCAAGCTTGAGCTGTGGGCCATCCAGGGCCAAGGTCAGTGCCTGCTGACGAATGTCACCCTTGCCATTGGCCTGCAAGGTCCCCAACAGCGTGTCGCCCAGGCGGATACCGTTGGCCTTGAGATCAAGCACCCCGCGCTGGGCGCTGTCCAGGCGCGCCTCCAGGTCAAGCCGCTGGATGCGGTTTTCTTCCTGTGCCAGTTGCTGGCCCTGCAAGGTCAGGTTGCCCTGCGGCGCGTTCAGCGTACCGCTGACGTCCAGACGGCCCTTGACCTGCCCTTGTAGCCTCGGCCACAGCTGGCCCAGCCGCGGCAAGTCGAGGTCGACACGCCCGGCCAGGCGCTGCTGCAGGCTGCCGCTGCCATTGATACGGTTATCACCCAGTTGCACGGCCAAGGCGCCAAGTGTCCAGTTCTGCCCGGCACCTTGCGCCTCGACCTTGAGCACCGCCGGTTGCCCGCGCAGGCGCCCCTTGAGGTCGAGCTGGGCATCCAGGCTGAGCTGTTCACCTTTCATTTCACCCTTGCTGCGCAACGGCCCCGCCAGGGTCCCGGGCAGCTCGGCGAGCCAGTAGGCAGGGTCCAGGGCCGACAGTTGCAGGTCGACGTCCCACGCCAGGGTATCGGCGAAACTCACTGCAACACTGCCAGCCGCCTTGCCCTGCCCGGCAGTCAGCGCCAGCTGTGGCAGGCGCACCTGGCCCAGGTCACCTTCGAACGGGCTGGCCAGGGTGAACGCACCTGCCGGGCCGTCGAGGTCACCGTTGAAGGTGCCGTTGTAGTTGCCATCGCGGTATTGCACCTGGGCATTGAACCGCTTGAGTGTCACTTGCGGCGGAGTTTCGAGCGGGTACAGGCGCAGCCATGGGAAATCCTGCCAGTCGAGCTGCGCGTCAGCCTTCAGGCCTTGCTGCCAGTCAGCACTGGCCTGCAGCTTTACGCGCTGGTTATCGCTGGCCGTCAGGTCCAAGGCATCCAGCTTGGCGCCCTTGGCGTCCACCTTGCCGGCCAGCGCCAGGGCGATCGGTGCCTGTTCGGCCGGCAAGCTGGCGGTGCCGGACAGTTGATAGCCCTTGAGCAGATCACCCTGGGCATCCAGCACGAGCTGATTCAACTGCAACGTGTCGGGCAGCGAAGCCGTTGGTTTGAAGGCATCAGAGCGAATCTGCAGTTTCGCCGGCAGGTGTTCGGCAAGGGCCTGTACCGTTCCGCTCAGGCGGGCATCAAGGTAGCCGCTGCTGGTGGCGTCGAGGATGAGGGACTTCTGCAGTTCGCCCTTGGCGTTCAGCGCCAGTTGCCAGGCCTTACCCTCCACCGCCGGCAACTGCACTTGCCCTTGCAGTTGCAGCGGCCAGTCGCCCTCAGGCTGCAGGTCACCCTGCACATCCACACGCAGATCGTCACGTTGCAGCTGCAGGCTGTCGACGCGCAGGCCAGTTGCATTCCAGTGCGCCGCCAGATGCAGGTCCCCCAGCAGGTCGCTGCCATCCAGGCGCAACTGGCCAACCTTGACCTCGCCCACTTCGATAGCCAGCGGCAAGCGCAGCGTCGGCAGTTGTACAGGGCCGCTCTCGGCCGGCTCGTTACTTGGCGCAAACGCCATGTCGACGCGCCGTGCATGCAGTTGCTCGATACACAGCGTGGCCCGCAGCAGGCAAGCGGGCGACCAGTTGAGCAACGGTGCCTCGACTTCAACCCGGTTGCCGCCGTCGACCCAGCTCAAACGGCTGGCCTGCCAGGTGCCCGCCAGGCGCCCCTGGAAATCGTCGAAGGTCAGCCCAGGTACGCGGCCCAGTGCCCAACGGCTGCCGCTTTCGGTCCCCAGCAACAGGCCCAGGGCCAGGGCCACCAGCAGCACACTGCCGAGCATGCCCAGCAGAATGAATTTGAACACACGCATCACAGCTCGGGCCCCATGGAGAAGTGCAGGCGAATTCCGCCGTCGTCATCGAGCGCCTTGGCCAGGTCCAGGCGCAGCGGCCCTACCGGCGACACCCAGCGCACACCGATACCGACCCCGGTCTTGAGGCTTGGCAGCTCCAGGGTGTTGAACGCGTTGCCCTGGTCGATGAAGGTTGCCACCCGCCATTTTTCGGCCAGCGAGTACTGGTACTCGACACTGCCCGCGACCAGGTAACGGCCACCGATACGGTCGCCATCGCTGTTCTTCGGCGACAGGGTCTGGTAGTCGTAGCCGCGCACGCTCTGGTCACCACCGGCGAAGAAGCGCAGCGACGGTGGAATGTTGTTCTTGTAGCCGTTGGTGGCACTGCCACCAAACTGCACCCGGCCGAGGAAGCGGTGGTTGTGGCCGAGGGTGGTCAGGCCCTTGAGCAGGACATTGCCATGCAACAGGTTGGTGTCGGACATCAGCCCTTCCTTGGCCACCTGGGTGTCGAACTGCAAGCGGTAGCCGTTGTGCGGGTCGATGCGGTTGTCACTGCGCAGGTATGAAAAACTCACACCCGGCATCAACAGGTTGCTCAGCCCCGAGTCATCGCCCAGGCGATATTCTTCGCGCTGATACTTGAGCGAGATCACCCGCTGCCAGCCGCTGGGCAGCTTGCTGTGCCACTCCGGGCCGACGGTCAGCAGCTTGCTGAGGGTGTCGGTGCCGGCGATTTCTTCGTTCTGGTAGCCGCCGGCGAAGCGCAGTTTGTCGGTCAGGGGCGGATCGAGGGGCACGTCATACCACAGACCGACGTTTTGCCGCGGTGCCGACAGCTCGGTCTCCCAGCCATAACTGTGCCCTTGCGGGTTGACCCAGTGCCGCGTCCAGTTGGCCTTGCCGCGCGGGCCGACGTCGGTCGAAAAGCCCAGGCCGAGGCCCATGGTGCGTGGTTTGCGGGTTTCGAGGCGTACATCCACGGGGATGTCTTCACCGACCGCCGCAGTGGGTGCGGCATCGACCCGCACACCTTCAAAATAGCCACTCGACTGCAGGTCGTTGTTGAGCCCGGCGATCAGTTCGGAATCGTAAGGCGTGCCGGGCTTGAACGAGACCATGCGTTGCAGCAGGTCTTCGTCCAGCGGCGTGTCACCGCTGAATTTCACTGCCCCGAGGCGATAGCGCGGGCCACTCTGGTAAACCAGTTCGATGTCGGCCACGCCCGCCTGCGGGTCGACGGCCAGACGCTGGCGCGTGAAGTGGCCACTGAAGAAGCCATAACGCG
This sequence comes from Pseudomonas putida, assembly GCF_002025705.1. NCBI lineage: Bacteria > Pseudomonadati > Pseudomonadota > Gammaproteobacteria > Pseudomonadales > Pseudomonadaceae > Pseudomonas > Pseudomonas putida. The sequence continues at coordinate 2,330,301 of NZ_CP018846.1, read as the reverse complement.
AAGCCTGGTTCTGGATCAGCCGTTTGGCATCCTCGTACAGGCCATGGTTGAGCTGCTCGCCCGGCCGTAATGCCCTGCTGTCAGGCACGCGAAAGGCCTTCATCTCGCTGGCCGGCCCTTCGATGCGCACAGTCACGTTGCGCAGGCGCACAGGCTCACCGGGGTCGATCTTGATGATCAGTTGGGGGGATTGATCAGCCTTGGCAGGCGGTTTGACTTCGGTGTCGACCTGCGCCTGATAGTAGCCAAGTGCCTGCGCGGCCTTGCGCGCCTGCTCCTGAGCCCCGCGACTGAAACGCAGCAGCGCTTCTTCATCGCGGTCACCAAGGTTACCGATATAGCCTTCGACATTGGCCTTGAGCTCCTTGTTGGCTGGTTTTACCTTCACCAGCAACTCGCTCTGGCCCCATGCTGCGAAACTGGCGGCCCAGAAAGCCAGGCCCCAGATTAGTCTTCCTGAATACGTCATGCGGCGCATGCTACCAGAGCCAGGCGCTCAAGGGAGGCGCCTGGCGGCCCACTTCAGGCAATTGATGACATGGATGACACCGGATTGGGATGAAAAAACACCCGTTCCCGGATTGGCCCTACAGCCACCTCGCCAATCTCTTCGTAGCCCTGGCGCGCGTAAAAGGCCAGGTAATGCTCGTTGCCAGAGTCCAGCACCACACCCTGGGTATTGGGGTCTTCCGCGCACCAGTCATGAACAGCTTGTAACAATTGTTCACCGTAGTGGTGACCACGAAACTGTGGATGCACGCCCAGCAGCGGCAGCATGTGCACCTGCCCGGTCGGCAGGCAGCTGGCCAGCGCTGCCTGGTAATCCATGTAACGCCGGGTACAACGCTGGCCGGTACCTAGCAGCATGCGCAAGCGCCAGGCCCAGCTGTCGGCCACACCCAGGCGGCGTTGCGGCGGCACGATCAGGGCCAGGGCGATCAGCCGATCTTCCAGCAGCAGGCCGATGGCCGGCAGCTGCAGATAGAAGTGCTGGCGCACCCACTCGCGCACCATCACCCGTAGCCGGCGTTCGTAGCCTGGCCGCTGGCCCTCGAAGATATAGGCAAAGGTCGGTTCGTGCCGGTAGGCGTTGTACAGCAGCGAGCGCGCTTCACGGCTGTAGCCGTCATCGAGCGTGCAGATACGTGCCTGGGCGGCAGTGGCTTCGAGCATGGCGGGCAGTCCTCCTGGAAAGGGCATATTCAGTGCCTTGGAGGTGCTCCACTGCGCATCGTTCACCTCCACCAGCACGTTAGCAGTGCCTGAACGAGGCTGCCATGCTGGTGATGAACGCCGATGTCGGCTAGCATCCGGCCTTTTACCAGGATTGTCTTTCCATGAAGATCGTCTGTTTCAACATCAACGGCCTGCGGGCCCGCCCGCACCAGCTGGCGGCGCTGATCGAAAAGCACCAGCCGGACGTGATCGGCCTGCAGGAAACCAAGGTCAGCGACGATCAGTTCCCCCTGGCCGATGTCCAGGCCCTGGGCTACCACGTGCACTACCACGGCCAGAAGGGCCACTATGGCGTCGCCCTGCTCTCGCGCCAGGCGCCGTTGAGCCTGTTCAAAGGCTTTGCCACGGATGAGGAAGATGCCCAGCGCCGCTTCATCTGGGGCACCTTCGCCGATGCCGACGGCAACCCGATCACGGTCATGAACGGCTACTTCCCGCAGGGCGAAAGCCGCGACCACCCGACCAAGTTCCCGGCCAAGCAGCGCTTCTACAGCGACCTGCAAGCGCTGCTCGAAGGGCAGTTCAAGAACGACCAGCCGGTACTGGTGATGGGCGACATGAACATCTCGCCCCAGGACTGCGACATCGGCATCGGCCCGGACAACGCCAAGCGCTGGTTGAAGACCGGCAAGTGCAGCTTCCTGCCAGAAGAGCGCGAGTGGATGGAGCGCCTCAAGGGCTGGGGCCTGGTAGACAGTTTCCGCCACCTGCACCCGGAAGTGGCCGACCGCTTCAGCTGGTTCGACTACCGCAGCCGCGGCTTCGAGGACGAACCCAAGCGCGGGCTGCGCATCGACCTGATCATGGCCTCCCAGGCCCTGGTGCCGCGGATCAAGGCAGCCGGTGTGGACTATGAGCTGCGCGGGATGGAAAAACCTTCGGACCATGCGCCGATCTGGCTTGAGTTGAGTTGAGTGATGTGGGGCATGCCGTCAGGGATGTGGCGCCGGTGAGATCGAGCGCCGCCCGCGCGGCGCATCGCGGATGAATCCGCTCCTACATCTGTTGCAACGTGCCGAACCTGTAGCGCCATGGTCGCCTGCCTTGCCGCATGCCTTGAGCCCTACAAACAAGGCTGACAACCATGGCCTGACAGGCATGGCCACGTTGCAACAGATGTAGGAGCGGATTCATCCGCGATGCGCCGCGCGGGCGGCGCTCGATCTCAAAACCTCTGCATTCCTCAAGCCCTACCCACCCGCTACAACCCCAACCGCAACGCCTCCCCCACCCCCGCCCCACGCCCATCGTCCGCCGCGCTGACCAGGGCAAAGTTGTACGCCCCGTGCGACCAGTAGCGCGCTTCCAGCTGCCCATCGACCCGCTGCCCCTGGGGCATGCGCTGATAGCGATCACCCGGCGAGCGCAGGAACAGGCTGATACGCTGGCCATTGCGATCCTGGAACACCAGCAGCGCCGCCGGCCCCTGCTCGTTGCTGAGCAACCGCGCCCCGACCGGCTGAAAACCATACCCCGCCAGGTCCGGCAACTGCCCCACGCGGCTGAAGTGCCGGCCCAGCCAATCGCGCAACTGTGCCGGGTCACTGGCCTGGATATCCAGCGCTTCGCTGCCGGCGAACAACCGATGGGCCTGCACTGCATCGGCCATCGGCAGCTCATTGCCGGCCAAGGTGACCTGGCGTGCTTGCCAGCCCCCCAGCCCGCCGACGCCCAGCGTCAGCAACAACACCGCTGCCGATGCCAGGCGCCGCTGCCGGCGCTGGCGCACCCGCTGCTGCACCTGGCGCAGGTCGAGCGTCGCCACACCCGGCTGCTCACCAAAGCCGGCCAACGCCGCGCGCAGGCGCCGGGCATCGTTGCGCCAGGCCTCGACCCGCGCCGCTTGCTGCGGATTGGCCGCCAGCCAGGCCTGTACCTCGGCACGCCGCGCCGGCTCCAGGCGGTCGTCGACAAAGGCGTGCAGTTCGTCTTCACCAGGAATCAGGCGTGTCATTTGAGTCTCCGCAAGGCCGGCGGCTGGGGGTTGCCCTCGGTCAGTTCACGCAAGGCAGCACGGGCTCGCGACAGCCGCGACATCACCGTGCCAATGGGGATTTCCAGGGCCGCTGCGGCCTCCTTGTAACTGAGCCCCTCGATGCTGACCAGCAACAGCAAGGCCCGCTGCTCGGTGGACAGATGGGCGAAGGCCTGCAAGTCGGCCTGGGCCAGCACGATATCCTCGGTATTGTCGCCCACCGCTTCGTGCGCCACTGCGCCGCGGCCGAACCACGACAGCCAGCGGGCGTGCAAGCGTTCGCGGCGCTTACCATCGAGAAACAGCCGATACAGGATGGTAAACAGCCAGGCGCGCAGTGCCTCGGCTTCGCGTTGCTGGCCGCGGCGGCTCAAGGCGCGCTCGACCGTGGCCTGGACCAGGTCGTCGGCGCTGCCGGGTTCGCGGGTCAGCCACAAGGCAAAGCGGCGCAGGCGCTGCAGCAGCTCACGCCACTGCTGTTCGTCCAGATCGTGCATGGTCAGGTACCGGGCGCTGGGGTTGTCAGTGTATGGGGCAGACGCCTGGCGAGAAAATCTATTCCCGCTGATGGAATAAGTTTTTCCCTGCCGCGTCGTACGGGCACCTTCACTGAACCGGATGACCACCATGAACTCACCCTTGCAAGGCCCCGCCAAGGCGCTGCGCCTGGCCGGCATAGGCGCCGTGATGCTGGCGCTGGGCGCCGGCTTTGCCTATGCGGCCGGCTGGATCGGCGGGCCGCAGCTGACACCGCAACGCATCATCGATACCTTCGAGGCCCAGGCCGGCCACTATCCGGGCTACCGCAAAAACCACGCCAAGGGGCTTTGCATCAGCGGCTACTTCCAGCCCAGCGGGCGGGCCGCAAACTTGTCGACTGCCCGGGTCTTCAGCCAGGCGCGGGTGCCGGTGATTGGCCGCTTCGCCATCGGCGGTGCCAACCCGTTTGCCCCGGACACCGGCGTGCCGGTGCGCAGCCTGGCGATCCAGCTGAGCACCGATGACGGCCAGATCTGGCGCACCGGCATGAACAACCCACCGGTGCTGGCGGTCAGCAACCCGCAAGGTTTCTACGACCAGGTACTGGCAGGCGCCCCCGACCCGGCTACCGGCAAGCCAGACCCGGCAAAGCTGCAGGCATTTTTCGCTGCCCACCCGGAAAGCGCAGCGTTTCGCCAGTGGGCGGCCAGCTACAAACCCAGCGACAGCTTCGCCAGCACCCAGTACCACAGCATCAACGCCTTCCGCCTGATCGATGCTAGCGGCAAGGCGCAACCGGTACGCTGGCAGCTTGAACCGCAAACGCCATTCAGCGCATTGCCCGGCCAGGTCGATGACAAGCAGTTCCTTCAGCACGACCTGCAACAGCGCCTGGCGCAAGGGCCGCTGCGCTGGACCCTGCGCCTGGTCCTGGCCGACCAGGGCGATGCGGTGGACGACCCGGCCCGCCCATGGCCGGCTGAGCGGCGCAGCGTCGATGCCGGCACGCTGGTGGTGGAGCAGGTGGACGCTCCCGAGCAAGGCGCCTGCCGTGACCTGAACTTCGACCCGTTGATCCTGCCCAGCGGCATCGAGCCCTCCGCCGACCCGATCCTCGCCGCCCGTTCGGCCGCTTACTCGGAATCCTTCAACCGCCGCAGCCGCGAGTCTCTCGGCGCAGGAGCACAGCGATGAAACCTGAAGTCTTCCACCCGTTGGCACGCCTGGTTCACTGGTTGATGGCGATCCTGATCATCAGCATGCTGTTCATCGGCGTGAGCATGGTCGGTGATCTGTCACCGCGTCACCCACTGCTGGTCGAACTGCACAAAGCCACGGGCCTGGCACTGCTGATACTGGTTATCGTGCGCATAGGCCTGCGCCTGGGCTTGCCACACCCTCCGCTGCCAGCCGATTTGCCAGCCTTGCAGCGCTTTGCCGCAGGCGCCTCGCATTTGCTGCTCTATGGCCTCATGCTGGCCATGCCCTTGCTGGGCTGGGCGATGCTATCGGCAGGTGGCTATCCACGCCCCCTGCAACTGCCGGCCATCGCGCCGCACGACCTGCAGCTATATGCCGTGCTGCGCCAGGCGCACGGCTGGGCCGGCTATCTGCTGTTCGCCACCGTGCTGGTACATTTGGGGGCGGCGCTGATGCATGCACTGGTGCGTCGGGACGGCGTGTTGCGTAGCATGTGGCCAGGCCCCGTGCGGCGCAGCGAATGAAAGGCTGATACCCGGGCGGGGTCGACAAAAAGCAATAATTCTCATTAAGCTCGACAACTTTCTGTCGACTCGCCCTGGACTGCCCGATGAACGCCGCAAAGGACCCTGCCCTGCTTACCCCTGCAAACACCCTGGACATGCGCCCGCTGCTGCTGGCCAACATGGCCTGCACCATGTCGATGATGGCTTTTGTCGCACTGATCGGGCCGATCTCGCGCCTGCTGGGCATGGCCACCTGGCAAGCTGGCGCGGCGGTGACCGTGGCCGGCGTGGTCTGGGTGCTGCTGGCACGCCCATGGGGGCGGTTGTCTGACCGCCTGGGCCGCCGCCGTATCCTGCTGCTGGGCAGCGCTGGATTCACCTTGGCCTACTGGCTGCTGTGCCTGTTTGTCGAGGGGGCGTTGCGCTGGCTACCGGGGGCGGGCCTGGCGTTTTTCGGCCTGATGCTGGCCCGCGGTTGCATCGGCGCCTTCTATGCCGCCATCCCGGTGGGTTGCAACGCGCTCATTGCCGACCATGTCGAACCACAACGCCGGGCGCGGGCCATGGCTTCGCTGGGCGCGGCGAATGCCGTCGGCCTGGTGGTGGGGCCCGCGCTGGCGGCGGTGCTGGCACAGCACAGCCTCAGCCTGCCGTTTCATGTCATGTCGCTGCTGCCGGCCAGCGCCTTCCTGGTGCTGCTGTTCAAGCTTAAACCACAGCCCCTTGCGCAGAACCATGCGCCCAGCCCCGTCCGGCTCAGCGACCCACGCCTGCGCCGGCCATTGCTGGTGGCGTTCAGCGCCATGCTCAGCGTCACGGTGTCGCAGATCGTCGTCGGCTTCTTCGCCCTCGACCGCCTGCAGCTGGCGCCGACTGATGCCGCCCAGGCTGCCGGCATCGCCCTGACCACCGTCGGGGTGGCGCTGATCCTGTCGCAGGTGTTGCTGCGCCAGCTGGAGTGGCCGCCGTTGAAGATGATCCGGGTCGGCGCCAGTGTTTCGGCACTGGGGTTTGCCTGTGGCGCACTGGCCACCACGGCGCCGTGGCTATGGAGTTGCTACTTTGTCGCCGCAGCTGGCATGGGCTTCGTGTTCCCGGCGTTTTCCGCGTTGGCGGCCAATGCCATGCAGGCCTCGGAACAAGGCGCCACCGCAGGTTCCATTGGTGCAGCCCAGGGCATGGGCGCGGTGATCGGCCCACTGGCCGGGACGCTGGTCTATGCCGTGGACCCGCGCTTGCCGTTCCTGGCGGTGGCGCTGTTGCTTTTGCTGGTCGGGCTATGGCCGCTGCCGCGCGAGCAACGGGCCTGACAAGCACAGCGCGCAAGCGCGCAGAGTGTGTTTTAATGCGTCGCTAATTATTTTAAACACCTCTGATTACAAGGCGGCTATGGACACGGGGACGCGACTCAAACTGGTGCGTGAACGCAACAACCTCTCCCAACGGGAACTGGCCCGCCGCAGCGGGTTGACCAACTCGACGATCTCGCAGATCGAACAGAACCGGGTCAGCCCGTCGGTCAGCTCCCTGAAAAAACTCCTCGAAGGGATCCCCATGACCCTCGCCGAGTTCTTCAGCTTCGACGAGCCGGTGCGGGAAGAGCGCTTCGTGTTCCGCGCCAGCGAGCAGCCGGACCTGGGCCGTAATGGCCTGCGCATGCTGCTGGTCGGCGCCAGCGTCGAAGCCCGGCAGATGCGCATGCTGCGCGAGCTCTACGCGCCGGGTGCCGACTCCGGCGAGCCGATCGTGCATGCCGAAGGCGAAGAATGCGGCCTGGTCACCCGTGGTACGGTGGAGCTGTGGGTCGATGGCCAGGTGAGCATCCTCAACTCGGGCGATGGTTACTACATCCCCACCACCCTGCCTCACAGTTTCAAGAACATTGGCCAGGACGAGGCGGAAATCATCAGCGCCAACACCCCGGCAAATTTCTGAATCCAGATTGGCCTCGCCCTTGGCGAGGCCATCCAGCCTCAGCGAGCCAGCGCTTCTTCGACGAAATCCAGGCGATCCTGGCCGAAGAACATCTCGCCCTCGACGAACACCGTCGGTGCCCCAAACACTCCACGCGCCACGGCCTCTTCAGTCACCCGCTTGAGCTCAGCCTTGACCTCGCCATCCGCCGCCAGGGCATGGAACGCCGCTGGGTCGAGACCCGCCTGGCTGAGGGTTTCATCCAGCGTCGCAGCATCACTCAGGTTGCGCTTTTGCTCCCATAGCCCCCTGAAGAGTGCCCCCACCAATGCGTCGAACTGCCCGGGTGAACGAAGCTGCATGCCGATCACGCCGCGCATCAGGGTCAGCGTATTCACCGGGAACCCAGGCGGCATCCCGAACGGCACGCCGTAACGGCGGGCGTATCGCCCGAGATCGGTGAACATGTAACGGCCCTTGGCAGGGACCATCGCTGGCGAAGCGTTGCCGGTAGCCTGAAACACGCCGCCCAGCAGCATTGGCCGGTACACCAGGGTTGCGCCATTTCGGGCACAGAGGGTGGGCAACTGGGTCCAGGCCAGATAACTGGCCGGGCTGCCCAGGTCGAAGTAAAACTCCACGGTCTTGCTCATACGTCACACTCCTTGGTCAGTCAGGCTTACCAGCGCTCCATCCAAGGGCGCAGGTCCAGTTCGAAGGTCCAGGCATCGCGGGGCTGGGCATGCAGGAACCAATAGCTGTCGGCGATGTGCACCGGGTCGAGAATGCCGTCCTGGTCCTTCAGCGCGTAGCGCTCAGGGAAACTGTCGCGGATGAACGCAGTATCGATGGCGCCATCCACCACCACATGGGCAACATGGATGTTCCGTGGCCCCAGCTCCCGCGCCATGCTCTGGGCCAAAGCGCGCAACCCGTGCTTGGCGCCAGCGAACGCCGCGAAACCGGCAGCACCTCGGGTACCCGCGGTGGCGCCGGTGAACAGGACCGTGCCGCGTTCACGGGTGACCATGCGCCGGGCCACGGCCTGCGCCGTGAGGAAGCCAGCGAAGCAGGCCATTTCCCAGATCTTGAAATACTTGCGCGGTGTCTCCTCGAGGATGCTGCACGGCACATTGGCGCCGATATTGAAGACAAAGGCCTCGATCGGGCCGATATCACGCTCGATGGTTTCGACCAGCTCGGCAACCTCTTCTTCCTTGCGCGCATCCGAGCCGAAACCATGGGCCTGGCCCCCTTCAGCGCGGATTTCATCGATAAGCGGCTGCAGCTTTTCGGCCTGGCGGCGGGTGACGCAGGCGACGTAACCCTCGCGGGCAAAACGTTTGGCGATCGCACCGCCCGTGGCGTCCCCGGCACCGATCACCAGCACCACTTTTTGTTGTTCTGTCATGTCTGCCTCCATTGATGAATGATCGTTTAGTAAACGAACGCTATGTTATGATCGCCCCCATCGTCAAGCCAGCGCGAAGAGGTTGTGCATGCGCTACTCCACCGAACACAAGCAGCAAACCCGCGACAAGCTGCTGGCCAGCAGCGGTGCGCTGGCCAAGCGCGGCGGCTTTTCCAGCACCGGCGTAGCCGGGCTGATGAAGGCCATTGGCCTGACCGGCGGCGCCTTCTACAATCACTTCCCGTCCAAAGATGCCCTGTTCACCGAGGTGGTCCGCCAGGAGCTGTGCAACAGCCCGCTGGCGCGCCTGGCCAACCAAGGTGCCAGCCGCGAGCGCCTGGCCCGCTGCCTGCAGCAGTACCTGAGCCTGGCGCACCTGCACAATGCCGAAGGTGGCTGCCCGCTGCCGCCGCTGGGGGTGGAAATCGCCCGCGCCGAGCAACCTGTGCGCGAAGAGGCCGAACACTGGCTGGTGAGCCTGCATGCAGCGTGGAGCGAAACACTCGAAGACCCGGAGTTGGCCTGGGTGCTGATCAGCCAGTGCGTCGGCGCAGTGGTGGTCGGGCGCATGCTGGCCAGCGAGGATGTGCAACAGCAGGTGCTCGATGCCAGTAAACGGCTTGTCGACAGGGCATTGAATGAAGCGAGTTAACCTGCTGTTGGCGCTGCTGCTGGCAGCGCCGGCGCTTGCCGAACAGGCCTGCCCGCCTGGGCAGTACCAGGTCTGCCTGATGGGCTGCTTCTGCACGCCGATCGACCCCGGCCAGGCCGGGCAGATCCTCAAGGATGTCGAGACCGCGGCGTCGAGCAGCCTGGCGTTCGCCTTGCAGCAAGCGCGCGACGAGGCCACTGCCAATGGCACTCAACCGATTCCCTTGCACATCCGCGCGCAACTGGAACCCTGGTACGACTTTGCCGTGCTCGATGCAGCCCGCTACCGGGTGGGTGACGAGCAGCAGGTCACGGCGGCCAACGCCATGCTGCAGAACCCGGACGTGAATGCGGTGACACTGATCGACACCATCATCTTCCGCCATGCCAGTGATGCAGAGGACAACGTGGCGTTGTGGGCCCATGAGCTGAAGCATGTGCAGCAGTATCAGCAGCTTGGGGTGAATGAGTTTGCCAGGCGCTATACGCGCAACTACGAAGAACTGGAGGGGCCGGCCTACAAGATCGAGGCCGAGGTGGGGAAAGCGTTGCGTGAGCGCAGCTCCGGGCAGGCCCGATAACCTGCACCGGCCCCTTCGCGGCGGTTCGGCGCCCCGATGAACCCGCTCCCACAGGATATTCACCAAGCTCGAAGGTGGTGCAGTACCTGTGGGAGCGGGTTTACCCGCGAAAAGGCCAGTACAGACAACATGAAGCTATCAGGAAGAAGCAGTAGCGCCCTCAGCCACCTGCTCACGGCTGGCATAGCGCTGCGCCAGTACCGCACACACCATCAGCTGGATCTGGTGGAACAGCATCAGCGGCAGGATCATCGCGCCGATGCCGCTACCCACGAACAACACCTGCGCCATCGGCACCCCGGTCGCCAGGCTCTTCTTGGAGCCGGCAAACAGGATGGTGATGCGGTCTTCCAGGTTGAAGCCCAGTACCTTGCCCAGCATACGCGTACCGAACAGCACCACCGCCAGCAGGATGCCGCAGACGGCGAACAGCCCCGCCAGGTGCTGTGGCGACACGGTGTGCCACAGGCCGGTGACCACGGCCTCGCTGAACGCGGTGTAGACCACCAGCAGGATCGAACCTTGGTCGACGATCTTGAGCCAGCGGGCATTCTTCTTGACCCAGGCACCGATCCAGCGCCGTGCGATCTGCCCGGCTACGAACGGCACCAGCAGCTGCAGGGTAATTTTCAACACGGCATCCAGCCCCGAACCGGTATCGCCACTGGCCCCCAGCAGCATCATCACCAGCAGCGGCGTCAAGAAGATACCGATCAGGCTGGAAGCGGCAGCGCTGCAGATGGCTGCAGGCACGTTGCCGCGAGCCAGCGAGGTGAAGGCGATGGCCGACTGCACGGTGGCGGGAAGCGCGCACAGGTACAGCACGCCCAGGTACAGCTCGTTGCCCACCAGCGGCACGAACAGTGGCTTGAACGCCAGGCCCAGCAGCGGGAACATCACGAACGTGCAGGAGAACACCAGCAGATGCAGACGCCAGTGGCCTGCACCGGCGATGATCGCCTCGCGCGACAGCTTGGCCCCGTGCAGGAAAAACAACAGGCCGATCGCCAGGTTGGTCAGCCAGCCAAAATACACCGCGCCGTCGCCCGAGCAAGGTAGCACGGTGGCGATCAGAACCACCCCGAGCAGGCACAGGGTGAAGTTGTCGAACAACATGCGCAAATACTTCATAAAGGTTTCCATCTTGTCGTTGTGCAAGGGCAGACGATAAGGTCTGAGGCTTTTTCCTGCTAACGCCGGAACCCCCATCGGTGTCGCCCAACGGACACTCCCACAAATAGGACCTTTGCATGCCACTTGTACGTCTCGCTCCACTGCTCATTCTGTTCGGCCTCGCCTCGGCGCACGCTGCCGGGCCGATGCAGGCCCAGGTGGACGAAGTTATCCGGCCCCTGATGAAAGAGCAGGACATCGCCGGCCTGGCCGTGGCGCTCTACGTCAACGGCCAGGCCCACTACTTCAGCTATGGCGTGGCCAGCAAAGCCGACGGCAAGGCAGTAACTGCCGACACGCTGTTCGAGATCGGCTCGCTGAGCAAGACCTACACGGCCACCCTCGCCGCCCTGGCCAGTGCCGAAGGCAAGCTCGACCTGAACGCCCCTGCCCGGCGCTACCAGCCAGCACTTGCCGGTACGCCTCTAGCCGACGTCAGCGTGCTGGAGTTCGGGGCCTACAGCGCCGATTGCCTGCCATTGCAGTTCCCGGACGCAGTGCAGACCCCAGAGCAGACGCTGGCATTCTTCCGTAATTGGCAGCCGCGCAGCGAGCATGGCACCCAGCGTTGCTACTCCAACCCGAGCCTGGGCCTGTTCGGCGACCTTGCGGCGCGTGCGCAGCAGCGCACCTTCGCCGATGTCATGACCAGGCACCTGTTGCCGGAGCTGGGCTTGCGACACACGTACCTGCAGGTACCACAAAGCGAGCAAGGCCTGTATGCCCAGGGCTATGACGCGCAGAACCGCCCCGTGCGGGTCAGCCCGGGCCCGTATGCCGACGAAGCCTATGGCATCAAGACCAGCGCCAGCGACCTGCTGCGTTACCTGCGCCTGAACATGCAAGCGGCCGAACTTGCAGCGCCACTGCGCAAAGCCATCGCCATCACCCAGGCCGGTTACTTCAGCGTCGGCAACATGACCCAGGGCCTGGGCTGGGAGCGCTACCCTTACCCGGTCAACCTGGCCACCCTGGTCGATGGCAACAGCCCACGCATGATCCGCGAACCCCAGGCCACGCAGCGTCTGAACCCGCCTTTGCCTGCCCTGCCGGCAGCCTGGTACAACAAGACCGGCTCCACCAACGGTTTCGGTGTCTACGCCGCATTCATCCCAGCCGAAGGCAAGGCTATCGCCCTGCTCGCCAACCGCAATTACCCTAATGAAGCGCGTGTGCGCGCGGCCTTCCAGATCCTGTCAAAACTTGACCGCTAAGTCACCGCAGATGGATTGTCAGACAAGATGTAGTGAGAAAAAATATTCACTACAAAACCATTGACGCCATTCCTCGCCCTTGTGCATGATGAAGCCGTCTCCCTGATCGGGAGCGGTGGCAAGGGTGTTCCAGACGGTTTGCGCGGTAACGCAGGCCGTCCGTGGAGAGGGAATCTGTCCAAAAGGCAGCGTGAGAAAGCCCCTGTTGCGATGCTGCTGTAGCAGCCTTGGTAGTGCGCTACAACCTGTGGCGCCAACTGTGACAATCAACAACAAATAGGTGATGGGGGCTTTATGATGAACTTGAACAACAATCCGACAATCGACCAATTGGCCCAGCTGTTCGCGGTACGCAAGGACAGCCTCGACGACCACCTGCTGTGGGTCAGCCAGACCGGCGAGGTGCGCATCGACCGCCTGCCGCCGAACACTGTCGAAGATGAATTCGAAGCGCACCTGCCGAGCATGCGCGCACGCTTCAAGGTCTACCGCCGTGGCCAGGGCTACGTCGGCAAGAAGGCCGCCGCCGATACCGAGTTCGTCGGCCGCGTCCTGCAGACCCTGCAACAAGAATGGCCCGCCGCCCGTGAGCGGCAGGCAGTCAAGGTGATCGAACCGCTGAACTGAGGGTTCGCCACCCCTTACGGAGCCCGGCCTGCATAGGCCGGGCTTTTTCATGCCTGCTAGAATGCCGGCCCGTGATTGTGGAGCCCCGCATGACTACCCCTGCATATGGCACTGGCGACGCCTCGTACCAGGCCGCCGGCGGCATCGCCGGCCTGCGCCGACTGGTCGACGACTTCTACCGGATGATGGACCAGGACCCAGCAGCTGCACCTGTGCGGCAGATGCATCCAACCGACCTCGCTGGCTCGCGCGACAAGCTGGCATGCTTCCTCAGTGGCTGGCTGGGCGGGCCACCGCTGTACGCCGAACGCTATGGCTCGATCGGTATCCCGTCGTTCCATGCGCAATGGCCGATCGACGCGCAACACGCGGCAATCTGGCTGACGTGCATGCGCGATGCAATTGCCTTGCAGCCTTGGGAGCCGGCTTTCGCCGACTACCTGCTGCGCCAGCTACAGGTGCCGGCCCAGCGCATCGTCCAGGCCGCCAGCGCGCGCCACCCTCAGGCCTGAAGGCGCCGCTGCACCACGGGCAACGGCAACGCGCCAGTGGCCAGCGCCCGAGCCCGGTCCACTCCCCACACCAGCGCGCGGGTCATGGTTTCGCCCGGCCGCGCCGGGTAGTACTCCTCCAGCAGCGCCCTGCCGTCCTGGCCGTACAGCCCGAGGAACAGCTGCGTGGCGCCAAGCCGCGATAGCCGCACCTGGATGTCCAGCGTGGTGCCGTCGCTGAGTACTTCGTCGTGGCAGCGGCTATGCAGCTGTGCATCGGCCCACTGCCAATAGGTCTCGTCCCTGACTCGCATGGAAGATCAATCCTCTCTTTCCTGAATGCCGCGCCAGAAGACCACAACTGCGCAGGCGCCGCGAGGGCAACCCGCGTTTACCATGAGCAGGATCAAGCAACACCAACAAAAACCCCGCCAGCGGGCGGGGTTGTGTGAGCAGGTTCACTTTTTCGCAGGCTTACTTTCTGGCCGGCACCCTTGGCGTGAAGCGGCCCTTCTTGCTGCGCTGCAGGTGGGCTGGCTTGAGGTCTTCTGACTCATCCAGGGTCATGTGGGCAAAGCCCAGGCGAAATGCCGCCTGGCCACAACGCACCTGGCTGTTGATCGGGAATGCATCATTCGTGTCTTCGAAAAAGGACTCGCTCATGCCCTGTCTCCATGTCAGTGGCGACCGCGTCGGCCAACAACGGGCTGACCTGAAAAACGCGACCTGTGACTGTGAGACTAGCCGGTCACAAGCAGACTGCCCGGCCAAACCCGACAGACCCGACCAGTGGCATTTAGCTACTTCAGCCGCACGGCAGTACCGGTGGCGAACACCACGACCATGCCCCCTTGCACTGACGGCATGCTGATTTCGAAGTCCACGCCCACCACTGCATCGGCTTGCAACTGCCGTGCCCGCGCCTTGAGTTCCTCGGTGGCCTGCTCGCGGGCCTCGCGCAGGGCGCTTTCCAGGGTCTGCGAACGGCCGCCGAAGACGTCACGAAAACGGGTAAAGAAATCGCGCACGAAGTTGATGCCCTGCACCGATTCGGAGCTGACCACGCCAAGGTACTCGGCAATCGGGCGGCCTTCGAGCTGGCTGGTGGTAGAGATGATCATGCTGAGCTCCTTGGCCTTGCAAAAAAGGCCAAGTCTAACAAATGCCAGCCATCTGGCCTTCAGCTCATTGCGCGCTGGCCGCCCGCAGGCGCTGCCCCAGCTTCGCCCCGAACACATTGACCAGCAGGCCGAGCATCACCAGCAGTGCGCCCCACCCTTGCACCGCCGTCAGCCGCTCACCCAGCAACCAGGCCGACGAGCTGAGGCCAATCACCGGCACCAGCAGCGAAAACGGTGCCACTTTGCCTGCCGGGTGGCGCGACAGCAACTTGCTCCACAAGCTGTAGCCAAGCATGGTGGCAACAAACGCCAGGTAAGCCAGTGACAGCACCGAGCTCCAACCGATATTGGCCAGCGAATGGCTGATCCGCTCCGGCCCTTCCAGCCACCATGACAAGGCCAGGAACGGCAACGGTGGAATCAACCCGCCCCAGATCACCAGCGCCACCAGGTCCACCGAGCCAAAGCGGCGGGTGATGATGTTGCCCATGCCCCACATGGCCCCGCCACACAAAGTCAGCAGCAACGCCACCAACGGCACATGGCCGCTATCTTCACTGCCGATCAGCGCCAGGCCGCTGGCGGCCACCAGCAACCCCAGCACACTGGCCAGGCGCAGGCGTTCACCAAGGAACAGCGCGGCAAAGCCGAGGGTGAAGAACGCCTGCGACTGCAGCACCAGCGACGCCAGCCCCGGCGGCATGCCGCTGTACATGGCCTGGAAGAGGAAGGCGAACTGGCCCAGGGAGATGGTCGCGCCATAGGCAATCAGCCAGCGCCATGGCAGCTTCGGCCGCTTGACCAGAAGAACCGCCGGAAACGCCACCAGCAAAAAGCGCAATGCCCCCAGCAGCATCGGCGGCAAGCCATCGAGGCCGACCTTGATGACCACGAAATTGACTCCCCAGGCGACAATCACCACCAGGGCGATCAGCAGGTCCTTGAGCGGCATTGCAGCTTCCTTCTTCAGGCGTTCTAGACATATTTCGTAACAGCATAAGGCCATTTTCCCGCCAGGGACCAGCACAGTTGCGGCCAACCCTTGCACAACAGATTGGCTGTTATGCCCTTGCAGGCTTCACTTGACCATACTTGTATAGACATGCTCATATCAGGCAGACGCCCTACGCGCGGCGTGCCGCCGAAGGCCCTCTCCCTGACACAAAAACAATGAAGTGGAGCCCACAATGTCTCGCAAATCCGTGCTCGAACGGCGCTCTATCGATTACATTCCCGAAGCCGAGCGCCATGGCAAGCTGTACAGCCAGTTCACCCTGTGGCTCGGTGCCAACCTGCAGATTACCGCCATCGTCACGGGCGCCCTGGCCGTGGTGCTGGGTGGCGACGTGTTCTGGTCGTTGATCGGCCTGCTGCTGGGCCAGCTCATCGGCGGCGCGGTCATGGCCCTGCATGCGGCCCAGGGCCCGCGCCTGGGCCTGCCGCAGATGATCTCCAGCCGCGTGCAGTTCGGTGTCTATGGCGCGGCCATCCCGATGGTGCTGGTGTGCCTGATGTACCTGGGCTTCACCGCCACCGGCACGGTGCTGTCCGGGCAAGCCATCGGCCAGTTGCTGAGCGTCAGCGACAGCACCGGAATCCTCATCTTCGCCTCGGTGATCGTGCTCGCCACCCTGGCCGGCTACCGGGTGATCCACTGGATCGGCCGGGTCGCCAGCGTGCTGGGCATCATTGCCTTCGTGTACCTGTTCAGCCGTATCCTGATGCTTGCCGACATCGGCCAACTGCTGGAAAACCGCCACTTCAGCTGGGCCACCTTCCTGCTCGCAGTGTCGCTGGCCGCCTCCTGGCAGATCGCCTTCGGCCCCTACGTGGCGGATTACTCGCGCTACCTGCCGAGCAGCACCTCGCCGGTGAAGACCTTCCTCGCCGCCGGCCTGGGTTCGGTCATCGGTGCACAAGCGTCGATGATCCTCGGCGTGTTCGCCGCGGCTATCGCCGGCGGGGAGTTTTCCGGGCGTGAAGTGGCCTACATCGTCGGTCTCGGCGGGGCCGGCACTACCGCTGCGCTGCTGTACTTCAGCATTGCCTTCGGCAAGGTGACCATCTCGACGCTGAACTCCTACGGCAGCTTCATGTGCATCGCCACCATCATCAGCGGCTTTCGTGGCCACCTGGCGATCAGCCGCGTGCAGCGCCTGGTGTTCGTGCTGGTCATCGTCGGCGCGGCCACCCTGGTAGCCCTGCTCGGTCAGCATTCGTTCCTCAGTGCATTCAAGTCGTTCATCCTGTTCCTGCTGACCTTCTTCGTGCCCTGGAGCGCGGTCAACCTGGTGGACTACTACTTCATCACCAAAGAGCGCTACGACATCCCGGCCCTGGCCGACCCCGAGGGCCGCTACGGCCGCTGGAACTGGCCTGGCATCAGCGTCTATACACTCGGTGTGCTGGTGCAGATGCCGTTCATCGACACCAAGCTGTACACCGGCCCAATGGTCGCGCACCTGGGTGGCGTGGATGTGTCATGGCTGATCGGGCTGGTGGTGCCCAGCGTGCTGTACTACTGGGTGGCCCGTCGGCGTGCCGCCGAGGCACCGGCCAGCATGATCGTGCCGCAGGTGCGCTGATCGCGTTGCCGCAGAAACTGAGCGCGCGAATGGCCGTGTGCCAAGATCGCCAGTGCCGGCCCTTCGCGGATAAATCCGCTCCTACAAGAAGACCACTGGCGTTGTAGGAGCGGATTTATCCGCGAAAGAGTGGTTAGTCAGTTTCGATAATCAGGCGCAATCCGCTCCAGCATCCGCAGCAAGGCGCCCCAAGCCATCTGCAGCGCATCCGGGTCATTCAGCTCGCCCTGCTTCAAGCCGCGCATCGGCTCATTGAACTGCCGCTCGGTATGCGCGCACACCGCTTCCGACGGCAACACCAGTTGCCCGGCACTCTGCGCCGCCAGCTGAATGTCGCAGGCCTTCTCCAGGTAATACATGCGCAAGAACGCCTCGGCCACCGAGCGCCCGGTGGTCAGCAGTCCGTGGTTGCGCAGGATCATCACCGGTTTGTCGCCCAGGTCAGCCACCAGCCGTTGCTGCTCGTCCAGGTCCAGGGCAATGCCTTCGTAAGCGTGGTAGGCGACCTTGCCATGGAACTCCATCGACATCTGGTTGACTGGCAGCAACCCGCACTCCAGCGCCGCCACCGCGCAACCGGCGCGGGTGTGGGTGTGCAGCACGCACTGGGCATCTTCGCGGGCGGCATGGATGGCGCTGTGGATGACGAACCCGGCCGGGTTGACCGGGTACTCGGTGGGTTCCACCGGCCGCCCCTGCAGGTCGATCTTCACCAGGCTGGACGCGGTGATTTCCTCGAACAGCAGGCCGTAGGGGTTGATCAGAAAATGGTGCTCAGGGCCCGGCAGGCGCAGCGAAATATGGGTGAAGATCAGGTCCGACATGCGGAAATGGGCAATCAGGCGGTAGCAGGCGGCCAGTTGCTGGCGCAGGGTCTGTTCCGTGGCGGTCATGGTTGTTCTTCCTGTTGTTTTTTTGGGGCTGCTTTGCAGCCCCGATAAGCTACATCATTTACTGGCCCAGGCATTGAAGCGCTGTTCCAGCTCCTCACCATGGTCGACCCAGAACTCCACGTTCATCGCCAGCGCGCCCTGCAGGTTTTCTGGCGAGGTCGGCACCCAGCTCGCCAGCGCCGGGTCGAGCTTGGCCGCCGCCTGGGTATTGGTCGGCCCATAGGGGATCTGCTCGACGTATCGCACCTGGGTATCTGGCTGGTTGGCATAACTGATCAGCCGCTTGGCCTGGTCGACATGCTTGGAGCCCTTGATGATTGCCCAATAGTCCATGCCATACAGGCTACCGGGCCAGACCACCGCCAGCGGGCTGCCCTGCTGCGCGGCCACGGCGATACGGCCGCTGTAGGTCGAGGTCATCACCACATCACCCGCCGTCAGCCATTGCGCCGGCTGCGCGCCAGCATCCCACCACTGGATATACGGCTTGAGTTCAGTCAGCTTGGCAAAGGCACGTTCGACACCCGCCGGGGTAGACAGGACTTTGTACACGTCCTCGACCTTGACCCCGTCCGCCAGCAAGGCGAACTCCAGGTTGTACACCGCGCGCTTGCGCAGCCCGCGTTTGCCCGGGTACTTCTGCACGTTCCAGAAATCAGCCCACGAGGTCGGCGCCTGGGCCAGCTTGTTGCGGTCGTAGGCAATCGCCACGCTCCACACCAGCGCTGCCGAGCCGCAGTCCTGGGCGGCGGCTGGGATCAGTTCGGCGGCATGCCCCAGGCGCTGCCAGTCGAGGTGCTCGTAGACCCCCTCGTCGCAGCCGCGCATCAGGTCCGGCCCCTCGATCTGCACCACGTCCCAGTCGACATTGCCGGTATCGGCCATCACCTGGATGCGCGCCATCTCGCCGTTGTATTCGCTCTGGATCAACTTGCTGCCGTCCTGGGCGCTGAAAGGCTGGAAGATCGCCACATCCTGGGCTTTCTGACCGGCGCCGCCATAGCCGACCACGACCATCTGCGGCGCCGCTTGCACACTGCCCAGGCCTAGGGCCAACAGCGCTGCGCAAAGGCCGGTACTGCGGGGAAATGCCTGCATCGAGTTGCCTCCTGTCGGTACCTTCCAGCGATAGCTCGAAGGCCCGTTTCTTGTTTTAGTGAGGTCACGCGCCACTGCCGTGGCTGGGAAAAAGCTAGTCGGGCACCAGTAAAAAAACAAGTTGATTTTTTACTGCCGCTACACTTTCATGAGAAAAACAAGAACAACACCGCACCGGAGCCGCCCGCATGACGACCGCCTTTGCCCACCTGTTCGAACCCCTGCAGATCCGCGGCAAACGCCTGAAAAACCGCATCATGTCGACCGGCCACGACACCTGCCTGCCCACCGACAACCTGGTCAACGACAAACTCATCGCCTATCAGCGCGCCCGCGCCGCCGGCGGCGTCGGCCTGATCGTGCTGCAGGTGGCCGGGGTGCACGACAGTGCCCGCTACACCTCGCACGTGCTGATGGCTACCGACGACGCCTGCATCGACGGTTACCGGCGCCTGGCCGAGGCCTGCCATGCCCACGGCACGGTGGTGCTGTCGCAGTTGTTCCATCCGGGGCGGGAGATCATGGAGTCGGCGGACGGCCTGCTGGCGGTGGCCTACTCGGCCTCGTCGGTGCCCAACGAACGCTTCCGGGTGATGCCGCGCGCGCTGGACCAGGTGATGATCGACGAGATCGTCCAGGGCTATGCCAGCGCCGCCCGGCGCCTGCACCAGGCCGGCCTGGACGGTGTCGAGGTAGTGGCCAGCCACGGCTACCTGCCAGCGCAGTTCCTCAACCCGCGGGTCAACCAGCGCAACGATGTCTACAACGGCGGGCTGGAACAGCGCCTGCGCTTTCTGCGCGAAGTACTGGCCGCAGTCAGGGCGGCCACCGACGAGCAGTTCATCGTCGGCCTGCGCATCAGCGCCGACGAGCGCGACAGCGAGGGCCTGAGCGAAGACGAATCGCTCGCCGCCGCCCAGGCCCTGCAAGATCAGGTCGACTACCTGCATATCGTCGCCGGCACCTCTGCGTCGTTGGGCGGCGCCGTGCATATCGTACCGCCCATGGCCATCGCGCCGGCCTACCTGGCGCGCGAGGCCGGGACCTTCAAGCAGCACCTGAACATTCCCTTGTTCGTCACCGGGCGCATCAACCAGCCGCAGGAAGCCGAACTGATCCTGGCGCGTGGCCAGGCCGACGTATGTGGCATGACCCGCGCGCTGATCTGCGACCCGCAGATGCCGGCCAAAACCGAGGGCGGCAAGGTCGAGGACGTGCGTGCGTGCATCGCCTGCAACCAGGCCTGCATCGGCCACTTCCACCGGGGGCTGCCGATCTCCTGTATCCAGCACCCGGAAACCGGCCGCGAACTGCAGTATGAAACCCCGGTTCCCGTTACCGTGCGCAAGCGCATCATGGTGGCCGGGGGCGGCCCCGCCGGCATGAAGGCCGCAGCCGTTGCCGCGGCCCGTGGGCATGAGGTCACGCTGTACGAAGCCAGTACACAACTCGGCGGCCAGATACAGCTCGCACAGTTGCTGCCGCGGCGCAGCGAGTTCGGCGGCGCCAGCACCAACCTGCAGCGGGAGATGGAACTGGCAGGCGTACGCGTAGTACGTAATACGCGTGTAGACCGCGCCCTGGTCGAGCGTGAACGCCCCGACCTGGTGATTGCTGCTACCGGCGCCACGCCCTATTGGCCATCGTTCGAACGCAGTGGCGAATTGCAGGTGGTGGATGCGTGGCAGGTGCTGCGCAACGAAGTCAGCCTCGGCCGCTCGGTGCTGGTGATCGACTGGCGCAGCGACTGGATCGGCCCAGGCATCGCCGAGCGCCTGGTGCGCGACGGCCATCAGGTGCAGTTGGCAGTGAACGGCACCCACTGCGGCGAAAGCCTGCCGCTTTATGTACGCGACCAGCTGGCCGGCGAGCTGCACCGCCTGGGCATCCCGATCACGCCGTATGCCCGCCTGTACGGCAGCGACGACAACACCGTGTACCTGCAGCACACCGCCAGCGGTGAACCGATGATCTTCGAAGGCATCGACAGCCTGGTGCTGTGCCTCGGCCATCAACCGCAGGACACCCTGGCGGCGGAACTGGCAGGCTTGGTGGAGGTACGGCGCATCGGCGACTGCCTGGCCCCACGCACTGTCGAAGAGGCCATCCACGACGGCCTGACAGTTGCCTGGGCACTCTGAGCCTGTCCATACTGCGGCTTTCCCGATGGACCGAAACGCATGAGCCAGCAGCCCCAGTTCCCGCCCGCCGCCGAAGACGGCGGCGCCGCGCCGCAGTTCCTTGGCGGCCGCATCCGCGGCCTGCGCAAGCGCCGCGGCATGACCCTGGCAGAGCTGGCGGCGCACAGCGAGCTGACCGCCGGCTACATCAGCCAGCTGGAGCGCAACCTGTCGTACCCGTCGATCCCGGCGCTGTTCAACATCGCCCGCAGCCTCGGCGTGACCATCCAGTGGTTCTTCGCCAGCGAGGCCGCTACCGCCCCCGAAGACCAGGGTTACGTGGTGCGGCGCAACAGCCGGCTGAGCGTGCATTACGAGGACGGCATCGTCGACCAGCTGCTCACCCCGCAACCCAACCGCCAGCTGGAGATGCTGCACTCACGCTTTCCACCGGGCACCTATAGCCAGCAGAGCTACAGCCATGAGGGTGACGAAGCGGGTTATGTGCTCTCGGGCAGTTTCGAGGTATGGGTGGGCGAGCGCCACTTCCTGCTGGGCGAAGGTGACAGCTTCAGCTTTTCCAGCCAGGAGCCACACCGCTATGGCAACCCGGGCGAAGTGGACGCAGTGGTGATCTGGGTAATCACCCCGCCAACATTTTGAAAAGATCTGCCAGCTGGCCCCGTAACATCGTTGACTGCAATTACGGTCTACTGTGTCTTTCGGACTTTCCAGGAGCACAACGATGAACAATATCCTGATCATTGGCACCGGCATCGCCGGCCCATGGAGCGCCCTGAGCGCAATCCGCCAGCTGAACCTTCAGGGCCAGCGGGATGCCCAGGTAACCTTGCTGGCGCCGCAGGCCGAACTGCAACAGCCTCAGGCTCGGCGCAACCTGTGCCTGGTACAAGGCACCACCTCGCACGTCGACGCCGCCGACCGGCGCGTGCACTACCGCACCCAGACGGGCACCCGCTGCAGCCTGCCGTATGACCGGCTGATCGCGGCGCAGCTGTGGCCCTACGCGCCATGCAGCTGACGCCCGCGCCCAATGCATTTGCGCTTTTCTCCGAACCCGTGGCATAGATGCAGGTCCACAGCCTTACGTGGTCGCTTTCGCGCTTTCCAAGGAGAACTTCTGCATGAGCAAGCCCCCTTACGTCCCGCCCAAGGTCTGGCGCAACGATGCCGCGTCCGGCGGCCAGTTCGCCAGCATCAACCGGCCGATCGCCGGGCCGACCCATGACAAGGACCTGCCGGTCGGCAAGCACCCGCTGCAGCTGTACTCCCTGGCCACACCCAACGGCGTCAAGGTCACCATCCTCCTCGAAGAGCTGCTCGCCCTGGGCCACAACGGCGCCGAGTACGACGCCTGGCTGATCCGCATCGGTGAGGGCGACCAGTTCTCCAGCGGCTTCGTCGAGGTCAACCCCAACTCGAAGATCCCCGCCCTGCTCGACCACAGCGTCGAGCCGCCGGTACGGGTGTTCGAATCCGGCTCGATCCTGCTGCACCTGGCGGAAAAGTTCGGCGCCTTCCTGCCCAAAACCCCCGCCGCACGCACCGAAAGCCTGAACTGGCTGTTCTGGCAGATGGGCTCCGCACCCTACCTTGGCGGCGGCTTTGGCCACTTCTATGTGTACGCGCCAGAGAAGTTCGAGTACGCCATCAACCGTTTCACCATGGAAGCCAAGCGCCAACTCGATGTGCTGGAACGCCGCCTGGCGGTCAGCCGCTACCTAGGTGGCGACGAGTACAGCATCGCCGATATCGCCGTGTGGCCTTGGTACGGCCAACTGGTGCGCGGCAACCTGTACGGTGCGGCCGAGTTCCTCGCGGTGGATGAATACCCACACGTGCAGCGTTGGGCCGAAGCCATCGCCCAACGCCCGGCCGTGCAGCGCGGCACCCGAGTCAACCGCACCTGGGGTGATGAAGCCAGCCAGGTGCCCGAGCGGCATTCGGCGGCCGACCTGGATTGAACCAAGGGTAACGGGGCCGCCGTGCGGCCCCGACAATGCCCCGTTGCAAAAAACCATTTCTGCGGCGCAAACCTCCCTCCCCCGATCCCTTCTTGTACACTCCTCGCACTAGCCCCAACCTGCACAAATTTTGGTGAAAGCATGATCGAGGTAACCGAGGTTTCCATTGCCGAGCTGCGCGACGCGCTCGAAACCGGCCGCACGACGGCGGTCGAGCTGGTCAAGGCCTACCTGGCACGCATCGACGCCTATGACGGCGCCGACACCGCCACCGCGCTGAACGCCGTGGTAGTGCGCAACCCTGAAGCGCTCAAGGAAGCCGAGGCCTCCGACGCCCGCCGCGCCAAGGGCCAGACCCTGAGCCCGCTGGACGGCATCCCCTACACCGCCAAGGACAGCTACCTGGTCAAGGGCCTGACTGCCGCTTCCGGCAGCCCGGCATTCAAGGACCTGGTCGCCCAGCGTGACGCCTTCACCATCGAGCGCCTGCGCGCCGCCGGTGCCGTGTGCCTGGGCAAGACCAACATGCCACCGATGGCCAATGGCGGCATGCAGCGCGGCGTCTACGGCCGCGCCGAAAGCCCGTACAACGCCAGCTACCTCACTGCCCCGTTCGCCTCTGGCTCCTCGAACGGCGCCGGTACCGCCACCGCCGCCAGCTTCAGCGCCTTCGGCCTGGCCGAGGAAACCTGGTCGAGTGGCCGCGGCCCGGCCTCGAACAACGGCCTGTGCGCCTACACCCCATCGCGCGGCGTGATCTCGGTGCGCGGCAACTGGCCGCTGACGCCCACCATGGACGTGGTGGTGCCGTACGCCCGGACCATGACCGACCTGTTGGAAATCCTCGACGTGGTGGTCGCCGACGATGCCGACAAGCGCGGCGACCTGTGGCGCCTGCAGCCTTGGGTAGCGATCCCGGCCGCCTCCTCCGTGCGCCCGGCGTCCTATCTGGACCTGGCCGTCGACGCCAGCGCCCTCAAGGGCAAGCGCTTTGGCGTGCCGCGCATGTACATCAACAAGGACGAAGCCGCCGGCACCTCCGAGAAGCCTGGCATCGGCGGCCCGACCGGCCAGCGCATCAATACCCGCGACAGCGTCATCGCCCTGTGGCAGCAGGCACGCCTGGCCCTGGAAGCAGCCGGCGCCGAAGTGCTGGAAGTCGACTTCCCGCTGGTGTCCAACTGCGAAGGCGACCGCCCGGGCGCGCCGACTGTTTACAACCGTGGCATCGTCAGCAAGGAATTCCTCCATGACGAACTGTGGGAGCTGTCGGGCTGGGCCTTCGACGACTTCCTGCGTGCCAACGATGACCCGAAACTCAACCGCCTGGCCGATGTCGATGGCCCGCAGATCTTCCCGCACGACCCGGGCACCCTGCCCAACCGTGAGGACGACCTGGCCGCTGGCATGGACGAATACGTCAACATGGCCAAGCGCGGCCTGAAGACCTGGGACCAGATCGAGACCCTGCCCGATGGCCTGCGCGGGCTGGAAAAAACCCGCAAGATGGACCTCGAAGACTGGATGGACGCGCAGGGCCTGGACGCCGTGCTGTTCCCGACCGTGGCCGATGTCGGCCCGGCTGACGCCGACGTCAACCCGGCTTCGGCGGACATCGCCTGGAGCAACGGTATCTGGGTGGCCAACGGCAACCTGGCCATCCGCCACCTGGGCGTGCCGACCGTGACCGTGCCGATGGGCGTGATGGCCGATATCGGCATGCCGGTGGGGCTGACCTTTGCCGGCAAGGCGTATACCGACAATGCGCTGCTGAGCTTTGCTGCGGCCTTCGAGGCCACTGGCTCGCGCCGCATGATTCCGCCGCGCACGCCAGCCCTGGGCTAAGTTACAGGGGCCGCTTTGCGGCCCATTCGCGGGTGAACCCGCTCCCACAGGTACTGCACAGGCCCTGAAGGCGGTGGAGCTCCTGTGGGAGCGGGTTCACCGGCGAATGGGCCTGGAAAAGCCAATCGCAGAATTCAACTTAATGTGCAAAAATAAACAATAAGTTGAATTTAGTGATCGCCCCATGTCCCCAGCTGAAGAACGCCAGCTCACCCTCACCGTCCTCAAAGCCGCCATCCAGGCCCTGGGCAGCGTTGCCGCGCGCAACATGGAAATCCTCCTGCACGACCTCGACCACCCGGAACACTCCGTGGTGGCGATCGTCAACGGCCACCTCTCGGGCCGCGCAGTCGGCAGCCCTATCCTCGCCGCCCCGGAGCAGGACCAGGGTTTCAAGGCCCTGATGCAGGCCAGCGCCGATCAGCAAGGCGCCGAGCCCGTGGTACTCCCCGACTACCCCACCACCCTCAAGGGCCGCACCCTACGCAGTGCCACGGCCATCTTTCGCGACAGCAGCGGCCACCCGTTTGCCAGCCTGTGCGTCAACACCGATGTCACCGGGCTGGATGCAGCCATGGATTTCCTTCGCCAACTGCAGCCACTGGGCGCTACGCCGGCCGAGGCGAATGGCAGCGAACCCGCCGACATGGCGCTGCTGATGGGCGAGATCATCGAAGGCGCACTGCAACGCAGCGGCCAGGGGCGGATGAACAAACAGGCCAAGGTCGAAGCCGTGCGGGTGATGCAGGAACGCGGCCTGTTCATCGTCAAAGGCGGCGTGGAAAAAGCCGCCGCCGCCCTTGGCGTGACCCGTTACACCATTTACAACTACCTTGAGCAACTGCGCGGAGCGAGCCAATGACCCTGCACATTCACACCCCTCTGATCGAATCCCGTCCGCTGTCGCTGGCCGCCGGCGGTGCCGTGTGGCTGAAGCTCGACGCCCTGCAGCCCTGTGGCTCGTTCAAGCTGCGCGGGGTCGGCCACGCCTGCGAGGTGCACCATGCGCGGGGCGCACGCCACTTCGTGTCTTCGTCGGGCGGCAATGCCGGGCTGGCGGTGGCTTATGCCGGGCGCAAGCTGGGGGTGCCAGTGACCGTGGTGGTGCCCGAGACCACCACCGAACGGGCCAGGCAACTGCTGCGCCTGGAAGAAGCCAAGGTGGTGGTGCACGGCAGCTCGTGGCAAGAGGCCAACGAGCTGGCATTGACCTTGGTCGGTGCAGATGATGCCTTCATTCACCCGTTCGACGACCCACTGCTGTGGGCCGGGCATGCCAGCCTGGTCGACGAAGTCGCGGCAGCCGGGATCAAGCCCGATGCAGTGGTGCTGTCGGTGGGCGGTGGTGGCTTGCTCAGCGGTGTGGTCGAAGGGCTGCAGCGCAATGGCTGGGGCGATGTGCCGGTGCTGGCCGTGGAGACCACAGGCGCCGCATCGCTGCATGCAGCCATGCAGGCCGGGCACACGGTGGAACTCGAACGCATCGCCTCGGTGGCCAGCTCGCTGGGCGCCAAGCGCGTGGCCGAACAGGCACTGGCTTGCACCCGCCAGCATCCCGTGCACAGCCACCTAGTCAGTGACCGGGCAGCCCTGGAGGCTTGTGAGCGGTTTCTGCTGGACCATCGGGTGCTGGTAGAGCCGGCGTGCGGCGCGGCGTTGGCGCTGGCTTATGAAGCCGATGCCCTGGCCAGTTACCAGAACGTGCTGGTGGTGGTGTGTGGCGGGGCCACTGCCACGCTGGAGCAGATTCAAGAGTGGTTGAGGGTGGTCGATCAAAGGGTGGAATGAACGACGGCATGGCTGCCGGGTTCGTCGGGGCATCTTTAGCGCCTGTTAGACCGAGCGCCGCCCGCGCGGCGCATCGCGGATAAATCCGCTCCTACATCTGTTTCGGACCAGTAACGCCTGTAACAGTCGCGCGCGACCGCCTTGCTCGTACGACGAGATATCGAGCCATGCGCCAAGGCGTTCGTGCGCAAATCTCCCAGGATCAATTGGCCCGAAACAGAGGTAGGAGCGGATTTATCCGCGATGCGCCGCGCGGGCGGCGCTCGGTCTAACAGGCGCTGAAAATGCCATGGCAAGCACAAGCCATTGGTCAGCCTGTCATCAAGCTGTTCATTTCCCCCTGTACTACTGAACCCACCACTGCCGAAACATTTCACCTGCAACTACAGCCGCGCAGACGAAATACACCATCCACCCTTTCGATCTGCGGCAAGTGAAGGCACAATGCGGGTCTTTTTTTTGGCCGGCCTGGCCGGGGGCCTTTAAATGATCAAGACGCCGTACTACCTCATCGACAAAACCAAGCTGCTGAGCAACATGGAGAAGATCGCCTACGTGCGTGAAAACTCCGGTGCCAAGGCACTGCTCGCCCTCAAGTGCTTCGCCACCTGGTCGGTGTTCGACCTGATGCAGCAGTACATGGACGGCACCACCTCGTCCTCGCTGTTCGAGCTCAAGCTCGGCCGCCAGAAGTTCGCTGGCGAGACCCACGCCTACAGCGTGGCCTGGGCCGATGACGAAATCGAGGAAATGCTCGAGAACTGCGACAAGATCATCTTCAACTCGATCGGCCAGCTGCAGCGCTTTGCCGAACAGTCCGAAGGCAAGGTCCGCGGCCTGCGCGTCAACCCACAGGTAAGCAGCTCCGACTACCTGCTGGCCGACCCGGCCCGCCCGTTCAGCCGCCTCGGTGAATGGGACCCGGCAAAGATCGAACAGGTGATCGAGCAGATCTCTGGCTTCATGTTCCACAACAACTGCGAGAACGGTGACTTCGGTCTGTTCGACAAGATGCTGTCGCACATCGAAGAGCGCTTTGGCCACCTGCTGCACAAGGTCGAGTGGGTCAGCCTCGGTGGCGGCATCCACTTCACCGGCGAAGGCTATGCGCTGGACGCCTTCTGCGCGCGCCTGAAAGCCTTCTCGCAGAAGTACGGCGTGCAGGTCTACCTGGAGCCAGGCGAAGCCGCCATCACCAACAGCGCCTCGCTGGAAGTGACCGTGCTCGACACCCTGTACAACGGCAAGCACCTGGCCGTGGTCGACAGCTCGATCGAAGCGCACCTGCTCGACCTGCTGATCTACCGCCTCAACGCCAAGATGGCACCCAACGACGGCGAGCACACCTACATGGTCTGCGGCAAGTCGTGCCTGGCAGGCGACATCTTCGGCGAATACCAATTCGACCGCCCGCTGGCCATCGGCGACCGCCTGTCGTTCATCGACACGGCCGGCTACACCATGGTCAAGAAAAACTGGTTCAACGGTCTGAAGATGCCATCCATCGTGGTCAAGCAGCTCGACGGCAGCGTCGAGGTGGTCCGCGATTTCGGTTTCGAAGACTACGTTTCCAGCCTGTCGTAAGACCGGCTTTCCAAGTAAGGAGCAAAAGGTAAATTGAAGAAGAACGTTCTTATCATTGGTGCAGGAGGTGTCGCCAAGGTGGTGGCCCACAAGTGCGCGCAGCATAACGACGAACTGGGTCGTATCGCTATCGCGTCACGGAACATCTCCAAATGCCAGGCCATCATCGACAGCGTCAAGGCCAAGGGTAGCCTCAAGGTACCCGCCGACATCCAGGCCTTCTCGCTCAATGCCCTCGATGTCGAGGCGACCAAGGCACTGATCCGCGAGACCGAATCGCAGATCGTGATCAACGTCGGTTCCGCCTTCCTCAACATGTCGGTGCTGCGTGCCTGCATCGATACCGGTGTCGCCTATCTGGACACCGCCATCCACGAAGAGCCGGGCAAGATCTGCGAGACCCCGCCGTGGTACGGCAACTACGAGTGGAAACACCTCGAAGAGTGCCAACAAAAGAACATTACCGCCATTCTCGGCGTCGGTTTCGACCCGGGTGTGGTGAACAGCTACGCAAAACTTGCGCAGCAGCAGTACTTCGACAGCATTGATTCGATCGATATTCTCGACGTCAATGCCGGTTCCCATGGCAAGTACTTTGCTACCAACTTCGACCCGGAAATCAACTTCCGTGAGTTTACCGGGCAAGTGTGGAGCTGGCAGAACAGCCAGTGGACCAGCAACACCATGTTCGAAGTCAAGCGTACCGACGACCTGCCGGTAGTAGGTTCGCAGAACCTGTACCTGACCGGCCACGACGAAGTTCATTCGATCTCGAAGAACCTCAATGTGCCGAACGTGCGTTTCTGGATGAGCTTCGGCGAGCACTACATCAATGTGTTCACCGTGCTGAAGAACCTCGGCCTGCTCTCGGAGCAACCGGTGAAGACTGCCGAAGGTCTGGAAGTGGTGCCGCTGAAAGTGGTCAAGGCCGTGCTGCCTGACCCGGCCTCGCTAGCCCCGGGCTACACCGGCAAGACCTGCATCGGTGACCTGGTCAAGGGCACCAAGGACGGTAAGCCGCGCGAAGTGTTCATCTACAACGTGGCCGACCACGAAGAAGCCTACGCCGAGACCGACAGCCAGGGCATTTCCTACACCGCCGGTGTACCGCCAGTGGCTGCGGCCTTGCTGGTCGCCCGTGGCGAGTGGGATGCCAAGCGCATGGTCAACGTCGAGGAGCTGCCTGCCGAGCCGTTCCTCAAGGCGCTGGACGTGATGGGTCTGCCGACCCGCGTGAAAGATGAAAATGGCGATCGTCCCTGGGACGCTGAAGCCTAAGCAGTAAAACAGAAGGGGCGCCAACATGGCGCCCCTTCTGTTTTTCCAGGCCCGGCCCCTTCGCGGCGGTTGTCACCTATTTACGGGCCTCCAGGATCAAGTTGAACGGCGTCTGCGTCGCCCGCCGGAACTGTGTGAACCCCGCCTCCTCGAACACCGCCCGCAACCGCGCCTCCCCGGCCTGGGCCCCCAACCCCAGCCCCACTTCCTGGGACAACGAATTCGGCGTGCAGATGAACGTCGACGCCGCATAGAACAAGCGCCCGACCGGCGTCAGGTTGCCCTCCAGCGAATCCTCGGCATAGGGTTCCACCAGCATCACCGTGCCGTCCGCCTTCAGCGCCCGGTAGGCATGCTTCGCCGCGCCCACGGGGTCGCCCATGTCATGCAGGCAATCGAAGAAGCACACCAGGTCGTGGTCATGCCCCGGGTAATCCTTGGCCGATGCCTGCTGGAAGCTCACGCGCCCCGCAAGCCCCGCTTCGCGCGCACGCTCGTTGGCCGTGGCAATGGACGGTGCGTGGTAGTCATAGCCTGTGAAGGTAGAAGCTGGAAACGCCTGCGCCAGCACCAGGGTCGAGGCGCCATGGCCACAACCGACATCCGCCACCTTGGCCCCGGCCTGCAGCTTGGCTACCACACCCTCCAGCGCCGGCAGCCATTCCGCGACCAGAAAGGTGCGGTAACCGGGCCGGAAGAAGCGCTCGGTGCCACTGAACATGCACGGATGGTGGTCACCCCAGGCCAGCCCGCCGTCGCCGCGCATGGCCGCCACCAGCTTGTCCTTGTCATGGAACAGCGCCGCGATGACCGCCGCGCCACCGGCCATGTAGGCCGGCGAGTCTTCCAGCGCCAGGGCCATGGCCTGTTCCTCTGGAAGGACGAAGGTGCCCTTGTCATGCACCATGTAGCCAGACGCTGCCTGGGCGTTGAGCCATTCACGCACCAGCCGTGGGTGGCATCCGGTCTTCGCCGCCAGTGCCTCGGGGCTGGTCGGCTGGCTGTCTGCCATGGCCCGATACAGCCCGAGCTCATCGCCGAGGATCACATTGGCCAGGGTCGCCGCAGCGCCCATGTCTCCAACCAGCTTACCCATGAATTCGTGAAGCCTTGCCTCGTCCATGACCTGCCCTCCTCTGCAAGAAGGCCACCGTCGACGAGGAAATCCGGTTCAAGGGGAGCGGTGGTCAGCGGGATGAATGGGTATGTATCGGAATTAAGTTTAGTCCCTCGACGCAAACGGTGGACAATGCCGTGCGCGGCTGACAAACAGGAAATAGAATCAACCACATCTAAAGCAATTTCTCGACAGTTACTGTCATACAACTGTCACCTCTTACTTCAACTTATTCCTAAGAAAGCACCCGTCTTTCTGGCACTTCATAAATGGCTGTCTAAGCTCTCGATTTGTGCCTTCCCCCTGATTGGGGCGCGTGCACGTTTTATGTGCTGATTTCCCCCCGCTAATACCAGGCCTCGCCAGTTGCGCTTTTGCGCGCTGATGACAGCTGTACGCCCTTTATTTCCAGAAACAAACGTGTGCGCGAGAAGTCGCCAGACCGAGCAGCTTCGGCCGGCGGGCTCAGGTAACAAAAATTAAACAAGAATGTGACATTTTTTTTCAGCTTTTTCGCCAAGGATCTGTCCGGCCGAATCCCAAGCCCCTGCATGCAGGGCTACCGCCTACAGGTTCACACCATGGAGCTGTTGAATGAAGGTTACGGTTTTTGGTACCGGCTATGTCGGCCTGACTCAGGCAGTCTGCCTGGCCCAGGTGGGGCATTCGGTGTTGTGCATGGATATCAATGCCGAACGGGTTGCAACCCTAAGCAAGGGGCATTGCCCGATCTTCGAGCCTGGCCTTGCGCCGCTGCTGGAGAAGAGCCTGGCTTGCGGTCGCCTGCGTTTCACCACCGACGCCCGTGAAGCGGTGCAACATGCAAAATTGCAATTCATCGCCGTCGGCACCCCGCCCCAGGCCGATGGCAGTGCCGACATGCGCCATGTGTTCGCCGTGGTCGACAGCATCCTCCAACATGCCGATGGCCCCAAGGTCATCGTCAACAAATCCACCTCGCCGGTCGGCACGGTAGACCGCATCAAGACGCGCATCGGCCAGGCCGTGGCCGATGGCGAACGCTACCAGGTCATCAGCAACCCCGAATTTCTCAAGGAAGGCTCTGCGGTGGATGATTGCATGCGCCCGGACCGCATCGTCATTGGCGGTGCCGCACCCGCCGAGGTCGAGCTGCTGCGCGAGCTGTACCAGCCATTCAGCCGCAACCGCGAAAAGCTCATGGTCATGGATGCACGCAGCGCCGAGCTGACCAAGTACGCCGCCAACTGCATGCTGGCGACCAAGATTTCCTTCATCAACGAAATGGCCAACCTGGCCGAGCTCCTGGGTGCCGACATTGAAATGGTCCGTCGTGGCATCGGCTCGGACCCGCGCATCGGCTATGATTTCATCTACCCCGGCTGCGGTTTCGGTGGTTCGTGCTTCCCCAAGGATCTGCAGGCGCTGCGCAAAAGTGCCGAGGCCGAAGGCTTCGACCCGCAGCTGCTAAGTGCAGTAGAGGCGGTCAACCAGCGGCAGAAGAGCCGCCTGTTCAGCAAGATCCAGCGCCACTACCCAGGCGGGCTGCACGGCAAGGTCTTCGCCTTGTGGGGACTATCGTTCAAACCCAACACCGATGACATTCGCGAAGCCTCCAGCCTGGTGTTGCTCGAAGCGCTGTGGGCCGCCGGCGCCAGCGTCCAGGCCCACGACCCGCAGGCCATGGAGGAAATTCAGCGGCACTACGGCCAGCGCCCCGACCTGACGCTGGTGCCCTGCAAGGACGATGCGCTGGAAGGCGCCGATGCCCTGGTGATCGTCACCGAGTGGCAAGACTACCGGGTGCTGAACCTGGACAAGGTCCCGCAGCAGCTGGCTGACCGCGTGGTGTTCGACGGTCGCAACCTGTTCGAGCCCGAGCACATGGCCGCCGCCGGCCTCACGTACTACGGCATCGGCCGTGGCCAGGTGAAACAGCCATGCCCGTACTGATCACCGGCGCAGCCGGATTCATCGGTTTTCACCTGGCGCGCCGTTTGTGCGAAGCAGGCGTCGAGGTGGTCGGCATCGACAACCTCAATGCCTACTACAGCGTCGAACTCAAACTGGCACGCCTGCAACAGTTGCTCGCCTACCCTAACTTCCGCTTCCAGACGGTCGACATCGCCAATGCGGCCGACCTGCAGCAGCTGTTCGCCGGGCAGCCGTTCAGCGAAGTGATCCACCTGGCGGCGCAGGCCGGTGTGCGCTACTCGCTGGACAACCCCAGTGTCTACGGGCACTCCAACCTGACCGGTTTTCTCAACCTGCTCGAAGCCTGCCGCCAGCACCCGCCGCGTCACCTGGTCTATGCCTCCAGCAGCTCGGTGTACGGCGCCAACAGCAAGCAGCCATTCAGCATCGACGACCCGGTCGAGCAGCCGATTTCGCTGTATGCCGCAAGCAAGCGCGCCAACGAGCTGATGGCGCACAGCTACGCGCACCTGTACCAGTTGCCAGTCACCGGCCTGCGCTTCTTCACCGTCT
Organism: Pseudomonas putida; assembly: GCF_002025705.1. Taxonomy (NCBI): domain Bacteria; kingdom Pseudomonadati; phylum Pseudomonadota; class Gammaproteobacteria; order Pseudomonadales; family Pseudomonadaceae; genus Pseudomonas; species Pseudomonas putida. The sequence continues at coordinate 2,296,962 of NZ_CP018846.1, read as the reverse complement.
ACGGCCCGTGGGGCCGCCCCGACATGGCGCTGTTCAAGTTCACCCGGGCGATGCTCGCGGGCCAGCCGATCGAGATCTACAACCATGGCCAGATGGCACGTGACTTCACCTATGTCGACGACATCGTCGAAAGCGTCCTGCGCCTGCGCCTGAAGCCCCCGCAGCCCCGCGCCGGGCAAGCACCCTGCCAGCTGTTCAACATCGGCCGCGGCCAGCCCGTGCGGCTGCTGGAGTTCGTCGAGTGCCTGGAGAACACGCTGGGCATCAAGGCCCGGCGCGAGTACCTGCCCTTGCAGGCAGGTGACGTGCTGGAAACCTGGGCGGATGTCGACTCACTGACGCGCTGGATCGATTTTTCGCCGAGCACCCCGCTGGAGCACGGCGTTGCCGCATTCGTCGGCTGGTACCGGGACTTCTACCGGGTTTGAACCACGCCATCATTACAAGAACACAGGAAGCCTCAATGACTGATCCACTTGACCTCTCGGTACTGATCCCCGCCAAGAATGAGGTCGACAACCTGCCGGCATTGCTGGCGGAAATCCGCACGGCGCTGGCCAACGAACATTACGAAGTGCTGGTGGTCGACGATGGCAGCAGCGACCAGACCCTGAACGTGCTGCAGCAGTTGAAACAGCAAGGCTTCACGCAATTGCGCATCCTGCGCCACGACCGCTCGCTGGGCCAGAGCACCTCGATCTGGCACGCCGCCCAGGCTGCTCGCGGGCGCTGGCTGGCCACCCTGGACGGCGACGGGCAGAACGACCCGGCCGACATCCCCGGCATGCTCGCCCTGGTGCGCGGCAGCGAAGATCTGGGCGGCGGCATCAAGCTGGTGGCCGGGCACCGCGTCAACCGCCGCGATACCGCCAGCAAACGCTGGGCCTCGCGCTTTGCCAACGGCCTGCGCAGCCGCCTGCTCAAGGACGCCACGCCAGACACCGGCTGCGGCCTGAAGCTGATCGAGCGTGACGCCTTCCTGCGCCTGCCCTACTTCGACCACATGCACCGCTTCATCCCGGCGCTGATCCTGCGCCACAAGGGCCGCATGCTGGTGCACCCGGTCAACCACCGCCCACGCCATGCCGGGGTGTCCAAGTACGGCAACCTCGACCGTGCCCTGGTCGGCATTCTCGACCTGGTCGGGGTCTGGTGGCTGATCCGCCGCACGCGCCTCGACAGCCAACCAAAGGAGCTCGAAGGATGACCCGCGAAACCCTCTGGCTGATCGTCGGCTTCGCCGGTCAGGTCGTGTTCACCGGCCGCTTCGTCCTGCAGTGGCTGTACAGCGAATTCAAGAAACGCAGCGTGATCCCGGTGGGCTTCTGGTACCTGAGCATGCTCGGCAGCGCCCTGCTGCTGATCTACGCCATCTACCGTGAAGACCCGGTATTCATCATCGGCCAGTCGTTCGGCCTGGTGGTGTACCTGCGCAACCTGCAACTGATTGCCCGCCACAAAGAGCAGAAGGAATAGCCCTTGCCAAGGTTCAAGACGCTCGGGGCCGAACGCCTGGCCCTGGTTGTACTCGCCGTGCTGCTTGTAGGCGCCGGTATCGGCTGGCGCCAGCCGATGAACGTCGATGAGGAACGCTTCCTCGGCGTGGCCCTGGAAATGCTCCAGAGCGGCAACTGGTTCATCCCCCATCGCGCTGCGGAAATCTACGGCGACAAACCACCGCTGTTCATGTGGACCGTGGCCCTGTTCAGTTACCTGACCGGTTCGCCAAAAGTCGCCCTGTACCTGCCGGGGCTGATGTCGGCGGCGACCATCACCCTGGTGCTGCATGACCTGGGTCGGCGCCTGTGGACCCGGCGTATCGGCGTGATTGCCGCGCTGCTGTTCCTGGCGACCTACCAGAGCTACAGCATCCTGCGTACCGGGCAGATCGACAGCTTCCTGTGCCTGTGGGTGGCGCTGGGCCTTTACGGCATGGTCCGCCACCTGTTGCTCGGGCCCGCCTGGGGCTGGTTTTACCTGGCCTGCGCAGCCATGGGCCTGGGCATCATCAGCAAGGGCGTGGGCTTTGTTCCGGCACTGATGCTGCTGCCCTATGCCTGGGCCGTGCGCAAAGGCTGGCGCGGCGTGGTGGCGTATCCCGGCCAGGGTTGGCGCTGGAGCCTGGGTTTCGTCTGGCTGCTGGCCGGCTGCGCGGTGTGGCTGCTGCCGCTGCTGGTATCGATCGCCCACGGCGGTGGTGCGGCAGAGCTGGCCTACTTGAAGGAAATTCTCCTGCGCCAGACTGCCAACCGTTATGCCAATGCCTGGGACCATCGCGAGCCTTTCTGGTACTTCTTCGTCAAGGTCATCCCGCAGTACTGGCTGCCACTGATCCTGGCCTTGCCGTGGCTGGTGCCGGCCTGGCGCCGACAGCTGCAAAAACGCGATGGGCGTTTCCTGTTGCTGCTTGGCTGGGTCGCCCTGGTGCTGCTGTTCTTCAGCCTGAGCAGCGGCAAGCGCAAGCTCTACATCTTCCCGGCCCTGCCCGGCCTGGTGCTGGCCATCGCCCCGCTGGTGCCTTGGCTGCTCAAACGCTGGCTGCAGCGCCGCCCCGGCTGGCGCAAGGCGTTCACCGCCATCGCCCTGGCCTGGTTCTGCCTGTGGTTCGCACGCGGCTTTGTCGAGCCCATCAAGGAAGGCCGCAACCCTCACGAAACCTTGATGAGCGACGCCGCACGCGCCACCGGTGGCGCCGAACTGGTGCTGGTCAACTGGCGCGAAGGGCACTGGCTGTTCGCCCGTCAGCCTATCGTCCATTTCGGCTTCGCCAACCAGTCCAAGCCCGAAACGGCGGTGTACTGGTTACGCCATAACCCCGCAGCCTTCGCCTTGATTCCGGCAACGGAACTGGGCCGTTGCTTCAACGCCGACAAGGCTCACCGGCTGGGCGATACCTCGCGCGCCGAGTGGTACGTGGTCGGTGCCGATGCCGATAACGGCCAATGCCAGCCAGCCGCACCAGCGCAGGTCTACCACTTCGCCTGGGCCGACACGCCCGGCAATCTGCAAACCGCCGCTCAGGGGGCCGCACAATGACTACCCAGACCCTGCCCGCCCCGCGTCGGCACTTCTGGCAGCGCTTGAACCGCTGGGGCCAGCTCGGCGCAGTGGCAGTGCTGGTGGCCATGGCCTTGATCGGCATCGAAGCCGCGCGCTCGTTCTGGCCCCAGCAGCTCTACGCGCACCTGAGCAACCACTGGACCGGTGACACTGCCCCCGGGAAGAACGTCTGGCTGCCGGCCTTCCAGGTCACGATCGACGCCAAGGTGGTAGAGCCTGGCCTGAACAACCTGTCCGGCATCACCTACGACTACGACCGTGACCGGCTGCTGGCAATCACCAATGGTGTGCCCATGGAGTTGCTGGAGCTGAGCAAGGGCGGCGACGTTTTGGCGCGCTACCCGCTGGTGGACTTCGAAGACACCGAAGGCCTGGCTTACCTGGGCAATGGCCGCCTGGCCATCAGCGATGAGCAGATGCAACGGCTGGACGTAATCACCCTGCCCGACCACCCGCAGCCGATCCATGCCAGCGAGGCGCAGTGGATCACCCTCGACATCAACCCGACCTACCGCAACAAGGGCTTCGAGGGGGTGACCTACGACCGCCAGCACGATCGCCTGTTCGCCATCAAGGAGCGCGACCCGCGGCAGCTGTTCACCGTCACCGGCATGCTCACGGCGCTCAGCGGCGGCCCCCTGCAGTTGACGGTCAGCGACCGCCGCGACTGGGTCAAGCGCAGCGTGTACGCCACCGACCTGTCCGACGGCTACTACGACCCGAACACCGGCCACCTGCTGGTGCTCAGCGACCAGTCGAAGAACATCACCGAACTCGATGGCGATGGCCGCTTCGTCAGCATCCGGTCACTGCGGGCCTGGCTCGGCGGGCTGCAGCATGACGCCCCGCAGCCCGAGGGCATGACCATGGACAGCGCCGGCGACCTCTATATTGTCAGCGAGCCCAACCTGTTCTACCGCTTCAGCAAGCCCTGAAGCCTGGCACCTCGACCTTTCGCCGCTGGGCCCTTGCAAATGCACAAGTCTCGAAATACTGTATGAATATTCAGTATTTCGAGACATCCTCATGCAACTCATCGCGAAACTCGGCATTCTCGCCGATGCCGCCAAGTACGATGCCTCCTGCGCCAGCAGCGGCGCGCCGAAGCGTAGCTCGCGCGGCAGCGAAGGCCTGGGCGCGACCGATGGCATGGGCATCTGCCACAGCTACACCCCCGATGGCCGCTGCGTGTCGCTGCTCAAGGTGCTGCTAACCAACTTCTGCCTGTATGACTGCCAGTATTGCGTCAACCGCCGCTCCAGCAACGTGCCACGGGCCCGCTTCAGCCCCGAGGAAGTGGTGCGCCTGACCCTGGACTTCTACCGGCGCAACTGCATCAGCGGCCTGTTCCTCAGCTCCGGGATCATCCGCTCGGCCGACTACACCATGGAGCAGCTGATCCGCGTGGCGCGCCTGCTGCGCGAGGAGCACAACTTCCGTGGCTACATTCACCTCAAGACCATCCCCGATGCCGACCCGCTGCTGATCGAAGAAGCCGGGCGCCTGGCCGACCGCCTCAGCGTCAACATCGAGTTGCCCACCGACGCCAGCCTCAAGCGCCTGGCCCCGGAAAAGCAGGCGCACACCATCCGCCAGGCCATGGGCGTGATCCACCAGGGCCAGCAGGCCGTGGCCGGTGAACCGAAAGCACCGCGCTTCACCCCGGCCGGGCAGAGCACCCAGGTCATCGTCGGCGCCGACGCCACCGACGACAGCACCCTGCTGCGCAACGCCGAGTCGCTGTATCAGGGTTATGGGCTCAAGCGTGTGTACTACTCGGCCTTCAGCCCGATCCCCGACAGCCCTGGCAGCGTGCCCCTGGCCGCCCCGCCACTGTTGCGCGAACACCGCCTTTACCAGGCCGACTTCCTGCTGCGTGGCTACGGTTACAAGGCCGGTGAGCTGCTTGGCCAGGCCGGCAACCTGGCGCTGGACATCGACCCGAAGCTGGCCTGGGCGCTGGCCAACCGCGAGGTGTTCCCGCTGGATGTAAACCGCGCCGAGCCCGCGCTGCTGGCACGCATTCCCGGCATCGGCCTGCGCAGCGTGCAACGGCTGGTGGAACTGCGCCGCGAGCGGCGCGTGCGCTATGACGACCTGATCCAGCTGCGCTGCGTGCTGGACAAGGCGCGGCCGTTCATCGTCACCAGCGATTACCGCCCCGCCGATGGCGAGCTGCGCAGCGGCTTGCTCAGGGCGCGCCTGCGCGAACCCCAGGCGCCTCAGCAGATGGGGTTGTGGGGGTGATTGCGCTCGATTGCGATGACCAGTTCGGCACCTGGCGCAGCCAGGCCCGTACCCTGCTCGGGCACGGTATCGACCCCGCCGACGTGACCTGGGCGCAAGGCCCGATCAGCGACCTGCTGGCCCTGCCCACGCCCCTGCCAGAAGGCCCCGGCCCGTTCCGCGCCAAGGTGCCCGCCACGCTGCTGACGCAACTGGAGCAAGCCGCACGCTACCGCGGCGAGCAACGCTGGAACCTGCTGTACGAGGTGCTCTGGCGCGTGGCCCACGGTGACCGCACGGCCATGTTGGCCGGTGACCGCCTGGGCAGCGAATTGCAGCGGCGCATCAAGCAGGTCAGCCGTGAAGCTCACCACCTGCATGCGTTCGTGCGCTTCGTGCCACTGCCAGAGGCACTGGCCGAGCAATTGCAACTGGACCTGGTGGCCTACCACGAACCCGCTCACGACATCCTGGAAGGCGCCAGCGCGCATTTCGCCGACCGCCTCGGGCGCCAGCGTTGGCTGATCGCAACGCCACAGGACGGTATTCGCTTCGACGGCCAGGCCTTCGAATATCACCGCCGTTGCCCGGACGATTGGCGCCAATGGGCACAAAATGCCGAAGACCCCGGTGCTGAACTGTGGCGCACCTACTACCGGCACACCTTCAACCCGGCCCGGCTCAACCCCGATGCCCTGCGCCTGCACATGCCGGGGCGGTTCTGGCGGCACCTGCCGGAAGGCATGCTGATTCCCCAGCTGGAGGGCCTGGCGCGGCAAGGCAAACAGCGCGATGGGCAGGCACTGGAAGTGGCCAGCCAGCGTGGCAAGAAAATCACCCGCTCCGGTGATTTGTGAAAATTTTGTAATAGATTTGGCATACCACCTTCCCAAGGTGCGACACATCCTGACAAACTTACTGCTAATCGTTCTCATATTCACTTGCATTAGCAGTAATCAGGAGCCCACCCGTCATGCTGTCGTCCCTCGCGCACACGCGCCCCCTGCCCGCCCGCAACCTGCTCGCCATGGCCGTGTGCATGGCCATCGCTACCCCGGCCTTGGCCGAAGATGCCCCAACCACGCTGGAACTGGGTGCCACCGAAATCAGCTCGGACGCGCTGGGCAGCACCACCGAGGGTTCGGGGTCCTACACCACCGGTTCCATGTCGACCGCCACAAAGCTGCCAATGAGCATGCGTGAAACGCCCCAGGCGGTCACCGTGATCACCCGCCAGCGCATGGACGACCAGGCCATGACCAGCGTCAACGACGTGGTCAAGGCCACCCCCGGCCTGTTCCTCGACTATTCCAACGGCCCAGGTCGGCAGAGTTACTCGTCGCGCGGTTTCGACATCGATAACCTGATGTACGACGGCATCCCAAGCGGCTACACCGGCTGGGTGGTCGGCGCCCAGCCGAACCTGGCCATGTTCGACCGGGTCGAAGTGGTGCGTGGCGCCACCGGCCTGGTCACCGGTGCGGGCAACCCGTCGGCGGCCATCAACTTTGTGCGCAAGCGCCCGCTGGCCGAGCAGAAGGTCACCCTCACTGGCGCCGCCGGCAGCTGGGACGACTACCGCGGCGAAGCCGATGCCTCCAGCCCGCTCAATGACAGCGGCACCCTGCGCGGGCGTGTGGTGGCGTCCTACCGCGACGCCAACAGCTACGTCGATGATGTCGAGGAAGACCACGGCCTGTTCTACGCGGTGACCGAGGCGGACCTGTCCGATGACACCAGCCTGATGCTCGGTCTCTCGCACCAGAAGGACAAGACCAACTACTTCTGGGGCGCCATGCCCACTGCCCTCGACGGCCATCACATGGGCTTCTCGCGTTCCTATAATCCGGGCACCGACTGGGAGAACAAGGACCAGGAAATCAACACCCTGTTCGCCGAGTTGCACCACCGCCTGGCCAATGACTGGAAGCTTCAGCTCAACGCCAACTATTCGCAGCAGGATGCGACCTTCACCGGCTCCTACCAGTCGCGCTGGGCCGGCCTGCAGGCGCCGCTGTCACGCACGGTCTACCAATCGAAACATCAGGAAAACCAGACCGGCCTGGACGGCTTCGTCAGCGGCCCGTTCGAACTGCTCGGCCGTACCCACGAACTGGTGGTCGGCGCCAGCAAGCGCATCTATGACATGGACACGCGCAACTACAGCCCGTACGACACCAACTGGCCGCTCAACGGCGGCAAGCCGAACTTCGTGCACACCGGCAACCAGCGTGAAGTCACCACCCAGGATGGTGTGTACCTGACCACCCGGCTGAACCTGGCCGACCCGCTCAAGCTGATACTCGGCGGGCGCCTGGACTGGTACGACTACGACAACCGCGATGGCGACGGCGACTACAAGGTCACCCGCAACGTCACCAAGTATGCCGGCCTGATCTACGACCTCGACGACCACCATTCGGTGTATGTCAGCTACAGCGACATCTTCACGCCGCAAAGCAACAAGGACACTTCCGGTACGCCGGTGAAACCGATCGTGGGCAAGAACTACGAGGTCGGCATCAAGGGTGAATACTTCGACGGCGCGCTCAATGCCAGCGTCGCGCTGTTCCGCATCGACCAGGAAAACCGTGCCACTCAGGTCTTCGTCGCGGACTGCCCGCAGACGTCCTGCTACGAAGCCTCGGGCGAGGTACGCAGCCAGGGTATCGACATGGAGCTGCAAGGCGCCTTGACGCCCAACTGGCAGATCGGTGGCGGCTACACCTATGCGCGCGCGCACACCATCAAGGACGCCGCCAACCCCGCCAATGTCAACCAGCGTTTCGACACCGATACCCCGGAGCATTTGTTCAAGCTGAACACCGTGTACCACTTCCAGGGCCCGCTGGAGAAGCTGCGCGTCGGCGGCAACATCTCCTGGCAGAGCCGTATCTACAACGATTTCACCGTCGCCGATGGCAGCGAGTACCGGTTGGTCCAGGGTGCCTATGCGGTTACCGACCTGATGGCCGGCTACCGGGTTGACCAGCACCTCGACCTGCAGCTCAACGCCAACAACGTGTTCGACCGCAAGTATTACTCGGCCATTGCCAGTTCGGTGGACTATGCCGGCGATACCTGGGGGGCACCGCGTAACCTGATGCTGACGGCCAAGTACAGTTTCTGATTGTTCGCCGTTATATCTTCAGCGCTTTTGAGACCGAGCGCCGCCCGCGCGGCGCATCGCGGATGAATCCGCTCCTACATCTGTTGCAACGTGCCACGCCTGTTACGCCAGGGTTGCCAGCCGGTTTGCACGGTTCAAGACATGCGCCAGGGCTGACAACCATGGCGTAACAGGTTCGGCACGTTGCAACAGATGTAGGAGCGGATTCATCCGCGATGCGCCGCGCGGGCGGCGCTCGGTCTCACAGGCACTACTGATTCAATCAGCCAAACAACCTGGCCAGGCAGCCGAGCTTCTTCTTGTACGAACGCCTGGCTGCCAGTGCATCCTCAAGGCTCACCGCCAGGAACCGCGCCTGCTGGTTCGGCTGCATCTGGCCGATCAGATCCAGGTCGGCACTGATCACCGTTCCGATCATCGCGTAGCCACCGCCCGACACCGCATCCCGGTGCAGGATGATCGGCTCCAGCCCTGCTGGCACCTGGATCGAGCCAATCGGGTAGCAACTGTCGACGATGTTCGATGGGTCCGACCCCGCCCCGAACGGTTGCTCGCGTGGCTGAAAGCTCAGCGCACCGCCGCCCTTGTAGCGATAGCCGATGCGGTCGGCCTCGGAGCCGACGGTCCAGGCATCGGTGAAGAAGCTCTTCGCCGCCGCCTCGGTCAAACGGTGGAAATACAGCCCGGGCACTACCCGCAGCACCACCTCGCCGCCCAGCGATTGGCGCAAGGCCATCGGCAGGCTGGCCCCGGCGCGGCTCTTGCCACTCGGCACGCCGACCGGCAACAGGTCGCCGGCCACCAGCTTGCGCCCTTGCAAGCCACCGAGCGCACCCAGTGCATAGGTCGAACGGCTGCCAAGCACCTCGGGCACATCGATGCCGCCTGCCACTGCCAGGTACGCCCGCGCGCCGGCCGTGGGGAAGCCGAAGCGCAACACCTGCCCGGCACGCACCGCGAAGGCGGTATCCGGGCGCTGCTCGCGGCCATCGAGCAACACCGGCATCTGCGCACCGCACACCGCGACCAGCGCGTCATGCTGAAACTCCAGTTCCGGCCCTACCAGGGTGCACTCCAGGCCGGCCGCAGAGGCCGGGTTGCCGACCAGGTGGTTGGCAGCCTGCAGCGCATACTGGTCCAGCGCACCGGAGGGCGGGATGCCCAGGTGGTAATAACCTTCGCGGCCCATGTCCTGCACCGAGGTGGCCAAACCGGGTTTGATGACCTTGATCATGCCAGCACCTCCTGCAGCGATCTGGGGTAGCCGACCGGGTCGGCAAGGAATGCATCCAGCGAGAACTCCACCGGGCGGATACGCAGGTCGAAGCGCCCATCCTCCACATCCGCCACGGCCTGGTCATACGCCTGGCGGTCGATGGGCTTGAACTGCACGATATCGCCCGGGCGGAAGAACACCATGTGCTCTTTCAGGTAGGCCAGCGACTGCTGCGGGTCGTAGATCGGTGCCGGGGTCACGCCGAACATCTGGTAGCCCCCAGCCCCGCGTACCGAATAGATGCAGCCGAAACAGCCACCATGGCCAAGGGTCAGCTTGGGCGTGTCGGTGCGCGGGCGCAGGTACTTGGGCACCTGCAGCTGGCGCTCGCGCTCGACCATCTGGAACATGAACGGCAAGCCGGCGACGAAGCCAACCATCGACACGAACCATGGCGCGCCACTGTGCGCGGCAATGAACGCCTCGACGTCGGCCAGCCCGTTGATACGCGCCGCATATTCCAGGTCGGTGCTGTTCGGGTCCTGGTGGCGGTCACGAAAGCGCATGAGAGTTTCGTGGGTCCAAGGGTCGTTGTACAGCACCGGGATCTCGATGATCCGTGTGCTCAGCGAACGCTCGGTCACCGCTTCGGCCTCGGCGCCACGCACCGCTTCGAGCAGTGCCTCGGGGGCGATGCGGTCGGGGTCGAAGCGGATCTGGAACGAGGCGTTGGCCAGGCAGATGTCGAGCACGCCCTCCAGTGCCAGGCGCTCCACCGCACGGGTCACCGCCATGCCCTTGAAGAAGGCCTCCAGCGACATGCTGTCGCTGACTTCGGCAAACAGGTGCTCGTCGGCACCGAAGCTGTAGCGGATCGGGGTACTGGCCATGTCTGCTCCTTTTTTGGAATCTTTATCGAACGGCAGGCAAAACAATCCTGTGCTGCAGGCCGTGGCGTCTTCGCGCCAGCAGCCACTGAAACTCAACGCGGTGCACGCACCTCGATGCCGGCGGCGTCCAGTGCCGTACGCGTGGCTTCGACCAAGTCGAGCGCACCGGGGGTGTCGCTGTGCAGGCAGATCGAATCGAATTCGATCGCCAGGTCCTGGCCTTCCACGGTGCGTACCAGGCCTTCCTGGCAGGCCCGCAGCACCCGCTCGGCGACCCGCTGCGGCTCGTAGCCACGCACATTGCGGGTGAACACGATGGAACCACTCAAATCGTACTCGCGGTCGGCGTAGAACTCGCGCACCACCGGCTGCCCGAGGTCCTGGGCAATGCGGCAGATCACCGAGCCGGGCATGCAGTACAGCAACAGCTCGGGCTCGATCACCTGCAGGTTTTCCACCAGCAGGCGCGCGGCCTCTTCGTCACGGGCCAGGTGCATGTACAGCGCGCCATGCGGCTTGATGTGCTGCAGCCTGACGCCCTGCGCCCGGGCAATCTCGCGCAGTGCACCGAGCTGGTAGAGGATATCGTCGACCAGTTCCTGGGCCGGTGCATTGATGTGCCTGCGGCCGAAGCCGACCAGGTCACGGAAGCCTGGGTGCGCGCCCACGCCCACGCCCAGCGCCTTGGCCCGCTCGACGGTGCGGCGCATGGTCCCGGGGTCGCCGGCATGGAAGCCGGTGGCGATGTTGGCCGAGCTGATGAAGGCCATCAGTTCGTTGTCGACGCCATCGCCGATGGTCCAGGGACCGAAGCCTTCGCCCATGTCAGAGTTGAAATCCACTGCCCGCATCGCTGTTCTCCTGGCTTGTGACGGCATGCAAGCCACGGTAAATTCTCCCGACCCCCTTGGGAAGATCTATAAACAGATAGGGTGTCTTCTGAAAATCAGATACCCAGGAGCCCACCGTGTCACTGACCCTGCGCCAGGTTCGCTATTTCGTCGCCACCGCCGAGATCGGCCAGATCTCCCAGGCGGCGATCCACCTCAATATTTCCCAGTCGGCAGTCACCACCGCGATCAAGGAACTGGAAGCGATGCTGGGGGTGTTGCTGTTTCAGCGCTCGGCCCAAGGCATGAGCCTGACCGACGCTGGCCGGCACTTCCTCAACCGCGCCTACGTGATCCTGCGCAGTGTCGACGATGCCCTGAACAGCCCGCTGCCCGATGTGCGCGCCAGCGGCCTGTTGCGCCTGGCGGCGAGCTACACGGTGATCGGCTACTTCCTGCCGCACCACTTGCAGCGCCTGGAACACTGGCACCCGGACGTGACCCTGGAAGTCCATGAGCAGGAGCGCAGCGCCATCGAGCAAGGCCTGCTGGAGGGGCGTTTCGACATGGCGGTGGTGCTCACCGCCAACCTCACTCACCCGGATATCGTCTCGGAAACCTTGTTCAACTCCGAGCGCCGGTTGTGGCTGCCCGGCCATCATCCGCTGTGCGAGCGCTCGGCGGTGAGCCTGGCCGACGTGGCCCGGGAGCCGTACATCCTGCTCACCGTCGACGAGGCCGAGCAGAGCGCCATGCGCTATTGGCAACAGGCCGGGCAACGGCCGAATGTGCGGGTGCGCACCAGCTCGGTGGAGGCGGTGCGCAGCATGGTCGCCAATGGCAGCGGCGTGGCGATCCTCTCTGACCTGGTGCACCGCCCGTGGTCGCTGGAAGGCAAGCGCATCGAGACGGTGACCATCACGGACCCAGTGACGCCGATGAGCGTCGGCCTGGCCTGGCACCGCGAGCGCGCGTTCAGCCCGGCGATGCAGGCGCTGCGCAACTACTTCCATGATGCCTTCCTGGCGCCGCAGCAACTCTCGGCCCGGCGCTGAGCCCAAGACCGTTCACAAATCCTGTAGGAGCGGCCTTGTGTCGCGAAAGGGGTGCGCAGCGCCCCCAAAATCTCAGCCTCGCCGCATGATTTGCCGGGGCCGCGCTGCGGCCCTTGCCGACCGGTCCGGCGCCCCGGCAAGGCCGCTCCCACAGGTGTTAGACTCGCCGGCCTTTTTTCAAACTGAGAGCAAGCAATGCGCATCACCAGCGGCCCTGCCGCCACCGCCTGCGGTCTGGCGGCGATCCTGCTATGGAGCACGGCCAGCGGCCTGATCCGCAGTGTCAGCGAATACTTCGGCCCGATCGGTGGCGCTGCGCTGATCTACACCTTTGGCGCCGCCCTGCTGGTGCTGCTGCTCGGTCGCCCACGCCTGCGCCATGCCTCGCGTTTCTACCTGATCTCTGGCTCCGCGCTGTTCGTCGCCTACGAAGTCTGCCTGAGCCTGGCCCTGGGTTTCGCCGTCAGCCGCACCCAGGCCATCCAGCTGGTCGTGGTCAACTATCTGTGGCCGAGCCTGACCGTGCTGCTGGCGATCTTCATGAACCGCCAGCCGGCACGCTGGATCATCGTGCCCGGCACCCTGGTCGCCTTGCTGGGGATTCTCTGGGTGGTGATCACCGATGGCCTGTCACTGGCGAGCATTGCCAGCAACGTCGCGTCCAACCCGTTGAGCTACAGCCTGGCAGCGGCCTGTGCAATCACCTTCGCGTTGTACTGCAACATTACCCGGCGCTATGCCAACGGGCAGAGCCATGTGGTGCTGTTCTTCCTGCTGACGGCGGCGGTGCTGTGGATGAAGTACTGGGTCAGCAGCGAAACGCTGCCGCCCTTCTCGCTGCGTCACAGCCTGGAGCTGCTGGCGGCAGCGGTGGGCATGGCTGGCGGCTACGCCTTGTGGAACATCGGCATCCTGCGCGGCAACCTGACCCTGCTGGCGACCGCTTCCTATTCGGCGCCCGTGTTGTCGTCAGCCTTCGCCGCCGCCTGGCTGGGTGCTCACCTGGGGCTGCAGTTCTGGCAGGGTGCGTTGCTGGTGACGGCCGGCTCGCTGCTGTGCTGGCAGGTTACCCGCCAGCGCGCAGCCAGCTGAATCACCAGAGCCTGACGGTGTAGTCCAGGTTCACCCGCAGTTCGTTGTGATCGCGGCGGTTCGGCGCACCGGCTTGCCCGCGAAGAGGCCAGCGCTATTCTCAAGCCGAACGATCCGCCCGCAAAGCCGTCATAACTTGGGCCGGTGCCGCCACGCAAAGAGGACGCGAAATGACCCAGCCCGACCCGTCTTACCTAAAATGGCTCGAAGACCGCTCGATGCTCAAGGCCTCGCAGGAGCGTGCCAGACTGTACTCCGGCCAGTCCCGCCTGTGGCAGAACCCTTACGCCGAAGCCCAGCCGCGCCGCGCCACCGAGATCGCCTCGGTGTGGCTGACCGTCTACCCCGACGCCATCATCGCCCCCGAAGGCTGCTCGGTACTGTCGGCCCTCGGTCACGAAACGCTGTGGAAGCGCCTGTCGGAAGTCGGCGTGCAAGGCATCCACACCGGCCCGATCAAGCACTCCGGCGGTGTGCGCGGGCGTGAATTCACGCCCAGCATCGACGGCAACTTCGACCGCATCAGCTTCGACATCGACCCGCTCTACGGCAACGAGCAGGAGCTGGTGCAGATGAGCCGCATGGCCGCCGCGCACAATGCCGTGACCATCGACGACCTGATCCCTTCGCACACCGGCAAGGGCGCCGACTTCCGCCTGGCCGAGCTGGCCCACGGCGCCTATCCCGGGCTCTACCACATGGTCGAGATCCGCGAGGAAGACTGGCCGCTGCTGCCCGAAGTGCCTGCGGGCCGTGATGCGGTCAACCTGTTGCCGGCACAGTGCGACGAACTCAAGCTGCGCCACTACATCGTCGGCCAGCTGCAGCGGGTGATCTTCTTCGAGCCCGGGGTCAAGGAAACCGACTGGAGCGCCACCGCGCCGGTCACCGGGGTGGACGGCAAGACCCGGCGCTGGGTGTACCTGCACTATTTCAAGGAAGGCCAGCCGTCGCTGAACTGGCTCGACCCCAGTTTCGCTGCCCAGCAGATGATCATCGGCGATGCCCTGCACGCGCTGGACTGCCTGGGCGCCCGCGGCCTGCGCCTGGATGCCAACGGTTTTCTCGGCGTGGAAACCCGCGCCAGCGGCAGCGCCTGGTCCGAGAGCCACCCGCTGTCGATCGTCGGCAATCAGCTGATCGGCGGCATGATCCGCAAGGCCGGCGGCTTCAGCTTCCAGGAGCTGAACCTGACCCTCGATGACATCGCGCAGATGTCCAAGGGTGGCGCCGACCTGTCTTACGACTTCATCACCCGCCCGGCCTACCAGCATGCCCTGCTGAGCGGCGACACTGAATTCCTGCGCCTGATGCTCAAGGAGATGCACGCCTTCGGCATCGACCCCGCGTCGTTGATCCACGCCCTGCAGAACCACGATGAACTGACCGTCGAACTGGTGCACTTCTGGACCCTGCACGCCCACGACATGTACCTGTACAAGGGCCAGACCTTGCCCGGCAGCATCCTGCGCGAGCACATCCGCGAAGAAATCTACGAACGCCTGTCGGGTGAGCATGCGCCCTACAACCTGCGCTTCGTCACCAACGGCATCGCCTGCACCACCGCCAGCCTGATCACCGCAGCGCTGGGCATTCGCGACCTCGAACAGATCAGCCCGGCGGACATCGCGCTGATCCGCAAGGTGCACCTGCTGCTGGTGATGTACAACGCCATGCAACCTGGCGTGGTCGCACTGTCCGGTTGGGACATGGTCGGTGCCCTGCCGCTGCCGGCCGAGGCGGTGGCCGAGCGGATGGTCGACGGCGATACCCGCTGGATCCACCGGGGCGGCTACGACCTGGCCGGGCTCGACCCGCAGGCCGAGGCGTCGGTGCGTGGCATGCCGCGGGCGCGCTCGCTGTACGGCAGCCTTGACCAACAACTGGAGGACCCTGAGTCGTTCGCCAGCCAGGTGAAGAAACTGCTGGCCGTGCGCCAGGCCTATGGCATCGCCAGTAGCCGCCAGGTGCTGGTGCCCGAGGTCAGCAGCCCGGGCTTGCTGGTGATGGTGCACGAACTGCCAGCAGGGCGTGGTATCCAGATCAGTGCCTTGAATTTTGGCCAGGAGGTGATTGCCGAACAGCTGCAATTGACCGGCTTCACCCCGGGAACGGTGGTAGACATGATCAACGAAACGGTCGAAGGCGACCTGACCGAGGATGGCCGCCTGACTGTCAACCTCGACCCCTACGAGGCGCTGTGCCTGCGGATCGTCAACAGCAGCGGGCATGTCTGATTGGCGATAAAGACAGTCGGCATTCAATAAAATCGTAATATCGGATGGCCATATTGGGCGCCCCTGAACAATAACTCATGGTCGCCCAATGCATTTCACGCCCAATCGCCTGGCCCTGTGCGTCGCACTGGCCTGTGCCGCCTTCGCCCCCGCCGCCTTTGCCAAGAACTACCTGATCGACAGCCCCAGCACTGATACCCTGGAGCTGAAAAAGGCCGACACGCTCAAGGTAACGGTCAACGGCAGTATCGTGGCCAGCGAAGACGACGGCGTGATCCTGCCCAAACACACCAGCGGCGCCACCCTTACCGTCGATAACGCCGGCATCATCCGCTCCACCGATGGCCGCGGCATCGATACCAAGGACGAAGGCGAAGACCTCAGCCACTACGTGATCAACAACCAGGCCGGTGCGCTGATCCAGGGCACCAACGATGGCTTGCGCTTCCAGACCAACCCCAGCGCCGGTGGCAGCCTGAGCATCGTCAACGCCGGCACCATCGAGTCCACCGTCGAAGGCCAGGCCATCGACCTGGAAGCCCTGAACAACCCGGCCTTCACCACCAGCCTGGTGAACCAGGCCACTGGCGTGATCCATTCGGTTGGCAATGACGCGATCAAGACCGGTTCCAACGCCACCATCACCAACTACGGGCTGATCTACACCGACACCGCCCCCCAGGACAAGAACGGCCTCGACCAGAAGTGGGACGGCATCAAGATCGGCACCTCGACCGGCGTCACCGTGTACAACCACGGCACCATCAGCGCCGACCGCCACGGTATCGACCTGAAAAGCGACGCCACCTTGTACAACTACGCCGGCGCCAGCGTGACCGGGCGCAACGGTTCGGGCTTCGGCTCGGACGGCAGCGGCACGGTGTACAACTGGGGCACCATCACCGGCGCCATCGCCGATGGCAAGGTCAATGGTGACGGCGACGGGGTCGACATCGACAACATCGGCTACGTGTACAACGCCGGCACCATCCAGGGCCTGGGCGCCAAGGGTGTGGACAGCGGCGGCCGGCCCAACGGCAGCGAAGGCATCGCCATGGGCGGCGGTACCGTCATCAACACCAGCACGGGGGTGATCCGCAGTGTCGACAACGGCATCCTGGTCGACGACGGCGCCGAAGGCTCTGGCGTGGCAGCCACGCACATCACCAACGCCGGCCGCATCGAAGGCGAAAACGGCTTCGGCATCAAGCTGATCGGCGACTTCGCCGACAGCGTGATCAACAGCGGCACCATCAGCGGCGGCAATGGCCTGGCGCTGAGCATGGGCGCGGGCAACGACAGCCTGGTGGTGCAGACCGGCGGCGTGTTCAACGGCCTGGTCGACGGTGGCGACGGCATCGACAGCGTGACCCTCGACGGCACCGGCAGCTTCGGCAACAGCGCCAACTTCGAAACGCTCAAGGTCAGCGGCGGCAGCTGGACGCTGACCAGCATCAACGATTTCAGCCAGGGCGGCGTGGTGACCTCGGGCGCCACCTTGATCAACCAGGGCCGCATCCTGGGTGAAATGCTCGTCGAACAAGGCGCCACCTATGCTGGCGGGGGCTCGGTCGGCGGGCTGCAAGTCAACGGCACGCTGTTGACCAACACCGGCTTGGGCGTTGCCACGGTCGCGGGTGACCTGAGCTTCGGCCAGGGCTCGACCCTGGTCTACGGGGTCAACGCCGATGGCAGCAGCGCCCCGCTCAGGGTCAGCGGCAGCGCCAGCCTCGACGGTGCCACCTTGCGCGTGCAGCCGAGCGCCGGCGAGTACCCCTGGCAGAGCCACTACACCGTGCTGACGGCTGGCGCGGTCAATGGCCGCTTTGCCCAGGTCACCAGCGACTATGCCTTCCTCACCCCGACCCTGAGCTACAGCAGCACCGCAGTAGGCCTGGACTACACCCGCAACGACGTGGCCTTCGAGCACTACGCGCAGTCTGGCAATGGCGCCGGAGCCGCGCGCAGCCTGGCCAGCCTCGGGCACAACAGCAACCTGTACAACGCCGTGCTCGGCACTACCACCGCCGGTGCCGGCAGCGCCATCGAGCAACTGTCCGCCAGCAATACCGCCAACCTGGCGGCAGCCACGATGGCCGGCACCAGCCAGGTCGGCAGCACCATGCTCGGCGCCATGCACAGCTTGGGCAGTTCCGCTGGCCTGCTGGTGGGCATGAACGACGAGGACGGCCCTGCCCTGGCCGCCACTGGCGTGCCCCGCGAGGCACGCAACCTCAATGACCCGAACGCCCAGGGGCGCGTCTGGGCGCAAGCGCTGGGCAGCTACGGCAAGGTCGATGGCAGCCACGGCGCCAGCGCGTTGGAGCAACGTACCGGGGGTGGCGTGCTGGGGGTCGACTGGGCGCTCGGCAGCGACTGGCGCCTCGGCGTGCTTGGCGGCTATTCGCGCACGCGACTGGACAGCACCGGCCTGGACGGCACCGTGCGCAGCTGGCACGCCGGCGTGTATGCCCAGCACCAGAGCGGCCCGCTGGCCGTGCGCCTGGGCGCGGCCTACAGCAGCCATGACGGCGACAGCAAGCGCGACGTGGCCTTCAGCGGCTTCAACGAACGCCTCAAGGGCGACTACGATGCCGACAGCCAGCAGGCGTTCGTCGAGCTGGGCTATGCCATGGGCAGCGGCCGCCTGAGCACCGAGCCGTTCGCCAACCTTGGCTACCAGCGCTACCACCGCGACAGCTACCGCGAACAAGGCGGTGACGCCGCGCTGGCGGTGGATGCCGACACCCAGGACAACTTCAGCAGTACCTTCGGCGTGCGCCTGGCACACCTGGGGCAACTGGCCAACGGCATGAGCCTGACGCCACGGGCGACCCTGGGCTGGCGCCACACCTACGGCAGCATCGATACCCGCACGCGCCAGGCGTTCATCGCTGGCGGCGATGCATTCAGTGTCGAAGGCAGTGCGATCGACCGCGACAGCCTGCTGGTCGAGGCCGGGCTGGATTTGGGGTTGAGCGCGCAGCAGAGCATTGGCCTGGGGTATAGCGGGGAGCTGGGCAGCAACAGCCGCAACCATGCTGTTGTCGGGCAATGGCAGTTGAAGTTCTAGATCTTCACTGCCTTTACTGGCCTCTTCGCGGGTAAACCCGCTCCCACAGGTATTGCACAAGTCTGGAAGGCTGTGGTGATCCTGTGGGAGCGGCGGTTCGGCGCCCCGACTTGCCCGCGAAGAGGCCGGTCTTGCAATTACTGCTGCACGGGCATAGCTTCCTGATGTTTTCCATTTTTGTGCCCAGGAGCAACTCCATGTACACCGGCATCGTCCAGGCCGTCCGCCCTCTGCTTGATGTGACCACCTACCCGGGCCACAACCAGTTCACCATCGACCTCACCCCCGAACTGCTTGAAGAGCTGAAGATCGGCGCCAGCGTCAGTGTCGAAGGCACTTGCCTGTCGGTCACCGAAATCCACGGCAGCCAGGTGAAGTTCGACGCCATGACCGCCACCCTCGAACGCACCAACCTGCGCTGCTTCAAGGCCGGCCAGGGTGTGAACATCGAACGTTCGGCGAAGATGAACGCCGAAGTTGGCGGCCACCTGATGGCCGGCCACATCGCCACCACTGCCGAGATCGTCGAGCTGTCGATCAAGGAAACCGGCGCCTTCATCACCTTCCGCATGCCACCTGAGTGGGGTAAGTACGTGTTCCCGCGCGGTTTCATCGGGGTCAATGGCTGCAGCCTGACCGTCGCCGATGTCGAGGACAACGTGGTCACCATCAACCTGATACCGGAAACCCTGCGCCAGACCACCTTCGCCCATTACCGGGCCGGCGAGCTGCTGAACATCGAAGTCGACCACCAGACCATGGTCCTGGTCGATGTGGTGGAGCTCACCATCAAAGGCACCCTGGCCCGCGAAAAGCTGCTGCCCTGAGGCCTGCGCATGCTGCCCAACACCCTCCCCGCGCGCACCGCCAGGCGCCTGCGCCTGCAGGTTTTGCGTGGCCGCGTCGGCCTTGGCCTGGTCGCCGGGTTGTCGGTGCTGGCCGGCATGACCGACGCCATCGGCCTGCTGGCGCTGGGTGATTTCGTCTCGTTCATGAGCGGCAACACTACTCGCCTGGCCGTGGCCATCAGCCAGGCGGACCTGGCCCTGGTGCTGCGCCTGAGCGGTGCCGTGCTCGGCTTCGTGGCGGGCAACGCGCTGGGTGTGCTGCTGGCACGCGGCATGCGCCGCCGGGCCTGGCCGGTGCTGCTGGTGGTGGCCGGGCTGTTGGCATGCGCCGCGTCGTGGCCGTTCGCCGCAACCTTCCCGTCGCTGCTGGCCGCCACCCTGGCCATGGGCATGATCAATGCGGTGGTGGAACAGGTAAACGGCCTGCCCATCGGCCTGACCTACGTCACCGGCGCCCTGTCGCGCTTCGGCCGTGGCCTGGGGCGCTGGCTGCTGGGCGAGCGGCGCAACGGCTGGCGGGTGCAACTGGTGCCCTGGGCCGGCATGTTGCTGGGCGCCGCCCTCGGCGCCTGGCTGCAGCAGCGCCTGGGCTTGCAGGCCCTGGCAGGCAGTGCGGCCTTGGCCTGCCTGCTGGCGCTGGTGTCGCGGTTCATTCCTCGGTCGTGGCAGCGCGGCTACATGCCGCGCTGAGGTCAATCGATGCGCGGGTGCTGCTGCGCCAGCAACTGGCGCTTGGCTTCCAGTTCGGCGATCTGCGCATCGATGTCTTCGATCTTCTGCTCGATGTTGTCATGGTGCTCCTGTAGCAGCTCGCGTGCTTCTTCGATGTCTGACGCAGCAGGCGCTGCACCACGCAGTGGCTTGTTGGCGGTTTCCTTCATGGTCAGGCCGGTAACCAGGCCAATCACGGCGATCACCATCAGGTAATACGCCGGCATGTACAGGTTGCCGCTGCTTTCCACCAGCCAGGCGGCGAGGGTCGGGGTCAGGCCGGCGATCAGCACCGAGATGTTGAAGGCGCTGGCCAGGGCGCTGTAGCGGATGTGCGTAGGGAACATTGCCGGCAAGGTCGAAGCCATTACGCCGATGAAGAAGTTCAGCAGTACGGCGATGATCAGCAGGCCGGAGAAGATCAGCCCGAGTGCGCCACTGTTGATCAGCATGAATGCCGGAATGGCCAGGGCGAACAGCCCGACACTGCCGACCACGATGAACGGGCGGCGGCCATACTTGTCGCTCATCAGGCCGATGATCGGTTGCACGAACAGCATGCCGACCATGATCGCGATGATGATCAGCACGCCGTGGTCTTCGCTGTAGTGCAGGTTGTGTGAGAGGTAGCTGGGCATGTAGGTGAGCAGCATGTAGTAGGTGACGTTGGTGGCGATCACCACGCCGATGCAGGTCACCAGGCTGCGCCAGTGCTGGGTGGCGACCTCCTTGAACGACACTTTGGGGCCCGAAGCCAGGCCCTCGCGGTCACCCTGTTCGAGCTTGTCCACGTGCTGCTGGAACGCCGGGGTTTCTTCCAGCGCATGGCGCAGGTAGAGGCCGATGATGCCCAGCGGCAAGGCCAGGAAGAACGGCAGGCGCCAGCCCCATTCGAGGAACTTCTCTTCGCCGAGAATGGTGGAAATCAGCACCACCACACCCGCCCCCAGCACGAAGCCGGCAATCGAGCCGAAGTCCAGCCAGCTGCCGAGGAAGCCTCGCTTGCGGTCTGGGGCGTACTCGGCGACGAAGATCGACGCCCCGGTGTACTCGCCGCCCACCGAAAAGCCCTGGGCCATTTTTGCCAGCAACAGCAGGATCGGCGCCCAGATGCCGATCGAGGCGTAGGACGGTATCAGGCCGATGGCAAAGGTGCTCAGCGACATGATTACGATGGTGGCGGCAAGGATTTTCTGCCGCCCGAAGCGGTCGCCCAGGGCGCCGAAGAACAGCCCGCCCAGCGGGCGAATCAGGAACGGTACCGAGAAGGTGGCCAGCGCCGCGATCATCTGCACGCCGGGGTCGGCACCGGGGAAGAACACCTTGCCCAGGGCGAAGGCGACGAAGCCGTATACACCGAAATCGAACCACTCCATGGCGTTGCCCAGCGCGGCGGCGGTGATCGCCTTGCGCATCTTGGCATCGTCGACGATGGTGATGTCTTTCAAGCCAATCGGCTTGACGCTTTTCTTGCGAGATTTCATGCCTGTATCCCTGTCACTGAAGGCTCTATGGCATCAGATACAACGGGACACTAAATAATTCAGCACTTACTGATTTTTTCTGCTGCCGGCCTTTTGTAGGAGCGGCATTGCCGGGGCGCCGGACCGGTCGGAAAGGGCTGCTTAGCGGCCCCGGCGATATTGATGTTGACGCAAGAATCGCGGGGGCGCTTTGCGCCCCTTTCCGACCGGTCCGGCGCCCCGGCAAGGCCGCTCCTACAAGCAGTGGCTTGCCGGTATGGGCTGTTGTCAGATGCCTTCGCGGGCCAGGTCCATGGCGAAGTAGGTCAGGATCAGGTCGGCACCGGCACGCTTGATCGCGCCAATGCTTTCACGCACCACCCGGCCTTCGTCGATGGCACCGGCCAGGCCGCCGAACTTGATCATCGCGTACTCGCCGCTCACCTGGTACGCCGCCAGCGGCAGGCGCGAGGCGGCGCGAATGTCGGCGATCACGTCAAGGTAGGCACCGGCCGGCTTGACCATCAGCACATCGGCCCCTTCCTGCTCGTCGAGCAGCGACTCACGCACCGCTTCGCGGCGGTTCATCGGGTTCATCTGGTAGCTCTTGCGGTCGCCCTTGAGCGCGGTGCCACCGGCTTCACGGAACGGCCCATACAGCGACGAGGCGAACTTGGTGGAGTACGCCATGATCGCGGTGTCGTGGAAGCCGGCGCCGTCCAGCGCGCTACGAATGGCCTGCACCTGGCCGTCCATCGCCGCCGACGGGGCGATGAAGTCGGCACCGGCCGCTGCGGCGATGACCGCCTGCTTGCCCAGGTTGGCCAGGGTGGCGTCGTTGTCCACGCCGTGGTCATGCAGCACGCCGCAGTGGCCGTGGCTGGTGTATTCGCAGAAGCAGGTGTCGGACATCACCACCAATTCCGGTACGGTGTCCTTGCAGATGCGCGACATGCGCGCGACCAGGCCGTTCTCGTTCCAGGTGTCGCTGCCGGTGGCGTCCAGGTTGTGCGACACGCCGAAGGTCATCACCGACTTGATGCCGGCGCGGGCGTAGCGCTCGATTTCCTGGGCCAGCAGTTTTTCCGGAATGCGGTTGACACCCGGCATGCTGGTGATCGGTACGAAGTCATCGATGCCTTCCTCGACGAAGATCGGCAAGATCAGGTCTTCCAGGCGGAATTCGGTTTCCTGGAAGATCGTGCGCAGGGATTCGTTCTGGCGCAGGCGGCGGGGACGAACGGAAGGGAAACGGTTGGACATGACAGCTCCAGGGCATTTTTAACGGCGTATACCTTATGCCTGTCGCGCGCCAGTGAAAAGGCCAGATGACGAGATTATGTCTTGCGTCAAAGGCAATAGCCGTTTTTTGCCTGTGCCGGCCCTTTCGCGGCGGTTCGGCGCCCCGACAAGCCCGCTCCCACAGTTACAGCACCCGTCTTGAGCCTGTGGTGATCCTGTGGGAGCGGGCTTGCCCGCGAAGAGGCCGGCAAGGGAGAAACTCAATCCACCAGCCGCGGCGCCCCCACCTCGGCCGCCTGGCGGTCCAGCCCATGGGCCTCGAGAATCCGCGCAATCTCGCCACTGTCATGCAACGCCTGGATGTTGCCATCCAGCGCCTTGCCCAGCTCGGCATTGCTCAGCATGTAAGGAATCGCCGTCTGCCCCGGCTGCTCGGTAGCCTTCACCCGTGCATCGGGCGCCGACACCTTGATGCTCGCCCCTTGATAGGCCCCCTTCTGCTGCGAGGCCACCGCCACCGCATGGCTGTCGATGCCCGCCTCGATGCGCCCGGATGCCAGGTCCTGGGCCATGGCCACCGGGTTGGGGTACAGCACCAGGTTGTCACCCAGCACCTTCTTCAGGTCATTGACCCACAGGTAGCCCTGCACGGTGCCGACCCGCTTGCCTTCCAGCTCGCCGACCGTGGCATAGCCCGGCTTCGAGATGATGCCCATCACATCCAGGTACAGCGGCGCCGACAGGCCCAGCACCTTGCCGCGCTCGACGGTGCGGTACCAGTCGCCGATCACCACGTCGGCACGGCGAGTGACCACCGACTGGATCGCCGCCGCCGGGTCGAGCACGCTGGCCTTGATGGTCAGGCATTCGCGGGCGGCGATCTGCCTGATGATCTCGCCGTCCACGCCGCCCAGCTCTTGGTTGGGCCCGGGGATCGAGTACGGCGGGAAGACCCAGGCCGCGACGGTCAGCACACCGGGGGTCAAGGTCGTGAAGCTGTGGCTCGGCTTGCACTCGGCCAGGGCCTGGGCACTGGCGGCAACGGCGACGCAAAGGGCCAGGCAACGGGTGATGCGCTTCAATGGTTTCATCACAGATACCTTTTCAATGTCAAGGGGCAGGCAGGGTTCAAGGCGTTGCGTGCTGGCCGGGCGCCAGTCTTCTTTCCAGGGCGGCAACGCCCAGGCTTGCCGGGGCGCAGACGGCTGCGTACATCAACCCGGCCAGCACCAGTACCGGCATGTACTGGAAGGTCGAGGAGCCGATGGCCGAGGCGCGGCTGACAATTTCTGGCAAGGCGATGGTGAAACACAGCGACGAGGCCTGGAACATCATGATCGAGAAGCCCAGCAACGACGGCAGTGCCACCCGCAAGGCCTGGGGCAGGATCACGTAGCGCAGCGCATCGACCCGGTCCAGGCCGATCACCTCGGCCGCTTCATGCTGACCACGGGCCACCGCCTCCAGGCCGCCACGGATGATCTCGCTGGTATAAGCCGCAGTGCAGTAGGCCAGCGCCAGCACGGCCGCCCAGAACGAACTCAAGGTCAGGTTCACCGACGGCAGGCCGAAGTAGAAGTACTGCAGCAGGATCAACGCCGGCGCACCCCGCCCCAGCTCCACGATCACCAGCGCCGGGTAGCGCACCGCCCTGCCCTTTGCGCTGACGCCCAAGGCCAGCAGCAGGCCGAGGAACACGCCGAATACCAGGCTGATGGCCGTCACCTGCAACGACAGCACGAAGCCCTTCCACAGTTCGGGGAACCATTCGGCCCATTGGCTCAGGACCTCGTTCATTGGCTGATCCTCCGTTGCAAGCTGGCCGACACCCAGCGCGAAGCCAGTGCCACCGGCACGCTGAGCACCAGGTACACCAGCGCGGCGGCGCTGTACACGCCCAACCCCTGGAAGGTCTGCTGCGAGACCTGATAGGCCTGGAAGCTGATGTCCGCCACGCCCAGCGTCGACGCCACTGCCGAATCCTTGAGCAGGCCGATGGCATAGGTGGCCGCCGTGGGAATGGAGATGCGCGTCAGTTGCGGCAATACCACATCGAAGAAGCGCTGTGGTGGCGACAGGTTGAGGACATGGGCCGCTTCGTACTGGCCATCGGGGATGGCGGCGAACGCGCCGCGGTAGACTTCGGCCATTTGCGCGGCGGTGATCAGGCCCAGGCCCAGCACCGCCGCAGCGAACGGCGACAGGCTGAGGTAACCACCGCCAATGCCGAAGAAGATGAAGAACAGCCAGACGATCGGCGGTATCGAACGCAAGGTCAGCACGATGGCCGCCCCCAGCGCCGCCAGCCCGCGTGAGCGGGCCATGCGCAGTGCGCACAGCGGGAAGCCCAGCACCACACCGGTGGCGAACGCGCACAGGGTCACCCCCAAGGTCCACGGCACGCCCGTGAGCAACATCGACAGTATGTCGTTCATCAGCGGTCCCTCACGGCCTGGAGGAACTTCACCACCCGCTCATGCTGAGGCTGGCGCATCACCCGGGCACTGGGCCCCTGTTCGAGGATGCGCCCGTCGGCCATTACCACCACCCGGTCGGAGACCGTCTCGGCAAAGTGCATCTCGTGAGTGACGACGATCATCGACATACCCTCGGCGGCCAGCTCCTTCATCACCGCCAGCACTTCCAGGCCCAGCTCCGGGTCCAGTGCCGAGGTCGGCTCGTCGAACAGCATCAGTTCGGGCTCCAGCGCCAGTGCCCGGGCGATGGCGATGCGTTGCTGCTGGCCACCGGAACAACGCGCCGGGTAATGCCCGGCCTTGTCGGCCAGGCCCACCCGTTCGAGCAGTTGCAGCGAGCGCGCATCGGCTTCACGCTGGCTGCGACCGAGGGTGCGGATCTGCGCCAGGCTGACGTTGCGCAGCACGGTCATGTGCGGGAACAGGTTGAACGACTGGAACACCATGCCGATGCGCCGGCGCAGCTTCAGCAGGTCGGCACGCGCCAGCGGCGTGGCGGCGTCGATGTCCAGTTCATCAAGGCGGATGCGCCCGCGGGTCGGTGGCTCCAGCTGGTTGATACAGCGCAGCAAGGTGCTCTTGCCCGAGCCGCTGGGGCCGATGATGGCCACCACCTCGCCCTTGCGCATCTCGAAATTGACGTCGTGCAGCACCTCGTAGGGGCCGAACTGCTTGTAAATCGATTCCAGGCGCAGGAACGCCGGTTTGGCGGCAGGCATGGGTGGCACCTGGCGCAGGGGAACGCTCATCGGGTTCATGGGCAGGCCCTCCACTCAAAACCGCTGGTCATCGACCAGGGGCGTGTTCGACAGCTTGACCGCGCCCTGGGCGGTGATCAGCACCTGCTCTTCAAGCTTCACGCCTTCGCGCCCGCCGCGCTCGCCGATGTAGCTTTCCACCGAGACCACCATGTTCTCCTGGAACAGGCCGTCGTAGCCCCACTCGGCAAAGTCCACGGCGTAGGCCACGCTGGGGTATTCGTCGACCAGGCCGACACCGTGCAGCATCATCATGTAGCGGTTGTGCTCGAACTTGCGCGGCACCGGCCAACAGCGCTCGGCAAACTCACGGAACGACAGGCCCGGGCGCAGCAGCTCGAGGTTATGGCTGATCTGCTGGCTGGCGATGTCGAGCAGTTCGCGCTGGGCCGCAGTCACCGGTTTGCCGGGGCAGACGAAGCTGCGCGAGATGTCCGACAGGTAGCCGCCCGGGCCGACCATGTCGGTGTCGAAGCAGACCATCTCGCCCGCTTCGATGACCTTGTCGGTGGCGTCCTGGAACCACGGATTGGTGCGCGGGCCAGAGCTGAGCAAGCGGCTTTCGGCCCACTCGCCACCTTGGGCCACGTTGGTGCCGTGCAGAATGCTCCAAAGCTGGTTTTCGGTGATACCCGGTTGCAGGCTGGCACGCATGCGGGCGATGGCCAGGTCGCAGACCGCCATCGAGACCTGGTGACTGGCAACTTCCTCGGCCGACTTGATCAGCCGGGCCTGCTCCATCAATGGCTGCGCATCGAACAGCGCGATGCCCTTGGCCTTGAGCTTCTCGGCACCCCACGGATCGCAGCGGTCCACCGCCAGGCGGCGGTTGCCACCGCTGTGGCGGACCATCAGCTCGGCCACCTCAGCCGCCCACAGTGCGGCCTTCTCGTCGACGCGCGGCCCGGCAAGAAAATACAGCCACGGCAGCGCCGGGCGGATCTCGTCGATGGTCTCTACGTGCTCGCTGTTGTGCCGGCTGCTGGTGAACTCGAACAGCACCACCGGGCCCTCGGTGGGCACGAACACATAGCGGCTGGGCGAATGCATGACCCACAGGCCGAGGTTGTTGGTGTCGGTGGCGTAGCGGATGTTGATCGGGTCGGCGAGCAGGATGCCGCCATAGTCATGGGCCCGCAGTTGCTCGCGGATGCGCGCCAGGCGGTAGCGGCGCAGGGCCTTGCGGTCGATCGCTGCCTGGGCGGCGAGCAGCTCGCTGTCCACCGGGGCCAGGGCGTGGCCGGTTACGCTGAAGTCGTCACGAAACTGCAGGGATGGCGCGGTGCTCGGTCGGGTACCGATGTGCATGGTTACACTCTCCACTGGATATCGTTGTCGTTGTTGGAGCCAGGGCAGTAACAAGTGAGCGCAAAACGGATGCTGCTGTTTTTATGATTCTTATGGCGCGTGGTTCAGAGGTCCTTGACCAGGCGCAGGGCGTCGTAGATGGCGGCATGGGTGTTGCGCGAGGCCACCGCATCGCCGATGCGGAACAGCTGGAAGCGGCCATCGTCGCGGCGCGCCACCGCCTGCGGGCGGCCGGCGATCAAGTCCATGTATTCCACTGCACCTTCATTGCTCGACAGCGGGCACAGTTGGAAATACAGGTCGTCCAGCGGCCGGGTGCCGTGGTTGACCACCACCTGGTCCACCAGCCGGGTCTGGCGCAGTTCGCTGTAGTCGGTGCCGATGGTTGCCAGCAGGCCGTCGGCGGTTCTGCTCACCGCCTTCAGGCGCCAGGTCACGGTGAAGGTGGTATCCAGTTGCTGCAGGGCGCGCATGTAGGGCACCAGGTTCATGCCCATGACCTCGGGCGAGAAGGTGCGGTCGGGGGTCATGATTTCGGTGCGCGCACCGCTCTGGGCGATGAACTCGGCGGCCTGCAGCGCGGCATGGTCACCGGCATCGTCGTACACCAGCACGTTGCGCCCGGGTTTGACGTCGCCAGAGATGATGTCCCAGCTCGACACCACCAGGTCGTTGCCCTGCTCCAGCACCTCGGTATGCGGCAGGCCACCGGTGGCGACAATGACCACGTCGGGGGCTTCGTCGAGGATGATCTGGCTGTCGGCCCAGACGTTGTAGTGGAAGGTCACGCCCAGGCGCTCGCACTGGGCAAGGCGCCAGTCGATGATGCTGATCATCTCCTTGCGCCGCTCCGACTGCGCAGTCAGGCGGATCTGCCCGCCAGCCTTGTCGGCCACCTCGTACACCACCACTTCATGGCCCCGCTCACCCGCTACCCGTGCCGCTTCCAGGCCGGCCGGGCCGGCACCGACGATGACGATCTTGCGCTTTAGCGCCGCCTTGGGAATCTCGTGCGGCATGCTGGTTTCGCGGCCGGTGGCAGCGTTGTGGATGCAGTAGGCGGAGCCGCCGTGGTAGATGCGGTCGAGGCAGTAGTTGGCGCCGACGCAGGGGCGGATGTCATCTTCGCGACCTTCGATGATCTTGCGCACGATGTGCGGGTCGGTCATGTGCGCACGGGTCATGCCGACCATGTCCACCTTGCCGCTGGCGATGGCGTGGCGGGCGGTGGCCACATCCGGGATCTTTGCCGCATGGAAGGTCGGGAAGCCGGTCAGCGAGCGGATCTCGCCGGCGAAGTCCAGGTGCGGCGCGTTGCGCATGCCCTGGATCGGGATGATGTCGGTAAGCCCCGCGTCGGTGGCGATGTTGCCGCGGATCACGTTGAGGAAATCGATCATGCCGCTGTTCTTCAGCAACTGCGAAATCTGCAGCCCTTCTTCCTTGGTCAGGCCACCGGCCAGCACTTCGTCGCCGGTGTAGCGGATGCCGACGATGAACTGGTTGCCGACCCGCTTGCGGATCGCGGTGAGCACCTCGAAGGTGAAGCGCAGGCGGTTTTCCAGCGTGCCGCCGTAGACGTTCTGCAGCTCGTTGGTCAGCGGCGACCAGAACTGGTCCATCAGGTGCCCGTAGGCCTGCAGCTCGATGCCGTCGAGCCCGGCGGCCTGCATGCGTTCGGCGGCGTCGGCGTAATCCTTGACGATGCGCTCGATGTCCCAGATCTCCAGGCGCTTGGGGAATGCCCGGTGCGCCGGCTCCTGGTTGTGCGACGGCGACACCACCGGCAGCCAGTCGCCCTTGTCCCAGCGGGTGCGGCGGCCCAGGTGGGTGAGCTGGATCATCACCGCCGCGCCGTGCTCGTGGCATTCATCGGTGAGGTCCTTCATCCAGCCGACCACTTCGTCCTTGTAGGCCAGCACGTTGTTGAACACCGGCGGGCTGTCGCGGGAGATGGCGGCGGACCCGGCAGTCATGGTCATGGCCACGCCGGCCTTGGCACGCTCGACGTGGTAGGCGCGGTACAGCTGCTTGGGCATGCCGTCTTCGGGGTAGGCGGGTTCGTGGGAGGTGGTGATGATGCGGTTGCGCAGGGTGAGGTGCTTGAGTTGGTACGGCTGAAGCAACGGATCATTTGACATGGTCGTTCTCGCGTTCAGGTCATCAGGCAAAATCGACATTAGACCCCATGTACACCAGTGTCAATAAATTCGACAGTGGTGTACATTGACCTTGTCAGGCCCCCATGGATACGGAACAATGCGCCTATGAACATGACCTCGAACCACCCGGAAATCGCCACCCGCGGCTCGATCGAGAGCTGGCTCAACGCGGCCTTCGAAACCCTCAAGGAGTCGGGGGTGGATGCCGTGCGTGTGCTGCCGCTGGCCAAGAAGCTCAACCTCGCCCGCACCAGTTTCTACTGGTACTTCGAAGACCGCGAAGCCTTGCTCGCGGCGCTGATCGAGCAGTGGAAGAACAAGAACACGCACAACCTGGTGAGCCACGCCCAGGCCTACGCAGGGTCGATCACCGAGGCGATCCTCAACGTGTTCGACTGCTGGCTGAACACCGAGCTGTTCGATTCACAGTGCGAATTCGCCATGCGCAGCTGGGCGCTGCAATCGGAGCAGGTGGCGGAGGAAATCAAGCAGGCCGACAGCCTGCGCATGGCAGCGCTGAAGGAAATGTTCGACCGCTTCGGCTTCAGCGAGGACGCCGCCGCTACCCGCGCCCGCTCGATCTACCTGACGCAGATCGGCTACATCAGCATGAAGACCGTCGAACCGCTGGAATACCGGATGCGCTTCATACCAGAGTACCTGCACATCTTCACCGGCGAGGAGCCGGCGGCACATGAGCTGGAGCGCTTTTATCAGCGCAACGACTATGTGCCGCCCTGCGCGTGAAGTGAGCATTGGCGTTCTTGAGCTGGGTCAGGCCGCTACGGCAATGGTCGATTCCCAGCGCTGGGTGGGCGCCTCGGCAAGCAGCTTGCTGCTGGCTGGCTCCGGGGCGAACGCCGCCATGGCATCCACCAGGTTGGCAAGGTTGGGCAGCGCTGCGGGTGCCATGGCAGGCAAGCCCGCCGCTGCAGGCGAGGCGAAGATGAAATCATCGGCTGTTACCTGGGCCAGCTCCAGCGCATCCAGATACAGCAGCTTCACCGTGCTGCCTTGCCCCGCCACCGTTACCCCGTGTATCTGGGCAAAACCATTCAGCTGGAAACGCTCGTCCTTGGTAAGCTGCAAGTCTTCATAGCGGCTGATGCCCGTCTGGCTCAGGTCGATCTTGTCGATACCGTGCCGGAAACCACGTACCGTGTTCCAGTAGTTGGTCACACCGTCCTGTTTCTCCACCACGAATACACTGGGAGCGACACTCGCCGGGCCGTAGATCGTGCCTGTCAACGACGCGACAAGTCGCCCCGAGGTATCCGATGTCAGTGACACCCCTCCAGAGCCCCCACTGAGCAGCACGACACCGTCGACAGGCGCTTGCGTCTGCCCTTCAGGGCTGCCGTCAAAATAGCCAGGCGCAGCAATCAGCGTGTCCAGGAAACGGAAGTTGCTTGGCTGCAGTTCGGCGACAGACCGCTGTGCAAAGCGCAGGGTCTGCCCATTACCCAGGTCGGCCACAGTGGCCGAGCCCTCCTGGATGAGTTGCAGATCGGCGAAGGTCTTGCCGCCAAACCCTATCAGGTCGACGATCTCGCGGGACTGCTCGAACTGTTCAAGTTCATCACGGCCCGCTGCACGCTTGTGAATGACATAGCGATCTGTTCCGCTCCCGCCCCTGAGCAAGTTGTAACCGCGGCCGCCATCGAGCAAGGCACCGTCCGCACTGGCGATGAGCGTGTCGTCACCGTCACCACCGATCAGGTTGTGCACCGCGCCAGGCGTGATAGTGAGTGCGGTGCCGGCGATGCTGGCGATGCCACTGACCAGATCGACCGAAATACTACCGCTCACAGCAGCGGCATTGAGAGTATTGCGGCCACCGGCGGTGCCGTTGACCGTATCGTCCAGCACCGCGCGCGCAGCGTTCTGGGTCACGGCATCGGCGTAGTCGTTGGTGTAGTAATAGACATCGTTGGCATTGCTGGGGCTACCCACGACACGCAGTGCCCACCGATCAAGCGTCAGCGGCAGCCCGTTGCCGGCATTGCTGACTTCCAGACGCCATTCGCCTGCGGAGCGCTCACCGCGATGATGGGTCGACATGAATCCGTACTTGAATTCGCCTGCGCGCGGGTTGCCCAGGTCATCATCGCCCGAGCCCGGCGCCTTGCCAGCGCGGTCCAAGAGCACGCTGCGCGTTCCGCCGGGAGACACCAGCGTAACGGTCATATCGCCGAGGCGGCCGACCTGCGAATGAACATCGACTTCGACATGCTCCACCAGGACCCCGGCCGGCATGCTCAAAGCGAATGTGCTGACCTGACCGGGCGCAATCACCTGCGCAAGCGCTTCGCTTTCGGCCGCCAGCTGCTGCTCGTTGGCCTTGCTTGCCTGGCCAGCCCACGACTCGGCCAGGCGCACGGCGGCGCGAGCATCGATCATGCCGAACCCGTAGTCATGACTGGCACGCATGCCACCGCCATTCCAGTTGAGCCCGGCGTTATCACGCCAGGCAGTAGCCGGGTCATCGACTTTGCGCGCGGACAGCGCAAGAATCTGCTGTACATCCCGGTAGCCAAGGGCCGGGTTGGCCTGCAGCATCAACGCCACCACACCCGAGACGATCGGTGCGGCGAAACTGGTGCCCTGGGTCGTGCCATAGGCGCTGCCGACCTTGGCGCCGCGCTCTGCCTCCAGGTTGATGCCGCTGGACAGCACATGGCTACCCGGCGCCGCCACCAGCAGGCTTGAACCGGGGTTGGAAAACGGCGCACTGGCCACCTGCAGTACCGAGAGGTCTGCCTTGGCATTGACGGCCGCCACTTCGATAGCGTGACGGCTGTTGTTGATCAGCGAACCTTGCGCGCTGCCGCCGTGTTCGCGTTGGTTGCCGCCCGAGGTGACGATGACGGTACCCAGCCCGCCGCGCCCGTTGGTGGCCGCCAGCGTTGCGCTGAAGGCCAGGGCCAGGGACGTGTCGACCCTGCCTTCAGGCACGTTGCCGATGGCGAAGTCGTTCCTGAAGCCCCAACTGTGGTTGGCGATGTCGTAATTGACCATCTGCCCCAGGCTGGTCAGGTCATCGCCTTTGTTAGCCAGGTAGTGCCCGCCGAGTTTCGCGTCATAGGCAATGCCGATACCCCCTTGATCATTGCGCGCGCCCACCATGACCCCTGCCACTTGCGTCGCATGGTTGGAAGCCAGGGGCGGGAGCGTGCCATTGCTGCGCTGGGTCTGCAGCCAGATGGGGTCGATATTGGCTTTCAGGTCCGGGTGTTCGATGTCGAGAATTTCCGGCGCAACGGCGAATTCACCCCCAGGCTCGAACTGGCCGATCCTCACGCCCTTGCCCGTGAACTCACGCCAGATCGGCTGGACATCGATCTCATCGAGGTACCACTGGCGTGGCGCCAACGGATCGACAGGCGACTGTTCGTGACGCAAGGTCACTGTGGCGCGCAAGGGTGCCGATGCGCCGCTGGAGACCTCCGTCACGCCCATCGATGCGTTGCCGGCAGCATCGACCAGGTCATAGCGGAAGGTCACATCAGCATCATGGCCAGGCAACGGCGTGACTTCGACATCACCCTGCTCGTTGAGCCGGACGGTCGCACCCGTCCCGTCGCCGACCGAGGCAATCCGCAGTGGGCCAGTACTGTTGAGTGGCAGGTCGTTGGCCAGTAGCACCGAGGCAGGAATGACCAGGGCGTCTGGCGTGGTGGTGAATGCCGCCATCTGTTCCGGGGCAAGGGTATCGCCAACCGGCAGTGCACCGGGGGCTTGCAGGTCGACCGACGCTATATCGGCAAAACTGAGTTTCTGAACATTGCTCAAGGCCAGGCTACCGTCACGCCCAGCCTGCCGATCAGTGATCTGATAGCCCGTCGCCGTGCGCGCAATCAGGTACTCATCGTGATTGCCATGCAGGGTGACAAGGTTGACTCCACCTGCGCCGTCGATGATTGCATCGCCGCGCCCGGCCTCGATGACGTCATCCGCCGCACCGCCCATGATCTGGTCTGCACCGCCGCCGGCGTGGATGATGCTGCCTGCGGCCGAGGCCTGAATCCGATCGCCATTGGGGCCGGCATAGATGACCGCCTTGCCAGTGCCGCCGATGATAGTGTTGCGGCCCGTTCCGCCAACCAGCACATCGTTGCCGCCACCACCGATCAGCAGGCTGTCGCCAGAGCCACCCTTGATGAAAACGCCGCGCTGCCCGCCGCTGGCAATCACGTCTCTGCCACGGCCACCTTGGGCGATGGTCAGCCCGGCCTCGGCCATGTTCAGGCCGACACCCTGCATGCCGACGATCAGAGCAGTATCGCGCCCGCCGTTACCCCGGATGTTGGCCTGCTGGTCACTGGCGCTGATCACCAGCACATCGTCACCGGCGCCGCCTTCATAGGTGTTGCTGCCAGCGCCACCCACCAGCCAGCTGCCGCCTGGTGCGGCCTTGAGCACATCGTCACCCGCCCCGCCCTGGACGGTATCCACGCCTAGCGCGGCGGCATCGAGCTCGGTACCTTGCGGGCTGTTGCTGATATAGGAACGGCGCGAGATCGACCCACTGACGGAGGTCAGCAAGGTGGCGCCGTCTTGCTGCTCCACGAGATTGCCCACTGTGTCGGCGAGGTACTTCACTGCCAGCACTTCCCGTTCCACGCCATTGGCCACGAACGCGCCGCGGGAGATGACTTCGTTGCCCTGGCGCACCTCGTTCACTGGCTGGACCTGACGCAGGTCGATCTGCGTGATGCCGTGTTCCGGCAGTGCCTTGAGCTCACCGGCATCGGTTCGGCCATCATGGTTCGCATCGACCCACAGCTTCAGCTCTGCCCACGCCGCATCTTCGGGGGTAATCAAGCCATCGGCATTGGCATCTACGCTGGCCAGCGCAGCGAAGCCATCCTTGAAAGGCGCCTCGCCCGACGCGCCGTTGCTGCCTGGCTGGCCACCGTAGTATTCAGAGAACAGCTGGCGGATGCTGACGACCTGCCCACTGCCGTCATCGTGCACCAACATCCCGGTCTGCCGGTCGGCCCAGCCTGTGCGCCGTAGCTGGCCGCTGTTGTCGACATCGAACAGCACGGCGTCCTCGATACCGGTCATCCCTGCGCCTTGGCCACTGAGGTCGAACAACAGCGGGTCGACGAAGGTGTTGACCGTGGTCATGGCGGCCAGGCCGTTCAAGACAGCGGCGTTGCGCAGGCTGAAGTCCGGCGTGTCAGTGCCATCCTGGTAGAACTGCGCCAGGTGCTGGTTGGGGCGCACGTTGGGGTCTACCTGCAGTTCGCCGGGGCGAATGCCGCCAGTGGCCAGGCTGCCCAGCTGGGCGGAGGTGAAGTCAGTGTTGTCGAGGGTTTTGTCGGTGAAGGCAATGCTGTGGGTCAGGCGGCGGGTGACATAGCCGGCGGAGACGTCGTTACGGATGTCGTCCTGGCCTTGTAGGTCGCGGCGGGAGTCGGTGGTTGGGGTGATTTCGATCTGGATGGGTTGGGAAGGTGCGGGCCCATCCGTGTTGATCAAATCTGAGATCACACCCTGGATACCATTTGCCGTCACGGTACCTAAGCCTAGTAAAACGGACGCCACTCCTCCTGGTGAATCAATCCTAGCTTTCCAGGACTCTGCTTGGACACGTAACTCTTCAGGCGCCATCGCTGACGAAAATGCCACGCTCGCATCAGTTCGAAGCGACAGCCATAACTCAGAGGGTAGGCTCCCTGCCGCGCCCAAAACCTCTTTCCAATAGGTCTCCCGTGCGTCTTCATGAAGCAAATTAAATACGGTATTCAGCGTCCAAGCGTCTTTTGATCTTCCCATATCTTCGAAAACATTCGAGTGAAATCCCCACACCTCCAAATGATTGATTTCGAGATCAATAGTTCCTGCCTTGACTTTTTCAGCCAATACTCCCAGATAGGCCTCGGCCATTTTAAATCGTACCTGTTCGACATCCTCCTCCTGCATGGGGCGACCGGCGCCTTGTTCCGTGCGCTTCATAAAATCGATCGCAGCAATGCCTGCTATTGAGTTCCCTCTTGCCACCCCATTTGCGAGAATCGCATAGCGATCCCCTTTACTTTCCAAATAGTCATACATTGCGCCAATCCCTTCAGATTCGAAAATCTCGCGCGCACGCCTTACATCTTCCTGAAGCAAGCCAGACATAAAAAACCCTCAAGTTATAGCTCATGTAATTTCTTCACACAATGCATCAGCCCTATTAACTTATCTTACCGGACACTGCTGCACATGCGAGAACGATGAAACAACAACGCCAACAACAATTAATTCCGCGACCAGCGAGTAACACCTCTTAAGACGAGACCGAAACCACCTACGCCGCAGCGAATCCAACATTTGCAGTTGAAAGAAAAAGCATCAGCAAAACCAAAAGCCTCAGCACGTTCCACACGACAATCAGCGCAAACATGCCGAAGGATTTTTTCATCTAACCTCCTTGATTTACGACACATCACATGACTTTCTTTCTATCGACGATAAATGCTTCGAGCGCACGCCTGACTTCGTACCATTGCCCCAGATTTTCCGGAGACATCGTGACTCTCACTATCAAAGACCCGCGCATCAAAAATGTCATTTCACAAGCATAGAAATCTGGCTCCCGCGCTTGCCAGTTGCAAATGGTCACTGATGTAATCACCCCTAACTCTTCGCTCCAAAAAATTCTTCTGCTTTGCCGCCCCCAAGAAAAACCGTTATCCACTGAGCCATAGAGACTTAGCGAACTGTCATATACAGCAACGGGCGCGACCTGAAATGACAGTTTCGCTAACAGGTAGTCTCGCCATCGATCAAGATAGTTTTCACTCGCCACCACCGGAGCAACTGCAACCAACAAACCTTTCTTATCCAAAAGCCGTTCATAAACCCGGCGATCTTCTGTAGACCCCAACCCTGGCCAAGTCATTGCCAGGAAAATTAATTCAATATTCTTTTCGCAATCGTTTTTTTCCACATAGTACGAACCATTTGAAGGTACCTTTTCGTACTCAGGCCAAAAAGGAAGGTATAACCGGGAGAACTCATACACCTCACCTGTCATTTTTCCGCAGACAACCGGAGGTGGCTCATAGGGCTGAACTGGCTTCGCATATAGATAATGATAAACACCCGCCCAAACATATGGCCCAATCCAAACGATGAAAAAAAATCCACCACAAACCCTCAGCAGCCGCCAAACAATTACATACAGCCGAATAGCATCAAGTTTCAGCATTAGAAACCTCCCAAGCAAACAGCCCCTTATGGCGGAATCGCCCGCCTAGCCAAACCACCACCTAATCAAAAGCAGGTAGCCAAATAAGCTACCTGGCAAGAACAACAGCATCAAGAACACCAAAACCCTTAGTAAATTCCACATCACCATCAACACGTACACCCCCAGTGACTTCTTCATTGAGCCCACTCTTCAACACCACACTTAGGCAGTCTCATCGCTCTCCCAAGCTCTCTCTAACATGCCGCTGCAACGGACTAAGGAAGTAACTAATCACCTTCCGCTTATCAATAATCAGTTCTGCACGCACAGCCATACCAGGCGCAAGCGGCACATCTTTATCCCCAATCCGCAAAGTACTTAATCCCAACTGAATCCGAGCGTTGTAAACCCACCCCCGCCGCTCATCTTCAACGGCATCATTGGAAACACTCTGAACAACCCCCGGCACAACGCCATACTTGGTAAACGTAAAGGTCTCGACTTTCACCTCTACCGCCTGCCCCGCCTGTACAAAGCCGATATCCTTGTTCTCGATCTGCACTTCCACTTCAACTGGCTGATCACTTGGCACAATCACCATCAGTGTTTGCGCAGGGGTCACAACTCCACCTTGGGTATGAATGGCCAATTGCTGCACCGTGCCGTCGACCGGGGATGTCAGCGCCCGGAGCCGATGCCGTTGCTCGGCCTTGTACAACTCCTGGCTCAGGGTCGCGATCTGCCGGTCGGCCTCGGCATGCAGGTCGAGCATGGCCCGGCGCAGCTGGGCGATGATGCCTTCGCGGCGGTGCTGGGCCGCCAGGCGGGCAGCGCCCAGTTCTTCGATGCGTGAACGTTGAATGGCCAGCTCGCGCTCTTGTTCCAGGCGGGCCTGTTCCTTCTCCAGGTAGGTGTGCTTGGCAACCGCCGACTCGCTGAACAGTTGCTGGTAGTCCGCCGTGAGCTGGCGGGTAATCACCAGCAATTGCTGCAGCGCATCGGCGCGGGCTTGCGCCGAGCGCATCTCTGCTCCGCGCTGGGCGATTTCGGCATCCGCCTGTTGCAACGAAGTGCGCAGCTCCTGGTACTGCCCATGCAGCCAGCGTTGTGCGGCTGCTTGCTGTAGCGCCGTGGCCTGGGGAATGCGTGGCGCCAGGGAGGCCGGCGCGGTGTTGCCATCGAGCGCTTCCAGCAAGGTAGCAGCGCGTGCCAGGTCGATCCGGGCTGCCAGCAGCTCACTATTCAGGCGCTTGATGTCGGCGGCGGTCAGTTGCCCTTCGAGTTCAACCAGCAGGTCGCCTCTGGCAACGGTCTGGCCATCCACCACATGAATCGCCTGCACCACCGCGACCTCACTGGCCTGGATCACCTTGCTCCTGCCGCTGGGCACGATCCTGCCCTCGGCGCTGGCGACTACATCGATTTCGCCCAGGCAGGCCCACAGCAAGGCCAGCGCTATCAGCGCCAGCAGGCACCATTGCACGCGGCGCGGTAGCGGATGTACCGGGGTTTCCTGCAAGGCCAGCGCCGCGGGCAGGAACGCCAGCTCATCGGCTTCCCGTGGTTCCCCTTGCATGACGCGGCGGCGCCCCCAGGCGTTGCGCCATGCCTCGCGGTAGCGTTCCAGCAGGTCGAGGACAGGCGCACTCATGCTGCCGCCCCCTGTTGCAACCGATGCAGGTAGGCATAAGCGCCTTGCGGGTTGCCCAACAGAACATCGTGAGCGCCCTGCTCGATGATCTGCCCCCGCTCCATGACCACGATGCGGTCGGCATGGCGCACGGCAGAAAGGCGGTGGGCGATGATGATCACGGTACGCCGGGCGCAGATACGCGCCATGTTCTGCTGGATGATCCGTTCGGACTCATAGTCCAGGGCACTGGTGGCTTCATCCAGAATGAGAATGCGCGGGTTGCCCATCAAAGCACGGGCGATCGCGATCCGTTGCCGCTGGCCACCCGACAGGCTGGCGCCGTGCTCGCCAACCAATGTTTCATAGCCGTCAGGCAGCTCGAGGATGAACTCATGCGCACCTGCCAGCGTGGCCGCTGCAATGACCTCCTCAAGGGGGGCTGCAGGGTTGGCCAACGCGATGTTCTCGCGCACGGTGCGCCGGAACAGCATGTTCTCCTGCAGCACCACACCGACCTGCCGTCGCAGCGAAGAGACATCGGCCAGCGCCAGGTCGGCACCATCGAGCAGCACCCGCCCCCTTTCCGGCGAATACAGCCGTTGTATCAGGCGGGTCAGCGTACTTTTGCCTGAACCTGACCTGCCGACAATGCCGATCACTTCGCCAGGGCTGATCTTCAGGCTGACGTCGCGCAGGACCTCGTTGCCACCCGGGCGATAACGGAAGCACACCTGATCGAGTTCGATGCCCCCGCTCAACGCAGGCAACTGCGCGCCATGGCTGACCTCGGTACGGTTGTTGAGGATGTCGCCCAGCCTCTGGATCGAGATACCGGTCTGCTGAAAGCTCGTCCACAACTGCGCCAGGCGCATGATCGGCTGGGCCACACGGCCCGCGAGCATGTTGAAGGCGATCAGTTCGCCGACCGTCAGTTCCCCCTCGATGACCAGCCGCGCACCCAGCCACAAGGTGCCGACCGTGACCAGTTTGCCGATGAGGGCAACGCTTTCATTGGCGATGTTGGAGAGGTTCTGGGTCTTGAAACTGGCGGTAACATAGGCCGCCAGCTGCTGGTTCCATCTACGCGTGACTTGCGGCTCTACAGCCATGGTTTTCAACGTGTCGATGCCATTGACCGCTTCTACCAGGAAGGCCTGGTTTTCCGCGCCACGTTGAAAGCTCTGGTCGATCCGGGCACGCAACACAGGGGTGACCAGCACCGAGACAAGCAGGTAAAGCGGCAATGAAGCGATGACCAGCAGCGTCAGCCAACCGCTGTACAGCAACATGACCACGATGAATACCGCAACGAACAACATATCCAACAGCAAGGTGATGCTGTTACTGGTCAGAAAACTGCGGATGTTTTCCAGTTCACGCACGCGAGCAACCGAATCCCCAACGCGCCGCGCCTGAAAATAGGCGAGCGGTAGTTCTATCAAGTGCTGAAACAACTTGGCGCCCAGTTCAACATCGATGCGCGAAGCGGTATGCGCCGACACATAGGCACGCAAGCCACTGAGCAAACTTTCGAAGAGCAATACAGTCAACAGGCCCAGCGCAATCACATCCAGAGTGGTCAGGCCCCGGTGGACCAGTACTTTGTCCATTACCACTTGGAAGAACAACGGCGTCAGCAGTGCGAGGATCTGGATGATGAGTGAAACCAGCAATACCTCACCCAGCAACTTTCGATGCTTGACCACTGCCGGGATAAACCAGGTCAGGTCAAACCGTTCAAGCCCTCGCGGCAAGGGCGCGTCCGAGCGGACCAGAATCAGCTCCCCGGCCCAGCGCTGCTCGAGCTCGGCCAGCGTCCAGGTTTGCGGCGCAAAAACCCGTGGGTCCTGCACCAGCACTCGCTCGCCCTCTATCCGGGCAATGATGAAATAGCCACCTTGCCTGTCCGCTGCGATGGCCGGCAGCGGCATGTGCGCCAGGCGCTTCAGGTCGGTGCGTCGATGTTTGGCTTTCAGGCGAAATTGCTGGAACGCCCGCAATATCTGCGCAACGGAAAATGGCATGCCATCCGTTGCAAACTCATGGCTCAGTTGTTCAGAAGAAACCGCTACATCGTGATATCGCGCCAGCATGACCAGGCAGGCCAGGCCGCTATCACGTGTTTGGTGCTCACCGACTTCAGCTTGATCGGACACCTGTTCACCCCATGTGCAATTAGAACATGGGCAGATACTAGCGCCTGGCAATAGGATAATAGTCCTACACGGACCCGACTTATCCTGCAGGAATATTCCCAACAGCCAATCATTACTGTAGGAGTGTTCCGAGGGGCGCGAATTTATATGTAGGAATTTATTACCCGCAAAGTAGGAATATATGCGGGAATATTAGATTTAAAGCCGTTATTACTGACACTGACAAGCCAACGCCTTCAGAACCCCACCCTACCCAGATAAAGGTGGGGCCCTGAAGAAAGAGGCAGGCTGCGCAGAGCAGCTGCAGTCAAACCGTTACTGCATCCACGGCGGCGTCGGCTCTTCAGCCTTGGCCGGCCCGTGCTCGGCCTCTTCCCGCGCTGCACGGCGGCGGGCTTCATCGCGCAGGGTGGCATCGATCTCGCGCATCACGCCAGACACGTCGGCGGCATGCTCGTCTTCCTCGAACTCCCCGCTCAGCGGGCTGTCCGTGCGCAGTTCACCGGCTTCGTACAACGCCCACATCTCATCGGCGTAGCGGGTGCTCTTGAGCTCCGGGGCAAAGCGCCCGAAGTAATGCGCCATGTTCGCCACGTCACGCTGCAGCATGCTGAACGCATGGTTGTTACCCGCCGCATCCACCGCCTGCGGCAGGTCGATGATCACCGGGCCATCGGGGCCGAGCAGCACGTTGAATTCGGACAGGTCGCCATGCACCAGGCCGGCGCAGAGCATCAGCACGATCTGGCGGATGACGAAGGCATGGTATTCGCGGGCTTCTTCAGCCTCCAGGTGCACATCGTTCAGGCGCGGTGCAGCATCGCCGTCGGCGTCGGTCACCAGCTCCATCAGCAACACGCCGTCCTGGAAGTCGTACGGCTTGGGCACCCGCACACCGGCGCCGGCCAGGCGGAACAGTGCCGCTACTTCGGCGTTCTGCCAGGCGTCTTCGGCCTCTTTGCGGCCGTACTTGCTGCCCTTGGCCATGGCCCGGGCCTGGCGGCTGTTGCGGACCTTGCGGCCCTCCTGGTACTCGGCGGCCTGGCGGAAGCTGCGCTTGTTGGCCTCTTTGTAGACCTTGGCGCAGCGGACCTGGGCACCGCAGCGCACCACGTAGACGGCTGCTTCCTTGCCGCTCATCAAGGGCCGCAGTACTTCGTCGACCAGGCCGTCTTCGATCAGTGGTTCGATTCGTTTTGGTGTCTTCATCAGGCTGCGTTCGGGGTCCTGGCTGGGGTGGTGGACATCCTCTCACAGGCTGGGGCGACTTGCTCGTTTGTCTGCAAGTGCCCTTTCGCGGGCCAGCCCGCTGCCACAGTCAAAGCGCAAATTTCAGGGCAGGCGCAAATCCTGTGGGAGCGGGCTTGCCCGCGAAGAGGCCAGCAGCCCTAAATCAAGGCTTCCCGGCTGTACTCACCATCGACCAGGCGCAACAGCCCCAACGGATTGGCGTTCCTCAACGCCTCCGGCAGCAAGGCATCCGGATAGTTCTGGTAGCACACCGGCCTCAGGAAGCGATCAATGGCCAGCGTCCCCACCGAGGTCCCACGCGCATCGGACGTAGCCGGATACGGCCCGCCATGCACCATCGCATCACTCACCTCGACCCCCGTCGGATAGCCATTGACCAACAACCGGCCGGCCTTGCGTTCAAGCAGCGGCACCAGCGCGGCAAAGCGCTCCAGGTCTGCAGGTTCAGCGATCAGCGTCGCAGTCAGTTGACCGTGTAAAGCCTCCAGTACACGGCGCAGTTCGGTTGCGTCGGCCACCTCGACAACCACCGTGGTCGGGCCGAAGACTTCTTCCTGCAACAGCTCATCCCCCTCCAGCAGCAAACTGACATCGGCCTGGAACAGCTGAGCATAGGCCTGGTCGCCGCGCTGCTCCTGCCCTGCCAGGTGACGCACGCCCGGGTGTTGGTGCAGGCGCGCCACACCACTCGCGTAGCTGCGCAAGGTGCCAGCATTGAGCATGGTCTGGCCCGGCTGGTCGGCCATGCGCGCACCGAGCGCCGCAACAAACGCCGCAAACGCGGGCCCGGCAATGCCGATGACCAGCCCTGGGTTGGTGCAAAACTGCCCACACCCCAACACCACTGATGCTGCCAATTCACCGGCCACCTGCTCGCCCCTGGCCTGCAGCGCTGCGGGCAGCACCAGCACCGGGTTGATGCTGCTCATCTCGGCGAACACCGGGATCGGCTGCGGGCGCGCCGCTGCCAGGTCGCAGAGGGCGCGGCCACCTTTGAGCGAGCCGGTGAAGCCGACCGCCTGGATCGCCGGGTGGCGGACCAGCGCTTCACCCACGCCGGCGCCGTAGATCAGGTTGAACACCCCCGCCGGCATGCCGGTGGCCTCGGCGGCACGGTGAATCGCCTCGCCGACATACTCGGCCGTGGCCATGTGGCCGCTGTGGGCCTTGACCACCACCGGGCAGCCAGCAGCCAGCGCGGCGGCGGTATCGCCCCCAGCGGTGGAGAACGCCAGCGGGAAGTTGCTGGCCCCGAACACCGCCACCGGACCGACGCCGGTACGGTACTGGCGCAGGTCCG
The DNA here is from genome assembly GCF_002025705.1 of Pseudomonas putida. Taxonomy (NCBI): domain Bacteria; kingdom Pseudomonadati; phylum Pseudomonadota; class Gammaproteobacteria; order Pseudomonadales; family Pseudomonadaceae; genus Pseudomonas; species Pseudomonas putida. The sequence continues at coordinate 2,253,658 of NZ_CP018846.1, read as the reverse complement.
GTCGCGGCTGTGGCTGGCGCTGCGGTTGCGCACGGTCGATGCGCGCCCCCAGATAGTCGCCGCGGCGCAGTACCTGGGCGAACAGGCGCAACTGGTTGCTGGTACGGCTGCGCTCGCCCTGGATGCGTGCGGCGGGCAAGGCCGTTTCGCGGCAAACCGTATCGATGAACGCCTCGCCCAATCCATCCAGCTGCTCGGCTATGGCCTCCAGAAAGTGCGCGCGTCGTTGCGGCGCCAGGCCGTTGTACCCGGCAAAGGCCTGCTCGGCGGCGCGGGCGGCGGCGTCCACCTCGTCAGGCGTGGCCTGGCTGAAGACGACCGGCAAGGGCTCGCCACTGCGTGCGTCGAAGCTCTGCAGACGCACGCTGCCAGCGGCGCTGCGGGCGCCGCCGATAAAGTTGCTTCCCGACATGATTGACTCCTGTGACAACGATTGAAGGCTCAGAGGCTTTTCACCAGGCCCGGGCGCGGCGCCCGGTCAGCAGCGGCGATGCCGTTGCGCAATGGCTGGCCGAAGGCGTCGAGGCTGACCTCGAAGGTGTCGCCGGGGCGTGCCTGGATGCCGTCACCGAACGACAGCGTGGCGGTGCCGAAGTAATGCACGTGGACATCGCCCGGGCGCAGGAACTGGGCGTACTTGAAGTGATGGAATTCGAGGTTTTCGAAGCTGTGACACATGTTCTGCTCCCCGGACAGGAACGGTTTGCTCCACAGTTGCTGGCCATCGCGCAGGATGCGGCTGCGGCCTTCCAGGTGCGCTGGCAGCGCCCCCAGGCGCAGTTCGGGGCCAAAGCTGCAGGCGCGCAGCTTGGAATGCGCCAGGTACAGGTAGTTGCGGCGCTCCATCACATGGTCGGAAAACTCGTTGCCCAGGGCGTAACCCAGGCGGAACGGTGTGCCGCACTCGCCGATCACATACAGCCCGACCAGCTCCGGTTCTTCTCCGGCATCCTCGGCGAACGCCGGCAAGGGCAGGTCGGCCCCCGGGCGCACGACGATGGCGCCATCGCCCTTGTAGAACCACTCCGGTTGCGCACCCTCCTCGCCCGCTGACGGTCGGCCGCCCTCCAGGCCCCACTGGAACATGCGCATGCTGTCGGTGACGGCACCCTCGGCCTGCTGCTGATGCATCTTGTCGCGGGTGGCGGCGCTGCCCAGGTGGGTCAGGCCGGTACCGGTCACCAGGCAATGCGCCGGGTCTTCATGGTCCAGCGGTGGCAGCACTCGGCCTTCGGCAAGCAGGGCTTGATAGTCATGCCCTTCGCCAAGGCCTGCAGCCCGCACCTGGGTGGCCAGGTCGCGGCCAGCAGCAATAGCCTGCAGGGCCAGTTCACGGGTACTGCTGGCGCCACAGATTTCCAGGGCACGCTCGCCCTCCACCACGCCGACCCGGCGCTGGCCGGCGGCGGTTTCGAATTGGATCAGTCGCATGCTTGTGCTCGCTTGTCGGTTGCAATGTTCACGGATGCCTGGCGCTGGCGGCGCTCCAGGCGGTTGTAGACGACGCCGGTCAATGCCAACCCGAACAGCATGACCACGGCCAGGAAGTACAGGCCCGAGGACAGCTGGCCGGTGTGCTCCTTGAGCGCGCCGATGCCGAAGGGGCCAAGGTAGCCGCCGAGGTTGCCAATCGAGTTGATCAGGGCGATGCCGGCCGCCGCGCTGGCACCAGAGAAGAAACGCCCAGGCAAGGTCCAGAAGATCGCCGTGCAGGAAAACAGCGCAAAGGCCACCAGGCACAACGCCGCCAGCTGCATTGCCGGCATTGTCAGCCAGGCGCTGAGGAACAGGCCCAGGGCGCCCAGGGCATAGAGCAGGCCGAGGTGGCCATAGCGATCGTTGAGGCGGTCGGAACTGCGCGGAATGATCAGCAGGCCGATGATGCCGAACAGGTATGGCACCGCCGAGACGAAGCCGGTCACCAAGTCGCTGCCGCCGAACTGGTGGATCAGCGTTGGCAGCCACAGCCCCAGGCCGTAGATGCTCAGGGTCATCGGCAGGTAGAACAGCGCCAGCAGCAACACCCGGCCATCCTTCAGGGCATGCAGCGGATTGCCGTGGCGGGTCTGGCCGAACTCGCGCAGGTCTTCGGCCAGCTGCTCCTTGAGCCAGCTGCGCTGAGTGTCGTCCAGCCAGCGCACCTTGTCCGGGCCATCGGGCAGCAGGCGCAGGGTCGGCCAGGCCAGTAGCACCGCCGGGGTACCGATACAGATGAACAGCCACTGCCAGCCGTGCAGGCCGAGGTTGCCGTCCAGGCCCAGCAAGGCGCCCGACAGCGGCCCCGTGACCAGCATCGCCAGTGGCTGGGAGAGGATGAAGAAGCCGAGGATTTTGCCGCGATGGCGTACCGGGTACCACTGGGTGATGTAGTACAGCACGCCGGGGAAGAAGCCCGCCTCGGCAGCACCGAGCAGGAAGCGCATCACATAGAAGCCATGGGGCCCGGTGACGAATGCCATGCCAATGGTGATCGCGCCCCAGGTCACCAGGATGCGGGCGAACCAGCGCCGCGCGCCGAAGCGGTCGAGCAACAGATTGCTGGGGACCTCGAACAGGAAGTAGCCGATGAAGAACAGCCCGGCCCCCAGGCCGTAGGCAGCATCACCGATGCCAATGTCGGCTCCCATATGAAGCTTGGCAAAGCCCACCGCCGAGCGATCGACGTAGGCCACCAGGTAAAGCAGGACCAGAAAAGGGATGAGTTTCAGCGTGATCAGGCGGACGAGCCGCTGCTCCTGAATCATGGCGAGGTCTCCGATTGTTCTTGTAATGGGGACAGCACATGGCCGGGGTTTTGTGGGCAGACCTCCGGCGCGGTGAAAGGATCATATAGTATTACTATTTAAAACAACAACCCTTCACAAGGCGCTTTTTTAGCGATAGAGTCGCCAAATAACGACAAATAGTAATACTAATAAGGTGTCCGTCATGTCTGATAGCAAACGCCCCCTGCGCTCCGCCCAATGGTTCGGCACGGCCGACAAGAACGGCTTCATGTACCGCAGCTGGATGAAGAACCAGGGCATCCCTGACCACGAATTCCAGGGCAAGCCGATCATCGGCATCTGCAACACCTGGTCTGAGCTGACTCCATGCAACGCGCACTTTCGCAAGATCGCCGAACACGTGAAGAAAGGCGTGCTGGAGGCCGGCGGCTTCCCGGTGGAGTTCCCGGTGTTCTCCAGCGGCGAGTCCAACCTGCGCCCCACCGCCATGCTCACCCGCAACCTGGCGAGCATGGACGTGGAAGAAGCCATCCGCGGCAACCCAGTGGATGCCGTGGTGTTGCTCACCGGCTGCGACAAGACCACCCCGGCACTGCTGATGGGGGCTGCCAGCTGTGACGTGCCAGCGATCGTGGTGACCGGCGGGCCGATGCTCAACGGCAAGCACAAGGGCCGCGACATCGGCGCCGGCACCATCGTCTGGCAGATGCATGAGGCCTACAAAGCCGGGCAGATCGACCTGAACGAATTCCTTTCGGCCGAGGCCGGCATGTCGCGCTCGGCCGGTACCTGCAACACCATGGGTACCGCCTCGACCATGGCTTGCATGGCCGAAGCCCTGGGCACTTCGCTGCCGCACAATGCTGCGATCCCGGCTGTGGACTCGCGCCGTTACGTGCTCGCTCACCTGTCGGGCATGCGCATCGTCGAGATGGCCAATGAAGACCTGCGCCTGTCGAAGATCCTCACCCGCGAAGCCTTCGAGAATGCCATCCGCGTCAACGCCGCCATCGGTGGCTCGACCAACGCCGTGATCCACCTCAAGGCCATCGCCGGGCGCATCGGCGTGGACCTGCAACTGGAAGACTGGACCCGTGTCGGCCGCGGTACGCCGACCCTGGTCGACCTGCAGCCGTCGGGCCGTTTCCTGATGGAAGAGTTCTATTATGCAGGCGGCCTGCCGGCGGTGATCCGCCGCCTCGGCGAGCACAACCTGCTGCCCAACCCCGACGCACTGACCGCGAATGGCAAGAGCCTGTGGGACAACTGCCAAAGCGCACCACTGTACAACGAAGACGTCATTCGCCCGATCGACAAGCCGCTGGTGGCCGATGGCGGCATCTGCATCCTGCGCGGCAACCTTGCACCCAAGGGCGCCGTGCTCAAGCCCTCGGCGGCGACACCTGCGCTGATGCGCCACCGTGGCCGCGCCGTGGTGTTCGAAAACTTCGAAGACTACAAGGCACGCATCAACGACCCGGAACTGGAGGTCGACGCCAGCTCGGTGCTGGTGATGAAGCATTGCGGGCCGAAGGGTTACCCGGGCATGGCCGAAGTCGGCAACATGGGCCTGCCGGCCAAGCTGCTGGCCCAGGGCGTGACTGACATGGTGCGCATCTCGGATGCGCGCATGAGCGGCACGGCGTATGGCACGGTGGTATTGCACGTGGCGCCAGAAGCGGCGGCAGGCGGGCCATTGGCGGCGGTGCGCGAAGGTGACTGGATCGAGCTGGACTGCCAGGCAGGCCGCCTGCACCTGGATATTTCCGATGAGGAACTGGCCGGCCGCCTGGCGGACCTGCAAGCGCCGCAGCCGTTGATCAGCGGGGGGTATGCAAAGTTGTACCTCGACCATGTGATGCAGGCCGACGAAGGTTGCGACTTCGACTTCCTGGTCGGCTGCCGGGGCTCTGAGGTGCCCAAGCACTCCCACTGACCCCGCGCTGGCCCTGCTCTTGTAGGAGGGCCTCGTGTCGCGAAAGGGCTGCAAAGCAGCCCCGGCGATCTGTGCATTGTTGCTGGTACCCGGGGGCTGCTTTGCAGCCCTTTCGCGACACGAGGCCGCTCCTACAAGAGCAAGACCTGTGCTCGACTTGTGATGCTATGATGCCCTCCCCGCTCCGATGGACCGCCAGCACCGCACATGAACTACCGCCAGCCCACCACGCGCAAGAGCATGCACGCCACCCTGGTCCAGGACCTCGGTCTGCAGATCGTATCCGGCCAGCTCCAGCCCGGGCACAAACTGCCCGCCGAAGCCAGCCTGTGCGAAGCCTACGCCATCAGCCGGCCGGTGTTCCGTGAAGCGATGCGCGCCCTCACCGCCAAGGGCCTGATCGAAGCCCGCCCACGCGTCGGTACCTTGGTGCGCCCGCGTCACGACTGGCACATGCTCGACCCGGACGTGCTGCACTGGCTGATGCAGGCCACGCCACAGCAGGAATTCTTCAACACCCTGTCCAGCGTGCGCTGGGTCATCGAACCCGCCGCTGCAGCACTGGCTGCGACCAACGCCAGCCCTGCCGATGTCGCGTCGATCAGCGAGGCCTACCTGCGCATGGAAGCCGCAAGCACTCACGAGGAACGCCTGCAACCGGACCTGGACTTCCACGCGCGCATCGCCGAAGCCACCCATAACGACCTGCTCGCCTACCTGTGCAACATGCTCTCGCTGGCGTTGCGTGAGTCGGTGCGCTACTCCAACCAGCGCCCCAACTTCGACGAACTGGCGTTGCCGCGGCACAAGGCGATCCTCACCGCCATCCAGAACGGCGACGCCCTGGGCGCACGGCATGCTTCGCTGGTGCAACTGGAAGATGCCCGGGTGGCGTTGAGCAAGGTGCTCGGCCAGGACCCTATCGGCTGAACCTCACTGCCGCTGCAGGTAGCCCTGCAAGTAGTCGATGAACGCCAGCACCTTGCCGCTGGCGCGCCGGTGGCTGGGGTAGACCGCAAGGATGTCTTCACCGAACGCATCCGGCTCTATCACGCAGTGTTCCATGACCCGCACCAGCCGCCCCTCTTGAAGGTATCGGCGCACGCTCCACTCCGGGGTGTGCAGGATGCCGTGCCCCGCCAGTGCATTGCGTAGCAGCAAGTCGTAGTTGTCGCTTTCCAGCCGCGCCTTCTGCGGATACGGCAGGCGCATGCGCACACCGTCACACTGCAGCCACCAGAACCGCGCATCCAGCGCCGGGTGAATGTACTTGAGCCAGTGGTGCTGGCCGATGCTGTGCGCCGTCACCGGCAGCGGGTTGCGCGCGATGTAGTCGGGGCTGGCACACAGAAAGATGCGGTTGTGGCCGATGACTCGGGCAATCAGGCCCGGCAGGTCGCTGCGCCCTTCGCGCAGTGCCAGGTCGTAACCGGCTTCGATCAGGTCGACAAAGGCATCGGACAACTCCACCCGCAGCTGGATCTGCGGGTATTCGCGCATGAAGCCGGCACAGGCATCGGCCAGGAACGCCCGGCCGAACGCCAGCGGCGCGGTCAGGCGCAAGGTGCCGGACACCCCCTGCAACTGGCTGATCTCCTCACCGGCCTGATGCAGGCTCTTCAACACCTGCCGGGCGGTTTCCAGGTACAGCCGGCCGGCTTCGGTCAGCACGATGCGCCGGGTGCTGCGCTCGAACAGCTGGCTGCCCAGTTCACGTTCCAGGTGTGTCACCGCCTTGGTCAGCGCCGAGGGCGTCTTGCCCAGCGCCTCGGCCGCGCGGCTGAAACTGCCGTGCTCGGCAGTGGCGACGAACATCGAAATCGCACCCAACGTATCCATGCGGTTTTTCCTGAATGGCAAAAGGCTTTTTAGCGTTCTGGCGATTCTATGCCAGGCGCGCGCTGGTTAGGCTCGCGTTACACCAATAAATACAAGAGGCTACACATGTCGAGATGTCTTCCTGGCTTGCTGGCGATGGCCGTGGCTTTTTCCTCGGGGCAAGCGCTGGCCGCCGCAGACCTGGTGCTGGTCAATGGCAAGATCTTTACCGCCGACCGCAACAACCCGCAGGTGCAGGCCATCGCCATCGAAGGCGGCAAGCTGCTGGCGGTGGGCTCCGATGCCCAGGCCCGCGCACTCGCCGACGCGCACACCCAGGTGATCGACCTGCAAGGCAAACGGGTCACGCCGGGCCTGATCGACACCCACTCCCACGCCATCTTCGGCGGCCTGCAACTGAGTGGCGCCGACATGGGCGGCGAGGCGCTGCCGCTGGATGACTTCGAAGCCCGCCTGCGGGCCTGGCGCGATGACGGGCGTGCGCGCAACGGCAATGTGCTGCAGGTGCTCGGCGTCAGCTCGAGCTACTGGGCCCAGGCCAAGGCACTGAATGCGCGCTTCAGCCAGGGCGAGTGGGCCACGACGCCCATCGTGTTCATTGGCGAGGACTACCACACCGCCTGGGCCAACCAGGCCATGCTCAAGCGCGCCGGTATCGACAAGGCGTTGCTGAGCAGCCTGAGCCCCCAGGAAAAAGACACCCTCGGCCGCTTCGACGATGGCCAGCCCAGTGGCTTCCTGGTCGACGCCGGCTGGGACCGGGTCGCCAGCGTACTGCCCAAGGCCGATGCCGCCACCTTGCTCAAGGGTGCACAGGCCGCCGTGCAGTTCAACAACAGCATGGGCATCACCGCCTGGATGGACCCGGCAGCCAACAGCATGCCCGGCGAGGCGCTTTTCGCCATCAAACCCACCGACCATACCGTGGGCGTGCTGCCGGCCTACAAAGCGCTCGCCGAGCAGGGTGGGCTCAACGCGCATGTCGCCGCGCTGCTGGTGGTCAACCCGAAAAGCACCCCCGCCGACCTGCAGACCATCGACAACGTGCGCAAGCAGTTCGCCGGTGTGCCGAACCTGACCCTGCCGGGCATCAAGGTGTTCGCCGACGGCGTGCTCGAATACCCCGCGCAGTCCGCTGCCCTGCTCAAGCCGTACCACAACACGCACAAACCGGGTGAACTGCTGATCGACCCGCAACATTTTGGCGAGCTGGTCAGCGCCGCCGACCAGCGTGGCTGGCTGGTGCACATCCACGCCATTGGTGACCGTGCGGTGCGTGAGTCACTGAACGGCATCGAGCAGGCGCGCAAGGCCGGCAACAGCGGCATCCATCACTCGATCACTCACCTGCAACTGGTCAACCCCCAGGACTTCGCCCGCTTCAAAGCCCTCGACGTGATCGCATCGATGCAGCTGCTGTGGGCCGCCGGCGACGATTACACCGTCGACATGGTCAAGCCCTACGTCGACGCAACGGCGTACCGTTACCAGTACCCGGCCCACTCGCTGCAGAAAAAGGGGGCGACCATCGCCGGGGCCAGCGACTGGCCGGTGTCGTCACCGAGCCCCTGGCTGGCCATCGCCCAGGCGGCAACGCGCAAGGGTGAGCAAGGCGTGCTCAACGCCGACGAGCGCCTCGACCGCCAGACCATGCTCTATGCCTATACCGCCAATGCCGCCAAGGCCCTGGGCCTGGAGCAGCAGATCGGCTCGCTGAGCCCGGGCAAGCAGGCCGACTTCGTCATCCTCGACCGTGACGTGCTCGCGGTGAACGACCAGCAGCTGGGCGAAACCCAGGTACTGGCCACCTACTTCGGCGGCCGCCAGGTGTACGCCCGCTAAGCCGCTGCGCCTCCTTTTGCCTGCACGGCATGCCCCCGGGCATGCCGCCTTTCTATCTGCCACAACAACCACAACACAAGATAGGGATCACCATGAAACACGCTACCCTGGCAGCCGTGTGTGCGTTCGGCTGCGCCACGCTCGCCCCCGTCGCCTTCGCCCTGCCGATCAATGATGACTTCGCGGTCGACATCGACCTGGCGGCGGTCAGTGACTACCGCAGCCGCGGCATCTCGCAAACCCAGGGCGACCCGGCGCTGCAGGCCGACATCATGCTTAGCCACGCCAGCGGCCTGTACCTCGGCGCCTGGACCTCGAACGTCGACTTCGGCTTTGCCAGCAAGACCCGCCAGGAAGTCGACTACTACGGCGGCTGGGCCTGGCAGATGGCTGAGCAGGTCAACCTGGACCTGGGCTACATCAAGTACAGCTACCCGAAGGAGAGCCAGTACAACCTGTCCGAGCTTTACGCCATTCTCGCGGTGCAGGGTTTCAAGCTGGCGGCGTACTACTCGACCGACTCCTCGACCCAGTACGGCAAAGATCAGGACAGCCTCTACACCTGGGTGGGCTATCAAACAGAGTTACCGTTGCAGGTCGGCCTGGAACTGCGCTACGGCCGCGTGGACTTCAAGGACCCGAGCTACTGGTCGCAAAGCGGCCAGTCGCGCGACTCATACCGTGAATGGGAGGCCAGGTTCACACGCGATTTCCTCGGGCTCACCTGGCGCCTCAGTTACCTGGATACCAACCTGTCGCAAGCCGAATGCGCCAGCAGTTATGGCTTTGACGATGTCTGCAGCGCCACCGTGGTAGCCGGTGTCAGCAAGCACTTCTGAAGCCTCAGGCCACAGCCCGGCGCTGCACGATGAAGTGCCGGGCCCGGTCGAACGCCCAGTTGTACAGCACGGTGTACGGCAGGATGATCACGAAGAAACCCAGTTCGACCATGAATGCCTGCATCAGCGAGATCTGCAGCATCCAGGCCGCCACCGGCAGGCACCAGACCACCAGCCCCGCCTCGAAGCCCAGGCCATGAACGAAGCGCGAAAGCGCTTTCCACTGGATGCGCGGCGTCGCCACGAAACGGTCGACCAGCGCGTTGTAGGCCATGTTCCAGATCATCGCGATCACCGACAGAGTGACCGCCAGGGCGCCAGCGGTGGCCAGCGACTTGCCCATGATCCACGAGAGCAGTGGCGCACAGAGCAGCACCGCGAAGATTTCATAGCCCACGGCATGGACCATGCGTTCGGTGAAAGAGACCTTTTTCATAACAGATTCCATCATGTGGTTACGTCGTGGCTCACATTTTCTTTGATGGAACTGATACCTGCCACGTAGGACCTATCGCTTTTATCAATAGCCTGAATGTCACCAGCTTGCAAACCCCCGCCGAATCTGTGGGGGCTGCGCTTGCTGGCGATTAGGCCGGTACTGTCTACAGAGCTTTGGATCGCTGTCTGATATGGGTCGAAAGCAGACCGTCGCGACTGACCGCAATCGACCCATTGCAGCCGTTTAGACCTAACAGTGGATGCCACGGCCTACGCTGCTCACTTATCGGCCAAGCATAGATACTGATGCAACTGCTCTCCAAGAACCTCGAACGCCTGAGCGATCCTGTTAATTTTGCGCAGGTCATTGTGCATTGCGATCCACACGTCTACCTCAAAGCCAAAATCGAGTGGTAGCACATGTACCAGTCCGTGCGATTTTGCGATTTGCGTCGGGCAAAGTCCGAAGCCTAAGCCCGCTTTCAGAGCGGCCAGCTGAGCAAGGTGATGATCAGAGGCGATGGCGAAATGCTGGTCGGCATCGCATAGACCAGATTCGATAAACCGACGCAAATCCGCCGAGCGTCTGTCTGGCCCGATCAGCGGCCGCTGGCGCAGCGACGGCATGGAGGCTGGATTACCGTAGCGCTCCAGGCACGCGACACTGGCATGTATGCCGATCCGCAAACTGCCGACACGCCGCACCGTGATATCCGCTTCATTGGGCCGAATCAGCCGCACCGCAATGTCCGATTGCAGCCTGGCGATGTCTTCAAGCGCATCGCTTATGCTCAACTCAAGTCTGAGTCCGACGTGTTCGTAATGGAAAGGGCGCAGCAGGTGGGGCAATACCTCGACGCCAAGCAACTCGCCACAGGTCAGCCGGACTGTACCGTGATCCATCGACGCTTCAGAGCTGGCCATGCGGTTGAAGGTTTGCGCGGCCAGATCCATGGCCTCCACATGTTCGATCAGGCGCTGTGCTCCGGCAGTAGGCGTCAGTCCTTGAGGTGTGCGGGTGAACAGACTCACACCGAGAGCGTGTTCAAGATGGTCAAGGCGCCGGCGCGCAGTGGCCTGGGCGATACCCAGCAACTTCGCCGCGCCACTCAGGCTTCCAGAGCGTAACACGGCGAGAAATACACGCTGGCTTTCCCATTCAATGCCGCTCATACATTCTTAGCCAACAGTTGCTCCTAATTTGCTCTTCTGCTCGAGCCCATGAAAAGCGATCATTCGCCCACATTTTTCCGGGCGTCATTGTAAGGAACCAACGCATGAGAATCACCGGTCAGTGCCGATGTGGGCAAGTCACCATCGAGATCGTGGCGCAGCAAATGCCGCCGCTGTATGCCTGCCACTGTTTGAACTGCCAGCGCTGGAGCGGCAGTGCGTTTGGTCTGCACATGCTGAGCGCGGTTTCGGCTGTTCAGGTGTCTGGCGAAACGGCGACCTTTAAGCATGAACACCAAGGTCAAACGTCTACCCAACATGCCTGCGGTAAATGTCATACCCGGCTGTTCAACGAGACCACGGCAGCACCCGGCATGCGAGTGGTACGGGCCGGTATCCTGGAAGGCGCTGAGAGTTTCGAGCCGGTTGCGCATATCTGGACACGGCGCAAGCAGCCATGGCTGGTGCTGCCGGGGACGATGGCGCAATGGCAGGAGAGCCCGACGCCAGAAGCATTCGCCGCAGCACTAGGGTAAAAGAGTTTGCTCTTCCATCAGTGAATGTGTGGCTCGCCGAACGGCAAATTGTCAGGGCTGACTACGTCCGCTTTGGGTCGGTTGCTGCCGTTCGTGCAACAAGACCTGCTCAGATTCCGGCCATCCCACCATGGAAGTACACAGCGCCCCGCTTCTCGCCTCATCACCTCCGGTAATTGCATGATCGATTCCCCATGCCCGAGCCATTAGACAGCCACATGCCTTTGAACATAGGCAACGTCGCAGGCCGTGCTGACGGTGTTCGCCCAGAGCATGATGGCAACCGCTGAACCCGCCTACCCTGCCCCCTGTCAAAGGCGTAATCCTTGAAAACTAACCACCCGATCCCATGGGAGCACTGTACTTGCCTATCGACTTCAGACCCGCTCAAGCCTCGGACGCGCGCGATATTGCGCGCTTCTTTCAACTGACTTCGGAGGGCATGGCCGATTACATATGGAGCAAGCTTGCCGCACCTGGTGAAGCATTGCTGAGCGTCGGTGCGTCTCGCTATGCCAGGGAACAGGGCGACTTCTCATACAAGAACTGCCTGATGGCCACTTTCGAAGGGCGCGTCATCGGCATGATGCACAGCTATGCCTTGCGCGAGGTCCCTGACAGGCCTGTCGAGACAGACCCGGTCCTTGCGCCTTATGCCGACATGGAAATACCCGACACCTTGTACATATCCAGCCTGGCCCTGGATGAGGCCTGGCGCAGCCAAGGGCTGGGCGTGCAGTTTCTTCGCCACGCCCAGCAACGTGCTGAGGACGCTGGCCTGAATGGGCTGTGCCTGATCGACTATGCAGAAAACCACGGTGCACGCCGCTTCTACGAACGTCACGGTTTTCAGATTGTTAAAACCTGCCAGATCGTTGCGCACCCGATGCTGGGCGTAACCGGTGAAGCCTATTTGATGTATCGCCCTACCCAAAACGTGCTCGAGAAAAAACCATGAACAACAAACTGACCGTGTTCCGCGAACTGGATATCCAACCGGTGCGTGACCTTCCCTTTTTTGAAGAGGTCTTGGAAGGCACCCCTCATACGCTGACGTCCAAGTACTACCACGATGAACAGCAAGGTCGTATTTCCGGTGAATGGGAAGCCAGCACCGGAGCGTGGCGCATCGACTACAAAGTCTGGGAGTTCTGCCATGTCCTGAGTGGGTCCTGCGTCATCGAGCTTGAGGGTTGCGCCCCCACCACGCTGGCCGCTGGCGACACGTTCATTATCGAGCCGGGCGCCAAGGGCAAATGGACTGTGCTGGAAGACATGAAAAAGAACTTCGTGATCCTCTTGCCCGCGAACTAGGCACCGGGTGGCGTTTCATCGAGCGCAGCGCAAAGCCGGTTTGCATGCTTGCCTTCCAGTTGCGCTCGAATGTTGTTCGCCAGGCCACGACAGCCCTCTACCTCATGGCTGCGCCGTCGCGCTCAGAGCCGAGCCTTTGTAGGAGCGGCCTTGTGTCGCGAAAGGGGCGCAACGCGGCCCCGGGGTCTTGGGTCTGCCCCAAAATTGCCGGAGCCGCTTCGCGGTTCGTCGCCACAACAAGCGCGGCTCCCACAAGTACAGCGCAGGTATTGAGGCCTTCATAGCAAGTCGGGGAATACCGCGCCAAGCAGGCCAGGGTCCTTCAAGATCGACGCACTGCTGACGATATCCGGGGCCAACCAACGGTCCTGGGCATAGGCGGGAACCCGTTCGCGCAACAACCGCCAGGCGACGTGGGTACCTGCACCAAAACGCTGCTCCTTGAGGAACTCGAATGCCTGGGCCGCCAACAGGTATTCGATGGCCAGGATCTGCGTGCAGTTCTCCAAGGCCCGGTGCAGCTTCAACCCGGCATTGGTGCCCATGCTCAGGTGATCCTCCTGCAGCCCGGAGGTGACGTAGTTGTCGATGACTGCCGGCTGTGCCAACTGACGGTTTTCTGCACACAGTGACGCGGCCACGTACTGGACAATCATCATCCCCGAATTCACACCCGGCTGGCTGACCAGGAAGGCCGGCAAGCCGCTGACCAACGGGTTGATCAGGCGATCGAGACGACGCTCGGCAATCGCCCCGATCTCGGCCACCGCGATTGCCAGCAGGTCGGCCGCCATGGCCACGGACTGGCCGTGCGGATTCGCCTGGGACACCACCCGATACGACTCGGGCGTACCCAGCAACATCGGGTTGTCGGTGGTGGAGTTGAGTTCGGTTTCGATCTGCCGCGCCGCATGCGCCAACTGATCGCGCGCGGCGCCGTGAACCTGCGGTATCGAGCGAATGCTGAGGGCGTCCTGGGTGCGAATGCCGTGGCTGCTGGCGATCACTTCGCTGCCAGCGAGCAGGCGACGCAAGTTGCTGCCCACACGCTGCATGCCGGGGTGCGGTTTCATCGCGATGATTTCAGGGTCGAAGGCATCAAGTTGGCCACGCAGCGCCTCGAAGCTCATGGCGCCGATAACGTCCGCCCATTGGCTCAACCGGGTAGCGTCGTCCAGCGACAGGCAACTCAGGCCGGTCATGCACGGGGTACCGTTGACCAGGCACAGGCCATCCTTGGCACCCAGTTTCACCGGTGCCAGGCCGACCTCGTCCAGGGCTTGCCGCGCCGGCACGATCTGGCCCCGATAGCTGACCTGGCCAACGCCCAGCAAGCTGATGCTGATATGTGCCATGTGGGTCAGGTAGCCCACCGACCCCTGCTTCGGAACCTGCGGGGTAATGTGCTGGTTGAGCAGGGTCAGCAGCGCCTCGACCACCTTGCGCTGAAGGCCGGAACGGCCCTGGCAGAAGTTGATGATCGCCGCGCACATGATCGCCCGGGTCTGTTCGTCTGACAGCGCTGTACCCACGCCACAGGCATGGCTGAGCAAGGTGTTGTGCGACAACTGGCTGAGCTGTTCGTCCTGCAACGAGACATTGCACAGGGCACCAAGCCCGGTGTTGACGCCATAGGCGCGTTCACCGCTGGACACGATGCGCTGGACAATCGCCTGAGCGTTCTCGATCCGCGCCCAGGCCGATGGGGCCAGCTCAAGCTTCGCCCCATGCCGCGCCACGGCCACCACGTCCTGCCAGCGAACGGGCGCCTCGTCGATGATGATTTTTTCGGCAAACGACATATTCGCGGTTCCTTAAAGCGAAGCTACGCGGCGCTGCACGAAACGATCGACGTATTCGTCCGCGGGCTGGTAGAGGATTTCCTTCGGTGTGCCGACCTGGATCAGGCGACCGTCCTTGAGAATGGCAATGCGGTTACCGATACGCACCGCTTCATCGAGGTCGTGGGTGATGAAGACGATGGTCTTGTGCAGGGTCTTCTGCAGTTCCAGCAACTGGTCCTGCATTTCGGCGCGAATCAGCGGGTCGAGTGCACTGAAGGCTTCGTCCATCAGGATGATGTCGGTGTCGGCCGCCAAGGCACGGGCCAGGCCGACGCGCTGGCGCATGCCGCCCGACAACTGGTGCGGGTACGACTTTTCGTAGCCCTTGAGGCCCACGGTGTTGATCCAGTGCAAGGCACGCTCGGTGCACATGGCCTTGTTCTCGCCACGGACCTTCAGGCCATAGGCGACGTTGTCCAGCACGGTGCGGTGCGGCAACAGGCCGAAGCTCTGGAACACCATGCTGATCTTGCGCCGGCGAAATTCGCGCAGGGCTTGCATGTCGTATTGCAGGATGTCCTCGCCATCGACCAGGATCTGGCCGCTGGTCGGGTCGATCAGGCGGTTGAAGTGGCGCACCAGGGTCGACTTGCCCGAGCCTGACAGCCCCATGATCACGAAGATCTCACCGCTGCCGATGGACAACGACAGGTCGTTGACCCCGACCACACAGCCGGTTTCGGCCAGCACCTGATCCTTGGTTTTTTTCTGCTGGATCAGTTTCAGGGCATCTTCGGCGCGAGCACCGAATATCTTGAAGACATGCTTCACTTCGATCTTGTTCATCATCTGCTTGGCGCTCATTTGCCCACCCCATGCCGTGACCGGCCATAGGCTTGGGTAATGCGGTCGATCACAACCGCCAGAATCACAATGGCCAGGCCCGCTTCGAGGCCACGGCCCACATTCAGGGTCTGGATGCCGACCAGCACGTCTTCACCCAAGCCCCGGGCACCAATCATCGAGGCGATCACCACCATCGACAGGGCCATCATGGTGGTCTGGTTGATACCCGCCATGATGCTCGGCAACGCCAGTGGCAGCTGCACGCCGAACAGTTGCTGCAGGCGGTTGGCACCAAAGGCATTGATAGCCTCCATGACCTCACCGTCCACCTGGCGAATGCCCAGGTCGGTCAGGCGAATCAGCGGCGGGGCGGCATAGATGACAGTGGCAAAGATCGCCGGCACCTTGCCCAGGCCGAACAGCATCAGTACCGGGATCAGGTACACGAAGCTGGGCATGGTCTGCATGATGTCGAGCAGCGGCATCAACACCGCCCGCAGGCGATCGTTGCGTGCCGACAGGATACCCAGCGGAATGCCGACCAGGACCGATATCAGCGTTGCCACCAGCATCAGCGCCAGGGTTTGCATCAGCTTGTCCCAGAGGCCTACCGCACCGACCAGGAACAGCAAGCCGACGATCACGGCCGTGGTCAAAGCCTTGCGAGTGGCATGCCAGGCAACAGCCGCGACGATGGCCAGCATCAGCCACCAGGGGGTAGCGCGCAGCAGGCCTTCGAGGTTGACGATGGCCCACAACAGGGTGTCGGAGATGTGCCGGAACACGTCACCGTAGTTGGTTACGAGCGCATCGACCCAGCCATTGACCCAGTCGGCAATGGAGAACGTGAAGTTTTTGGGAAACATGGAATTCTCTCGAGCAAGTGCATGAAGCGGACTGTGGTGCGGCGTGCCCGGCAGGAGCCGAACGCGCCCGCACGTTCAGAGTGCCGCGTCTACTTTTCTGGCTGCGTCTTCGCTGACCCAGCTGTGCCAGACTTCGGGGTGCTCCTTGAGGAACAACCTGGCCAGTTCCGGCGACTCGATACGCTCCTTGCTCATGCGCGCCAGGTTCTGGTTCAGCAGATCGATCGGCAGATTGATCTTTTCCAGCACGGCCACGAGTTCCGGCGCCTGCTCGTGGAAGGCCTTCGACAGCCCCACTTTGATGGTCAGGGATTTATCCACGCCTGGCTCGTCCAGCTTGACCAGGTCGGCCTGGCCCATCAGCGGTGTCGGCGACCAGTAGTAGAACAGGATCGGCTCGCCACGCTTGTAGCTCGATAGTACGGCGGCATCCAGCGCCGGGCCGGTGCCCGGGCGGAAGTTGGTGTAGGTGTTTTCCAGACCGTAGCGCTTGAGCATTTCGCTGTTGTCCAGCTCACAGGTCCAGCCGGCCGGGCAATTGTAGAAGCGCCCCTTGTCCGGCTCTTCCGGGTCCTTGAACACCTGGGCGTACTGCCCCAGATCGGCGATGCTCTTGAGGTTCGGTGCCTTGGCTTCGAGTTTGCGCCTGGCATCGCCTTCGATCACATAACGCGGCACATACCAGCCTTCGACCGCGCCATCCACCGGCGAGCCGACGCCGACCACCTTGCCGGCAGCCTCAGCCTTGTTCCAGACCTCGCTGCGCCCCACCCACTCTTCGGCAAATACCTGGATATCGTTGCTGCTCAGGGCGTTTTCCATGGAGATGGAGTTGCCCGGCAGGCTATCGGTCTCGCAGCCATAACCATTTTTCAGCACGAACTGCATCACGTCAGTGAGCAGCATCCCGCTTTCCCAGTTCAAACCGGCGAATTTCACCGGTTTGCCAGACTCGCACCAGCTGGCCGCCTGGCTGACGCCCGCGGCCGCCAGCAGCCCGAAAGAAAGTGTCGTGGTCAGCAGAGCCTTTGTAATTGTCATTGTGACGCTCCCAAACAAGAACATTGATTGCAGTATTCGAGGGCATCCGGCCCAAGGAGGAACGCCAGACTGGCTGACGAGCCTTGCCATGGAGAGCACTGCGCGGGAGAAATATTTCACAACCTCAAAAAAGGAGAAAATAATAAGTCCTGATGCATCACAACGGAAAAAGCTATGAAGTTCACACTGCGTCAACTTCGCTATGCGCTCGCAGCGGCCAAGCACGGAAACCTGACGACTGCCGCCATGGAGCTTCATGTTTCACAACCCTCCATTTCGACGGCCATCACCGAACTTGAAGAGGTGCTGGGTCAATCGATCTTCATCCGCCAACGTGGCCTCGGCATCTCGCTGACGCCATTCGGCCGCACTGTCATGGTCCAGGCCCGTCGCGTGCTGGCAGAGGCTCAGACCTTTGCCGAGATCAATGCCAATGCAGGCGAGTGCGTCGGGGAACTGGTGGTCGGATGTTTCGAAGACCTGGCGCCCTATTGCCTGCCACAAATCGTGCGACGCATGCAGGAGTCCTGCCCAAGGGTCACTGTCGACATGCGCGATGGCAGCTTCGACTATGTTGGCAAGCGGCTCAGTGAGGGGGCGATAGAGCTGGCGATCACCTACGACCTGGGTTTGCCGCCGAACACCCAATGCACTCAGCTTTGCCAACTGACCGCTCAGGTATTGCTGGCGGCCGATCACCCGTTGGCCAAGGAGCCGCGTGTCAGTCTCAAAGCCCTGGCCGAATACACGCTGGTCGTCACCGACCAGGCCCACAGCTGGCAGCATGTGCTGGACCTGTTCAGCTTCTACGACCTTTCACCCGCCGTCGTGCACCGTGTGCGCACCTTCGAGTTGCAGCGTAGCCTCGTCGCCAACGGGTTTGGCGTGGCGCTGATCTATACCCGGCCATTTGGTGACCGTAGCTATGATGGCCAAGCGCTGGTCTGCCGGCCGACCGAGGAAAAACTGCCAACCCATAGCATCGTGCTGGCGCATGACCAGCGCTATCCGCTGACGCCTTCGGCCGAGGCGTTCAAGGCGCTGGCGGTGGCATGGTTCGCGGAACGACCGTCGTTTGCATCCGAGTGAACGCAGGTGACCTGAGCCGCTCATAAATCGCACAACAGTTCGGTAATCGCACAAATTCCACTCCGCCCTCTCTACTGTTGCCCTGTCTTGCGGCACGCTATAGGCAAATCAGCACACAACTCCAAGCGCTGAATGGCCCCACCGCGTCCGCACGCGGCCAGGTCGACAATCCATACTCCAGGAAGAACCAGGAGCTCGCTGTGATCAATAAAACGTTTGAGTCCATCGCCAGCGCGGTGGAAGGGATTACCGACGGCTCGACCATCATGGTCGGCGGTTTCGGCACTGCCGGCATGCCTTCTGAACTCATTGATGGCCTGATCGCCACCGGTGCCCGCGACCTGACCATCATCAGCAACAACGCCGGCAACGGCGAGATCGGCCTGGCCGCTCTGTTGATGGCGGGCAGCGTGCGCAAGGTAATCTGCTCCTTCCCGCGCCAGTCTGACTCATACGTGTTCGACGAACTGTACCGGGCCGGCAAGATCGAACTGGAAGTCGTGCCGCAAGGCAACCTGGCCGAGCGTATCCGCGCAGCGGGCTCAGGGATCGGTGCGTTCTTCTCGCCGACCGGCTACGGCACGCTGCTGGCCGAAGGCAAGGAAACCCGTGAAATCGACGGCCGCCAGTACGTACTGGAAATGCCGCTGCACGCCGACTTCGCGCTGATCAAGGCGCACAAGGGCGACCGCTGGGGCAACCTGACCTACCGCAAGGCCGCCCGCAACTTCGGCCCGATCATGGCCATGGCCGCCAAGACCGCCATCGCCCAGGTCGACCAGATCGTCGAGCTCGGTGAACTGGACCCGGAACACATCATCACCCCGGGTATTTTCGTCCAGCGTGTGGTTGCCGTCTCCGGCGCTGCCGCTTCTTCGATCGCCAACGCTGTCTGAGGCCTGCCATGACCATCACCAAAAAGCTTTCCCGCACCGAGATGGCCCAGCGCGTGGCCGCAGACATCCAGGAAGGCGCGTACGTCAACCTGGGCATCGGCGCACCGACCCTGGTGGCCAACTACCTGGGTGACAAGGAAGTGTTCCTGCACAGCGAAAACGGCCTGCTGGGCATGGGCCCAAGCCCGGCACCGGGCGAGGAAGACGATGACCTGATCAACGCTGGCAAGCAGCACGTGACCCTGCTTACCGGGGGAGCCTTCTTCCACCACGCCGACTCGTTCTCGATGATGCGTGGCGGCCACCTGGACATCGCCGTACTGGGCGCCTTCCAGGTGTCGGTCAAGGGCGACCTGGCCAACTGGCACACCGGTGCCGAAGGTTCGATCCCTGCCGTAGGCGGCGCGATGGACCTTGCCACAGGCGCCCGCCAGGTGTTCGTGATGATGGACCACCTGACCAAGTCTGGCGAAAGCAAGCTGGTGCCCGAGTGCACCTACCCGCTGACCGGCATCGGTTGCGTCAGCCGTATCTACACTGACCTGGCCGTGCTGGAAGTGACCGCCGATGGCCTGAAAGTGGTAGAGATCTGCGCAGACATCGACTTCGACGAGCTGCAGAAGCTCAGTGGCGTGCCGCTGAGTCAGTGATGTGCAGCGGTGGGTCGTTATCGCCGGATTGAGGGCGTGATGGCCTAAAGGTGTTCGACGTTAAATAGACAGCGGCTGTGAGACCGAGCGCCGCCCGCGCGGCGCATCGCGAATAAATTCGCTCCTACATTTGTTGCAACGTGGCCATGCCTGACAGGCCATGGTTTCCAGCCTGCCTGCAAGGCTCAGGGCATGCACCAGGGCAGGCAACCATGGCATAAACAGGTTCGGTACGTTGCAACAAATGTAGGAGCGGCTTTAGCCGCGATGCGCCGCGCTCGATTTCACAGGCACTGCACAACTGTCGACGAACACCTGGTAGCCGTAATGCGTTCTCAGACCTGGCCTTTCGC
This sequence comes from Pseudomonas putida, assembly GCF_002025705.1. Classification (NCBI taxonomy): domain Bacteria; kingdom Pseudomonadati; phylum Pseudomonadota; class Gammaproteobacteria; order Pseudomonadales; family Pseudomonadaceae; genus Pseudomonas; species Pseudomonas putida. Next base: position 2,233,490 of record NZ_CP018846.1, on the reverse strand, counting down.
AGCCCCCATGCCTATCTCTGCGCCCTCCATCAAGGCCTTGGCCATCGCCCATCAACTCCGAAGCCTGCTCGCGGGAGAGCTGACAAGGGATGACTGGTTCGATACGGAACAGCAAGCGATGCTGCGAAACTCAGGTGGAGCAAGTGCTGTTCCACAATCCGGCGGACTTCTTCGCCAGAGTGACGATCTTCAGCATTCTCGTACTGAATCGCCCCCAACTCTGAATGCCAACCCAATGCCATGGGTGACATGAGTTCACCCATGCCTTGAAAAGTGATCGTTTGAGTCGATCAAATCGCTGAAATCTAATGGTTGGAAACCAACAAGAAGCTCGCACGGAAGCGATCAGCGACAGAGATAACTACAAGATGACTCCAACGTTCTCGTTAATCGTCCTGGGCACCGCGATACTCCTGATCGTGGTGATGATCAGCAAGCTCAAGGTCCACCCCTTCCTCGCCCTGCTGGCTGCAAGCCTGGTGGTAGGCATCGGCACCGGCATGCCGCCTACGGCCATGGTTGCTGCTTTCGAAAAGGGCATGGGCAGCACGCTCGGCTTTCTCGCCGGCATCATCGGCCTGGGCAGCATCCTGGGCAAACTGCTCGAAGAATCGGGCGGAGCAAAACGCATCGCCACCACGCTATTGAACCTGCTGGGCGAACGCAACGCGTCATGGGCAATGATGCTGGTGGGCTTCATTGCCGGCATCCCGGTGTTCTTCGAAGTCGGCTTCGTGTTGCTGATTCCGCTGATTTACGTGGTCGCCCGGCAAACCCGTATCAGCATGCTGTACCTCGGCGTGCCGCTGGCTACCTCGCTGATGGTGGTGCACTGCATCCTGCCACCGCACCCGGCTGCCACGGCAATTACCGGCATGCTCAATGCCGATATCGGCACTGTCATCCTCTACGGCCTGATCGTTGGTCTGCCCACTGCCATCATCGCCGGCCCGATCTGGGTACGCTTTGCCTGCAACCGCGACGCGACACCCGCGCAACAGGCTTTCCTTGCCGCACGCAGCGAGGCCCAGGCCGACGACCAACCGCTACCACCCTTCGGCATCACGCTCGCCACGGTGCTGCTGCCGCTGCTGCTCATGGTCGCGAAGACCTTGGCAGTCACCGTGCTGGCCAAAGGCACCCCGCTCTACGAATGGGTGGCCTTTATTGGCAACCCGCTGATCGCCCTGGCGCTGTCGGTCGTGTTCGCCTACTGGGCGCTGGGCCTGCGTCGCGGCCTGGACATGGCGCAATTGCTCAACCTGACCCAGCGCTGCTTCCCGCCCCTGGCCGGCATCTTGCTGATCATCGGTGCCGGTGGCGCCTTCAACGACATGCTGGTGGGTAGCGGCATCGGCAAGGCACTGGCTGACGTGCTCAACCAGACCCAGCTCAACCCGATCATCCTCGCTTGGCTGATCGCCGGGATCATGCACTTTGCGGTCGGTTCGGCCACGGTGGCCATGATCAGCGCAGCGGGCATGGTAATGCCGATGCTTGGCCAGCACCCCGAATACAACCGGGAAATCCTGGTGATCGCCATCGGTGCCGGGGCCATTGGCTGGACGCACATTACCGATTCGGCGTTCTGGGTTGTGAAGGAATACCTCGGCCTTTCGCTGAGCGATGCGCTGAAGAAATTTACCGCAGCTACCGTGCTGGCCTCGGTGATCGCCTTGTGCCTGACCCTGCTGCTTTCGAAAATTGTCTGATCTACTGTGCAAAGACTGCGCTACAGGTGAAATCATGATTCACGGAAAAACCTTGCAAGCCTGGCAACAAAGCCACCCAATCATTGCCGACCTGGTCGCCCTGAAGGAAACCAGCTGGTTCAACCCTGGTATCGCCAAGGCGTCAGCAGCACTGAGCGACGTGGGCCTGACCGCTGAAGATGTGCAGGCCACGAGCCAGCGGCTGCAGAGGTTCGCGCCCTACCTCGCCACCGTGTTCCCCGAAACGGCAGCCAGCGGCGGGGTTATCGAGTCCCATATCGCCCCACTGCCGCAGCTTCGCCAGCTGCTTGTCGAAGAAGGATCATTGCAGAACGCTGGTAGCCTGTGGCTCAAGGCAGACAGCGACCTGCCCATTTCAGGCTCCATCAAGGCCCGTGGCGGCATACATGAGGTGCTCAAGCACGCCGAGGATCTGGCGTTGGCAGCCGGCCTGATCACGCCCTGCGATGATTACGCCGTACTGGCCAGCGAGCAGGCGCGCGCGTTCTTCAGCCAGTACAAGATCGCCGTGGGTTCGACCGGTAACCTGGGCTTGTCGATCGGCATCATGAGCGCGAAGCTGGGCTTCCAGGTGAGCGTGCACATGTCATCCGACGCCAGGCAGTGGAAAAAGGACAAGCTGCGCGCCAACGGCGTAACGGTGGTTGAACACGCCTCGGACTACAGCGTTGCCGTCGAGCAGGGCCGCCAGCAGGCAGCGTCCGACCCCAGCTGCTATTTCGTTGACGACGAGAACTCCCCGCAACTCTTTCTGGGCTATGCCGTGGCCGCCGAGCGCCTGGCCCGGCAATTCGACCAGGCCGGCATCAAGGTGGACGCCGATCACCCACTGTTTGTCTACCTGCCCTGTGGTGTTGGCGGCGGCCCTGGCGGCGTCGCCTTCGGCTTGAAGCTGGTTTTCGGTGATGCAGTGCACTGCGTTTTCGCCGAGCCCACCCACTCGCCCTGCATGCTGCTGGGCGTGTACACCGGCCTGCACGACGAAACCAGCGTGCAAGACTTCGGTATCGACAACATCACCGCCGCCGACGGCCTGGCAGTCGGACGCCCGTCCGGGTTCGTCGGCAAAGCCATGCAGCGGCTGATTGACGGCTACTACACCGTGACCGACGAAGAGCTGTACCGCCTGATGGTGGTTGCCTTCGAACAGGACAAGGTCAAGCTGGAGCCCTCTGCGCTGGCCGGCGTACCCGGGATGGCTCGGGTGCTACAGGCAAGCGACTATCTGGCTCGCCTGGGCTACTCCGCGGCCCAACTGCAGCAGGCTACCCACCTCGTCTGGGGTACAGGTGGCAGCATGGTGCCGGACGATGAGTTCAACGCATACCTGGCGAAAGGGCGAAGCCTTCCAGCTACGGTGTAACAGCAGTAGATGAACTGCGCAGAAGGATGGGTCAATGAACAGCCAAGGCAGCGGTACCACGGTGAAACTCAACGGCTCGCACTTGGGCAGCCTGCATGTTTTCCTGGTGGCCGCACGACACCTGAGCTTCTCTCGCGCAGCAGATGAGCTGTGCCTGACGGCCAGTGCAGTGAGCCATCGCATCAACCGCCTGGAAGATGAGCTGGCATACAAGCTGTTTCACCGCATGCCGCGCAAGGTCCGCCTTACCGAAGACGGTGAGCGCTTGTTCACGGTCATGCAGCGGACCATGGATGAACTCAGCGAGGCCGTGCAGGAGCGCGCCCACGCTGAGATCGCTGGCCAGCTGACCTTGTATGTACGCCCGTCCGTAGCACAGTGCTGGCTGGTGCCGCGGCTGGCACAGTTCACCGCCCGCTACCCTGATATCCAGCTGGATATCAGGGTCGGTAACGAGAGCATCGATTACCGGACACGAAAGATCGACCTGGTCCTGTGTTACTCGGATGGGCATCATCCCGGGTTGCAGAGTATCCACTTGATGAACGAGCGGATCGCCCCAGTGTGCTCTCCCCGTTACGCAGAAACCCATGCATTGGCAGGTGACCTGCGACAGGTGGAGCAGTGCACCGCATTGCATGACGTTGCGGCCTGGGACAACGCCGCATTCGATGCAGAATGGCAGCTCTGGGCCAACAGCACAGGTGCCGGCCTCAAACTCCCGCGCCGGTTCCTCACATTTGACCGTTCAGACCTTTGCACGCTCGCGGCGCTGAGTCACGCCGGCATTGCTATCGGCCGGGAACAACTGGTCAGAGAGCGGATTGCGCAAGGTGAGCTGGTGCTGCCGTTCGGGGACTTTCTGGATGCCTCCAACTACGGTTACTTCCTGGTCTACCCCCATCACGACCCGATGCCCAAAAGGTTACAGGTTTTGATCGACTGGCTTATCGAGTGCGCCACCAGCCAAGCCTTCGCTACCAGCAACCCATAGAGCAGACTCTTGCGCCGTGCAGAAATCCGCCATCTACGATTCATGCTTGCTTGCCACTTTGACGGGATCGATACTCCTGGGACACCTTCCATGGTTTTAATCGATACCCATGCGCTACTCCCCCGAAGCTCTCGTCGCCTTCGTCGAAGCCGCCGCCCTCGGTTCGTTCTCCGCCGCCGCGCGCAAGCTGCGCAAGAGCCAGTCGACCATCAGCATCGCCATTGCCAACTTCGAGGCCGACATCGGCTGCCCGCTGTTCGACCGCGCCGGCCGTCACCCCACGCTCAATGCGGCCGGCCATCAGGTGCTGAACCACGTCGAGGCGATCCTCGATGCCAGCGCCAGGCTGGATGCATTGGCCGTGCGCCTGGCTGACCAGGTCGAACCGCTGGTGTCAGTGGTGATGTCCGACAGTTACAGCGTGACCTTCCAGGGCGCGGCGATGGGCCGTTTCGCCGAGCATTACCCGCACACCGAACTGCGCTGCGGCCCCTCCGAGGACGCCGACGTGATCGACCTGGTGCAGCAAGGCCTGGCGCATATCGGCATCCTCGCGGCGCAGGGCAGTTACCCGGCGGATGTCAGCGTGGCACGCCTGCCCGAGCAGGCAGAATTCTGCCTCTATGCCAGCCGCGAACACCCGTTGGCGAAGCTGCCGGCGTTGCAGCCGGAACACCTGGAACACGAACGCCAGCTGTACATCAAGACCTACGCCCCGAGCCTGCCCCATGGCCACGGCCAGGCCTGGTCGGCACCGGACTACCTGACCTTGCTCGAGTTCGCCGTGCGCGGCTTCGGCTGGGCCGAACTGCCCAAGGCGCTGGTGGCGCGCTTCGGCAGTGGCCTGGTGGAGTTGCCCATGGCCGGCTACCCACGGCGGGTGGCCATGGATGTGGCCTGGTCACGCCAGCGGGCGCTGGGGCCCGCCGGGCAATGGCTGGTGGGGCAGTTGCTGGAGCGTTAGGCGAGTTCGCCCTGCCCCGCCCGTGCTTCGCGCCGGGCCTGCCAGCGCTCGAACCACAGGTAGATGGTCGGCGTCGAGTACAGGGTCAGCACCAGCGACACCAGCAGCCCCCCCACAATGGCGATGCCCAGCGGCTGGCGCAGCTCCGCCCCGGCACCGTGGCCGAAGGCCAGGGGCACCGCACCCAGCAGCGCCGCCAGCGAGGTCATCAGGATCGGCCGCAGGCGCAGCAGGCACGCGGCCCGCACCGCCTCGGCCGGCGTCAGCCCGCGGCTGCGTGCATCGAGGGTGAAGTCGACGATCATGATCGCGTTCTTCTTGACGATACCGATCAGCAGGATGATGCCGATCATCGCCAGGATCGACAGGTCCAGCCCGCTGAGCCACAGCGCCACCAACGCGCCAAAGCCTGCCGACGGCAAGGTGGAGATGATGGTCAGCGGGTGAATGGCGTTCTCGTATAGCAGCGCCAGGATCACATACACCGTCAGGATCGCCGCCAGGATCAGCCAGGGCTGCGACTTCATCGCATCCTGGAAGACCTGTGCCGAACCCTGGAAGCTGCCCTGCACGGTATCGGGCATGCCGAGCCTGGCCGACACCTGCTCCACCGCCGCCACGGCATCGCTGAGCGCCATGCCGGGGGCCAGGTCGAACGACAGGGTAATGGACGGGAACACGCCCTGATGGTTGATCACCACCGGCACCAGCTCACGCTCGACCTTGGCCAGCATGTTCAGCGGTACCAGTTCACCGCTGGCAGCGCGCACGTACAGGTGTTCCAGGGTTGCCAGGGACTCTTGCCAACGCGGGTCGAGTTCGAGGATCACGTGGTTCTGGTCGAGCTGGGTGAACATCGTCGCCACCTGGCGCTGGCCAAAGGCGTCGTACAGCACATTGTCGATGGCCTGCACCTCGACGCCCAGGCGCGCCGCGGCGGAGCGGTCGATCACCAGGGTGGCCTGGGCGATGCCCTGCTGCTGGTCCGAGCTGACATGCTGCAATTGCGGCAGCTTCTGCAGCTCGCCCAGCAGCTTGCCGGCCCATTGGTCGAGCTCGTTCGAGTTGGCATCCTGCAGGGTGTACTGATACTGGGTCTTGCTGACCTTGCCGCCAAACTGGATGTCCTGGTTCGGCTGCATGAACAGGCGGATGCCCGGCACCTGCGCCAGCGGCGCCTGCAAGCGGTTGATGACCTGCCGGGCCGAAGCGCTGCGCGCCTCGAACGGTTTGAGGCCGATCACCATGCGTGCCTGGCTGATGGTCGGGTTGGGCCCGACCCAGTAATAGACCTTGTCCACCGCCGGGTCCTGGCCAACGATGGCCGCCAACTGGCCGACCTGCTCGCGCATGCTGGCTGGCGAGCTGTCCGGCGCCGCTTCGGCGATGGCGGTGATCAGGCCGGTGTCCTGCTCGGGGAAAAAGCCCTTGGGGATGCTGGTGAACAGCAAGCCGGTGGCCAGCACCGTGGCCAGCATCGCTGCCAATGCAAGCCGCTGATGGCCCAGCACCCAGTCGAGGGAAACCTCATAGCCACGCTGGATCGCCTCGAAGCAGGCCTCGCTGCCCCGGGCGAAACGCCCCTGGGGGGCATGCCCGGCATGCGGCTTGAGCAGCCAGGCACAAAGCATCGGCGTCACGGCCAGCGAAATCACGCAGGACACCGCCACGGCCACGCTCACGGTGACCGCAAACTCACGCATCAACCGGCCGACCATGCCGCTCATGAGCAGCACCGGCAGGAACACCGCAATCAATGACACGGTCATCGAAACGATGGTCATCGCCACTTCCGCCAGGCCGTCCAGGGCCGCCTGCAGGCGCGACTTGCCCATTTCCAGGTGGCGAACGATGTTTTCCATCATCACGATCGCATCATCGACCACGAAGCCCACCGCAATGGCCAGGCCCATGATCGACAGGTTGTCCAGGCTGTAGCCGAGCAGGTACATCACCGCGAAGGTCGCGGCCAGCGACAGCGGGATGGTCATGGCCGGTATCAGCGTGGCGACGGCGCTGCGCAGGAACAGGAAGATCACCAGCACCACCAGGGCAATGGTCAGCAGCAACGTGAATTGCACGTCTGCCACCGAGGCCTGGATGGTCTGGGTGCGGTCGCCGGCGATGTGCACCTGGACGTCGGCGGGCAGCTGGGCCATCAGGCCTGGCAGGCGCGCCTGGATCTGCTCGATGGTGCTGATCACGTTATAGCCGGGTTGCTTGTGAATGTCGGCGATGACCGTGGGCTGGCCATCGAGCACCGCAGATTGCTGGGTATCTTCGGCTGCCAGCACCACCTCGCCCAGGTCGCCAAGGCGAATGGGCATGCCGCTGCGGTAGGCAACCACCTGGTCGCGGTACTGCTGCACGTCCAGCATCTGGTCAGTGGCGCCCAGGCTGATCGAGTGCAATGGGCCGTCGAGGCTGCCCTTGGGCTGGTCGATGGTGCTGACGCCGATGATCGAGCGCACGTCCTCCAGGGTCAGGCCCCGCGCGGCAAGCCGGTCGGGGTCGATGCGCACGCGCACGGCAGGCTTCTGCTCGCCATGGAAGTCGATCATCCCGACCCCGGGCACCTGCGACAGCTGCTGGGCGATGTAGTTGTCCACGTAGCGGTCGAGCTCAGGCAGCGTGCGCACTGGCGAAGTTACGGCAATCGACAGCACGGTGGCTTCGGACGGGTTGACCTTGTTCAGCCGCGGTGGCGTGGTCATGGTCGTCGGCAGGCTGGCCGACGCTGTGTTGATGGCCGCCTGCACATCCTGGGCGGCACCGTCGATGTCGCGGTCCAGGTCGAATTGCAGGACGATCTGGGTCTTGCCGGCGGCATTGCTCGACGACATGGACGTCACCTGTGGCACCGTCGCAAACGCCCGCTCCAGCGGCGTCGCGACCGAGCTGGCCATGGTTTCGGCGTTGGCCCCCGAAAGCACGGCAGTGACCTGGATGGTGGGGAAATCGACCGTCGGCAAGGCCGCCACCGGCAGGCGGAAGTAAGCGGCGGTACCCAGCAGCAACACGGCCAACGCCAGCACGCTCAAGCCCACGCGGCGGCTGACCAGCCCAAGCAGGAACTTCATCGTTGCGCCTCCGTGGCAGCCACATCCTGCCGGGCATCCATCACCTTCACCCCAGGGGCCACGCGGGACTGGCCGTTGGCGATAACCTTCTCGCCAACTTTCAAGCCCTCACGAATCCACTGCTCGCCGGCCACCACCAGCGGCGCGGCATCGACCTTGCGTACTTGCACTTGCTGCTGGTCGTCGACCACGTACACGTAGTTGCCTTCACGGCCCATCTGCACGGCACTGGCCGGCACCGCGGTGACATTCTGCCGGGTATCGACCAGCACCCGTGCACTCACCAGCTGGCCGGGCCAGAGCTGTTGGCTGGCGTTGTCGAACTGCGCCTTGAGCTGCACCTGGCCGCTGGCCGCCGCCACCTGGCTGTCGATGAAGGTGAGCTTGCCGCGGGCAATTTCGCGCTGGCCATCGGCACTCATCGCCACCACCTGCAGCGGTGCCTGCGCCTGCTGCTGGAGGATGCCGGGCAGCTCATCCTGGGAAACCGCAAACGACACTGAAATCGGGTTCATCTGCGTCAGGGTAACCAGGCCGGTGGCCTCGCTGCCATGGATGATCGAGCCGACATCGAGCTGGCGCTGGCCGGTGCGCCCGGCGAACGGCGCGCGCACCTCGGTGAACGACAGCTGTAGCTGCGCACTGTCGAGGGCGGCCTGGTCGGCTTGCAGGCTGGCCTGCTGCGCGGCCAGTTGCGCCTTGTAGGTGTCGACATCCTGGGTCGGGCCGGCCTTGGCCTGGGCCAGCTTGCTGGCGCGGTCGAGGCTGACCTTGAGGTTGCCGATCTGTGCCTGGTCACGGGCAACCACCGCCTGGGCCTGGGCGAGCTGCGCCTTGTAGGCGCGAGTATCGATGGTCGCCAGCACGGCATTGGCCTCGACCATCTGGCCTTCCTCGAAGCGCACAGCGGTCAGCTCGCCGTCGGCGCGCACGCGCACATTCACCCGGTTGAGCGGTTGCACATTGCCGATGGACGCCAACCACACCGGCATGTCCTGCCCGGTTACCTGGGCGATCTGCACCGGCACGGGCGGCGCCTGTACAGCCTTGACCGGCGCTGCGCCGTCGTAGCGCAGGTAACCGATGGCCAGCAGGCCGATGCCGGCGACGGCCAGGCCCAGGCGGCGCGGTTGGGTGGTGAACATCATCGTGTTGTCTCCGTGTGCAGCGGCGCCGCTGGGGCGTGGCTGGCCATCTGTTTCGTCACTGAAGGGTCGAAGTCGCCACCGAGCGCCCGGAACAGGCCAACGGCGGCCTGGACGTGCTGCAGGTCGATCTGCAGCAAGGCGTCCTCGGCCTGGTACTGGGTGCGCTCGGCGATCAGCAGGGTCTGGAAGTCGGTGGCGCCCAGGCGATAGCGCACCTGCGCCAGGCGCGACGCCTCACGGGCCGACGCCAGGGCCCCGGCATTGAGCGAATAGCTCTTGGCCGACTGCTGGGATGCGCTGATCTGGGTCTGCACGTCCTGCAAGGCTTCGATCCACAGCTCGCGGTAACTGGCCAGCAGCTCCTGCGCGTGGGCCTTGGTCACGTTCAACTGGCCGGTGAGCAGGCCGCCGCTGAACAGCGGCTGGCTGATAGCACCTACGGCACTCCAGATGCTGCCGCCGCCGAGGGTGTCGAAACCGCCCAGCAAATTCAGCGAGACATTGGGCAAAAACGCTGCCCGGGCCGCGCCGATATCGAAGTTGGCGGATTTCAGGCGCGCTTCGGCCGCCTGGATATCCGGCCGCTGGCCAAGCAGGTCGAGCGGCAGGCCAAGGGCCGGGGCCGGTACTTCGCCAGCCGCCTCGTGGGCCGGCGCCAGGGCGAACCCTTGCGGGGTCGTGCCCACCAGCACGGCAAGCTGATAGAGGGCCTGGTCACGTTGTTGCTGCAACGCCGGCACGCTGCCCTGGTAGGTCTGCAACACATTGCGTTGCTGAGCGACTTCAAGGTCCGAGGCGGAACCCAGGTTGGCCTGTACCTGCACCAGCTCCAGCAACTGCTGGGCATCGCTGACGATGCGCTGGGCCAGCGCGATCCGCCGGTCCAGCGAGCGCACCTGGAAATAGCTGTCGGCGATGCTCGCAGCCAGGGTCATGTGCACCGTCTGGGCATCGAAGGCGCTGGCAGTGGCCAGTTCATCCGCCGAATCCGCCGTCGCCTTGTGCTGGCCCCAGAAGTCGATCTCGTAGGTCGCACCCAGCGACAGGCTGCGCTTGGCGGTGGTCGAGTAGTTGTTCTGCCGCTGGTAGTTGCCATCCAGCGTCACCTGCGGGTACTGCCCTGCCCCCGCGACGGCGGCATTGCCACGCGCCTGATCGACCCTTGCGATGGCGGCAGCCAAGGTGTAGTTGCCGCGCAGGCCACGCTCGACCAGCGCGTTCAGCGCTTCATCATGAAACTCGCGCCACCACGCGCCGCCTCGCACGGCGGCGGCGGGTGCGTCAGCGGCCTGCCAGGCCGAGGCGTTCGGCACCTCGGGCGTGTGGTAGGCGGGCACGAACGAGCAGCCCGCCAGTGACAGCACGGCACAACAGCAAAGGCCACGCATGCATGCGAAAAACGGGCGGTTGGCCCGCAACGGGAAAGCCATGGCAAAGCGTCTCCATCAAACCCTCGAATGGACAGGCGTCCAGAATTGGGGTCGACGATACGCAGGCTTCCCTGGCAGCCCATTCGCCGGAAAATAAACTAAATGTTAGGTAGCGCTAGCCTTGCGGTTCGAGCAGATATCCCGACCCGGGAATGGTGGTGATCAGGGACTGCTCGAAGCCCTCGTCGAGTTTGCGCCGCAGCCGGTAGATGTGTTTGTCGATGACGTTGTCTTTAGGGTCGAAGTGGTAGTCCCAGGCGCTTTCAAGGAGCATGTCGCGGGTCACCACTTCGCCGCTGTGGCGCATCAGCTTGGCCAGCAGCAGGGTCTCGCGGTACTGCAGCTGGATCACCCGGCCGCCCCGGCTGGCCTGGCGGGTCCGGCAGTCCAGCTGCAGGCCGGGTACGTTCAGCAGCTCGCCGGTGGCACTGGCAAGGCCGGCACTGCGTAGCAGCGCGTTCAGGCGCGCCAGCACCTCGACAAAGGCATAGGGCTTCACCAGGTAGTCGTCGCAACCGGCGCGCAGGCCTTCGACGCGGTGTTCGGTGCTGGCCAGGGCACTGCACATCAGCAGCGGAATGGTGATGCCTTCGCTACGCAGGCTGCGCACCAGCGCCAGGCCGTCCAGCAGGGGCAACTTGCGGTCGATGATGGCCGCGTCGTAGATCCCCTCCAGGGCCATGTCCAGCCCCAGCGCCCCGTCTTCGGCGATGTCCGCGACATGCCCGGCCTCGGCCAGCCCGCGTTGCAGGTAGGCGGCAGCCACCGCATCATCCTCCACCAGCAGTATTCGCATATGGCGCGCTCCCTGAACCCGATAAACTTTAGTTTAACTAGCGGCGACCTGGCTGTTCACCGCAAAGCGCCACACTATGCCCGCGAGGTTGTGAAACCTCCGTGATACAGCGCAACCGCCCACAGCGAGGCACTCATGACGCACGTACTGGTCGTCGAAGACGACATGGCAACTGCCCGGGAAATCGAGGCAGCCCTGCAAGACCACGGTTTCGAGGTGACCCTGGCCCACGATGGCCGCGAGGGCATCCTCAAGGCCATCAGCAGCCCGTTCGACCTCATCGTCCTCGACCGCATGCTGCCGCAGGTCGATGGCCTGGGCGTGCTGACCTCCATCCGCGCGGCCGGCAACACCACGCCGGTGCTGGTGCTCAGCGCCCTCGGCACCCTCGACGAACGCGTGCGGGGCTTGCAGGCTGGTGGCGACGACTACCTGACCAAGCCGTTCGAGTTCATCGAACTGACCGCCCGGCTCGACGCCCTGATCCGCCGCGGGCAGGCGCCGCGGCCGGTACAGCAGAGCCATGAGCTGAAAGTGGGCGACCTGGTCATCGACCAGGTGCGGCGCACGGTGCAGCGGGGCGAGCGCAAGATCAACCTGTTGCCCAGGGAGTATGCGCTTCTGCATTACCTGGCCGAGCATGCCGACCAGGTGGTGACCCGCACCATGCTGTTCGAGGCGGTCTGGGACTACGCCTACGATGAGCGTACCAACGTCATCGAAGTGCACATCGGCCGCCTGCGCAAAAAACTCGAAAGTGAGGGCGAATCGGCCCTGCTGCACACCATCCGGGGGGCGGGCTATGTCCTCCGTGCGTCTTAGCGAAATCCCGCGTACCAGTGGTTTTCGCACTGGCCTACTGTTTCTGCTGCTGTTCGGCGCCTCGTTTCTCGGGCTGTTCGGCTACACCTACTGGAAGACCGCGATCTACCTCAAGCAGGAAGTCGACGCCAACCTGCATCGGCAAATCGAAAGCCGCAGCGCTCAGTCGCCAGAAGTGCGCCTGCAGGAGATGACCCGGCATGCCGAACAGGACCGTGAGGGCCGCGTGCCACACACGCTGTTCAGCGCCGACGGCAAGGTGCTTGCTGGTGCGCTGCAAGCCATGCCGGCAGCGCCGGCCTTCGACAAGCCCGACGAGTTTCGCTGGGACAAGCCCACCGGTGGCCATCGCCCCATCCGCTTCATCAAGCATGCGCTGAGCGACGGCAACGTCCTGGTAGTCGCCCAGGACGTCTACGACATCCACGAATTCGACGAGCTGCTGGTGCAGGCGCTGGCATCTGGCGGGGCCCTGCTGTTGCTGGTCGGGCTGTTCGGCGCGGTGTGGCTGGGCAACGCCACGCGCCTGCGCCTGAACTCGCTCAGCGCGGCCATCAAACGCATCGTCGAAGGCGACCTGAGCCGGCGCCTGCCGATCAAGGGCAGCCTGGACGACATCGACCGGATCGCCACCGTGGTCAATGGCATGCTCGATGAACTCGAGCGCCTGATGAGCGAGGTCAAGGGCGTGTGCGACGACATTGCCCACGACCTGCGCACCCCGCTGACGCGCCTGATCGCCGGCCTGGAGCGGGCCCAGCGGCGCGGGCTGGATGAACGGGAACATGCGCAGGTGATCGATTCGGCCCTGGCCGACGCCAAAGGCTTGTTGTCAACGTTCCGCGCACTGTTGCGCATTTCGGAAATCGAAGACAGCGTGCGCCGCAGCCACTTCGCACCGGTGGATCTCAACCGCATCGGCGAAGACGCCGTGGAGTTCTTCGAGCCGCTGGCGGAGGAGCGCGGCATCAGCGTGCGCCTGGTCGCCGGCAAGGGCCCGGCGATGATTTCAGGCGACCCACAGTTGTTGTTCGATGCCACCTGCAACCTGCTGGACAACGCCATCAAGTTCTCGCCGGATCACTCTGTCATTACGGTCGAGGTCAGCAATGCCAACCGAACCGTGGCACTGACCGTGGCCGACCAGGGGCCGGGCATTCCGGAAGCAGAGCGTGAGGCAGTGTTCCGCCGGCTTTACCGCTCCGAGAGCAGTCGCCACACGGTCGGCAACGGGCTGGGACTGAGCATGGTCGCCGCAGTGGCGCGGCTGCATGAACTGGCACTGGAGGTCAGCGATGCCAACCCCGGTTGCATCATTACCATCAAAGGGCATGAACTGGGCCACTGAAACTGCCAGGGGCTGTGCGCCCCTGGCGACTCCCGGCAAGCATCAGCCCCGCGCCTGGGCAGGGTCTGCCTTGAGCTGAGGCTGCTGCTCGACCTGCATGGGGTCAGCGGCGCGCGCCTTGACCACCTGGCGCAGGTGCTCCATCGAACGCTGGCGCGCCGCATCCATGTGCGCCGCTACCGTGTCGCCACCGCCTTCGGCCAAAGCCGTCAGCGAAGCGGTCAACAGCGTGGCCAATACCATGCCTTCAATTACTTTTTTCACGTGCAGTACCTTCGGTTGAGTCCAGAGACGTTTTTGTCCAGCCCGGCCAGACTACGGCCTCGTACCTCACTGCCTCTTCGCCTCAACCTGAACTTCCTGACAGGTTCAAAAATCGACAGTTGCCGACAACTGCAAGGTACGTGGGTACCCCGGTGAGAAGGCGCCGTACGAAGCCACGCCAGACCAGTACTCGCGATCAAACACGTTCTGCACGGTGGCGCGGAATGTGGTGGGTCGGCCATCGATTTTCGTCGCATAGCGTGCGCCGGCATCGACACGCGTCCAGGAACTCAATTCCTGCGTGTTGGCCTGGTTGACGTACTGGCTGTCGGTATAGATGGCTCCGCCGGTCAGGGTGAAGCCTTCGAGCCATGGGGTATCCCACTCGGCCCACAGGTTCGCCTGCACATCCGGCACGCCGACAGGCTTGTTGCCACGGTTGGCCGCAGTAGCAGAGTCGGTCAGTTCACCATCAAGCAGCGTCACACCACCCATCAATCGGGTGCCTGGCGCGACCTCACCGAACATGCTCAGCTCAACGCCGCGGTTACGCTGCTCTGCCTGTACGGAGAACACGTTGTCCGCACCGACTTCCCCGCTCGGTTTTTCAATCTGGAACAGTGCCAGGGTGGTCATGAAGGTACCCAGCTCGTATTTGACACCGACCTCGTGCTGCTTGGACTTGTACGGCGCAAAGGCCTGGCCCGCGTTGGCTGCGGTGCCGGGCGCGATGTCGCCTTTGCTCAGGCCTTCGACGTAGTTGTAGTAGAGCGATACGTTGTCCCAAGGCTTGACCACCACCCCGACCAGAGGGGTGGTCGCGCTGTCGTCATACTTGGAGCTGACCGCGCCTGTGGAGCTGTAGTTTCGCGATTCGATGTTCTGCCGGCGCACGCCCAGGGTGAGCTGGAAGCGGTCATCGAGCATGGACAAGGTGTCGCTCAGCGCCACACCGGACAGGTCCGACTCGGAGATACGCAGCACCTTCGGCGCATTGATGTACTGCTTGGGCACATCCACCGGGTGATAAATGTTGGAGCGAATCTCGCTACCGTTGTTGATCCCGCGGGACAGCTCGTCCTTGTACTGGGTCGCCATCACCGTCGTGGTGTGGTTGACCGGCCCGGTGGCGAACACACCACGGATGCCCACATCCGCCGTGGAACGATCCACGTTGAACTTGTAGTAACCGGGAATGTTGCTGGTATCACCTGCATCATTGAGGATTCGCGGTACCTGGTCGGACATCCGCTTGACGTCTGCCTTGCCGCCACCTGCGTGAGCAAACACCGTGAGCGCATCACTGAGGTCATATTCACCACCGAGCAACGCCGACTGCTCCTTGGTGTCAGACCAGCCCCAGTCCTGCGGCAGGTTGGTTCGCCCGTTAGGGGCAGACGGAACCTCGACACCCGGTGCGATCGTGAATGGCCGCGACGCCGCTTCATAGCTTTCTTTCTGGCTGATGAAATCCAGGTTCAGGCGCAGGCGCTCGCCGCGGTAATCCAGGGCAATGGCGGCAATCCCCAGGTCGCGACGCTGGTTGTCGACGGCGGTATCGCCGCCTTGCAGGTTGCCATTGAAGCGCACGCCAAACTGTTTCTCGTCACCAAAGCGCCGGCTTACATCGAGGTGGCCGCCTACCTGTGTGTCCATCGCATAACTGGCGGTGAAGCGGGTCAGGTCTTCTTCCAGCGGGCGCTTCGGCACGATGTTGATCACGCCCCCTACACCACTGTTCGGTGAGATCCCATAGGCCAGAGCACCGGGGCCCTTGAGTACTTCGACGCGCTCGGCGTACTCGGTGAACACCCGGTAGTTGGGCGCCACACCGTAAACGCCATCGAAGGCCAGCTCACCCAGGTTACCCTCGCCGACCGGGAAGCCACGGATGAAGAACGAATCGACGATGCCCCCTGTCTGCCCGGTAGAGCGCACCGACGGGTCACGCTCCAGGGCATCGGCAACGGTGACCGTCTGCAGGTCAGCGAGGGTCTTGGCGGTGTAGCTGGTCACACTGAAGGGGGTATCCATGATGTCTTTGTTGCCCATCATCCCCAGGCGTGCCCCCCGCGCTACTTGCTCACCGGCAAAAGCGTCCGGTAGCGCCGGGCCGTGATAGCTGGCGTCGACATTGGTGTTGTCGAGGACCAGCGCATCGGGGCTGCTGCCGGCGCTCTGCGCTGCAGCTTCTGGCTGCTCAGGGCTCGCAGCCCAGGCAGTGGCGCTGCCTGCGACCAGGGCAAAGTTCAGCAGGGTGCTGTGCAGGGCAAGCGTAAGAGCGCTGCGACCGCAGGGACGACTGACAACGGGCATGGCGTGAGGATCCTTTTCGAGAGAGGAAAATGCTAATCACTCCTATTGCCAGCCGAACCTCGAAAAAGTATCACCCCCCTCGCCATTTTTCTTTGCCGGGCTGCTGGTGCGTCGCTCTTGCCTGGCAAGCACGATCACACTACCATTGTTAATACTTCTCAATTACAACAAAGCTGCAGCCATGAGCGAAACCCTGCCCGCCGATAGCCACACTCACCTGCGCGTGATCGAAGCGTTATACAGCGGCCACCATGGCTGGCTGTACGAAACGCTCAAGAAGAAACTCGGCAATGCCATGGATGCAGCGGACCTTGCCCAGGACACCTTCACCCGTGTGCTTGCCTCGAAAGTGACCCAGATCGAGCAGCCTCGTGCCTACCTCAGTTGCGTGGCGAAGGGCATTCTCATCAACTGGTATCAGCGCAAGGCACTTGAACGCGCCTATCTCGATGCCTTGGCGCGCTTGCCTGTGCAGGAAGTGCCCTCCCCTGAGTTACGTTTCGTGGTACTGGAAACCCTGCACCAGATCGACGCGATGCTCGACTCGCTTGCGCCATTGGTCAGGCGCGCCTTCCTCCTGTCGCAGATCAGCGGCCTCAAGTACGAGGATATCGCCGAACAACTGGGTGTATCGTTGATCACTGTGAAGCGCTACATGAAGCAAGCCTTCATGCAGTGCCTGCTGCTGGTGGAGTAAGTGTCCGTATTGGACAAAGGCGCCGCACCTGCCCCGCAAGCGCTCGAGGAAGCCGCTGAATGGCTGGTGCGCTGGAGCGAGCGCGAGCTTGACGACAACGAACGGGCCGAATGGGAACAGTGGAAGACCAGCAGCCCCGAACGGCAGCAAGCCTGGGCGCGTGCGCAGATGCTGCAGAGCCGCATGGGTGGCTTGCCTCAGGCGCTGGCGATGTCCGTGCTGGATCGCCCGCACAGCCCTGAACGCCGCGCCGCCATGATCAAATTGGCCTTGTTGCTGGCGGTTGTTCCAGCCGGCTGGAGCGGGTGGCAACTGAGTCGAAGGCAGCAATGGACCGCCGACTACCGCAGCTTGGTTGGCGAACGGCGTGAGCTGACGCTGGCCGATGGCTCCAGGGTCACCCTAAACACCGATACAGCCATCGACGTGCTGTTCGATGGCGGGCAGCGTCTCATACGCTTGCGCACAGGCGAGATCATGGTGCAAACAGCCGTCGACCCGTCCTCGCAGCCCCGCCCGTTTCTGGTCGCCACAGCCCAAGGCAGCATGCAGGCACTGGGGACGAAATTCGCTGTTCGTGAGCATGAATCGCGCACTCACCTCGCCGTACTGGAAGGTGCGGTCAAAGTCGTGCTTGCCGACAACCACCAGACGCCGCCGCTGGTAATCAATGCAGGCCAGCGCACGGACTTCTCGGCGCATACCTTTGCCAAGGTGTCGCTCATCGACCGAAATGTCGGCGCCTGGACCCAGGGCATGCTGATGGCAGACAAGATGCGCCTGGCAGACTTCGCCGCCGAACTGGCGCGTTACCGCAGGGGCTTTGTCCGCTGCGACCCGGCCATCGCCGAGCTGCGCGTATCCGGCGCCTACCCCATAAGCGAAACCTCGCGCACCCTGAACATGCTCACGCAGACGTACGGGATCAAGGTTTCCGGCCATCTGGGCGGCTACTGGATCACGCTTTCTCCAGGCTGATGAAAATAAAGCTGCCCGCCGGTGATACTTTTTTCGCGCTCGGCTGGCTATCAGGCAAGCCCCCCTTGCATCGTCGTCAACGAGGCCCGTCATACATGCTTGTCGCGCGTATCCTGCGTCCGGCTCGTCCACTCCAGCCGGTAGCTCGCAGCGCGCTGCTGAGCCTGGTACTGCTGGCGTCCTGCTGCCCGCCCGCTAGTGCCGAAGTGCCTGCGCTGCTCGACAATGGGGTGGTTCGCGCCTACGACATTCCACCAGGCCCGATGGGCGCCACGCTGTCGCGTTTCGCCATGGATAGCGGCATTGCCTTGTCGTTCCAGCCGGCAATTACCGAAGGCCTTTTCAGCCCTGGCCTGGTCGCGTCGTGCACCTCGCAGGAAGCCGCGAAACGCCTGTTGGGCGACAGTAACCTGGTCATGCTGCGGCGGGACGACGGCAGCTACACCCTGGCCTTGCGCCAGGTAACCCTGGAGGACACCGACATCAAAGGCCTGGCCCCGCTCGCAAGCACTGAAACCTTGCCGCCCCTCTACTCCGGCGGCCAGACAGCGGTGGGCGGGCGGCTCGGACTGCTGGGCAACCGGGATGTCATGGACACCCCGTTGAGCATCAGCAGCTACACGTCATCCATGATCCGGGATCAGCAAGCCACCACCGTGGGCGACCTGCTTGAACGGGATTCGTCCGTGCGCTCCACGGGGCAGGCGGGCGGCATTGTCGACTCGTTTTTCATCCGCGGCTTTCCGCTTGGCGAGGGCAACCTGGGCGAGCTCGCCTTCGATGGCGTTTACGGGGTGGCATCGAATTACCGGGTCTTTACCGACTACGCAGAACGCATCGAAGTCGTCAAAGGCCCTGCCACCCTGCTCTACGGCATGTCGCCCAATAGCACCGTGGGCGGCGTGATCAACGTCGTGCCCAAACGCTCCCTCGATGACGACCTGACCCGCCTTACCACAAGCTATGCGCTCGATTCGCAGTTCGGCAGCCACGTCGACATCAGCCGCCGCGCTGGAGAGGAACGACGCTTCGGAGTGCGCTTTAACGGCACCCTTCAGCAGGGCGACACGGCGATCGATGAGCAAAATCGTGAATTCGGCATCGGCGCACTTTCATTCGATTACCAAGGCGACCGCTTGCGTGCCAGCCTCGACCTGATTGATCAGCAGGAAACCTTCATCGCGGCTTCGCGGCCTTTTCTGATAGCCGAGGGTGTGCCGATACCCTCGGCTGCAAATGGCCGCACCAACGTGAGCCAGGACTGGGGGCAGTCGAAAACCCATGACCGCTCCGCGCTGCTCAGTGGTGACTACGCAATCAACGACCAGCTCACGCTGTTTGCCCATGCTGGCGGCGGCAAGTCCCGGGTAACCCGCTTGTCCGACCAGACCCCGACCATCATCGACAGCGCTGGCAATACGTCGTCGCTCCCTGGCTACTACAAATTCGAAGTGCAGCGCTACACGGTAGATACCGGTGCCCGTTTACGCTTCGATACCGGGCCGGTCGCACACAGCGCCGCGCTCCAGGTCAGCCGGTACCGTGACGAGCTGGGCCGCGGGATAAACTCTGGAACGCCCGTGCTCTCGAACATCTATCACCCGGTCGATCGCCCCCAACCCGCCATTGCCCAACCAGACACCCCCAAGGTTTCCGCAAGCGAACTCTCTGGCGCAGCGCTTGCCGATACCGTCTCCTTGTTCGCAGAGCGCCTGCAGATCACCCTGGGGCTGCGCCAACAGCGCATCGAATCGAGCAACTACAACGGCGTCACCAGCCACTACGATCAGAGCATGACCACACCGCTGTTCGGCGTGCTGTTCAAGCCCCTGGAAAACCTGTCGGTCTACTACAGCTACCTCGAAGGGTTGAGCAAAGGCGATGTTGCCCCCGCTGCCGCCAGTAATGCCGGTGAGGTCTTCGCGCCCTACGTGTCGCGCCAGCACGAAGTGGGGCTGAAAGTGGACTACGGCACCTTCATGTCGACGCTCGCGCTGTTCCAGATCACCAAGCCTTCCGGCGAGCTGGCGGGCGGGTCCTTTGCCGTGCAGGGTGAACAACGCAACCGTGGCGTCGAGCTCAGCCTGCTGGGTGAAGTCTCCCGGGAATTTCGCCTGCTGGCGGGCGTGACCCTGCTCGATGCGCGGCTGACCCGCACCCGTGTGGCCGCAAACAAAGGCAACACCGCCGTGGGTGTACCAAAGGTTCAAGCCAACCTTTGGGGCGAATGGGACACGCCGTGGATCGAGGGCCTGACACTGACCAGTGGGCTGATCTACACCGGCGAGCAATACGTCAACCAGAGCAACGCGCAAAAGCTCGACAGCTGGGTAAGAGTTGACGCCGGGGCGCGCTATAGCACCCGTATTGGCGACCATCCCACCACATTCCGCGCCACCGTGCAGAACCTTTTCGACACAGCTTACTGGTCAGGCGTGGCATCTTACGGGGCGTTCTCGCAAGGGGCGCCACGCTCGCTGCTGTTCTCTGCAACCGTGGATTTCTGAACCACGCTGGCCGTGCCCAGGGCTCAATCTACCGCCACCTGCCAACGCAAGCACACGCGCCAGCCCACCTGCGCGGCTTCATCGGCATAACCCGCCGTCACTTCCCCGCCAGAACGCTGGACGATCGTACGCACGATCGACAGCCCCAGGCCGGAGCCTTCCCCGACCTGCTGATCACCCCGATAGAAAGGGTCGAATACCCGCTCCCAATCGTGCGGAGCAACGCCAGGGCCATCATCACGCACACTCACTTCAATCCATTCGGCGCCCTGCTGCGCTTGCAGGTCTACATGCCCACCGACTGGTGCGTGGCGGATGGCGTTCTCGACCAGGTTCTTGATCGCGGTGCGCAGTTCGACTTCCTGCATCGGCAGCTGCGCATCGTCACCTTCCAGGCCGATATCGAGCTGCTTCTGCTCTGCCAGTGGCATCAAGTCCTCCAACACCAGGCGGCAGGTTTCATGCAGTGACACCGAACCTGGCAACCCATCGGCCAGTTGCGCGCTGGCCAATGCCAACAGCTGCTCGACCAGCTTGCGACTCCTGCCGATACCGCGGCGCAGCTTGGCCACTTGCAGCTTTGCACGCTCCGACATGGCTTCGTGCTCAAGGCCCTCCGCCTGCAGTGACAGCGCGGTCAGCGGGGTACGCAGCTCATGGGCGGCATCGGCGACAAAGCGCTTCTGCCCTTCAAGGGTGCGCGCAACCCGGCCGAGCAGCCGGTTGATCGCCTGTACGAACGGGCGTATTTCAGTTGCCAGCAGGCGCTCATCGACCGGGCGCAGGTCCTGGTCGTCGCGGGTATCGAGCATTGCCGCCAAGGTCGAGACCGGCCTGAACAGCTCGCGGATCAGGTTGGCCACCACCAGCAGCAATATCGGAAAGAGGATGGCAAAGGGCAGCAACGCACGCCATGCACTTTTGCGCGCATCGCGATTACGGCTGTCGATTTCCTGCGCCACGGCAAAGCGCCTGCCGGCCGCATCGGTACTGACCAGCACGCGGAAGGGTTCATTGCCCACCCGTACCGTCGACAAGCCATCCGCCACCGAGCCGGGAATGGGCAACGGCAACTGGCTGTCGTCGGCATGGCTGACCGACTGGCCATCGGCCAGGTACTGAATGACGATACGGGTTTCTTCATCGTCTGCGGCCGCGGGCTGCGCGTTGCCCGAATAATGGAACGCCAGGCCCTGACGCAGGTAAAGCGCGGCAACCTGGTGCAGGCTGTTGTCTTGCAGGTCGAGCGCTTCATCGTAGGCCGTGATGTAGCTGAAGGTCCCGCTCACGGTCGCCACCAACAGGATCGCAACCGACAGCGCCACCGACAGGCGCAGTTGCAGCGACTGGTTCAGGCGCTTTTTGAGACCATCCATCCCAGCCCCCTGATATTGCGGATCACGTCCTTGCCCAGCTTGCGGCGCAGCGCATGGATGATGAATTCCACGGCGTTGCTTTCAACCTCGTTGCCCCAACCGTAGATCCGGTCCTCCAGTTCGCTGCGCGAGAGGATGGCGCCAGGGCGCACCAGCAACGCCTGGAGCAAGGCAAACTCGCGGTTGGACAGCTGCACGGGTTGTTGATCGAGCACGCGCGCGCATTTGCTGACCGGGTCCAGGCTTAGCGTACCGTTGCCCAGTTCCGGGGCCGCGCGCCCGCCCTTGCGGCGCATGACCGCACGCATCCTGGCCAGCAGTTCGGCCATCTCGAAGGGTTTTTGCAGAAAGTCATCCGCCCCGCCATCCAGCCCGCACACCCGGTCATCGAGCCCCGAGCGTGCGGTGATGATCAGCAGCGGCACCGGGTTGTCGGCGGCACGCAGGCGTTGCAGCACCTGCAAGCCGTCCTGCCCGGGCAGCCCGAGGTCGAGCAGTACCTGGTCGTAGGGCTGGGTACGCAGTGCCGCTTCGGCCGCCAGGCCGTCAGCAACCCAATCCACCGCGTACCCCGCAGCGCTCAGTGCGTCCTGCAACGCCTGGGCGATCATGCTGTCATCTTCGACCAGTAGTACCCGCATGGGCTTCCCCGCTGTGAACCTGTGGAGGCAACAATAGCCCGAGCAGCCGGCGACCGATAGGGTATTGCCGCTCCTGGCCTCAGCCCTGCCCTTGCAGGCTGTCGAACGCCTTCAGCAGGTCGGCCATTGCTGCCTTGCATTCGCCTTGCTGTGGCTGGCTGGCCCGCAGCGCATCCAGTGCGTGGTCGATGGCCTTGTCCAGCACATGCCAGTCGCTGGCGGCACGCGGTTTGATCCCGGCCTCGGCGTCGTCCCAGCTCTTTTCCAGGTCCTTGATACGCGCCTTGGCAGCTGGCAGGTCCTGGGCATCGACCTTGGCGGCAACATCCACGGCAATGGCCCGGAATGCGCTGAGGTCGCCAAGCTTGGTCGGGGCATGGATGCCTGCGGCCTGTGCCGGTTCATCCTGTTTGGAACAGCCTTGGGTAACCAGTACTGCGCTGGCGACACAGGCGATGGCCAGGGTTCTGATCAGAGCGTTGGAGATCATGGGTACTGCCTCGCTATCAAGAGGTAAGTCGCTTGGATTGGCCGGCAGCAAACTGGGCAGCGCAGACCAAAATGAAAATGACGCACAGGAAGATCGCACTGGTCCAGGTCGCCCCCATGCCGAGACCACCGTAATCACGGGATTGGGTCAGCAGGTCACCCAGGGAAGCCCCGAGCGGGCGCGTCAGGATGTAGGCCACCCAGAACACCAGCACCGTGCTGGCACCCAGGCGCCAGGCGAGCAGGCAGGCACCGATCAACGCGGCAAAGATGACGCAACCGAGACTGAAGCCAAGGCCAAGCGCCTCGGTCGCCAGGTCCCCCCCGGCAGTACCCAGGGCAAAGGTGCACAGGACGGTGGCCCAATAGAAGCCTTCGCGCCGTGCGGTGACGATCTCGCGAATGGACAGGTTGCGTTCGACCGCGTACCAGACCGCGAAATTGGCGACCAGAAGTGCAGAGAAAAACGCCGTGCTGGCGTACAGGCTGATGCCCAGTTCGTCAGTCAGGATGTCGGTAATCTGGGTGCCCAGAATGCTCACCAGCACCACGCAGAGCCAGTAGATCCAAGGCTCGCAGTTGCGCTTGCGCATTTGCAGGGCCAACGCGCCAGCCAGCAGCACTGCCATCACTGCACTGGTAATGGCAAGGCCCCAGCCGACGTCGACGGCGAGAAAGTCGGCGAAGGTCTCGCCGACCGTGGTGGACATGATCTTGATGATCCAGAAGGACAGCGTCACTTCTGGTACCTTGTTGAGCCAACCTTTACTGGCAGTATTCATCGGCTGTTACCTCCTCCAGTCCCGTCAGGGGATTTCGCTGCGGAGGTTACGGATGAAAACTTAGGTGAGCCTGAGGGTGGTGAAGCGAAGCAAGGAGCAGCGATTGGGCGCCTGCAGCTGACTTGCAGCCCGGCATCTCGTCTTCAGCCAGCGCTTCAGCCAGCCACTACGCGTCGTGCGTCCCTGCGCACCGCCTGCGGTGGCACACCAAACCCACGCATGAACACCTCGCGCATATGCCGCCGGTCGCGAAAGCCAGTCTCCCGGGCCACTGTGTCCAGGCTGTGCCGGCTCTGCTCGATCATCACCCGGGCAGCCTCCAGGCGCAGGCTCTCCACAGCTTTGGCCGGTGATTGGCCGGTTTCTGCGGTAAATACACGAGTGAATTGCCGAGGGCTCAGGTGCACCACGTCGGCAAGCTCCTCCACGCTCAGCGGCCGGCTGAGGTGCTGGCGGGCGTAATCCAGCGCGTGCTGGATACGGTCCGACTTGGGCGACAGCGACAGCAATTCGGAATGCTGGGATTGCCCACCGGAGCGGCGCTGGTGCATGACCATCTTGTGCGCCACTGACCTGGCCAGCTCGGCGCCCAGGTCCTTTTCCACCATGCCCAGGGCCATGTCCAGGGCAGCGGTCATGCCGGCGGAGGTCCAGATCGAGCCATCGACGATGAATATCCGGTCTTCCTCCACTGCCACCTGAGGGAACAGCTCGCGCAGCTTCGCGGCGTAAGCCCAGTGAGTGGTGGCGCGCCGGCCATCCAGCACGCCGGCCTGGGCCAGCATGAAGCCGCCGGTGCACAGGCCAGCGGTCCGGCGTGCGCCATCGACGAAACCGCGCACGCTGGCCAGCACGGCCTCACTTGGTGGTGTCAGTGGCGTCAGCGTGCCGGTGACCATCCAGGTGTCCGCAAGGCCGGGCGCGCCCAGTGGCAGCGTCTCGATATGCATGCCCAGGGAGGAGCGCACCATCCCGCCCTCGATGGAGAAGTTCTGGACCCTGTACACCGTTTCGCCCGCCGAGATGTTGGCGAACTCGAACACGGTCTGCGTCGCCAGAGACATGATCTGGAAGCCTTCAGTAATCAGATAGCCGACCCGATGCATCGTGAACCCTCCTGCGCCTTATGTCCTGAAAACTTACCATATACGTCATTTAAGCCACAAAACACTTTCTGCATCATGGCTCCACACCCAAGCAACGGAGCATCACCATGACGCAGCAATTCAAAGGCACCGCGCTCATCACGGGCGCTTCAACCGGTATCGGAGCGATCTACGCAGAGCGCCTGGCCCGCCGCGGCTATGACCTGGTGCTGGTGGCTCGCAATCGGGAACGCCTGAACGCGCTCGCCGGCCGGCTCACCAGCGAAACCCGGCAGAACGTCGAAGTGTTCCCGGCCGACCTGGGTAATGCCGAGGACCTGGCCAAGGTGGAGCGCAAGCTGCGCGAGGACGCCAGCATCAGCCTGCTGGTGAACAACGCCGGCATCGGTACCCACACCACCCTGCTGGAGAGCGACGTCGAGCGCATGGCCGAGATGATCAGCCTCAACGTCACGGCCCTCACCCGCCTCACCTACGCGGCAGTGCCTGGTTTCGTCGCTCGTCGGCAGGGGGCGGTGATCAACATTTCGTCCGTGGTCAGCCTGGCGCCGGAACTGCTCAACGGCGTGTACGGTGCCAGCAAGGCCTATGTCACGGCGTTTACCCAGTCACTGAACAAGGAGCTGGCAGAGCAAGGCGTGCAGGTCCAGGCGGTATTACCCGGTGCCACTGCCACCGACTTCTGGCAGATCGGCGGCTTGCCAGTGGAGAACCTCGACCCCGGCATCGTGATGTCCGCCCAGGACCTGGTGGACGGCGCACTGCAGGACTTCGACAACGGTGTGCTGATCTCGCTGCCGTCGGTGCACGACCTGCAAGCCTTCGACCACTACCAGGCCAGCCGGCAGGCCCTGTTCGGCCAGTTGTCCAGCAACCAGCTCGCACCGCGCTACAGCGCAAGCTGATCAGCACTCGAGGAACAGAGCCATGAAGCGACGGTTCATGGCTTTTTCACTGCTGCAGTGAAAGTGTTGCGCCATTTGGGCTGTTTATCGTTTGAAACGAAAGGAATAGCCTGAACCCACTTTTCGAATGCCCAAGAGGTAGCGCCAATGAAGGCTGTCGTTTACACCCAACCCGGTTTGCCGATCCACGACCCACAGTCGCTGTACGACGCAGAACTGCCCAAGCCGAAACCCGGCCCGCGGGACCTGCTGGTCGAAGTCAGGGCCATCGCCGTCAACCCGGTCGATACCAAGATCCGCGCCAGCCGCGGGGGTGAGCAACCCCAGGTGCTGGGTTGGGACGCCGTCGGTATCGTGCGCGAGGTTGGCGACCAGGTGACGTTGTTCCGTCCCGGTGATGAAGTGTTCTACGCCGGGGCCATCGACCGCCCCGGCAGCTACAGCGAGTTCCACGTGGTGGACGAGCGCATCGTCGGGCACAAGCCCCGCAACCTGGACAACGCCAGCGCCGCCGCCCTGCCCCTCACGTCCATCACCGCCTGGGAACTGCTGTTCGACCGCCTGGGCATCGAGGAAAACGGCGGCCAGGGCCAGCGCCTGCTGGTGGTCGGTGCCGCCGGCGGCGTGGGCTCGATCCTGGTCCAGCTCGCCAGCAAGCTCACCCGGCTGACAGTCATCGGCACCGCCTCGCGCCCCGAAACCCAGGCCTGGGTCCAGCAACTGGGTGCCCACCACGTCATCGACCACACCGAATCGCTCCCGCTTCAGCTGGAAGCGCTCAAGCTGGATTCGGTCGACTACGTGATCAGCCTGACCCACACCGACAGCTACCTGGCACAACTGGTGGAAGTACTGCGCCCACAAGGCAAGCTGGCATTGATCGACGACCCGGCGCAGTTGGATGTCATGCCGCTCAAGCGCAAGTCGCTTTCGCTGCACTGGGAGCTCATGTTCACGCGTTCGCTGTACAAGACCGAGGACATGGTCAAGCAACACCAACTGCTCGATCGCGTGGCGCAGCTGGTTGATGAGGGCGTGCTGAAGACGACCCTGGGCGAGCATTACGGCACCATCAACGCCGAGCACCTCAAGCGCGCCCACGCCATGATCGAAAGCGGCAAGGCGCGCGGCAAGATCGTGCTGGAAGGCTTCTGATGAGCCAGAGAGGCTGGCCGTAGCCTTCGTCAGCTACTGCTTGCCAGCCTGCTGCGTCAGGAAGTCCACGATCACGCCCGACAACGCCCGCGCCCCCACGATCAGCGCGCTTTCATCCACGAAGAAGCGCGGGTTGTGGTTGGGCGCGGCCTTGGCCGGGTCCTGCCCTTGCGGCGTGACCCCGAGGTAGAAGTACAACGCCGGCACCTGCCCGGCAAAGAACGAGAAGTCCTCCGACGCCCCCACCAGCGGCGATGTCGCGACCTTGCCATGGGCCGCGCGGCCGAGCACCGGCGCCATGCGTGCGGCCAGTTGCGCGTCGTTCATCGTCACATCGTAGGCCGGCACGATCGACACCTTGGCCGTAGCCCCGGCGCTCTCGGCGATTTTCTCGGAGGTCAGCTTCACATCTGCGGCCACCTGCGCGCGCACGCCAGGGTCGTAGGTGCGGATGGTGCCGGCCATGTCGACGCTTTCCGGCACGATGTTCGGCGCGCTGCCGCCCTGCAGCATACCCACGGTCACCACCGCCGGCGACTGTACAGAAGATCTAGCAGGCATATTCGGGGATCCAGGCAGGTCGCTCGGCAGTAGTACTTCGCCGACGCTGATGATTGTTCTTGGGAGGGGCGACCTTAACAATCGCTTAGCTTGCGTCTGGACAAGACCCGCGCGCCATGACGCGCGGGTTCCGTTACCACTTGCCTGCGTTGTCAGGCAAAGCGCTCGACCTGCGCCGGCGTACGGCGCATCAGCACCTTGCCGTTGCGCACCGAGACCAGCGCATGGCCCTGGCTGCGGACCATTTCGTAGTCATCCGGTGCCGACAGCAGCAGCAGGTTGGCCGGCCGCCCGACTTCGATGCCATAGCGCTCGCCGAGGTTGAGGGTGCGGGCGCTGTTGTCGGTGATCAGGTCCAGGCTGCGCTGCAGGTCTTCGTAGCCGAGCATGTGGCAGATGTGCAGCCCGGCCTCGAGAATGCGCAGGATGTTGCCGTTGCCCAGCGGGTACCACGGGTCGACGATGGAATCCTGGCCAAAGCACACGTTCATCCCGGCACGGTCGATCTCGGCCACACGGGTCAAGCCGCGGCGCTTGGGGTAACCATCGTAGCGCCCTTGCAGGTGGATGCTTTCGGTGGGGCACGAGACGAAGTTGATCCCCGACATCTTCAGCAGGCGGAACAGCTTGTAGCAGTAGGCGTTATCGTAGGAACCCATGGCCACGGTGTGGCTGGCCGTGACCCGCGCACCCATGCCACGCACCCGCGCCTCTTCGGCCAGTACTTCGAGGAAGCGCGACTGCGGGTCGTCGGTTTCATCGCAATGCACGTCCACCAGGCAGCCGGTGCGCTCGGCCAGGTCCATCAGGAACTTGATCGACGACACGCCCTGGTCGCGGGTGTTTTCGAAATGCGGGATGCCGCCGACCACATCGGCGCCCATGGCCACCGCTTCGGTCATCAGTGCCCGCCCATTGGCGTAGGACTCGATGCCTTCCTGGGGGAAGGCGACGATCTGCAGGTCGACCAGATGGCGCACCTCCTCGCGCACTTCGACCATGGCCTTGAGCGCGGTGAGCTTGGGGTCGGTGACGTCGACATGGGTGCGCACGTGCTGGATGCCATGGTCGACCAGCATGCCGATGGTCTTGGTGGCGCGGGTCTTGATGTCGTCGTGGGTGGTGATTTCCTTGCGCTCGGCCCAGCGTTCGATGCCTTCGAACAAGGTGCCGCTCATGTTCCACTTCGGCTCGCCCGCCGTGAGGGTGGCGTCCAGGTGGATGTGCGGCTCGACGAAGGGCGCCACCACCAGGTTCTGCTGGGCATCCAGGTCATCCGGATGGCCCGGGGCGGCCACGTCGGCCTGTGACGTGATGGCAGCGATGCGCTCGCCTTCCAGCTCGATGCGGAACAGGCCGCTTTTGCCACGCAGGCGGGCGTTGATGATGTTCATGGCGTTACCCCTTACCTTGGTCTTCGTTCATGCGCCATACCAGCATGGCGACGGAAGCGTTCATGCGAAACAGCGGGTCGTCGAGGGATTGCCCGCTCAGTTGTTCGATGCGTTGGATACGTTGGTTGATGGTGTTGCGATGCAGGCCCAGGCGCTGGGCTGCCTTGAGCCCGTTGCCGTTTTCCTTGAGCAGGGCGTCGAGGGTGTGTACCAGCACATGCGGCTGTTTGCGCCCGGGGGTGATCAGCGGGCCGAGGGTCTGGGCGACGAAGTCGTCGATCAGCGAGCGGTCGACGATGCCTTGCAGCAGGCGCAATACACCCAGTTCGCTGAAATCGCAGAAGCCGTTGGCCGGGTGCAGGTGCTGCGCCACCTCAAGGGCCTGGCGCGCCTCGCTGAGCGCTTGGCGGTAGTGCGCACAGTCGCCGGCCAGGCTCGACAGGCCCATGTACAGGGCCAGCTCCCCGACGGCCGCGCTCAACTGCCGATGCAGCGCGGCCAGGGTTGCCGGCAGGTCGGCGGCATCCGCCAGCAGCAACACCTGCAGGTCGCCCGGCAACTGCGCCGTCACCGTCCCCGGCCGTTTGCGGCACCAGGCTTCGAGCTGGTCCTCCAGGGCCTGCCGGATAGCTTGCCAGAGGCGCTCGCCCTGGGCCAGGCCATGGCGCTCGAACAACTGCTCGACGTGCAGCAGGCGCAGCGCCACCACGCGACGCGGCTCATCCAGTGCCAGCTCAAGGTGCGCTGCGCGCTGGCGGGCGATGGCCAGGCTTGGATAGTCGCCGCTGAGCAACTGGCCGAGGATGTCGTTGCGTGACCGGCGTACCTGGTTCATCTGTACCAGGGCGGTGCCGATCAGGTGGGTGACCACCACCATCTTCAGGGCATAGGGCTGCTCGATCAACGGCAGGCCCAGTTGCTCGGCGCGGGCGATCACTGCCAGCGGAATGGCCTGGATGAAGGCGCCGCCGGTAAGGATCACCATCCCGGCAATCCCCACCGCCTCGCCGTCTTCGACCAGGCTCAGCAAGTTGGCCTCGCCACGGGGGTGGTTGATCCCGGTGACGAACACCAGCTCGCCCCCCATCACCCACTCGGCGATACCTTCGTTTTCCGCTACGTACGGCCAGCGCACCCGCCGCTGCAGGTTGCGCGCACCGGCACGCACGGTCATCTCCTGCAGGCCCGGCAGGTGCAATATCTCTTCCAGCGCCAGGCTCACGGCTCGGTGCCCGCCTGGCCCAGCGCCCGGCCGCGGCCACGCAGTTCAAGCATGATGATGTAGCACAGGGCCGAGGCACCAATGCCCACCAGCGGCGCGACCCACGGCGAGGCGTAGGCCAGCACTGCACCCAGCGCGTAGGCCCCCAGCCCCATGAAGTTGTAGCGCGGCAGTTGCACCGAAGCCAGCGCCGGGTACTTGCCACGGTGGCGGTACCAGAAATCGGCCATGATCACCCCGCCCACCGGCGGAATGATCGAACCCAGCAGCACCAGGAACGGAATCAGCATTTCATACATGCCGCCGATCGCCAGCACGATGCCCACCGCTGCCGCGACCAGCGTGGCGGTGCGGCGACGCTCGCTGCGCAGCAAGTGGCAGGCGGCTGCCGACACGTTGTAGATGGTCGGCCCCTGGATGGTCCAGAGGTTCAGGCAGAGCATCACCACCGCCGCAAACGACAGCCCTTGCAGCATCATCACTTCGACGATGTCGGCCTGCTGATAGACCATCGCGCACCAGGCCCCGGCCACCACCATCAGGCCGTTGCCGAGCAAGAAAGCGACGATGCTGGCCATTACCGCCACCCGCCCGCTGCGCGACAGCCGGGTCCAGTTGGTCGCCTGGGTGGCGCCGCTGGCGAAGGTGCCAAAGACCATGGTCACCGCTGCCGAGAAGGTCATGGTTTCATGCGGTACCACCGCTGCCAGGCCGGCAAAGCCGCCGGCATCGCCGGTGGCGATGTACATCGATACCAGCAGCAGCGCGAACATCAGCGGCACCGACACCCGCGACAGCAGGTCCAGGCCCTTGAAACCGATGATCGCGGTGATGCTGAAGCCCAGGCCGAACAGCACCATCAACGGCACCGTGAAACCGCCCGCCAGGCCCAGCAGCTTGACCAGCACGATCGCCACGGTCGCGGTGCCCCAGGCGTACCAGCCCAGTTCGGCGAAACCCAGGATGAAGTCGGAAAGCCGGCTACCCGCCTCGCCGAAACAGAAGCGCCCCATCAGCACGGTATTCAACCCGCTGCGCGAAGCGATGAAGGCCAAGGCTGCGGCATACAGCGCCAGCAGCGTATTGCCGATGGCGGCCACCCACAGCATGTCGACGAAGTTGAAGGCCATGCCCAGCTTGCCGCCGGCAAACATGGTGCCGGTGAAGAAGGTAAAGCTGAACAGCACCATCGCGATGGGCAGCAGCCCCTTGCGCGATGACACTGGGGCTTCGCATAGCGGGAATTCGGTAGGTGAGCTCATGGCACGGTGCTCCGGGTTGTCGTTGCGACAGCAGGGAGCAATATGCGGGCCGCTTTTGCCAATCGCTGTAACCGGTAAATTTGCGGGCAATCGGCACAACCATCCCTGTTCAGTCTGCACACCAATAGACCAATCAAGCGACGCAAACCTGTGCTTGGAGACCTGTTTTGAGGCGGGCGCGCACCAAAGCGGAACAACACTGGGTAGTTTCAACCCAGTCCGGCGCTGCCGGTGCGCTGCCCCGCCCTCATTCGCTGGCGTTGACGTCTACCTCCTTCCAGCTGTCGTCCGGGTCGAAGCGCTTCATGGCTTTGGCAATCTTGTCGCTCTGCGGCCCCAGGTCCTTCTCGAACACCTGCCCATCATGGCTGATCATGAAGCTCATCACGCCGGTGTCGTCATACTTCGCCGGCCAGGCAATCAGGGCGAAACCGCGGCTCATCTGGTTGCCGATCAGGTAGCTGTAGGCGCCGCCCGGTGCTGACGGGCCCTGGGCATCGAGGATGCGGAAGTGGTAGCCGTACCAGGCGTCCCCCACCACGTCCTTGCCGAACAGCGGCCCCAACGGGCTGATCTCACCGCCCTCTTCGTCCTCCCAGAACAAGCCGTCGTGCTTGCCGGGGGTGCTGAAGATCTGCTGGGCATACTCCAGGGCGCCGTTGCCGTTGCGGTCCTGCGAGGCGTAGTCCATCTGCGCGTCGTGATAGGCGAGCACCGACTGCAAGGCGGCCAGTTCGTTGCGGCCGATGCGCCGGGCGCGAATTTCGGCACTGCCGGCCTTGAGGTCGAAGCGCCAGCCGCTGGCGGCCTTGGTCAGCGGAATGGGCAAGGTCCAGTGTTCGGGGCCCACGGCGAGGATGGCCTTGCTGTCGCCCTGCTTGTCGATCTGATGCCCGGCCTTGTACTGCTCGAGGAAAGCATCGACGTCGCTGCGCTGCACGCCTTCGCGTGGAATGTAGGTGCGCCAGTCATCACCGAGCAACTGCGCCAGGCGCGCTTCGTCGGCGTGCTCGACGCCCAGCGCCTGGACGAACGACTCGACCGCCTGCTCCGGCGTCGGGAATGCTTCCTGCGCGGCGGCCAGGTTGCTCCAGGCCATGCCCAGGCCCATCAGCAACGCCGCAATGGTTGTCTTGTTGTTCATCGACGGCCACCTCCACCACCGCGACGCGCCGGCGCACTGGGGCGGGAAATCTGATGCCCGGCCGCCCGCGAGGTGCCGGGCCGCTGGGCAAACGACTGACTGGTACGGCCGCGGTTGGCCTGCGCCGTGGTACGCGACGGCGAGCGCACACCGTCGAAGGCGTTGTTGCGTGCCCGGCCTGCCGTGTTACCGGTGCGGTTCTGTACGGCCTGACGGGCCTGGCCTTCACCCTGGCGCCGCTGGTTGACCTGGTTGCGCGCCTGCTGGTGATCGCGGGTGTTGTCACGCGTCGTGCGTGGCTCCGCACGGCGGTCGGCAGGGCGCGCGTTGTTGTTGGCGCCTTGCATGCGGTTGCCCACGCCGCCCTCGGCGCGGGCCTGGCGTGCACTGTCACGGGCTTCGCGGTTGCTGGTAGCCGGGCGCTCGATGCCTGCGCGGTCCATCGAGCTGCGGGCGCGATCACGGGCCTGGGCACGCTGGGTATCGTCGCCGCGGAACGCCGCGCGCTGGTTGGCCCCGTCAAGCTGGCGGCCGAATTGCTGGCGGCTGCGGTTGTCGCGGTAGGGCACGCCATCACGGTGGGCGGGGTTGTGCTGCCACTTGTTCTGGTTGTTGGTGATGCGGTTGTTGCGGTTGATGTTGTTGTAGCGGTTGACGTCGATATCGACATCGCCGTTGTTCCAGTCGCAATCACCCCACACCGAGTCGATGATCGCCACGCCAGCGCCGAAGGCCAGCCCGGCCATCAGTGCGGTGCCCGCGTAGTACATCGGCGACGGCGGGTAGTACACCGGCGGCGAGGCAGGATAGGCCCAGGTGCCATAGGTGGTGGTCGGGTTGTAGGTAGGCACGTACACCACCTGCGGGTCGGCCGGCTGGATGATGATGGTGCTGGTCGACGAACTGCTGGCTGGCGCGCTCTGCGCCCCGCCCGAGCTGGCCGGGGCCGGGGCAGGCGCCGCTGCGGGCGCAGCCTGCACCGTGACGTTCTGGTACTGGTTGCTGGTCAGGTTGCCGGCCGCCTGTGCCTGATGGCGCAGCCGCTGGACGCCCGCCATCACGTCATCGGGTTGCGCCAGGAAGGCGTCGCCCAGCCGCTGGACCCAGACCGGGTCCTGGCCGAGCACCACCAGCACCTGCGGGAACGCCACCAGCGACTGCACGCTCGGGTCCCAGGTCTGCTTGGCCACCTGTTTGACCGCATCATCGCCCTGGGCCTTGGGATTGGCCTTGGACCAGGCCACAGCCTCGGTCACCTCACCCGGGTAGGTCGACGCCATCAGCACCTGAGCCAGCAGCGGGTCTGGATACAAGGCGATCGGCGCGAGCATCTGGTCGAGCTGTTCCTGGTTGAACACTGCCTGCCTGGCTTCGGCAGGCGCCGGGTCGGGTGCTGGCAGGTCCTCGGCCAGCGCCATGCTGGCTGCAGCGTCAAGGCACAACACCACCGACAAGACGCATAACAATGGCATGCGCATCGCAGTTCCCCATCTGGCCATACCGCGTGAAAGAGTGAGTTGCACAACCGGCCAGTCGCTGCCGTGCGATAAGGGTAGCAAAGGCACCATTTTCAACCACTCTCGTACATTGGATTTCAACGCACTAATGGCAACGGGGCTTACTGCCTTTAAATCTAGGTCGCCAATCGAAACGGAACTGTACTTAATAGCCCCGAGCATTTTTCGGCTATGAACCAACCCAGCAGGAGGCTTGGTAATGGCAACTTCAAGCGCTTTCCGTTTTTGCGTGGCTGTGCTGTTGTGCGCCACCACGTTACAGGGCTGGGCGGCGGTTACCGACCGCGCCGAACGGCGCCAGGCAGCACGCGAAGTGCGCCAGGAAACCCGTCAGGGTGCACGCCAGACCAAACAGGACTGCCGCCACGCCGACCAGAAAAGCAATGCCGGTTGCCGGCAGGACAAACGCCATACCAAACAGCAAGGGCGCGAGCGCGCCAGAGACATCAAATACTGACCCTGCATCAGCCACCCAAGGCAATGATGGCCAGAATCAGCGCGACCCCGACCAGCGTCATGGCCACGCCAGTCAGCACCCCGCGGCCGCCGGAGTAGCGCGCCAACAGCCAGCCGGCCAGGAACAGCATCGCCAGGGCGACAAGGTTGGAAACCCGAATGGCGGTGCCGGTGTGTGCGATCAACAGGAACGGGATGACCAGCGGGAAGGTCGCCAGCACCACCAGCAAGAAGGTCGCCAGTGCCGCCTTGAAGTCCTGCAGGCCAAGGCGCGCGGGCATCGGTTGCCGGCCGTTGCGCAGCAGGTGGACCCTGAGCAATTCCAGGCCGTGTTCATCCACCACCTCGCCAATGCGTGCCGGTAGCGCGTCGGCAATCAGCTGGCGCCCCTCGCGCCCGTTCTCGTCGGCGAGCAGCCGGGCCAGCAAGGTGCGGCTGCGGGTCCGCTCGGTCCAGGTGCGCAGCAGGTAAATCACCGCATCGGCCAGGCCCCAGGCCAGGTTGCAGCCAAAGGCCGCGATCAGCATCAGGCGGGCATCTTCCCGCCCGGCCGTGGCCACGCTCAGCGAACCGGTGAAGGTCGTGGCCATCAACAGGCCGAACATCACTTCGGTAATGCGATCGACGGGTTCCAGTAAACGTCCACTCATACACTGCCCCTCGGGGTAGGCCTGAACTGACGGATGCCATGTTTCAGACGAGCATGGTGCGCATACTTGCACTCATGCGGGCAGGTAATACGCCACGGCAATGTTTTTCCAGCGTAGCGCAACTATGCAGGTGCTCAACTAACCATTCCTTGTTCAGGTGGCCGCTGAAATTCACTTCGCACCTACCCACCGTGTAGCCACGGACTGATAACTTGTAGAAGCCTCGATAGTCACTATCGACAACACCAATTTCTACCCATCGCCAGCAATCAATAACCTAGCTCCATCGATTCTCATCACCCGAATCCTGGAGCTTCCCCCGATGAACACCACGGCCCGCCTGCTGCTCGCTGCCCTCACCGCCACCGCCATCGCCGTGCTCACCGGTTGCGCCAGCCACCCCGAACTGCGCCCCTACACCGCCGAGGAAACCCGCCAGTTGCAACTCGAGTCGATCCAGCGCCAAAGCCTGTCGCTGGACGAATACGAACTGCGCAAACGTGTTATCGAACGCTCCACCCGCCAGCAGGTGGTCACCGAGACCGCCGACGCTCAACCCGCCATCAAAGGCTGATCGCCCCCGTCGAGCGAGCCCAGGTATTCGAACAACCGGGTTGCCTCAGGCGAAAGGCTCGCCTGCTCGGCCACCCCGACATACAGCGTACGCAGCGCCCACTGGTCCTCCAGCACGATGGCCTGCAACTGCTGCCCCAGCAGCTCCGCTCGCACCGACGCCAGTGGCAGCACGCCAATCCCCAGCCCCGCCTCGATCATCCGGCAGATACCATCGAAGCTGCTGACCTGAATCCGCACCTTGAGCAGCTTGCCATCGGCCAGCGCCGCCTCGCTGACCCGGCGCAGCAGTGAACTGCCCTGGTTCAACGCCACGAACTCGTAATCCAGCGCCTGGGCCAGGCGAATCCGCCCATGGCCGGCCAGGGCATGCCCGCTCGGCACCAGCAGCACCAACTGGTCGCGGCGGTAACAGCGCTTGTGAATGCCCTCGGCGGCCACGTTGTCGGCGAAGATGCCGATATCCGCCGTGCCGTGCTGCAGCGCCTGCACGATGTCATCACTGAGGGCTTCGTCCATACCGATGCGCACATGGGGGTTGCTGGCCAGGTAATGGGCCAGGTCCTGCGGCAGGAACTGGATCACGGCCGAGGTATTGGCCGTGAGCCGCACATGGCCGCGCACACCTGCGGCAAAGTCATTGGCATCGCAGGCCATGCGGTTGACCCCATCGAGGATGTGCCGGGCATGTTCGGCAATGCCAAGCCCCGCCGCCGTGAGTTCGACGCCGCGGGGCAAGCGTTCGAGCAGCGCGCATTCGGTCTGCCGTTCAAGCTCGGCCAGGCGCTTGCTGGCGGCCGACAGCGACATATTGGCCAACCGCGCCGCCTGGGTCAGGTTGCGCGTATCGGCCACCAGCAACAGCAGGCGCAACGACAGCAAGTCCACATGCAACAGGTTCATGGCGCACTCCCAGCCTTTCGATTTGGGAAAGGGTACTGGAGAATTCGCCAATTTTCATCGGCCCGCCAGACGAGGACTATCGGCACATACCAACCACAAGAGCGGACAACGCCATGACCCTGCCGTTGCAAGGCATCAAGGTAGTCGAGATGGGCCAGCTGATCGCCGGGCCATTCGCTGCGAAGATGCTCGCCGAGTTCGGCGCCGAAGTGATCAAGATCGAACCGCCCGCCACGGGCGACCCCCTGCGCAAATGGCGCCTGCTGCACGGCGGCACGTCGGTGTGGTGGGCCGCACAGTCGCGCAACAAGCAATCGGTCACCCTCGACCTGCGCCAGCCCGAAGCGCGCGAGGTGGCCAGGCAGTTGATTGCAGAGGCCGACGTGCTCATCGAAAACTTCCGCCCCGGCACCCTGGAAAACTGGGGCCTGGGCTGGGACGAACTGCACGCCCTCAACCCGAAGCTGGTGATGTTGCGAGTGTCCGGCTACGGCCAGACCGGCCCCTACCGCGACCGCCCAGGTTTTGGTGTGATCGGCGAAGCCATGGGCGGCCTGCGCCACCTGTCCGGGGAGCCTGGGCGCACACCGGTGCGGGTCGGCGTGTCCCTCGGTGATTCGCTGTCGGCCTTGCACGGCGTGATCGGCGTGCTCCTGGCCCTGCGCCACCGCGAGCAGCATGGCGGCCAGGGCCAGCAGGTGGATGTGGCGCTGTACGAGTCGGTGTTCAACATGATGGAAAGCCTGCTGCCCGAATACTCGGTGTTCCAGACTGTACGCCAGCCGGCCGGCAGCAGCCTGCCGGGCATCGCACCGACCAACGCCTACCGCTGCCAGGACGGCAAGTACGCGCTGATCGCCGGCAACGGCGACAGCATCTACCGCCGCCTGATGGAAAAGATCGACCGCCTCGACCTGGCCAATGACCCGGCGCTCGCGCACAACGACGGCCGCGTGCTGCACGTGGCGCGCATCGACGCAGCCATCTCGGCTTGGACGGCCGAGCGCCCGCTCGATGACGTGCTGGCGGCGCTGAACGATGCGCGCATCCCCGCCGGCAAGATCTACGACGCCCAGGACATCGCCAACGACCCGCACTACCAGGCCCGCGGCATGCTGCTCGAGGCCCGGCTCGGCGACGGCACGCCGGTGACCCTGCCCGGCATCGTGCCCAAGTTGCAGGCCACACCTGGCCAGGTCCGCAGCCCGGCACCAACACTCGGTGAACACACCGATCGCGTACTCGAAGCCCATGGCATCGACGCCACCACCCGCGAGCTGTGGCGCAGCCGCGGCATCATCTGAACAAGGAGCACAGCGCATGAAACGCCTGTACCTGCAGGAAGTCGCCACCCGCGACGGCTTCCAGAACGAAGCCACGTTCATCGACACCGCCGACAAGATCGCCATGGTCGATGCCCTGAGCCGCTGCGGCTTCGCCAAGATCGAGGTCACCTCGTTCACTTCGCCCAAGGCGATCCCGGCGCTGCGCGATGCCGAAGCGGTCATGCACGGCATCCGCCGCCAGCCCGGTGTGGAATACACCGTGCTGGTGCCCAATGTGCGTGGCGCGGAACGCGCCTTGGGCTGTGGCATCGACGAGGCCAACCTGGTGATGTCGGTCAGCGAACCGCACAACCGCTCCAACCTGCGCATGACCCGCGAGCAGTCGTTCGCCCAGCTGCGCGAAGTGATCGAGGTGATCGGCAACAGCCGCGTCGCGGTGAACGTTTCGCTGTCCACGGTGTTCGGCTGCCCGATGCAAGGTGACGTCAAGGAAGACGAAGTGCTCGGCTGGATTGACCGTTTCGCACAACTGGGCGTGCGCGGGGTGACCCTGTGCGACACCACGGGCATGGCCTTCCCGTCACAGGTGCAGCAGTTGAGTGCGCGCGTGCTGGCGCGCTTTCCCCAGTTGCAGGTCACCCTGCACTTCCACGACACCCGCGGCATGGCCCTGGCCAATACCCTGGCGGCACTGCAAGCCGGGGTCGACCGCTTCGACGCCTCACTCGGCGGCCTTGGCGGTTGCCCGTATGCGCCCGGGGCCAGCGGCAACGTCTGCACCGAAGACCTGTTGCACATGCTGACCCTGATGGGCTATGACACCGCAGTAGACCTGGACCAGGTACTGGCCGCGTCGGCGCGCCTGCCCGGCCTGGTCGGCCACGCCACGCCGAGCCAGGTGCTCAAGGCCGGCAAGCGCCTGGACTTGCACCCGATCCCGCAACACGTGCAGACCCTGAGCAGGCAAGTCGTCTCGACCCTCACGGAGGCCACCCAATGATCGACCACCTGGACCACCTGGTACTGACCACCTGCGACGTCGACGCCTGCTGCGACTTCTATACCCGCGTGCTGGGCATGCAACGGGAAACCTTCGGCGCCGGCCGCCTGGCGTTTCGCTTCGGCAGGCAGAAGATCAACGTGCATGTGCGCGGCCATGAGTTCGAGCCCAAGGCCCATCTGCCGGTGCCGGGCGCGCTAGACCTGTGCTTCATCGCCAGCATCCCCCTGCAAGCCGTGATCGCCCGGTTGCACGAGGCGCAATGGCCGATCGTCGAAGGCCCGGTGCAGCGCACTGGCGCTACCGGCCCGATCCGCTCGGTGTATGTGCGCGACCCGGACCTGAACCTGATCGAGATCGCCGAACACCTTCCCGCCTGACAGCCCTGCAGAGGTACCCCATGAACATCGTTTTTCTCGACGGTGCGAGCCTGCCTGCGCCCTTGAATCGCCCGGCCCAGGCCAGCCGCTATGACGTACGCCCTAGCACCACGAGCGCAGAAGTGCTCGACGCCCTGGCCGACGCCCAGGTGGCGATCACCAACAAGGTGAGCCTGCAGCGCAGCGAACTGGAGCGCCTGCCGGCGCTGAAGCTGATCTGTGTGGCCGCGACCGGCTACGACTGCATCGACCTGGCGGCCTGCCGTGACCTGGGCATCAGCGTGTGCAACGTGCCGGCGTATTCAGCCGTGAGCGTGGCCGAGTCGGTGATCGCCTCGCTGTTCGCCCTGCGCCGGCACCTGTTCGCCTATCGCCAGGCGGCGGTGAGCGCCTGGCCAACCTCCAGCCACTTCTGCGTGCACCAGGCGCCGATCAACGATATCCAGGGCATGACCCTGGGCATCGTCGGCCGCGGTGACATCGGCAGCCGCGTCGCACGCCTGGCCAAGGCGCTGGGGATGAACGTGCTGTTCGCCGAGCACCAGGGCGCCAGCACCGTGCGCGAGGGCTATGTGGCCTTCGACCACCTGCTGCAACAGGCCGATGCCATCACCCTGCACTGCCCGCTGACGCCGCGCACCCGCCAGCTGATCGGCGCTGCGCAGCTGGCCCGGATGAAGCCCGGCGCCTTGCTGATCAATACCGCCCGCGGGCCGCTGGTGGATGAACACGCCCTGCTCGCCGCCTTGCTCGATGGCCACCTGGGCGGTGCCGCACTGGATGTGCTGGACGGCGAGCCGCCGCGTGCCGATCACCCACTGCTGCAGGCCGGGCTGCCCAACCTGCTGCTCACCCCGCATGTGGCCTGGGCCAGCCAGAGCAGCGTGGCGCGCCTCAAGCAGGTGCTGCTGGCCAATATCGAAGCGTTCGCCAAGGGGCAGCCGATCAACCTGGTTTCCTAGCTGACGCAGTCTTTGTGGGAGCGGCCTTGCGTCGCGAAAGGGCCGCATGGCGGCCCCGGCAACCTCTGCTGCGAAGCTGGAATTCCTGGGGGCGCTGCGCACCCCTTTCGCGACGCAAGGCCGCTCCCACAAAAGCCCCGCGCAAACAATTACAAAAGGCAGAGCACCATGACAACAACAATCAGCTCGACAAACGACCTGCCGGCCATCCGCCGCAAACCGTTGTACCAGCACCTGTACGTGCAAGTGCTGGCCGCCATCGCCCTGGGTATCCTGCTCGGCCATTTCAGCCCTGGGCTGGGCGAGCAGATGAAGCCGTTGGGCGATACCTTCATCAAACTGATCAAGATGCTCATCGCACCGATCATCTTCTGCACGGTGGTCAGCGGCATCGCCGGCATGCAGAGCCTCAAGCGCATCGGCCGCATCGGCTTCAAGGCGCTGGTGTACTTCGAGGTGCTGACCACCATCGCCCTGGTCATCGGCCTGATCGGTGTCAACCTGCTCAAGCCGGGCGTGGGCATGCACATCGACCCGGCCACCCTCGACGCCAGCGCAATCGCCGGCTACAGCAAGGCGGCCCACGACCAGAGCGTGGTCGGCTTCCTGACCCACATCGTGCCGAGCACGGTGTTCGGCGCCTTCAGCGAGGGCGACATCCTTCAGGTGCTGTTCATCTCCGTGCTGTTCGCCTTCGGCCTGCAACTGCTCGGCGATGTCGGCAAACCGTTGCTCGGCACCATCGACCTGGTTGCCAAGGCGTTCTTCCGCATGCTCAAGATCGTCATGTACGTGGCGCCGCTGGGGGCGTTCGGCGGCATGGCATTCACCGTTGGCAAGTACGGCGTGCAGTCGCTGGGGGCTTATGGGCACCTGCTGCTGTGCTACTACCTGACCGGGCTGGTGTTCGTCTTCGTGGTGCTGAACCTGGTCGCCCGACTGGCCGGCTTCAGCCTGTGGAAGTTCCTCAAGTACATCCGCGAAGAGTTGGTACTGGTGCTTGGCACCTCATCTTCCGAGTCGGCGCTGCCGCGGCTGATGGGCAAGCTGGAAAAACTCGGCTGCGAAAAATCCACGGTGGGCCTGGTGGTGCCGTCCGGCTACTGCTTCAACCTCGACGGCAGCTGCATCAACATGACCGTGCTGGCGATCTTCATCGCCCAGGCACTGGATATCGATGTGTCGCTCTACCACCAGGTGACCTTGCTACTGATCCTGCTGCTGACCTCCAAGGGCGCAGCCAGCGTCACCGGCGGCGCCTTCATCACCCTGGCGGCCACACTCGGCTCGCTGGATGTCATCCCCGCTGCCGGGCTGGTCCTGGTGCTGGGCATCTATCGCTTCATCTCCGAAGGCGGCGCGCTGATCAACGTGATTGGCAACGGCGTCGCCACATTGTTCGTCGCCCGCTGGGACGGCGCACTGGATCGCGAGCAGCTCAAACGCGAGCTGGGTTGAGGGTTTGCACCCCGGCCGGTCGTCCGCGCCTGCCACGCACAGGCACGGACGGCTGGCCGAGGTGCACTCGGCAACGGTATGCTTGGCCGCTCAAGAGCAAGCCTTCCAGGACGGTGACCATGATCAGGCCCCTTCTGTTGCTGACTGCGGCACTCCTCTCGAGCCCGGCATTGCACGCGCAACAGATCCAGCGCCAACTGGGCGATTTCGACTTCAAGCTCGGCACCACACCCTCGCGCAGCATGGCCCAGGGGTTGATCTCGCCGAGCGCGGTGGGCGCCTTCCACGGCGGCCTCGACCTCAGCCACCCCAGCGGCTGGTACCTCGGCCAGTACGCACCGAGCATGGGCGTCACGCCCGATTCCACCCTGCGCCTGGACAGTTATACCGGCTACAAGCACCACTTCGACAGCACCCTGGGCTATGAAGTGGGGCTGATCCACTACAGCCAGCCGAACATCGCCGGCCCCGACAGCTACGCCCTGTACGGCGGCATTTCGGTGCTCGGCAGCCGCTTTGGCGGCGCCTGGCGCGACAACCCGGGCAACCGCACCGGCACTCTGTTCGCCGACTTCGGCCAGCTACCGCTGTTCGATGTCGACCTGACCGTCAAGCTCGCCCACCACCGCCTGGGCACCCCCTTCACCATCGGCGACGGCAGCCAGATCAGCGGGTTCTCCGACTGGTCGCTGGAGCTGTCACGGCCATGGCTGGGCATCGACCTCAACCTGATCTACAGCAACTCCGACCTCAGCGGCAGCGGCTGCGACGCTTATGCCGGGATCAACACCTATTGCGAAAGCATGGTTACCCTCAAGGCCCAGCGCAGCTTCTTCTAACGTGGCCTGGCCGGCAGCAGCGCCAGCGCCACGCCACCCAGCACCACCAGCGAGGCGAGCAGCAGGCGCAGCGACATCGCTTCGCCGATAAGCAGCACACCACCCAGCGCGGCGATGACCGGCACACTGAGCTGCATCGTCGCCGCCTGTTGGGCACTGACCTGCTTCACCACTCCGTACCACACCGCATAGCCTGCACCGGAGGCCAGCACACCGGAGGCCAGGGCATATAGCACCCCCGCCAGGCTGAGATGCATACGCGCCAACGCCAGCATGACAATGCCCAGTACCAGCAGCAGCGGCAGGCTGCGGACGAAATTACCGGCCGTGTCGGCCAGGGGGTTGGGCGAGCCTTTGCCCAGCAGTGAATAGACACCCCAGGCCACACCCGAAGCCGCCATCACCAGGGCACTGAGCAGCGGTGGCGCCTCAGCACCGGGCAACAGCAGCAGGACCAGGCCGGCGAAAGCGATCAGCATGCCCAGCAAGGTGCGCGCACTCAGGCGTTCGCCCTTGAGCCAGGCGAAGGCGAACATGGTGATCTGCACGGCACCAAACAGCACCAGGGCGCCGACACCGGCGCCCAGTTGCAGGTAGGCCACGGAGAACAGGTACGCATAGAGGTACAACGCCAGGCCGCCCTTCCAGCTGCCGCCCAATGCCATGCCCGGCTTGCGCAGGCGCATCAGCAGCAACAGAAACACCGCCCCGCTGGCCAGGCGCAGCACAGTGAACGACTCGGCATCGATCGCCCCGTCGCGCAGGGCCAGGCGGCAGAAGATCGAGTTGGCGGCGAAGGCCACAAGGCTGAACAGGGCGGGCCAGAGCCAGGATTGTTTACCGTGGCCGGCGATGGTTGTAGTGCGGGCACTCATGGTGTTGACACCTCTGAGGTGGAAATTCTTGTTTGTCAGTTGTTTTAGAGCCTTTATCGTTATCTAACAACAGCTGATCATGGGCGGGCCGCTACAGCCAACCCTGCAACCCCAGGAAAACCGCCATGCTCCCGGACCGCCTGAACGCCGACCTGACCCTGCCCGCCATCATGCACGGTGCCGACCTGCCCTGGCTGGCCAGCCCGCTGCCTGGCGTCGAGCGCCGCCCGCTGTTTCGCATCGGTGGCGAAAAGGCCCGCGCCACCAGCCTGGTGCGTTATGCCCCCGGCAGCCATTTCAGCGCCCACCAGCACCCTGGCGGCGAAGAATTTGTGGTACTGGAAGGCGTCTTCGAGGATGAGCGCGGCCATTACCCGGCTGGCAGTTATGTGCGCAACCCGCCAGGCAGCGCCCACACGCCGAAGTCCAGCGAGGGTTGCACGATCTTCGTCCGCCTGCAGCAGTTTCACCCCGACGATGACCAGCAGCTGGTCGCAACGGTATCGGCGCAGGGCGACCAGGTGCTGTTTTCGAACGCCTACGAACAGGTGTGTATCAAGCACCTGCAACCCGGCGCCGCTGTTCACCTGGACAACCCGCGCGGCCTTGAATGCCTGCTTTTGCAAGGCAGCCTGGACGGTGCGCAGTTCAGCCTGCAACCTTTGAGCTGGATTCGCCTTCCAGCAGGCACTCCCTTGCACGCTTGCGCCGGCCCGCAGGGCGCACGCCTATGGTGCAAGGACGCCGCGCCTACCCTGGGGCTTTCATGATGAAGCAGTTTTGACGGGAGATACTTTTTCCGCGTGACGATGGATAGTCACGCGTTCGCTCCCTTTTCTGGACTTGGCCTTTCCCGCATACAACGCATCCCAACCCTTCATCGCAAGCGCTACCGTCCTTGGAATGGGCTTCTCTCCACTTCGGTAGTAGGCCAGCATTCGACGACTCAAGCCTAGCTCTTGCGCTGCTCGGTCCAACGTCATCCCGTGTTTTGCCATCCAGTTCCAGAGATGCTCGTGCGAGCACTCGCCAGCCTGTTCCACAGCCCGCGCACGGAGGTTGTCGGCAGCCAGTTCCAGATTGTCGTCGTTGGCCCAGATGACAGTGT
The DNA here is from genome assembly GCF_002025705.1 of Pseudomonas putida. Lineage (NCBI taxonomy): Bacteria > Pseudomonadati > Pseudomonadota > Gammaproteobacteria > Pseudomonadales > Pseudomonadaceae > Pseudomonas > Pseudomonas putida. The sequence goes on along the minus strand of NZ_CP018846.1, from coordinate 2,189,006 downwards.
CCTTCCACTCCCCTATGGCTGCGGTTGCAAAAACGGCGGGATTCGAGAGCCTGTGCAAGGTCGGATGCCTGGCGATGATCTCGTCCAGTTTCACCGGAAGCTGTTCACCGTCCGCGAAAGTCAGCAGCAAGGAACTGGGGGCGAAAACCGCAATATCTTTCAGCTGGAAATGCCTGTTGGTCATTGATTCAACTCCTTCCATTTGGCAAGCAGTTGAGGTCTGTTCTGCGAGGCCCATTCAATCGCTTCACACAGCTCCCGCCTTGAAACCGCCGAGCCGCCAAAGCCCGTCAGCAGTGACAGATCCTCAATCGCTATCAGTGCCTGGCGACCATCATTGAACCTTACATGAAAATGAGGTGGCGCATGATCATTCGCGTACATGCAAATCGAACAGTCAGACAGCCGATGGATCGTAGGCATAGGAAGAGTATAGAGTGCAATAGTTGCACCGAACAGTAGCACCCTGATTCGCTACGCTCATCTGTGAAAATGTAAGTACTGCTTTCAGCGAAACTCGCCCTGTCAGTATCAAGCTCCAGGCATCAACGTCGCAATCAACGCCCGCACGGTCCCCGGTAACGCCTCCAGTTCACGTACCAGAATGCTCCGCTCGCGCACCGCCCATGGCTCATCCAGGCTGATGGTGACCAGCTCCATGGTCTGGCTGTGCCGCAGCGCCGCCGACTCGGGGATGATGCCGATGCCCACCCCCGCCTCCACCAGCCGGCAGATCGCCTCGAAGCTCGACAGCTGAATGCGCAGCGACAGGTTCAGGCCCATGCGTTCCACATGGTCACGCAGGAAGCTCAACAAGGTGCTGCCGTCGTGCAGGCCGATATGCTGGAAGTCCAGGGTCTGCTTCAAGGTCACCGTCTTGCGGCCAGCCAGCTCATGGCCGGTCGGCACGATCAGCACCAGGCGGTCGGTGCTGAAGTGCATCACCTGCAGACCGCTGGCCTCCACGGGCCCCGCGATGATGCCCATGTCGCTGCTGCCATCGAGCACACCGCGCACGATGTCCCGCGACAGGCGCTCCTGCAGGTCGACAGTCACCCCCGGGCGCTTGGCCATGAAGCCGGCCAGCACTTCGGGCAGGAACTCGGTGACCGCGGTGGTGTTGGCGAAGATGCGGATATGCCCGGCCAGGTCGGTGCCGAACTGGGTGAACTCGGCTTTCAGGTAGTCGACCTGACGCATGATCAGGCGGGCATGCATCAGCAGCTTGTGCCCCGCCGGAGTCAGCTCCACGCCGCGGCTGTCACGGTAAAGCAGACGCGTGTCGAGCTGGGCTTCCAGCGCCTTGACCCGCGCACTGGCCGCAGCGGGCGAAAGGAACGCCCGACGCGCACCCTGGGTCAGGCTCGGCGACTCGCCGATATGGATGAAAAGCCGCAGGTCTGCCAGGTCGAAATGCATGTGAGGCTCCGGTTGTGGCCAGTGCAGGCAAAAACATGGCGTTCAGCATACATGAACGCTGCCTTACACAAATGCAAATTCACAGAATGCCGGGCGCCTCGCATGATCGGCCCATAACAACAAATGCAGAGGCCCATGGTTATGACTGCTCCCCACCCGCCCATCGACTACAGCGCCTGGATCGGCCGCACGGAAGAGGCCGTCGATGAGCTCAGCCGCAACCTGATCAAGCGCATCGCCGCCACCTTCGGCGAGACCGCCCCCGCCGTCGGCCAACCCCTGCCACCGCTATGGATGTGGTGCTTCTTCCAGGAGCCGCTGGCCGAAGCGCAACTGGGCGCTGACGGCCACCCGGCACGCGGCGGCTTCCTGCCCCCAGCCGACAACCGCAACCGCATGTGGGCCGGCGGGCGGGTCGAGTTCATCGCCCCGCTCAAGGTCGGTGCCGAGGCACACCGCCTGTCGACCATCCTACACATCGAGGAAAAGCACGGTCGCACCGGTGCCCTGCTGTTCGTGACCGTGCGCCACGACTACTCGCAGCACGGTGAGTTGTGCGTGCGTGAAGAGCAGGACATCGTCTACCGCGAGCCCAACCCGCCCAGGCTCGACAGCGCTCCGGCCGATGCACTGGCCGACTGGCGCGAAGCGGTAACGCCGACGCCGACCCTGCTGTTCCGTTACTCCGCCGTGACCTTCAACGGCCACCGCATCCACTACGACTTCCCCTACGTCACCGACACCGAAGGCTACGCCGGCCTGGTGGTGCACGGCCCGATGATCGCCACCTTGAACCTGCGTGCGTTCATCCGCGCCAACCCAGGCAGGCAGGTGCGCCATTTCGCCTACCGCGGCGTGCGCCCGCTGACCGTGCCAACGCCATTCGAGGTGGCCGGGCGCATCAGCGCGCCAGGCCAGGCCCAGCTGTGGGCCGGCAATGCCGACGGCGTGGCGCAAAGCGCCGACGTGCTTTTCGACTGATACCAGACAGGGAACACCCGCATGCATACGTACGACAGCGATGAACTCAATGCCATCCGCGAAGGCGTGCGCGCCTTGTGCGCCGAATTCGACGCCAGCTACTGGCGCAAGGTCGATGAAGAAAAGGGCTTCCCGGAAGCCTTCGTCAAAGCCATGACCGACGCCGGCTGGCTGTCGGCGATGATCCCGGAAGCGTACGGCGGCTCGGGCCTGGGCCTGGCAGAGGCGTCGGTGATACTCGAAGAGGTGAACGCGTGCGGCGGCAACTCCGGCACCGTGCACGGGCAGATGTACAACATGTTCACCCTGCTGCGCCATGGCAGCGAGGAACAGAAGCGCCACTACCTGCCCAAGCTCGCCAGCGGCGAACTGCGCCTGCAGTCGATGGGCGTGACCGAACCCACCACCGGCACCGATACCACCAAGATCAAGACCACTGCCGTGCGTCAGGGCGACAAATACGTGATCAATGGCCAGAAGGTGTGGATCTCGCGCATCCAGCACTCGGACCTGATGATCCTGCTGGCGCGCACCACGCCGCTGGCTGAAGTGAAGAAAAAATCCGAGGGCATGTCGATCTTCCTGGTCGACCTGCGTGAAGCCATCGGCAACGGCCTGACCGTGCAGCCGATCGCCAACATGGTCAACCACGAGACCAACGAACTGTTCTTCGACAACCTCGAACTGCCGGCCAGCAGCCTGATTGGCGAGGAAGGCAAAGGCTTCCGCTACATCCTCGACGGCCTCAATGCCGAGCGCACGCTGATCGCCGCCGAATGCATCGGCGATGGCCGCTGGTTCGTCGAAAAAGCCAGTGTCTACGCCCGTGACCGCGTGGTGTTCGGCCGCCCGATCGGGCAGAACCAGGGCGTGCAGTTCCCCATCGCCGAGGCCCATATCGAAATCGAGGCCGCCGACCTGATGCGCTGGCGCGCCTGCGCCGAGTACGACAGCGGGCAGAACGCCGGGGCCAGCGCCAACATGGCCAAGTACCTGGCAGCCAAAGCCTCGTGGGAAGCGGCCAACGCCTGCCTGCAGACCCACGGCGGGTTCGGCTTTGCCTGCGAATACGACGTCGAGCGCAAGTTCCGCGAAACCCGCCTGTACCAGGTAGCGCCGATCTCCACCAACCTGATCCTGTCCTACGTGGCCGAGCACCTGCTCGAACTGCCGCGTAGCTTCTGAGGGCCTGAACATGCAGCATACCCAAGCCCTGGCCGGCTTCCTCGCCGACCTGCATTACGCACAGATCCCCGGCCCTGTGCTGGCCCGCACCGAAGACCTGTTCCTCGACTGGCTCGGCTCGGCCCTGGCCAGCCAGGGTGCGCACCCGATCCCGCTGTTCGAGCGCTATGCCGAGCGCATGGGCCCCGCCCAAGGCAGCGCCCGCGTGCTGACTAGCGGGCGCACTTCATCGCCCTATTTCGCCGCGTTGGTCAACGGCGCCGCCTCGCACCTGGTGGAGCAGGACGACCTGCACAACAGCTCGGTGCTGCACCCGGCAACGGTGGTGTTCTCCGCCGTACTGGCGGCGGCCCAGGACCTCGGCAAGTCTGGCCAGGAGCTGCTGCTGGCCGCTGTCGCCGGTTACGAAGCGGGCATCCGCATCGGCGAATTCCTGGGCCGCTCCCATTACCGTATCTTCCACACCACCGCCACCGTCGGCACCCTGGCCGCTGCCGTTGGCGTGGGCAAGCTGCTGGGTTTCGACAAGGAGCAGTTCATCAACCTGCTAGGTAGCGCCGGCACCCAGGCCGCCGGGCTCTGGGAGTTCCTGCGCGACGCTGCCGACTCCAAGCAGCTGCACACGGCCAAGGCCGCTGCCGATGGCCTGCTCGCCGCTTACCTGACGGCCGATGGCCTGAGCGGTGCACGCAATATCCTCGAAGGTGACCAGGGCCTGGCCGCCGGCATGTCCAGCGACGCCGACCCGGCGCGCCTGAGCGACCGCCTGGGCACGCGCTGGGCACTGGTGGAAACCTCGTTCAAGTTCCACGCCTCGTGCCGCCACACCCACCCCGCCGCCGACGCGCTGCTGCATCTCATGCAGCGCGAAGGCCTGAGCCACGAGCAGATCGCCAAGGTGGTCACCCGTGTACACCAGGGCGCCATCGATGTGCTCGGCCGGGTCACCGTTCCGGCTACCGTGCACCAGGCCAAGTTCTCCATGGGCACCGTGCTGGGCCTGATTGCCGTACATGGCTGCGCGCAGCTCATCGAATTCCGCGACCTGGCGTTGACCGACCCACGGGTCGCCAGCTTGCGCGACAAGGTCGAAATGCAGCTGGACCCTGAAGTGGACGCCGCCTACCCGGCCCGCTGGCTGGGCCGGGTCGAAGTCACCTGCAGTGATGGCCGCCACTTCAGCGCCGCCATCGACGAGCCCAAGGGCGACCCCGGCAACACCCTCTCGCGCCCGGAGCTGGAGGCCAAGTTCCAGCGCCTGCTGGCCTATTCCGGCGCCCGCAGCCCAGCCCAGGGCCAGGCCTTGATCGAGCAGGTCTGGCAGCTGCGCGATGCGCGCTCGCTGGCCGCACTGCACTGATGATGAACAGGTGAACCCATGACTCCAACCGCACCCCGCCCGCTGGACGGCATCACCGTCATCAGCCTGGAACACGCCATCGCCGCGCCCTTCTGCACCCGCCAGCTGGCCGACCTGGGCGCCCGCGTGATCAAGGTCGAACGCCCCGGCAGCGGCGACTTCGCCCGTGGCTACGACCAGCGCGTCGACGGCCTGGCCTCGCACTTCGTGTGGACCAACCGCTCCAAGGAAAGCCTCACCCTCGACCTCAAGCAGGAAGCTGCCGACGGCATCCTCGACGCCCTGCTGGCCAAGGCCGACGTGCTCGTGCAAAACCTCGCACCCGGCGCAGCCGCACGCATGGGCCTGTCGTTCGAAAGCCTGCACCAGCGCTTCCCACGCCTGATCGTCTGCGACATCTCCGGTTACGGCGCAGGAGGCCCGTATGAAAAGAAGAAAGCCTACGACCTGTTGATCCAGAGCGAGGGCGGCTTCCTCTCGGTGACCGGCGGCCCAGGCGACGAGGAAATGGCCAAGGCCGGTTGCTCGATCGCCGACATCGCCGCCGGCATGTATGCCTACACCGGTGTGCTGTCGGCGCTGCTGTTGCGCGACAAGACCGGCCTGGGCAGCCGCATCGATGTGTCGATGCTGGAGAGCCTGGTGGAGTGGATGGGCTACCCGATGTACTACGCCTACAACGGCGCGCCGCCACCGCCACGCGCCGGGGCCTCGCACTCGACCATCTATCCATACGGCCCCTTCCCCACTGGCGGTGGCGGCACGATCATGCTCGGCCTGCAGAATGAACGGGAATGGGCGCTGTTCTGCGAGAAGGTGCTGCTGGACCCGGCGCTGGCCAGCGATGACCGCTTCAGTGCCAACTTCAAGCGCTCGGAAAACCGCGAGGTACTGCGCCAGATCATCGTCGAACGGTTTGCCGCCTTGTCGCTCGACGAAGTGGTGGCGCGCCTGGAACACGCCCAGATCGCCAACGCCCGGGTCAACGACATGCACGGCGTGTGGCAGCATCCGCAGCTGCAGGCCCGCGACAGCTGGCGCGAAGTGGACAGCCCGGCCGGCAAGCTGCCGGCGCTGCTGCCGCCGGGGCGCAATACGGCGTTCGCGCCACGCATGGACGCCGTGCCGGCGCTGGGGCAGCACACACGCGGCATCCTCGACGAGCTGGGGTTCACGGCCGAACAACAGGCCAGCCTGGTTTCGGGGGGCGTGGTATGAACACCGTGCGCTCAGCACTGTTCGTGCCCGGCAGCCGGCCAGAACGTTTCGCCAAAGCGCTGGCGGCGGGCGCCGATGTGGTCATCGTCGACTTCGAGGATGCGGTCGAGGAGCCGCTGAAGCAGCAGGCCCGCGACAACCTGGCGGCGTTTCTGCAGGCCACACCGCAGGCGTCGGTTTGGGTGCGGGTGAATGCGCCGCAGCATCAGCAGCACGCGGCGGACCTGGCCTTCTGTGCGCAGCAGCCAGGGGTTGCCGGGCTGCTGCTGCCCAAGGTGGAGAACGCCGCGCAAGTGGCGGTGGCCTGGCATGGTGGCAAGCCGGTGTGGCCGATCATCGAAAGTGCCAAGGGTTTGTTGGCGCTGGCGCAGATCGCGGCGGCAGAAGGCGTCGAGCGCTTGTCGTTCGGCAGCCTCGACCTGGCGCTGGACCTGGGCTTGAACACCGAGAGCGAGGCGGCCCGGCAGTTTCTCGACCAGGCGCGCATGGCGGTACAGCTGCATTCGCGGGCGGCGGATCTGGCGCCGCCACTGGACGGGGTGTACCCGGCCATCGCCGATGCCCAAGGGCTGCAGCGGGCCATGCGGCATGCCTATGACATGGGCTATGGCGGCGCGTTGTGCATTCATCCGCGGCAGGTGGCGGTGATTCATGCGGCGCTGGCGCCCAGTGCCGAAGAGCTGGCGTGGGCGCGGCGGGTGCTGGCGGCGAGCGAGGCGGCCAATGGCGCCGGGGCGTTCCAGCTGGATGGGCAGATGGTCGATGCGCCGGTGGTGTTGCGGGCGCAGCGGTTGCTGGCTCAGAACAAACACTGAACTTTGTAGGAGCGGCCTTGCGTCGCGAAAGGGCTGCGGAGCAGCCCCAGGATTTTGGCGCCACTTGGTAGGATTGCCGGGACCGCTTTGCGGCCCTTTCGCGACGCAAGGCCGCTCCTACAGCGATCGCATAGGCTGCACTCGCCGGCGTTCACCGCAGCCGAACGCCGCCTTACACAAATGCTGATTCTCCACACGCAGCCCGTTGGTCCATCTTTACCCAACTCCTCCTACAAAAATAAGTCAGAGGTGACACCGATGTTGAAGCTGACCCAGGCGCTGTTCTGCGCCGCCGCAGTGTCCATGGCCGGCCTGGCCCAGGCCGCCGACCCGATCATCATCAAGTTCGCCCACGTGGTGGCCGACAGCACGCCCAAGGGCCAGGGCGCGCTGATGTTCCAGAAACTCGTCGCCGCCGACCCGCAGCTCAAGGACAAGGTCAAGGTCGAGGTCTACCCCAACTCCTCGCTGTTCGGCGATGGCAAGGAAATGGAAGCCCTGCTGCTCGGCGACGTGCAGATGCTGGCGCCCTCGCTGGCCAAGTTCGAGCACTACAACAAGCAGGTGCAGATCTTCGACCTGCCGTTCCTGTTCGACAACCTGGCCGCCGTCGACCGCTTCCAGCAAGGCCCGCAGGGCAAGGCGCTGCTGACTTCGATGGAAGACAAGGGCATCCGTGGCCTGGCCTACTGGCACAACGGCCTCAAGCAATTGTCGGCGAACAAGAAAGTGATCCTGCCCAAGGATGCCCGCGGCCTGAAGTTCCGCGTGCAGGCCTCCAGCGTGCTTGAGGAGCAGTTCAAGGCGATCCGCGCCAACCCGCGCAAGATGAGCTTCGCCGAGGTCTACCAGGGCCTGCAGACCGGCACCGTCAACGGCACCGAGAACACCTGGTCGAACTACGAAAGCCAGAAGGTCAACGAAGTGCAGCCGTTCTTCACCGAGACCAACCACGGCCTGATCGACTACATGGTGATCACCAACGCCAAGTTCTGGAACGGCCTGCCTGAGGACGTGCGCGGCGAACTGCAGACAATCATGGACGAAGTCACCGTCGAGGTGAACAAGCAGGCCGAAGCGCTCAACCAGACTTCCCGGCAGAAGATCATCGACGCCAAGACCAGCGAGATCGACCCGCTCACCGCCGAGCAACGCCAGCAATGGCGCGAGTCGATGCGCCCGGTGTGGGAGAAGTTCTCCGAGCAGATCGGCGCCGACCTGATCAAGGCCGCTGACGACGCCAACAAGCCGTCCTGACCCTCCTGCGCCCTGCCCCGGCCACCCTTCCTGCGGGTGGCCCGCCCTCTCTCTGTCTGGAGAATCCTTATGCAATCGCTCAGGCGTGTCTGGGAGCACTTCGAGGAAGGCATGATCGCCTTTCTCCTGGCGGCCATGACCTTGGTGACCTTCATCTACGTGGCACTGAACAACCTCTACACGATGTTCTACACGCTCAGTGACCACTGGGCATTCGCCAGCGACTTGCTGCTGGGCATCGGCGACCACCTGATGGCCTACGCCCAGGACATGACCTGGAGCATCGCCCTGACCAAGGCGCTGTTCGGCTGGCTGATCTTCTTTGGCATTTCCTACGGCGTGCGCACCGCCGGCCACCTCGGTGTCGATGTGCTGGTGCGGCGCACCCGCAAGCCGGTGCAACGGGTGCTGGCAATGATCGCCTGCGCCTGCTGCCTGGCCTACGCCGGGCTGTTCCTGGTGGCGAGCATCAAGTGGGTGAGCGCAGTGCTGGTGGCCGGCATCGGCGCCGAGGACCTCGACCGCTACGGCATCAAGGTCGGCCATATCGCGCTGATCGTGCCGCTGGGCTTCGCCCTGGTGATCATCCGCTACCTGGAAATCCTCTACCGCCTGTTCACCCACCGCCAGTACGGCCTGGGCCTGGCTGACGAGGCCGCCGAAGCCAGCAAGCTGGCCAACCCCGGTGAGGAGCACCACTGATGACGGTTATCTGCCTGTTCCTGCTGCTGTTCGTGTTCATGTTCCTCGGCGTGCCGATCGCCATCTCGCTGGGCCTGTCGGGGGCGCTGTCGATCCTGATGTTCAGCCAGGACTCGCTCAGCTCGCTGGCGATCAAGCTGTTCGAAACGTCTGACAGCTACACCTTCCTGGCCATTCCGTTCTTCCTGCTGTCGGGCGCGTTCATGACTACCGGTGGCGTGGCTCAGCGCCTGATCGATTTCGCCAATGCCTGCGTCGGGCATATCCGGGGTGGCCTGGCCATTGCCGCGGTGCTGGCGTGCATGCTGTTCGCCGCGCTGTCGGGTTCGTCGCCGGCTACCGTGGCGGCCGTCGGCTCGATTGCCGTGGCCGGCATGGTGCGTTCCGGCTACCCGCGCGAGTTCGGCGCCGGGATCATCTGCAACGCCGGCACCCTGGGCATCCTGATCCCGCCGTCGATCGTCATGGTGGTGTACTCGGCGGCCACCGAGACCTCGGTCGGCAAGCTGTTCATGGCCGGTGTGGTACCAGGGATCCTGCTTGGCGTGTTCCTGATGATCACCATCTACATCGTTGCCCGCATCAAGAAACTGCCGGCCCAGCCTCGGGCCAGCTTCGCCCAATGGCTGGGCACCGCCCGGCGTGCGTTCTGGGGCCTGTTGCTGCTGGTGATCATCCTCGGCGGCATCTACAGCGGCATGTTCACCCCCACCGAAGCGGCCGCCGTGGCAGCGGTGTACTCGGCGTTCATCGCGCTGTTCGTGTACAAGGACATGCGCCTGCGTGATTGCCCGAAAGTGCTGCTGGAGTCGGGCCGGCTGACCATCATGCTGCTGTTCATCATCGCCAACGCCATGCTCTTCGCCCATGTGCTGACCACCGAGCAGATCCCCCAGCAGATCACCCAGTGGGTGATGTCCGAGGGCCTGACGCCGATCGGTTTCCTGATCATGGTCAACATTGTGCTGCTGGTGGCCGGCAGCTTCATGGAGCCGTCGGCGATCATCCTGATCCTGGCGCCGATCTTCTTCCCGATCGCCATGAAGCTGGGTATCGACCCGATTCACCTGGGGATCGTGATGGTGGTGAACATGGAGATTGGCCTGGTGCACCCGCCCGTGGGGCTGAACCTGTTCGTCACCTCTGCGGTGACCGGGCTGACCCTGGGGCAGACGATTCGCGCAGCGCTGCCGTGGCTGTCGATCCTGCTGCTGTTCCTGGTGCTGGTGACCTATGTGCCGTTCATTTCGCTGGCGTTGCCGGAGTGGCTCGGCATGCCTTGACCGCAGGCCCGCACCGCCTTGTAGGAGCGGCCTTGCGTCGCGAAAGGGCTGCGCAGCAGCCCCAGGGTTTCCGTGTAAACACAGAGATTGCTGGGGCCGCTTCGCAGCCCTTTCGCGACACAAGGCCGCTCCTACAAAAAGCCGTCAGATACCTCCGCCAGCCAGCAGCTGCGACATCACCCCGGCCAGATCCTTGACCATCACATCCGCCGTCGGCTTGTGCACGATGACGATCTCGTAGCTGTCCACCTCCGGCAACCCCTGCGCCGGCCCCAGCACCCGGTGCTCGCCGGTCGCCGCCCGGGGCGGCAGCAGGCTGATGCCCATGCCATCGGCCACCGCCGCCTGGATACCGCTCAGGCTGGAGCTGGTGAAGCTGATGCGCCAGCGCCGGCCCATGCCTTCGATGGCACTGATCATGTCCTCGCGGTACAGCCCCCGCGGCGGGAAGGTCACCAGCGGGATCGGGTCCAGCTCGAATGCCGGCAACCGCGCACTGTCGATCCACTGCAGGCGCTCCGGCCAGCAGGCCACGCCCTCGCGGCTGTTGCGCCGCTGTTTGAGCAGCACCAGGTCGAGCTCGCCGTTGTCGTAGGCCTGGCTGAGGTCGCGGCACAGGCCGCTGGTGACTTCCAGCTTGACCTGCGGGTGCAGGCGGCTGAACGCCGACAGCGCATTGGTGGTGCGCCCGCCGACGAAATCCTCAGGTACGCCGAGGCGCACGGTGACCCCGACCATGGCCCCGGCCAGGGCTTCGAGCATCTGGTCGTTCAGCGCCAGCATGTGCCGGGCATAGCCGAGCAAGGTCTGCCCGGCATCGGTCGGCAGCACGTCGCGGTTGCCACGCACCAGCAGGCGGTGGCCAACCATGTCTTCGAGGCGGCGCACTTTCTGGCTGATGGTCGACTGGGTCGAGTGCAGGCGCGCGGCGGCCGTGGTGAAGCTGCCGCAATCGGCCACCACGACGATGGCGCGCAACAGGTCGAGGTCGAACAGGGCTCTATTCGATTTAACGCTGATGGACATCTTGGTATTCAACTACTGAATGGCAAGACTGACTTCTACCATGCAAGCCCTGGCCCGGCAATGCAGCTGGCTAATCGCCGAGCGCCACCCCTTCGCGCCGCGGGTCGGCACCGCCGGCCCATCCGGCGGGCGTGCGCTGGATGATCTGCATGCCACTGGTCATGGTCATCGGTGTGACCTCGTGGCCCCAGGCAGCCAGCTGGCGGATCAGCGCCGGGCTGACCAGCCCGGCCTCCACTTCGGTGCCCGCATTGCGGCTGCCGAAATTGGGCAGGTTGGCCACCTGTTGCGGATCGAGATGCCAGTCCAGCAGGCCGATCAACGCCTTGTTCACGTAGCCGATGATCTGCGAGCCTCCGGGGGAGCCAAGGCTTGCGACCAGTTCGCCAGAGGCGCGTGAAAACACCAGGGTTGGCGCCATCGCCGACAGCGGGCGCTTGCCCGGCTGCACCCGATTGGCCACGGGCTTGCCGTTTTCCGCTGGCAGGAAAGAAAAGTCGGTCAGGTGGTTGTTCAGCAGAAAACCGCCAACCATCAGGTGCGAACCGAAGGCAGATTCCACCGACGTGGTCATGGCCAGGGCCTGGCCGCTGTCGTCCACGGCAGACAGGTGCGAGGTGGAAATCCGCAGTGGCGAACGGTCTGGCGCCAGTGCCAGATTGGCGCCGTGTGGAGTGCCCGGGCGGGCATGTTTCATGCTGTACTCGCCGACCCGCTTGGCGCGCTCGGCGAGGTAGGCCGGGTCGAGCAACGACTTGACCGGCACCGGCACATAGTCGCTGTCGGCCAGGTATTGGGCCCGGTCGGCATAGGCCAGGCGCTCGGCTTCGGCCATCAGGTGCACAGCCTGCGGTGCGGGCTCAAGCCCCGCCACTGAGGCCACCTGGAGGGGTGGCAGGTCGGCCAGGTCACGCTGCGCCGATGTGCGCTGCAGGGCATCGAGAATGCCCAGGGTCTGCAGCACAGTCACCCCACCGGACGACGGCGGTGGCATGCCGCAAATGTTCCAGGCCTTGTACGGACCACAGACCGGTTCGCGCTCTTTGGCCTGGTAACGCTGCAAGTCCTCGAGCGACAACTGCCCGGCATTGGCGTGGTGACGCACTTCAGCGACCATGGCCTTGGCAAGCTCACCGCCGTAGAAGGCATCGACGCCCTGCTGTGCAATGCGCTCAAAGGTCTGCGCGAGCGCAGGGTTGCGCAGGGTCGTGCCGACGGCCAGCGGCTTGCCCCGGTCATCCAGGAAGTAGCGCGCCATGGCCGGTGAGCGGGCAATGAAAGGGTCACCGGCAACCAGTGCATGCAGCCGCTCGGAAACCGCGAAACCATTGCGCGCCAGTGCGATGGCCGGCGCGAACAGGTCCTTCCATGGCAGCTTGCCGTGCTGATCATGGGCCAGTTTCAGCGCCCGCAGCACGCCCGGCACTCCCACCGACCGCCCGCCGATCTGCGCTGCGCGAAACGGCATTGGCGAGCCATCCGCTTGCAGGAACAGTTTTTCCGTCACCCCTGCCGGCGCGGCTTCGCGGCCATCGAAGGCCTGCACGCGCTGGCCGTCCCAGTACAGGATGAATGCTCCACCACCAATACCGCTGGACTGCGGTTCGACCAGGGTCAGCACCATCTGCATGGCGATCGCCGCATCGATGGCACTGCCACCGGCACGCAGCATCGCCCGCCCGGCCTCGCTGGCCAGCGGGTTGGCGGCCGCCGCCATGTGCCGGCTGGCGTGCACTGGCTGCAGGCCGCTACGGTAGCCGGACTCCAGCTCCGGGGGGGTGGGTAGAGGCTGGTCGGCCCAGGTGACGCCAGTGGCGGCGGCCAGGCACAGGGTAGTGATCAGGGTTTTCAGGAATAAAGGGGGGCGGGGCATTGGCTTGCGTCCTTTCGGGTGGTCGCCGAAAGATTTTCGGCGCCTGTGAGATCGAGCGCCGCCCGCGCGGCGCATCGCGGATAAATCCGCTCCTACATGTGTTGCAACGTGCCGAACATGTTACGCCATGGTTGCCAGCCCTGGCGCATGTCTTGAGCCGTGTAAACAAAGCTGACAATCATGGCCTGTCAGGCATGGCCACGTTGCAACAAATGTAGGAGCGGATTTATCCGCGATGCGCCGCGCGGGCGGCGCTCGATCCCACAGGCGCCCCCCCCCCTGTCGGCGTACCCCGGCGCCTCAGGCCACCTCTTCGTACGGCAACCCCACATAGTTCTCGGCAATGTTCACCAACCCCGCCGGCGAGGTCAGGAAATACTCGCGATCGGCCTCCTGCATCTTCTGGTCCCAGGCATCCTTGTGTTCGCCAAAGTCATGCAGCAGCTGGGTCATGAACCAGCTGAAACGCTCGCCCTTCCACACCCGACGCAGCGCCAGTGGCGAATACTGTTCCAGCAGGTCGGTACGGCCCTCGCGGTACACCTTGACCAGGATCCGGTACAGGTAGTTTACGTCGGAGGCCGCCAGGTTCAGGCCCTTGGCACCGGTCGGCGGAACGATGTGCGCAGCATCGCCGACCAGGAACAGGTTGCCGTACTGCATCGGCTCGACCACCAGGCTGCGCAGCGGCGCGATGCTCTTTTCCAGGGCAGGCCCGGTAACCAGGTGCTGCGCCACGTCTTCGGGCAGGCGCGCCTTGAGCTCGTTCCAGAAGCGCTCGTCGGACCAGTCTTCTACCCGTTCATCAAGCGGCACCTGCAGGTAATAGCGACTGCGCGTCTGCGAGCGCTGGCTGCACAGCGAAAAGCCACGCGCGTGGTGGGCGTAGATCAGCTCGTGGTTGACCGGCGGGGTATCGGACAGCATGCCCAGCCAGCCGAACGGGTACACCCGCTCGTATTCCTTGAGCACGCCTTCGGGGATGCTCTTGCGCGATACGCCGTGGAAACCATCGCAACCGGCAATGTAGTCGCAGTCCAGGCGGTGGACCTGGCCGTCCTTTTCAAAGGTCACGTATGGGCGTTCGCCCTTGAGCTCGTGGGGTTGCACGTTGCTGGCCGAGTAGATGATCGGCGCGCCGCTGGCTTCGCGGGCCTGCATCAGGTCCCGGGTGACTTCGGTCTGGCCGTAGACCATCACCGTCTTGCCGCCGGTGAGGTGCTTCAGGTCCAGGCGCTGGCGACGGCCTGCGACCAGCAGCTCGACGCCCTCGTGCACCAGGCCTTCGCGATCCATGCGTTCAGCAACGCCGGCTTCGCGCAGCAGGTCGACGGTGCCTTGTTCAAGCACACCGGCACGGATGCGGCCAAGCACATATTCGGGGGTCTGGCGTTCGAGAATGACTGTGTCGATACCGGCCTTGTGCAGCAGCTGGCCAAGCAGCAGGCCGGACGGGCCCGCGCCGATGATTGCAACCTGAGTGTTCATTGTTTTTATCTCGTTATTAGGATCAGCCCTTGCATTTTTACTGGCAATAACGGCCAATTAAGTGTGCTATCCGATGCAAAAAATGCACTTTTACAAAAATTGTTCGATTAACGGACAGGCGATTACGACATGAGATCTACCCTCCCCGGCGTCCCACTGTTCCAGTTATATGGCGAAAACCAGCACTGGCCCGGCACCGACCTGCTGCATTGCGAGTCGATCCCGGCACGCAGCCGCCTGCACCACTGGGAGATCAAGCCGCATCAGCACGCCGAGCTGTTCCAGTTGCTGTATGTGCAGCGCGGCGAGGCCCAAGTGGAAATCGAGGGTGTGCGCAGCACAGTCCTCGAGGCTGCGATACAAGTGGTGCCGCCGCTGACCGTGCACGGTTTTCGCTTCAGCGCCGATATCCAGGGCCATGTCCTGACGTTCGGCACCGCACTGGTGGCCGACCTCGAACAGCGCCTGGGTGCACCGCTGGGGGTGCTGGCGAAAGCGGCGTGTTACCCGCTGGGCAAGGACCGCGTGCAGTTGCGCGGCCTGATCGAAACACTGCATCAGGAATACCAGGGCAACGCCCCCGCGCGGGCGACCATGCTCGACGCACTGGTGACCGCGCTGATGGTGTGGATCAGCCGCCGCCAGCAACTGGGGCAGCCCCCACGCAACCGAGACGAACGCGACCGGCAGTTGCTCGGGCAGTACCTGCGGCTGGTCGAGGCGCACTACCGCGAACACCTGTCGGTGGAAGACTTCGCCGCGCGCCTGAATATCCCCAGCCTGCAGCTCAACCAGCTGTGCCGGGCATTGAGCGGGCAGACCGCGTTGCAGGTGATCCATCAGCGCCTGCTGCTGGAGGCTCGACGCAACCTCATCTATACGCGCATGAGCATCGGGCAGCTGTCAGACAGCCTGGGTTTCAGCGACCCTACCTATTTCGCCCGGTTCTTCAAGCGGCTGAGCGGGCAAACACCCAATGGGTATCGGCGCTCGGGGCAGCCCGACTGATCTGCTTGACGTATACGTCAACCTGCCCTCAGGATACTGGCATACCCTACGCCGAGCCCTAGCATGAGCAGCCAGACCTACAGCATCTCCGACCTCTCCCGCGAGCTGGACATCACCACCCGCGCCATCCGCTTCTATGAGGAACAGGGCCTGCTGAGCCCCGAGCGGCGCGGCCTGGAGCGCATCTACTCGGCCCGGGACAAAGTCAGCCTGAAGCTCATCCTGCGCGGCAAGCGCATCGGCTTCTCGCTGGCCGAATGCCGTGAGCTGATCGAGCTGTACGACCCCAGTAGCGGCAACCTCAAGCAGCTCCACAGCATGCTGGCGAAGATCGCCGAGCGCCGCGCACAACTGGAACAGCAGATGCTCGACATCCACCAGATGCAACTGGAACTGGACACCGCCCAGGAGCGCTGCGAACAGGCCCTGGCCGCCACCCTGAACAATAAAGACAAACGCTGACAGGAACCCCCACCATGCCCATGCCCGCAACAGTCCGCCTGGTCGAAGTCGGCCCCCGCGACGGCCTGCAGAACGAAGCCCAACCCATCAGCGTCGCCGACAAGGTGCAACTGGTCGATGACCTGACCGACGCCGGGCTGAGTTATATCGAGGTCGGCAGTTTCGTCTCGCCCAAATGGGTACCGCAAATGGCCGGTTCGGCCGAAGTGTTCGCCGGCATCCAGCAGCGCACGGGTGTTACCTATGCCGCACTCGCGCCCAACCTGCGCGGTTTCGAGGACGCCCTGGCGGCCGGGGTGAAGGAAGTGGCGGTGTTTGCCGCCGCTTCCGAGGCCTTCTCGCAGCGCAATATCAACTGCTCGATCAGCGAAAGCCTGCAACGCTTCGAACCGATCATGCAGGCCGCGCGCAGCCACGGCGTGCGGGTGCGCGGTTACGTTTCCTGTGTGCTGGGCTGCCCTTATGAAGGCAGGGTCAGCGCCGAGCAGGTAGCACCGGTGGCCAAGGCCCTGCACGACATGGGCTGCTACGAGGTTTCGCTGGGTGACACCATCGGCACCGGCACCGCCGGTGATACCCGGCGGTTGTTCGAGGTGGTATCGGCGGTGGTGCCACGCGCGCAGTTGGCCGGCCACTTCCACGACACCTATGGCCAGGCCCTGGCCAACGTGTATGCCAGCCTGCTCGAAGGCATCAGCGTGTTCGACAGCTCGGTCGCAGGCCTGGGCGGCTGCCCTTACGCCAAGGGCGCTACCGGCAACATCGCCACCGAGGATGTGCTGTACCTGCTGCAGGGGCTGGGCATCGAGACCGGTATCGACCTCGATCGGCTGATCGCCGCCGGGCAGCGTATCAGCGCCGTACTGGGGCGCGCCAACGGTTCGCGGGTGGCACGCGCACGCAGCGCACAATGAGTTTCATACAGGTGTCACATGAGTGTGGGTGAGTGTTACCGCCCCCACAGTTTTCAGCAAAAAATCGGGTAACAGGGAAACAAATCGACAGATTTTCAGGTCACCGGATTTCGCTCACCCCGGCCAAACCGTTGATTTTAAAGGATTTTCAAAAGTTGGCACGGCACCTGCTATATGTTTGGTACAACAACAAGAAAAACGCGATAACCAATAAAAACAACATGTAACGGCTCTGACATAACAAGAACAACACGGCAGAGGCGCAGCAAGCAGATTTTTTTGGAGTCGACAGGCTTTTCAGGGGTTCGCCCCGCGGACTGACACAGAACAATAAAACTACCTGAAGGTAGCGGCAGTCAGGCTCGGATCCACAGGATGAAAGCAGGTCAGCGCTCAAAAAAATACGTTTGCTCTTGACCCCGGATGGGGGTCGCACGCGACACCAAGGCTAGCCTACAAAAACAATAAAAGGCCGGCCTCAATAATAAGAAAAGAGCAGGCAACAACGCTTTGAGGGGAGCTTCGGCTCCCCTCAGTGCTTCCTGCCCCCCTCCTCGTTCTGCTTCTCCTCGTCCTCTCCCTCGACCTTCTCCACCAGTAGCGGCATCGTACCCAGGACCAACAGCGCCAGCACCGTGCTGACCAGCGCCGTGGCTTCGCGCCCCATGCCCGCAGCGGTGCCGATTGCAGCTGTCATCCACAACCCCGCAGCGGTGGTCAGGCCTTTGACGTGGCTGGTGTCCTGGCCGTTACCCTTGAGGATGGTGCCCGCGCCGAGAAAGCCGATGCCGGCGACGATACCCTGGATCACCCGGCTCAAGGCCTGCTGATCAGCACCGGCCATGCTTGGTGCCAGCACGAACAGCGCCGCGCCCAGGGATACCAGCATGTGCGTGCGCACGCCGGCGGACTTACCTTTGTGCTCGCGCTCGAAACCCAGCACTGCACCCAGTACAGCGGCCATCAGCAGGCGAACGAGAACCTGGATGACCTCGCGTTTATTGGTGATGTCGGCGAATTCGGCCTGAATGGTTTGCCAGATCAGATCCATGGATTGGGTACCGGGCTGAAGAGATGCTCTGCCTGCACCGGCCTCTTCGCGGGCAAGCCCGCTCCCACAGAGGTAAGCGCACTATTTGTGGGAGCGCGCTTGCCCGTGAAGAGGCCGGCACTGGTGCCTAATGAAGTTGACCCTTGCTCAGCCCGCAAAGTGCCCACCCGGCAAGCCGATGCAGCAACCTCCCTTCGCCTGTGGTCACAACCTGTAACCGCCCCCGGAGGACCCCACCATGCCCATCGAAGTCGAAGAAAGCACTCAGCGCTGCACCCTCATTGGCGACAAGCTGCGCATCGAGGGCAAAGGCCCCGAGATCGAGATCATCACCGACGAACAGTTGCGCATGTCCGTGGCCATGCTTGCTGGCGAACGCTTCCCGATCACCGAAGCAGAGGCCGACGCGCTGACCGTGGCAGGTGCGGTGGATAGCCGCAGGCACTTGAAGGCCAGCACGCCAGGCTCGGTGATCTGAGGCTCCAGGCACAAATTGCAACAAACTGATATGGTTTTTATCGCCTGACCTGAGCCTGTGCTGAAAACAGTTCGGGGGTCATAGTGCTCGTGCCTGATCGAGGCCAGAAGAGCACCGACACCATGACCGACCGAATCCATGCCATCCAGATTGCTGCCGATGGCATCCACACCCGCAGCTTCACCGGCCTGTACCGCACGCTGCGCATAGCCTTCGCCGGCGTGTTGTTCGCGCTGTTCTTCGGCACTGCCTGGCTCGACTGGAACGGTCGCCAGGCGGTGCTGTGGGACCTGGCCGACAGTAAGTTTCACATCTTCGGCGCAACCTTCTGGCCGCAGGACTTCATCCTGCTCTCGGCGCTGCTGATCATCTGCGCCTTCGGCCTGTTCGCCATCACCGTCTACGCCGGCCGGGTGTGGTGCGGCTACAGCTGCCCGCAAAGCACCTGGACCTGGCTGTTCATGTGGTGCGAAAAGGTCACTGAAGGCGACCGCAACCAGCGCATCAAACTGGCTGCAGCACCCTGGAGCCTGAACAAACTGGGCCGGCGTATGCTCAAGCACAGCCTGTGGCTGGCCATCGGCGTACTCACCGGGCTGACCTTCGTCGGTTACTTCACGCCGATCCGCCCACTGGCCCATGAACTGTTTACCCTGCAGCTCGGCGGCGTGGCACTGTTCTGGGTGCTGTTCTTCACCGCCGCCACCTACATCAATGCCGGCTTGCTGCGCGAGGCGGTGTGCCTGCACATGTGCCCCTATGCGCGCTTCCAGAGCGTGATGTTCGACCAGGACACCCTGGCCGTGGCCTACGACCCGCGTCGCGGCGAGTCCCGCGGCCCGCGCAAGAAAGGCAGCGACGCCCGCGCCCAAGGCCTGGGCGACTGTATCGACTGCACCCTGTGCGTGCAGGTCTGCCCCACCGGCATCGATATCCGCGACGGCCTGCAGATGGCCTGCATCGGTTGTGCAGCCTGTATCGATGCCTGCGACAACGTCATGGGCAAGATGGGTTACCCCCGCGGCCTGATCGGCTACAAGTCCGAGCACAACCTGCAAGGTGGCACCTCCCACTGGGCACGCCCGCGCCTGCTCGGCTACGCCGCCGCGCTGGTGCTGATGATCGGCGCCCTGGTGGTGGCTCTGCAGTTGCGCCCGATGGTGTCGCTGGACGTGATCAAGGACCGTGGCCTGTTCCGTGAGAACGCCCAGGGCCAGATCGAGAACATCTACCTGCTTAAAGTCATCAACAAGACCGCGCAGCCCCAGCGTTACCGCCTGCGCCTGCTCGATGCCGAGGGCTTCGAACTGCACGGCAACACCGAGTTCAGCATCCCGGCCGGCGAAATGAGCGAGCTGCCGGTGTCGGTGGCAATGCTGGCCGAGCGCCCGGCCAGCAGCTCACAGGAACTGGCCTTCGAAATCCGCGACAGTGACCAGCCCGCCGTGCGCAGCGTTGCCCGCAGCCGCTTCGTGGCGCCACTGAACCGCTGATCCCTTACACTGATTGTTCACCTTGCCTGCCGAGCCCCCATGAAACGTTACGAACGCTTCGCCGACGACATTGCCGAACTGATCCGCTCCGGGGTACTCGGCCCAGGCCAGCGCGTGCCTTCGGTACGTTATGCCAGCCAGACCCACGGCGTCAGCCCGTCCACGGTGTTTCAGGCCTACTACCTGCTCGAACGCCGCGGGCTGATCCGCGCACGGCCACGCTCGGGTTACTTCGTCAACGCCCACGCCCCGCGCCAGTTCAGTGAACCGCAAGCGCTAGAGCCACTCAGCGAATCGACCGAGGTGGACGTCAGCGGCCTGGTGTTCTCCATCCTCGACTCGATCAAGGACCCCAGCACCGTGCCGTTCGGCTCGGCCTTCCCCAGCCCTGAACTGTTCCCGCTGCAGCGCCTGTCACGCTCGCTGGCCAGTGCCAGCCGCGCCATGGACCCACGCATGGTGGTCACCGACCTGTCACCGGGCAACCCGCAGCTGCGCCGGCAAATCGCCCTGCGCTACATGGTCGGTGGGTTGATGCTGCCGATGGAAGAGCTGCTGATCACCAATGGCGCGCTGGAAGCCCTGAACCTGTGCCTGCAGGCCGTTACCGAACCCGGCGACCTGGTGGCCATCGAGGCGCCGGCCTTCTATGCCTGCCTGCAAGTGCTGGAACGGCTCAAGCTCAAGGCCGTGGAAATCCCGGTGCACCCACGCGAGGGCATGGACCTGACAGTGCTGGCCCAGACCCTGGACAAGCACCCGGTCAAGGCCGTGTGGTGCATGACCAACTTCCAGAACCCGGTGGGTGCGAGCATGCCCGAGGCGAAGAAGCAGGCATTGGTCGAACTGCTGCGACGCCATCAGGTGCCGCTGATCGAGGACGATGTCTACGCCGAGCTGTACTACTCGCAACAGGCCCCGAAACCGGCCAAGGCATTCGACACCCAAGGGCTGGTGATGCATTGCGGCTCGTTTGCCAAGAGCCTGGCACCGGGCTACCGCATTGGTTGGGTCGCTGCGGGGCGTTTTGCCCAGAAAATCGAGCGGCTGAAGCTGATGACCTCGCTATGCGCCTCGATGCCCGCCCAGGCCGCCATCGCCGACTACCTGCAGCACGGTGGCTACGACCGCCACCTGCGCAAGCTGCGCTACGCCCTGGAGGGGCAGCAGGCTAACATGCTGGCCGCCATCGCCCGCCATTTCCCGGCGCAGACCCGCGTCAGCCAGCCCTCCGGCGGCTACTTCCTGTGGCTGGAACTGCCCGAACAGATGGACGCCCTGAAGCTGTTCCACATGGCCCTGGCCCAGGGCATCAGCATCGCACCGGGGCCGATCTTTTCGCCGACCCGACGCTTTGGCAATTGCATCCGCCTGAACTACGGCACACCGTGGAACGAGAACGCCGAACGCGCCATGGAAACCTTGGGGCGCATCATCCGCTCGTTCTGAATGAAGGCGTGAACAAGTGCAGCTATAGTTGGGCGACCCATCCGCTGGTACGCCCCCCATGCAGCCTGATGATTCGACCCCTTCCCCCCAAGCGCTGCAGGACCTGACCCTGCGCATCGATCAGGCCCAGGCCAACAACAAGCTGCTGGGCGAACTGGTCGACCACAGCCAGGCCAACGTGTTCGCGGCCGATCGAAACTTCCGCCTGCTGGCGATCAACCGCACCGCGCAGGAAACCTTCAAACGCCTGCGCGGCTTCGTGCCGCAGGTGGGTGACTACATTCCGCAGTTCATTGCCAACCAGCCTGACATCATCAAATGGCTGGAACCGGTGTGGCCGCGCGTGCTCGCCGGCGAGGCCTTCATCGACACCATCGCCCTCGGCCCACCCGATGCCCTGCGCCACTATGAAATCAGCTACAACACGTTGCGCGACGCCCAGCAGCGGATTCAGGGTGGTTACCTGTTCGCCTATGACATCAGCGAGCGCGTCGCCGAGCAGGAGCGCCTGCGCAAGATCGAAGAGGCCCTGCGCCAATCGCAGAAAATGGAAGCGGTCGGGCAGTTGACCGGCGGCATCGCACACGACTTCAACAACCTGTTGGGTGGCATCCTCGGCGCGCTGGAGATGGCCGAGCAGCGCCAGGCCGAGCAACGCTACCAGGACAGCTCCCGGCTGCTCGGTGTCGCCCGGCACAACGCTCAACGCGCGGCCTCGCTGGTCCAGCGCCTGCTGGCCTTCTCGCGCCAGCAGACGCTGGTACCCCAGGCCGTGAACGTGCAACAGCTGGTGGCCGGCATGCACGAGCTGATTGCCAGCTCGCTCGATGCGCGCATCACCTTCATCGACCAGACCCAAAGCGACTGCTGGCTGGTGCAGATCGATCCGCATCAACTGGAGAACGCGCTGCTCAACCTGTGCATCAATGCCCGCGACGCCATGCCGCTGGGGGGCACGCTGCGTATTGCCAGTGAAAACGCCCAGCTCGATGAAGTGCAGGCCCGTGCACTGGAGCTGCCCAGCGGTGCCTACCTGCATGTCAGCGTCTGCGACAGCGGTGTCGGCATGGCCGCCGAAGTGCTGCAAAGGGCATTCGAGCCTTTCTTCACCACCAAACCACTGGGCCAGGGCTCCGGCCTTGGGTTGTCGATCGCGTATGGCTTCGTGCGCCAGTCCGGCGGCCGGTTGCGCATCGTCAGCGAACCGGGGCACGGCGCCTGCATCCATCTCTACCTTCCGCGGGCCTCCAGCGACGCCGCCGCGCAAGCCAGCGAGCAGCCAAAAGTAACCCGCGAAGAGCGCCATGCAACGCCTCAAGAGGTGATGCTGGTGGAAGACCAGGACACCCTGCGCCTGCTGATCAGCGAAGTGCTAGAGGAACAGGGGCACAGGGTGCATGCCTTCAGCGACGGCCGCTACGCACTGGAAGCCTTGCAGGCAGGCTTGCGCCCGCACCTGCTGATCACCGATATCGGCTTGCCGGGCGGCATCGATGGCTACCAGATAGCGGCAGCCTGCCAGAAGCTGCCGGGCACTATCGCGGTGCTGTACATCACGGGCTATGCCAGCAATCGGATCAATGTCATCCCTGACCGGCACAGCGCCGTACTGTACAAGCCGTTCGAGCTGGCAGCCCTCAACCAGCACGTGGCACAGCTGCTGGAAAATCGGCACTTGCCGCTGTAGGCCGCTATGCGGCTGCGTTGCGGACAGGTAAAGTCTGGCCATTCATTTCTGTCGGACGTCGCCATGCCCCACCGCGACCTGCTCGCTCTGCGCCAGGAAATCGAAACCCTGCGCCAACGTAACGCACAGCTGGAGTCCAAGCTGCTGCAACACGCAGATCAAGACCAGAACATCTATCGCTTTCTGTTCGACACCATGGACGAAGGCTTCTGCATCATCGAATTCTTCGACGGCCCCCACGGCCCGCTCAGCGACTACATCCACGTACTGGCCAACGCGGCCTACGCCAAGCATGCCGGGATCCCCAATGTGGTCGGGCAGAAGCTGCGGGAAATGGTGCCAGACGAGGCAGACGACTGGGTCGCCCGCTACGGCGAGGTGTTGCGTACCGGCGAGCCACTGCAGTTCGAACAGGAACTGGTCGCCACTGGCCATGTGCTGTCGGTGACCACCTTCCGCGTGGAGCCGGCAGAGCGCCGCCAGGTCGCAGTGCTGTTCAAGGACGTCACCGAGCGGCGCAAGGCCGAGCAGGCCCTGCAGCAACTGAACGAAGAGCTTGAGCAGCGGGTCAGTGCGGCACTGGCCGAGCGCCGCCTGTTTGCCGAGCTGGTCGACCATAGCGTGGTCAACGTGCATGTGGTGGATACCGGCATGCGCTGGCTGGCGGTCAACCGCCAGGCCAGGCACGATTTCCATGCCTTGTACGGGCGCATGCCTGAGGTCGGCGACTATCTGCCAGCATTGGTGGAAGACCACCCCAGGGACCGCGATCTGATCATACCCATGTGGCAACGGGCGCTGGCAGGCGAACAGTTCATCGAGCTTGGTGCTTTCGGACAACGCCACTACGAGCTGCGTTTCAATGCTTTGCGCAACCACGATGACAGCGTGCTAGGTGCCTATCTATTCGCCTATGACATCACCGAGCGAGTACAGGAGCAGCAGCGCCTGGCCAAAGCCGAGCAGGCGCTACGCCAGGCACAGAAGATGGAAGCCGTGGGGCAACTCAGCGGCGGCATCGCGCACGACTTCAACAACCTGCTGGGCGGCATCATCAATGCCCAGGAGCTGATGCAACAGCGCCTGGGCCAGCAGCGCTACGAAGAGCTGGGGCCTTTGCTCGAACTGTCCAGCAACTCGGCGCAACGGGCGTCAGCGCTGGTGCACCGGTTACTGGCCTTCTCGCGCCAGCAGACCTTGCAACCGCGTTCGACCGGGGTCGCGGCACTGGTCAACGACATGGAGGAGCTGATACGCCGCAGCATCGGCCCGTCCATCACCTTGCGCAGCCACTTCATCGCACGGTTGTGGCCGACATTCATCGACCCACCGCAACTGGAAAGCGCCCTGCTCAACCTGTGCATCAATGCGCGTGACGCCATGCCGGGTGGCGGCGCGATCGATATCGAGGGCGACAACATCAGCCTCGGCAGCGAGCAGGCACGCCCGCTGGAACTGGCCGCCGGGGACTATGTACGGCTCAGCGTGGCCGACACCGGTTGCGGTATGAGCGCAGCGGTGGCGGCACGGGCAATCGATCCGT
This sequence comes from Pseudomonas putida, assembly GCF_002025705.1. Classification (NCBI taxonomy): domain Bacteria; kingdom Pseudomonadati; phylum Pseudomonadota; class Gammaproteobacteria; order Pseudomonadales; family Pseudomonadaceae; genus Pseudomonas; species Pseudomonas putida. The sequence goes on along the minus strand of NZ_CP018846.1, from coordinate 2,164,314 downwards.
TCTTCTCCACCAAACCCATGGGCCAAGGCACCGGCCTGGGGTTGTCGATGACGTATGGTTTCGTGCGCCAGTCGGGCGGCCAGCTACGCCTGCTCTCCACGCCCGGCAAAGGCACACGGGTCGAGCTGTACCTGCCGCGTCATCACGAACAGCCCGTTGTGGCCATTCAGCCACCAGCGAGCAAGGGGTTGGCCAGCAGCTCGGGCAGGCAACGCATCGTACTGGTGGAAGACCAGGCGGCGCTGCGCCTGGTGGTCGGCGAAGTACTGGAAGAGCTGGGCTATCAGGTCGAGGCCTTCGAAAATGGCCCTGCCGCGCTGGCGTACCTGCAGCAGTGCGAACAACCTGACCTGCTGCTGAGCGATATCGGCCTGCCCGACGACCTCAATGGCCGCCAGTTGGCTGAGCAGTGCCGGCAACGGTATCCGCACCTGAAAGTGCTGTTCATTACCGGCTACGACGAGAGTGCGGCGCTCAGCGACGGCCAGTTGCTGCAAGGTACCAGCGTGCTGACCAAGCCTTTCGAGCTTGAGGCACTGGCCGAGCGGGTACGCCAGCTGCTGGCGGATGAGCTGCCCTGACGGGCAGCGCTTAGCGCCCGCCGCCCAGTTCGATGAAGCTGCCAGTGGAGTACGAGGCCTTGTCCGACAGCAGCCAGAGAATCGCCTCGGCCACTTCTTCGGCGCGCCCGCCCCGACCCATGGGCAGGCCAGATTCGAGCTTGGTCACACGATCGGGGTCACCGGAAAGGGCATGGAAACCGGTGTGGATGTAACCCGGTCGCACGCCGTTGACCCGCACGCCCTCACCCGCCACTTCCTTGGCCAGGCCGATGGTGAACGTGTCCAGCGCCCCTTTGGAGGCGGCGTAGTCGACGTACTCGTTGGGTGAGCCGAGGCGTGCGGCAAGCGAGGACACATTGACGATCGCGCCACCTTGCCCGCCATGGCGGAGGGCCATGCGCAGCAAGGCATGCTTGGCGCAGAGCATGGGGCCGACGACATTGGTCTTCATCACCTTGAGCAGGCGGAACTCGGACATGTCCTCGACGCGGCTTTGCTGGCCAATGGTACCGGCGTTGTTGACCAGCGCAGTCACCGGGCCGAGTTCCTGATCGACGCGGTGAAACAGCTGGATCACCTCGTCTTCAACGCTGGCGTCGGCACGCACGCTGATGGCTTCGGCGCCCAGGGCCCGCACTTGGGCGAGGATGCTTTCGGCAGCCTGGTCGTCGGCGTGGTAGTTGATGCAGATGCGGTAGCCCTCGCGGGCGGCCTGCAAGGCGGTGGCGGCGCCGATGCCACGGCTGGCACCGGTGATGACGATGACTTTCTCCATGGGACTGCCGATGGTTTGGGAAAGGAGCGGTGACGATAGGGGATAAGATCGTGTGAGGGCAAGGGGGTGTACGCCACAGCATTTTCAGCGCCTGTGAGACCGAGCGCCGCCCGCGCGGCGCATCGCGGATAAATCCGCTCCTACATTTGTTGCAACGTGGCCATGCCTGACAAGCCATGGTTGTCAGCTTTGTTTACACGGCTCAAGACATGCGCCAGGGCCGGCAACCATGGCGTTGCAGGTTCGGCACGTTGCAACGAATGTAGGAGCGGATTTATCCGCGATGCGCCGCGCGGGCGGCGCTCGATCTCAATGGCGCTGAAGAGCTTAAGCCGAACGCCCTCAATGCCCCGCCGAAGCCGGCCCTGCCTTCGCCGTAAACGGCGGCTTGGCCAGCCACACCAGCAGAATCAATCCGGCAAACACCCAGGTCATCAACATGAAGTAATCCACCGTCGACATCATGTAAGCCTGTGCATTCACGATCTGTTCCAGCTTCGCATAGTTCTGCGAACTCGCCCCACCCAGCTGTTCCAGCGTATGCCGCGTGGCCGGGTCGAACTGGCTGATGTGCTCGCTCAGGTAGGCATGATGCTGGTCCGCCCGGCGAATCCAGATCCACGTAGTCAACGAAGCCGCAAAGCTCCCCCCCAGCGTACGCAGGAAGGTCGCAAGCCCCGAGCCATCGGCAATCTGGTGCGGCGGCAGGTCCGACAGCAGGATGCTCAAGGTCGGCATGAAGAACAGCGCCACGCCGATGCCCATGAACAACTGCACCAGGGCGATGTGCTGGAAGTCCACCTCGCTGGTGAAGCCCGCGCGCATGAAGCAGCTGGTACCAATCGCCAGAAACGCCAGCCCCGCCAGCACCCGCAGGTCGAAGCGGTGCGCGTACTTGCCCACGAACGGCGACATGATCACCGGCAGCAAACCGATCGGCGCCACCGCCAGGCCCGCCCAGGTGGCGGTGTAGCCCATCTGCGTCTGCAGCCACTGCGGCAGGATCAGATTGATGCCGAAGAACCCCGCATAGCCACCGACCAGCACAATGGTGCCGATGCGGAAGTTACGGTGTGCAAACAGCCGCAGGTTCACTACCGGGTGGCGGTCGGTGAGCTCCCAGATGATGAAGATCGCCAGGAACACCACCGAAATCAGGCTGCCGATGATGATGAACGACGATTCGAACCAGTCCAGGTCATTACCCTTGTCCAGCACCACCTGCAGTGCGCCCACACCGACGATCAGCGTCAGCAGGCCGATGTAGTCCATCGGCTGGCGGCTGGTGACTACCGGCCGCGTGCGCATCTGCTGGCGCACCACGGCGGCGGCGAACAGGCCGATCGGTACGTTGATGAAGAAGATCCACGGCCAGCTGTAACTGTCGGTGATCCAACCGCCCAATATCGGCCCGGCAATCGGTGCCACCACCGTGACCATCGCCAGCAAGGCCAGGGCCATGCCCCGTTTGGCCGGCGGGTAGACGGCAATCAGCAAGGTCTGGGTCATCGGGTACAGCGGCCCGGCCACCACACCCTGCAGCACACGAAAGCCGACCAGCTCTGGCATCGACTGGGCGACACCGCACAGGAACGACGCCAGCACGAACAGCAGCGTGGCCCAGATGAACAGCTTTACCTCGCCAAAGCGCCGGCTCAGCCAGCCGGTCAGCGGCAAGGCGATGGCGTTGCTCACCGCGAACGAGGTGATCACCCAGGTACCCTGCTCGTAGCTCACCCCCAGGTTGCCGGAAATGGTCGGCAGCGCCACGTTGGCGATGGTGGTGTCGAGCACCTGCATGAAGGTCGCCAGCGACAGGCCGATGGTGGTCAGCAACAGGCTCGGCGGGGTGAACTGGGCCGGGGCGTTGTTGCTCATCGCTGCGCCGTCTTGCCAGTGGCGCTGTTTTCGTGGATCAGCCGGGCGATCAGCTGGTCCGCCTCGCCCAGCTGGCGGTCATACACCTGGGTGGTGTAGCTGGCCTGCTGCGGTGGCTGCTGGGCCAGGGTCGGGCCGCTCTGGTCGTGCAGGTCGACTTCGACCACGGTGGACAGGCCGATGCGCAGCGGGTGGTCCTTGAGCTGGTCAGGGCTCAGGTGAATGCGCACCGGCACACGCTGGACGATCTTGATCCAGTTGCCGGTGGCGTTCTGCGCAGGCAGCAGGGCGAAGGCGCTGCCGGTACCGGCGCCGAGGCTGTCAACCGTGCCGCTGTACTTGACCTCGCTGCCGTACAGGTCGGCGCTGATTTCCACCGGCTGGCCGATGCGCATCTCGCGCAACTGGGTTTCCTTGAAGTTGGCGTCGATCCACACTTCATTCAGCGGGATCACCGCCATGGTCGCAGTGCCGGGCTGCAGGCGCTGGCCGAGCTGCACGGTGCGCTTGGCGACGTAGCCGGTCACTGGCGCCACCAAGGTGGTACGGGCGTGATCGAGGTAGGCCTGGCGCAGGTCGGCCGCGGCCGCCATCACCTCAGGGTGCGAGGACACCACAGTGTCGTCGACCAGCGCGGTGCTGGTGTTGAGCTGCTGGCGTGCGCTGTTGACGGCGGCCTGGGCCACGGTCAGGTCGTCACGGGCATGGGAGATTTCTTCCGCGGCAATCGCACCGCTGTCAGCCAGCACCTTGCGCCGGTTGTAGTTCTGCTGAGCCTTCTGCAGTTCGGCCTGGCGGGTTTCCAGCTGGGCCTTGAGCGAATCGACGTTGCTGTACAGCCCGCGTACCTGGCGCACGGTGCGCGCCAGCTTGGCTTCGGCAGACTGCAGGGCCACTTCGCTGTCGGACGGGTCGAACTGCAACAGCACCTGGCCGGCATGCACCAGGTCGCCGTCATCGGCGCCGATACTGGTGACGGTACCGGTCACCAGCGGGGTGATTTCCACCACGTTGCCATTGACGTAGGCGTCGTCGGTGCTTTCGTGCCAGCGCCCGACCAGGCTGTACCAGGCCCAGGTGCCCGCGCCGACGAGCAGCACCAGCAACAACAGGCCGAGCAGCCAGGCCTTGCGCTTGCCCGGCGCTGGGGCGTCGGCGGAGGGAGTTGAGGTGTCTGTGGGAGTGGCCATGACAATACCTTGGAATATGCGTAACAGGGATCAACGATCGCCGAAGCGGCGGATCGTCAGAGGGTCGCCGGCACCAAGCAGGACCTTGGCCAGCAGGCCTTCGAGGGTCTTCAGCTCATCTGGCTGCAACACGCCGACCAGTTCGTTCATTGCCGCCGCGCCGATCTCTGGCAGGCGGTCGGCCAGGCGCTGGCCATCGTCACTCAGCGCCAGGCGCACCTGGCGGCGGTCATCGGCGCAGCGGTTGCGCAAGATCAGGCCCTTCTGCTCGAGGCGGTCGAGCATGCGGGTCATCGAACCGCTGTCCAGGCCCAGGTAGCGGCACAGTTCGGCCGGGGTATCCACCTGGTACTGGGTGACGATGATCAGCACCTTGAACTGTGCGGCGGTGACGCCCTCTGATTCGAGGTGCCAGTCGAGAATGCGGTCCTTGAGGATCGCCGCACGCCCCAGCAGCATGCCGATGGCGCAAGTCTGGAAATTTTCCGGGGTGAAATGGGACATCGGGGTCTGCTCGGGCAATTGTTTAAAAATATTACTGCCTAGGCAGTGAATGTCAAAGCTTTGATTAGGGGGCTATGCAAATATTCATGAAACGGCCGTTGCCGGCGACGTTTCAGAGGGCGCGCAAACCCAGCGCTTGCACCGCGCCACAGGCGATCGCCATGCCAACCAGCTCGGCCAGGCTTCGCGCCTGCAGGCGCTTCATTACCCGCCCCCGGTACAGGTCCACGGTCTTCACACTGATGCCGAGGCGCTCGGCAATCTCGCGGTTGTTCAAGCCCTGGGCCAGCGGCACGAACACATCGCGCTCACGGGGCGTCAGCGCATCCAGCCGCGCCTGCACCGCAGCAAGCACCAGGTCGTCCTGGCGCGCTTGCCCTGCCCGCTCCAGCGCCGCCTGCACGCTGTCGAGCAGCAGCTGGTCGCTGTAGGGTTTTTCGATAAAGTCGCTCGCCCCGGCCTTGAACGCCCGCACCACGATAGGCACATCGGCATGGCCGCTGACGAAGATCACCGGGATCTGCAAGCCACGTTCGCGCAAGGCCTGCTGCACCGCCATGCCGCCCAGCCCGGGCATGCGCACATCCAGCAGCACACAGGCCGGCCCATCGTCCACACAGGCATCGAGAAACGCCTGGCCGCTGGCGAACGGCACGCCCTGCAGGCCCACCGATTCCAGCAACCACACCGTCGAATCACGCATGCCCTGATCGTCATCGACCACATAAACCTTCGCTTGCACCCTGCCCTCTCCTTATCCCCGGTTCACTGCCAGCCGGCAGCACAACACCAACCCACCCGCCTCACCTGCACGCGCCCACAGGCTGCCACCAAAGCCTTCAATCAGGCTGCGGCTCATGCTCAGGCCCAGGCCAAGCCCATCGGCTTTGGTGGTGCCGAACGGGGTGAAGATCTGATCCAGGCGCTCGGCGGCCACGCCCGGCCCCTGGTCGGCGACCTCGATCAGCACCCCGTCGCCCTCGCGCACGGCGCCGAGCAGGATACGGGAAGGCTGTGCGCCATGCTGCTCGCGGTTGGCCTCGATGGCATTGCGCAGCAGGTTGAGCAGCACTTGCTCGAGCAATACCCGGTCGGCGAACACCGCAGGCAGTTGCCCGCTGATGCGCAGTTCGACAGCGACCTGATCACGCGCCGCTTCCCAGGCGCACAGGCGCATGGCTTCGGCCGCCACTTCGGCCACCTCCACCGCCTGCAGGCGCCGCGGCCCCTTGCGCAGGAAGGCACGCAGACGGCGAATCACCTCGGCGGCGTGGGTCGCCTGTTCGGTAATGCGTTGCAGGCCCTGGCCAACCCGTTCACGCGCCTGCGGGTCACGCTCCAGGCCTTGCAGGTATCGCTGACTGGCATTGGCATAGTTGACCACCGCCGCCAGCGGCTGATTCATCTCGTGGGCAATCCCCGACGCCAGTTCGCCCAGGGTGGCGAGCCGGGCACTGTGGGCCAGGTTCTCCTGGGCCTCGATGCGCAGGGTAATGTCGCGTGACACGCTGACCACTTCCACTACGGCGCCGGTGTAAGTCTCGCGGATCGCCCGGCTGGCGATCTCGAACCAGCGATAAGCACCGCTGGCATGCCGAACGCGGCAAGTCATGGTGTGGTAACCATCCTGGTCCAGCGCCGCAGCGGCCTGGCGCAGCGCCTGGCGCCGTTCGCGCGGGTGCAGCAAGGCCCGCACCGGCATGCCGCGCAGCTGCTCCGGCCACCGGCCCAGCAGGCGGTAGGCGGCCGGCGAGGCGTCAAGGAAGCGGCCGTCCGGGCTGTGCCGGGATATGAGGTCGGTGGTGTTCTCGATGATCAGCCGGTACAGGCGCCGCGCACGGCTGGCTTCGCGGATGCCGTGGCGCTCCTCGCTGGCATCGCGGCAACGTGCGAGCACCCGCTGGCCCTGATCATCGGGGATGAACGTCCACAGCAGGATGCGTTCGCCGACCTGTCTTTCCACATCGGCGATTGCCCGGTGCTGGCGCAGGCAGGCGCGCACCAGCGCCGCACAATTGCCCGGCAGCCAGTCAGCCAGCGCGGCGCCGGCGCCGATCAGTGCCTGCAAGGCGGGGTTGCTTGCCAGGGCACTGGCATCGGCAGCCAGCAGCACGCTGGGTTGTGGGTCCTTGGCGAGCAAGGGTGAAAGGGTCTGATTCACGGTCGGTGCTCGTTCTTATAGTAGTTTTACTATATTGCTATAGTCGATATTCCATCTACGATAGCGGTTCGCGTAAAACTGCGACAGGGGCAAGCGGCCATCGGCGCGCTGCCCGCACCCTGATCAGAGCTAACAATCAGCCACCGGGGGGCCACACGCACAGGCTGCGTCTGCCTCCCCTACAGGATTACCGTATGTCGATCTTCGCCCAGGGCCTGATGCCCGCTGCCGTCAACCACGTCGCCCTCACCCCGCTGAGCTTCATCGAACGCACCGCCGCCGTGTACGGCAACTACCCAGCCGTGATCCACGGTGCCATTCGCCGCGACTGGCGCGAGACCTACCAGCGCTGCCGGCGCCTGGCCAGCGCCCTGGCCGGTCGCGGTGTGGGCCGCGGCGACACGGTGGCGGTGATGCTGCCGAACATTCCGGCCATGCTCGAAGCGCACTTTGGCGTACCGATGATCGGCGCCGTGCTCAATACCCTCAACGTGCGCCTGGACGCCGAGGCCATCGCCTTCATGCTGCAGCACGGCGAGGCCAAGGTGCTGATCACCGACCGCGAGTTCCACGCAGTGATCGCCGCCGCCCTGGCCTTGCTCGAACACCCACCTCTGGTGGTCGATGTGGATGACCCCGAGTACGGCGAAGGCTGTGCGGTCAGCGACCTCGACTACGAAGCGCTGCTGGCCGAAGGCGACCCTGATTTCGCCTGGGAATGGCCCGAAGACGAATGGCAGGCGATTTCGCTGAATTACACCTCGGGCACCACTGGCAACCCCAAGGGCGTGGTCTACCACCACCGCGGCGCCTACCTGAACGCCATCGGCAACCAGATGACCTGGGCCATGGGCCACCGCCCGGTGTACCTGTGGACCTTGCCGATGTTCCACTGCAACGGCTGGTGCTACCCCTGGACCATCACCGCACTGGCCGGCACCCATGTGTTCGTGCGCCGGGTCGACCCACAGAAGATCCTCACCCTGATCCGCGAACACCGGGTCAGCCACCTGTGCGGTGCGCCGATCGTGCTCAACGCCCTGGTCAACATGCCGGACGCCGCCAAGGCCGCCATCGAGCACCCGGTGCAGGCCATGGTTGCCGGTGCCGCACCACCGGCCAAGGTCATCGGCGCGGTCGAGCAGATGGGCATTCGGGTCACCCACACCTATGGCCTGACCGAAGTCTACGGGCCGGTCACCGTCTGCGCCTGGCATGAAGAATGGGACGACCTGCCGCTGGAAGAGCGGGCGCGGATCAAGTCGCGCCAGGGCGTGCGCTACCCCACCCTCGACGGCCTGATGGTCGCTGACCCGCAAACCCTGCAACCTGTACCGCAAGACGGCAACACCCTGGGCGAAATCTTCATGCGTGGCAACACGGTGATGAAGGGCTACCTGAAAAACCCTGAGGCCACCGCCGAGGCCTTCCGGGGCGGCTGGTTCCATACCGGCGACCTGGCGGTGTGGCACGCCGACGGCTATGTCGAGATCAAGGACCGGCTCAAGGACATCATCATTTCCGGTGGCGAGAACATCTCGACCATCGAAGTCGAAGACACCCTGTACAAGCACAACGCCGTGCTTGAAGCCGCCGTGGTCGCCCGTGCCGACGAAAAGTGGGGCGAGACGCCCTGCGCCTTCGTCGCCCTCAAGCCCGGCCACGAGCACACCCGCGAGAGCGACATCATCAGCTGGTGCCGCGAGCACCTTGCCGGGTTCAAGGTGCCAAAGACCGTGGTCTTCGGCGAGCTGCCCAAGACCTCCACCGGCAAGATCCAGAAATACGTCCTGCGCGACCGCGCCAAGGCCCTGTGAACCGTTATCGAGCCTGACATGACCGACTACACCGCTCCACTGCGCGACATGCGCTTCATCCTCCATCACGTGTTCCAGGGCCCGGCCCTGTGGGCGCGCTTGCCTGCCCTGGCCGAGCGCGTCGACGGCGAAACCGCCGATGCCATTCTCGAGGAAGCCGCCAAGGTCACCGGCCAGCTGATCGCCCCGCTCAGCCGTAACGGCGACGAGCAAGGCGTGCGCTTCGACGCAGGCCAGGTCACCACCCCGGACGGTTTTCGCGACGCCTGGCAGACCTACCGTGAAGGCGGCTGGGTCGGCCTGGGCGGCAACCCCGAGTATGGCGGCATGGGCATGCCGAAAATGCTCGGCGTGCTGTTCGAAGAAATGCTCTACGCCGCCGACTGCAGCTTCAGCCTGTATTCGGCGCTTAGCGCCGGCAGTTGCCTGGCCATCGATGCCCATGCCAGCGCAGCACTGAAGGCGACCTACCTGCCGCCGCTGTACGAAGGCCGCTGGGCCGGCACCATGTGCCTGACCGAGCCGCACGCCGGCACCGACCTGGGGCTGATCCGCACCCGCGCCGAACCCCAGGCCGACGGCAGCTACCAGATCAGCGGCAGCAAGATCTTCATCACCGGCGGCGAACAGGACCTGACCGAGAACATCGTCCACCTGGTGCTGGCCAAGCTGCCGGACGCTCCCGCCGGGGCCAAGGGCATCTCGCTGTTCCTGGTGCCCAAATACCGGGTCGAGGCCGACGGCAGCCTTGGCCCGCGCAACGCCGCCTACTGTGGCTCGATCGAGCACAAGATGGGCATCAAGGCTTCGGCCACCTGCGTGATGAACTTCGACGGCGCCATGGGTTACCTGGTCGGTGAGCCGAACAAAGGCCTGGCGGCGATGTTCACCATGATGAACTACGAGCGCCTGTCCATCGGCATCCAGGGCATCGGCTGCGCCGAAGCGTCGTACCAGAGCGCTGCACGCTACGCCAACGAGCGCCTGCAGAGCCGCGCCGCCAGTGGCCCGCAGCTGCCAGAACGGGTCGCCGACCCGATCATCGAGCATGGCGATGTGCGGCGCATGCTGCTGACCATGCGCGCCTTCACCGAAGGCGGCCGTGCCTTCGCCGCCTATGTCGGCCAGCAGCTGGACCTGGCGCGCTACGCCGAAGATGGCGGTGAACGCGAGCATGCCCAGCGCCTGGTGGCCCTGCTGACCCCGGTAGCCAAGGCGTTCTTCACCGACAATGGCCTGGAAAGCTGCGTGCTAGGCCAGCAGGTGTATGGCGGCCATGGTTACATCCGCGAGTGGGGCCAGGAACAACGTGTGCGCGACGTGCGCATCGCACAGATCTACGAAGGCACCAACGGTATCCAGGCCCTCGACCTGCTGGGGCGCAAGGTGCTGGCCGATGGCGGCCTGGCCCTGGCGTGCTTTGCCGCTGAGGTCCGGTCCTTCAGTGCCGGTGCAGCGCTGCACCGCGAAGCCTTGCAAGCCAGCCTGGCGCGCCTGGAAGCCACCAGCGAATGGCTGCGGGCACGGGCGCGTGAGGACGCCAACCTGGTCAATGCCGTGGCAGTGGAGTACCTGCACCTGTTCGGCCTGACCGCCTATGCCTACATGTGGGCGCGCATGGCTGCCGTGGCCCAGGCCCGGCACGCTGAAGACCCGGCCTTCCACGGTGCCAAGCTGGCCAGCGCGGCGTTCTTCTTCCAGCGCCTGCTGCCGCGCAGCCTGGCCCTGGATGCCAGCATCCGCGCCGGCAGCGCCAGCCTGTACGCGATGACGGCCGAGCAGTTCTGACCCGGCAAGGGAGCGCTTCGCGCTTGCCGCGAAGCGTTCTCAAACGCTGGAAATCCCTTGCGAAACCGACGAAAAACACACATAACTGATAGTCATTCGCCATTACCTCGGTTCTCGGGAGCCCCTTTGCAGGGGTAGAATGCGCAAAACCCGGAGCCACGATGAACCAAGACCGCCTCAATCCCAGCCCAGACGATGCCATCACCGACGCCGCCGCGCACTGGTGCATGCGCTTGCACGCCGACGATTGCTCGCTGGTCGAACGTGAAGCGTTCGCCCGCTGGCTGGCGGCCGACCCGCGTCACGCCGAGGAATACCAGGCGATGCTGGAAATCTGGCAAACCGCCGACCAGCTGCCCCGCACGGCCACGGTCATCGACTTCAACCCGCCAGCGCGGCACGTACCAAGGGCACGCAACTGGCGGCCACTGGCTTCGGCTGCGGCGCTGGCCCTGCTGGTATTGCCGCTGGCCGGCTGGGTGGGTTGGGAGCAAGGCTGGCTGCCCAACCGTTACCAGCACTTCGAAGCAGGTAACGACACGCAGACCGTGCAGTTGAGCGACGGCAGCACGGTCGAGCTCAACCTCCACACCGAACTGACCTACCTCAACTACAAGGACCAGCGTCAGGTCACGCTCAAGCGTGGCGAAGCCTTCTTCAAGGTGCAGCACGACAGCAGCCACCCGTTCATCGTCCGCGCCGGGCGCGGCCAGACCCGCGTCACCGGTACCCAGTTCAATGTCTGGAAGTACCAGGACCAGGTCAAGGTCACGCTGGTGCAGGGTTCGGTACTGGTCAGCAGCGATGGCAGCGCTGGCGGCTACCGCCTTGGCCCTGGCATGCAGGCCAGCTACCACACCGGTGACTTCGAGCCGCAACTCGCCGAGAACGACGACTACGACAACAGCCTGGCCTGGCGCAGCGGCAAGCTGGTGCTCGACAACCTGAGCCTGGAGCAGGCCCTGCCGGTGATCAACCGCTACCTCGATGCCCCGTTGCTGCTGGCCGACCCCAGCACCGGGCGTATCCGCATCAGCGGCATCTACAACACCCGCGAGGTCGGGCGGCTGGTGGACAACCTGCCCAAAGTGCTGCCGGTCTACCTGACCCGCAGCAAGGACGGCAGCACCGTCCTCAACAGCATTTCGCCACCGCCCGACAAGGGCTGACGCCTTACAGCGTCATCGCCGCCAGCCAGCCGAACGCCAGCAGCGGCAGATTGTAGTGGATGAAGGTGGGGACCACGGTGTCCCAGATGTGGTGATGCTGGCCATCCACGTTCAGCCCCGAAGTCGGGCCGAGGGTCGAGTCCGAAGCCGGCGAGCCAGCATCGCCCAGGGCACCTGCGGTACCGACGATGCACACCGTGGCCAGCGGGTCGAAGCCCAGTTGCACGCACAGCGGCACGAAGATCGCCGCCAGGATGGGTACGGTCGAAAACGACGAACCGATGCCCATGGTCACCAGCAACCCCACCAGCAGCATCAGCAACGCGCCAATGCCCTTGCTGTGGTCGATCCACTGCGCTGAAGTCGCGACCAGGCTGTTGACCTCGCCAGTGGCCTTCATCACATCGGCAAAACCGGAAGCGGCGATCATGATGAAGCCGATCATGGCCATCATCTTCATGCCTTCGGTGAACAGGTCGTCGGTTTCCTTCCAGCGCACGATCCCCGACAGCGAGAAGATCAGGAAGCCGACCATGGCGCCGATGATCATCGAGTCCAGCCACAGTTGCACGACGAACGCCGCGGCGATCGCCAGCCCCGCCACCAACAGGGTCAGCGGGTTGTACTGCACACTGACCTGCTCGACCTGCTCGATGCGCGCCAGGTCGTAGTCACGCTTCTTGCGGTAGCTGATGAACACCGCCAGCAGCAGGCCGGCGAACATGCCGGCCGCCGGGATGGCCATGGCATGGGTGACATTGACCCCGCTGACATCGACCCCGGCCCGGGCGACATTGGCCAACAGGATCTCGTTGAGGAAAATGTTGCCAAAGCCCACCGGCAGGAACATGTACGGCGTGATCAGGCCGAAGGTGATCACGCAGGCGATCAGCCTACGGTCGATGCGCAGGCGCGTCAGCACGTACAACAGCGGCGGCACCAGCAGCGGGATGAAGGCAATGTGGATGGGCAGGATGTTCTGCGACGACACTGCCACCACCAGCATCAGGCCGATCAGCAGCCATTTGACCTTGCCGCCATTGGCATGGCCCTGGCGGTCGATCATGCTCAGGGCGCGGTCGGCCAGGGCATGGGCCAGGCCCGACTTGGCAATGGCCACGGCGAAGGCGCCGAGCAAGGCGTAGGACAGTGCCACCGTGGCGCCGCCACCAAGGCCGCCGTTGAAGGCCTTGAGCGTACCTTCGACCCCAAGGCCGCCGACCAGGCCACCGACCAGTGCGCCGATGATCAAGGCGATGACCACGTGCACGCGGGACAGGCTGAGTATCAGCATGATGCCGACCGCGGCGATCACTGCATTCATGGTTGGGGGTTCCTCATTAGTGGCAGACAAAAAAGCGCGCACTCTGAAGGAGTGGGCGTGATATGTCAAAAGCGCCATATTGCGGCGTATTTCGCTGGCATTTTAAATTGAATGTTTGAATAAAGAAAAAATGGCCAGAGCCGATAAAGGGGGATGCTGAAAGGTTCCTACCTTGAGGTTTTCAGCGCCTGTTAGACCGAGCACCGCCCGCGCGGCGCATCGCGGATAAATCCGCTCCTACATTTGTTGCAACGTGGCCATGCCTGAAGGCCATGGTTGTCAGCCGGTTTGCACGATTCAAGACATGCGCCAAGGCTGGCAACCATGGCGAAACAGGTTCGGCACGTTGCAACAGATGTAGGAGCGGATTTATCCGCGATGCGCCGCGCGGGCGGCGCTCGATCTCACAGGCGCCGAATACCTCAAGGCAAACACCTCCCAGCCCCAACACCAAAACCCTTACTGCCAGAAAAAGGGATTCGCCCCCATGCCTTTGCGACAACTTTCCATCCAATGGAAAATCACCCTGCTCGCCGGTCTCTGCCTCGCCGGCATCGTCACCCTGCTGGTCGGCCTCTCGCTGTACCGCATGGACCACAGCTCGGACCTGGTCAAGGCCAGCAGCATGCAGATGCTCACCGAAGCCGCGCAGGCGCGTATCGAGTCGCAAGGCGAAGTGCAGGCCCTGAACATCCGCCGCCAGTTCATGGACGCCTACCAGTACGGCGCAGGTTTCTCGCGCCAGGTGCTGTTCCTGCGTGAACAGGCGGAAAAACGCTTCCTCGACGCCTTCGACCTGCGCGAAGACCTGACCCGCCAGGTGCGCGCCGCGCTGCAGGCCAACCCTGACCTGCTCGGCCTGTCGCTGGTGTTCGAGCCCAATGCGCTGGACAACAAGGACAGCCTGTTCGCCGGTAAACCCGAGCTGGGCAGCAACGAGACCGGGCGCTTCGCCCTGTACTGGTCGCAGCCGCGCGCGGGCCAGCTGACCGCCATGGCCCTGCCCGAACACGACATGGCCAACACCGAGATCGGCCCCAGCGGCCAGCCGGCAAACACCTGGTGGAGCTGCCCGCGCAGCACCGGCAAAGTCTGCGTGGTGGAGCCGTACTTCTATGACATCGACGGCCAGCGCGTGCTGATGACCAGCATCGTCTTCCCACTGGCGGTCAACGGCAAGATCATTGCCACCCTGTCCATCGACATCAACCTCAACAGCCTGCAGGCCCTTAGCCAGGACGCCAGCCGCAGCCTCTACGAGGGCCGCACCACGGTCGGCATCCTAAGCCCAGTCGGCCTGTTGGCCGGCTACAGCGCCGACGCCAGCAAGCTGGCCCAGCGCTTTGACCAGGTCGACCCGCGCCAAGGCGCCGAACTGGTGCGCAAACTGGCCAATGGCAAGCTCAGCATCCTCCACGACCAGGCACGCCTGAAAGTGCTGGCCGCCTTCGAGCCGATCCCCGGCGCCCAGCCCTGGGGCGTGCTGCTGGATGTGCCGGAAAATGCCCTGACCGGCCCCGCCGAAGCGCTCAAGCAAGAGCTGGACACCCTGAACACCAGCGGCACCCTGCTGGAGCTAGGCCTGGGCCTGGCTGCCGCGATCGCCGGCCTGCTGCTGGTGTGGCTGATGGCCCGGGGCGTGACCAGGCCGATCCTCGGCGTGGCGGCGATGCTCAAGGACATCGCCAGCGGCGAAGGCGACCTGACCCGCCGTCTGACCTACGACAAGCGCGATGAACTCGGCGAGCTGGCCGGCTGGTTCAACCGCTTCCTCGACAAGCTGCAACCGACCATCGCCGAGGTCAAACGCTCAGTGCAGGCCGCCCGCGGCACCGCCGACCAGTCCTCGGCCATCGCCACTGAAACCAGTGCCGGCATGGAACAGCAGTACCGCCAGGTCGACCAGGTGGCCACTGCCTCCCACGAAATGAGCGCCACCGCCCAGGACGTCGCCCGCAGCGCCGCCCAAGCCGCGCAAGCTGCGCGCGAGGCCGACCAGGCCACCCGCGAAGGCCTGGCGGTGATCGACCGCACCACCACCAGCATCGATGCCCTGGCCGCCAACATGAGCGCGGCCATGACCGAAGTCGAAGGCCTGGCGCAGAACAGCGAGAAGATCGGCTCGGTGCTGGAGGTGATCCGTTCGATCGCCGAACAGACCAACCTGCTGGCGCTCAACGCCGCCATCGAGGCGGCCCGTGCCGGTGAGGCCGGGCGTGGCTTTGCCGTGGTTGCCGACGAAGTGCGCAACCTGGCCCAGCGCACCCAGGAATCGGTGGAAGAAACCCGCCAGGTGATCGAAGCCCTGCAAGCCGGCACCCGCGATGTGGTCGGCAGCATGGACCACAGCCACCGCCAGGCCCAGGGCGGTGTCGAGCAAGTCGGCCAGGCCGTGACCGCGCTGCAGCGCATCGGCCAGGCGGTGAGCGTGATCACCGACATGAACCTGCAGATCGCCTCGGCCGCCGAAGAGCAGAGCGCGGTGGCCGAAGAGATCAACAGCAACGTGGCGACCATCCGCGATGTCACCGAGTCGCTGTCGGGGCAAGCCAACGAATCCGCGCGGGTCAGCCAGTCGCTGAACAGCCTGGCCAACCAGCAGCAGGCATTGATGGATCAGTTCCGGGTCTGACCCTGCGGCGCGCAGTCGTCGCCGCAGAAACCATCATCCGGCAGGTGAAACCTGCCGGCCTGCAGGATCTGATCGAGCAATACCAAGGCGCCCAGCACGTTCGGCCGGGCGCCCATCGGCAACTTGTCGCTAGCAGGCAACGTGGCATCCTTGTAGCCAGACTGCATCACCAGCAGGTGCATCTGGTTGGCGTTCAGGTACAGGTGGTGCTGTTCAATGGCGTAGGACTGGATCAACGCCAGTGCGCCAGTCACCAGCGGCGTGGCGCTGGAGGTGCCGCTATAGTTGTCGGTGTAGTCGCGGTCGTGTCCGTCCTTTTTTGCTGAACGCCATAACCCAGCGTCGCGACACTGTCGCCCCAGGCATTGAGCATCCGGTAGCGGTAGTTGTAATTGGAGTACTGATGGGGTTTGCCATCCCAGGAATGGCAGGCGCCCACCAGAATCGCGTCGCCGTGGTCGTCGAAGTAACGCCACTGGTCCAGGTCCACCCCATAGCCTGCGGTCGTGCCAGCGCGGTCATCGGCCGCACTCGTGCCGTTGCACGCGGCATTCAGTACCACAGCGCCACGCTGGCTCAACGCCCGGGTGACATCCCACCAGGTCTTGTCGTGCAGCGATGGCAGGAAAGTGCCCATCGAAGGTGAAATTCCGGTAATACACGAAATCCAGATTCAAGCTCATCTCGTACTCCTGTCGTCGCTACAGCCCTGCGAATGCGGGCGAGGGGCAAAACCTTGCAGCCACTACCATTCATTGACAGACAGAAGCTGTTCCGCAGTTGGCGCCAAGGCGCCTTGACCGGTGGACTACACTTGCCCGGCACAAGGAGCGACAACCTTCGAGGTCCTGATGAGAAAAGTTACAACGCTGCTGGCCGGCCTGTTGCTTGCAATAGGCTTGGCCAGCACCGACAGCGCCGCCTCGGCAGAAGCCCGCGCGCCCATCCACTTCGGCGCCATCAATTGGGAAAGCGGCGCGCTGACCACCGAGATCCTGCGCCTGATCGTCGAGCACGGTTACGGCTACCCCACCGACACGCTGCCCGGCAGCACCGTGAGCATGGAAGTGGCGCTGGCGCGCAACGACCTGCAGGTGATCGCCGAAGAATGGGCCGGGCGCAGCCCCGCCTGGGTCAAGGCCGAGCAGGCCGGCCAGGTGTTCGCCCTGGGCGACACGGTGAAGAATGCCGAAGAAGGCTGGTGGGTACCGGCCTATGTGATCAAGGGCGACCCGGCTCGCGGGCTGAAGCCGCTGGCACCGGAACTGCGCAGCGTTGAAGACCTCAAGCGCTACCCGCAGGTGTTCCGCGACCCCGAGATGCCCGACAAGGGCCGCTTCCTCAACAGCCCCAGCGGCTGGACCTCCGAAACCGTCAACAGCCAGAAGCTCAAGGCCTATGGGCTCGACGGCCTGTACAACAACTTCCGCAGTGGCTCGGGCGCCGCGCTGGACGCTGAAATCGGTTCGGCCATCCGCCGCGGCCAGCCGGTGCTGTTCTATTACTGGAGCCCTACCCCGCTGATTGGCCGCTACGACCTGGTGCGGCTGCAGGAGCCAGCGTTCGATGCCGCGGCCTGGGCCACCCTGACCGACGCAAAAAACCCCAATCCGAAAGGCAGCCAGTCGTTGCCGGCAAAGCTGTCGGTCGGTGTGTCCAAAGCCTTTCGCGATGGCTACCCGGAGCTGGTAGCGGTGTTCGAAAAAGTCGATTTGCCCATCGACCGGCTGAACAAGGCCCTGGCCGAGATGAACGAAAAACGCCAGCAGCCTGCCGATGCCGCCAAGGCCTTCCTGCGCGCCAACCCGGATGTATGGAAGGCCTGGCTACCGGCTGACGTGGCCAGCAAGGTCGAGGCCAGCCTGTGAGTGCTGGCTTCCCCGCCGCCTTGCAAGTGTCATTCGCCGACGCGATCAACCGCCTGGTCGACTGGCTCGTACTGCGCTATGGCGACCACCTGCGCAGCGTCTCCGATCAACTCCTGCAACTGCTGGTAGGCTTGGAGAACCTGCTGCGCCTGATGCCCTGGTGGCTGCTGTTGCTGCTGGTCGGCCTGCTCGCCTGGCACGCCAGCCGCAGCCTGCTGCGCAGCGTGGTGCTGGTCGCGCTGCTGGCGTTCATCGGCATGCTCGGGCTGTGGGACAAACTCCTGCAGACCCTGGCCCTGGTGCTGGTCAGTACCGGCCTGTGTGTGCTGATCGGTGTGCCGCTGGGCATTCTCCTGGCCACTCGCCCACTGGCCCGGCGCCTGCTGATGCCGGTGCTGGACGTGATGCAGACGCTGCCGGCCTTCGTCTACCTGATCCCGGTGCTGATGCTGTTTGGGCTGGGCAAGGTACCGGCAGTGTTCGCCACCGTGATCTATGCCCTGCCGCCGCTGGTACGGCTGACCGAGCTGGGCCTGAGCCAGATCGATCCCTCGTTGCTGCAGGCCGCCCACGGCCTGGGTGCCGGCCGTTGGCAGCGGCTGCGGCGCATCGCCCTGCCGCTGGCGTTGCCAAGCATCATGGCCGGGCTCAACCAGTCGGTGATGATGGCTTTGTCGATGGTGGTGGTGGCCTCGATGATCGGTGCCCGTGGGTTGGGTGAGGATGTACTGGCGGGGATCCAGACGCT
Organism: Pseudomonas putida; assembly: GCF_002025705.1. Taxonomy (NCBI): domain Bacteria; kingdom Pseudomonadati; phylum Pseudomonadota; class Gammaproteobacteria; order Pseudomonadales; family Pseudomonadaceae; genus Pseudomonas; species Pseudomonas putida. The sequence goes on along the minus strand of NZ_CP018846.1, from coordinate 2,145,897 downwards.
CAATGTCGGCCAAGGGGTGGAAGCGGGGTTGGCCATCGTCGCACTGGCGATGGTGATCGACCGCATCAGCCAGGCCTATGGGCGCAGCACCCGCTAAACGCGATCTGTTGTAGGAGCGGCCTTGCCGGGGCGCCGGACCGGTCGGAACGGGCTGCGAAGCGGCCCCAGGATCTATGCATGTCGCAAAATCGTCGGGGCCGCTTCGCGGCCCGTTCCGACCGGTCCGGCGCCCCGGCAAGGCCGCTCCTACAGGTGTGCGCGTCAGTTCAGTACCTGATCATCACCGACTTCAACTCGGTGTAATCCTCGATGAACGCACTGCCGAACTCACGCCCCACCCCGGAGGCCTTGGTCCCGCCAAACGGCACCGCCGGGTCGAGGAAGGTATGCATGTTGACCCACACCGTGCCAGCCTCGATCTGCGGAATCAGCCGCAGTGCCTTGGACAGGTCGTTGGTCCACAGGCTGGCAGTCAGGCCATACGGGCTGTCGTTCATCAGCTCGACCAATTCTTGCTCATTGTCGAACGGCAACACACAGACGATCGGCCCGAAGGTTTCCTCATGCAGCAACGGGTCGTTGGCACCATTGGCCAGCACCACCGTCGGCTCGACGAAGTACCCCGGCCGGTCAACCGCCCTGGCACCACAGATCACCGTGTTGTTGGCCCGCGCGCGCTCGAAGAAGCCGAGAATCTTCTGCAGGTGCGCAGCATTGGCCAACGGCCCGAACTGCGCTTCAGGGTCGAGCGCCGAGCCAATCTTCATCTGCCCCAGCGCCGCGCCCAGCTTGCGGGTGAACTCTTCGACCTTGCTGTGGTGCACGTAAAGGCGCTCGGGCGATGCGCACACCTGCCCCTGGTGCACGTAGGCCGTTTGCACGATCCCGGCCACCGCGCCGTCGACGTCGACATCGGCCAACAGCGCCGCGGCATTCTTGCCGCCCAGTTCCAGGGTGGCGCGGGTCAGGTTGGCCGCCATGGCCGCCTTGCCCACGGCAATGCCGGTCGGCACGGAACCTGTGAAGGCCACCTTGGCCACGTCCGGGTGCTCGATCAGCCGCTGCCCGGCCTGGCCACGGCCGTTCAGCACGTTGAGCGCGCCTGCCGGCACACCTGCTTCGATGGCCAGTTCAGCGATGCGCAGCAGCGTCAGCGGGGTGAACTCGCTGGGCTTGATGACGATGGTGCAACCGGTGACCAGCGCCGAGGCGATTTTCCAGATGCCGATCATCACCGAGAAATTCCACGGCACGATCCCGGCCACCACCCCTACAGGCTCGCGCAGGGTAAACGCGGTGTAGCGCTCGCCGGCGAACGACGGGATCGACGGCGTCATGGTCTGCCCGGTGATCTTGCTCGCCCAACCGGCGAAGTAGCGCAGGAACACCACGCTCTGGGCGATTTCAAGGCCCCGGGTGAGGTTGATCGACTTGCCCGAGCACAGGGTTTCCAGCTGCGCCAGCTCTTCGGCATTGGCCTCGATCAGATCGGCCAGGCGGTTCAGCACCACACCTTTCTGATAGGGCGAAGTTTCGGCCCAGGCCCCCTTGAAGGCTTGCCGCGCACTGCGCACCGCTCGTTCGACCTCGGCATCGCTGGCCTCGGCCACCCGGCCGATGACCGTGCCGCTGGACGGGTCATGGATATCGATCGACGGCCCCGCCTCGCCCGCCAGGTACTGGCCCTCGATGAAGTGGCCATGGGGCCTGTCGAGGAACTCGACCACGGCAGGTAACAGCTGGATATCGCTCATGACATGACTCCTGGATGGCAGTGCAAAAAGGTGTGCCGGCCGATCTTCAAACGCCCGCCTACCCGCCTGCCAGCCCCGCATGGCGTTTTGTCAGGCAGCCTCAAGAGAATGTCACGCTGGCCAAATCGCCAACCCGGGCCGCTCGGCACACTGCGTTCACTGAATCACGCAAGCGTTGTTCCTTTCAGCCCGCTCGGTCAGCGGGCTTTTTTTATGCCTTGAGATCTTCTGTGCCTGTGAGATCGAGCACCGCCCGCGCGGCGCATCGCGGATAAATCCGCTCCTACATTTGTTGCAACGTGGCCATGTCTGTCAGGCCATGGTTGTCAGCCTTGTTTGCAAGGCTCAAGACATGCGCCAAGGCAGGCGACCATGGCGTTGCAGGTTCGGCACGTTGCAACAAATGTAGGAGCGGATTTATCCGCGATGCGCCGCGCGGGCGGCGCTCTCTCTCATAAGCGCAGAACATCTAAAGGCAGGCACCTGTGTGCCCCGACACACTCCCGCGGTAAACCTGAAAAAACAAAAATCGCATAAGAATATAAATTCTTATTCTTTTTTATTAAAAAACAATTCCGCTATAACTCTCCCAACTGTACAGCCGCCAACATCAGGCCAACTGTCTGCAGCGCAACACCTGATCAACAAACAACGCCCACAAGGCAACACCGGTAGCTCTCTGAAATACGCAACCTGTTGATCTAAAACGAATTAATAAATCGGCACGACGATTGCTCAAGCAAAGTCCCCCGCTCAACAAGAACCGGAGACCTGCCCATGAGCACCCCACTGAACGTCGTCGCCCTTTCGGGTGGCACTGCCCGCCCATCGCGCACGCTGACCCTGACCGAGGCCATCCTCGCCGAACTGGGCCAGCACCTGCATATCAAGCCACACCTGATCGAACTGGGTGACATCGCCCGGCCACTGGGCGCCGCGCTGTGGCGCAGCGAACTGCCCGATGCCGTGGAGCAGCAGCTGCGCCTGGTGGAAAAGGCCGACTTGCTGGTGGTGGCCGCGCCGGTCTACCGCGGCAGCTTCCCCGGCCACTTCAAGCACCTGTTCGACCTGATCGGCCAGGACGCACTGGTCGATACCCCAGTGCTGCTCGCCGCGACCGGCGGCAGCGAACGCCACGCACTGGTGCTCGATCACCAACTGCGCCCGCTGTTCAGCTTCCTGCAGGCCCTGACCCTGCCGATCGGCGTCTACGCCAGCCAGGCCGAGCTTGCCGACTACCGTGTTTCCAGCGATGCCCTTGATGCGCGCATCCGCCTGGCCGCCGAACGCGCCGTGCCGCTGTTCGGCGCCCATCACGCACTCCGTCAAAGCGCCTGAGGAGCCGCCATGAATGCACCATTGCATGCGGCCCGCCCGGCACTGGCAGTAGCGCGCGAACTGGCCATGCAGTTCGCCCAGACCGCGGTGGAGCGCGACGAGCGCGGTGGCACGCCCAAGGCCGAACGCGATGCCCTGCGCAGCAGCGGTTTGCTGTCGCTGGTGATTCCACAGGCGTTCGGCGGCCAGGGTGCGAACTGGCATGACACCTTCGAGGTGGTACGCGAGTTCGCCCGGGTCGACAGTTCGCTCGCCCATGTGTTCGGCTTCCACCACCTGATGCTGGCCACCGTGCGCCTGTTCTCGCGCCCGGACCAGTGGCAACCTTGGTTCGAGCAGACCGCGCGCAAGCACTGGTTCTGGGGCAATGCACTCAACCCGCTGGACACCCGCACCGTGGTCAAGCATTTCGACGGCTGGTGCGAGTTCTCTGGCAAGAAGAGCTTCTGCTCCGGCGCCAGCGACTCGGAGATGCTGATCGCCTCGGCGGTGGACGAGCGTGCTGGCGGCAAGCTGCTGATCGCCGCCATCCCCAGCGGGCGCACTGGCATCACCTTGCACAACGACTGGAACAACATCGGCCAGCGCCAGACCGACAGTGGCAGCGCCACTTTCGAACGGGTGCGCGTCGAGCACGGCGAACTGCTGCTCGACCCCGGCCCGTTGAGCACACCGTTCGCCGCCCTGCGCCCGCTGATCGCCCAGTTGCACTTCGCCAACCTGTTCCTTGGCATTGCCGAAGGTGCCTTCGACGAAGCGCGCCAGTACAGCCTCAAGGAAAGCCGGCCGTGGTTCCGCTCAACTGCTGCCAGCAGCGCCGAAGACCCTTACGTGCTGCGCCATTACGGCGAGTTCTGGGTCGGCCTTGAGAGCGTACGCCTGCTGATCGCCCGCGCCGCCCGCCAGCTCGACAGCGCCTGGGCCAAGGAACAGGCGCTGAGCGCCGAGGAACGTGGCGACCTGGCCCTGGCCATCGGCACCGCCAAGGTCGCGGCCACGCGCCACGGCCTGGACATCTGCAACCGCCTGTTCGAGGTCACAGGCGCCCGCGCCACCCACGCTTCACTGCGCTTCGACCGACACTGGCGCAACCTGAGGACGCAAACCCTGCACGACCCAGTGGATTACCGTATCCACGAGCTCGGCGAGTGGGCCCTCGGCGGCAAGCGCCCCGCCCCATCCTTCTATTCCTAAGGATCGCTCATGCAACTGCTGACCCTCCCCCCGTCACCGACACTGGCTACCTCGATCAGGGCGACCGCACAGGTCTTCGAAGACCCAAGGTCGCAGGCGCTGCTCGCCCACCTGCAACAGGTCGCCCCCAGCGAGGCCAGCGTCCTGATCATTGGCGAAACCGGCACGGGCAAGGAGCTGGTCGCGCGCCACATCCACAACCTCAGCGGCCGGCGCAACGGCCCGTTCATCGCGGTCAACTGCGGTGCGTTCTCCGAATCGCTGGTCGAGGCCGAGCTGTTCGGCCATGAAAAAGGCGCCTTTACGGGCGCCCTGGCGGCCAAGGCCGGCTGGTTCGAAGAGGCCAATGGCGGCACGCTGTTCCTCGACGAGATCGGTGACCTGCCGCTGCCGATACAGGTCAAGCTGCTGCGCGTGTTGCAGGAGCGCGAAGTGGTACGCCTGGGCTCGCGCAAGAGCATCCCGATCAATGTGCGGGTGCTGGCGGCGACCAACGTGCAGCTGGAGAAAGCGATCAATGCCGGGCACTTCCGTGAAGACCTGTATTACCGGCTGAACGTGGTGACCTTGCAGCTGCATCCATTGCGTGACCGGCCAGGCGACATCCTGCCACTGGCCCGGCACTTCATCCGCAGCTACAGCGAGCGGCTGGGCTACGGGCCGGTGGAGCTGAGCCCCAAGGCCCAGGCCAAGCTGGTCGAATACAGCTGGCCAGGCAATATTCGTGAGCTGGAGAACGTCATCCACCACAGCCTGCTGACCTGCGGCGACGGGTTGGTGCAAGCCCAGGACCTGCGCTTGTCCAACCTGCGCCTGGAGCGCCAGGAGGAAGAACCTGCCAGCCATGGCGTGGAGGATCTGCTGCAACAGGCGTTCAGCCGGTTGTATGAAGAACAGCCCGGGGATCTGTACGAGAAGGTCGAGAATGCCCTGCTGCGTTCGGCGTACCACTTCTGCCATTACAACCAGGTGCATACCGCGCAGTTGCTGGGGTTGTCGCGCAACGTCACACGCACGCGGCTGATTGCGATCGGGGAGCTGGTGGTGAACAAGCGCCGGGCGCAGGAAGAGCCGGTGCTGGATGCTCGGGTGGTGCGGTTGTCGATCTGAAAAGGTGGATGTCTATGCCGTCCTCTCGCGGATAAATCCGCTCCTACACCAATCCTGTAGGAGCGGATTTATCCGCGAACCGTCAGCCCGCCAGTCGTCGGAACACCAGCGCCGACGATCCGCACATTGCTGCGCACAGCAGCATCACCGTGGCGATATCCGTCACTGAAGTTTCACTGCGCCCATCAACGCCGGCCAGTACACCCAACAGCACCCCGGCCAGGCTCACCGACATGGCCATGGTCAACTGCACCGACATCGCCGACAGCGAACTGGCCGCCGCCGAGCGCTCACCGGGTACGTCCTGATAGCTGGCAGCACCCAAGGTCGAGAACTGAAGTGAACGCACCAGCCCTGCCGCGAACAGCACCACAGCCATCAGCCAGACCGCGGTATCGCGATCAAAGCTGGCACACAGGGCGATCCCTGCAGCGCTGGCCACGGCATTGCAACTGAGCACCCGGCGGTAGCCATAGCGCCGCACCAACGGTACCGCCAACAGCTTCATCAGCAGCGCCCCCACGCCACCGCTGACCACCAGCCAACCGGCCGCCAGCGGGCTCATGCCCAGGCAGTTCTGCAACAACAGCACGATCAGAAACGGCTGCGCCGCCGAGCCAAGGCGAAACAGCCCGCCGCCGGCTTGGGCCACGCCAAAACTGCGCAAGCGCAACAGCGACAGATCGACCAGTGGGCTGGGGTGGCGCCGCGCATGCAGCAGGTAGCCCAGGGCGCAGGCCAGGCCAGCGGCAACCAGCGCCAGGGCCCAGGCCCGTGGCAATTGCCCCAGCCCCAACGACTCCAGGCCGAACACCAGCATGGCCAGGGCGCCTCCACTGAGCAACAGCCCGCGTACATCCAGCGGCGGCACCGGCCGTGCCGGGTAGTCCGGCACATGGCGCAGTATCAGCCAACAGCCGACCAGGCAGATCGGCAGGTTGATCAGGAAGATCCAGTGCCACGACAGCACCGTCACCAGCAAGCCGCCAAGCAGTGGCCCGATCAGGGGCCCGACCAAGGCCGGCAAGGCCAGCCACGACATGGCTTGCAGCAACTGTTCACGGCTCGACCAGCGCAGGATGATCACCTGCCCCACCGGCGTCATCAACGCCCCCGCCGCGCCCTGCAGCATGCGCCCCAGGCACAGCTGCCAGAGCGTTTCGGCCAGGGCGCAGGCCAGCGAGGCAGAGGTGAACAGGCCCATCGCCAGCAACATCACCTGGCGCGGGCGAAAGCGCTCGGCGGCCCAGCCGCTGACCGGCACACACAGCGCCAGGGCAAGCATGTACAGCGATACCACCAGGTTCATGCGCAGCCCCGGTTCGCCGAAGTCGGCGGCCATCTGCGGCAAGGCGGTCATCACCGCCGTGCTGTCGAGCAGTTCCATGAACAGCGCGGCGCCGATGATCACCGGCACCTTGGGGCTTTGCAGATGGCCGGCCAGCAACGCCGGCTGGGCGGTCAAAACAGCCCCGAGACTGGCGGGCGGGTGCCCTTGAGCTGCCAGGCACCGACTACCGCCGCCTTCCACTGGCGCGGGTTGTGGTTGGCCACGGTGCGGGCGTTGCGCCAGTGCCGGTCAAGGTTGTGCTGGCGGCCAGTGGTGGAGGCACCGCCGACATCGAACAAGGTTTCGCCCGCCTTGAGTGCCAGCTCGGCCACCAGGTACTGGGCCTGCGCGACTTCGATGGCGGCCTGTTCGACGGCAGCTTCATCCAGCTGCGCGGCCCAGGCCTTGTCGATGCTTGCCGCAGCCTTGAGCACCAGGGCCTCGGCGCCATAGGCACGGGCGGCGATATCGCCTACCGACAGTTCCACGTAGGGGTCATCCACCGAACGGCTGGCCGTGCTGTGCTTGATCGGACGGGCATGCTCGCGGGCAAAGCGCGTGGCGTCTTCCAGCGCGTTGCGGGCGATGCCGGCCAGCACGGTACCGAGGAACAGCTGCAGGAACGGTGTGACGACAGTGCGCTTGCCCTCCTCGACGGTACGCGTGCGGATCTCGCTGGCCTCGACCCGCACGTTGTGCAGGTGCGTGGTGCCGCTGGCGGTGAGGCGCTGGCCCATGGCGTCGAAGTCATCGACCAGCTCCAGGCCCTCGCGGTCACGCGGCAGGATGAACGACACCGGCTGCTCGTTCTCGTCCAGCGCCACGGCGCTGACGTAATCGGCGAACAATGCACCGGTGCTGTAGAACTTGCTGCCGTTGGCGCGGTAGTGCTCGCCTTCGCGTACCAGGCGTGCCGCGATGGAGCCGTTGGCGCCGCCCAGTTCCCAGCCGGCATTGCCGATCACCGCGCCTTGCAGGTAACGCGCGAACCAGCGCTCGCGCTCCTTCTCGGCGCCTTCGCCCTGCGCGGCCAGCAGGCCTTCGACGAAGGCGAAGCCCGGGCGCAGGGCCTGGGCGACGTTGGAGTCGACTGCGGCGACCTGCAGCAGCAGTTCGATCACATCGCTGACACTGCCGCCAGGGCCGCCGTACCGGGTCGGTATACGCACAGTGTAAAGCCCGGCGGCCGCCAGTTGGGCGATGGCTTCGTGGGGCAGCTGGCGTTCGCGTTCGCGTTGGGCGGCGCCTGCGCCGATGGCTGGCAACAAGGCGACGATGCGGGCCTTCAGCTGCGCGATGTCGGTGGCGGGAGCCTGGGTTGGAAAACGTTGGAATGTGGTCATGGTTCAGTCCTTTAACAACACTTGAGTCAGCAACGCAGATCCTGTGGGAGCGGGCTTGCCCGCGAAGCATTCGACGCGGTGAATGGCACCGGCTTCGCCGGTGTTCGCGGGCAAGCCCGCTCCCACAAGTCCCTGCTATTCATCTGAAATTGGTGATACTGGTCAGATCGCGATTTTCCAGAGGCGGGTTTCGTCGAACAGGTCGAAGGCTTCGTGTTCCAGGTCCAGCGGTGGCACCACCAGGGCGGCGCCGCTGCCGGGCAGGCGTGGTACCGCGCCAAGCAGCCGTTGGGTGTATGCGTGGGCCGGGCGCTCGAACAATTGCTCGACCGGCGCCTGCTCCACCACCTGGCCGTGGCGCATCACCAGCACATCGTCGCTGACATGGCGGATCACCCCCAGGTCGTGGGAAATGAACAGGTAGGCCAGGCCCAGCTCGTCCTGCAGATCAGTCAGCAGATCGAGCACCTGGGCCTGTACCGACACGTCCAGGGCCGAAACCGGTTCATCGCAGATGATCACCTTCGGCTCGCTGGCAATCGCCCGGGCGATCGCCACTCGCTGACGCTGGCCGCCAGACAGTTGCAATGGCCGGCGCTGGGCCAGCTCCACCGGCAAGCGCACCTGGCCCAGCAGCACGGCAATCCGCGCCGGCCGGGCCGCCGCTTCGATACCGGCCACCTGCAAGGCATCATCAAGAATTTGCGCCACGCTCCAGCGCGGGTCGAACGAGCCCAGCGGGTCCTGGTAGATCACGCTGATCTCGCGGCGCAATGGCCGGCGCACTGCTTCGCTTACGGCATTGGCCGGGCGGTTCCAAGGCTGGCCGCGGTACAGCACTTCACCCTGGTCAGGCTGCAACAGGCCGAGGGCAATGCGCGCCACCGTGGTCTTGCCCGAGCCGGATTCGCCAACGATGCCCAAGGTGCGCCCGGCGCGCAGGGTGAAGTCGACACCTTGCAGCACCTGGCGACCCAGCCCGTCCGGGCCGAGATAGCGCTTGCCCAGGCCACGCCCTTCCAGCAGTACATCACTGTGAGCGTGTGCACGCGGCTCACGGCGCACACCTGCCCGCTCTGGTGACAGCCGGCTGCCGCGCGGGTGCTCGGCGGGCACCGCGGCCAGCAGGGCCCGGGTGTAGGGGTGGCGCGGCTGGCGCAGCACCTGCTGCATCGGCCCCTGCTCCACCACTTCGCCGTGGCGCAGCACCACCACGTCGTCGGCCAGTTGCGCAACCACCGCCAGGTCGTGGCTGATGATCAGCAGCGAGGCGCCGCGGGCCTTGATCTGCTGGAACACCTCGAGGATCTGCGCCTGCACCGTGGCGTCCAGGGCAGTGGTCGGCTCGTCGGCGATCACCAGTGCAGGGTCCAGGGCCAGGGCACTGGCGATCAATGCGCGCTGACGCAAGCCACCGGACAATTGCCCGGGCCGCTGGCGAGCGCGCAGCTCGACGTCGGGCACACCTACCCGCTCAAGCAGCTCATGCACCCGCGCAGCACGTGACTGGCGGTCGCCGTAGCGGTGAGTCTGCAGCACTTCGAGCACTTCCTTGCCTACCGGCCGCAACGGGTCGAGCGACACCAGCGCATCCTGCAGCACGAAGCCGATGTCCTTGCCGCGTACTTCGCGCCACTGGCGTTCGCCTAGGTCGAGCAGGTCATGCCCGGCAAAACTCAGCTGGCGGGCGCTCACTTGCGCCTTGGCGCCGGCCAGGCCAACCAGGCTGCGGGCACTGACACTCTTGCCCGAACCGGACTCGCCGACCAACGCCACACAGCGCCCAGCCGGCAAGGTAAAGGACAGGTCGCGCACCACACTATGGCCCGCAAAGGCCACGCTCAGGCCTTCGACGATCAAGGTCTTGTCGTTCATGGCAGGCGGCCCTCCAGGCGTTGTTGGATGTAGCGGCCAGTCACTGTCGTGGCCAAGGTAGTAAGGACGATGAACAGGCCGGGGAAGAAGGTCAGCCACCAGGCATTGGCGATGAAGCCGCGGCCCATGGACAACATGGTCCCCCACTCCGGCGCAGGGGGCCTGGCGCCCAAGCCGAGGAAGCTCAGCGCCGAAGCCCATACGATGGCTTGGCCCACGCCCATGGTCAGTGTCACCACCAATGGCCGCATCGCGTTTGGCAGCAACTGGCGCAGTACGATGCGCGAGGTCGGGTGCCCCAATGCCCGCGCCGCCTCGATGTAACCGGCGTTGCGCACTGCCAGCACCTGGCCGCGCACCATGCGCGCATAACCCGGCGCACCACCCAACCCGGTGGCGACGATCAACGGGCCGACGCCACTGCCGAACACCGCCACGAACAACAGCGCCAGCACCAGGCTGGGGAAGGCGAACAGCACCTCCAGCAACCAGCCCAGCGCGCGGTCCACCCGCGCGCCGCCAAGGCCGCTGAGCAAACCGAGGGTGATGGCAATGGCCATGGCAATGGCGGTGGCCGCCACGCCGATCAGCAGGCTCTGCCGCGCGCCGTGGATGATCCGCGCAAAGATGTCCCGGCCCGACTGGTCGGTACCCAGCCAGTGCGCCCAGCTGGGCGGCTGGAACGCATCACGGGGGACGATGGCCAGCGGGTCGATGCGTGTGAACAGCCCGGGCGCCAGCGCGGCCAGAATCAAAGCCGACAGAAACAGGATCGCCAGGCTGGCGCCCAGTGGCGGCAGCGTCCATTGGCGTTGGCGATGCAATGGTGCGAGGGTTCGTTCAAGGGTCAGGTCAGTCATGCTGCAGCCTCCTGTTGCCGTGGGTCGATCCACTGGTACAGCAGGTCGACCAGAATGTTCGCCAGTACATAACCGGCCGCCACCACCAGGCTGATGCCGATCACCAGTGGCATGTCCTGGGCCTGCACCGCCTGGTACAGCTGGCGGCCGATGCCCTTGCGCGAGAAGATCACCTCGCACACCACCGCACCGCTTATCAACGCGCCGATGGCCCAGCCCGACAGCGAAACGCCAGGCAGCAAGGCGTGGCGCAGGGCATGGCGAAAACGCACGGCCAGGTCGCTGAGCCCCCGTGTGCGAGCCGTGAGCACAAAGGGTTGTTCGAGAGTCAGCTCAAGGGATTCGCGAGTGACCTGGGCAATGAAGCCGGCCAACGGAATCGCCAGCGAGAACGCCGGCAGCACCAGGCTGGCAAAGCTGTCGCTACCGGCAGGCGGGAACCAGCGCAGGCCGAAGGCGAACACGGCCAGCAGCACCACGCCGAGCCAGAAGTGCGGCAAGGCCGCGCTGAGGGTTTCGGCCAGCGACGCGATGCCGCCCACCACCCGGCCACGCCCGGCCGTGACCACCGTCAGCAGCAGGACCAGCAGCCAGGCCAGTGCCAACGCGGCGATGGTCAGCTCCAGCGTTGCCCCACCCTGTTCGACCAGCACGCGGGTGACCGGCAGGTGCTGCGAGTAGGACACACCCAGGTCACCGTGCAGCAGGCGCCCGATGTAGAACACGTATTGCACCGCCAATGGCTGGTCGAGGCCGAACTCGACGCGGGCGGCCTCGATCGCTTCCGGCGTCGGGTTGGCGCTGGGGCCACCGAGAATCGCCAGCACCGGGTCACCTGGCATCAGGCGCAGGGCAAAGAACGTCAGGGTCGCCACCGCCCACAGCACCAGCACGCCGCCGCCCAGCCGGATGGCAGCGCGCCGGCCCAGGGCAGCCAGGCGTTCGCGACGCGGGTCGGTTATCGCCAGTGTCGTCGTACTCATTTGTTCACCCATGCGTCATAGAGGTAGGTCACCGCCAGCGAAGGCTCCAGACGCACACCGTGGGCGGTTTTGTAGATGCCCAGGCGCGTGCTTTGCGGGTAGGTGGTGAGTTGCAGGTAGCGCGCGGCGGCCTGTTGCTGCGCCTTGAAGTAGTGCTGGCGGCGCTGGTCGGCGTCCTGGGTGGCCAGGGCGCTGTCGAGTAACGCGTCGTAGCCGGGGTCGGCGTAGCCGGAGGAGTTCTGGTGGTAGCCGCCGACCCCGGCCGGTTGCACGAATGCGCTGGTGAAGATGATGCGCAGCACGTCGGGGGTGTTGGTATTCCAGTAGCCGATGCGGATGTCGTAGTCCCAGGCGGCCTGGCGAGCGGTGACCTGGGCGTCGCTCATCTGGTCGAGCACCAGCTCCAGGCCGGCCTGGCGGGTGGTGGCCTGCACCTGCTCCCACAGGGTCAGTTCCGACGGTGGCGTGCGCGCACCGATCAGCACGACGGCGCGCAACCGCTGGCCGTTCTTTGTGCGGTAGCCCTCGCTGTCGCGGCCAGTCCAGCCGGCTTCGTCGAGCAGCCTGGCGGCGCGGGCCGGGTCGTAGTCCTGGTTGTGTTCGAAGTCGCCACTGTAGAACGGCGTGGCCATGCTCAGCGGGCCACCGGCGCGGGGGAACTCGCCGAAGTAGACACTTTTGAGCGCACCCTCGACATCGGCGCTACGCACGAAGGCCTCACGCACGCGGATGTCGTCGAACGGCGCCCGGCGCAGGTTGAAGGTACCGTTGGTGGGGTTGCCCGGGCGCTGGGCGATGATCAGGTCGACGTCGGGGTTGCGCCGTGCCGCCTCGTGGGACTCTGGCGGCAGCGCTTCGATCACGTCGACCTCACCGGCCTGCAGCGAGGCAAAGCGCACCGAGGGTTCCTGGATGAACTTCCAGACGATGCGTTCGAGGTAGGCCGGGCCTTGATGCTGCGCAGTCGGCGGCGCCCAGTTGTAGTCCGGGTTGCGCACCAGTTCCACCTGGTTCTGCCGGTCCCAGCGCACCACCTTGAACGGCCCGCTGCCCACCGGGCTTTCGCAGTTTTCGTCGCGGCTGCGCTGCAGCGCGGTGGGTGACTGGATGCCGAGAAAGCCCTGGGCGAGGACTTCGAGGAACGCGGCGTATGGCGTCGCCAAGGTGACCTCGGCGGTGTAGGGATCAAGCACCTTGGTGCCGCGGTACTGGCGGATATAACCCCCTGCGGTGCTGGACTGGGTCTTGGGGTTGGCCATGTGGTCGAGGTTGGCCTTGACCGCTTCGGCATTGAATGGGGTGCCGTCGGTGAAGTGCACGTCGCGGCGCAGGTGGAAGGTGTAACGCAGGCCGTCTGGGGAGACGTCCCAGCGGCTGGCAAGCCAGGGGCCGATCTGGCCTTGGCTGTCCATCGAAACCAGCGAGTCGAGATACTGCTGGGCCACGAACACCTGGGGCATGTCGCCTGCCACGTGGGGGTCCAGGCAGGTGGGCTCGCGGTCGGTAGCGTAGACCAGGGTGCCGCCCTGCTGTGGCGTTGTGCTTTGCGCGCTGTGCTGCCCGGCTTTTTCGCAGCCGAGCAAGGCCAGTGCGGTGCAGAGCGGTATCAGAGGGAGGATGGGTGTGTTCAAGGGCGCTCCTGCGGGGACTGGGCTGTGAAAGGCCTGTTGCAGGAGTTGTGCCGGGTTCAAGGGGTTGATTTTGCTGGGGTTTGGGGGCGATTTGGTGCTGGGGCGGGGGCAAAATGTCTGGGGGGTGTTTGGGGGGCAACAGTGTTCGTCGATAGCGAGGTTGCGCCTATGAGATCGAGCGCCGCCCTCGCGGCGCATCGCGGATGAATCCGCTCCTACATTTGTTGCAACGTGGCCATGCCAGTGAGGCCATGGTTGTCAGCCGGTTTGTACGGCTCAAGTCATGCACCAGGGCTGGCGCCCATGGCGTAACAGGTTCGGCACGTTGCAACAAATGTAGGAGCGGATTCATCCGCGATGCGCCGCGCGGGCGGCGCTCGATCTGATAGGCGCAACCCCTCTTGCGTCGAACATCACAGACACATCTGCAAACCATACTGCACCTGAACCTACTCCCACCAAACTAGGCTGAAAGGGAAGACACACGTTCATGGATAACCAACATGCCCCCACAAAAAGGTTGCCTGCTACGCCGAGGCAGATGTTCAGAGCCCGGCAGGCTCTACCTGCTCACAACCGTCACGCAGAACCGCCACCCCCTGTTCCTGGATTTGCTACGCGCTCGAACCGTAATCAGGCACCTGCGTCTTGCTGATCAGGAGAACAGCTGTCACTCACTGGCATGGGTGGTAATGCCTGACCATATACATTGGCTGATCGAACTCAAAGAGATAACCCTGAGCACACTGATGCGCCGTTTCAAAGCAAGGTCGAGCCACGAATTGCGTAAGGCAGGAACCATTGCGGCCCCGGTCTGGCAAGACGGATATCACGACCGGGCCTTACGCAGGGAAGATGATGTGGTAAAGGCCGCAAGATACATTGTTGCCAACCCCATCAGAGCAGGCCTGGTAAGCAGAATCGGGGACTATCCACATTGGGATGCAATCTGGATCTGATCACCAAAGGCTGACAACCAGGACCTGACAGGTTCGGCACGCTGCAACATACAAGGAGCGGATTCATCCGCGATGCGCCGCGCGGGCGGCGCTCGATCTCACAGGCAAGGAATGCCGGGTTCGATGCGAAACAGCGGGTGGGCCTGATTTTCACCTTGGAAGAACGTTGTCTTGCCGACGGTGCATTGGGTGTCGTCTGTGGTCATTGGTCAATCTCCCTGAGAATTCTCGAATGCCTGGGCGGGCCTCATCGCGGATAAATCCGCTCCTACAAGAACCACACAACCTGTAGGAGCGGATTTATCCGCGATTGGCCAGCCCGGCCAGCACATCACTCAAGCCTCAGTGCAACGTCCGAGGCCCACTGGGCATCTGTACCTGGATTAACGCGGATTCGAGCAAAGCCCGCAGCGCCTCCATCTCATGCATCGAGGCCATCATCAGAATCGACGCCGGCGACTTGGGCTGCAGCAGCAATGCCTGATGCACCACAGTCGCCGCGCACAGGGCGTAGTCCGTGGCCTGGATGAGGGTGTCTTCTAGGGAATGAATATCGTGGGGTGGATCGGGGACAATCTTCAACATCGCATGGTCCTTTTGAGGGCGCTTCCCCCTGAATGCTGTCAAACACTCGGGTGGCAGCTGTACATGGGTTGACAGACCGGCGGACTATGCAAGTTCCGGCGCACGCAAGCGTGCCCCACGTACAGCCGCCATATCAGGCGAGCCACATGCATAATACCGTTACGACCTGTCAAAGCCGTGTCGCTGATGAGCAGCGACAGGCCGAGACTAGAGCCCTACCAGAGCAACCGCAACGGAAAATGCGGGGGAAGAGTATCTTTGGGAAATGGACTACAAGAAAGCGGTTAAATCTGATTTTTTACTGCCTGCATTGGCGCTTTCGCGGGCAAGCCCGGGAAAACGCCGGCACAGGTTTACACTGCAATCCGCTCAAACCACCTAGGTCGCGCCGCCGGCAGATGCGGCACCGCATCGAGCAAGGCTCGGGTGTAGGGATGACGTGGCTGCCCGAGCACCTGCGCCACCGGCCCTTGCTCCACCACACGGCCCGCTTGCATCACCAGCACCTGATCGCTTACTTGCTCAACCACGCCAAGGTCATGGGAAATGAAAAGGCAAGCCAGGTTCAACTCCGCCTTGAGCTCCGCCAGCAATGCCAGGATCCGCGCCTGCACCGACACGTCCAGCGCCGAAACCGGCTCATCCAGCACCAAGACCTTGGGTTTCATGGCCAGCGCCCGGGCAATCGCGATGCGCTGGCGTTGCCCGCCAGACAACTCCAGCGGGCGACGGTCCAGCAGCCCCACCGGTAACTGCACCCGCTCCAGCAACGCAGCCGCCTCGGTACGCTGCAAGCCACGCGGTACACCGGCCTGGGCCAGCGCTTCGGCCAGCACACGCAACACGGTATAACGCGGGTCGAACGAGGCCAACGGGTCCTGGAACACCACCTGAATCCCCTTCCGGGCCTGGCGCTGCTGTGCGGTGGTAAGTGCCAGCCAGTCCTGCCCGGCCAACTGCACACTGCCCTGCTCCGGTCGCTCCAGGCCCAGCAGGATGCGGCCCAGCGTGCTCTTGCCAGAGCCGGATTCGCCGACCACACCAAGGGTCTGCCCGGCGCGCAGTTGCAGGGACACATCGCTCAGCACCTCACGCGGCTTGCCGTCCGGCCCGACGAAAGCCTTGCTCAGGCCGCGTGCTTCCAGCACCAAGGGTTGCTCGTCCACGGTGTCCTCCACCAGCGCCAGCGCCGGCACCAGCGGACGCTGAAAATGCACCGCCCGCGCTGCGCTCAGCAGGCGTTGGGTATAAGGGTCCTGCGGGTCCTGCAGGATCTGCTCGACACTGCCCTGCTCCACCACCACACCATGGCGCATCACCGCCACCCAGTCAGCCAGGCGTGCAACCACCCCCAGGTCGTGGCTGACCATCAGTAGGCTGTTGTCGCGCGCGCGCAATTGCTCCAGCAGGTCAAGGATCTGCGCCTGTACCGTGGCATCAAGCGCGGTGGTGGGCTCGTCGGCGATCAGCAGGCGCGGCTGGCAGGCGATGGCCGAGGCAATCAGCGCGCGCTGGCGCAGGCCCCCGGACAACTGCCACGGGTATTGCCGGGCACGGACTTCGGGCTCCGGCACGCCAACCTCGCGCAGCAGTTCGAGCACCCGCAAGCGACGCTGCTCGGCACCCAGGTCGGTGTGCAACAGCAGCGGCTCTTCGATCTCGGCACCCACGCGCCGCAGCGGATCGAGCGAGCCCAGGGCATCTTGCATGACGAAGCCGATACGCCCACCTCGCAAACGCTGCCAGTCGTTTTCGCCGAGTTGACGCAAGTCCTGCTCGGCAAAGGCCAGGCGCTGTGCCTGCACTTGAGCGCCGCGCCCGGTGAGGCCGACCAGGGTACGCGCCGTGACGCTCTTGCCCGAGCCCGATTCGCCCACCAGCGCCAGGCATTGCCCGGCATGCAGTTGCAGGTCGACGCCGTGCACCACCGGCACACCGTTGAAGCTCACGCGCAGGCCGCGGATGTCCACCAGGGGTGCCGGGTGCTTTTCGAAGATGCTCATGGGGTTCTGCCCTCGCTACGGCGCAGCCAGTCGCGGCCGATGACGGTGATGGAAATGACGGTCAGGGTGATCGCCAATGCCGGCCAGGCCATCAGCCAGGGTGCATTGGCCATGAAGTTGCGCGCCACCGCCATCATCGCGCCCCATTCGGGCGCCGGCGGAGGTGCGCCGAAGCCGAGGAAGCTCAGCGCGGCGGCGGCGGTAATGGCCCCGCCCAAGCCGATGCAGGCCAGGATCAGCACGGGTTGCACGGCGTTGGGCAGCACGTGGGCCAGCACCACAGCCGAGCGTTTGCGGCCCAGCGTCACGGCAGCTTCGACGAAGCCGGCGTGGCGGATGGTCAGGGCCTGGGCGCGGACCAGGCGGGCGTAGCGTGGGACCGAGGCGATGCCGACGGCGAGGATCAGGTTGCTGGTGCCCTGGCCGAACAGGGTAATGATGACCAGCGCCAGCAGCAGGTCGGGGAAGGCCAGCAGGACATCGACGCCACGCATCAGCAGGTTGTCCAGCCAGGCCGGGGCCAGGCCTGCGACCAGGCCGAGCGAAGTGCCCAGGCCGAGGCCGACCAGGGTGGCGGCAAGGCCGATGTAGAGCGATGGACGGGCGCCGTGGATCAGCCGGCTGAGGACGTCGCGGCCGTTTTCGTCGGTGCCGAGCCAGAAGTTGGTATTGGGCGGGAGGTAGGCCAGGCGCGCATCGGCGGCCAAGGGGTCGGTTGGGGAGAGCCAACCAGGGAAGGCTACTGCCAGCAGGAGCAGGGCCAGGATGGACCAGGCCAGCATCAAGCCGGGGCGAACCTGCCACCGCCTGGTCACTGTGGTCGGTGTCAATGCAATCGCGTTCATGTCTGTCCTTTCTTTATCGCCTGTGCTGGCCTCTTCGCGGCTAAAGCCGCTCCTACAGGGGCTGCACAAAACCTGTAGGAGCGGCTTTAGCCGCGAACAAGGGCGAAGCCCTTGCCATGCGGGCTACGGCGCCGGGTTGGGAATACGGCGGTGCACGGCCTGGATCTCAGCCAGCACTTCATCGCTGAGCTGCACCTCCAAAGCACCGAGGTTCTCCTGCAACTGCAGCAAGGTGGTCTGCCCGGTGATCGCACTGGCCACGAACGGCTGGCGGATCACGAAGGCCAAGGCCAACTGCGCCGGCGTCAGCCCATGCTCCCGGGCAATCTGCACATAGCTGCCAATGGCACTGTTGGCCTCGTCACTGCCATAGCGGTTGAACGTGCGATACACCGACGACAACCGCGAACCCTCCGGCCTGGCCCCGTTCAGGTACTTGCCGGTCAACGCCCCGAATGCCAGCGGCGAATAGGCCAGCAGGCTGACGCCGTCGCGGTGGCTGAACTCTGACAGCCCGTTCTCGTACAGGCGGTTGAGCAGGCTGTACGGGTTCTGGATGCTGGCAATACGCGCCAGGCCCTGGTCTTCGCTGTGCCGCAGAAACTGCGCCACCCCCCATGGGGTTTCGTTGGACACGCCGATATGGCGCACCTTGCCGGCCTTGACCTGCTCGTCGAGCACCGCGAGGGTTTCTGCAATGGCGGCGGTTTGCGGGTGGTCATCGACGTAGGGGTATTCGCGGATGCCGAAGAAGTTGCTGCTGCGGTCGGGCCAATGCAGCTGGTAGAGGTCCAGGTAGTCGGTGTTCAGCCGGCGCAGGCTGCCTTCCAGGGCGGCGACAATGTTCTTGCGGTCGTGGTGCGACAGGCCATCGCGGATGTGCGCCTGGCCACCCGGGTCACGGGCCGGGCCGGCGATCTTGCTGGCGAGGATGAGCTTGTCGCGGTTGCTGCGGGCTTTGATCCAGCTGCCGATGAAGCGCTCGGTGGTGGTCCAGGTTTCGGCGCGGGTGGGTGTGGGGTACATCTCGGCGGTGTCGATGAAGTTGATGCCGGCAGCGATGGCAGCGTCCAGTTGCTGGTGGGCGTCCTGTTCGCTGTTCTGGTGGCCCCAGGTCATGGTGCCGAGGCTGAGCAGGCTGACCTTAAGGTCGGTGTGGCCTAGTGGGCGGTAGCGCATGGTGCGACTCCTTGGGTTGCAAACTGGTTTTCGGCCTTGGGCAAGCCCAGGTGCTCGCGCAGGGTGGTGCCGGTGTATTCGGTGCGGAACAGCCCGCGCTTCTGCAGCAACGGCACCACCTCCTCGACGAACACCCGTGCACCGGACGGGAACATGTCGGGCATGATGTTGAAGCCATCCCCCGCCCCCGCCAGGAACCACTCGGCCAGGGTGTCGGCGACCTGCTCCGGTGTGCCGACGGCCAACCGATGCCCCACCAGAATCCGCCGCGACAGCTGGCGGATGGTCAGGTTCTCGCTGCGTGCCAGGTTCAACTGGGCTTCGAGAAAACCATGGGACCCCCGCTCGAAGTCCGCCACCGCGCCAATCCGTTCCCAGGGCAACGGCGCGTCCGGGTCCAGCTCGCGGGCATCGATGCCGATGCGCCCCGCCACCTGCTGCAGCAGGCCATGCTCGCCATGCCAGGCATTGAGCTGGTCAAAACGTGCATGGGCCTCGGCCTCGGTACTGCCGATCACGGTCGACAGGCCCGGCATGATCTTCAGGTGCTGCGGGTTGCGCCCCCAGGCCTTGGCGCGCGCTTTCATCTCCTGGTAAAACGCCTGGCCGTCGGCCAAGGTGGTCTGGGTGGTGAAGATTGCGTCGGCATAGCGTGAACCCAGTGCCTTGCCGCCTTCGGAGGAACCGGCTTGCACCAGCACCGGCCGCCCTTGGGGCGAGCGCGGCAGGTTCAGCGGGCCCTTTACCTGAAAGTGCTTGCCCTGGAAGTCCAGGGTGTGAACCTTGCGCGGGTCGGCGAAGCGGCCCGCGGCGCGGTCACCGATGACTGCGTCATCTTCCCAGCTGTCCCACAGTTTCAGGGTCACATCGACGAACTCCTCGGCACGCCCATAGCGGTCGACATGCAGCGGCGCGCCTGCCAGGCCGAAGTTCTGCGCCGCCGCGTCACCGGCATTGGTGACCACGTTCCAGGCTGCACGGCCGCCGCTGATATGGTCCAGCGAGGCGATGCGCCGGGCCAGGTTGAACGGTTCGTTGTAGGTGCTGGAACAGGTGGCGATCACGCCGATGCGCTCGGTGGCGGCGGCTACGGCGGTGAGCAGCACGGTTGGCTCCAGGCGCCCGCCGGGTTGGGCGGACACATCCGGCGGCAGCGCCGGGCCATCGGCGAGGAAGATCGCGTCCAGGCAACCGCGCTCGGAAATGCGCGCGATGTCGCGGTAGTAGTTGACGTCGATATAGGCATCGAGCGCCGCCTCGCCCTGGCGCCAGGCGCCGGAGTGCGAACCGAAGCCCAGGATGTTCATGCCCAGGCTCATCTGTTTGGTGGTCATGGGGTTCTCCTGTTCAGACCGCGCTGGCTTCGTCGCCGCTGCCTTGCCCTTGGCTGGCAGCAGCATGGCGGGCACGCCAGGCCTGAGCCGGGCTGATGCCGTTGAGGTAATAGTCGCCCAGCGCCTGCTCGCGGTAGATCGCCGGGTTATGCGAGGCCAGGGTGCGCGCGTTGCGCCAGTGGCGATCGAGGCGCCGGGCATTGCTGGTGGCCGAGGCGCCGCCGACCTCGAACAGCAAGGAGCACGCTTGCAGCACCTGCGGCAGAACGATCTGCTGAGCCTGGAACGCGTGGATTTCGGCGTCGGTGTAAAGCTGCTCAGGCACCTCGCCTTGCTGCCCCGCTTCGAACACCGTCTGCAGGCTCTGGCCCACGGCAGTCACCTGGGCCTCGGCGGCGAACGCCAGGCTCGACAGCCGGCCGATCACTGCCTGCACCAGCGGGTCGGCGGCCGGTTGCGACTGCCCCGGCACACCAAAGGCGCGGGTGCGGCCCTGGACGAAGGCCACGGCGTCGGCCAGCACCGCACGGCTGATGCCCGCCAGCGTTGCCAAATGCACCGCCTGGTAGAACGCAGTCAGGTAGGACTCGGCGCGCAACTCGCCCTTGGCGAAACGCCGCAGCAGATGCTGCGGTTGCACCTTCACCTGGGTGAAGCGCGTGGTACCGCTGCCGGTCAGGCGCTGGCCGAAGCCGTCCCAGTCATCGACCCGCTCCACGCCCGCCGCCCGGGTCGGCACCGCCAGGCTGATGAAGTCGTCGCCGTGGTTGGCCACCGCCGCGACCCAGTCGGCGTAGAGAGTGCCAGTGCAGTAGTACTTCTCACCGTCCAGGCGGTAACCGCCCTCGCCTTCACTGAGCTGCACGGTATTGCCGGTGCTGTCGGTGCGCTCGGCCATGGCCGCGCCCCACAGCTCACCGGCGACCACGCGGGCGAACCAGTAATCCTGGGACGCAGCGTCTTTGGACGACAGGCGCCCTTCGACAAAACCGAAGTGGGCGCGGAAGATCTGCGGCAGGTTGGAGTCGGCCTGCCCCAGGCGTACCAGTTGGCGCAGCAGTTGCGCCAAGGTCGCGCCAAGGCCGCCGTGGCTGCGCGGCACGCGCAGGGCGCCAAGGCCGGCTTCGCGCAGCCAGGCCACCGGTTCATGGGCCAGGGTGCGCTGCTGCTCGCGGGCCACCGCGCCTTCGGCGATGCGCGCGTACAACGGCGCAAAGCGCTCATCCAGTTCGGCATCGGTAATCGGGGTTTGACTCATGACGGTTCCTTTCTCGTGAATTCAGGGGCGCGCGGTGCGCGGGTCGATGGCGTGGGTCGCCAGGTCCACCAGCAGGTTGACCAGCACGTAGATGGCCGCTGCCAGCAGGGTCACACCGAGCACCAGCGGCACATCCTTGGTGGCGGTGGCGTCGAGCATCAGGCGGCCGATGCCTTGCCGGCCAAACAGCAGTTCGAGCACCACGGCCCCGCCGAGCAGGCTGGCGAACACGTAGCCGGCCAGGGTCACCAGTGGCACCAGGGCGTGGCGCAAGGCATGGCGCAGGCGCACCGCGGTATCGCCCATGCCGCGGGCGCGGGCCTGGGTAATGAAAGGTTGCTCCAGCACCTGCTCCAGCGACTGGCGCAGCACCTGGGCCAGCACCGCCGCGATCGGCAGCGCCAGGGCCAGGCTGGGCAGCAGCAGCGAGCGCCAGCCGCTGGAACCGGACGGCGGCAAAACATGGAAGTAGAAGGCGAAAGCCAGCAGCAGCACCGTGCCGATCACGAAGTTGGGCGCCGAGGACAGCACCAGTTCGATGCCCGACACCAGCGCCCGCAGGCGTCGCCCACGGTTGGCGGTGAGCAGCGCCGAGGCCAGCGCCAGCAGCACGGCCAGCACGGCCGCGCTGCTGGCCAGGGCCAGGGTCGCGCCGGCCTGCTCGGCAATCGCCTGGCCGACCGGAATGCGCAACCGGTACGACTCGCCCAGCTCACCCTGGGCCAGGCGCAGCAGGTAATGGCCGTACTGCACCCAAAGCGGCTGATCGAGGCCATATTCGGCACGCACCTGGGCCAGCATTGCTGCGCTTGGCATGGCGTCCGGGCCACCGAGAATGGCCAGGGCGGTGTCGCCACCGCTGTGCTGCATGCCGAGGAAGGTCAGGCTGGCCGCCGCCCACAACACGATCACGCCGTCGCGCAGGCGACGCAGCAAGGTCAGTAGCAGGTTCATGGTTGCTCCTTTTGCTGTGCTCGAGCGTCCAGCCACACGCTGGTGAACAGCGGAACGTTGTGCGAGCCGTCGAACAGCACGCCGCCAAGCACATTGCGGTAGGCCAGCAGCATCTGGCTTTCCACCGAGGGCACCGCCGGCACGGTCTCGCCCAGGCGTTGCTGGGCCTGGCGATACAGCGTGCGGCGTTGCGCCGGGTCGGTGCTGCGGCGGGCTTCGCCGAGCAATTGGTCAAGGCTGGCATCACGGAAGTGGCCAACGTTCTGGCCGATCATCCTGGCGCTAGGGATCGACTGGCTGTGGTAGAGGATGTACAGGCCGTCGGCGGTGTTGGTGTGCCAGTAGCCGCCGCCGAGGGCGTCGAAGTTGCCGAGGTAGCGCAGCTCCATGACCTTGCTGATCGGCAGCAGCTCGATGCGCAGGTCGAAGCCGACCTTGCGCAGGTCCGCCTGGGCGGCCACCGAGACATTGGCCGGGAACGCCGGGTTGTCGTAGGTCAGCAAGGTCGCCCCGAGGCGCTGGCCGTTGCGCGTGCGATAGCCCTCGGCATCACGCCCGCTCCAGCCGGCGGCATCGAGCAGCCGCGCCGCTGCTGCCGGGTCGAAGGCCAGCGCATCGCGCGCCACCGGGTCGTAGCCGGGGGTGTTCACCGCAAGAAAGTCACCCTTGGCCAGGTACTCGCCGAAACCGGAGATCCACGCCAGGCCGTCGCGGTCGATGGCCTTGGCCACCGCCTGGCGCACCCGCACGTCATCGAACGGCACGCGCTCGACATTGAAGGTGATGCTGCGCGCCGGGTTACCTTTGCGGATGCGGTTGCGCAAGGTCAGCTGCGGGTTGGCGCGGATCGCCGTTGCGTTCTGTGCCGGGGCGTCCAGGGCCATGTCGTTGTCGCCGGCTTCCAGCGAGGTATAGCGGATCATCGCTTCGGGCACGTAGCTCAGCTCGATGCCGTCGAGGTAGGCTTCACCTTGGTGGTTGATCGCCGCAGGCGCCCAGTTGTAGCCCGGGCGGCGGGTGAAACTGGCGCGCTGGTCACGCACCCATCCGGTCAACACGAACGGCCCGGTGCCGATCGGCTGGCTGGCGATGGTCGCGGGCGCCTCGCTGATCTGCCGCGGCGAGATCATCCCCAGCCAGGCTTGCGAGAGCACATCGAGAAACGGCGCATAGGGCGCGCTCAAGGTGGCCTCGAAGGTGAAAGCATCGACCACCCTGCCGCGCAGGTAGGGCGCGATGTAGGCAGCGGCCAGCGGCGACTTGGTCTTCGGGTCGCGCATGTGTTCGAGGTTGACCCGCACCGCTTCGGCGTCGAAGCGTTCGCCGTCGCTGAAGGTGACGTCGTCACGCAGGTGGAAGGTGTAGGTCAGGCCGTCGGCGCTGATCTCCCAGCTTTTGGCCAGCCACGGCGTCAGGGTGCCATCCTCGGCCTGGTAGACCAGGCAGTCGAAGAGAATGCGCCCCATCCACTGCATGTTGCCGTTGGACAACGCGTGGATATCGAAGCTGCCGGCGTCGGTCGCAGCCGACACGCGCAAGGTGCCGCCGCGCTGGCCAGCCTGCTGCTCGACGAAGTCGCTGGCCGGGTAGCGCATCACGCCATTCACTTCACTGACCGCTTCGCCTTTCAGGGTGCCCTGGGTGGGTGGTGGCGTGGCGGGTGAACAGGCGGCAACTAACAGCGCACTGGCCAACAGGCATAACTTGAATAATCGGACATTTGGCTGCACAGCAGGCCCTTTATATAGACGGCTACATAAAGTGTTGTTGCAGTTGTCGTGCCAGCCTTTTACGTGCGTATTTACTGGGGATTGGTAAATAACCAAATTTGCCAGGCAAACAAACTGCCCGCTCGCTGTTGGAATACCAACAGCCAGGCGGCTCAAGCTCTGTGGGAGCGGGTTTACCCGCGAATACGGCGGTGGGCTTACTGCCGCATTCGCGGGTAAACCCGCTCCCACACGGCTCTCCGATTAATTTGGATATTTGTATATAACCGGCGCTGTTCGAAACACAACACAGGCACAACAAAACTTACTGTTTCGTTCACCACCACACACTTAACAACCCGACAAACGCCCAACTTTCAGGCCTTTTGCCAGCTGGCACAGAAACTGCTCTCACCTGTTTTGACAGGCCTGACTATTCCCATAGAACGCCGAGGACCTACGATGACTTTCAAGGAATACAACGATGCGTGCGATTCAACTCCATCCACTGCGCCTGGCCGTGGCCACGGCCCTGCTGGCCCCGGCCACGGTACTGGCCGCTGACCCGACCCTGGGCACGGTGACCGTGCAGGCCGCCAAGCAGACTGAAGTGCAACAGGCCGCCAGCGCCCTCGCCGAAGTGCCTGGCGGCACCAGCGTGGTCGACAGCGAAGAGGTCGCCAAAGGCCGTACCGCCACCCTGCAGGACACCCTGGCCTACCAGCCCGGCGTGTTCGTGCAGTCCACCGGCGGTAACGACGCGGCGAAGATCTCGATCCGTGGCTCTGGTGCCAACACCTCGCCCGGCTACTTTCGCGAAGGCATCAAGTTCCTCTTCGACGGCCTGCCGCTGACCGGCCCCGGCGGCACCCCGTATGAATTCCTCAACGCCAGCGGCGTCAACTACACCGAGATCCTGCGCGGCGCCAACGCCTTCCAGTACGGCGCGCTGACCCTCGGTGGCGCGGTCAACTTCGTCAACCACAGCGGCTACAGCGCCCCCGGCCTGCGCGTGCGCGCCGAGGCCGGCAGCTACCACTACCAGAAGCAGAGCATCAGCTACGGCGGCGTCGAAGGCGACCTGGACTACTACCTGCAGGCCGACAACTACCGCAACGACGGTTACCGCGACTACAGCCTGTCGAAAAGCTCTGGCATCGTCGCCAACGCTGGCTACCGCTTCAGCCCGAAGCTGGAAACCCGCCTGCTGCTGCGCTACCGCGACGAAACCCACAACGACCCCAGCGCCACCACCCTCGACAACGCCCTGCACCACCCGCGCCGGGCCAGCGCCACCGCCGAAAGCAGCGGCGCCGGTGCGCGCCGCCCGGGCAGCATCTGGGTCGGCAGCAAGACCACCTACACCTTCGACGACGATGCACGCCTGACCTTCGGCCTGTCGTACCACGACTACCGCCACACCAACAGCCCGCGCAGCCCGAGCAACCCCAGCTACTGGGACTGGCACGACCTCGGCCTGCTGCTGGGCTACGACCGCGTCGACTACCTGTTCGGCCACGAGAGCCGCAGCAACATCGCCTTCACTTCGACCCAGCACCTGCGCGGCGGGGTGGATTCGGCCAACGGCGACAAGGTGTCGCTCAAGCAGGTCAACTACAAGGACTCGTTCGACCGGGTAATCGCCCTGGGCAACGACATCAACCTGGTCGACAACCTGTGGCTCACCAGTGGCGTGTCATTCATCAACGTGCGGCGCAAAGTCAACATCGACTACGCGGTGAACCCCAACACCACCACCTTCCCGCAGCACGTCGACTACGACAACTGGAGCGTCGCCCCGCGTATCGGCCTGCGCTACGAGTTCAGCCCTGAGCTGCAGGTGTTCACCAACTTCAGCCGCAGCATCGACCCACCCGCCTCATGGGAGTACTCAGGTTCCGGCCCGACCCTGCCGTACATCCGCCCGCTGGTGGAACAGAAGGCCAACACCTTCGAGGTCGGCATCAAGGGTTCGCACGGTATCTTCGACGGCAGCCTGGCGCTGTACCGTTCGTGGATCCACGACGAGCTGCTGAACGTGCAGATCATCCCCGCCACCTCTACCGCGGCAGCCGTTACCGGCGCGTTCAACGCCTCGCCGACCATCCACCAGGGTGTCGAGGCCGGGCTCAACACGCGCCTGTGGGACAACCACCAGGGCGACCTGGTGCGCTGGCGCCAGTCGTACACCTACAACGATTTCTACTACCGGCATGACGACACCTTCGGCGACAACCAGCTGCCGGGCGTGCCCAAGCATATCTACCAGGGCGAGTTGCAGTACCAGGACCACAGCGGCTGGTACACCGGGGTGAATGTGCAATCGGCATCGCGCACGGCGGTGGACTATGCCAACAGCCTGTATGCGCCGTCGTACACGATCTGGGGGGCGAACCTGGGGTATGAAGCGCCGAAGGGCAACTGGAAGGTGTCGCTGGACCTGAAGAACCTGGCGAACAAGGCGTACGTGACGGCTGTGACGCCGGTGTACAACGCGCGCGGGCTGGATACTGCGTCGTTCTGGCCGGGGGATGGGATCGGGGCTTATGTAGGGGTTGAGGTTCGTTACTGATTTTTCCTGTGGCGGCCTATCGCGGATAAATCCGCTCCTACACGGACCTTGTAGGAGCGGGTTTACCCGCGAAGAGGCCGGTACAGGCTTATGCCGTGCGAGGCATCAAGTCATAGGGGTGCTTCCACCCCGGCACTGCCTGGATCCGCTGCTTCCACGCCTCGATATGGCTGAACTCGGTCAACACGATCCCGGTATCCTCCGGCATGAACACATACCCCGCCAGCGACAGGTCGGCAATGGTCAGCCGCCCGCCCACCATGAACGGCGTCTTTGCCAGGTGCGCATCGACAATCCGGTACGCCGCCGTGGCGCGCTCACGCAGGAAGCCCGTCACATCGGTCTCGCCAGTATTCTTCAGGCACAGCAGGAAACGCAGCACAGCGTAGTAGCTGGTGAACTTGTGGTTGTCGAACAGCATCCAGCGCCAGATCTCGCGTTTCTCGTTGTCGTCGCGCGGGCCAAACTGGCCGGTGCGCTCGGCCAGGTACTCGAGAATCAGCGCCGACTGGGTCAGCCGCTGCCCTACATGCTCAAGCACAGGCACCTCGCCTTGCTCGTTGACCTCGTCGCGCCATTGCGGCTCGCGGGTCTGGCCATTGAAGAAATCGACGAACACCGGTTGCCAGTCCTGGCCGGTGAGTTCAAGCATCAGCGCAGCCTTGTAGGCGTTGCCGGATTCGGCGAAGCAATGCAGCTTGTAGTCGGACATAGGGTGACCTTCAGTTTCCATTGAATGATCGGCTGGCCCACGCGGGGTCAACACAGACTACACAAAAGTATGCTTACATGCGCCGATCAACCCGCCAGGAAGGCCACCATGCCCTACCCCACGCTGCCCCGTACGCTGTCCACTCCACGCACCTTGCTGGTCCGCCCCGCCCCCGCCTTCGCCCTGCAGCTGCAACAGGCCCTGATCGACAGCTACCCCCTGCACCAACCCTTCCTGGCCTGGGCCAAGCCTGACTGGACCTTGAGTGAAGTGCGCGACAGCCTGCAACTGAGCGCCGAGGAGTTCCTCGACCCGGCCAAGGAAAAGCGCTATTTCGTGCTGGCCGCAGACAGCGGCGAAGTGATTGGCTGCATCGGCCTGCGCCCCGGCAATGACGAGTATGAAGTGGGCTATTGGGCGAACCGGGCCAGCAGTGGCAAGGGCCTGATGCGCGAAGCGCTGACCTGCCTGCTGGACGCCGTGGATGCCCCGGTGTGGCTTACCACCGACATCGACAACCACGCCAGCCAGCGCCTGGCCGAACGTGCCGGGTTCGTGGCGGCTGGCAGCCAGCTGACCGAGCTCGACCCCAGTACCCCGCGGCCGCTCTATCGCCGCCCAGCGGCTGGGCGCATGGGCAGTGCGTAACCCGCCACAGGTTCCGACGACTGTGCAGTCCGTGCGGGAGCTGGCTTGCCGGCGGTGAGGGCATCAGCCAAAACATCCCAACTCCCGTCCCTCGCGTTATATGCCCCTCGCCACCCCCGGTGCGATAGTGGAGAAAACAACACGGATAAAACCCCCATGTACAGAAACACCTCTACCCCCGCGGACGACAACGGTTGCGGCTGGTTCCACCTCAGCCCAAAGCGCCAGCCACGCGCCGCGCACCGGGGGCGGAGCGAGGCGCGCTGGGTGGTGCTCGGCGCGGGCTTCACCGGCCTTGCCGCGGCGCGGCAACTGGCGCTTCACCACCCTGACGACGAAATCATCCTGGTCGAGGCGCAGGAAGTCGGCTTCGGCGCCTCGGGGCGCAACTCCGGCTTTGCCATCGACCTGCCCCACGACATCGGCGCCCCTGACTACATCGGCGATCTGGCCACCGCACGGATGAACCTCAAGCTCAACCTGCGCGCCCAGTCGATCCTGCGCGGGCTGATCAACCAGCACGGCATCGACTGCCAGATCCGCCCGGACGGCAAGTACCAGGCCGCGGTCGAAGACAAGGGGCTGGCGGTGCTGGAGGCTTATCGCAGCGGCCTCGACAAGCTCGGCCAAGCCTATGAAATGATCGACGCCCGCGACCTGCCCGAACATTTCGGCACCGGTTTCTATCGCAAGGCGCTGTACACCCCCGGCACCCAGCTGCTGCAGCCGGCCGCGCTGGCCAAGGGTCTGGCCGAAAGCCTGCCAGGTAACGTCACGCTGTACGAAGGCACCACCATCACCCGCCTGGAACAAGGCCGGCGCATCACCCTCAAGCACGCCCACGGCGAGATCGTCGCCGACCAGCTGCTGCTGACCAACAACGCCTTCGCCTCGTACTTCGGCTTCCTGCCGGGCCGCCTGCTGCCGATCTTCACCTACGCCAGCATGACCCGTGCGCTGACCGAAGACGAGCAGGCTCGCCTGGGTGGCAAGGCCACCTGGGGCATCATCCCTGCCGACCCGTTCGGCAGCACCCTGCGGCGCACCCCGGACCAGCGCCTGCTGGTGCGCAACAGCTTCAGCTTCAATGCCAATGGCCGTGCCCAACAGCGCTACCTGGACCGTGCCGGCCGCCAGCACCGCGAGTCGTTCGAACGGCGCTTCCCGATGCTCTCGGGGCTGCCGTTCGAGTTCACCTGGGGTGGCTCGATGTGCCTGTCGCGCAACCACCTGTCGCACTTCGGCACCCTGGCGCCGAACGTGCACGCGGCACTGTGCTGCAACGGCCTGGGCATCACCCGCGGTACTGCCACCGGTACCTTGCTGGCCGACTGGCTGAGCGGCGAGCGCGACGAGCTGATCGACTTCCTGCTTGGCTCCGACGGGCCCAACCGCAACCCGCCGGAACCGCTGCTGAGTGTCGGGGTCAACCTGAACCTGCACTGGGGCCAGCGCCGCGCCGGCCTGGAAAGCTGATAAGGAGGCAACATGCATAGCCTGGGTATTCTCGGGGTCGGCGAGCTGACCGAAAAAGTGGTGGTCGGCCTGCGCCGCAGCGGGTTCGGGGGCAAGCTCTACTTGTCGCCACGTAACGCGCAGCGCGCCGAGGTGCTGGCGGCCGAGCACGGTTGTGAGGTACTGCCGAGCAACCAGGCGGTGGTCGACCAGGCTGACCTGGTGATCCTCGGCGTGCGCCCGGACTCACTGGGGCAGCTGGCCAGCGAGGTGCGCCTGCGCCCCGGCCAGCGCCTGGTATCGCTGGCCGCCGGGGTCAGCCTGGCGCTGCTGGCCACGGCCTTCCCTGGCGCGCATTGCGTGCGGGTGATGCTGTCGTATGCGGCGCAGTACAACCAGTCCACCGTGGTGGTTTGCCCGGCGGACGCGCTGACCGAGCAGTCCCTGGGGCCTTTGGGCAACTTGGTGGTGGTGCAGGATGAGCCGGCATTCGAGCTGGCCACGGTGGCAGCGTGCATGAATGGCTGGTTCTACTTCCTGTTGCATGACCTGCAGCAGTGGCTGACCGACAAGGGCCTGCCGGCGGCTGAGGCGCGTGCTTTGGTGCTGGGCAACATGCAGGACTGCGTGACCAGCGCGCAGCACCAGCCGGAGTACACCTTGAAGGCCCTGGGGCAGGCCATTGCCACGCCCGGGACCTTTACTGCCGATGGCTTGGCGGTGCTGATGCATCAGCCGGCAAGTGCCAGCTGGGGGGCGGCTTGCGAGGTGGTGCTGGATGCCTTGCTGACCCGTTCGGGGTTGGCTGGGCGATAGCGTTTACCCGTTCTGGCCCTATCGCGGATAAATCCGCTCCTACAAGGGCTATGCGATCCCTGTAGGAGCGGATTTATCCGCGATGAGGCCTGCAGCCTTCATGCATATCTAGAGCTGGCGATACACCCGGGCAGTGTCCTCTTCAAAGTGTTTCAATTCTTCCTGCCGCCGCGCTTCCGACCAGCCCATCGCCACTGCCGCACGGTGTGACAGCTGCTCCACCCGCTCACGCCCCAGGTCCGGGTCGAGCCCCCACGGCAAACGCCGACGCACCAGGTCCACCAGCCTGACTACATGCTCGCGGCCAACGATGCGGGCAATGTCGTCGCCATCGATGCGCTCGCGTTCGATCATGCCCTTGGGCGCCTTGCCCCGCTTGCCCAGCCGCGCCTCGACGCCACGGGCGATCACCCGCGCCGCATGGCGATGGAGCATGATGGTCGAGCCCGTCAGGGTCAGCAGGTTCGGCTTGCCGGCCGCCTCGCTCAGGCGCACCGGCAGGTAGGTGCTGCGGCCATCCAGGGTCGAGGTCGGGCGCACGCCGCACCAGCAGTGCTGCACATCGGCACGGGTCAGCTGCAGGGCGGGGAACAGCTGGTTGGCCTCGGCGAGGATGTAGTCGACCTCGCCGTCCTCGACGCGCACGGTGTCCGGGTCGTCGGTGAAGTGCGACTCGGTCGGGCCGATGAAGTGGAATTCGCGCCAGGGGAACACGTAGTACGGCTCACCCTTGCTGGAGAACGCCTCCAGGCCTTGGCCGCGATAGGCCTCGGGCAGCCGTACCATGACGTTGACACCCTTGATGCCCAGCACTCGCGGGCCGTTATCGGCTGCGCCCGCCACACGATCAACCCAGGGCCCTGCGGCGTTGATCACCACCTTGGCTGTCACGTGCGCCTGGCCTAGGGCTTCGGGTGCCTGTTCGTCCAGGGTCAGCCGCCACTGGCCTTCGCTGCGCTGCAGCTGGCTGACGCGGGTGTAGGTGCGCACCGTCGCGCCGCGCCACTGTGCATCCAGCGCGGTGTCGACGCAGATGCGCTCGGGCCAGGCGTACATGTATTCCTCGAACACCCCCACACCACGCAGCGGCCCACCCAGGCCGGCGGCCATGGCACTGTCTTCGGCCGCCTGCTGCGCCGACTGGCGGCGGTAGGCCAGCGGTACCTTCCAGCCACCGAGCGCCTCGACCAGGCGGAAGCCCATGTCTACCAGCCACGGCGGGTAGCGGTCACCCTTGCGGAACGGGTAATGGAAACGGTGCCTGGTCAGGTGCCCGGGCATGTCCTTCACTAGCTCGGCGCGGCAGCGCATCACCTGGCGGGTGTAGCGCAGGCGTTGCCACATGTCGAGCGGGCGAAACGGGATCTGCCACAGCGGATAGCGCGCGGCCAGGTAGCCCAGGCCCGAATAGAGCATGCGGCTGGAGCGCGACGACGTGCCGGCACCGATGTCGCCACGGTCGACCAGCAAGGTGCGGAAGTTGCGTGCGGCGAGCTGCCGGGCGGCGGCGCAGCCAACCGCACCGGCGCCAATGACCACCACGTCGTAGTGGTCGCCGTCGAACGATTCCAAGGGGGGACGGGTCATGATCTTCAGTTTCCGGATTCTTGTGCTTGTTCTGGAAGGTCTGCGTCGCCTTCTTCGCGGGCAAGCCCGCTCCCACAGGGATTGCACAGACTTCAAGCAGTGTGCAGTGACTGTGGGAGCGGGCTTGCCCGCGAAGAGGCCAGCAGGGCAAATGCAAAGTTTGTCCGCCAGCCCACGATAGAAAAGCCCTCACCCTTCCCTCTAGAACATCCAGGACAACTTGCATAAGCCCCGAGCAGGCCTTGCCAGCGCATCCCATGACTCGTCCCAGCCGTTATATGGAGCCCCGCGAGGCCAGTGCCATAGTGCCGCGACGCTGATGCGTGAATAACAACAAGAGGCAAGTTGAATGACCACATCCAAACGCTCTGTCGAAGATGCTCCGCTGAACGCCTTCCACCGCAAACTGACCGTCTACTCCGCTGGCGGCCCGTTCCTCGATGGCTATGTGTTGAGCATCATCGGCGTGGCCATGCTGCAGATCACCAACGCCTTGCAGCTGTCGGCTTTCTGGGAAGGCCTGATCGCTGCATCGGCGTTGATCGGCGTATTCCTTGGCGGCTTTATCGGTGGCTGGTTCACCGACAAGTACGGACGCAAGGTGCTGTACCTGGTGGACCTGATCGCCATCGTCGGTTTCTCGGTGGCACAGTTCTGGGTCGAATCGGCCTGGGCGCTGTTTGCCTGGCGCTTGCTGATCGGCATCGCGGTCGGTGCCGACTACCCGATCGCCACGTCGCTGCTGGCCGAGTTCCTGCCACGCAAACAGCGCGGGCCGTTGCTTGCCGCCATGGTGCTGATGTGGTTCGCCGGCGCCGCCGTGGCCTACGTGGTGGGCGAGCTGCTGCTGCGCGTGGGCGGTGACGACGGCTGGCGCTGGGTCCTGGCCAGCGCCCTGGTGCCGGGCGTGCTGTTCCTGATTGCCCGCAGCGGCACCCCGGAGTCGCCGCGCTGGTTGCTGAGCAAGGGCCGCACCGCCGAAGCCGACGCGGTGATCAAGAAGGTCTATGGCCCGAGCTACTCGGTTGCCGACCTGCCCGAGCAAAGCAGCGGCAAACCGGTGTCGCTGTGGTCGCTGTTCCACTCTGGCTACGGCAAGCGCATGGCCTTCGTCACGCTGTTCTGGACCTGCGCCATCGTGCCGCTGTTCGCCATCTATGCCTTCGCCCCGAAGGTGCTGCAGGCGCTGAAGCTGACCGGCGACTGGGCCGCCTACGGCTCGATCGCCATCACCTTCCTGTTCACCCTCGGCTGCCTGGTGGCGACCCTGCTGATCAACCGCCTGGGCCGGCGCAAGATGCTGATCCACAGTTTCCTCTGGTCAGGCCTGTCGCTGGTGTTGCTGGGCGTGTTCCCTGACGCTTCGCCAACCACCGTGCTGGTGCTGTTCGGCGCCTACGCGGTGCTGATCGGCGGTGCCCAGGTGCTGGAATACGTGTACCCCAATGAGCTGTTCCCTACCGAGATCCGCGCTTCCGCCGTGGGCCTGGCTACCTCGCTGTCGCGCATCGGCGCCGCCGTGGGCACCTACCTGGTACCGATCTCCCTGGCCAGTTATGGCGTGGCCAACACCATGTTCGCTGCGGCCCTGATCTCGCTGTTCGGCGCGCTGATCTCCTGGTGGCTGGCCCCCGAGACCAGCAAGCTCGACCTGCAGCAGGCCGCAGCCCTGGGTGGGCAAGCCGCCACTGCTTCGCCAACTTACAAAACTGTCGCTCGTAAAGCCTGAAGGAACCCGTAATGAGCCAAGTCCTTACCGTTGTCCGCAATGCCCCTGCCTCGCTGCTGGGCGAAGCGACCCCTGCCCGCCTGCCGATCGGCGAACCGATCGCCCACGCAGCATCAGCCCAGGACCAGACCGATGAGGCGGTCGGCGCCAGCATCGGTGTGTGGGAAAGCAGCCCGGGCGTGTTCCGCCGCTTCCTCAAGAACCGCGAGTTCAGCCATATCGTCAGCGGCAGCTGCACCTTCACCCCCGACGGCGGCGAACCGGTCGAGCTGCGTGCCGGCGACGCGGTGCTGTTCCCGGAAAACTGCGAAGGGGTGTGGCACATCCACGAAACCCTGCGCAAAACCTACGTGCTGTTCTGAGGAGCTGGCAGATGATCGAACGGATCAACCCAGGCCCACGGGCCAGCCAGATGGTGCTGGTGGATGGGCGCATCGAGACCTCGGGGCTGGTAGCCCTGCAAGCCGGTGATATCGCCGCGCAGACCCGCTGCGTGCTGGCCCAGCTGGAGCAGTGGCTGGCACAGATCGGGGCTGGCAAGCAGAACCTCACGCGCATGCAGATCTGGCTGGCCGACATGGGCGAGTTTGCGGCGATGAACGAGGTGTATGACGCCTGGGTCGGGAGCCAGCCGCCGGTGCGGGCTTGTGTGGGGGCCGCGTTGGCGACGCCTGAATACCGGATCGAGATTCAGGCGTTCGGGCAGCTTTAGCTGAACTGACTGGCAAATCACCTGTAGGAGCGGCCTCGTGTCGCGAAAGGGCTGCACAGCAGCCCCAGGCTTTCAGCTTAAATGCAAAGATTGCTGGGGCCGCTCTGCGGCCCTTTCGCGACACGAGGCCGCTCCTACACGAGCAGGTTACAGATCCGGGTCCAGGCCTACTTTGTCGCCATGCCAGTCGAAGCGCTCCACTTCATGCCGGCGCTTGCGGAAGCTGTAAGGTGTTTCACCATACTGCTTGCGGAACCACAGAATGAAATGCGACGCATCGGAAAACCCGCAGGTCAGGGCGATGGTGGTGATGTTCTGGCTGGTGTTCACCAGCAGGCGCCGTGCATGGTCCAGGCGCAACTTGCGCCAGTAGTTGGCGGGCGGCTCCTGGGTGTTGGCGACGAACTCGCGGTGCAACTGCCGCGGGTGGGTGCCCACCGCCTCGGCCACGGCCTTGAGCGTCATCGACGCATCCAGGTTGGCGCGCATGAAGGCAATCGCCCGCTGCACCCGGTCGTTCTGGTACACGCTGTCGCTGGCAGCCTTGTCGCTCGCCTCCTCCGCCCGCTCATCCACCAGCAGATACTCCAGGCCCTTCTGCGCCCGCACCGCGCCACAGTGGCGGCGGATCAGGTTGGCGGCAAGGTCGATGGCGGTGCCACCCGGGCAGGTGATGATGCCGCGGTCATCGACGTAGCTCTTGTCGATGACCATGGTCGACAGCGGGAAGCGCTCGCGGAACTCGTCGCGCAAGGTGAAATGCACCGCGCAACGGCGGCCATCGAGCAGGCCGGCCTTGCCGAGCACGAACGAGCCGGAACACAGGGCGATGATCGGGATGTTGGCGGCATGCACGTCGCGCAAGGCGTCGAGCAGCCAGCCCGGCGGATTGCGCGTTTCGCCAAGCAGGCCGCCCGCCAGCACCACGTAATCGTACTGGGCGAACAGGTTCAGCGACTTGGTCGGCGAAATCGGCATGCCGCAGCTGGCGGTGATCGGTTGGTCGTCGAGGGTCATCCAGTCCCACTGGCAGTAAACCTGCTGGCTGCGGAACGACTTGTCGGCGGCAAAGCGCAACGAGTCGACCAGGCCGGCCACCGGCACCAGGGTGAACTGGTTCATCAGCACGAAACCGACACGCAGCTCTGGCTTGATCTGCGCGGTGGGCTCGGGGGTTTGTGATTGTTGTTCTTGTAGTTGCGCAACCATGAACGTCGGCCTCATGACCTGCTGAATAACGCCATTGTAGGGTGCACCCGGCGTCCGGCATATCATATGCCGCACGACAAATAGTAAGTCCATGACAAAACGCGCCGCCGTTCTATCAATTGTCATGACTGTAATATCGGGCCACACGCCGTGCTGAGCATCATGTAGCCACAACAACATGCTCAGAGGCACCCCTCATGTACCGCGGATTCTGGTATGCCCAGGCACTCGACCTGGACAGCGACCTGGCCCCTGCCCTGCAGGATTCGATTCAAGCCGACGTGTGTATCGTCGGCGGCGGCTTCCTTGGCCTGTGGTCGGCCATCCGCCTGAAGCAGGCACACCCACAGATGTCCATCGTCATCGTCGAACG
This sequence comes from Pseudomonas putida, assembly GCF_002025705.1. Taxonomy (NCBI): domain Bacteria; kingdom Pseudomonadati; phylum Pseudomonadota; class Gammaproteobacteria; order Pseudomonadales; family Pseudomonadaceae; genus Pseudomonas; species Pseudomonas putida. The sequence continues at coordinate 2,109,840 of NZ_CP018846.1, read as the reverse complement.
CGACCGCTGCGGCTCTGGCGCCAGCGGGCGCAACGGCGGCATCGCCACCAACTGGTGGGGCAAGTACCTGTCGGTGCGCACCATCTGCGGCGACGTCGAGGCGCGGCGCATCTGCGAGGCGGCAGAATCGGCGATCGACGAGATCGGCAGCTTCTGCCAGGAACACGGCATCGATGCCCAGTACCGCAAGGACGGCTGGCTGTGGACCGCGACCAACCAGCGGCAGATGAATTCCTGGCGGGTGCTCACCGACGGCCTGCAGAAACTCGACGTCAACCCGTTCCAGGAAATGGACCGCGAAAGCATCCGCGGCCGCGTCGGCTCGCCGCTGGTGCTGGGCGGCATCTTCGACCCTAACGCCGCCACCGTGCAGCCGGCCATGCTCGCCCGTGGCCTGCGCCGGGTGGCGTTGAAGCTGGGGGTGAAGATCTTCGAGAAATCGCCATTCACCCACCTGGTCCGCGGCAAGCACCCGGTGGTGCACACTGCCAAAGGCCATGTGAAGGCCAACCATGTGGTGCTGGCGCTCAACGCCTGGGGTGCGCAGTTCCCCGAGCTGCGCCGGATGATCGCGATCATGTCCAGCGACATGGTGGCCACCGCACCGGTCAAGGCCAAGCTCGACGCCATCGGCTTCAGCCGTGGCGAATGCATGACCGACTCGCGCACCGTGCTCAACTACTGGCGCAACACCCCGGATGGCCGTGTGGTATTCGGCAAGCCGCTGGGCCAGTTCGCCTATGCCGGGCGCATCGGCAACCTGTATGAAAAACCCTCGCCGGCCGCCGACAAGGTCGCCGCCGAACTGCGCCGCCTGTACCCGCAGCTGGAAGATGTGCCAGTGGTGAGCAGCTGGACCGGCCCGATCGACCGGGCCATGAAAGGCCTGCCCAACTTCGGCTACCTCGACCAGCACCAGACGGTGAGCTACGGCATCGGTTTCTCGGGCAATGGCGTGGCCACCACCGTGTTCGCCAGCCGCATCATCAAGTCGCTGGCTACCCATGCCAATGACGAGTGGGCCAACTGCGGCCTGGTCAATCAGAAGATGAAGCTGCTGCCGCCAGAGCCATTCCGCTTCTTCGGCGCGCACATGGTGCGTGATGCCCTGGTACGCAAGGAATCGCTGGAAGACCACGACCAGGACGCCGGTTTCGTCACCCGCCAACTGGTCAGCATGGCCCCGGCCGGCTATGTGCCGGCGCAGAAAAAATAAGGAAGACAGCATGAGCGAACATATCGTCCTGCTCGACGACGAGGGACTGGCGCCCTCCACCCGGCTCAAGCGCCCGGACTGCGAGCACACTTGGCAGCAGTTTGCCTACACCCACCCTGAGCAGATGCTGGAGCACCTGAAGGATGCCACCATCGCCTTCACCTGCAGCGTGCCGCTGCGTGAGGAGCACCTGCGCCAGCTGCCCAAGCTGAAAATGATCTCGCTGGCCCTGACCGGCCGCGACATCGTCGATGTCGACTACTGCAACGCCCACGGCATCGAAGTGGCCAGCGTGCCGGGCTACGCCGCCAACACCGTGGCCGAGCACAGCCTGGCGATGATCCTCGAACTGTTCCGCCGCCCGGCCGCCTTCACCCGGCTGATGCGCCAGGTACATGCCGGTGAGGCCGAGTACAAGAACATCTACTTCGACCACCGCATCCGCGATGTGCGTGGCAAGCAACTGGCGATCATCGGCAGCGGCCCGATTGCCGTGCGCCTGGCCGAGCTGGCGCGCGCCTTGGGCATGCAGGTGCTGTTCGAGGACCGTGCGGGCAAGCGCCGTGGTGCCGACTGCCGGCCTTTGGCCGAACTGCTGCGCAGCTGCGACGTGCTGTCGATCAACTGCCCGCTGACGCCCGAAACCTACAACCTGATCGATGCTGACCGCCTGGCACTGATGAAGCCGGATGCCGTGGTGGTCAATACCGGCCGTGGTGGTGTGGTCAATGAGGCGGCATTGATCGCTGCGCTGCAAAACGGCCGCCTGGGCGGCGTGGCCCTGGATGTGGTGGAGGTCGAACCGCTGCACCCAAGCAACCCACTGTTCCAGCTGATCGGCCGTGACGACTTCCTGCTCAACCCGCACATCGCCTGGAGCAGCGAAGACGCCATGCAGCAGCTGATGGACAGCGCCGTGGACAACATCAGCGACTTCGTCGCCCGCCATAACGCCAGCAAAAGGATCCGTAGCGCATGACCCTGGTTACCAAGAGCAGTTACGTCGATGGCGCCTTCGTCGCGCTGGACAGCGGCAGCGACAGGCTGGAAAACCGCAACCCGTCCAACCCTGACGAAGTGATCGAGCGCTTCGTGCGCGCCGATCAGGCGCTGACCGAACAGGCCCTGACCGCCGCCCGCCGTGCCGCACCCGGCTGGGCGCGCAGCAACCCGCAGCAACGCGCTGACGCGCTGGACTTCATCGGTAGCGAGATCCTCGCCCGCCGCCAGGAGCTGGCCACCCTGCTGGCCCGCGAGGAAGGCAAGATCGTCCGCGAGGCGCTCGGTGAAGTGGACCGCGCCGGGCGCTCGTTCAAGTTCTACGCCCAGGAGGCACTGCGCGCCGAGGGCGAGAAGTACCAGTCGGTGCGCCAGGACGTGGGCATCGACGTGTTCAGCCAGCCATTGGGCGTGGTCGGCATCATTGCCCCGTGGAACTTCCCGATCGCCATCCCGGCCTGGAAGATTGCCCCGGCGCTGTGCTTCGGCAATTGCGTGGTGTTCAAGCCCGCCGAGCTGGTGCCCTCCTCGGCCTGGGCACTGGCCGAGATCATCTCCCGCGCCGGCCTGCCGGCAGGTGTGTTCAACATGCTGATCGGGCCGGGGCGCAGTGTTGGCGACACGATCATCCGCTCGCCGCTGGTCGATGGCATCAGCTTCACCGGCTCGGAAAACACCGGCCGGCAGATCGCCCGGCTGGCGGCCGAGGGCATGAAGAAAGTGCAGCTGGAAATGGGCGGCAAGAACCCGCTGATCGTGCTCGACGATGCCGACCTGGAGCAGGCGGTGGAAGTGGCGCTGAACGGTTCGTTCTTCAGCACCGGGCAACGCTGTACGGCGAGTTCGCGGGTGATCGTCACCGAGGGCATCCACGATGCCTTCGTCGCACGCCTGGCCGAGCGTACCCGTGCGCTGAAGGTGGGCGATGCGTTGCAGGCCAGCACCGACATCGGCCCGGTGGTCGATGGCCGGCAGCTGGAACAGAACCTGGCGTACGTGGCCAGCGGCCGTGAACAAGGGGCGAAACTGGTGTGTGGTGGCGAGCAGGTGGAAAACGCGGCGGGGGCGTATCTGTTCACCCCGGCGCTGTTTACCGAGGTGACAGCGGACATGCGCATCTACCGCGAAGAGATCTTCGGGCCGGTACTGAGCGTGCTGAAGGTGCGTGACTACGACGAAGCCTTTGCCGCCGCCGAGGACACTGCGTTTGGTTTGTCGGCCGGGATCGTCACCACCTCGCTGCGCCATGCCGAACACTTCAAGCGCAACAGTTCGGCCGGCATGGTGATGGTCAACCTGCCGACGGCGGGGGTGGATTACCACGTGCCGTTTGGTGGCAATGGTGCATCGAGCCTGGGGTCGCGGGAGCAAGGGACCCATGCGCGGCAGTTCTTTACCCGGGTGAAGACCACCTACCAGTTGGCCTGACAGGGCCATGGGGCCGCCTTGCGGCCCTATCGCGACCCAAGGCCGCTCCTACAGGGAGGCCGCGTTTCTCTGTAGGAGCGGCCTTGCCGGGGCGCCGGACCGGTCGGATAGGGGCGCAAAGCGCCCCCAGCAATTTCAAACCCAGCAGATACCTTTCACTTCTTGCGCTGCATCCAGGCAGCCCCAAGACCACTCAGGCAGATGATCGCAATCCCCAGCAGGCTCGCGCTGTCGGGCACCTGGCGATAGATCAGCAACCCCAGCAACCCGGCAAACACGATCTGGCAGTAACTGAACGGTGCCAGCAACGCAGGTGCGGCATGGCGGAAGGCCTGGGTCAGCAGCAGATGCGCACTCATGCCGAAACCACCCAGGGCCAGCATCAGCAACCCATGGTCCCAGCGCGGCACTTCCCAGAAGAACGGCACCAGCGCACTCATCACCAAGGTGTTGCACAACCCGGCGTAGAAGTTGCTGGTAGTCGGGCTGTCGTAAGCCGCCAGGATGCGCGTGAGCAGCTGGTAAAAGCAGAAGCCCAGCGCCGAACCGAACGGGTACAGGATGGCCGGCGTGAACATCGCGCCACCGGGGTGCACCACCACCAGCACACCGATAAAGCCCAGCACCACCGCCACCCACTGCCCTGCTGTCACCCGCTCCTTGAGCAAGGGCGCCGACAACGCGGTCACCAGCACTGGCGCAAGGAAGTTGACCGAGGTCGCTTCGGCCAGCGGCAGGTATTGCAGGCCGGTGGTGAACAGCAGGCTGGTGCTCAGCAGGCTCAGCGCGCGCAAGGTCTGCAACACCGGGCGCCGCGTACGCAGTACATTCAGGCCGGCCTTGGGCAGGAAAATGCCGGCCATCAGCAACGTGTGCACCACATAGCGAGCCCACACCACCATGACGATCGGGTACAGCCCACCGAGGAACTTGGACAAGGCATCGTGGCTGGCGAACAGCAGCGTCGCCACCACCACCAGGGCGATGCCGCGCAGGGGTTGGTTGACTCCGGACAGCGGGGTGCTGGAACTCATGGCGTTCTCGACGGCGGCGCGGCTGCATGCTGCGCCAGGGGAAGGTGCGACAGCACGGATTCTAGAAGAGATACGACAACTTGAGGAAGTTCATTTCCACGCTTTACGTGGGACGTTTGCCATTCCGTTCGCTTATCGACCACTTTCCACTTCACCCGCATGGCCCGTGCCTGGCAAAGCGCGCACCATCGATAACGGACCCTCGACCTCGAACAAGGAGTTTTCATGCAACGGCTCACCACCCGCAACGGCCTTGACCTGCCCTGCATCGGCCTGGGCACCTGGCCGATGACCGGCGACGCGTGTACCCGCGCGGTGCACCAGGCGCTGGAGCTGGGCTATCGGCACATCGACACCGCCACCGCCTACGACAACGAGGCCGCCGTCGGCCAGGCGCTGCGCGACAGCAGCGTGCCGCGCGAGCAGATCCACCTGACCACCAAGGTCTGGTGGGACCGCCTGGAGCCCAAGGCCATGCGCCAGTCGCTGGAAGACAGCCTGCGTGCGCTGGGCACCGAGCAAGTCGACCTGTTCCACATCCACTGGCCCGGCAAGGACTGGGACCTGGCCCGCAGTATCGAAACCCTGGTGGCCCTGCGCGACGAGGGCAAAGCGCGCAGCATCGGTGTTGCAAACTTCCCGCTCGGCCTGCTGCGCCGGGTGATCGAGGATCTGGGCGCGCCGCTGTCGGCGATCCAGGTCGAGTACCACGTGCTGCTCAGCCAGCAACCGCTGCTCGACTACGCCCGCCAGCATGACCTGCTGCTGACCGCCTACACCCCGCTGGCCCGCGGCCGTGCGGCGGAGCAGGCGGTGATCCGCGAGATCGCGCGCAAGCATGGCGTGCTGCCGAGCCAGGTGGCGTTGAAGTGGCTGCTGGACCAGGATGGGGTGGCGGTGATTCCCAAGGCCAGCAGCCGGGAAAACCAGCTGGCCAACCTGGCAGCGCTGGAGGTGCGGCTGGATGAGGCGGACCGGGCACTGATTGCCGGGTTGCCGAAGGATCAGCGGGTGGTCAGCCCGGACTTTGCGCCTGACTGGAATAGCTGATAAACCGGGGGCCGCTTTGCGGCCCTATCCGACCGGTCCGGCGCCCCGGCAAGGCCGCTCCTACAAGCGTTCCCCTGTAGGAGCGGCCTTGTGTCGCGCTGGGCTGCAAAGCAGCCCCCAGGGCCCTCAAACGTTACACACAAACCTGCTTCAACCGCTCACTGGCCGGCGCTGGCCGCCCATACAGGTAGCCCTGGAAATGCGAGCACCCTTCCGCCCGCAGCCGCCGCATCTGCTCCTCCGACTCCACCCCTTCTGCCGTGGTCTTGATCATCAGGCTGTTGGACAGCTCGGTAATTGCGCGGATGATCGACATCGCTTCGCGGCTGTCGCACATGTCATGCACGAACGACTTGTCGATCTTGATGCGGTCGAACGGGAACGAACGCAGGTACCCCAGCGACGAGTAGCCAGTGCCAAAGTCATCCAGCGAAATCGACACACCCAGGTCTTTCAGGGCGCGCAAGGTGCGCACGTTCTCTTCGCTGTTGCCCAGCAGCACCGACTCGGTGATCTCCAGCTCCAGGCGCTGCGGCGCCAGCCCAGAGTCGGCCAGGGCCAGGGTCACGATGTGGACCAGGTTGGCGTTCTTGAACTGCACCGGCGACAGGTTTACCGATACGGTCTGCTCGGTACCCCAGCTGGCCGCCTCCTGGCACGCCAGGTTCAACGCGCGGGTGCCGAGCTCGTGGATCAGCCCGGTTTCCTCGGCGATGGGTATGAAGTCCATGGGCATGACCATGCCCCGGGTCGGGTGCTCCCAGCGCAATAGCGCTTCGTAGCCGGTCACGCTGTTGGTCAGCTGATCCACCACCGGCTGGTAGTGCAGGTGCAATTGCCCCAGGTGCAGGGCGGTGCGCAGGTCTGTTTCCACCAGGCGGCGCTGGCGGGCGGCGACATCCAGTTCGAGGTGGAAGCACTCATAGCGGTTGCGGCCGTTGCGCTTGGCCTCGTACAAGGCCATGTCGGCGTAACCGAGCAGTTGCTCGGCCTGGTCGTTGTCGTCGGGGGCGATGGCGATACCGATGCTCACACCCACCGAGAACTGGTGGCCCTCAATCTGGAATGGCGGGCAGATTGCCTCGATCAGGCGTCTGGCGGTATTGCAGGCTGCTTCGCGGCTGTCCAGGTGAGTCAGCACCACGGCGAATTCGTCACCGCCCAGCCGGGCCAGGGTGTCGTGCTCGCGCAACTCGCGGCGCAGGCGCTTGCCGAGCGCGCGCAGCAGCTTGTCACCAAAGGCGTGGCCGAGGGAGTCGTTGATGTTCTTGAAGTTGTCCAGGTCCAGGCACAGCGCGGCGGTGAGCTTTTCACCTTCGTGGTCGCGCACCAGGGCCTGCTTGAGGCGCTCGTGGAACAAGGTGCGGTTGGGCAGCCCGGTGAGCGCGTCATGGTGGGCCATGTGGTGGATCTGCGCATGGGCGGCCAGTTCTTCGGTGGCGTCTTCGGCCACGAACAGCACGTAATCCGCCTGGCCCTCGCACTGCTGGCTGAGCAATGCGCGGCTGCGCAAGGTGCGCGGGCCACAGGCGGTATCGACACGGGTTTCGGCGGCAAAGCCCTTGCTGCTGCGCGCGCCACGGCTGAGCTGGGTCTCCAGGTATTGCGCCGCAGCAGGTGCCAGACACTCCCCGGGCGTGTGGCCGATCATTGGCTTGCCACGGCCACCGAACAGGCGCTCGGCCTGCTGGTTGGCGAGCAGGATGCGCTGGCTTTCCAGGTCCTGAACGATGACGCTGGCGGGGATGTTGGCGATCACCGAGTCGAGGAACTGCGACAGGTTGGCCATTTCCTGGCTGTACTGCTCGGCCAGTTCCTTGGCCTGCAAAAGCTCAAGCTCCTGCTGGCGGCGCTCGGAAATGTCGCGGGTGACCTTGGCGAAGCCGACCAGCTGGCCGTGGTCGTCACGTACCGCCTCGATCACCACATGGGCGTGGAAGGCCGTGCCGTCCTTGCGCAGGCGGGCACCGATCTCTTCGAAACGGCCGGTGCTGCGAGCCTGTTCCAGGTTCTGTTCGGGCAAGCCGGCGGCACGCTCGGTCTCGCTGTAGAACAGCGAGTAATGCTGGCCGACGATTTCCTCGGCGCGATAGCCCTTGGCCCGCTGGGCGCCGGGGTTCCAGTTGGCGACAAAACCGTCGGGGGTGAGCAGGTAGATGGCATAGTCCACCACGCTCTGGATCAACAGCCGGTACATGATGTCGGGGCTTGCGACTAGCGACATGAAATTTACCTGAACCTGCGACGTGCACGAAAGGAACCCCCAGCCAGAGCTGGCCGAGTCTTGTAAAGCAGTGCTGGCATTATGCCTTGCGAGTCAGTTTTGTGAAGTGGGTCACAGAATTTTGCTGTATCAACCAGCAGTCAGTGGAGGACGGAAGTCACCTGGTAGGTCAGCAGGTCCGGCCCATCGTCGGGGAAGATCTGTTGCACCGGCCGGTGCAGGTCGGCCACCACAGCCTTGCAGAACGCCACTGCGATCGGGTCCAGGGCATAGCAGCGCAGCAGCCAGTCACCTGGGCTGGCGAGGAACTGGTTGGCCACGGCGCGGCCAATGCCTTGGCGCCGGTAGCGCTTGAGGATGAACAGGTCGGCCAGTTCCAGCGCTTCGATGCCGGGCAGTTCGCTGCGCTCGACCAGCACGAAGCCGGCGATGAAACCATCCACCAGCACCAGGCTGGCGCTCCAGCCTGGGGACTGCCAGTAGCGCTGCAGGTGTTCTTCGTGGATGTAGAAGCGGCCGTCCACCTCGACGTCTTCCTGCTCCCAGTCGGAGGACTCATAGGCGTAGAACTGATAGAGGTTGCGGATCAGTTCGGCCTGGTCGGGGGTGGTGGGCAACAGTTCGATGGGCAGCATGGTGGGGATGGCTCGGGGAAAAGACCATTCTAAGGCTTTTGTATTGCCTGCACTGGCCCTTTCGCGGGTAAACCCGCTCCTACAGGTTCATCACTGGTCTGAGTTCTGCACAGTACCTGTGGGAGCAACTGTCTTCTTGTGGAAGCTGGCCTTGCCAGCGATGGGGCGCGTAGCGCCCCGAGCCCGACTCTGTCAGGCATCGCCAGCAAGGCTGGATCCTATGAGTGAACTACCTGTTCCTGCCAGGGCGTTCCAGTCTTGAGCATCGCGTTCAGCCGCACTATCAATACCCGCATGCACGCCACCACTGCTACCTTCGCGCATTTCCCCTGCGCTCGCAGCGCGTTGTAACGCTCGCTGAAGTCTTTGTTATGCCGGATCACCACCCAACAGGCCATATAGAGCGCCCGCCTGACTTGTGAGCGCCCACCCCAGATTGAACGCTTGCCCGACTGCTTGCCGCTGTCCTGATTGAATGGCGCAACACCGACCAAGGCGGCAATTTCCTTCTTATCCACCTGGCCCAGCTCTGGCAGCAAGGCCATCAGCTTTCCGGCAGTAATCAGACCAATTCCTTTGACTTGCGTGAGCTGTTTGACACGATCATCAGGCAAAGCTGCTGCCTGCTGTGCGATCTCCTGTTCCAGCGCTCGAATTTCACCCTTCAGATAGGCAATGTGTTGTTCCAACCGCAAACAAACACTGATAGCCCGCGCCTGCTTCAGACGCCGCTTGTCATCGTCGCGCTGTTGGACGAAGCGATCCCGCTGCATAAGCAGTTCGCGCAGCAAAGCTCGCTCAGGTGTCATCACCTGGCAAGGCCGTGGGGGCATCACTTCAGCCAGGTGAGCCAAAACAGCGGCGTCAATGGGATCGGTCTTGGCGCGTTTACCCATCGACTTGGCAAAGTCCCGGGCACGACTGGGATTGATCCGGCAAACCGGAAAGTCGGCATCCTGCAGCGCTTTGAGGACATTGCACTCGTAACCACCGGTAGCTTCGAGCAAAACCATTGAAACTGCATACCCGCCAAGCTTTTCGACGAGCAGTTGAAATCCTTTCAAGTCATTGGAAACACTGAAGTTCACACCCTCAGGGCGGATGTGAACGGCAAGTGTGGCACTGGAAACATCGATGCCGACAGAGGAAGACATGGCCAAACCCTCTTAAACTCAAGGAGTGAGAGCGCTTTGGCTTGGCCCACGCTTGTGATTCGAGATTACGGCCCTCATCCAACTGTTCGGGCTCTCGCCAAAGTGGAACGGTGAATGGCAGCTTTTGCTCCCACACGTGCTCAAGGCACCTCGGGCTATCAGCTTGCCATTCACCGCTCTCACTTCAGATTCTATTCCCTCGCCAAGACACAAGCGGGTTTACCCGCGAATAGGCCGTCACAGGCTTATGCCACAGCGGCCACGGCCTCGATCTCCACCAGCATGCCATCCAGCGCCAGGCGCGCTACCGGTATCAGCGTGCAGGTCGGCTTCATGTGCCCGCCCCAGGCCCTGTCCGCCTCGGCCACCCATTGCGCCAACCGCGCCTCGCTGTGATCGACAATCAGCAACGTCAGCTTGAACACCTGTGCCAGGCCTGCCCCTTTCGAAACCAGCGCAGTCTGCAGATTGGCCAGTGCCTGGCGGGCCTGTTCGGCGAATTCATGTGAAAGCTGCCCATTGCCATCCTCCCCACCCTGCCCCGCGATAAACAGCAGGCGGCTACCGGCGCTGACCTCGGCAACATGGGAATAGGCATTGGCGCTGGGGTCGTACAGGCCTTGAGGATTGAACAACTGGAATGCGTGGGTCATGGAACGCTCCTTCGTGTGAATGAGCGTCCGAGTCTGTTGGCTCGAGTTAGGTAGAGGTCAAGCAGCTGTAGGATTTTTCTTTGTTGCGCTAATGAAGCTCAACACCGCGTATGTAGGAATACGGCCCGCAGTTCGCTAGATTGCAGCTCCCGGCATGGAGGCCAGAGCCGCGGCGCAGCGCCGCTTCACTGAAGGAAAAGCCATGAGCAAGTCCTACGCGTTCCAACTCGCCTATACCATCAGCCCGGTCAACAGCGACCATGAGGCTGACGCCGCAGCAGCGCGCACTCACCTGCGTGAAGAAATGGGCTGGAAGACCTCCGGCAAGGTCGAAACGACGCTTCACGGTGAGCTGGTCCTGTCCCCAGGTACCCCTGATGAAAAACGCAAGGAGGCCGGCAAGTCGATCCGTGCCCGCATCCGTGACGCATTCAAGGCGCTGGAAGTGCAGGACACGGTCGGCTTCGCCGGCAGCCTGATGGTCAGCGGCCTCGACCCGGCCATCAAGATCGGCATCAGCCCCGACTGAAGCCACCGGTATCAGGCGCCGCGCGCCTGATACCGCTGCCGTCATTTTTCCTGCAGCACCGCCCTGCCCTTCACCGCCCGTGGCCCACGCCAGGCCCAGAACAGCAACCCCGGGAACGGTGCATAGACCACGAACACGATCCACAGCATCTTGCGTTCCGCGCGCCGATCGCTGCCGATGATGTGCCAGATGGCGAAGATCTCCAGCAGGATGACCAAGGCCGCGACAATGATCCAGATCGTTCCGATTTCCATGAGCACTCTCCCGTTGGCATGTAAGGGGTTGGGTTACAGCCAACGGTGAGGGTTCATTCCGATTTGCTATGGGTGCAAGGCCTGGGACACCGCGTTGACGAAAACCGCCTGCTCGTCATAGAGGGAACTCGGCGTTTCGGCGTTCTTCCAGGTCGACCACTGCACCATCACCAGTTTCTCGGCCGGGTTGATCGCGATGGTCTGGCCGTAGATGCCCAGCGCCCAGAAGGTCTGGTCACTGGTCGTGGTCTTCTTCGGCTCAAGGTTGGCATCGGCAGCCGGTGCGTTGTACCACCACTGGTAACCGTACTGCCCGTTCGGCGCCGCCGCCGTCACCGAACCCTTGGCCTGGGTCCAGTGGGTGGAGCGGGCGATCCAGTCATCCGGCAACAGTTTTTCGCCGCTTGGCAACTGGCCGCCACTCATCACGAACTGGCCAAAGCGGCCCCAGTCCCGCAGCGTGGCGTTGAAACCATGCCCACCCATGTCGACCTTGCCCGGCACCAGTGCATGCCAGACGCCGTCCTGCTGCATGCCGTAGCGGCTCCAGATCTGCGCTTCGAGGTTCTTGGCCAGTGTCTGGCCGGTAGCATTTTCCAGGACCCGGCCGACCAGCCAGGCGCCGCCGGTGTTGTACGACCACACTTCGCCCGGTTTCACACCTGGCTTGCGCTTCACCGACTTCACCAGGTTGAACACGCAGGTGTAAGGGTCCGGCGTCGCTTCGCATTGGGTCATGTGGGAGAAGTCGGAATCCTTCGAGGCGTAGTTTTCGTCCCAGACCACGCCCGAGGTGTGCTGCAGCAACTGATGCAGGGTCACGTCCTGCCAGGCGGTGCCTTCGAGCTCGGGGATGTAGCGGGTGATCTTGTCGTCTACCGAATGTATCTTGCCCTGCTTGATCGCTACCCCGACCAGCACGCTGACCACCGACTTGGCCACCGAGCGGGAGGTCCACAGGGTCTGTGGCGTGTTGCCCTGGGCATAGTGCTCGTAGGCGACCTTGCCGTCCTTGAGGATCAGCAGGCCGGTGACGCTCTGGTTGCGCTCATAGTCAGCGATGCCTTGTGGCTTGCCGTCCAGGGTGTAGCGCACCGCGGCCAGCTTGTGGGCCGCTTCGGGCAGCGGGAACGGCTTGGCGCCCTGGGTGCTGAACACATCGCCGCCATACAGGCGGTAGGTATTGCGGAAGCCGACCACCCGGGTGGCCTGGTCCCAGCTGAGCATGTCCTTGGCCGCAGGCAATGTCTTGTCGAAGGGTTGCGGGCAGGTTTTCAACCCTGGCACGCCGCATGGCCCTTTGTCTTCTGCGGCGTGGGCCACGCCACTCATGGCTGCTACGACGGCCAAGGCAGTCAGGGATGTTCTTATTGTTGGAAATGCCGGCATGGGCCGCTCCTCGCAAGGTGTGGAAGTACGCCCAGCGAGTCTGGACAAGTTGCCAGGGCCGGAAAAGCACAATAAATTTGCAGCCACTATTAAAAAAACTAACAAGCTCAGGTTTGCCCATGACCCTCGACCGGCTCCCTCCCCTGAACGCCGTGCGCGCCTTTGAGGCCGCTGCGCGCCTGGGCAGCTACGTCGCCGCCGCCCAGGCATTGCATGTGACCCAGCCCGCCATCGGCCGGCATGTGAAGATTCTCGAAGACTGGCTGGGCGTGCGCCTGCTCGACCGCTCGCCGCGGGGCGTGAGCCTGACCCCGGAAGGCGCCTATTACTACCAATCCGTCTCGGAGGCCTTGAAGATGCTGGCCCATGCCGGCCAGGTGGTGGGCCGCCGGGTACCCGAGCGCTGGCTGCGGATCCTGTGCGTGCCCGCCTTCGCCTCGCGCTGGCTGACTCCGCGTATCGAGGCGCTCAAGGCCCTGCGCCCGGAGCTGAAGATCGCCATCGAACCCAACGCCACCTTCACCAGCGTCGATGCCCGCCAGGCGGACCTGGCCATCGCCTATGGCTTGCCGGGGGAATTGTCGGGAGTGCACGAAGTACTGATCCGCCCAGAGGTGTTTGCCGTCTGCTCACCCGCTTTCAGGGCGACGCTGCCCTTGGCGCTGGCGGTGGCCGACCTGCCCAGGTGCAAACTGATCCATGTCGACAGTGGCAGCTGGTGGAGCAGCTGGTTCGCCGCCCAGGGCATACGGCAATGCGTCAAGGCCGACACCTCCCATGTGAGCAACGACATTGTGCTGAACCTGGCCAAGGCGGGGCATGGCATTGCCTTGGCCACCGAAGTGCTGGTGGCACAAGAGCTGGCCGACGGTAGCCTGGTACGCTGCGTGGCCCAAGGGGTGGCGCTGGAAAGTTACCAGGTACTGAGCCCGACACCCACGCCCGGCGAGGATGCGCTGTGGTTCATGGCCTGGCTGCGGGAGAACCTGCGTGGCGGCTTCCCGAACGCCGCGTGCTGAAGCCGGCTTTCGTGCTGGAACAGGGGAAGGTGTTCGCCGACTGCCAGGCCTGAGCAAGGCACCAGGCTTGAGGTGGCCCATGTGGGAGCGGCCTTGCGTCGCGAAAGGGCCGCAAAGCGGCCCCAGCGATCCCTGCGTGATATTGAGGTTCTGGGGCTGCTTTGCGGCCCTTTCGCGACGCAAGGCCGCTCCCACAGTGACCGCGCCTGCTACCCAGTCCAGTTGCCTCAACACGACCTGCAATACGACACGTGCCCGCTGGCGATTGTCTTTCCCGCACGCTGCCGCCACACTCTGCTGGCCAGCCAGGAAGCGGAGTCCAGAGTGCCCACCCCACGCCAGTTCAGCAAGAAGACCAGCACCAGCAACATGCTGCGGCTAAAGGCCAGCGCCGGAAGCCCCGAGGCCCCCTACCGCGTCGACTTCATCCTGCTCGAGCATTTCTCGATGGCCAGCTTCACCGTGGCCATGGACGTGCTGGTCACCGCCAACCTGCTGCGCGCCGACAGCTTCCGCTTCACTCCGCTGTCACTCAAGGGCGACCGGGTGCTGAGCGACCTGGGCCTGGAACTGGTCGCCAGCGAGCTGTCCGCCAACGAACTCAAGGAACTCGACCTGCTGATCGTCTGCGGCGGCCTGCGTACGCCGCTGAAATACCCCGAACTCGACCGTTTGCTGGGCGACTGCGCGACCCACGGCATGGCCCTGGGCGGGCTGTGGAACGGCGCCTGGTTCCTCGGCCGTGCCGGCGTGCTCGACGACTACGGCTGCAGCATCCACCCCGAACAGCGCGCCAGCCTGTCCGAGCGCAGCCCGCAAACCCGCATCACCCCGGCCAGCTTCACCCTCGACCGCGACCGCCTCAGCGCCGCCAGCCCCAATGGCGCCATGGAACTCATGCTCGGCCTGGTGCGCCGCCTGTACGGCGACGGCCTGGCCGAAGGCGTGGAAGAAATCCTGTCGTTCTCTGGCGCGCGCTACCGCCAGGTCGGCCCTGGGGCGAAAAAGTCCATGAGCCTGCACCTGCGCACCATTGTCGAGCTGATGGAAAACAACCTCGAAGAAACCCTCAGCCTCGACCAGCTGGCCGCCTACAGCGGCCGCTCGCGCCGGCAGATCGACCGCCTGTTCCAGGCCCAGCTCGGCACCTCGCCGCGGCGCTACTACATGGAACTGCGCATCACCAAGAGCCGCCGCCTGCTGCAGTATTCCGACCTGTCGGTGATGGAAGTGGCAGTGGCCTGCGGCTTCGTTTCGGTGTCGCACTTCAGCAAGTGCTACGCCGCCTATTTCGGCTACCCGCCGTCACGCGAGCAACGGCTGGGCGAGTAAGCAGGGTCAGGCGCGGATGTAGCTCAGCACCACGTCGCAGATCATCTGCCGGTGGCGCTGCTTGACCTGCTCGTCGGCCAGGTCGATCTGGAAGATGTCGCCGAAGGTGTGGCGGTTGGACACCCGGTAGAAGCAGAACGAACTCATCAGCATGTGCAGATCGATGACCTCGATGCCTGGGCGGAACACGCCCGCTTTCACGCCACGCTCCAGGGTGCTGCTCAATGCCTGCAGCACCAGGCTGCTCATCTCGCGGATGGCCGGGGACTTCTTGACGTATTCGCCGTAGTGGATGTTCTCGGTGCAGACCATGCGCACGAAATCGACGTTGCGGTCGTGGTGGTCGAAGGTGAACTCGGCCAGCCGGCGAATCGCCTGCTCGGCCGGCAGCGACTCCAGGTCCAGGCTCTGCTCGGTCTTGCGGATATCGCCGTAGAGCTTGACCAGGCACTCGACGTACAGCTGCTCCTTGCTGCCGAAGTAGTAGTAGATCATGCGCTTGGAGGTGGCCGTACGCTCGGCGATGGCATCCACGCGCGCGCCCGCCAGGCCTTGCTGGACGAACTCGTTGATGGCGGCCTGGAGGATGTCCTCGCGGGTTTTCTCGGGGTTGTTCTTGCGCGGTTGGCGCGTAGCCGAGGGTTCAGGCGGGCTGAGGGGGGCTACGGGGTCGGTCATGGGGGCTCACGGGGTGATTATTGGAATTGGGTAGGGATTATCCGTGAGTGGGGGGATGCAGGGAAGCGGGCTGATGGTCGAAGGCTCGCACGTAGCGCAGGTGTGTTGCGTCCGGGGTGTGGAATACCTTGTCGACCCGAAGCTTCGCCACGGGCTCGTGCAGGTTCTCGAACAGGCGCCTGCCACTGCCAAACAGCACCGGGGCCAGGGCAATTTCCAGTTCATCGATGGCATCCATGCGCAAGTACTGCTGTATCACGTCCGCGCCGCCGGAGATGCGAATGTCGCGTTCGCCTGCAACTTCCATCGCCTTGGCGAGGGCTTGCGCTGGCCCATCGTTGCAGAAATGGAACGTCGTGCCGCCTGGGCGCACCCAGGGTTCGCGCTTTTCGTGGGTGAGCACGTATACCGGGCAATGGAACGGTGCTTCTTCCGGCCAACTGCGCTCACCCTGGTCGAACATGCGCTTGCCCATGATGGCGGCACCGGTACGCTCCATGGTGTGGCGGAGCATGTCGTTGACCGGGCCGGTTTCGCCGCCCGGGGCGAACATCAGGTTTTCGCGGAAGTACCGCTGCTTGAGGATCCAGCTCATCAGCTCCCCCCACCTGGCGCCCCAGTGCTTGTACTCGGGGCTGTCCCAGTGCGCGATGTCCATGCCTTCCGGGGCCATGTAGCCATCAAGGGTCAGGCCGATGTTGACGAATACCTTGCTCATGGTTGCCCTCTCGCTTCGAATGGTTCACGTCATCTGAATACATGCCACACAAGCATAGATGACCAGGGTTTGAGCCCCGACGACGTGTAATTGCCAACCACGCTGTTGCGCCATGGAACTAAGCCACAGTCTGCGCCCCCTAACCCTGTGCGATAAGCCCAATGCCATTCACAGGAAGGTTTGATCAATCATGAAACGTGAACAGATCGAAGGTGTAGCAGAGAAAGTGGCCGGCAAGGCGCAGAGCGCAGCTGGCAAGTGGCTGGATGATCCGGCACTGGAAGCTGAGGGGGATGCGCGCCAGGCATCGGGCCAGCTCACCAAAAGCTATGGTGATGCACTGGATAACGTTTCGGCTTTTGTAAGGGAGAAACCGCTGACGTCGCTGGCAGTGGCAGCAGGGCTTGCGCTGTTTGTAAGCCGCCTGTTGCGGCGCTGATTGCCAGCGCAAAGCGTTGGGCCCTCAGACACTGCGCTTGCTTGATCGACGGCAACGTTCAGAACAGTAGCGCACCTGGTCCCAGCACCGCGCCCAGCGCTTGCGCCAGCTAAACGGCAGGCCACAGACGGGGCAGATCTTGCTTGGCACAGGCTTGTTCATCTTCATGTGTCACTGTGTGCCTGATGGCATACGGCGGAAGAACAAGCTGATCTGCCCGACCTCAACGCCCAGCTTGCTCATGCGGGTGCGGTTGATCAGGGTGTCCTCGTCCATCAGGTACATCCAGTCATCCATGTCCATGGTCCAGTGCCGGCCATCGACCGGCAGGTCCAGTTGGTAGCGCCATTGCAGGGCATTGCCCGCCACCACGCCACTTGCCTCGCCAATCACGTCACCGGCGGTGCCGCGCCAGCGGTTCGGGCCGTCGGGGGTCAGCGTCCAGGTGCGCTGCTGGCGCGTGCCATCGCTGTACAGGAAGTGCTCGTCGAGGATCAACCGCTCGCCTTCACGGCGGCTGTCGATGCGCACCTGAAAGCGCTTGACCACTTCGCCCGAGCGCTTCTGGAAAATGCCCCAGGCTTGAACCGGCTGCGAGAAGAACGCCACCAGGTCCAGGCGCGGCTGCTCCTGCGCATAATGCTCGACACCCACCTTGCAACTGCCCAGCAGCAGGCAGGCGACCATCAACAACGCCTTGTACATGCTTCGCCCTCCTCAGTCGTTTGCGGCAACCCCCAACAGACGTTCGCGCAACTGCGCATCGCGGGACCGCGGGTCCAGCCAGATGGCAAAGAACGCACGGGCCAAGGCTGGGTCGGTCACTTCCAGGCTGAGCTGGCCATCGACATAAAAGCGGCAACCGTGGCCAGGAAGATACAGCCCGGTGATGCGTGTGCCAGGGCGCACATCCACGAAAGCTTCAGTCAGGGTGGCCGACCATCGCTCGACGGTATCGCTGGCCAATGGCGGCTTCGCCAGCCGTTGCATTTCTTCGATGCTGGCCTGTACCAAGGTGTTCCGGGAAAGCGCCCGGTGGTAGGTCAGTTCGAGGGCGAACGGCTCGTTCCAGGTCCAGGCAGCACCCGCGCGCCACAGGCGGGCGGTGTAGAGACGAAGGCCGAACCAGGTGAAATCGCCGCTGCCCGAGAGTTGGGCGCTGGGCAGAGAGGACTGCCAGTCAGCGGATGCGGACTGGGTCAGCATCATCAGAGTGACCAGGGTGAGTGCGCTGATGGCCGAAGGTTTGAGTACCACGGACGGTGCACCGGGAGGGATTTCTATACAAGAATAGTTTTATGTATAGCTTTTTGAGGTTTTTTCTGAAGCCTGCACTGTCCCTGTGGGAGCGGGCTTGCCCGCTCCCACAGGATGGGGAACAGGCAAGCTCTCAACCGATGATCACAAGACCGGCTTGCGCACCGCCCCGCTACGCCGCTTGGCCATCGCCGCCAGGCGCACCGCGACGTTCGCCGCGCCATACCCGGCATAGCCACCCTTGCGCTGAATGATCTCGAAGAAGAAGCGCTCTTCGAACGGCTCGGTATACACGTGGAACAGCTCGCCACCTTGGGCGTCACGGTCGTACAGCACGTTGTAGTACGCCAGCTCGCTGAGGAACTCGTCGTTGAAATCGAAGCGTGCTGCGAGGTCGTCGTAGTAGTTCAGCGGGATCTCCAGCAAAGGCACGCCGGACTCCTTCGCCCGCGCCACTTCGCTGAAGATGTCTGCACAATCGAAGGCGATGTGGTGCACACCCGAACCGCGATAGCTGGACAGCGCATGGGCAATGGCGGTGTTGCGGTTCTCCGAGATGTTCAGCGGCAGGCGCAGGCTGCCGCACTGGCTGCGCAAGGCGCGGCTCTTGACCAGGCCGTACGGGTCGGGCAGCACCACCTCGTCGTCGGCGGCAAAGTCGAACAGGCTCTTGTAGAACAGTACCCAGCTGTCCAGCGACTCAGCCGGCAGCGCCAGGGCCATGTGGTCGATGCGCTGCAGACCGCCGCTGGCACTGGCGGCCGGGTCCAGGCGGAAGTCGGTGTCGTACAGCGACGGCCCCTCCTTGCCCTGCTCCACCAGGTAGATCAGGCTGCCGTCCGGCGCACGCACGGCCGGCACTTCGCATTCGTTGGGGCCGACCAGGCCACGGAATGGCTGGCCACGGAAGTCGGTGGCACGCTGCAGCGCAGCATGCTCATCCTTCACCCGCAGGGCGGTGGCGCAAAGCGAAGGCCCGTGGGCCTCGAAGAAGTTGTGGCCGAACGAGTACGGCTCGGCATTGAGCACGATGTTGATGTCGTTCTGGCGCAGCAGGCGCACGTCCTTGCTGCGGTGCTTGCCGGCTTCGGCAAAGCCCAGGCGCTTGAGCCAGCTGCCCAGGCGCGCGCCGACGGCCTCGTCGACGGCGAATTCGAGGAATTCCACGCCGTCATAGCCACTGGCAGCCGGCGGGGTGAACAGCACGCCCGGTTCGATGGCAGTGCCTTCCTGCTCCAGGCGCAGGCGGGTCTGCTCTTCGAGGTACAGCAACGAGCGCAGGCCGTCGGCGGCGTTCTGCCGTGGCGGCGCGGCGCGGAAGCCGTCATTGAAGATTTCCAGCGAAAGTGGGCCGCGGTAGCCAGTGGCGAGGATAGGCGCAAGGAAGCCGGCCAGGTCCATTTCGCCCTGGCCCGGGAAGTTGCGGAAGTGGCGGCTCCACTCCAGCACATCCATGTTCAGGATTGGCGCGTCGGCCATCTGCACGAAGAAGATCTTGTCGCCAGGGATGTCGCGGATCGCCGCCGGGTCGCCTTTGAGCGACAGGGTGTGGAAGCTGTCGAGGATCACCCCCAGCGCCGGGTGGTCGGCCTGGCGCACCAGATTCCACACTTGCTGGTAAGTATTGACGTGACGCCCCCAGGCCAGGGCTTCGTAGCCGATGCGCAGGCCGCGTTTGCCGGCGTGCTCGCCAAGCAGGCGCAGGTCATCCACCAGGATCTGTTCATCACCCAGGGCATCGGCCTGGACGTTGCTGCACACCAGCACCAGGTCGGTGCCCAGCTCTTGCATCAGGTCGAACTTGCGTTCGGCACGGTCGATGTTCTTCTGCAGGCGGTCGCGGCGGCAACCTTCGAAATCACGAAACGGCTGGAACAAGGTGATGGCAATGCCGAGGTCGGCGCACATCTGCCGCACTTCACGCGGGCTGCCGGCGTAGTACAACAGGTCGTTCTCGAAGATCTCGACGCCGTCGAAACCGGCGGCGGCGATGGCTTCGAGCTTTTCCGGCAGGGTGCCGCTCAAGGACACGGTGGCTATCGAACGCTGCATGGGGGAGTTCCTTGTTATTGGACGGACGACGGGCCGAAACCCCTCGGGGTTCCTGGCACTGTTGATTATTCGCAGGTACAGTCGGCCCGGCAATCTGTTTGTACGGAATGGTTAGTTTTGCGTTCGATTACCGCACAAAACCGATTTTGGCGAATTGATTCACTGCCAACCCTAAGCAACCATGAACCCAGACGCAGGCACACCGACCGCCCTCTTCTGCCCTGACGGTCGTTCGGCACAACCTGCGCAGACAAGCCCAACGTCACAACATAATAAGTTCAATAAACCGGGTACCGACCTATGCACACCTCCATCGCCTTGCGATCCGCACCTGCTCGTTCGTCCTCCCTTTGCAGACACCGCCTGCGATCGCCCGCGCTATAACGCACGCCCTACTCCCGACAAGCGATCGCACCCCTCTGGCCGCCCTTGGCGACGCCAGCCGTGCGGCGACCTACAAGAACAACGGAGACAACGATGGCCCACTCAAGCTCTCAAGCCAAGAAAGCGACCGCCAGCGGATGGATTGGCTCGGCACTCGAATACTACGATTTCTTCATCTATGCCCAGGCTGCGGCGCTGATCTTCCCGCAGATCTTCTTCCCCAACACCGACCCGAAAATGGCCATCATCGCCTCGCTGGCCACCTATGGTGTGGGCTACCTGGCGCGCCCGGTCGGGGCCTTTGTGCTTGGCCACTGGGGTGACACCCGCGGACGCAAGAACGTGCTGCTGCTGTGCATGTTCCTGATGGGCCTGTCGACCATGGCCGTCGGCCTGCTGCCGACCTACCACGACATCGGCCTGCTGGCCCCGGCCTTGCTGGTGGTGCTGCGCCTGGTCCAGGGCTTTGCCGTGGCCGGCGAAATCTCCGGGGCCAGTTCGATGATCATGGAACATGCCCCGTTCGGCCGGCGAGGTTACTACGCCAGCTTCACCCTGCAGGGTGTGCAGGCCGGCCAGGTGCTGGCGGCGGCGGTGTTCCTGCCTCTGGCCTACTTCATGCCCAGCGAAGCCTTCAACGACTGGGGCTGGCGCATTCCGTTCCTGATGAGCGCCTTCGTGCTGGTCGCAGGCTTCATCATCCGTAAGGAAGTGCACGAAACCCCGGCGTTCGTGAAGGAAGAGAAACAGGACAAGGTTGCCAAGTCGCCGATCAGCGAAGCGTTCCGCCACAGCTGGAAGCACATGGTGCTGGTGATGTTCATGGCCCTGATGAACGTGATCCCGGTGGTCGCCACCATCTTCGGCGCGGCCTACGCGGTGCAGCCGGCCTATGGCATCGGCTTCGACAAGAGCGTGTACCTGTGGATTCCGGTGGTGGGCAACATCGTCGCGGTGCTGGTGATTCCGTTCGTGGGCAACCTGTCCGACAAGATCGGCCGCCGCCCGACCATGATCGCTGGCTGCCTGGGCTCTGGCCTGCTGGCGTTCGTCTATCTGTATGCGATCAGCATCCAGAACGTGCCGCTGGCCTTCGCCGCCTCGATCGTGATGTGGGGCATGGTCTACCAGGGCTACAACGCGGTGTTCCCGAGCTTCTACCCAGAGCTGTTCCATACGCGCTACCGCGTGTCGGCCATGGCCATCGCACAGAACATCGGCACCATGCTGACTGCCATGCTGCCGGCGCTGTTCGCCCTGGTGGCGCCACCGGGCTCGGACAACATTCCGCTGGTGATCGGTGGCCTGGCGTTCTTCATCACCTGCGTGTGCGCACTGGCGGCCTACATTGCGCCGGAGACCCACCGCATGGCGATGGAAGACCTGGGCAATCCAGAGGCCAAGCCGATGGACAAAGATGCCTTCGAGGCCAGTCGCAAAGGTAGCCTTCAGGCAGTGAGCAACTGACAGATTGCCGGGGCTGCCTTGCAGCCCTATCCGACCGGTTCGGCGCCCCGGCAAGGCCGCTCCTACAAGCGAATCGCGCACTCCTGTAGGAGCGGCCTTGCCGGGGCGCCGGACCGGTCGGATAGGGCCGCAAAGCGGCCCCAGCGATGTCAGCCTTTAACCACTTCCTGCAGGTTCCGCCAAAGCTTTTCCACATGCTCGCGCTCGGTCGGCAAGGCCCCCACCGAAACCCGCACCATCCACCGCCCTTCCAGCGTCGCCGGCGTCACATACGCCACCCCGGACGCATTCAACCGCTCAGCCCAAGCCTTGGTGTGCGCATCCAGCGCCTCCCCTTCCAACCCCGCCGGCCGATGGCGAATGCACAAGGTCTGCAACTGCACCGGCGCCAGCACTTCCCACTCCGCCGCCGCTTCCACCTGTTGCGCCAGCCAGCGCGCATTCTCCAGGTCCCGCCGCAAGCGCTGCTGCAATGCCTCGACCCCTTCGCTGCGCAACATGAACCACAGCTTCAACGCACGGAACCGCCGTCCCAGTGGAATCCCCCAATCCCGCAGGTTCTTCACCTCGCCATCCACCGCCGATTGCAGGTAACTCGGGTTGGTGCTCATCACCCGGATCAGGTGCTGTGGATCGCGCACATAGTAGATCGAACAATCGAACGCCACACCCAACCACTTGTGCGCATTGACCACCACGGAGTCGGCCAGCTCGATGCCATCCCACATCCAGCGGCACTCCGGCAGGATCATCGCCGAGCCGGCCATGGCCGAATCGACATGCAGCCACAGCCCGTTGGCCTGGGCGATTTCGCCGATCGGGCGCAGCGGGTCGAGGGCGGTGGTGGTCGTGGTGCCTGTGGTGGCGACTACGGCACAAGGCTGATTACCAGCGGCCAGGTCCTGCTCGATGGCAGCCCGCAGCGCCTCCGGGCGCATGGCGAACTGCTCGTCGGTGGCGATCAGGCGGATGTTGGCGCGACCGAAACCGGCCAGCAGCGCGGCCTTGTCCACCGAGCTGTGGGCATGGGCACTGACATAGACGATCAGCGGCTTGGCCTCGGCCTGCAGGCCGCCGCGCACCAGCGCATAGTCGGTGGCACGCTCACGGGCGCTGATCAGCGCCACCAGGGTGCTGGTGGAGGCGGTGTCCTGGATCACCCCGCTCCACTGGGCCGACAGGCCAAGCAGTTGGCGCAGCCAGTCAAGGGTGGTTTCCTCCAGCTCGCTTAGCGCCGGGCTGGATTGCCACGACAGGCCCAGCACACCGAGGCCGGTGCTGAGGAAGTCGCCAAGCACCGACGACAGGGTGCCGTTGGACGGGAAGTAGCCGTAGAAATCCGGGTGCTGCCAGTGCGACAGGCCAGGCATGACCAGTTGATTGACGTCTTTGAGGATGGCTTCGAACGGCTCGCCCTGCTGTGGGGCGCCTTGTGGCAACTGGGCCTTGAGGTAGCCCGGCTCGACCTGGGCCATGACCGGGCGCTCACCGACGGATTGGCGGTAGTCGGCGATCAGGTCGATCAGCTGGTGGCCGTACTGGCGGAATTGTTCTGGGGTCACGCGCGCTCTCCTGTGGCTTATCTTCTGTCTGCGCCGGCCTTTTCGCGGGTAAACCCGCTCCCACAGGATCACCACAGGTCTTGAGAGCAGTGGAACACCTGTGAGAGCGGGTTTACCCGCGAAGAGGCCGGCGCAGACCACACAATGCCCCCAGTCTAGGCGCCTGCGCCCAGGCGAATAACCCCGCTTTGCGCATACCTGCTATGGCAATTGCGCAACGGCGCCCTGCACACCGAACTGCGACTGGCGCCACAGCTCGAACACCCGGTTACGCAACCAGCGGTGCTCGGCCGAAGCCTGCAAGCGCTGATGCCAAACCACCCAATAGCGCTGGGTATGCTCGACAAACCCCAGCGGCCGCCACGCCAGCCCATGCAGGCGGCACAGCTGCCGGGCGATGTGCTCGGGCACGGTAGCCAGCGCCTGGCTGTTGCCGAGCACCTGCACGGTGGCCGAGAAGAACGGCACCTCCAGGCTGATCCGCCGCTGCAAACCCTGGGCGCGCAGGTGGCGATCGATGAAGCTGTCCTTGTCACCACCGCCGGAAATGCGCACGTGCTTATAGGCCAGGTAGTCGTCCTGCCCAAGCACCTGCAGAGCGGTCAATGGATGATCCCGGCGCATCAGGCACACCGCTCGGTCTTCACCGAGCAGGCGACCATGCAGGTTGGGCGGCGATTCGTCGAACAAGGTAGTGGCAAGGTCGATCTCGCCACTGGCCAGCAAGGCGTACTGCCCGGCCTGCCAGGTGCGGTAGTCGATGGACACCCCCGGGGCTTCCTGTTCCAGCGCGGCCACCAGCAGCGGCAGCATGTGCTCGGCCACGTAGTCGGAGGCGGCCAGGCAGAAGCGCCGCTCGCAGCGGGCCGGGTCGAAGGTGGCGGGTTGGCGCAGGGCCTGGAGCTCTTCGAGCACCTGGCGCAAGGGCTCGACCAGGGCCTCGGCGTGTTCGCTGAGCACATAGCCGCGGCCCTGGCGTACCAGCAGCGGGTCGTCGAAGGCTTCACGCAGATGGGCCAGCTGGCGGCTCAGGGCCGATTGGCTGACGCCCAGGCGGTCGGCGGCGTGGCTGAGGTTCTTGAGCTGCAGGAGGCAGTCGAGGGTGCGCAGGTGGGCGAGGCTGAGGGAGGCGAAGGTGGGGTTCATCGGTGTTCGGCTCCGGATGCTGGCGAGGGCTTCGCCCTCGTTTCGCGACACAAGGCCGCTCCTACAGGACAGCGCCACATTTGACAGCGGCGCTGTACCTGTAGGAGCGGCCTTGTGTCGCGAAAGGGCCGCAAAGCGGCCCCAGCGATTAAGCGGTCAGGCCAACGTAGACGTTCTGCACGTCATCGTTCTCGTCGATCGCTTCGAGGAACGCTTCAACCTCGGCCAGCGCCTCGGCACTGAGGCTGGCCGCGCTCACCGGGTTCTTCGGGGTGTAGCCGATCTTCGCCGAAGTGACAGTAAAGCCATGCTCCGGCAGCGCCTTCTGCACGGCATCCAGGTCGGTGGTATCGGTGATGAACAGGGTCGAACCCTCTTCTTCACCTTCCTCGAAGTCCTGGGCACCGGCTTCGATAGCGGCCATTTCAGGGTCGGCATCGCCTTCCGGAGTGGCTTCGATCAGGCCGACGTGGTTGAAGTCCCAGGTCACCGAGCCGCTGGCGCCCAGCTGGCCCTTGCGGAACAGCACGCGGATCTGGGCCACGGTGCGGTTGACGTTGTCGGTCAGGCACTCGACGATCAGTGGCACCTGGTGCGGGGCGAAGCCCTCGTAGCTGACGGCATGGTACTGCACCGCCTCGCCGTCCAGGCCTGCGCCTTTCTTGATCGCACGCTCAAGGGTCTCACGGGTCATCGACGCTTTTTTGGCCTGGACGATGGCCAGGCGCAGGCGCGGGTTCATGTCCGGGTCGGCGCCGGACTTGGCCGCGATCTGAATTTCCTTGGCCAGCTTGCCCATGATCTTGCCCTTGGCGTTGGCAGCTGTTTCTCTATGTTTGGCTTTCCACTGTGCGCCCATGTCGACTCTCTTTGTTTCAGCGGCCGGTTCAGGAAGCGACCGGCCAAAAGTGGGAGCAGTTTATACGCCCTCGGGCAGTGGATCGACAAGTAATCTCACGCTTTGTCGGCCTTGCCCGCCGCCGCCGCGAAGCGCGCCAGGCGCACATCCAGCCGGCGCGGCCGAACGCCACGGTCTTCGGCGTGCTCCTTGCGACGGATGGCGTTGCGCACCATCAGCGAGCCGAGGTAGCGGATAGGCTCGGGCGGGAACAGCCCCAGCGGCCCCTTGACCAACGGCGAACGGGTCCACGGGTTATCCAGGCCCAGCGCCAGCGACGACAGGATCTGCCCGCCCATGTGGCACGGCCCGACCCCGCTGCCGGAATAGCCGAAGCCATAGAACACGTTGCCCTGCCCGTCCAGCTTGCCGAAGAACGGCAACCCGGTCACCGAGCGGTCCGACGGGCCGTTCCAGCTGGCCGCCAGCGGTACCTGGGCCAACGCCGGGAAGAACTCGCCGAGGCTTTCGCGCAGCAGCGGCCGGTACGGCGATGGCTGGTCGAACACCGGCAGCATGCGCCCGCCGTAGGCGAAGGTGTTGCCGCCCTTGCCGAGCATCAGCCGGCCATCGCTGGTGTTGTGGTAGTAGTGCACGAAAATCCGTGAGTCGAGCACGCTGACCCCAGTGTTCAGGCCGATCTCGCGCAGCAGTTCGGGGCAAGGTTCAGTGATCACCATGTCACTGGAGACAATCGCCACGCTGCGCTCGAACTGCGGGAAGGCCCGCGCCATCCAGGCATTGAGGCCGAGCACCACACGGTCGGCGCGAATCGTCCCGCCGGCGGTGCGCACCTGGGCCGGGGCGCCGTGTTCCAGGCCGGTCATGGCCGTGCCTTCATGAATGCGCACCCCGCGCTGCAGGGCGACCCGGCGCAGACCACGCACCAGTTTGCCCGGCTGCACGGTGGCGGCGGCTGGCGAGAACCAGCCCTCCAGGTGCCGCGCCGAACCAGCCAGCTGCTGGACCTGGTCCAGTGGCAGGCGCTCGAACGAATTGATCCCCTTCTGCTGCAGCGCCGCGATCACCGCATCGCTGCCACCGACCTGAGCCTGGTTGGTGGCGGTGTACAGGGTGCCGTCCGGGCGGTAGTCGCAATCGATGCCATTGGCCGCGCAGAACGCACCGATGGCCCCGATGCTGCGCTCCGACTCGCGCACCAGGCGCACCGCCTCAGCCACCCCGAACAGGCGTTCGAGGGTGAAGTACTTGGCCGACCACGACAATGCACATCCGCCATTGCGGCCACTGGCACCGGCGCCGCAGATATCGGCCTCGATCAGCACCACGTCCAGCGCCGGCACCGCCTCTTTGAGCATCAGCGCGGTCCACAACCCGGTGTAGCCCCCGCCGACGATGCACACATCGCAGCGGGTATCGCCTTCAAGGGGCGGGCACACCGCGTCCTGCTCCGATTCCAGGGCCTGTTGCAGCCAAAAGGGTCTCATTCGCTCGCTTTCCTTCAGGTACGCAGTGGCTTGATCGCCATGCTGGTGTTGGGTGCCACGTCATTGGCCTGGGGCGTACCGGCCGGGCGGCTGTTCCAGTGCGGCAGCAGCACAAGGGCCGAGAACAGCGCGCAACCGGCGAACACGATGAACACCGTGACGCTGTCGAAGTAGCCCGGCAGCAGGCCACCGAGCACCGCGCCCACCGAGCCGCAGCCGTTGACGAAGCCCGCTGCGGTAGCGCCGGCCTTGGCCGTGCCGAAATCGATCGCCGCCGCGCCGCTGATCATCGAGTCCGGCCCGTACAGGGTCAGGCCCATGACAAACAGCAAGGCCACCACCATCACGATGCTGCCGGTGTGCATGGCCGCCATGAACGCTGCCAGGGTCACGGTCAGCAGCACCAGGCTGATCACGCAGGCCGGCATGCGCCGGGCGCCGAACAGCTTGTCCGAAGCCAGGCCGATGATGATCGGGCCGAGCAGCCCCGCCAGTTCGAAAGCGGTGGGGATGATCGCCGCGCCGACCTTGCCGACCGAAGGCATCTGCTCGAAGACGATCACCGGGCCCCACAACAGGATGGCGTAGCGCGCAGGCTTCAACAGGAAGTAGGCCAGGCCCAGGGTCAGCACGGTGCGGTTGCGCAGGATCTCGCGCAGCGGCGCCCATACGCTGCACAGGTTGCCACCTGGGGCCATGCTCTGCGGCTCTGGCTCGACTGCCGGCAGGCCGACGTCTTCCGGCTTGTTGCGCTGCAGGAAGAAGAACAGCACGGCCACACCGGCCACCACCGCAGCACTGGAAAAGAACGCAGCGTGCCAGGTGCCTACCAGGGTATACGCCCACCAGCCGGCGAACGGCGAAGCGACCAGGCCACCGAAGGCGTAGCACGAACTCCACAGCCCCAGCACCCGCCCGCGCTGCGAAGCCGGGAAGAAGCTGCCGATGTTCTTGCACAACCCGGCCCAGCCGGTGGATTGCGCCAGCCCCTGGATCAGCATGCAGGTGGCGAAGATCGGGAAGGTGGCGTAACTGCCCATCACCACCGCAGCCACCGCCGAAATCAGCAAGCCGCCCAGCACCACCACGCGCGGGCCGAAACGGTCGGCGAGCATGCCCCAGGTGAACTGGCCCACGGCGTAGGCGGCCAGGTAGATGGCGTCGAGGTTGGCCATGGCGGCCTTGTCGAGCATGAATGTCGGGTCTTCACCGATGCCGAGCTTGGCCACCGAGAAGGCTTTGCGGGTGAAGTAGAAGGCGGCGTAGGCCAGCCAGGTGATAGCAAAAATCTGGATGCGCCAGCGTTTCATCGCGGCTAGTGACTGATTCATTGACTCTGACCTCTTGCTCAAGTGTGCCGGCAGATTGTTAAAAAACGCCTGTCTTGTTGTTGTGTTGCGCACTGCATGACGAAGGCTCGTCATCTGGTCAGATGGCACCGGTGTGCGGGCCATGGCCCGGCCGCTGCTTATGGCGGCGGCCTCGGGTTGAAACGTATGGAAACAGTTGCTGACTGATAAATAAAATCGATTTATCGTATTTCACACATAAGTTCAGCTTGTTACTGGAGTCGGCATGTCGGTTTCCCACGCTCAACTCAAGGCGTTCCATGCGGTAGCCGTGCATGGCAGCTTCACCCGCGCGGCGCAAAAGCTGTTTCTGACCCAGCCAGCGGTGTCCGACCAGGTGCGCAAGCTCGAGGAGCGCTTTGGCGTGCTGCTGTTCCACCGCAACAAGCGCTCGGTGCAATTGACCGACCTGGGCGAGCGCCTGCTGGGTATCAGCCAGCGCCTGTTCGCCTGCGAGGCCGAGGCCCATGACCTGCTGCAGGATTCACGAGCCCTGCACACCGGCAGCCTGGTGCTGGCGGTGGATGCGCCGGTACACGTGCTGCCGCAGATCGCCCGCTTCTGCCAGCGCTACCCGGGCATCCAGGTCAAAGTCGAAACGGGCAACACCGATGAGTCGCTTTCACGGCTGTTCAGTTACCAGGCCGACCTGGCGTTGCTCGGGCGCGATGTCGATGACGAGCGGCTGTACTGCGTGCCGCTGCGCCGCGACCCGATGGTGGCGTTCGTCTCGCACAACCACCCGTGGGCCAGCCGCGGCTCGATCAACCTGGCGGACCTGGACGACACGCCGCTGGTGCTGCGTGAGCCGGGGTCGGTGACGCGGCAGACGCTGGAGGAAGAGATGCAGCGCGCAGGCTTGCGCATTCGCCCGGCGATCCAGGTGGAAGGGCGCGAGGCAGCGCGCGAGGCCGTGGTAGTGGGGATTGGCGTGGGGGTGGTGTCGGCAGCCGAGTTTGGCGCGGATGCGCGGGTGTGTGCGTTGCCGATTGTCGATTGCCAGCGGCACCTGACCGAGACCTTGGTGTGCCTGAGTGAACAGCGTTCACGGCGGGTGGTGGCGACCTTCCTGCAGATGGTTCAGGAAGGGTTGTAGGGCCGGTACAGGCTATCCAACTATGCTGGGAATACCTCAATTGCAGCCTCATCCACCATGTTCTACCGAATAGCCGCCGACGCCCTGGTCCTGCTGCACCTGGCCTTCATCCTGCTGGTCCTGTTCGGCGGCCTGCTGGTGCTCAGGTGGCGCCCCGCCCTGCTCCTGCACCTCCCCGCCCTGGCCTGGGGCCTGGCGGTGGAAGGGCTGCACCTGGAATGCCCGCTCACCGACTGGGAAAACCGCATGCGCCTGGCGGCCGGCGACGCGGGCTACCACGGCGGCTTCGTCGAACATTACATCTGGCCGCTGATCTACCCCGCCGGCCTGACGCCGCAGATCCAGCTGCTGCTGGGCGGCGTCGTGCTGCTGCTAAACCTGGCCATCTACGGCCACGTGATCCGGCGTTGGCGCCGACCTTAACGGGTCGCCACCACGAACAGCCGCGGGAACGGCAGCAACACCTTGCCATCGGTAGCGGGCGGGTAGTCATGCTGCATGGCCTGCAGGTACATCTGCAGGAAATCTGCCTGTTCGTCTTCATCCAGCTTCGCCAGATAGGGCCGCAGGGCCGACCCCTTGAACCATTCCACCACCGCCTCGGCGCCACCGGCCAGCGGGTGGTGATAGGTGGTGCGCCACACATCCACCCGCGTGCACAGCGGGCTGAGCAGGTCGTAGTAGAACCCCGCGTTATGCCGCGGCGGCAGGCTGAAATCGGCGAACTTGTCGGCCCAGCGGCCACGGCCGGCAATCTCGCGAAGCTGCCGGTGCGCAGGCTCGTCGAGGTTGTCCGGGGTCTGCACCGCGAGGCTGCCGCCTTCGCTCAGCTGGCGCACCAGGCGCGGATACAGCGAGCCGTGGTCCGGCACCCATTGCAGCGAGGCGTTGGCTAGAATCAGGTCCTGGGGTTCGGGGGCGGACCAGGCGCTGATGTCGGCGATTTCGCAGCGCACCCGCGGGATGTGCAGGCGCTTGCGCTCGCGGGCCTTGTCGATCATGTCCTTGTCGCTGTCCAGCGCTGTCACCTGGGCATCCGGGCAGCGCTGCAGCAGCACCTCGGTAGAGTTGCCTGGGCCGCAGCCCAGGTCGGTGGCATGGCGCACCGGGCGGGGCGGCACGGCGGCCAGCAGGTCGCGCACGGCGCGGGTGCGTTCGTCTTCGAACAGGGAATACTGGGTGGCGGACCAGGCCATGGAAGGCTCCTTTTGGCGGGCAATGGTGTGAGCATAAGCCATGTACCGCCGCCCATGAACCTGAACTGGCGGCCTATGCTTCAGGTCAGTACCTGCATGCGCATGCCGATGAAGATATCCCTGGCCCTCGCCATCCTGGCCCTGATTGCCGCCGCCGCCCTGCTCGGTTCCCCCTGGATGAACCAGACATTCCACATGCCCGCAGAAAAACCCCAGGCCCAACAACGCGAAACGGCCGGGTCCCCAAGGGAGCCGGCCGTTTCCAACAGCAAGTGACGCTTAGTGTTGCTGCTTGCCAGAGCGGATCTGGTGGATCACGCCCATCGCCACCACGACAGCCGCGGCGATGCCGGTGGAGATCACCAGGATCTGGTAATCAGGCATGAAGGCCATGGTCACCAGTGCGGCGATGATGAAGCCGATCACCAGGTAGGTCAGCCATGGGAACAGCCACATCTGCAGGCGCACTTCCTTGCCTTCGGCAATCAGCTTGCGGCGCATGCGCAGCTGCGAGAAGGCGATCACCAGGTACACCAGCAGGGCGATCATGCCGGTGGTGTTCATCAGGGTTTCCAGCACGTCTTTCGGGCGCAGGGTTTCGCTGAAGTTGATCAGCGCGCAGATCACGGCCACGGCGCAGGAGCCGATGATCGCGAATACCGGTACACCGGTGCCGGCGCGGGTGATCTTGAAGAACGACGGCGCGTCGCCACGCTGGGCCAGGGAGAACAGCATGCGCGAAGCGGTGTAGTGGCCCGAGATCAGGCAGCTGCTCACCGAAGTCAGCACCACGAAGTTCATCAGCAACTCAGCGTGCGGCACGCCCAACAGCTCCAGGGTACGGCGGTAGGCGCCATAGCCGGAAACGCCCAGCTGCGGGTCGTTCCACGGTACCAGGCAGACGATCAGGAAGATCGAACCGACGTAGAACAGGCACACACGCCATACCACCGAGTTGGTGGCTTTGACGATCTGGGTGGCCGGGTCCTTGGCTTCGGAAGCAGCGATGGTAACGATTTCGGCGCCGAGGAAGGCGAACATCACACCCAGCAGCGCACCGATGACCGTGGTGATGCCGTTGGGCATGAAGCCTTCGGCGGTCAGGTGGCTCATGCCACGCACTTCACCAAACTGCCAGATGTTCATCACGGCAGCGCCGCACACGATCAGGAAGCAGATGATCGCAATCACCTTGATCAGCGCGAACCAGAATTCGAACTCACCGTAGTGCTTGACGTTGAAGAAGTTGACGGTGATCAGCAGCAAGGTCGTGGCCAGCACGAACACGTTGACGCTCACGTCGGGGAAGAAGCCATGCAGAATCTTGCCCGCCACATAGGCTTCCCAGGCCATCAGGATGACCCAGTACCACCAGTACAGCCAGCCGATGGTGAAACCGGCCCAGCGGCCGATCGCGCGGTCGGCGTAGGTGGAGAACGAGCCGGTGTCGGGCGAGGAAGTCGCCATTTCACCGAGCATGCGCATGATCAGGACCACCAGGATGCCGCCGGCGAGGTACGCCAGGACTGCGGCCGGGCCGGCGCTGTGGATCACGCTGCCGGAACCGACGAACAAGGCGCCGCCGATAACCCCGGCGATCGACATCATCGTCAGGTGGCGCGACTTGAGCGAGGCACTGAGCTTGCTCTCGTGCCCGCTTTTCGCGGTGGTGGTTGTGGATGTTGCGTCCATCAGTTGTGTACCCCGTGCTTCTTTTTATCCAAGGAAAACTGTGAAACCCCGATGGCTCTCGGTTTCACCTGTACATCAGTGCTAATGCGGGCAGGATGGTGTGCGCAAACACACGCAGGCCTTCCGTGGCGGCCTGCTGACGCGCCCCAGGTTGGCACCTGAGGCGAACTGAACATGCTTTATGTGGCGATATCTGACACCTAATGTAAAAATGTCCGACGTATAGAGCCATGCACAGTGGCATGAATCTCGCACTGCACTGTACAGGCCGCCGATGCAATACACCCCGCTGGCGCTTGGCGTTCAGCACCTTTGAAGGCCCCGAATGTTCGAACTACATCCAGACTCCTCCACGCCGTTGGTCAACCAGATCATCGACGGCCTGCGCGAGCTGATCGACAACCAGACCCTCAAGCCAGGCGCCAAGGTCCCGTCGATCCGCGCCTTCGCGGCGACCTATTCGGTGAGCACCTTCACCGTGGTCGAGGCGTATGACCGCCTGGTGGCTCAGGGGCTGCTGGTGAGCAAGGGGAATGCGGGGTTCTTCGTCAACCGTGCCGCGGCCGAACTGCTGGACACTCATACCGCCGAGGCCGACGCCAGTCGACCATCGTTCAACTCCGAATGGTACCTGCAGCAGATCTTCGAGACCCGCCAACTGCCGTTCAAACCGGGTTGCGGCTGGCTGCCCAACGACTGGATGTACGAAGAAGGCCTGCGCCGCGGCCTGCGCCAGGTCGCCGGCAGCCCGCTGGAATTGTCTGGCTACGGCGACCCGATGGGCCTGCCGGAACTGCGTGCGCTGACCGCGCAGAACCTGCAGCAGGAGCTGTCGATCGTCTGCAATCCGGCGCAACTGATGCTGACCCACGGCGCCAGCCAGGCGCTGGACCTTGCCGTACGCACCTTGGTACGCCCTGGTGATGTGGTGCTGGTGGACGACCCCGGCTACCCGAACCTGATGAGCATCCTGCGCACCCAGGGCGCAACGCTGATCGGCGTGCCACGCACGCCGAACGGTTATGACCTCAACCACCTTGAGCAACTGCTGGCGCACCACCGCCCTACCGCGTTTTTCACCCAGCCGCACCTGCACAGCCCGACCTGCTCACGCACACCGCTGCCGCAGCTGCACCGCCTGCTGCAGCTGGCCAGCCAGCACGGTTTCCGCCTGGTGGAAAACAATCTGTACGCCGACATGGTCGCCGAGCCGCAGCCGTGCCTGGCCAGCCTCGACCACCTGCAGCAAGTGGTGTACGTGGGCAGCTATTCGAAGAGCATCTCGCCCAACGTGCGGGTCGGCTATTTGCTGGCCAACCCGGAGCTTTCGCAAAAGCTGTTGCACCTGAAGATGCGCTCGGGGCTGACCACTTCGCAGGTGATGGAACGGGTGGTGTATGCCGCGATCATCGACGGGCGCTGGCGCAAGCACCTCAAGCGCCTGCGCCAGCGCCTGGCCGAGGCACATCAGGAGGTTGGGCGGCATCTGCATCGATTGGGCTTTGAACTGTTCATCGAATCGGATGAAGGGATGTATATCTGGACCCGCCACCCGGCGATTCCGGACAGTGCGGCGTTGCTGGACGATGCGCTGGAGAAAGGCATCATGCTCGGGCCTGGGCAGTTGTTCATGGTCGATGCCAAGCCGACCGGCTGGATGCGGTTCAATGTGGCGTTCAGTACGGATCCGGCGATGTGGGAGTTGTTGGAGAAGGTGCTAGTGAAGCACGTGCGGCGGGGTGGGTTGTAAGGATTGTGATGAGGCCGGGGAGTTCGCCTTGGCATTTTCAGCGCCTGTGAGATCGAGCGCCGCCCACGCGGCGCATCGCTGATGAATCCGCTCCTACATTTGTTGCAACGTGCCGAACCTGATACGCCATGGTCGCCTGCCTGGCGCATGTCTCAAGTCATGTGAGGCAGCATCAATGCACACTTCCAAATCCCGTCATGCTAACAAGGCTGACATCCATGGCCTCACAGGCATGGCCACGTTGCAACAAATGTAGGAGCGGATTCATCCGCGATGCGCCGCGCGGGCGGCGCTCGATCTCATAGGCGCTGAACCTGTCAAGGCAAGCACCTGTAAGCCCCAGCCCCAATCCCCCGCCCTACCTCCCCAGCCCCTTGCGCTCCAAAGCCGAAGCCAGCGCATCCGCCTGCCCCCAGGCAATCTGTATCGCCCGCAGCCCATGCAGCAACAACTGCCGAGTCTCTTCATCCTCGACACGCTCAAGCGCCTGGCGACTGTCGCTATAGGCGAAGGTCAGGTAGTTGGAGACATTCAGCAGTACATATTCCATGGGAACGATGTCATCGCTGATGGCGCGGGACAGGGATCTGTCATTCGGATGACCGAAGGTGTGAGGTGGGTCTGGAACGAGCTTTTTCATATCGGCACCATACTGATCATGTGCCACCCGTCCGTTTCCACACATTGGGGTGACAGCTGCACACGGGGTGGAAAACCAGGCGTATGGCGAACCCGGTAGGCGCGAAAGCCTCCCGTGCACAGCTGTCATGACAACAAGTCACCATACGAATTGCCGGGTTTCCACACCCGATCGCTGAACCCTCAGCGACCCGAAAAGCCTAGAGGGTGCGCTTCCCAGGAACAATCAGACGCCTGTCGACAGGACTTGTAGGGTATTTCCCAGCCCCAGAGACCTCCAGCCCAATTTTGTAGGAATGGTCTGAATCCATTGTAGGGGAGCCATTTATGGGAGACGGTGCTGGTGAAGCATGGGCGGCGGGGTGTTCGCCTTGGCATTTTCTGCGCCTGTGAAATCGATCGCTGCGCGCGTGGCTCTAGGCTCTGTACGAAATCCCGAGAAACCCAATCGGCGCCCTTTGGACGCTGAAATTCTGTAGGGTTCCCGGCCATCTACGGAAAGGAATTCTGTGATGGCAAAGCGTTACGAACTCTCGGATGAGGCCTGGACTGTGGTCGCCGATCTTTTCACTGAAACCCATGGCCGGGGGCGGCCCCGCCTGAGCGACCGCCTGATGCTCGATGGCGTGCTCTGGGTACTATGTTCGGGCGCTGCGTGGCGAGATATGCCGGAACGCTTCGGCCCATGGTCAACGGTGTATCAACGGTTTCGGGGTTGGCGAAACCAGGGCACCTTCGATCAGATGCTCAAACGCTTGCACCTGAGATTGAATGAGCAAGGCTTGATCGATTTGCAAACCTGGATGATCGACTCAACTGCTGTACGCGCAACCCGAGCCTCTTCTGGCGCCGGGAAAAAAGGGGGCCTGACGAGCCTGCCGATCACGCTCTAGGCCGCAGTCGCGGTGGCCTGACAACCAAAATCCACATGCTCTGCGACGCTAACGGGACACCGCTGCGTTTTCTCCTCTCTGGCGGTCAAGCCAGTGACATTAGCTACGCCCAGCCACTGCTGGACGACGTTAGCATTCCATCAAGCCAACGAGGTCGTCCGCGCAAGCGCTGCAAATGGCTGCTGGCCGACAAAGGCTACGACGCCGAAGCGCTTCGCCGGTACTGCGACCAATATCGAATGCAACCCGTCATCCCGATGCGCTCAATGAAACGCAAACCCAAGCCTGGCATACCCAGACTGTTTGATCGGCCCAAATACCGACAGCGCAACATCATCGAGCGCATGTTTGGCTGGCTGAAAGAGAACCGCCGCATCGTGACACGCTTCGACAAGCTCGCGAAAAGCTATGCCGCTATGGTCTCACTGGCTTGTTCCATGCGGTGTTTGCGACATCTCTTTTCGTACAGAGCCTAGATCTACTAACACACAGTAAAACCTAATTCAGGAAAATAGCTACCTCTCATCTAAATCGACTTTTTACCTTTCCGCTCCATGCGGTCTCTGCGACATCTCTTTTCATACAGAGTCTAGGCACTGCCCGGCACAGAGCCAAATTTCAAGCCATGGGAGCTGGCTAGTTACACTAGCCATGAATTATTACCCTCTTTGATCTAACTGACATCTTATACAGCATGCCTCTCCCACAAACCTGGTTTACGGAGAGCGAGATGACTACGCGCACAACGCTAGCGAGTCTTGGATATAAAAAAGGTTTTTCTCAAACACCATTTAGCTATGACTTCGAAAACCTGCTCTCTTGGGACCACCCCTTTACGACACCTATTACACCTCCAGACCTGACAACAGTAACCGACGAAATACTTTATGCGAACGCCGAGGCTATAGCACAAGATGTGATCGACAGAGTCGAAGCAACTCTCCCGATGGGAGCGCCTGGATTCGACAACTATATTGAGAAGCACTACTTAAAAATCGAAAATGATCACGCCCAAAAAATCAATGAGCTCTACGCCAAAAAAGTATTCCTTACAAGGCTCCACAGCAAGATCATTGGCCGGGCTGCCCTGGAGACTGAGCTCCCCACAGGAATTCACATTTATGCCCCAGACGACCTGACCCCCGCCCAGTCATTCAAGCACGTCGTACAAACACATGGATATATTGATAGCGACTTCCTCATAATTGAGCAATTTCTTGACACCCTCCTTGTAGCCATTACTGCCGCACAGAAAGAAATTATACTAAAACGCTGCATGAAAAAACTACTAAAGGCGCTTGAGCGGAACAACCAGGAATCCACAATAGCGTTGCTTGAGCAAAGCCAGCAACTCCCTCAGAGCAAAACCATCACCCTGAGGCTAAGCCCCACCATTCAATTAGGGACAACCCAGGGTGCTATAGCGATAGATCGGCACATAACATTTGAACTGCTAAACGCCTGGGAGAGATTAAGCGAAACCGCCTTATCTGTAGCCTTTCGAGTTTCTCGATTGGGGATTGGCGCTGCTTTTTACTCCCGAGAATTAGGTAACGCTGACCTTTACCATGATTCGGCCCTGAGCGTCCCAGCAGAGCTGCTAACCCCTGAATTACCCGAAAACATTCATGAACTCGCTGCAACCCAAGGTGTGATTGACTCCCCGTTTCGAATTCACGCCGAGGTCGACACCTATATCCTTACTCGCTATCCAAAGACAGCAAACGGAACGCACCAAATACCCGTTCGCGCCCTTATCTTTGACGAAGCGAGTAATAGCTATGTCTCAATCCCCTCAAGAAATTTTCCGATACGGCTAACTTTCCCCATACATTCCTCCGGCGACTCTTCGAGTACATCTCCCGGCCTAACTATCGACCCCAACCCCTATGAGGGTGTGAATCTCGATACGGTCCGGAGAGCGACAACCCCCTTCCCCGCCTTGGAACTACAAGACCCCAAAGATTGCATCTACTGCTTCCCCGCAGAGTCAGGACTTTCGCCATTATATATCGTATTCAACTCGCCTTATCCGGGAGCAACTACGATAGGCACATATAGCGGTAGACCCTACAATCCGGATAAAGCTGGTGGGCCCGTCGAGCGCCTGGATTGGCGGGAGGCCACATTCACTCGCACAGGGGTCGACCTTGTAAAATTACATACAAGTCGCTTCGAACCATCCGACGCTAACAACATCATGATCGATAGGCTTGAAAAAATCCTACATGGCGAATCACAAGCAACCGACACCGATAAGCGATTTTACACGCACGAGATAAGAGAGCTTGAGCGCTTTCGAGCACTTGGGTTGCCAGATAGAATCAGACCCGAAGATGGTGGAGAGGCATGGAACAATACGCATGCTGCAACACTCGAGGACTACCAACTCACATCAGCGCTTGAGTTACTCTACACACCAGAAGCCATTGAGGCTGACGACCAACAGACTGCGCGAGAAAACAAATGAATACCATCAGCGACATCGTAACCAACGAAAGCCCGACAGATGTCATCCTATGGCTTGTTAGGCGAGATGGCATTTCTCACCCCCGGCTCGACAATCTATACAACCGCAACGGATGGGCAAACATCGGAGATTGCTTACACCTGATTAATTTAATTAAAAAAATGGACCAGACCGGACTTATACAATATGGTGGCAACGGTTACATCAAAGGTCCAAATTGGCGAGAGCCTGAGTTTCTGAAACAAAAAAAGTATGAGCTCTGAGCTGAACTTACCGCTTTGAGTGGTGCGTCCTTGTTCGTCATGAGTGAATATTCGTTTGAAGAAACGGCAGCAGCGACACTGCTGCCGACACTTGCCGACTATCGCCAGTCAGCCTTTTCCGCGAAGAACGCCTGCGCATTCGCCCCCAGGCTCTCCAGGTGATACCCCCCTTCCTGCACAATCAGGCAGGGCAACCGCAACGCCCGAATCCGCTCACCCAACGCCGCAAACCCGTCAGTCGTCACCGCCACCTTGCTCTGCGGATCCAGCTCATAGATATCGAACCCAAGCGACAACACCAACACCTCGGCCCCAAAATCCTTCACCGCATTCAGCGCAATCTCCAGTTGCCCCATGAAGTCCGCCTCGCTGGCTCCATGGGCCATCGGCAGGTTCAGGTTATACCCCTCCCCCGCACCACTGCCGCGCTCGTCCTCGAACCCCGCCACCCCTGGATAGAAATTGGTCGGGTCACCATGGGTCGACACGTACAGCACATCGTTGCGTTCGTAGAAGATCTCCTGAATCCCCTGCCCATGGTGCATGTCGGTGTCAAGGATCGCCACACGGCTATAGCGGCTGCGCAGTGCCTGGGCCGCCACTGCGGCATTGTTGATGTAGCAGAACCCCCCGGCCGCATCGAACCGGGCATGGTGCCCCGGTGGCCGGCACAGCGCGTAGGCGGCGGGCTCGCCATCAAGAATGGCCTTGGCCGCGGCCACCGCGCTCTGCGCCGACCAGTAGGCCGAGCGCCAGGTGTTTTCACCCACCGGGCAGCTGCCGTCGGCCAGGTAGCGCGCAGCCTGGGCGAGGATGCCGCGCAGGGCGTTGGGCTCGCGCACGAAGATGTTCGACATCACCTCGTCGCCCCAGTCCTCGGGCACTTCCTTCCAGCGCGCATGGGCTTCTTCGAGGAACGTCAGGTAGGCCTCGCCGTGCACGGCCTTGAGCGGCGCCAAGCCGGCATCGTCGGGCTGGCGGATATCGAAGCCCAGGTCCTTGGCGGCTTGCAGCAAGTGCTGGGCGCGCTCGGGGACTTCCTGCGGGGTGCGCATGGCGCCGCGCGAGTAGTAGCTGCGCGGATGGTGCAGCAGTTGTTCGGGGTGGAAGTAGCAACGCATCAGGCTTCTCCTTGTTCGACCTGGCCGGCGCGGGCCAGCACGGCATTGAGCAGAACATCGACGCCCTGGCGGGCATCCTCGGGCAGTACGTCTTCGGCTTCGTTGTGGCTCAGGCCGCCGACGCAGGGGATGAACACCATCGCCGTCGGGCAGTAGCGGGCCAGCAGGATGGCGTCGTGGCCGGCGCCGCTGACGATGGTCTGCTGGGCATAACCAAGCCCGTCCACCGCCTGCTGCACGGCGGCTACACAGCCGGCGTCGAACGGCGTCGCCGGGCTGACCCAGTGGCGTTCGATACGGACCTGCAGACCGCGCTGGTTGGCGATGGCCTGCAGCTTCAGGGTCAGGTCGTGCTCCATGGCCTCGATGGCTTCGTCGCGGTGGTGGCGCAGGTCGACGGTGAAGCGCAGCACGCCGGGGATGGTGTTGCGCGAGGACTTGGCAATCGACAGTTCACCCACGGTGGTCAGGCCTTCTGGCGCAAAGTCTGCCGCCAGTTGCTCGACCGCCTGGATCATCCGCGCGGCACCGTACAGGGCATCCTTGCGCAGCGGCATCGGCGTGGTGCCGGCGTGGGCGGCCATGCCTTCGACGGTCACGTCCAGCCAGCGGATGGCCTGGCCACCGCTGACCACACCGATGGCCTTGGCGTTGTCTTCAAGAATTGGGCCTTGCTCGATGTGCGCCTCGAAATAGGCATCGACCTGGCCGCCCAACGGGCGCTGGCCGGCGTAGCCGGTGCGCTGCAGTTCGTCAGCGACGCTGATGCCATCGGCATCGCGGATGGCCAGGGCCTGGTCCAGCGCCAGAGTGCCGGTGAACACCGCCGAGCCGAACATGGCCGGGGTGAAGCGCGCACCCTCCTCGTTCGTCCACACCGCGATTTCCAGCGGCTTGCGGGTGTGGATGCCAAGGTCGTTGAGGCGGCGTACCACCTCAAGGCCCGCCAGCACGCCATAGACGCCATCGAAACGGCCGCCTTCGGGCTGAGTGTCGAGGTGGCTGCCCATCATCACCGGGGCAGCAGCCGGGTCGCTGCCGGCGCGGCGGGCGAACAGGTTGCCGATGGCATCCACCGTCAGCGTCAGGCCGGCTTCGCGGCACCAGTGGCTGAACAGTTCACGGCCGGCCTTGTCCTCGTCGCTCAGGGCCAGGCGGCAGCTGCCGCCACGGGCGGTGGCGCCGACTTCAGCCATGGCCATCAGGCTCGCCCACAGGCGTTCGCCATTGCTTTTCAACATGTGCGGATACTCCAGAATCAGGTGGATCGATCAGGCCAGTTCCAGGCGCTGACTACGGGCGTACTGGCGTGCCAGGGCAAGCACGCAGACCAGGGAAATGCTGGCGATCAGGGTGTAGAACACAGCCATCGGCCACCATTGGCCGGTGAAGGTGTGGGCCAGCCAGGTGCCGATCAGTGGCGTGAGGCCGCCAGCGATGGCGCCACACACCTGGTAAGCCATGGAAATCGCGGTGTAGCGCACGCGGGTTTCGAACATGCCGCTGACATAGCCGGCGATCACCGCGTAGAACGACGCCATGCAAGCCGCCGCCAGGGCGATGCCGAGCACGATCAGCGGGCCTTCGCCGGAGCTGACCAACACGAACATCGGGTATGGCGAGGCCATCGCCAGCAGGGCGACCAGGGCCAGGAAGCGGGTGGCGCCGAGTTTTTCCGAGAGCCAGGCGGCCAGCGGCTGCACGCAGAACTGGATGAGCGCCACGAAGAACAGGCATTCGAGGATCAGCGAGCGCTCCAGGTGCAACTGCTGGGTGGTGTAGCTGATCATGAAGGTGTTGGTGAAATAGACCCCGGCGATGCCCAGGGTATTGGCGCCAATGCACAGCAACAGCGGGCGCCAGGCGGTGCGCAGTACTTCCAGTACCGGTGCCTGCTCCTTGCGCTGGGCCCTGGCTGCCTGCTCGCGGCTGGCGATGAACTCGGGTGACTCGTTGACCCCCAGGCGAATCGCCAGGCCCACCAGCAGCAACAACGCACTGGCCAGGAACGGCACACGCCAGCCCCAGCTCATCAGGTCTTCTTCCGGCAGGCGGGTCACCGCACCAAAGGCCAGCAGCGACAGGATCAGGCCCGCCGGGCTGCCCAACTGGGCGAACGAAGCGAAGAAGTTGCGGCGGCCCTTGGGCGCATGTTCGCCGGCCATCAGCACCGCCCCGCCCCACTCGCCGCCCACGGCGATGCCCTGGATCACCCGCAGGATGATCAGCAGCACCGGCGCGGCAGCGCCGATCTGCGCGTAGGTCGGCAGCAGGCCGATGCACACAGTGACGATGCCCATCATCAGCAGGGTGATGACCAGCGACTTCTTGCGGCCGATGCGGTCGCCCACGTGTCCAAAGACAATGCCACCCAGCGGCCGGGCGAAGAAGCCCACGGCGAAGGTGCCGAACGCGGCCATGGTGCTGAACAGGCTGTCGTCGGAGGGGAAGAACAAGGCACCGAACACCAGAGCGGCGGCGGTGGCGTAAATGTAGAAGTCGTACCACTCGATCATGGTGCCGATGAACGCGGCGGCGGCGGCACGACGCGGCTGGGGCGAAGCGGTGGGCTTCATGGTGGCTCCTTTGCTTGTTTTTCTGGCAGGAGTTTATGGGGTCACGGTGGCGCTCTGGTGGCGCTTGGCTTTGTGGCCGGTGCTGGCTTCTTCGCGGGCAAGCCCGCTCCCACAGGGATTTCACTGCACTCAAGACCTGTGCTGTACCTGTGGGAGCGGGCTTGCCTGCGAAGAAGCCAGCACCGATGTCACAGGCCTCAATGACTGGGATTTATCGTCCTGGGGCTATGATTAGTCAATTTTCTATTTATTATTCGCACTATTAGCCTTGCTTATCATCGAGCCTGCCATGTCCGACCGCCTGCTCAACGACCGCCTCGACTGGAACCTGCTGCGCACCTTCCGGGTGATCGGCCAGGAGCTGTCCATCAGCCGCGCGGCTGCCCGCCTGCACCTGACCCAACCAGCCGTGAGCCAAGCGCTGAAACGCCTCGAAGAACAGCTCGGCCGCCAGCTGATCGCTCGCCGTGGGCCACGCTTCGTGCTCACCGACATGGGCGAGCAGCTGTTTCAGCTGGCCGGTGAGGTGTATGGGCAGATGTCGCAGATCGGCGGCCTGCTGGAGCAGCCGGCGGACGAACTGGTGGGCAAGGTGCGCTTGCTGATGATCAGCCGCATCGTCAGCGAGCGGTTCGATGACTTCCTGGCGGACTTCCATCGCCAGCACCCAAGGGTCGACCTGGAAATCGACGTGATGCGCAGCTCGGACATCGTTGCCGCATTGCAGGA
This sequence comes from Pseudomonas putida, assembly GCF_002025705.1. NCBI lineage: Bacteria > Pseudomonadati > Pseudomonadota > Gammaproteobacteria > Pseudomonadales > Pseudomonadaceae > Pseudomonas > Pseudomonas putida. The sequence goes on along the minus strand of NZ_CP018846.1, from coordinate 2,067,101 downwards.
AAAAACCGCCACTGCGGGCCTGAGCCTCAATCGCCGGCCGCAACCACGCCTGGAACAGCGGCTGTTCCTGCGCCAGCGCTATGCGTTTTTCTGCGGCAAGCACCATGCCTTGTTCGGCCAGGCCGAGGGCGATCTGCAGCGGGAGAATTTCGTCAGTTTCACCAGCGACCAGATTGGCGGCATGCTGTCGCCGCTGACCATTTTCCGCGACCAGCAGGGGTTTTCCGGGCGGATCGTAGCGTCCTCGCCGAGCCTTGAAGAAGTGCGCCGACTGGTAATTGCCGGGTTCGGCATCGGCTGCCTGCCCGAGCATGTGGTGGCGCCGGATGTGGCGGCGGGGTTGCTGTGGAAGCTGCCACCTGAAGAAGGGATTGCCGATGTGGACATTCACCTGTTGTGGAACAGGGAACAGCGCCTGAGCCGGGCTGAAGAGGTGTTTATCGAAGCATTGCAGGCCAGTCTCGCCTGATAGGCCCATTCGCGGGTAAACCCGCTCCCACAGAGTGCACAAAGAACTGAAGAATTGTGCGCCCCCACCAAAGCTGAAGGCTGTAGTGAGCTCGCGGGAGCTGGCTTGCCAGCAATGGAGGGCAAAGCCCCCTTGCGTAATTAGGCCGTTGGCACTGGCGCATGCTGGGCGATCAGCCCCAGCTCACGCAGCTCGGCCCAGAACGCCGCCGGAATCACTGCCTTGAACGCCGCCAGGTCCTGGTCGGCATGCTGTGGCCGGGTGGCCCCGGGAATTACCGCCGCCACTGCAGGGTGCGCCAGCGAAAACTGCAGCGCCGCCGCCTTGATATTCACGCCATGGCGCGCTGCTACCTCGTTCAGGCGCTGCACACGGGCACGGATTTCTGGGCTGGCCTTCTGGTATTCGTAGTGGTCCCCCCCAGCAATCACACCCGAGTTGTAGGGGCCGCCGACGACAATGCCAAGGCCCTGCGCCTGCGCACCCGGCATCACCCGCTGCAACGCACGTTCGTGGTCCAGCAAGCTGTAGCGGCCGGCCAGCAGGAAGCCGTCCGGGCGGGCGTGCTCAAGGTCCAGGGTCAGTTCGATCGGCTCGACACGATTGACACCCAGGCCCCAGGCCTTGATCACGCCCTCTTCACGCAGGCGGCTAAGCACGCGAAAGGCACCGGTGCGGGCGATTTCGAACTGGCTCAGCCATTCGTCACCGTAGAAGTCCTGAGCGATGTCGTGAATCCAGACGATATCCAGGTAGTCGGTGCCCATGCGCTTGAGCGTGTCCTCGATCGAACGCAGGGTGGCATCGGCGCTGTAGTCGTTGACGATGCGGTTACGGTTGCCATGCTCGAACAGGCCGCTCTTCTCGCCCAGTTCACGGGCAGCGGGGTCTTCCAGCTCGTCGAGGATGACGCGGCCGACCTTGCTGCTCAGTACGTATTCATTGCGTGGGCGCTGGGCCAGGGCCTTGCCCAGGCGTATTTCCGAAAGGCCGGCACCGTAGAACGGCGCGGTGTCGAAGTAGCGCACACCGTTGTTCCAGGCAGCGTCCACCGAGGCTTGCACTTCGTCTTGCGGCACGTTGCGGAACATGTTGCCCAGTGGCGCGGTGCCGAAACCCAGCGGGTTGGCGATCAAGTCTTTCAGGTTCATGGAATCTTCTCCAGTAAGGGTGTGAAAGGTCGTCAGCCGACGACGTGAGCGCATCCTAGGCTGGCCAAGACAAGACCGTCCAAGTCATAATTCGACACAGTTAAGTCCCTGGAGGTCTCATGCAGGATCTACGTCAGTTGCGCTACTTCGTAGCCGTCGCCGAATGCGAGAACGTCGGCCGGGCCGCCGAGCAGCTGCATATCTCCCAATCGCCCTTGAGCCGTCAGATCGCCCAGCTCGAAGACAACCTGGGCCTGGCGCTGTTCGAACGGCGTAACCAGCGCCTGTACCTGACCAACGACGGGCGCACCTTCCTGGCGGAAGCGCGTGGCTTGCTCAAGCATGCCGAGCGCCTGGAGTCGCTGGGCAAGCGCCTGGGCCGCGGTGAGGAAGGCGGCCTGTGCATCGGCTACGTCAACCACGCCATCCATGCCGGCGTGTTGCCCGGCGCTGTGCGGGCGATCCGTGGTGAGCGCCCGAGCATTCACATTGCGCTGTACAACATGACCCCGAGCGAACAGTTCGAAGGTTTGCGCCAGCGCAGCCTGGACATCGCCCTGGTCTGCGAGCCGCCACCGAAGAACGACCCCGACCTGCGCAGCCAGCCGGTGCTCGACGACCCGATGCTGCTGGCCATCCCGGCCGTGCATCCATTGGCCAGCAAGGCCGAGCTGACACCGGCCGACCTGCATGAACAGGAATGGATCATCACCGGAGGCCAGCCCGACCAGGTCAACAAGCGTGACGACTTCATCGCCCGCTGCGGCGATGCCGGCTTCACCCCACGCCTGTCACTGGAGGCTACCGACCCGCTGAGCGTGCTCGGCCTGGTGTCCGCCGGCCTGGGGCTGGCCATGGTGCAGAGCAGCCTGTCGGCGAGCGTCGGGCCAAGCGTGGTGCTGCGCCAGCTGGACTGGTTCCAGCCCAGCGTGCAGCTGTGGGCGGCCTGGCACCAGGTAGACCTGCGGCCGATCGTGGGCATCTTCCGCGAACAGGTATTGGCCCTTGCTGATAAAGAACCTGATCAGTCGAATAGGGTCTGAACTCAGTCGAATTCCGTCTTTTACAGTCTTAATGCGCATCACTAGGATGACTCCCATCGAAGCAACTCATCACAGGAGCCATTCCATGAACATCGACCTCGGCGGACGCACCGCCATCATCAGCGGCTCGACCGGCGGTATCGGCCTGGCCATCGCCCGCGGCCTGGCCCGCGCCCATGCCGACGTGGTCATTGCCGGCCGCAGCCAGCAGTCGCTCGACGCCGCCCTGGCCGAACTGCGCGCCCAGGGCGGGAGTGGCCAGGTGCACGGCGTGGTTGCCGACCTGGGTACTGCCGAAGGCGCCGAAACCCTGTTCGCCGCCCACCCGCACGCCGATATCCTGGTCAACAACCTGGGCATCTACGACGACGCCGACTTCTTCGAGGTGCCCGACAGCGAGTGGGAGCGCTTCTACGACGTCAACGTGTTGTCCGGCGTGCGCCTGGCCCGCCACTATGCCCCGGGCATGGTCGGCAAAGGCTGGGGGCGGATCCTGTTCATTTCCTCCGAATCGGGCATCGCCATCCCCGCCGACATGATCAACTACGGCGTGACCAAGGCCGCCAACCTTGCCGTGTCCCACGGCCTGGCCAAGCGCCTGGCCGGCACCGGGGTAACGGTCAATGCCGTGCTGCCTGGCCCGACCCTGACCGACGGCGTCGCCGCACTGGTGGCCGACGCCGCCCAGGCCTCCGGGCGCAGCATCCGTGAAGAAGCCGACCACTTCGTGCGCAGCGCACGGCCAAGCTCGATCATCCAGCGCGCCGCCGAGGTCGACGAAGTCGCCCACCTGGCGGTGTACCTGGCCTCCCCTTATTCCTCTGCCACCACCGGCGCGGCCCTGCGGGTCGACGGCGGTGTGGTCGACAGCCTCGCTATCTGAATTCAACTGGAGACTTACACCATGGAAACTGCCTACGCATCCCTGCACACCCAACACAGCCCTGACCACGTCTGGGCCCTGATCGGCGGCTTCGACAGCCTGCCGGACTGGCTGCCGTTCATCCCTGAAAGCCTGTCCAGCGAGGGCGGCCGCGTGCGCTCGCTGAAAGACCCGGACGGCAACAGCATCGTCGAACGCCTGATGGCCTTCGACGAAAAGACACGCAGCTACAGCTACACGATTCTCACCAGCCCGTTCCCGGTGACTGGCTACCTGTCGACCCTGCGGGTCAAGGCCGATGGCCAGGGCAGCCAGATCGAATGGTTCGGCGAGTTCACCCCGGCCGGGGTCAGCGATGCCGAGGCCGAGGCGCTGTTCAAGGGTATCTATGAAGGTGGCCTGCAAGCTTTGGCATCCACTTTGGCTTGAGAACATGGGGGCGCTTTGCGCCCCATTCGCGACACAAGGCTGCTCCTACAGAAAAACGCGATCTCCTGTAGGAGCGGCCTCGTGTCGCGAACGGGCCGCAAAGCGGCCCCCGTTTTTGTCCCACAGTCAAAACACCTTGTCCCCAGCCAGCCTGTTTCCTCCAACCGATACCCGTTAGCCTGCCGCCCACACTCGTCTCACAAGGACCCGCAGCATGCCAACCGTTCATCAAGCCTGGGCCTGGACCCCGAACGCCGGCCTCGCCGGCCTGCAGCTCATCCATAAACCCCTGCCCCAACCTGGCCCCGGCGAAGTGCTGGTGGCCAACCGCGCCATCGCCCTCAACCCCGTGGACTGGAAGATCTGCGAATGGGCTCACCCGGCCTGGCAGCAAGGCACGGTGCCCGGCGTCGATGGTGCCGGCGTGGTAGTCGCCACTGGCGCAGGCGTGGATCTGCCGCTGGGCACTCGCGTCGCCTATCACCAGTCCCTGGCCCGTGACGGCAGTTTCGCCGAATACTGCCTGCTCGACGCCAGCCTGGTCATGCACATACCCGCCCCACTGGACGACAGCGCAGCAGCAGCCGTGCCGTGCCCCGCCCTCACCGCCTGGCAGGCCCTGAGCAAGGTGCCCGACGGTGCCAGCCGCGATGTGCTGGTGATTGGCGCAGGCGGCGCAGTGGGCTTCTATCTGGCGCAACTGGCAGTGCAACGCGGCCTGCGTGTCTGGGCTACGGCTGGCCACCGCCACCACGCGCTGCTCAAGGCACTCGGCGTGGCCGGCCTGTTCGACTATCACGACAGAGACTGGCAGGCCCAATTGCAGGCGGCCCTCGGCGAGCGCCCGCTGCATGCCTTGTTCGACACGGTCAGCGGCGCCCACGCTGGCGGCCTGGCCCACCTGCTCGGCTACAACGGCCACCTGGTGTGCATCCAGGACCGCCAGGAAGCCGCACCGCTGGCCGCCTTCAGCACGGCGATTTCACTGCATGAAGTGGCCCTCAACAGCATTCATGCCCATGGCCGCTTGCAGGATCGCCAAGCCCTGCGCGTGGCCGGTGAACAGTTGCTGCAGGCCGTTGCCGATGGCCGCCTGATTGCACCGCAGCGCCACGAGTTTGCGTTCGCGGCGTTACCTGAGGCGCTAGGCCAATTGAAGGCAGGCGGACGCGGCGGGAAGTGGGTAACTCGCCTGAATTGAACTGTTTTGGGCAGGTGTCAGCCTTGAGCTCTTGGCGCCTGTGAGATCGAGCGCCGCCCGCGCGGCGCATCGCGGATGAATCCGCTCCTACAATTTGTTGCAACGTGGCCATGCCTGTGAGGCCATGGTTGTCAGCCTTGTTTACAAGGCTCAAGACATGCGCCAGGGCTGGCAACCATGGCGTTGCAGGTTCGGCACGTTGCAACAGATGTAGGAGCGGATTCATCCGCGATGCGCCGCGCGGGCGGCGCTCGATCTCACAGGCGCTTCAAGTGCTGTGGCGGGCACCTCGGAGGCCCTGACACGGCTCTTTCTTTGGATACCTCCCCAACAACCGCCGATCTTGCTGAACTTGGATCCCATCCGCCGAAGGAGTATCCTGTCGCAATAGCTATATGCCATCACTCAGGCACGCCCCGTGCCTGGCCTTCAAGGACGAAGCCCCGTGCCCAGCCACCCGACACGCCACACCATCGCCCGACAATGGCAGCTGCTGAAACTGCTGCCCGACCGCCATCCCGGGATGAGCTCTACACAGTTGCAGGCCGCACTGGCCAGGGTCGGCCACAAGACCAGCAAACGTACTGTCGAGCGCGACCTCAATGAGTTGGCAACGCTGTTCCCGTTGCACTGCAACAGCAAGGGCATGCCCTATGGCTGGTACTGGCAGCCGGGCCTGAGCCTGGATGCTGCCCAGCAGCTGCAGCCGGATGTACTCAGCCCTTCGCAACAGATCGAACTGCAAGCGTGGGTCGACGATGGCCTCGCCCGTCGCCTGGAAGACCAGCCACTCTCTGAAGACATGCGTCTGGCCCCCCACGACAATGGCGGCGCGATGCTCGCGGCCACGGTCGAAGACAGCCGGGCGCTGATGGGCTGGCTGCTCTCCCAGGCCGGTTCGATCCGGGTCAAAGCGCCAGAAACGCTGCGCGTGTCGATGGTCGAACAGCTGCGCCAGAGCCTGGCCCTGAACGACGACGGTTATTGACCGGCAGGCAAAAGTCATTGTCCCCCGGGCCGCTTTTTCCCCACGGCGGCCCTGCCCAGAATGCGCTCCTGACAAGGCTTCACCTTCAGGAGAATTCAATGAAACGCTTCAAGCCCCTGCTGCTCGCTGCTGCCCTGGCAAGCACCGCCCAGGCCACCCTGGCCGCCGACTGGCAGGCCTCGCCTTACGGCAAGCAGGACGAGATCGGCGCCGCCAACCTGCTCACACCCGAGGTGGTGAAACAGGCCGTAGGCCTGGTCAAGACCGGCAAGACCTACCCCCTGGCAGTACCGGTCAGCAAAGACCTGCCGGCCTTCCGCCATCGCAGCTTCCACCTGTACAACATCCAGCCCGGTGAACAGGCCGGCCAGACCCTGGGCCGCAACAAATTCAGCTTCAACGACGAACTGGTCAACGGCTGGACCGGCGTCGGCACGCAGCTCAACGGCATCGGCCATATCGGTATCGACAACGTCTACTACAACGGCAACAAGGCGGCCGATTTCGTCACCGTCGAAGGCGTGACCAAGCTGGGCGTGGAAAAAGTGCCGCCGATGGTCACCCGCGGCGTGGTGCTGGACATGACCTCCCACTACGGCAAGGCCATCGTCCCCGGTGGCACCGCGTTCAATGTCGACGACATCAAGGCCGTGCTGAAAAAAGAAGGCATCACTTTGCGCAAGGGTGATGTGGTGCTGTTCAACACCGGCTGGCTGGAACTGATCGGCAAAGACAACCAGCAGTTCCTCGCCACCGAGCCTGGCATCGACCTGGCGGCCGCCGAGTGGCTGGCGGACCAGGGCATCGTCGCCTTCGGCGGGGACACCTGGGCTTCGGAGGTGTACCCGAACCCGACCGGTGAAGAGTTCCCGGTCAACCAGTTCATGCTGGCCAAGCGCGGGATCTACAACCTGGAACTGATCGACACCCGCGCGTTGGTAAAAGACAAAGCCTTCGAGTTCCTGTTCGTGTTGGGGCAGCCGCTGTACAAGGGCTCGACCCAGGTCAACATCAACCCGGTGGCTATCCACTGACTCGAAGCAGTGAAACGTCATACAGCATGAGCCGTACAGCCTTACTGTGAGGTACCTGCAGCGTGGCTAGCATCGGCACTCCCTTGATCAAGCGAGTGCCTTTGCCATGCTTCTGATCCGCCCCAACTGCGCTGCATTGACGCTGGTGTGCGCAACTGTTCTTACAAGCCCTGCGCTGCTGGCCATGCCCCTGACCCGCGATAACGGCGCGGCAGTCGGTGACAACCAGCACTCCCAGACTGCCGGTGCCACTGGCCCGACCTTGCTTCAGGATGTGCAACTGATCCAGAAGCTCCAACGCTTCGACCGCGAACGCATCCCGGAACGCGTGGTGCACGCCCGCGGCACTGGCGCCCATGGCGAGTTCACCGCGTCCGAAGACTTGTCGGCGCTGACCATGGCGCCGCTGTTCACCCCCGGCGAAAAGACCCCTGTGTTCGTGCGTTTCTCGTCGGTGGTGCATGGCCTGCACTCGCCGGAAACCCTGCGCGACCCGCGAGGCTTCGCCACCCGCTTCTACACCTCGACGGGCAACTGGGACCTGGTCGGCAACAACTTCCCCACGTTCTTCATCCGCGACGCCATCAAGTTCCCGGACATGGTCCATGCCTTCAAGCCCGACCCTCGCAACAACCTGGGCAACGATGCCCGGCGCTTCGACCTGCTCTCGCACATGCCAGAGGCCACCCGCACCCTGACCCTGCTGTACTCCAACGAAGGCACACCTAAAAGCTATCGGCACATGGATGGCAACAGTGTGCATGCCTACAAGTTCGTCAACGCCAAAGGTGAACCCACCTACGTGAAGTTCCGCTGGAAGAGCCTGCAAGGCCAGGAAAACCTCGACCCCAAAGCTGTCGAGCAGATCCAGGGCAAAAGCTTCAGCCACATGACCGAGGACCTGGTAAGCGCCATTGCCCGTGGCGACTATCCCAAGTGGGACCTCTATATTCAGACGCTGCGCCCTGAGCAGCTGGCAGGCTTCGACTTCGACCCGCTGGACGCCACCAAGGTCTGGCCGCAAGTGCCCGAGCGCCGGGTGGGGCAGATGGTGCTCAAGCGCAATGTCGACAACTTCTTCCAGGAAACCGAACAGGTCGCACTGGCGCCTTCCAACCTGATCAAAGGTATAGAACCCTCCGAAGACCGCTTGCTGCAGGGCCGGCTCTTCTCCTATGCCGACACCCAGATGTACCGGGTCGGCGCCAACGCTGGCAGCCTGCCGATCAACCAGCCACGCGCAGCCGTCAACAATGGCAACCAGGATGGCGCACTCAACCCCAACCGCACCCGTGACATGGTCAATTACCAGCCCAGCCGCCTGCAGCCACGCAGCACCACCGAGTCCGCGCGCTACAGCCAGCTGGCCTTGAGCGGCACGACCCAGCAACAGGGCATCGCCCGCGAGCAGAATTTCAAGCAGGCCGGTGACCTTTACCGCGCTTATTCGAAAAGCGAGCAGCGTGACCTGGTCAACAGCTTTGGCCAATCACTGGCTGTTGCCGATGAGCAGAGCAAACACATCATTCTGTCGTTCCTTTACAAGGCTGATGCCGAGTACGGGACGAGGGTGGCAAAAATCGCAGAGGGTGACCTGAAACGGGTCAAGGCGCTGGCAGCCGACCTGCAAGACTGAGGTTGGCAAGCCCGGCCAACCTGGCCCGATAGCTGCCTGGGCTCTGCCCGGTCCACTTCTTGAACGCCCGGTGAAACGCACTGGGCTCCTGGAAGCCAGCCTGCTCGGCAATCTCGGCGATGCTCAACGTGCCTTCGCGCAAATGCTCGAAGGCCATCGCCCGGCGTACTTCATCCTTGATCTGCTGATACGAGCGCCCTTCACGCTCAAGCTGGCGGCGGAAAGTGCTGGCACTGATCCCTTGCTGCTCGGCCATGGCCGCCAGCGTCGGCCATTGCCCATAACGGCGGGCGCGCAAATGCCGATAGACCTCGGCAACCAGGCCATTCTGATTGCGAAAGCGGATCACCAGGCCCTGTGGTGCACTGCGCAGGAAGGTCTTCAGGCCCGCCAGGTCCTGCACCACCGGCAGGCGCAGCCAGGCGCTGTCGAACTCGACCTCGGTGCGCCCGCTACCCAGGCGCAGGTCCGGCCCCCACAGCAGCGGGTCATCATCCTGGGCCGGGCGTGCCACCGCCAGCTCGGTGCGATCGATGGCGATGCGCCGCCCGGCCAGCCAGCACAGCAGGCCGATCATCAGCACCAGGTAGGTTTCCTCGGCGTACACCCGGGTCAGCGGGTCGGCGATCGCCGACTGCACACTGATCACCGCACGCCCACCGCGCAGCGTAAGGCTGCCACGCAGGTCGCGCAGGAACAGGGCGAAACTGCTCATGCACTGGCGCAGGGCCTTCTCCAGGTTCGGTTCCTGGATCAAGCCACGGCAGATCAGGGCAAAGCTGCCCAGCGGCATGCCATGGCTGTCGAGGCGAAAGAACTCGTCGTCCAGCAGCTCGATCAGCTCCAGCCACAAGCGCGCGAATGCCTTGGCCGGCACCCGTGCCTGGGGCTGACCGAGCACGGCCGGGTCGATGCCCACGCCGCGCAGCCGAGCCTCGAGCACCTCGGGTTGCTCGCGCAAGGCATGCAGCATGGCATTGAGAAAGTACACCGCGACCGAATCGCTATCGCGCATGGCGGAATTCACTGTCTATGCTGAGTGGCAAAAAATGCCAGGTTGACTGAACAGATCCGGCATAGGCTGCAACAGAGCCTTTGCCTAGACTCGGACCCACCTCGGGATCGCCGGCCATTCTCGCAGAGCCTGGCCCGCTCCCGCCATGCCTTCGCAATCGGAGCCTTTATGAGCAGCGCAGAAATCTACGTCGTCAGTGCCGTCCGTACCGCCATCGGTGGTTTTGGTGGTGCCCTCAAGGACCTGCCACTGGCCGACCTGGCCACCGCCGTGACCCGCGCCGCCATCGAACGTTCGGGCGTAGCTGCCGAGCAGATCGGCCATGTGGTAATGGCCAACGTCATCCCTACCGAAGCACGCGACGCCTACCTGTCGCGGGTAGCGGCCATGAACGCCGGCATCCCGAAGGAAACCCCGGCCTTCAACGTCAACCGCCTGTGCGGTTCGGGCCTGCAGGCCATCGTCTCGGCCGCGCAGTGCCTGCTGCTGGGTGACGCCGAGGTCGCCCTGGCCGCCGGTGCCGAGTCCATGAGCCGCGGCCCGTACCTGCTGCCGCAGGCTCGCTGGGGCGCGCGCATGGGGGATCTGCAAGGCATCGACTACACCGTCGGCGTATTGCACGACCCGTTCGAGCACTTCCACATGGGCATCACTGCGGAAAACGTCGCCGCCCAGCAGGGCATCAGCCGCGAAATGCAGGACGAACTGGCCCTGACCAGCCAGCGCCGCGCCGCCCGCGCCCAGGCAGAAGGCCGCTTCGACAGCCAGATCGTGCCAATTGAACTGAAAACCCGCAAAGGCACCGTGCAGTTCGCCGTCGATGAGCACGTGCGTGCCGATGTAACGGCCGAGCAACTGGCCGGCATGAAAACCGTGTTCAAGAAGGACGGTACCGTCACTGCCGGCAACGCCAGCGGCATCAACGATGGCGCCGCCGGCCTGGTGCTGGCGACCGGTGACGCGGTGCGCCGCCTGGGCCTGAAGCCACTGGCGCGCCTGGTGGCCTACGCCCACGCTGGCGTCGAGCCGGAACTGATGGGCCTTGGCCCGATCCCGGCGACCCGCAAGGTGTTGGAAAAGGCTGGCTTGAGCGTCAGCGACCTGGACGTGATCGAGTCCAACGAAGCCTTCGCCGCCCAGGCCTGCGCCGTGGCCCGCGAGCTCGGCTTCGACCCGGAGAAAGTCAACCCGAACGGCTCGGGCATTTCCCTCGGCCACCCGGTCGGTGCCACCGGGGCGATCATCGCCACCAAGGCCATCCACGAACTGCAGCGCATCCAGGGCCGCTACGCGCTGGCCACCATGTGCATCGGTGGCGGCCAGGGCATTGCCGTGGTCTTCGAGCGCGTCTGAGGGGCTGAAACATGACGATTGAACAGATTGCCGTGATTGGCGCCGGCACCATGGGCAACGGTATCGCCCAGGTGTGCGCGGTGGCCGGCTACCAGGTCCTGCTGGTGGACGTTTCCGACGCCGCGCTGGAGCGTGGCGTGGCTACCTTGAGCAAGAACCTGGAGCGCCAGGTGAGCAAGGGCACGCTCGATGCCGAGCGCGCCGAGGCGGCGAAAAACCGCATCCGCACCAGCACCGACTACGCCCAACTGGGCAGCGCGCAGCTGGTGATCGAGGCCGCCACCGAGAACCTGCAGCTCAAGCAGCGCATCCTGCAGCAGGTGGCGGCCAACGTGGCAACCGACTGCCTGATCGCCACCAACACCTCGTCGCTGTCGGTGACCCAGCTGGCTGCCAGCATCGAGCACCCGCAGCGCTTCATTGGCGTGCACTTCTTCAACCCGGTGCCGATGATGGCCCTGGTCGAAATCATCCGCGGCCTGCAGACCAGCGACAGCACCTATGCCCAGGCACTGGTGGTCACCGAAAAGCTTGGCAAGACGCCGATCACCGCCGGCAACCGCCCGGGCTTCGTGGTCAACCGCATCCTGGTGCCGATGATCAACGAAGCGATCTTCGTGCGCCAGGAAGGTCTGGCCAGTGCCGAGGACATCGACACCGGCATGCGCCTGGGCTGCAACCAGCCGATCGGCCCGCTGGCATTGGCCGACCTTATCGGCCTGGACACCCTGTTGGCGATCATGGAGGCCTTCCACGAAGGCTTCAGCGACAGCAAGTACCGCCCCGCCCCGCTGCTCAAGGAAATGGTCGCGGCCGGATGGCTGGGGCGCAAGAGCGGCCGTGGTTTCTTCACCTACTGAGGAGTGCACGCCATGCCCCCGGTCAATGCCGCCATGCGCTGTGCCAACTTCGAAGAGCGACGTGACCGGGCCATGGCACTGTTCGCCGAAAAGGGCTTTGGCCAGGTCAGCATGCGCGAGCTGGCAGCGCATGTGGGGCTGACCGCCGGCTCCCTGTATCACCATTTCCCCAGCAAGCAGGACCTGCTGTTCGACCTGATCGAGGAATTGTACGAAGAGCTCCAGGCGACCCTGGAACAGGGGCGGCGGGCCATGGCACGTGGGGGTTCGGCGTTGAACTGCCTGATTGCCGCGCACTGGCAGTTGCATGCCGAGCGGCCCATGCAGTTTCGCCTGGCCGAACGCGACTTGTGCTGCTTGAGCGAGCAGCAGCAGGCGCACCTGGGGTTGCTGCGCAAGCGCTATGAGGCAGGGTTGCTGCGCCTGATCGCGCCGCAGGCGACTTTGCAGGGGGAGGCATTGGTGGCGACGGCGCATGTCGTGGCGACCTTGCTCAACCAGTTGCCGGGGATGCTCAAGGGCTTGCCTGAGCAACAAGGGCTCGGGTTGATGGAGAGCCTGTTGGTTGGCGGGATCGAGCGGACCCTGAAGTAACGCACGGTCATTGTGGGAGCGGCCTTGTGTCGCGAAAGGGACGCGCAGCGGCCCCAGAATCTATGCCGTTACGCTGACATTCTGGGGCCGCTGCGCAGCCCTTTCGCGACACAAGGCCGCTCCCACAGGCGTCAGTACTCTGCCTTCAGCGCAGCAGCGCCTGGATCTGCTCGTGCAGGGTATCGAGGTCGAACGGCTTGGCCAGGATCGGTGCCTTGCGGGCGATCGGGCTGCCGGACTCAAGGATTTCCGCCGGGTAGCCACTGATGAAGATCACCTTCAGGTCCGGTCGCAGCTTCACCGCAGGCTCGGCGATTTCCACCCCGGAAATGCCACCGGGCAAGCGGAAGTCGGTCACCATCAGGTCCAGGTGCGGTTTGCTCGCCAGAATGGCAAACGCCTGCTCACCGTCTTCGGCCACCAGCACGTGGTAGCCCTCACCCGCCAGGTAATCGCGCAGGATCATCCGGATCGCCGGTTCATCCTCGACCACCAGTACCACATCTTGTGCATCTTCACTCATGACAACGCCTTGAAATTCATACAGTTGGCCATCTGACCCCAGGCTTACGCGGAGGTTGCCCGCAGCTGGTCGTTTTGTTCGGTTTTGCCCGCCAGCGGCAGCTGCAGGCTGAACGTGGCACCCTTGCCCTCCTCGCTTTGCACCTCGATACGCCCGCCGTGGGCATGCACGATCTGCTCGGAGATATACAACCCCAGCCCCAACCCGGCGCTGGCCTGCTGGGTGGCCACGCGCTCGAACTGCTGGAAGATCCGTTGCTGGTTGGCAGCGCTGATACCGATCCCGTGGTCCTGCACCTGCACCCAGGCCATGCCGCCCTGCTCGAACACCCGCACTTGCACCGGCTGGCGCTCGCCATAGCGCAAGGCGTTGGACAACAGGTTGGCCAGCACTTGCTCAATGCGAAATTCGTCCCACTCGCCCTGCAAAGGCTCACAGCGCTGCAGCTCGATGTGCGTCTGCAACGCCGTGGCCTGGGCCGCGAAGTTCTCTACAAGGCCGCGTACCAGCTGACTCAGGTCGAACGCCCTGGGCCGCAGTGACAACTTGCCGGTGCGAATGCGCGACACGTCGAGCATGTCCTCGATCAGGCGGATCAGGCTGTTGATCTGGCGCTCGTCACGCTCGACCATGGCCTGCAGCTTATCGGGGCTGAACGCGTCGTGATTGCCGCGCGCCAGGTGCATCTTGCGCAACTGGGCTTCCAGGATCAGGCCGTTGAGCGGCGTGCGCACTTCATGGGCAACGATCGACATGAAGTCGTCGCGCATCCGCACTGCGTGTTCCAGCTCGCCACGCGCCACCTGCAACTGGGCCAGCAGCAACTCCTGCTCCTGGCGGCTGCGCTCAAGCGCCTGCAACTGGCGGTCGAGCACCTTGCGCTGGCGATACAGGTCGACGAACACCGACACCTTGCTCTTCACCGCCACGGTGTCGAGGGGCTTGTGCAGGAAATCCACGGCGCCGCTCTCGTAGCCCTTGAAGGCATAGTTCATTTCGCGCCCGGCAGCGGTGACGAAGACGATCGGAATGTTGCGGGTCTTTTCCGTGCCGCGCATCAGTTCGGCCAGCTCGAAGCCGTTCATGCCTGGCATCTGCACGTCGAGAATGGCCAGGGCGAACTCGTGCTCGAGCAACAGCGACAAGGCTGCTTCCGCCGACTGCGCCTGGTGCACCTCGCGGTCTTCACCCTGGATCAGGGCGGCGAGAGCCAGCAGGTTTTCCGGCAGGTCGTCGACGATCAGCAGTTTGGCAGTGGTGAGGCTTAGCATGCGCTGGGTTCCAGGGTAGCGAGCAATTGCCCGATACCGCTCAGAGAAAGGATAAGGTCAGGCGCGTGCAGGGCCAGGGCGGCCTCCGGCATCAGCGCCACCTGTGCGTCGCGGGGGTCTTGGACCACGGTCCGGCCACCGCTGTTCTTGATGTAGGCAAGCCCTTCGGCGCCATCTTCGTTGGCCCCGGTGAGCAGCACGCCGAGCAGCCCGGGGCCATAGGCATCGGCCGCCGAGGTGAAGAGAAAATCGATGGCCGGGCGCGAGAAATGCACCGGTTCTTCCTGGCTCAGCGACAGGCTGAGGTCGGCTTCCACCGACAAGTGATAGCCCGGCCCGGCCACGTAGATCTGCCCAGGGGCAATGGCTTCCTTGTCACAGGCCTGGCGCACCGGCCGCTGCAAACGCCGTTGCAGCACTTCGGCCAGCTGGCTGTGGCGGTCGTCAGGCAGGTGCAGCACGCACAGCACCGGAATGGCGAAACCGGCAGGCAACGCCCCGAGCACCGAGAACAGTGCCGTGACGCCACCCGCCGAGGCGCCAATGACCACCGCGCGTACGCCGTTCATGATTTGCGGAAGATCCGTTCGGGTTTGACCAACGGCTCGAAACGCCCGCTATAGGCGGAAAAATCCACCGATTCCTTGCTGCCCAACACCAGGAAACCACGGTGGCACAGCGACTCGTGGAACAGGCCGAGGGCGCGGTCCTGCAGTTCCTTGTTGAAGTAGATCAGCACGTTGCGGCAGGACACCAGCTGGGTTTCGGAAAACACACTGTCAGTGGCCAGGCTGTGGTCGGCAAAGGTCACGTTTTCGCGCAGGCTGCTGTCCATGATGGCGTTGCCGTAGGCGGCGGTGTAGTACTCGGCAAAGTCGCGGCGCCCGCCGGCCAGGCGGTAGTTTTCTTCGTACTCGCGCATGCTCTGCATCGAGTAGATACCCTGCTTGGCGCGGTCCAGCGAATGTGGGTTGATGTCGGTGGCATAAATGATGGTGCGTTCGAGCAGGCCCTCCTCGCGCAGCAGGATGGCCATCGAATACACCTCTTCACCGGTGCTGCAACCGGCAATCCACACCTTGATCGACGGCCAGGTGCGCAGCAGCGGCACCACTTCCTGGCGCAGCGCGAGGAAGTGGCCGGGGTCGCGGAACATCTCGCTGACCGGGATCGTCAGGTACTGCAGCAGCTGCATGAACATGCCCGGGTCGTGCAGCACCCGCTCCTGCAGCGCCGACACTGTGAGGCAGTCGAACTGGCGTAGCGCATGCAGGACCCGGCGCTTGATCGATGCGCCGGAGTAGTTGCGAAAATCGTAGCTGTACTTGAGGTAGATCGCCTCGATCAGCAGCCGGATCTCGATGTCGGTGTTGCGCTCGCTAGTCAAATTCGCTCCAGTTGCGGTAGCCACACGCGGATCAACGAGAACAGGCGGTCCAGGTCGATCGGTTTGGCCAGGTAATCATTGGCGCCGGCCTGCAGGCAACGCTGCTGGTCGTCCTTCATCGCCTTGGCAGTCACGGCGATGATCGGCAGCTTGCGCCAGCGCGGCTGCTGGCGGATCAGGCGGGTGGCCTCGAAACCGTCCATCTCCGGCATCATCACGTCCATCAGCACCAGGTCGATGTCATCGTGCTGCTCCAGGCGCTCGATGGCTTCGCGCCCGTTGCGGCCGATCTCGACGATCGCGCCCTTGTGCTCCAGGGCACTGGTCAGGGCGAAGATGTTACGCACATCGTCGTCCACCAGCAGCACCTTGCGCCCTTCGAAGACCTTGTCGCGGCTGCGCGCGGTCTTGAGCATGCGCTGGCGTTCATGGGACAGCTGCGATTCCACTTTGTGCAGGAACAGCGTCACTTCATCGAGCAGGCGCTCTGGCGAGCGCGCGCCCTTGATGATGATCGAGCGCGAATACTTGAGCAGGTCGGCCTCTTCCTCGCGGGTGAGGTTGCGCCCGGTGTAGACGATCACCGGCGGGAACGAGCGGATATCCTCGGCGGTCATGCGCTTGAGCAGCTCGTTGCCGAGCATGTCGGGCAGCTTGAGGTCGATGATCATGCAGTCGTAGATATTTTCGCGCAGCAGCGCCAGGGCGTCCTGGGCCATGGCCACGGCAGTGATCTCGACATCTTCGTCGCCGATCAGGCGGGCGATGCTCTCGCGCTGCAGGTCGTCGTCTTCCACCAGCAGGATGTGCTTGAGCTTCTGTGTCAGCTTGGCTTCCAGGCGGGCGAAGACCTCCTTGAGCTCCTCACGGCTGGTCGGCTTGACCGCATAGCCCACCGCGCCCATGTGCATGGCCGCCTCTACCCGGTCTTCCACCGAGATGATGTGCACCGGGATGTGCCGGGTGGTGGCCTGCTCCTTGAGGCGCTGCAGCACGGTCAGCCCGGAATGGTCGGGCAGGCGCATGTCCAGCAGGATGGCGTCGGGAATGTACTGCTCGGCCAGCTCGAAGCCCTCATCGGCGCACGGCGCCACCAGGCAGCTGTAACCCAGCTCGTGCGCCAGGTCGTAGAGAATGCGGGCGAAATTGGGCTCATCTTCGACCACCAGGATGCAGCGGTTGCCAAACGGTGCACGCTCACGGTCATCGCTGAAGGCCGGGGCCGGGCGCTTGGACACTGCAGGCGCGGCAATCGACGGCGCCGGCGGCAAGCTGTCGACCGCCGGCCGAAGGCTCAGCGCTTCGATCTCCTCACCTTGCGACTCGTAGCGTTCGGGCATGAGCAGGTTGAACACACTGCCCTGCCCTGGGCTGCTGTCGACGCTGATCTGCCCGCCGAGCAAATGCGCCAGGTCGCGCGAGATCGACAGGCCCAGGCCGGTGCCGCCGTAGCGGCGGTTGCTGGTGCCATCGACCTGGTGGAAGGCGCCGAAAATCGCCTGCTGCTGGTCGGCGGCAATGCCGATGCCACTGTCGCGCACCGAGAAGATGATGCCACTGCCGACCTGGTAGCCGATGTTCAGGCTGACCTGGCCACGCTCGGTGAACTTGATGGCGTTGGACAGCAGGTTCTTGAGAATCTGCTCCAGGCGCTGGCGGTCGGTGAACAAGGTCGCTGGCACCTGTGCTTCGACCGTGACGTCAAAGCCCAGGCCCTTGTGCTCGGCCAGCGGCAGGAACATGCCGCGCAGGCCTTCGACCAGGCGCTCGAGCTGTGTGCTTTCGGGGCGCACTTCGAGCTTGCCGGCCTCGACCTTGGCGATGTCGAGGATGTCGTTGATCAGGTTCAGCAAGTCGTTGCCGGCAGAATAGATGGACTCGGCGAACTTGACCTGCTCGGCACTGAGGTTGCCCTCGCCGTTCTCGGCCAGCAGCTTGGCCAGGATCAGCGAGCTGTTGAGCGGCGTGCGCAGCTCGTGGGACATGTTGGCGAGGAATTCGGACTTGTACTTGCTCGAGCGCTGCAGGTCGTCGGCACGGGCCTGCAGTTCTTCCTGAGCCTGGCTCAGTTCGTCGTTCTTGCGGTCCAGGGCGTCGGTGCGTTCGGACAACTGTTCGTTGGTCTGTTCAAGTTCCGCCTGCTGGGTTTCCAGATGCGCCTGGGATTCCTTGAGCACCCGCGATTGCTCTTCGAGTTCTTCGTTGGCGGTCTTGAGTTCTTCCTGCTGCACCTGCAGTTCTTCGTTGAGTTGCTGGGTTTCGGCCAGCACTTCCTGCAAGCGTTGGCGGTAGCGGGCGCTTTCGATGGAGATGCCGAGGTTTTCACTCACCCGCTCCATCAGCTCGTCGTCGCGGTCCTGCAGCGGACGCAGAAAACCGAGTTCGAGCACGCCGTTGATCTGCCCGTCGTTACGCGCAGGCATCAGCAAGGCGCCACGCGGCAGGCCGTCGCCAAGGCCCGAGCTGAGCCGGTAGTAGTCCTGCGGCAGGTCATCCAGGCGCAACAGGCGCCCTTCACGTACGGCTTGGGCCAGCAGGCCGTCGTGGTCACCCAGCACCTGCTGGCGGGCCTGTTCTTCGCTGCTCAGGCCATAGCTGGCCACCCGCACCAGGTGGCCATGTTCGTCGCGCACGTAGAGCGCACCGACCACACTGCCCAGGTAGCTGGCGAAGAAGCGCAGGATATTGTCGCCAAGCATTGGCAAGGTCAGCTGGCCCAGCACCTGCTCGGCCAGTTGCGTCTGACCATTGCGCAGCCAGGCCTGGCGCTCCAGGCGCTCGGCGGCGCGCTGCTGAGCCTGCAGGTTTTCGGTGTAGCTGGCCGACAGTGCCAGCAGGTCACGGCGGCCGAGGTAGGCGAGCAAGGCGCTGAGGCCGACGATCAACAGCACAAACACGGAAATGGCGGTGACGGTGACAGTGCTGACCTTCTCGGTGCGCGCCATGCGCAATTGCTGTTCGGTGCCGATCAGGCCATCGAACTCCTTGCGTATTTCGTCGGTGATGCGCTTGCCACGGCCATTGCCGACCGAGGCGCGGTAGTCACCACCGCCGCGGCGCTGGCTGATCATCTCGCCACCAAAGGCGTTCCAGGCGTTCTGCAGGGCGATCAGCCGGTCGATACGGTCGACTTGCTGCGGGTTGTCCTCGACCATGGCGCGCAGGCTCTGCAGGCTGCCGAGGATGCGCGGCTTGGCCACCTCGTAGGGGTCGAGGAAGCGTTCGTCACCGGTGATCAGAAAACCGCGCATGCCGGTTTCCATGTCGATCGACAGCTTGACCGTCTCGTTGGCATTGCCGATCACCCGATCGGTGTGCTCGACCCATTGCATGGCCGAAAGCAGGTAGTTGATCACCGCGACAAAGGCCACGGCGCCAAGCAGGCCTACCCCCAGGGGCAGGCCGACATTGCGGCTCAACAGCTTGCGGAAGCTTTGCTGGTCCATCGAGGCTGCTTGAATCATCTGAAAACGCCCGCGCGAAAAAAGTCCATTGAAAAGTGTGGCGGCTGAAGCCTGTTATTGTCTGCCGCTGCGCTCACCGGTCAACATGCGAGTCTAACCCGCTTGGGCGGCTTCGGCAGGGCATTTAGCCAGTATTTGAAGGCTGCCTGTGAGAATCGTTCCATCGAAGTGCGACTGTCGGTATCCTCGGGAACTTCTGATGCTGCCTGGCGCACAGAGTAGGAACATGACTTTTTCAACAGGGAACCCACCATGCAACTTCTGGTTGTCGAAGACGACGACATCGTCCGTATGCTGATGCTCGAAGTGCTCGATGAATTAGGCTACAGCACTATTGAAGCGGAAGATGCCACGGCGGCGCTGAAGATCATCGAAGATGCCAGCCAGCAACTGGCTCTACTGGTAACCGACGTGGGCCTGCCGGACATGCGCGGCGAAGAACTGGCGGCCAAGGCCCGTGCGGCGCGGCCGTTGCTGCCGGTGCTGTTTGCCAGCGGTTATGCCGAGAGTTTCGATGTGCCCGAGGGCATGCACATGATTGGCAAGCCTTTCAGCATCGACCAGTTGCGCGACAAGGTCGTGGAGATATTGGGTACGCCTTGAGAACGGCGGCGCCTGTTTCGCGGCTAAAGCTGCTCCTACAGGCCTGTTGCATCCCTGTAGGAGCGGCTTCAGCCGCGAAGAGGCCGGTACAGGCACCCCACCTTACAGCTCCCGCCGCAAGAGGTAGGTATCCATGATCCACCCCATGCGCGCCCGCTCCCGCTCGCGCACTTCAAGAATCCGTGCTTTCACGGCCTGCAATGGCCCGGCGATGAGCACTTCATGCTCGGTGCCCAGGTAAGCGCCCCAGTAGATCACCAGCGCCGGGTCCTCCAGCGTGGCAAACGCGCACTGCCCATCGAGCATAACCGCCACATTGTCCACCTGCCCCTGCTCGGCCAGGCGCCGCCCTGGCAGCACAGTCAGCGGCTCGCCAATGCGATTGAGCGGAACCTGATGCCGCGCCGCCAGGGCCTGCACACTGCTGATGCCGGGGATCACCTGCAGGCGCAAGGCCACCCCGCGTTCGCGGACCAGGTCAAGAATGCGCAAGGTGCTGTCGTACAGGCCCGGTTCACCCCATAGCAAAAAGGCGCCGATATCGTCGGCGCCCATCTCCTCAGTGATCAACCGGGCGTACAGTGCGGCACGCTGGCGGTGCCAGTCGTGAACCGCGCCGGCATAATCCGCAGCCTCGGCATCACGCTGCGGGTCCGCGACCTGCACCAGGCGGTAGCCGCCCTCTGGCCGGTAGCGTTCAAGCATGGCCTTGCGCAGGCGCACCAGTTCATCCTTGCCAGCGCCTTTGTCGAGCACGAAGAACAGCGTGGCGCTGCGCAATGCATCGACCGCCTCAACGGTAATCTGGCGTGGGTCGCCCGGGCCGATGCCAATCAACAACAAGTCCTTCATGGCACCGCCCGGCCTGTGACCTAGAGAATAGAGAAGTTATAGCTGACGATGACCCGGGTCTCGTCCATGTCACGCGCCCACTTCTCATAGTTGCTGCGGTAGGTGGAGTTGCGCAGGCGCACGCTGACATCCTTGAAGGTCCCGCCTTGCACCTGGTACTTGAGTTCGGTGTCGCGTTCCCATTCCTTGCCTTCGGCATTGCTGCCCGGGACCTTGATGTGGTCACCGTTGATGTAGCGGGTAAAGAAGCTCAGGCCGGGTACGCCGAGGGCTTTGAAATCGTAGTCGTAGCGCAACTGCCAGGAGCGTTCCTGGGCGGCGGCGAAGTCGTTGACCTGGGCGTAGTTGACCAGGTACGGGTTGCTGCCATCGAGGTACGGCATGGCGCTCTCGCCGTACATGCGCTGCCAGCCGGCGCTGATCTTGTGCCCGCCCAGGCTGTAGCCGAGCATGCCGCTGAAGGCACGGTGGTCGATCTCTCCGGCGCGGGCGTTGCCGATGTCATCGCTCTTGATCAGGCGCAGGTCTGCCGACAGGCTACCGACCGCGAGCGGCTGGCTGGCGACCAGGCCAAGGAAATGCTGGCGGTAGATGTTTTCCAGTTTGGCGACCTGATACTGGGCACTGATCCGGTCGTTGAAACGGTAGTCCAGGCCAGCCAGGTCGAAGTGATCGGCTTCGATATCGCAGGCATAGCGCTTGTTCTTGCAATGCACACGAATGTCCTGGCGATCAGTGGAATCTCGCGCGGTGTACTTGTTCAAGCGAGCCAGGGTGAACTTCAGGTCGCGTACTTCTTCGGAGGTCAGCATTGCGCCGTGGAACATGGTCGGCAACAGGCGACCATCGTTGTATTTCAACAACGGTACATCCGGCATCATCGAGCCGTACTTCAGTACCGTGTTGGACACCTTGACCTTCGCCGCCAGGCCCATCTTCGCGTATTGGTCGGCAGAGTGACGTGGGTCGTGCCCGGAAGAAGGCAGCAAACCACTGTTACTGTCGGACGGGCTGGAGTCGAGCTTCAAACCGAACATGCCCAGTGCATCCACACCGAAGCCGACCGGGCCCTGGGTATAAACCGACTGCACATTGAGAATGAAGCCTTGCGCCCACTCTTCACGTTTTGACGCACCCTGGCTGGAACTGCTGTGGCCGTCACGAAAATCCCGGTTGAAGTAGACATTGCGTGCTTCGACCTTGGCACTAGTGTCTTCAAGAAAACCGGCGGCCTGGGCATGCGCGCCGGTACACAACAGGAACAAGCCGGCAACACGACGCCCGGGGGCGAGAGGAAGGGGGGAAAACATGCGAGGGAACATCCACAAGAAAGGCGAAAAAAACAAATCATGACGCACCTGCGTCACGCTAATGCGTCGCGGCCGAACATACGCCGACCATCATCTGAAATGATCGCTCAAACGCTCTGGGCCGGGCCATTGGACCATGGTCTAGAGCCCCTGACAGGCGGGCCGAAAAAACGCATCAATTACCGCCCGGAAAACTTGGAAAGTTCCCGTCTTACTTATAAAAAGTTTGCGGTTTACCGAATTCAAGCAAGTGTCTACACTCGATGTCAGCGAACAGCTTTACCCACCCGCGTGGCCGGCGTTTAGTCTTATCAATGTTCGTCACGCCCTGCCACGGAAGACGTACAGGAGTGATTACAGTGTCCAGACTTGCAGAGTTTCGTGCTGCCGAAAAAGCGCTCCAGGAACAGATGGCACAACTGGAAGCGCTGAAAAAGGATGCCGGCCTCAAACGCGAAATCGAATTCGAGCAGAAACTAGTCGGCCTGATGAAAAGCTATGACAAAAGTCTGCGCGATATCATCGCCATCCTCGACCCGAAGGCGGT
Organism: Pseudomonas putida; assembly: GCF_002025705.1. Lineage (NCBI taxonomy): Bacteria > Pseudomonadati > Pseudomonadota > Gammaproteobacteria > Pseudomonadales > Pseudomonadaceae > Pseudomonas > Pseudomonas putida. The sequence continues at coordinate 2,044,488 of NZ_CP018846.1, read as the reverse complement.
AACCCGTGGCACTGCCAGTGCACCGAAACAGCAGCGTCGCCCGCGCGTGGTGAAAGTCTACGAAAACCCGCACAGCGGCGAGCTGATCGAGACCAAAGGCGGCAACCACCGCGGCCTCAAGGCATGGAAAGAACAGTACGGGGCCGCTACCGTGGAAAGCTGGGTGCGCTGATGAAACATCAACGCCCACTTCACACTTTTTTCACAAGGGCTGCAGCAGTATCGAGACAGCTAAAGGACTAGCGACCCCATCACGCGCCCGCACATGCGGGCCTCTAATTCCGGCGCCCTGCTCCCACCGAGCAGGGCGCTTTCATTTGCGCAGACGCTTCACTGCCGTATCATGGCCCTCCTGTCTGTTTCGCTGGCACCTGATGCCGGCCCCGTCTCTGGAGTACCCATGAGCCTGCACGATCTGCAAACCCTGCCTGGCGTCACCGCGCAGCCAGACGCTGCCACCGCCCAGTTCGTCTTCAACCACACCATGCTGCGGGTCAAGGACATCGAGAAGTCGCTGGACTTCTACACCCGCGTGCTGGGCTTCCGCCTGGTCGACAAGCGTGACTTCCCTGAAGCTGCCTTCAGCCTGTACTTCCTGGCCCTGGTCGACCCGGCGCAGATCCCTGCCGACGACGCCGCGCGCCACCAGTGGATGAAGTCGATCCCGGGCGTGCTGGAGCTGACCCACAACCACGGCACCGAGAACGACGCCGAGTTCGCCTACCACAACGGCAACACCGACCCGCGCGGCTTTGGCCACATCTGCATTTCGGTGCCGGACGTGCGTGTTGCCTGCGCCCGCTTCGAAGAGCTGAACGTACCATTCCAGAAGCGCCTGCAGGACGGCCGCATGAACCACCTGGCCTTCGTCAAGGACCCGGACGGTTACTGGGTGGAAGTGATCCAGCCAACCGAACTGAAGGGCTGACAGCCGCAGTTCGCGCTCGTCGGGCCGGGAACTCCTGGCCCCTTGCTGTGGTATATGAAGGTAAGCGCTTCACATGCCACAGCGAGGTACAGGACGATGCAATCTCTTCACTGTGAATACCGCGACCACACCATCACCGCCAGCGTGATGCCCCACCCCGATTCCCCCCTGCCCTATGCCGCCGGTTGCCTGATCACCGACCCCCAGGGGCACACCAGCAGGCGCATGGCCATGCCGATGAAGTTCTTCTCGGACCTTGAGAATGCTCAGCATGTGTCGTTGGCCCATGGCCGGGCATTGGTGGACGAGCAGCTGGACAAAGGGCACAAAGCCTTCTGAAGACCTGCGCGGGAACTGTAGGAGCGGCCTTGCCGGGGCGCCGGACCGGTCGGATAGGGCTGCTAAGCAGCCCCAAGACATCAGCCTTGATGCATAAATCGCTGGGGCTGCCTTGCAGCCCTATCCGACCGGTCCGGCGCCCCGGCAAGGCCGCTCCTACAGGAGATCGGGTTAATCAGACATTTCGCGCATAAGCTACCGCCGCTTCAACCTGTTCACGGCTGGGCCGCACCCCGGTGTACAGCACGAACTGTTCCAATGCCTGCAACGCGATCACGTCCAGCCCGGTAATCACCGGCTTGCCCAGCGCCTCTGCCCGCTGGATCAATGGCGTGCGCGCCGGCATCGCCACCACATCAAATACCCGCTCGGCCGCCGCGATGGCGTTTTCGCTGAAGGCCAGCACATCGGCCTCCGGCCCGCCGGCCATGCCGATTGGCGTCACATTCACCAGCATCGGCGGGCACAAGTCGCCCAGTTCGGCCACCCAGCGATACCCGCAAACGTCCGCCAGCTGCCGCCCGGCCTGCTCGTTGCGGGCGACGATGATGCCTTCGCGGAACCCGGCATCGCGCAGGGCACTGGCCACGGCCTTGGCCATGCCACCGCTGCCGCGCAAGGCAAAGGCCGTGGCAGGGTCGACCTGGTGCGCCTCAAGCAGTTGCCGCACGGCCAGGTAATCGGTGTTGTAGGCCTTCAGGTGGCCTGCGCTGTTGACCAGGGTGTTTACCGACTTGATCGCCGCCGCCGACGGGTCGATTTCATCGACCAAGGCCATGCAGGCCTCCTTGTACGGCATCGACACGCCACAGCCGCGAATGCCCAGCGCGCGAATGCCTGCAACTGCTGCCGGCAGGTCGTCGGTGGTCATGGCCTTGTAGTAATAGTCAAGGCCCAGCTGCTGGTAGAGGTGATTATGAAAACGCACGCCAAAGGTGCCAGGCCGCCCGGCCAGGGATATGCACAGCACCGTGTCTCTGCTGGGAGTTGTCGCCATAACCTGCTCCTTTTTCATAACTGAATCGTTTGTGCAGCCTAACAGACACAACCACTGGTCGTCCCTTACACAACCTTTACCGTTCCCCTGTGCTCGGCTTACAGAGACCGGAGTCATAGTAATAAGGCCCCAAGCGCGGGGTTATCTTGCGAGGAAGTCTCATGAACCGTCATCTCCCCGGAATCGCCCTGCTGGTCGGTGCCTTGGCCATCAGCGGGCAAGCCTCTGCCCATGGTGGCGGCGGGCATGGCTGGTATGGCCCAGGCCCACTGCTCGGCGCGGCCGTGGTCGGGGCCGTGGTCGGGGCGACGGTGTATGGCGGCCGCGACCGCACCGTCTATGTCGAGCGCCAGCCAGCCTACTATGGGCCACCGCCCGTGTATGTGCAGGCCCCGCCGCAGCCGGTTTACTACCAACCGTACTACGTGCCGGCACCGCCGCCGCCGGCGTACCGCCCCTATTACGGCCCGCCACCGGTGTATTACGGCCCGCCACGCTGGTGACCGTTGATAAAACTGATGAGCACTATTGAGCGAGTTGATTTCAAACCGTACCGGCTGCTGCGTAAGGTAGGGCCATGTTTCACAGGAGGTCCCCATGGCCACTATCCAGATCATGTCCGTCGTCGGCACTGCTGTCCCCGTCACCCTGCGCGAGCAAGGCCTGCTGGCCTGCTGGTACCTGGTAAGCAATGGTGAGGCTGTCAGCGGCCCGCTCGCCACCCGTGCCTCGGCCCAGGCCTTGGCAGAACAGCTTCAGGCCGCTTGCCTGATCGCTTGACCGAATTTGTTGTGCGTTGCTCCCTACGCCTCTTCTGACCCGCCTCTGGCGGGTCTTTTTTTGCCCGAGCGAACCGACGAACGGAGACAGAAAAACCGATACAGCATGAAGCTTTTTTCATTTCTGTTAGCCGACTCAACGAGCAATCGACAGGCGTTCAGCCATACTCCAGAATGCATCGGTTTTTTGGGGGAAAACCCTTGCACAGCCAACGACATACCAACTTTTAGTGAGCCTCAACGTGAAAACATCCCTGTCCATCCTCAGCCTGCTGCTGTTGCTCACAGGTACTGCGACCCTTCCGTCGACCGCTGCTGCGCAACCCCCGGCCCAGGTCCAACGCGACCCGTCCAAGCTGCACCTCGCGTCTGGCAGCGCCCTGCTGATCGACCTGAATACCAACCAGGAACTGTATTCGAGCCGCGCCGACCGCGTGGTGCCCATCGCCTCGGTGACCAAGCTGATGACAGCGATGGTGGTGCTGGATGCCAAGCTGCCCATGGATGAGATGCTCACCATGACCATCGCCAACAACCCGGACATGAAAGGGGTGTACTCGCGCGTGCGCCTGGGGAGTGAGCTGAACCGCCGGGAAACCCTGCTGATTACCCTGATGTCGTCGGAAAACCGCGCTGCCACCACCCTGGCCAACCATTACCCGGGCGGCTACCCGGCTTTCATCAAGGCGATGAACGCCAAGGCCCGCAGCCTGGGCATGGCGCACACCCGCTATGTCGAGCCGACCGGCCTGTCGACGCAGAACGTCTCCACCGCCCACGACCTCGCCAAGTTGCTGATGGCATCGCGCAAGTACCCGATGCTGAGCGAGCTGTCGACCACCCGCGAGAAGACCGTGGCCTTCCGCAAGCCTAACTACACCCTGGGCTTCCGTAACACCGACCACCTGGTGAACAAGAGCAACTGGGACATCAGCCTGACCAAGACCGGTTTCACCAACGAGGCCGGCCACTGCTTGGTGCTGCTGACCAAGATGGACAACCGACCGGTGGCCATGGTGATCCTCGATGCCTTCGGCAAGTACACCCACTTCGCCGACGCCACCCGCATGCGCCAGTGGCTGGAAACCGGTGCGACCAAGCCGGCACCGGCAGTGGCCATGCAGTACAAGGCGGACAAGCACAGCAAGGGGCGCCTGGCTTCGGAGTAACCTGAAGCCTGCAGATTACCTGTGGGGGCGGCGGTTCGGCGCCCCGACTTGCCCGCGAGCGCCGGCCACGCCGGTGCCATGCCCCGCAGGCCGGTGCGGCAGGCTTCAGGCCTGGGTGTTTACCACCCCGCCGGCACTGCTGCCACCGGTCTCCTGCAGCGCTTCGAGCAACTGCCCGGTTGCCGTGATGATCTGCCCGCTGAGGGTGGCGATGCTGGCCTGCTTGGCAGTGATTGCCGCCAGCTTGGTGGTGTCATCGCCCTTCTGCGCCATCAGGCTGGCCAGCTGCCTTTGTTCTTCCGCCATCTGCTTCTGCAGGTTCTTGATCATCTCGCGCAGCTGCTTGATGTGCGCCGGCTCATCACTTTCGCTGCTGCCCTGAGCGCCACCCGCCGCCTGAGCCTGCCCGTCGCCGCGCACTTTCGACGTGTCGACCTGCAGCGTCGAGCTGCCGCCCTCGGTCTTGTCACTGTCGCCGGCCTGAAGGGTGCTGGCCGCCTGGGTCGAAGCGTTGCTGATGCTGACTGATGCTATACCAACCATGTTTTTCTCCCTGCGTTGCGATGGGTCCTTGAGTTGACCTGCGTATCGGCCGGCAGGCCCAGACCTTTAGGCCCGCTCGGCCGCAGGCACCCTCCCCGGCAGTAAATTCCCCTTCAGCTGGCTCGTTCCACCCAATGTACAAGCGCAGGCGCCGGAGCCCCGGCATGCGCCCACATTCGCCCCATTATGGAATCGCAGCCATGAGCCAGTCTGCACACCCGGAAACAATCAAGGACCTGATCGGCGTGGGCTTCGGCCCGTCCAACCTGGCCCTGGCCATCGCCCTGGAAGAACTTGCCCAAAGCCAGGGCCACGCCCTCGATGCGCTGTTCATCGACAAGCAGAAGGAATACCGCTGGCACGGCGAAACCCTGGCCACCCAGAGCGAACTGCAGATCTCGTTCCTCAAGGACCTGGTCTCGCTGCGCAACCCGACCAGCCCCTACAGCTTCGTCAACTACCTGCACCAGAAGCAGCGCCTGGCCGACTTCATCAACCTCGGCACCTTCTACCCCTGCCGCCTGGAGTACAACGACTACCTGCGCTGGGCAGCCGAGCATTTCGCCACCCAGGCCGTGTATGGCGAAGAAGTGCTGCGCATCGAGCCGGAAGTGAAAGCCGGGCGCGTCGAGCACCTGCGCCTGGTCTCGCGTGATGGGCAAGGCCGGGAGTTCAGCCGGCGTACGCGCTCGGTGGTGGTCGGCAGCGGCGGCACACCGAAAATCCCCGAAAAATTCGGTGCGTTCAAGGACGATCCTCGGGTCTTCCACCATTCCCAGTACCTGAGCAGCCTGAACAAGCTGCCGTGCACGGCCGGCAAACCAATGCGCATCGCCGTGATCGGCTCGGGCCAGAGCGCCGCCGAGGCGTTCATCGACCTCAACGACAGCTACCCGTCGGTCAAGGTCGACATGGTGCTGCGCGGCTCCGCCCTCAAGCCGGCCGATGACAGCCCGTTCGTCAACGAGATTTTCTCCCCGGACTACACCGACCTGGTCTACAACGAGCCAGCCGACCAGCGTGCCAAGTTGCTCGGCGAGTACCACAACACCAACTATTCGGTGGTCGACCTCGACCTGATCGAGCGCATCTACGGCATCCTCTACCGGCAGAAGGTGGCGCATCAGTTCCGCCACAACGTGCTGTGCCGCCGCCAGGTGGAGGCCGTGGTGGCCACCCGCGACGGCATCGAACTGACCCTGCGCGACCTGGCCACCGGCCAGCAGCAGACCCACCGCTACGACGCCGTGATTCTTGCCACCGGCTACGAGCGCCGCTCGCACCGCGACCTGCTCGCCCCGCTGGCGAACTATGTGGAAGACTTCAGCGTCGACCGCAACTACCGGGTACTGGCAAGCCCCGACCTGCAGGCTTCGGTCTATCTGCAAGGGTTCTGCGAGAACAGCCACGGCCTCAGCGACACCTTGCTTTCGGTCCTGCCCTCGCGTGCCGCCGAAATCGGCCAGGCGCTGTACCACGACCTGGCACGCCAGCATGGCAAGGCTCAGCCCGCCGTGGCCCTGACCAGCGCCTGATTCACGCTGCTCCCCCACCGACAGGGCGCCACGAGCGCCCTGTCAGCGTTTGTACCCGCCGAAACATTTGCTTGCACTTAATCCGGCAGGATTTTCATTCTCATTCGTCCTTTGAAGAACAGCCCTCTTTGGTTGGGCCTGTGCTCGCCCCCTTTTTTCAGAAGACTGACCGATGGCTAAATCACCGAAAAAATCCAAGTCCAAGCTGTGGTTCCTGGTCCACAGCTGGCTCGCCCTGCCAATCTGGTTCTTCGTGCTGATCGTCTGCTTCACCGGCATGCTGGCCGTGGTCAGCCAGGAGATCGTCTGGCTGGCCAACCCCGACGTGCGTGCCAGCAAGCCCGACGACGGCGCCCAACGCCTGAGCTTCCAGCAAGTGCTCGATGCCATGCACAAGGCCGAGCCAGACATGGCAGTCAACTCGCTCAGCCAGCCAGACGGCACGCACTTCGCGCTCACGGCGCGGGTCACCTACGCCGATGGTTCCAGCCCGATGCTCTACGTCAACCCGTATACCGGGGCCATTCAGGGCAAGATGCCGGACTTCAACTTCGAAGCCTTCACCCGTGCATTGCATGGCTGGTGGCTGGTGCCTTTCACCAACGGCTTCAGCTGGGGCTGGTACATGGTTTCGCTGCTCGGGCTGCCGATGCTGGCGTCGCTGGTCACAGGCCTGGTGGTGTATAAGAAGTTCTGGAAAGGCTTCTTCAAACCGGTACGCACCGGCCATGGCGCGCGCATCTTCTGGGGCGACCTGCACCGCCTGGCCGGCGTCTGGTCGATCTGGTTCATCGCGGTCATTTCCATCACCAGCATCTGGTTCCTGATCCGGGCGGTCCTCTCCGACAACCACATCACCATTTCCAGCGAGCCAATCGTGCCGGTGATCGCCCGCGAGCAGGTGCCGCAAACACCTGATGGCAGCCCGGCGCCGCGCATCGACCTGGACGAGGCCGCGCGTATCGCCGGCCTGGCCATACCGAGCCTGGACATCACTTCCATTTCGCTGCCGGCCACCGCCTACAGCCACATCGAAATGGGCGGGCGTGGCTGGTACCCGCTGATGTTCCAGAGCGCCTCGGTCAACCCTTACACCCGCCAGGTCGACAGCCAGTTCCTGCTCAGCGACCGCTCGGCCCTGGAATTCGTCACCGAGTCCATGCGCCCGCTGCACACCGGCGACTTTGGCGGGCTGCCGATCAAGCTGATCTGGTTCTTCTTCGGCCTGATCCTGACCCTGATGGTGTTCAGCGGCCTGCTGATCTGGACCAAGCGCACCGCCCAGGCCACGGCTGCGGCGCTCAAGCGCAGCGAACGCGCCCCCCGCAGCACAAGCCGCGAAACCACCCTGGAGGTCCGCCCATGAGCCAGGCCCAAGCCCTGCCCGCCCGCCCACTCAAGCAATGGTGGCTGAAGTGGCGCTTTCACCTGAATATCCTGCTGATCCTCATCCCGCTGGGCTTCATGCCCAAGTACTTCGCCGACGTCAGGCTGTTCCGTGGTGACGCCGGGCTTGGTGCGAACCCGATCAGCGACATTCAGGTCGGCCCCTACAGCCTCGACCTCGCCGAACTGCGCAACGAAGCACCGCGCGCCGACGGCCCCGCCGGCCATTTCAAGCTGTTCAATGCGGCGCTGTGCAAGGCCTGCGTGAATGACGTCAAGGCGGTCTACCTGCGCATCGGCAAGCCGCGCAGCCTGCGCGCCGCCGGCACCATCTTCTTCGGCGCACCGTACCGCATGGTCACCAACCTGCCGATACCGCCGCGCACCCGCACCGATGCGCAGATCTGGATCACCCTCGAAGGCTGGGACGGCAGCCTGCACCAGGCATCCGTGCCCCTGGCCAAGGCTTCGCCAGCCACTGTGGCCTGGCTCGAAAAACAAGGAGGCAAACCATGAAACACCTGATGCGCAGGCTCGCCCTGCCTTTGCTGGTGCTGGCCGCAGGCCCGGCCCTGGCCCACAACCCGATGTGCGAGTGCGAGGAAGTCGCTGGCGGCCAGGTGAAGTGCACCGGCGGTTTCTCCGATGGCAGCGGCGCGCCTGGGGTGACCCTCGACGTGATCGGCTACGACGAGCAGGTGCTGGTCGGCGGCAAGCTCGGTGACGACTCGAGCCTGACCTTCAAGCGCCCCGACGGCGAGTTCTACGTGTTGTTCGACGCAGGCCCCGGCCATGTCGTGGAAGTCGACCACGCCGACATCGCGCAACCATGAGCCGCCCTGCCATGAGCCAGACCCAGGTGGTGCGCCCGGCGGGTGCCGGGCACGAAACCCTCTACGTGCTGCTGGTCAGCCTGTTGATCGTCGCCCTCGCCACCAGCGTGGTGCTGCTGCGCGGGGAACGCGAGGACGAACAGATCATCGCCAGCCACCAGATCGACGCCCGCCGCGACCTGACAGCGGCCGAGCAAGGTATCTATACCGACCTGCGCGTGGCGTTCGACGAAATCCAGCTGCTGCGCGAGGAAAACGCCGCCACGCCCAGCATCGAGGCCCTGGCCGAGGAAGGCCTGCCACCGTTCGTGGTCGATGCCGGCAGCCAGAGCCGTGGTGGCCACCAGTGGCAGTGGCTGCCGAGCGGTGCCTGCCTGGGCCGCAGCCAGGCGCCACAGGTGGCGGGCAGCTTTTTGCTGATCCTGCCCGACGCTGGCAGCGCCGAGGTCGATATCTGGCTGCGCCGCGACAGCGCCGCCGTGCTCCCCGACGACCTCGGCCAGGCCGCGCTGAGCGCCGCCGGCTGGCAGCAGGTGGTCAGCCATTACGACGCCGGGGTCACCCGCGAACACCGTCACTGAACCCAAGGACTCCCCCATGTTCCGCAAAGCCCTCGCCCTGCTCCTGGCCTGCGCCCTGCCGGCGCTGGCCCTGGCCGACACCGGCAAGCCCCTGCGCATCGGCATCACCCTGCACCCTTACTACAGCTACGTAAGCAATATCGTTGGCGACAAGGCCGAGGTGGTGCCGCTGATTCCGGCCGGCTTCAACCCCCATGCCTATGAACCGCGCGCCGAGGACATCAAGCGCATCGGCACGCTCGACGTGGTGGTGCTCAATGGCGTGGGGCATGACGACTTCGCCGACCGCATGATCGCCGCCAGCGAAAAGCCCACCATCACGACCATCGAGGCCAACCAGAACGTGCCCTTGCTGGCGGCCACCGGCATCGCCGCCCGCGGCGCCGGCAAGGTGGTCAACCCGCACACCTTCCTGTCGATCAGCACCACCATCGCCCAGGTCAACAACATCGCCCGCGAGCTGGGCAAGCTCGACCCGGACAACGCCAGGTTCTACACGCAGAATGCCCGCGCCTACGCCAAGCGCCTGCGGGGCTTGCGCGCCGAAGCCCTGGCGAAGGTCAGCGAAGCGCCGGCGGCCACCTTCCGCGTGGCCACCATTCATGCCGCCTACGACTACCTGGTGCGCGATTTCGGCCTGGAAGTGACGGCTGTGGTCGAACCTGCCCACGGCATCGAACCGAGCCCGGCGCAGCTGAAGAAGACCATCGACCAGCTCAAGGCGCTGGACGTGAAAGTGATCTTCTCGGAAATGGACTTCCCGTCGGCCTATGTCGAAACCATCCAGCGTGAATCCGGCGTGCGCCTGTACCCGCTGACGCACATTTCCTACGGCGAATACACCAAGGACAAATACGAAGTGGAAATGAAGCGCAACCTCGACACCGTGGTCCGCGCCATCCAGGAGAACCGCGCATGACCGCCGCTGCCAACCTCACGGCGCCCGGTGGGCCGCGCATCGAGTTCGCCGGCATCGACCTTACCCTGGGCCGCACACGCATACTCGAACAGGTGCAGTTCAGCGTTGCCGCCGGCAGCGTGCATGCCATCGTCGGCCCCAATGGCGGCGGCAAGAGCTCGTTGATCAAGACCCTGCTCGGGCAGATGCCGCATCAGGGCCAGCTGACCCTGCACTGGCCGGGTGCGCAGCAGGTGATCGGCTATGTGCCGCAGGCGCTGGAGTTCGACCGCGGGCTGCCGATGACCGTGGACGACTTCATGGCTGCCATGTGCCAGCGGCGCCCGGCGTTCCTTGGCCTGTCACGCCGGGTGCAGCCGGCGATCGATGCGGCGTTGGCACGGGTCGGCATGCTCGACAAGCGCAAACGGCGGATGGGCGCGTTGTCCGGCGGTGAACGCCAGCGCGTGCTGCTGGCCCAGGGCCTGATTCCCGAACCGCAACTGCTGGTACTCGACGAGCCAATGTCGGCGCTCGACGAAGCCGGCATTCAGGTATTCGAACAACTGCTGCAAGGCTGGCGCCAGGCCGGCACCACGGTGCTGTGGATCGAACATGACCTGGCAGCCGTGCTGCGCCTGGCCGACCGGGTCACTGGCCTGAGCCGCCAGGTCCTGTTCGACGCCCCGCCCGCCCAGGCCCTGACCCCGGAACGCCTGCTTGGCCTGTTCTCCGTCAACCCTCGCAGCGAGAGCCTTGCCAGATGAGTTTTGAAGCATTCCGCCAACTGGTCCAGGGCTGGGCCGGCGCTGGCTACCTGCCAGAGGCCCTGGCCTACGGTTTCGTTATCAATGCCCTGCTGGCCGGCCTGATGATCGGCCCGGTACTGGGTGGCCTCGGCACCCTGGTGGTGGTCAAACGCTTTGCCTTTTTCTCCGAAGCGGTCGGCCATGCCGCGCTCACCGGGGTCGCCATCGGCATCCTGCTCGGCGAACCCTACACCGGCCCCTATGGCAGCCTGTTCGGCTACTGCCTGCTGTTCGGCATCCTGCTCAACTTCCTGCGCAACCGCACCGGGCTGTCGCCAGACACACTGATCGGCGTGTTCCTTTCGGTGTCGCTGGCCCTCGGCGCCAGCCTGCTGCTGATGCTGGCCGGCAAGATCAACGTGCATATCCTCGAAAACGTGCTGTTCGGCTCGGTGCTGACCGTCAGCGCCCAGGACCTGATGGTGCTGGGCATCGTCGCGCTGCTGGTGCTGGCTCTGGCCCTGCCGCTGTACAACCGCATCATGCTGGCCAGCTTCAACCCGCAGCTGGCGGCGGTGCGCGGGGTGGCGGTGAAGACCTTGGACTATCTGTTCGTGGTGCTGGTGACCCTGGTCACCGTGGCCTCGGTGAAGGTGATCGGGGCGATTCTGGTCGGTGCCCTGCTGGTGATCCCGGCGGCGGCGGCGCGCCTGGTCAGCCAGTCGCTGAAGGGGTTTTTCTTCGTTGCGGTGCTGATCGCCACCCTGAGCACGCTGCTCGGCATCCTCCTGCCAATTGTCCTCGACCTGCCGGTGCCCTCGGGCGCGGCGATCATTCTGGTCGCGGGTATCTGCTTCGCCCTCGCCGCGCTGGCCCGCGCCCTCGTCCCACGCCTGCAAGGAAACCCGGCATGAACCTGAAACAGCTGACCCTGGCCGTCGCCCTCGCAGGCCTGCCTGCACTGGCCTCGGCCACGCAAGTGCTGACCACCCTGCCCGTGACCCACAGCCTGGCCAGCGCCCTGCTCGCCGGCACCGCCGTGCAGCTCAAGCGCGCCGCACCGGCCAACCTGCCGGCCAGCCGCCAGCCGTCTTACTTCAGCAGCCGGGGTGGCGCTGCACTGGCCAAGGCCGCGCTGCAGGCCGATGCGGTGATCGGCGTGCGCTCGATCTGGCGTGACGACCCGCTGTACCCGATGGCGCGGCGCAGCAACATCCGCATCGTCGAGATCGACGCGGCGCGGCCGGTGGATGGTGCGCTGCCGGGTATCGCCGTGAGTGGTGATGATGCCTATGCCGCCTACCCTTGGCTCAACCCGACCAACCTCGGTCGCATGGCCGACGTGCTGGCCAATGACCTGGAGCGCCTGTCGCCCGCCGACAAGGCCAGGATCCAGGGCAACCTGGCAGGGCTCAAACGCCAGTTGCTGGAGATGACTGCCAGCAGCCAGACGCAATTGGCCAAGGTCGATAACCTGAGTGTGGTCAGCCTGTCCGAGCGCCTGGGGTATCTGGCCAGCGGCTTGAACCTGGATGTGGTGGAGCAGCCGCTGCCGGCGGATGGCAAATGGGACGCGGCGGCGCTGAAAGCGCTAGGCGAGAACCTCAAGGGGCAGGATGTGGCACTGGTGCTGGATCATCGGCAACCGGATGCGGCGCTGGCCAAGGTGATCGAAGCGGCCGGGGCGAAGTTGCTGGTGGTGGAGAGTGACCCGGAGGATGCTGTGGCTGGGCTCAAGGCCAGTGTCGAGCAGGTGGTCGGGGCGTTGAGCGAAGGGTGATGTCGCCTGGGAATGGCATCAGGGCTTTCATGTGCCTGCCACAACATCTTCAGTGCCTGTGAGATCGAGCGCCGCCCGCGCGGCGCATCGCGGATAAATCCGCTCCTACATTTGTTGCAACGTGGCCATGCCTGTCAGGCCATGGTTTTCAGCCGGTTTGCAAGACTCAAGACATGCACCAAGGCAGGCGACCATGGCGTCACAGGTTCGGCACGTTGCAACAAATGTAGGAGCGGATTTATCCGCGATGCGCCGCGCGGGCGGCGCTCGATCTCACAGGCACTGAACTTGTCATGGCGAGCACAGGGTGGCCCTGACGCCATCCCCTGCGCGTACCGCCGCGAAGAAGCCTGTGCGGTCTACCGGTTCATGCACCGCTCATAGCGCTCATCCACCCGCCCGGCAAACCAGGCGGTGGTCAGCTTGCGGGTGATCTTCGGGCTCTTCAGCTCGATCCCCGGCAACACCGCCGGCGGCACCGGCTTGCCTGCCGCCGCATCGGCCAGGGCAAACACCCCGCTGTACAACTTGCTGTCCTCGAACGCCAAGCTGTCACCCAACTCCAGCTGGCTGCGGATCTGCGGATTGCGCAGCCCCAGCTTCACCCCCAGCTTGCGCGCTGCCTGCTCGGTGCTGCCGGGCGTGATCGAACCCGGGGCGATCAGGTCACCATCCAGCGCCAGGTCCGCCCCCGTGACCTTGCTCAAGGCTGCCTGGAACGCGGCATTGCGGCTGGCGTACCAACCCGCGTTGAAATCGGCGAAGCGGTACAGCTGCCGTTCGTAATGCGTCGGGTAGCCGAGCAGGTGGGCAATACCGAAGTACATGCCCCCACGGCGGCTGAACACTTCCTGGCGAATGGTGCCGTCGTAGGTGTAGGGATAATCCTTGGCGTGCTTTTCCGCAAACTCGATGCTGACCTGCATCGGCCCACCGGTGTGCACCGGGTTCAAGCCGCCGAGCAAGGTCTTGCCCAGTGGCAGGCGAGCGATGAACTCGTCATACAGCGCACTCAGCTGCTTCTCGCTGCGCACCGCCAGCAAGCGCTGCTGATAGCTTTGGCCGTTACCCGATGGAGTCTTCAGTGCGCCGTCGACCAGCAGACCGGGGATGTGCAGGCGCGCCGCGCGGCGGTCGATTTCTTCGCGGGCGATGCGCCCGAGGTTGGGCACCTGCGGGTCGGCGTTGAAGGTCGACTCCTGCTCGGTCACCGCCAGCACGGCGCACAGGTTGCGCTTGCTCGGCGTGATGCGCTGGGCCTCGAACGCCACCTGGATGTCCTTGGCCCAGCCTTCGCGGTCCTTGGCCTGTGCCGGCAACAGGCGCAGCAGCTGGGCACGCACCTTGGCCGGGTCGGCTTCAGGTTCTTCCTCGTGGCGCCCGGCGCAACCTTGCAGCAGCGCCAGGGCCATCAGCCCTGCCGCCAGCAGCCGCCCGTTCAGGGCTGTTCACCGACCATGTAGGTCTTGCTGATATGGCGGAACTGCGGGTGGCTGGCGCTGCCCATGAGTTCGAACAACACCATTTCCCGCGTCACCACCTGCGCCCCGGCCTGGCGCATGCGTGCCAGCCCCGCGGCCTTGTTGGCCGGCGTGCGGCTGTCGCAGGCATCCTCGACCACGAACACCTGTTTGCCCAGGGCCAGCAGGCCGAGCACGGTCTGCAGCACGCAGACGTGGGTTTCCATGCCGCAGACGATCACCTGCTCGCGGGCCATCAGGCTGGCAGGCAGGCACTCGGCGGCCACGCAGGAGAAGTGGGTCTTTTCCACCACCTCGGCAGCCGGGGCCGCGGCGAGCAGTGTTGCCAAGGTATGGCCCAGACCTTTGGGGTACTGCTCGGAGATCACCACCGGAAGCTCCAGGTCGGCACAGGCGGCCAGCAACCAGCGCGCGCGGTCGCCGGTGCCTTGCGGGTCGCTCATGGCGCCGATGAGTTTTTCCTGGATGTCGACGACCAGCAGCGTGGCCTTGCGATGTTCGATCAGCATTGTCTGCCCCTTGCCTGGGAAAAGGCCTAGCCTCCCCCAGGCGGGCGGCGACGTCAATCAGGCAGAAAGCCTATGCGCTTCAAGGGCCTGCGTCAGCGCGCCGAGCACGCGGTCTTCGTGCTCATGGATGAAGAAGTGGCCGCCAGGGAACATCTGCAGCGTGAACGTGCCGTGGGTCTCCTGGCGCCAGGCCTGCAGTTGCTCTGCGCTGGCCCGATCCGCCTCGCCACCCAGCACGTGCAGTGGGCACTGCAAGGCCGGCCGCTGGCGGTAGAGGTAACGGCCGCAGAGCAGAAAGTCGGCGCGCAGGATCGGCAACGTCAGGCTCATCAGCTCGGCGTTGTCCAGCACCTCTGGCGGGGTGCCGTTGAGCTCACGCAGCTCGTGCTTGAGTTCATCGTCGCTCTTGGGCACGCGCCAGTTGTTGCCGTCATAGTCTTCGCGCCGGGTCGGCGCTGCGGTGCCACAGGCGAACAGCGCAGACGGTGGCGGGCAGCCCAGCGCGTGCAGTTCGTGGGCCAGCTCGAAGGCCAGCAATGCGCCCAGGCTGTGGCCAAGCAACGCGTACGGGGCGTTGGCGGCCAGCCGCTGTTCGCTGGCCAGCTGCCGGGCCAAGGCCTGCATGTCGGTCTGCAGCGGCTCGCCCATGCGCGCGCCGCGCCCAGGCAACTCCACCGGGCGCACCTGCAGCCAGGCCGGCAGCTTGCGCCGCCAGCGGCTGTAGACCATGGCACTGGCCCCGGAGTAAGGCAGGCACAGCAGGTTGAGCGTGGTCACTGGGCGGCAGCTTCAGCCATCTGCTGGCGCAGGCTCAGGGGGCGCATGTCGGTCCACACTTCGTCGATGTAGGCCAGGCAGTCCTTCTTCAGGCCGCTCTTGCCCACTGCGCGCCAGCCTTCGGGGATGGCCTTGTAGTCCGGCCAGATGGAATATTGCTCTTCGTGGTTGACCACTACCTGGAACTGGATATCGTCGCGGTCGAATACGGAAGTCATTGCCTGTCTCCTTGAGTGTTGGATGCCGCTGCGCGCTTGGCGCAGGGAGGTTCTCAGGTAGACGTAGGAAGCTTCAGAAAAATTAGCGGCCCCGGCAAGAACCCCTGTAGGAGCGGCCTTGTGTCGCGAACGGGGCGCGAAGCGGCCCCAGTCATCTATGCATTAGCGCTGAAATCCTGGGGCCGCTTCGCGCCCCGTTCCGACCGGTCCGGCGCCCCGGCAAGGCCGCTCCTACCAAAATCGCGTCTGGTCTCAAGTGTTACGCAACAGGTCGTGAGCATCCAGCAAGCGGAACGCCACCTCTGGGTTGCGTTCCAGGCCCCGGCGGATCGCGGCCGGGATCGACTGGCGGGTCTTGCGGCACAGCCCGGGCTGGTCGTCCAGTTCAATAACGATACCGCGCATGGTACGTACCTCGTTGAAGCCTGGACTGATGTGCACGCGGATGCCGAGGTTTTCGTACAGCTTCAGCTGCAGACGCTGCAGGTCTTCGAGGTCCTTGAGGTGTTCCAGGCGTTCGAGCAGGCGCTTCTCTTCCTGGCGGGTCAGCAGAAGGATGCGCTGGGCCGCCGGCGGGTGCTCGGCCAGGTGTTCGCGGCCGCAGTCACAGGCGCCAGGGGGGCACGGTTGGCGAAGAGGGGGTGGGGAGCTCATGGAGCAAGCATAGCCTCACGGCCAGTTCGCGGTGAACGCCTGACCAGAACTTTCCTGACAGGATAAAAAATTTCACAAACTACTAGACCGCAGCCCCTCCCTTCGCCTATAAATCGCCCAAGGGAAATTTATATTCCCACCAAGAAACACCACTTCGCCCGCCGCGAAACTTCTTTTGCCCTTGTGCCCGACCTGCCCCACTCCATCACGAGGCCTATCCGACATGCACCCCGCTCCCGATCATTTCATCCTGCGCGTCAGTTGCCCGGCCGTGTCCGGCATCGTCGCCGCGGTGACCACATACCTGGCCGAGCACGGTTGCTACATCAGCGAGATGGCGCAGTTCGACGACGAGGACAATGGCCGCTTCTTCATGCGCGCCGTGTTCCGCTATAACACCGGCATCACTGGTGACACCCCGCAACTGCAAGCGGGCTTTACCGACGTGGCCCGGCGTTTCGACATGGACTGGAGCCTGCACAGCAGTGCCCGGCCGCTGCGCGTGTTGCTGATGGTCAGCAAGTTCGACCACTGCCTGGCCGACCTGCTCTACCGCCACGCCAAGGGCGAGCTGGACATGCAGATCACCGCCGTGGTCTCCAACCACCTCGACCTGCGGCCGATGGCCGAGCGCCAGGGCATCCGCTTCGTCTACCTGCCGGTGACCAAGGAGACCAAGGCCGAGCAGGAAGCCGCGCTGATGCGCATCGTCGAGGACACCGGCACCGAGCTGGTGGTGCTTGCGCGCTACATGCAGATTCTCTCCGATGACCTGTGTCGCCAGCTGTCGGGCCGGGCGATCAACATCCACCACTCGTTCCTGCCCGGCTTCAAGGGAGCCAAACCCTATCACCAGGCCTACCAGCGCGGGGTCAAGCTGATCGGCGCCACCGCCCATTACGTCACCAGCGACCTCGACGAAGGCCCGATCATCGAACAGGAAGTGCAGCGCGTGGACCACGCCTACGCCCCCGACGACCTGGTGGCGATCGGCCGCGACACCGAGACCATCGCCCTGTCCCGCGCAGTGAAGTACCACCTCGAACACCGGGTGTTCCTCAACCACGACCGCACGGTGATCTTCAAATGAACGCCATCCCCAGCATCAAGCTGATCGACGGCAAGGCCACTGCGGCGCGGGTGCTGGCCGAGGTCCGCGAGCAGGTGCAGAGCTTGCGCCAGGCTGGCGTGCAGCCGGGCCTGGCGGTGGTATTGGTCGGGGCCGACGCGGCCAGCCAGGTGTATGTGCGCAACAAGGTGCTGCGTGCCGAGGAAGTGGGCATCCGTTCGCTGGAACACCGCCTGCCTGCCGACACCACCCAGGCGCAGCTGCTGACCTTGATCGACCGGCTCAACCGTGACTCCGGGGTCAACGGCATCCTCGTGCAACTGCCGTTGCCCGAGCATGTGGACGAACACCGCATTCTGCAGGCGATCAGCCCACTGAAGGACGTCGACGGTTTCCACAGCGAAAACGTCGGCGGCCTGGCCCAGGGGCGTGACGTGCTCACCCCCTGCACACCCAGCGGCTGCATGCGTTTGCTGCGCGATGCCTGCGGCGAATTGCGCGGCAAGCATGCGTTGGTGGTCGGCCGCTCGAACATCGTCGGCAAACCCATGGCCGCCCTGCTGCTGCAGGCCGACTGCACGGTGACCGTGGTGCACTCGCGCAGCCGCGACTTGCCAGCACTGTGCCGCCAGGCCGATATCGTCGTCGCCGCCGTCGGCAAGCCGCGCCTGATCGGTGCCGACTGGCTCAAGCCCGGCGCGGTGGTGATCGACGTCGGCATCAATCGCATCGAGGAGGCCGGCCACAGCCGCCTGGTCGGTGACGTCGACTTCGCCGCCGCACTGCCACAGGTCGCCGCCATCACCCCGGTACCCGGCGGCGTCGGCCCGATGACCATCGCCTACCTGATGAAAAACACCCTGCTCGCCCTCGACCTGCAGCAACAGGCCGCCCACCAGGAGCGCACCGCATGCCTTTCGCCCTGCTGAAATACGGCCTGAGCGCCGACTACCCGGTGGAGGTCGACCTGCCGCCACCGTGCGAACTCAAGCCACGCTACGACGTGGTGATCATCGGCGGCGGCGGCCATGGCCTGGCCATCGCCTACTACCTGGCCAGGTATCACGGCGTGACCAATGTCGCGGTGCTGGAAAAGGCCTACCTGGGCGGCGGCAACACTGCGCGCAACACGGCGGTGATCCGCTCCAACTACCTGACTTCGGAGGGCGTGCGCTTCTACGCAGAATCGGTGCGGATGTTCCAGAACCTGTCCAACGAATTCGACTTCAACATCATGTACTCCGAGCGTGGCCAACTGACCTTGGCGCACACCGACGCCACGGTGCGCGCCTTCCGCCAGCGCGCCGAAGTCAACAAGCACTTCGGCGGGCGCACCGAAATGATCGACCGCCAGCAGATCCGCGAGCTGGTGCCAAGCCTGAACCTCGACCCCGGGCACTTGCCGGTGCTCGCCGGGCTGTGGCACATCGATGGCGCCACCGCGCGCCACGACGCAGTGGCCTGGGGCTACGCCAAGCAGGCCGCCAAGCGCGGCGTGGAGATCCACCAGCTGACCGAAGTGCAGGACCTGTTGATCCGCAACGGCCGCATCGAAGCGGTCAAGACCAACCGTGGCACCGTGCAGTGCGGTTGCGTGGTGCAGGCGGTGGCCGGTGCCAGTTCGCTACTGATGGCCAAGGCCGGCATCCGTGCGCCGATCCACACCTACCCGCTGCAAGCCATGGTCACCCAGCCATTCAAACCGTTCCTTGACCCGCTGGTGAGCTCTTCGGCACTGCACTGCTACGTGCAGCAGACCAGCCGTGGCGAGATCGTCTTCGGCGGCGGCTCCGACCCGTACCCGCTGTACAACACCCGCTCCACCCTCGACCTCAAGGAAAGCCTGCTGGCCCATGCCATCGAGATGTTCCCGTTCATGGCCAACGCCAAGCTGATGCGCCAGTGGGCCGGGATGACCGACATGACCCCGGACTACAGCCCGATCATGGGCCTGTCGCCGGTCGAGAACTATTACCTGGACGCCGGCTGGGGCACTTGGGGCTTCAAGGCGACGCCGATCTGCGGCAAGACCATGGCCGAGCTGGTCGCCAGCGGCGGCAAGGTGCCAGACATGATTGCGCCATTTGCCCTGGAGCGCTTCAGCCGCTTCCAGCAAGTCAACGAAATGGGCGCCACCGCGGCCAGCCACTAGGAGCATACGACGATGAAGATCCTGACCTGCCCCTTGAACGGCCCGCGCAACATCAGCGAGTTCACCTACGGCGGCGAGTTCAAGCACATGCCCGACCCGGCCAGTTGCAGTGACGCCGAGTGGGCCGACTACGTGTTCAACAGCGACAACCTGGCCGGCGTGGTCATCGAGTGGTGGCTGCACAACGCCTCCAGCTATTGGTTCCTGGCTGAGCGCCACACCCTCAGCGACCAGGTACTGCGCACCTTCGACCCCAAAGAACTGTTCGACCGCCGCGTCGACTTCAGCCCTGCCGCCACCCCGGAGATCGCCGGATGAACAGCCACACTCGCCTCCCCGCGCCCATGGGCCTGCTGATCGACCGCGAGCGACCCATTCGTTTCGAATTCGACGGCCAGGCCTGCCCGGGCTTTGCCGGTGACACCATTGCCAGCGCCCTGCTTGGCAACGGCCGCTGGCTGCTGTCGCGCTCGTTCAAATACCACCGCCCGCGTGGCCCGCTGAGCATGGCCGGGCAGGACGCCAACACCCTGGTGCAACTACCCGAAGAGCCCAACGTGCTGGCCGACATGGAGGCCGCCCGTGATGGCCAGGTGGTCACCGGGCAGAATTTCAGCGGCAGCCTGGAACACGACCGCGACGCCTATCTGGGCAAGTTCTCGCGCTTCATGCCGGTGGGCTTCTACTACCGCTCGTTCTACAAGCCCAAGGGCATGTGGAAGGTCTGGGAGCCGCTGATCCGCAAGAAGGCCGGCCTCGGCGTGCTGGACCAGGGCTTCAAGCCGCAGTACTACGACAAGGCCTATCTGTTTGTCGATGTCGCCGTCATCGGTGCTGGCCCGGCCGGCCTGCGCGCTGCGCTGGACGCGGCCAATGCCGGGGCCAAGGTGCTGCTGGTCGAGCAGCAGCCGGTGCTCGGCGGCTCGCTGACCTACGCCCGCTTCGACATCGCCGGCAGCCGCGCCAGCAGCCTGCGCCAGGAACTGCTGGCCGCCGTCGATGGGCACCCGAACATCCAGGTGCTGTGCGAGGCCACCTGCAACGGCTGGTTCACCGATAACTACCTGCCGGTGATCCAGCACAAGCGCCTGTACAAAGTGCGGGCCACGCGCTGCCTGGTGGCGGCCGGCTCGTTCGACCAGCCGGTGGTGTTCCGCAACAACGACCTGCCCGGGGTGATGCTGACCAGTGCCGCGCAGCGGCTGATGAAGCTTTACGCCGTGAAGCCGGGGCAGCGCGCGGTGATCCTCACCGGCCACGATGACGGCTACCTCGCCGCGCTCGACCTGCAGGAGCAAGGCGTGGCCATTGCCGCCCTGGTCGACATGCGCGCCGCGCCTGCCGATGCCGCGCTGGCCAGCGAGCTGAAGCGCCGCGACATTCCACTGCACCTGGGCTGCACCGTCTATGAAGCCCTGCACGAAGCGGGCATGCGCCATGTCACGGGCGCGGACATCCGCCCGGTCACTGGCCAGGGCAAGGTTGCCGAGCAGGGCCTGCGTGTGGCCTGCGACCTGCTGTGCATGTCCGCCGGCTACATGCCGGTGTACCAACTGCTGTGCCAGGCCGGTGGCAAGCTGGCCTATGACGTCGACCGTGACGAGTTCGCCATCAGCAACCTGCCAGCCGGGCTGGATATCGCAGGTTCCGTGAACGGCCGCCACCGCCTGGACAACGTGCTCACCGACGCCAGCCGCGGCGCCGCTGAAGCACTCGCAGCGCTGGGCCTGCAAGCACCTACGCCATCGGCCTACGTTGCCGAGGCCAAGGTCAACTTCCCCTGGCCGATCTTCCCGCACCCCAAGGGCAAGGACTTCGTCGACTTCGACGAGGACCTGCAAGTGCGCGATATCGTCAACGCCACCCGCAGCGGCTACCGCGACGTGCAACTGGTCAAGCGCTTCTCCACGGTCGGCATGGGCCCGTCCCAGGGCCGCCACTCGGCACTGCCCACCGCGCGCCTGGTGGCCCAGGCCACCGGCCGCAGCATCAGCGAAACCGGGGTGACCACCGCCCGCCCGCCGTTCCAGGCAGAGAAGCTGGCGCATGTCGCCGGTCGCGCATTCGACCCGTACCGGCAGACGCCAATGCACCGCCGCCACCTGCAAGCCGGCGCGAAGATGATGCCTGCGGGCATCTGGCAGCGTCCGGCCTTTTACGGCAAGCCCGAAGAGCGTGAGCGCTGCATGCAGGAGGAGGCGCGCCATGTGCGCGAGAAAGTCGGCCTGATCGACGTCTCCACCCTCGGCGGCCTGGACGTGCGCGGCCCGGACGCCGCCGAACTGCTGGAGCGCCTGTATACCTTCGGCTTCGCCAAACTGGCCATCGGCCGCACCCGCTATGCACTGATGACCAACGAGCACGGCGTGGTGATCGACGACGGCGTCTGTGCGCGGCTGGCCGAGCAGCACTTCTACGTCACTGCCACCACCAGCGGTGTCGACCGTATCTACCAGCAGATGCTCAAGTGGAACGCGCAGTGGCGCCTGGACGTGGACATCACCAACGTGACTGCCGCGCTGGCCGCGGTCAACCTGGCCGGGCCTCTGTCGCGCCAGGTGCTGGCCAAGGTCTGTGACGATGTCGACCTGTCGGCCGCTGCTTTCCCCTACCTGGGTGTACGCCTGGGCACGGTGGCCGGCATCCCGGCGCGTATCCTGCGCGTCGGCTTCGTCGGCGAGCTGGGTTACGAAGTGCACGTGCCGGCGCGCCACGCCGAGCGCCTGTGGGACGCCCTGATGCAGGCCGGTGCAGGGCTGGGCATCCGCCCTTTCGGCGTCGAGACCCAGCGCCTGCTGCGCCTGGAAAAAGGCCACGTGATCATCAGCCAGGACACCGATGGCATGACCCACCCGGCGGAAATCGACATGCAGTGGGCGATCGGCCGCAAGAAGCCGTTCTTCGTCGGCAAGCGCTCGATCGAGATTCTTGAAGCGCAGCCGCTCAAACGCAAGCTGGTCGGTTTTACCCTGCCCAAGGGCAGCCCGCAGCCACTGGAAGGCCACCTGGTGCTGGACGGCCCGGACATCAGCGGCAACGTCACTTCCTGCGAGTACTCGCAAACCCTGGGGCAGATCATCGGCCTGGCCTATGCCGGCGCCCATCAGGCGACGCCTGGCATGCACATCCCGATCCGCGTTGAAGGCGGCCTGATGGTCAATGCCAAGGTGGTGCAACTGCCCTTCCATGACCCAAACAACCTGCGCCAGGAGCTCTGAGCCATGACCAGTCTGAAAGCCGAAGCCTTCATCCCACGCAGCCCCCGGGCCGAGCTGCTGCACACCTGCGCGTTGAGCGACCTGACCGACCTGGCGCGGGTCGGGTTTCGTGGGGGGGACAGTGCGGCGTATTTGCAGGAACTCGGCTACCGTTTGCCAGCGCTGCCCAACCAGGCGTTGCGCCAGGATGACGGCAGCTGGGTGGCGCGCCTGTCGGCCAGCGAGTATCTGTTGCTGGGCAGCTTTGCCGACCAGGGTGCACGGGTAGCCGCCGAAGAACAGGCATGGGTGCAGGATGCCCGGCGCAACTACCTGCTGCCGCGCCAGGACAGCCATGCCTGGTTGCAGCTGTCAGGGGAGCATTGCAGTGCGGTGATGGCCAAGTTGTGCGGGGTCGATCTGCGTTTGCAGGCGTTTGCGGTCGGGGCCGTGGCGCAGACTTCGGCGGCGCGGATCAATGTGATCGTGGTGAATGTCGGGAGTGATGAGCTACCGGCGTTGCAGCTGCTGTTCGACCGGGCGTCGCTGGCGTATTTCCAGGAAGCGCTGCTGGATGCCATGGGTGAGTTCGATGGTGGGTGGGTTGGGGTGGACGAGTAGGAGGTTTGATATCCCTGGGGGCCGCTCTGCGGCCCTTTCGCGACACAAGGCCGCTCCTACAGGGGGAATGCGATCGCCTGTAGGAGCGGCCTTGTGTCGCGAAAGGGCTGCAAAGCAGCCCCAGCTTTACAGCTGCACCAACCGCTCGCGCAGGAAGTTCACAAACCCCTGCACCGGCCGCGCCACCTGGCGGTGCTGGGGGTACACCGCCGACAGCTGCAACGCTGGCGTCGCCCACTCATCCAGCACCGTCACCAGCCGCCCGTCCGCCAGCGCTTGCCCGACGATGAAGGTCGGCAAATAGGTCACCCCCATCCCGGCAATCGCCGCATCCCTTAGCAACTCGCCGTTGTTCGCCCGCATCCGCCCGCTCACCTGGATCGTCTGCACCTTGCCGCCCTGGCGGAACTGCCACTGCACCTGCCGCGAGTGCCCGTAGGGTAGGCAATCATGTTCGGCCAGCGCTTCCGGCCTGGCCGGCACACCACGTGCTTCGAGGTATGCGGGGCTCGCGCAATACACCCGTGCGACATCGGCGATGCGCCGGGCAATCAGGCTGGAGTCCTCCAGCGCACCGATACGCAGTGCCAGGTCGTAACCCTCGCCGATCAGGTCCACCGGGCGGTCGCTGAGGTCCACCTCCACATCCACCTGCGGATGCAACTGCAGAAACTCGGTCAGCAAGCAGCCCAAATGAGCCATGGCGAACGACAGCGGCGCACTGACGCGCAAGGTGCCGCGCAAGGCCTGGGCCTGGCCGCTGATGTCGTGCTCCACCTGTTGCACCTCGCCCAGCAGGCGCAGCGCCGACTGGTAGTAGTGCTGGCCCAGCGGTGTGGCGTCCAGGCGCCGGGTGGAGCGGTTGAGCAGGCGCACGCCGAGGCGCTCTTCGAGCTGCATCAGGCGGCGGCTGACCGATTGCTTGGACATGCCGAGGCGGTCGGCAGCGGCAGTGAAACTACCGGCCTCCATGACCTGAGCAAAGATGCGCATGTCTTCGTAGGGGTTCATTGTCTCGTTCTTGGTGACAGTCAAACGCTTTATAGCGGCTTTTTCTCGCAAGTGCATCTTCTTAATCTACACACAGGTCGCAGCGATGGCCCTGAAGGCCAGGCAAGACGCCCATTACCAACACTTGAACAGAAAAGGATTCGCTCATGAACATTGTCCACAAGACCCTCACCGCTTCCCTCCTCGCCCTGTTCGTATCGAGCGCATTCGCCGCCGGCAGCCCAGGCGTCGAACAGCACACCCAGGCGTTCCTCGAAGCGCTGGAACAAGGGGGTGGCAAGCCGCTCGAGCAGCTCAGCCCGAAAGACGCCCGCGCCGTGCTGACCGGCGCCCAAGCTTCGGTGAAGGTCGACCTGTCCGGTATCGAGGTCAAGGAACGCACCATCCAGGCCAGCGGCCAGTCGATCAAGCTGCAAGTGGTGCGCCCGGCCAATGTCAAAGGTGACCTGCCCGTGTTCATGTTCTTCCACGGCGGCGGCTGGGTGCTCGGCGACTTCCCGACCCACCAGCGGCTGATCCGCGACCTGGTGGTCGGCTCTGGCGCGGTGGCGGTCTACGTGGACTACACCCCATCGCCAGAGGCGCACTACCCGGCGGCGATCAACCAGGCCTACGCCGCGACCCAGTGGGTGGCCGAGCACGGCAAGGAAATCGGTGTCGACGGCAAGCGCCTGGCCGTGGCTGGCAACAGCGTTGGCGGCAACATGGCGGCAGTGGTCGCGCTCAAGGCCAAAGAGGCCGGCACCCCGGCACTGCGCTTCCAGTTGCTGCTGTGGCCGGTGACCGATGCCAGCTTCGAGACTGCGTCGTACAGGCAGTTTGCCGAGGGGCACTTCCTCACCACCGGGATGATGAAGTGGTTCTGGGACAACTACACCACCGACGCCAAGGCTCGGGAACAGATCTACGCCTCGCCGCTGCGCGCCAGCAGCGAGCAGCTCAAGGGCCTGCCGCCTGCACTGGTACAGACCGCCGAGTTCGATGTGTTGCGCGACGAGGGTGAGGCTTATGCACGCAAGTTGAATGCAGCCGGCGTGACCGTCACCTCGGTGCGCTACAACGGCATGATCCATGACTATGGGCTGCTCAACCCGCTGAGCCAGGTGCCAGCAGTAAAAGCAGCGATGCGCCAGGCGGCTGGGGAATTGAAGGTGCATTTGCAGTGACTCTTTGAAACAAAAGACCCGCCCAGGCGGGTCTTTTTCGTCACGATTTTCTATTCAGGTAGCGGCCCACATGCCTCGATACTTTTGCCACCAGTAGCACCATCCGCTCCATCTGGGGTTAACCCGGATGCAGCGCTATATTCCTCCGTAGTTCCAATCGAACTCAGTGAAAAACCGATCGTTCGGGAAGATCCCACCTTTTGATATGTCGTGTTGCGCATTCAAAATGTAGCCGAGACGCCCCTGCCCCTGTTCAGAAAAATGGAAACTCACTTGGGGGCGACGTACCAAAACGCCATGGGGACGAGTAGCAGCGTCACCACCCAACGATTGAAATGCCACTTGGCATTTACAACTTAAAAAAATTCATCACGACAGCTGCCATTAGAAGGCCAGACACCATTAACCCCAATGCTGATCGCATACTCCTTTTCAAATAGGATGGAAAATTCCTGTAATCACCAGGGTGCAATTTACCACGCCTGATGAAGAGGCGAGGGAGCAATAGCGGCGTAGTCATCCCTGCAATGACCAGGAATCGAGACTTGATACCAAAATCACCCGCACATCGTAGTTCTTCTTGCAGGGCACTACTGCGGCTGAATGAATTGCACATAACCGTGTAGTGGCGAGACATCGCGATATAACCGTTGATCGCCAGTCCACTCAGCATCGCCACGGCGGGCATCAACAATACAGTGAGACGGATAACCACATGCCAATCGCTCAGGTCAATCATAGACGACCTCGTACAACTTCTCTCCTATGAACTCACCAAATGCCTCGATACCTTTTGAACTACCGAACGCGGCTCCTCCAACTGTGACGATACCGCACGCAGCTTTACCCCACACGCCGAATTTACATACAGCACCGGCTACCGACTTACCGGCAGCAGCTCCAGCAGCCCCTCCTGTAAGTCCCCCTGCAAAACTTCCAGTTTCAGTAAAGCGAATCTTTTGACACTCTTCAGTCTCACCTGCACGACAGGCTTCATACACTTTCAGGTAAGAAGAACCGGCACCAAGCCCTACCCCGACCCACCCTCCGTATTTGAGATAATTCGAGACTTTCGCTACATCATCCAGATGCGTTGCATAGCCTGGTAACTGTCCGGGCACACCGGCCTTCTTCCAGTGATGCACCACACTTTTGGTCGAAATGCCAAGGTCACGGCGCAACCTGTCATAGCTTCCCAGCCCTAGTGGTTTGTTCAGGAACGCCGTGCGCAGTTGGCTATCCAGTTGTTTGTATAGGGCCTGGCGCGACGTAAAGAACTCCGGGCTTTTGAGATGGCCATGCAGGGTGAACTGCTGCTGGTGCAATGCTTCGATCCCTTTGAGGGTATCCTTCACCTGCGACAATCCTCGCTCCAGCATGTCCTTGCCCACGCCCATCGACTGGCTCGCCCCGTTAAGCACACCTGCGATCTCGCCTATGTGCTGCATCATGAAATTGGCCTCCTCTCTGGAGAGAACAGCCAGCGACTCCCGCGCCTTCTCAGCCACCATGATCAGCTCTGTTTCGCCGGGGCTACAGGCAAACTCGCTGTCCGGGCTGCCGAGCACGAAAATCTCTCCCGCCTTGAAACCTTCCGCGTGGCTGGGGTTCAAGCGCTGCAGGAGCGAAATCGGCAAGGGGGCTCGCGTCATTTCCAGGCTCGCCAGCACCTCCTCGAACGACATGCTTCGCTGGACGATATGAAAGCCAGACTCCAATGCCGGGACCTGACTGCTCTGATTAAGCACTGCTGGCGTTGACCCGGCGAGAATAACGGTACGGCCTGAAGGAAATGCATCGGTCATTGAAGCCACGACCCGGTTACTGCCGCTCGGGCAACCGCACGCCACCAACGAACCGTCTACCGCGACAGGTTTACCATCCGAAATGAAGCCCGCGTTTCCCTCGACAACTGTACCTTCCTCGCCACACATCGGACAGGCAGTGGTCGGATCGCCACAGCGCAGCACCATGCGCCCTTCGCTGGTATAGCCGGCGCCGGTCGCCTGGCAGATCGCACCAGTGGTTGTCCTGTCCCCATCTACTGCCTGGCCTTTGCCATCGATCGTTACGCTTCTCATGGGTCGCTTCCAGAAGTTGGGAAGCCCGGAAGCTAACAGCAGAAAAGCCCCTGAAACCGCACTTGCTGGAATCAAGAGCAGACCTACACGCTTCGAAGAAATACCTGTCAGAACTGCCTCGCATTCGTCACTTTAAACGAGACAGTCATACTCACTCGGACTAATTTTTATCCACATAAACTGACAGTAAGATTCTCCCATCAACAGCCGCCAGCCCTTTCA
The DNA here is from genome assembly GCF_002025705.1 of Pseudomonas putida. Taxonomy (NCBI): domain Bacteria; kingdom Pseudomonadati; phylum Pseudomonadota; class Gammaproteobacteria; order Pseudomonadales; family Pseudomonadaceae; genus Pseudomonas; species Pseudomonas putida. Next base: position 2,016,813 of record NZ_CP018846.1, on the reverse strand, counting down.
GCCCCGGCATTTCAAGGAGAATTCCCCATGCTCACCGTCCGTAACGCCCAAGACCGCGGCCTGGCCTTTCATGGCTGGCTGAAATCCTTCCACACCTTCTCGTTTGGCCATTATCGCAACCCCGACGAGCAGGGTTTCTCCGACCTGCTGGTGATCAACGATGATCGTGTCATCCCCGGCAAAGGCTTTGGCGAACATCCGCACCGCGACATGGAAATCTTCTCTTACGTGCTCGAAGGTGCGCTGGAGCACAAGGACACCCTGGGCACCGGCTCGGTGATCCGCCCGGGCGATGTTCAGCTGATGAGCGCCGGCCACGGCGTGGCGCACAGCGAGTTCAACCACAGCCAGGCACAACCGGTGCACTTCCTGCAGATCTGGATCGTGCCCAACGTCAAAGGGGCGACACCGCGTTATCAGCAACAGCACTTCAGTGCCGAGAAGAAACGCGGCAAGTTGCGCCTGATCATCTCGCCGGATGGCGCCGAGGGGTCATTGCAGGTACGGCAGAACGCGCGGGTTTATGCCGGACTGTTTGATGGAGCGGAACGCGCGACGCTGGTCTTGCCGGAAAACCGCCATGCCTATGTGCATGTGGCTCGTGGCAGCATCGAGCTCAATGGCCAGGTGCTGAATGAAGGCGATGGCGTGCGGGTGCGCCAGGAACAGCTGCTGGAGCTGGGCAATGGTTTGGATGCCGAAGTGCTGGTGTTCGACCTGCGGCCCAATGAACTACCCGGTATGCCATAAGCAGGACCGGCCTCTTCGCGGGTAAACCCGCTCCCACAGGAACACCACTGAATTCGAAACTTTTGATGTACCTGTGGGCCTCTTCAAGAACACCACTGAATTCGAAACTTGTGGTGCACCTGTGGGCCTCCTCAAGAACATCACTAAATTCGAAACTTGTGGTGCACCTGTGGGAGCGGGTTTACCCGCGAAAGGGCCATCAGCCCTCACTCAAGGCTCGAACCCTTCAACGATGATCACCTCAGCCTTTGCCACCCCTTGGCGATGGCTGCACGCCTCCTGGTACAGCTCCGACCGGTAGCACGCCAGTGCCTGCTCATACGAATCGAACTCGATCACCACGCTACGCTGGGGAGTGGGCCGCCCCTCCAGCGCCTCGCTGCGCCCGCCGCGGGCCAGGAAGCGGCCGCCGAATGCCTTGAAGGCCGCCGGCGCGCGCTGGGTGTACTGCTGATACTGCTCGGGGTCGGTCACATCGACGTGGGCGATCCAATAGGCCTTCATCCGCTGCTCTCCTGTTACAACGATATTTGTGTATGATGGTATACCATAAAAATCACCCCACCACAGTGAGCGCGCAACATGGCATTCAACACCATCGAGGAACTCCTCGAGGACTACCAGCAAGGCAAGATGGTCCTGCTGGTGGACGACGAGGACCGGGAAAACGAAGGCGACCTGCTGATCGCTGCCGAGCGCTGTGACGCCCAGGCCATCAACTTCATGGCCCGCGAAGCACGCGGCCTGATCTGCCTGACCCTGACCGACGAGCACTGCCAGCGCCTGGGCCTGGAACAGATGGTACCGGCCAACGGCAGCGTGTTCAGCACCGCCTTCACCGTGTCGATCGAAGCCGCCAGCGGCGTCACTACCGGCATTTCCGCCGCCGACCGGGCACGCACCGTGGCCGCCGCCATGGCGCCCGATGCCCGCCCCGAAGACCTGGTGCAGCCCGGCCACATCTTCCCCCTGCGCGCCCGCGAAGGCGGCGTGCTGACCCGCGCCGGGCACACCGAAGCCGGTTGTGACCTGGCCCGGCTGGCCGGTTTTACCCCGGCCTCGGTGATCGTCGAGGTGCTCAACGATGACGGCACCATGGCCCGGCGCCCCGACCTGGAAGTGTTCGCCGCGCAACACGGCATCAAGATCGGCACCATCGCCGACCTGATCCACTACCGCCTGAGCACCGAGCAGACCATCAAGCGCATCGGCGAGCGCGAGCTGCCGACCGTGCACGGCACCTTCCGCCTGGTGACCTACGAGGATCGCATCGAAGGCGGCGTGCACATGGCCATGGTCATGGGCGATATCCGGCGTGAGCAGCCGACCCTGGTGCGGGTGCACGTGATCGACCCGCTGCGCGACCTGGTCGGTGCCGAATACGCCGGGCCCGCCAACTGGACGCTTTGGGCGGCGCTACAGAAAGTCGCCGAGGAAGGTGCCGGAGTGGTGGTGATCCTGGCTAACCATGAATCTTCCCAGGCGTTGCTCGAACGCGTGCCGCAGCTGACCCAGCCGGTCCGCCCCTATCAGCGTGGGCAGTCGAAAGTGTATTCGGAGGTCGGGACCGGTGCGCAGATTCTGCAGGACCTGGGCGTGGGCAAGCTGCGTCACCTGGGCCCGCCGCTGAAGTACGCCGGGCTGGCCGGTTATGAGCTGGAAGTGGTGCAGAGCATTCCGTTCGAGCCGGGCATGGTTGGCTGACACGGGCCCTGTAGGAGCGGCCTTTCGCGACACAAGGCCGCTCCTACAAGTGCTGCGGCAGTCTCATGAGGACGGAGTGATGGCCGGTCGCCTCATGCCTCTTGCCAAAAGCTTGGAATACCATAATATGATATCCCGTAGACCTTGAATCTGCAGGCCGGCACCTACAATCACAAACGGCCACAAGACACTTTGTTTTAGCTGCTCCCCGAATACTGTTGGCGGGCGCACCAGAAGCCCCGCCTCGAATAACAAAAGCAACGAGGGCGTAACCATGCTGTTGAGCAAACGTGTAACCGCAGTGCTGTCCGCCAGCCTGCTGACCCTGGCATGTCAGGCCGCCCAGGCCGCCGACAGCCTCAATTTCGTCAGCTGGGGCGGTACCACCCAGGACGCCCAGAAAGAAGCATGGGCCGTACCTTTCAGCAAATCGACCGACATCAAAGTCGTCCAGGACGGCCCGACCGACTACGGCAAGCTCAAGGCCATGGTCGAGAGCGGCAACGTGCAGTGGGACGTGGTCGACGTCGAAGCCGACTTTGCCTTGCGTGCCGCGAGCGAAGGCCTGCTCGAACCCCTCGATTTCAACCAGATCAAGCGCGACAAGATCGACCCGCGTTTCGTTTCCGATCACGGCGTCGGCTCGTTCTTCTTCTCCTTCGTGCTCGGTTACAACGAAGGCAAGCTCGGTGCCAACAAACCGGTCGACTGGACCGCGCTGTTCGACACCAAGACTTACCCTGGCAAACGCGCCCTCTACAAATGGCCGAGCCCCGGTGTGCTGGAACTGGCCCTGCTGGCCGACGGCGTAGCCCCCAAAGACCTCTACCCGCTGGACCTGGACCGCGCCTTCAAGAAGCTCGACACCATCAAGAAAGACATCGTCTGGTGGGGCGGTGGCGCCCAGTCGCAGCAGCTGCTGGCCTCCGGTGAAGCTTCGCTCGGCCAGTTCTGGAACGGCCGCGTCTATGCGCTGCAGCAAGATGGTGCACCGGTAGGCGTGAGCTGGAAGCAGAACCTGGTCATGGCCGACTTCCTGGTCATCCCGAAAGGTTCGAAGAACAAGGACGCGGCCATGAAGTTCCTGGCCAACGCCAGCAGCGCCGAAGGCCAGGCCGCATTCGCCAACAAGACCGCCTACGCCCCGGTGAACCTCGACAGCGTGGCCAAGCTCGACAAAGACCTCGCGCCGAACCTGCCGACCGCCTACGCCCAGGATCAGGTCACCCTGGACTTTGCCTACTGGGCGAAAAACGGCCAGGCCATCGCAGCCCGCTGGAATGAGTGGTTGGTCAAATGAAAGTCGCCATCAACGCCCTGCACAACGCGCAAGGTGCCCCCACGGGCACCGGCGCCCCGGGAACGGCCACGCGCCGCGTCAGCTTGAGCCAACGCTGGAAAGGCAGCCGCAACCTGCTGCCGGCCCTGCTGTTCCTCGGCCTGTTCTTCTTCGCCCCGCTGGTCGGCCTGTTGCTGCGCGGGGTGCTGGAGCCAACGCCAGGGCTGGGCAACTACGAGCAGCTGTTCGCCAACTCGGCCTATGCACGGGTGCTGTTCAACACCTTCTCGGTGGCCGGCGTGGTCACCCTGATCAGCGTGCTGCTGGGCTTCCCGCTGGCCTGGGCGATCACCCTGGTGCCCAATGGCTGGGGCCGCTGGCTGCTGAACATCGTGCTGCTGTCGATGTGGACCAGCCTGCTGGCGCGCACCTACTCGTGGCTGGTGCTGCTGCAAAGCTCGGGGGTGATCAACAAGGCGTTGATGGCCATGGGTATCATCGATACCCCGCTGGAGATGGTGCACAACCTCACCGGCGTGGTGATCGGCATGAGCTACATCATGATCCCGTTCATCGTGCTGCCGCTGCAGGCGACCATGCACGCCATCGACCCGATGGTACTGCAGGCCGGCTCGATCTGCGGCGCCAGCCCGTGGACCAACTTCTGGAAAGTGTTCCTGCCGCTGTGCCGCTCGGGGCTGTTCTCCGGGGCGCTGATGGTGTTTGTGATGTCGCTCGGCTACTACGTCACCCCGGCCCTGCTCGGGGGTGCGCAGAACATGATGCTGCCTGAATTCATCATCCAGCAGGTGCAGTCGTTCCTCAACTGGGGCCTGGCCAGCGCCGCCGCCGCACTGCTGGTGGTAATCACCCTGATGCTCTTCTACCTGTACCTGAAGCTGCAGCCGGAATCGCCGGTTGGCAACGCGAGGTAAACCGCCATGCTCCTGTCTCCCAATGCCATGGGCCGCCCGCTGCGTACGGGCCTGTACCTGACCACCGGGGTCATCGCGGCCTTCCTGCTGCTGCCGGTGGTGTTCATCGTGTTGCTGTCATTCGGCTCGTCCCAGTGGCTGGTGTTCCCGCCGCCGGGCTGGACCTTCAAGTGGTACGGCCAGTTCTTCTCCAACCCGGAGTGGATGGACGCCGCCCTGGCCAGCCTCAAGGTCGCCGTGCTGACCACCATCGCTGCCGTGCTGCTCGGCCTGCCCACCGCCTTCGCCCTGGTGCGTGGCCGCTTCCCTGGCCGCGAAATGCTCTATGGGCTGTTCACCATGCCGATGATCGTGCCGCTGGTGATCATCGCCGTGGCGGTGTACGCGCTGTTCCTCAAACTTGGCTACACCGGCACGCTGTTCGCCTTCGTGGTCAGCCATGTGATCGTCGCCCTGCCCTTCACCATCATCTCGATCATCAACTCGCTGAAGCTGTTCGACCAGTCGATCGAGGATGCTGCGGTGATCTGTGGTGCCTCGCGCCTGCAGGCGATCTTCAAGGTGACCTTCCCGGCGATTCGCCCGGGCATGATCGCCGGTGGCCTGTTCGCCTTCCTGGTGTCGTGGGATGAAGTGGTGCTGAGCGTGATGATGGCCAGCCCCGACCTGCAGACCTTGCCGGTGAAGATGTGGACCACCCTGCGCCAGGACCTGAGCCCGGTGATCGCCGTGGCCTCGACCCTGCTGATCGGCCTGTCGCTGCTTGTCATGTTCATTGCCGCCGCCTTGCGCCGGCGCACCGAAGTCAACGCCTGAGCGTGCGGAGAAAACAACAATGAGTGCAGTCATCAAAGACAACGCGCACGGCAAGACCCTGGTCAGCCTGCGTGGCCTGAACAAGCACTACGGCGACTTCACCGCCGTGGACAACCTCGACCTGGAGATCCAGGACGGCGAGTTCCTGACTTTCCTCGGCTCCAGTGGCTCGGGCAAGTCCACCACGCTGTCGATGCTGGCCGGCTTCGAAACGCCAAGCAGCGGCGAGATCCTGGTCGAAGGCCAGTCGCTGGTGAACGTGCCGCCGCACAAGCGCGACATCGGCATGGTGTTCCAGCGTTACTCGCTGTTCCCGCACCTGAACGTGCGCGACAACATCGGCTTCCCGCTGGCCATTCGCAAGCTCAGCGCCACCGAAACCACCAAGCGCGTCGACGCCATGCTCAAGCTGGTGCAGCTGGAGCAATTCGCCCACCGCAAGCCGTCGCAGATGTCCGGTGGCCAGCAGCAGCGTGTGGCGATTGCCCGGGCGCTGGTGTACGAGCCACGCATCCTGCTGATGGACGAACCGCTCGGTGCCCTGGACAAGAAGCTGCGTGAAGACCTGCAGGACGAACTGCGCCAGCTGCACCGCCGGCTGGGCATCACCATCGTCTACGTGACCCATGACCAGGAAGAAGCCATGCGCCTGTCCCAGCGCATCGCCATCTTCAGCCATGGCAAGATCGTTGGCCTGGGTACCGGCTACGACCTTTACCAGAACCCGCCGAATGCCTTTGTTGCGTCGTTCCTGGGCAACTCGAACTTCCTGCGGATCAAGGCCAACAGCAATGGTGCAGGCAGCTTCGAAGGCCAGCCGGTGGCGATTCGTCTGACCCCAGGCCTCACCGCGCAACAGGACGCACTGATCATGGTGCGGCCGGAGAAGGCACTGGCGCTGACTGCCGAGCAGGCCGCGCGCGAGCCATTGCCTGCGGGCTGGAATGAGGTAAGTGCGAAGGTGGGAGAAGTGCTGTTCCTGGGCGAGAGCCAGACCTGCCACGTGGTGACCGCCGGCGGTACCGAACTGACGGTGAAGGCGTTGTCGGCCGCCGGGATGCCGATGCAACCGGGCGATAGCGTGAAAGTGCGCTGGGCGGTGGCGGATGCCTGCATCTACACCGAGTGGGCGGAGAGTGACCTGAGCAAGTCGGCTGGGGCGCATTGATCCCACAGGATTAGTGGCTGTGCCGGCCTCTTCGCGGGCAAGCCCGCTCCCACAGGGATCGCACCAACCTTGAGTAGGGTGCGCTCACTGTGGGAGCAGGCTTGCCCGCGAAGAGGCCGGCACTGTCAGCCCGGGATCTGAAACCTCTCGGTGAAATACTGGCGGAAGAACTCCACCGCCACCCGCACCTTGGCCGACCCGGCCAGCGGCGCGGTATACACCGCCCAGATATCGGCACTCTGCCGATACCCTTCCAGCACCTGTACCAGCCGGCCATCTGCCAGGCTGTCGTGCACATCCCACCATGAACGCAGCACGATCCCGCGCCCGTCCAGGCACCACTGGTGCACCACTTCGCCGTGGTTGCTCGACAGCGCGCCGGTAACCCGCACACTTTCCTCGCCAGCAGGCCCTTCAAGGTGCCAGAGACCGAACGGATGGTCGCGCTCCTTGATCACCAGGCAGTCATGGCTGGCCAGGTCGGCCAGGGTCTTCGGCGTGCCGCGCCGGGCCAGGTAGTCTGGCGCCGCACACAGCACCCGCCAGTTGCGCGCCAGGCGCTTGGCGATCAGGTTCGGGGCAATCTGGTCGCCCACGCGGATATCCAGGTCGACGCCCTCGGCCGCCAGGTCCACCAGGCGGTCATGCACGTCCAGGCGAATGTCCAGCCGTGGGTAGCGCGCCGCCAGCTCCGACAACGCCGGCGCCACCATCCGCCGGCCCAGGCCCAGGCTGCTGGCGATGCGCAACTGCCCGGCCGGCTCGCGCTGGCCGGCGTCCAGGTCATCGCCCATGCGCTGCAGGGCCTCGAAAATCTGCTGCGCCCACTGGTAGACCCGCTCGCCCTCCTCGCTCACCGTCACCCGCCGGGTGGTGCGGTGCAGCAGGCGCACGCCCAGGTCCGCCTCGAGCAGGCGGATGCGCTTGCTGACGAACGCCGCCGACATGCCGCGGGCTTCGGCCACCGCCGCAAAACTCGCGCGGCGGGCCACCTGAAGGAAGATATCGAGGTCGTCGAGGCTTGGCAGATTATTCACGATACGTACACCAAGAATGCATGAACTGGCTGATTATCCATGAAGCAAACCCTTATAGCATGGCCCACATCAGATCCCCAGACACAAGGTGTGGCCATGACCAAGACCAAGACTTTCAAGATCGCCGCCATCCCCGGTGACGGCATCGGCAATGAAGTGCTGCCCGAAGGCATTCGCGTGCTCGAAGCCACCGCCCGCAAGCACGGCCTGGACCTGCAGTTCGAGTTCTTCGAGTGGGCCAGCTGCGACTACTACCTGGCCCACGGCAAGATGATGCCGGACGACTGGTTCGACCAGCTCAAGGGCTTCGACGCCTTGTACTTCGGTGCCGTCGGCTGGCCCGACAAGGTGCCTGACCATATTTCCCTGTGGGGTTCGCTGCTCAAGTTCCGCCGCGACTTCGACCAGTACGTGAACATCCGCCCAGTACGCCTGTTCCCCGGCGTGCCCTGCCCGCTGGCCGGCAAGCAGCCTGGCGATATCGACTTCGTGGTGGTACGGGAGAACACCGAAGGCGAGTACTCGTCGCTGGGTGGGCGCATGTTCGAAGGTACTGCCAACGAATTCGTCCTGCAGGAGTCGGTGTTCACCCGCCGTGGTGTCGACCGGATCCTCGAATACGCCTTCGAACTCGCGCACAATCGCCCGCGTCAGCATGTGACCTCGGCCACCAAGTCCAACGGCATGGCCGTGAGCATGCCCTACTGGGACGAACGCACCGCCGCCGTGGCCGCACACTACCCGGAGATCAGCTGGGACAAGCAGCACATCGACATCCTTTGCGCACGCTTCGTGCTGCAGCCGGAGCGCTTCGACGTGGTGGTGGCCTCCAACCTGTTCGGCGACATCCTCTCCGACCTCGGGCCAGCCTGCACCGGCACCATCGGCATCGCGCCGTCGGCCAACCTCAACCCCGAGCGCAAGTTCCCGTCGTTGTTCGAACCGGTGCATGGCTCGGCACCGGACATCTTCGGCAAGAACATCGCCAACCCGATCGGCATGATCTGGTCGGGCGCGCTGATGCTCGAGTTCCTCGGCAAGGAAACGGCTGACAGCCGTTACCAGGCGGCACACGATGACATCCTGCAGGCCATCGAGGCGGTCATCGCCAGCGGTGCGACCACGCCTGACATGGGCGGCAGCCGCTCGACCCAGGCAGTCGGCCAAGCCATCGTCGAGGCGTTGAACGCCGCTTGACTGTCACATTTCGGTCACCCCTCCGTCGTAATCTGCCGGGCAACTCTATGCCACAAGGTCGCCCGGCATGCTCCGCCTGCTGCTCCTGCTGCTTCCCCTGCTCCCGCTGACGGCCATGGCCGAAGCTGGCCACCTGCGCGTGCAAGGCTCCAACACCATTGGCGCGGCGCTGTTGCCCGCCCTGGTGCAGGGGCAACTGTGGGCGCAACAGGCGACGGACATCCAGCAGTCACTGGGGGCAGTGCCGAACGAGACCGTGATCACCGCACGCGATGCCCACGGGCAGGCGCTGCGCATCGACGTCGCGGCGCATGGTTCCAGCACCGGCTTTGCCGCGCTGGGCCAGGGCAATGCCGACCTGGCTGCGGCCTCACGCCCCATCAGTGACGCCGAGGTGCACCAGCTCAAGGCTCTGGGTGACCTGCGCTCGGCCAACGCCGAGCAGGTCATCGGCCTGGACGGCGTGGCGGTGATCGTCCACCCCGACAACCCCCTGCCACAGTTGACCACCCAGCAACTGGCCCAGATCTTCTCCGGGCAGATCCGGCGCTGGGAGCAACTGGGCGTGACTGGCGGTGCCATTCACCTGTACGCACGTGATGATCGGTCCGGGACCTATGAGACCTTCAAGGCACTGGTGCTGGAACCGCAGCATGGCGAACTGGCCAGCCAGGCGCAGCGTTTCGAGTCCAGCGAAGAGCTGGCCGAGCGGGTCGGCGCTGACCGCCAGGCTATCGGTTTCAGCAGCCTGGCAGCCGTGCACGGGGCCAAGGTGCTGGCGGTGGCCGAGGGCGATGCACCGGCCATGTTGCCGGACCGTCAGCTGGTGGCCAGTGAAGACTACCCACTGTCACGGCGCTTGTACTTCTACCTGCCGGCCAATGCCAAACCCCAGGCCCGAGCGCTGGCGGACTTCGCCCAGAGCCCGGCCGGCCAGGCCATCGTCGCTGCACAGGGCTTCGTCTCACAGCAGGTCAACGCGCAACCGGTACCGGCGCAGGCCGACATGCCACCGCGCTACCGCAGCCTGGCCCAGCAAGCGCAACGCTTGAGCGTCAACTTCCGTTTCCAGGAAGGCAGCGCCAGCCTCGACAACAAGGCCCTGCGCGATGTGCAGCGGGTCACCGAATACCTGCGCCAGGCCGGCAAGCTGCAAAGCAAGGCGGTGCTGGTTGGCTTTGGCGACCCCAAGGAAACACCTGGCCGTGCAGCCCTGCTGTCGCGCCTGCGCGCCCAGGCCGTACGCCGCGAACTGGCACGGGGTGGCGTCGAGGTGCTGGAGGTGACTGGCATGGGCGATGAACTGCCAATCGCCGGCAACGACATGGAGCAAGGCCGCTTGCGTAACCGGCGGGTGGAAGTCTGGGTCTACTGACAGGCAAAGAATTGTAACAGCTCACCATTCGGCATCACTGGCAAACGGGTCTAGGCTCAAGCTCATGTGATACCGGGCCCCTCTGACGGCTGTCAAGCCGTGATGTCGGATCACTGTTGCGATCTTCAGATGGCAACGTCGACTATCAAGGAGGGGCTCATGACAGCTCTGCAGACATTCCTCACCACTCCGTTTCTTGGCACCAGCACCTGGTTGTGGCTGGTGTTCATGGCCATCGTCATCGGTTTGCTGGTACTTGACCTGGGGGTGCTGCACCGCCAGGACCGCGAGATCGAAATGCGCGAGAGCCTGTTGCTGTATTCGGGCTATTTCAGTGTCGGCGTACTGTTTGGCCTGTGGGTCTGGCACGAGCTGGGTGCGCAATCGGCGCTGGAGTTCTACACCGGTTTCCTGGTCGAACAGTCGCTATCGATGGACAACGTGTTCGTCATGGCGATGATCTTCGGCTTCTTCGCCATCCCCCGTCGCTATCAGCACCGCGTACTGTTCTGGGGCATTCTCGGGGTGGTGTTCCTGCGTGCGATCATGATTGGCGTGGGTGCGGCGCTGGTGCAGAACTTTGCCTGGGTGCTCTATATCTTCGGCGCCTTCCTGCTGTTCACCGGGGTGAAAATGGCCCTGTCGAAGGAAGACAGCCACCCCGACCTGGCCAACAACCCGATCTTGAAGTTCGTGCGCCGGCACATGCGTGTGACCGACCAGATCCATGGCTCGCACTTCTTCGTGCGCCTGACGCCGCCCGGCGAAAGCAAGGCCCTGCGCTACGCCACACCGCTGTTCCTGGCCCTGGTACTGATCGAGCTGGCCGACCTGGTGTTTGCCGTCGACAGCGTACCGGCGATCTTTGCCATCACCCAGGACCCGTTCATCGTCTACACCTCGAACATCTTCGCCATCCTCGGCTTGCGCTCGCTGTACTTTGCGTTGTCGGCGCTGATGCACCGGTTCGTCTACCTCAAGTACGCGCTGGCGCTGGTGCTGATTTTCATTGGCTGCAAGATTTTCTATCACGGGATGGTGGGCAAGGTGCCGGCGTTGCTGTCGTTGGGGGTGACGTTCGGGTTGTTACTGGGTGGGGTGGTAGTTTCGTTGATCAAGACGCGGGGGGAGAAGCAGGTACCGAGCGTCAGCGAACCTGTAGCCACCCGCAAAAAGGAAAAGGACCCACAACTGAAAATGTAAGGTTTACCTGTACCGGCCTTTTCGCGGGCTTGCCCGCGAAAAGGCCGGTACAGGCTTGCATCACCTTCCGCCGCTCAGCAGGTGCGACGGCACATACTTGCCAATCTCGTACTTGCCGATCGCCGCCCGGTGCACCTCATCCGGCCCATCCGCCAGGCGCAGGGTGCGTTGCATGGCATACATGTAGGCCAGCGGGAAATCGCCGCTCACCCCTGCTCCGCCGTGCATCTGGATCGCCCGGTCGATCACCTTCAACGCCACGTTCGGCGCCACGACCTTGATCTGGGCGATCTCGCTGCGTGCGACCTTGTTGCCAACGGTGTCCATCATGTACGCCGCCTTCAGCGTCAGCAGGCGCGCCATGTCGATCTCCATGCGCGAGTCGGCGATCTTGTCGACGTTGCCGCCCAGGCGCGCCAATGGCCGGCCAAAGGCCGTGCGCTCGACCGAGCGCTTGCACATCAGCTCCAGCGCCCGCTCGGCCATGCCGATCGAGCGCATGCAATGGTGAATGCGGCCTGGGCCCAGGCGGCCCTGGGCGATCTCGAAGCCACGCCCCTCCCCGAGGAGTACGTTTTCATACGGTACCCGCACGTTCTCGAACAGCACTTCGGCATGGCCGTGCGGTGCATCGTCATAACCGAACACCGGCAATGGGCGGACAATCTTGACGCCCGGCGCATCGGTGGGCACCAGCACCATCGAGTGCTGCTGATGGCGTGGACCGTCAGGGTTCGACAGCCCCATGAAGATCATCACCTTGCAACGCGGGTCGCAGGCGCCGGAGGTCCACCATTTGCGCCCATTGATCACCCACTCGTCACCGTCACGCACGGCGGTGGCGGCCATGTTGGTCGCGTCCGAAGAGGCCACGTCCGGTTCGGTCATGGCGAATGCCGAGCGGATTTCGCCGCGCAGCAGAGGCTCCAGCCACTGACGCTTCTGCGCCTCGCTGCCGTAGCGCACCAGCACCTCCATGTTGCCGGTGTCCGGCGCCGAGCAGTTGAACGGCTCCGGGCCCAGCAACGAGCGGCCCATGATCTCGGCCAGCGGGGCGTACTCAAGGTTGCTCAGGCCGGCGCCGTATTCCGATTCCGGCAGGAACAGGTTCCACAAACCCTCGGCGCGGGCCTTGGCCTTGAGCTCTTCCATGATCGCAGTGGGCTGCCAGCGGTCGCCCTCGGCAACCTGGCGCTCGAACACCGGTTCGGCGGGGTAGACGTAAGCATCCATGAAGGCGCTGACGCGCTCTCGCAGTGCCTGGACCTTGGGCGAATAGGCGAAATCCATCGGGGTTACCTTCACGGTTGGAAGTACATGGGCAGAGCCTAGAGCAGCCAGCCTCGATCTACCTAGTCTATTTTCCGCGTGTATAAACATTCATAACCGATATATGATCGGCCAATAATTCCAACAAAGAGCGGCGCCATGAACCTCAGCAAGGTCGACCTCAACCTGTTCATCGTCTTCGACGCGATCTACACCGAAGCCAACCTGACCCGCGCCGGGCAGATCGTCGGCATCACCCAGCCGGCAGTGTCCAATGCCCTGTCGCGGCTGCGCGAAACCTTCAACGACCCGCTGTTCGTGCGCACCGCCCAGGGCATGGTGCCCACGCCCATGGCCCAGAACATCATCGGCCCGGTGCGCAATGCCCTGGCGCTGCTGCGTACCTCGGTGCAAGAAAGCCGCATCTTCAACCCGCAACAGGCCAACAAGACCTTCCGCATCAGCATGACCGACCTCACCGAGGCGGTGATCCTGCCGCCGCTATTCCAGCGCCTGCGCCGCCTGGCCCCGGCAGTGCTGATCGAAAGCTTCCTGTGCAAGCGCCGCGAAACCACCAAGGAACTGGCCGCCGGGCGCCTGGACTTCGCCGTCGATGCTCCACTGAACACCGACCCGCAGGTGCGCCACGTCAAACTGATGCAGGACCGCTACGTCTGTGCACTGCGCCAGGGCCACCCGCTGGCTGATGCCAAGCTGACCCTGGACAACTACCTGGGCATGACCCACATTCATATTTCCAGCCGCCGAAACGGTTTGGGATACGTCGACCTGGCACTGGGCAAGATGGGTGTGCAACGCAAGGTCGCGCTGCGCTCTCAACATTACCTGATGGCGTCGCAGGTATTGCAGCAGACCGACATGGCCATGACCGTGCCCGAGCGTTTCGCCCGCCGCCACCAGTTGCGCTTCCAGCCGCTGCCGGTGGAAGTGCCACCGCTGGAGACTCACCTGTACTGGCACGAAAGCACCGACCAGGACCCGGCCAACCGCTGGATGCGTGAGCAGATCATCGAATTGTGCGAGCGTGTGGTGGCCGAGGAAGAGCGTGCGCTGGCGCCTGCCTGACCACACTCGCAAACCTGTGGGTTCGTTATGCGCCCACAGAGTAAAATTTATTCCATGATGCTCTATGAATAGAGAAAAATATTCTCCATGGAATGGTTAAACCCAGCATAAAAGGCAAATTCATTCCCACTCCAGCGCGTAGGCTTGATGCAACGATTGCCGATACCACGGCAGCACTGCACGGACTCGCCCTATGCCTAGCGCCCCGCTCTATTTCGACTACGCCGCCACCACTCCGGTCGATGACCGGGTCATCGAAACCATGCTCACTTGCCTCGGGCGCCAGGTTAACTTCGGCAACCCTGCTTCCAGTGGCCACGCCTACGGCCAGGCTGCACGCGAAGTGGTCGAGCAAGCCCGCCGGCAAGTGGCCGAGCGGGTCGGTGCCCGCGCCGAAGACATCATCTGGACATCGGGCGCCACCGAGTCCAACAACCTGGCACTCAAGGGCATCGCCCAGGGCATGATTCAGGGCAAGGCCCAGCCGGGCCACCTGATCACCAGCCAGCTGGAGCACAAGGCCGTGCTCGACACGGTCAACGAACTGGAGCGCCAGGGCTGGGCCATCACCCGGCTGGCGCCGGACGCCAGCGGCCTGATCCAGCCTTACGCCGTGCAGGCAGCCTTGCGTGCCGACACTCGCTTGGTGTCGCTGATGGCCGTCAACAACGAACTGGGTACCGTCACCGATTTCGCTGCCATTGGCGAGCGAGTGCGCGCCCATGGCGCCCTGCTGCATGTGGACGCGGCTCAGGCAGTCGGCAAGCTGGCCATCGATTTGCAGGCGATGGCGGTGGACCTGATGTCGTTCTCGGCGCACAAGGTGTATGGGCCAAAAGGCATCGGCGCGCTGTATGTCGGCCACCGCGCCCGTGAGCTGATGCGTGCACAGATCCACGGCGGCGGGCATGAGCAGGGGCTGCGTTCGGGTACCCTGCCGACGCATCAGATTGTTGGGATGGGCAGCGCCTTCGCCTTGGCCGGTGAGCCGGGTGACAGCGAGCACCAACGTATCGAGCAATTGGCAACGCGCTTGCGTGAGGGGCTGCTGGCATTGCCAGGCGTCAGTCTAAATGGCTGTGCCATACAGCGGATTCCTCACACCTTGAACCTGTGCGTCGAGGCCAACGGCTTCAACAGCATGGCCTTGGCCAGTGAATTGGCGCTGTCGACCACTTCGGCCTGCAACTCGGCGAGCAATGCCGCTTCGCATGTGCTGTTGGCGCTGGGGCTTGATGAGGCGCGGGCACGCAAAAGTGTGCGGGTGAGTATTGGGCGGTTTACCAGCCAGGCTGAGGTGGACACGGCGATCGGGGTGTTTGGGCGGGCTTTGACTGCGGCTTCTGCGGCATTGTGGTAGGGGCTGGGCGCATGCCTCAAGCTTTTCAGCGCCTGTAAGACCGAGCGCCGCCCGCGCGGCGCATCGCGGATAAATCCGCTCCTACATTTGTTGCAACGTGGCCATGCCTGTGAGGCCATGGTTGTCAGCCGGTTTACACGGCTCAATTCATGCGCCAAGGTGGACAACCATGGCGTATCAGGTCCGGCACGTTGCAATAGATGTAGGAGCGGATTTATCCGCGATGCGCCGCGTGGGCGGCGCTCGATATCACAGGCACTGCAAAGTACACGGCGAACACCCCAACGCCCACCGCCCCCTCAGAGGAAGGTAAACACCGTCGAAGCCGGCAGACGCGACTTGCTCAGCCCGGCATTGAAATCGGCCTCGCTGCGATAGCCCAGGCTCAGCACCACCACACTGGTAAAGCCCTGCTCACGCAGGCCCAGTTCGGCATCCATTACCTTGCTGTCGAAGCCTTCGATCGGCGTGGCATCCAGACCATGAGCCGCGGCGCCCAGCAGTGCGGTGCCCAGGGCCAGATAGGTCTGTTTCTCCATCCAGTGCTGCAGGTCTTTCTGATCGAAGCGATGCAGGTCGACATAGCCCCGACGGCTCTGGTTCTGCCCTGCCCGCGCCTGCTCATCGCGGAAGCGGCCATCGGCCTGTTCCTGGTCGAGCACCGCATTCAGGTGCGCCTCGGTCATCTCGGTGCGGGTGCAGAACACAATCACGTGGGAAGCGTCGAGGATTTTTGGCGAGTTGTAGGCAAAACGGCCGTCGGTGGCCTTGGCCAGGCGGGCTTTGCCTTCGGCGCTGTCGGCGACGATGAAATGCCAAGGCTGCGAATTGACCGAGGACGGGCTGTGGCGCAGCTGTTCAAGCAACGCATCGACCGTGGCCTGAGGGATCTTGCGAGCGGCATCGTAGGCCTTGGTGGTGTAACGGCGCTTGGCCAGGGAGACGGTATCCATGCTGCAACTCCAGTGAACGAAACGGGATTTGTCGCGCATCTTATCTTTCCTGTTGATAAGAAAAACCGGCAGAATGCAGCAACACTTTCACCCCTGGAGTGAAAATGCTTCGTTTTACCGACCTGGAACTGTTCGTGCGCAGCAGTGCACTGGGCAGCTTCACCGCCGCCGCGCATGAAGCCGACCTGCTGCCCGGGCAAGTCGCCGCCGCGATCAAGCGCCTGGAGCGCGACCTCGACGTGCGCCTGTTCGCCCGCACCACCCGCAGCCTGCGCCTGACTGCGGAAGGCGAGCTGTACCTGCCCACCGCCCAGCGTGTGCTGGACACCCTGCGCCAGGGCCACGAACAGCTTCATGGCCACCACAGCACCCTGCGCGGGGTGTTGCAGGTCTCGGCGCCTTCCGACATTGGCCGCAACCTGTTGCTGCCATGGCTCAGCGCCTTTCGCCGCGAGCACCCGGCACTGAGCCTGCGCTTCTTCCTTTCGGACCAGATTGCCGACTTCAGCCGCGACCCGGTAGACATCGCCATCCGCTACGGCCTCAACCAGGACGCCAACTACATCGCCCTGCCGCTGGCGCCCTGGAACCGCCGGGTAGTGGTGGCATCCCCCGGCTACCTGGCCCGCCACGGCCGCCCCCGCACGCCCGAAGAACTGCAGCAGCATGACTGCCTGCTGTACCTGCAACACAATCGCGTGTACGACAAATGGCAGCTTGGCAACCGCACCGTACAGGTACGCGGGCCACTGGTCAGCGACGATGCCGACGTGGTGCGACGCTGGGCGCTGGAGGGCGAAGGTATCGTCTACAAATCGTGGCTGGACGTCAGCGCCAACATCGCCGCCGGCGAGCTGGAAATCCTGCTGCCCGACCATCAGGGCGAAGCCACGCCGGTGACGCTGGTGTGCCCGCACCGCAAGCAGCTGTCGCCTGCGGTGACGCAACTTTATCAGTGGCTGCGTGAGCGTTTCATCAGAATAGAGCCATTGAATATACCTTAAAGTCGCGAACGCCCTTAAGTTTATCAGACCAAAAACCCACGCAAACCTCAGCCCCTAAAAACAACAGCACAACTAACATAGGAAGAACATGGAAAGTTACCAAATATCACCACTATGGAAGAAGGCTTTTGAACTGAAAAATGACGACTTTGACGAGCAGCGGAAATTTTTAATTTCAGCATACATGGAATTTCGCGATCGAGTAGCTATCCTCGTAGCGCAAATTCATAAAGACATGCCTTCACTAACAGTTCATGATATTTCACACATAGACGCTCTATGGTGGACAGCATCCGAAATTACGGGGCCAGACTACCCCATAAACCCTGCAGAGGCTTTTGTTCTGGGAGGCGCTTTTTTACTTCATGATTCCGCGCAATGCATAGCAGCTTACCCTAGAGGCATAGCGGAAATCACCTCATTACCGGAATGGGAATTTTACTGCCGGACGCTTGAATTAAACCCGAACCACCTCATAAAAGGTTCAGATAGCTTTCAACAAGTGCTTTTTGAAGTATTACGATCATTGCACCCCAAACAAGCGCGCATTCTTGCCCGTTTAAGCTGGAACTCCCCAGGAGATAATCACCCTCTTTTCCTTTTGCCTAATGACGATCTTCGTCGCGCTTATGCTGAGGCTATTGGCATAGTCGCTGAGAGCCATTGGCACCCCCCTCACCAACTTGAGAACCTTAGCCGCCAAAAAATAACTCCACCTGCGTGCTTATATCCATCACCATGGACCGTAGATATTCTTAAAATCGCTTTAGTCTTGCGAACAGCCGATGCAGCTCATATCGATGCCCAACGGGCGCCTCGTTTTCTTCAAGCATTGGTAAAACCTAGCGGCTTTTCTCTGGCCCACTGGAATTTCCAAGCACGCCTAAACAATCCTAAGAGAGATCCCGATCCAGCTCGAAAAGAACTTTGCCTATCCGGTAGCAGCTTCCCAGCTGATGAACAGCAAGCATGGTGGCTTGCGTACGATACAGCAAGAATGATCGATAACGAACTACGCACCAGCGACCGAATCAACATTGATTTCAACAGACCCCAATTCGCCGTTCGATCAGTTGCAAACATTCATTCCACCGAGAGCTTTTCATACAACGTCCCTACCAACGGTTGGCACCCGATTGATACGAGCTTCAAGATCAGCAACATCCCCAAAATCATTGAACAATTTGGCGGCTTCCGGTTATATGGCGACAGCCCCAGAATAGCCCTCAGAGAGTTAATACAAAACGCTAGAGACGCCGTTCATGCTTGTAGGAGTCTTGGAGCCTTGGGCGATGACGAAGGCTCGATTGACATATCAATCGAGAACACACCACAGGGTGACTGGCTTCATATTGTTGATACAGGCATAGGTATGAGTCGGTACGTACTGACCAATGTGCTAATTGACTTTGGCAAATCATTATGGAAAAGCCCAGAATTGCAAGGCGAATGGAAAAGCCTGACCAACTCCAATTTCGAAGCAGTTGGAAAATTTGGCATTGGCTTCTTCTCAATCTTCATGCTAGGCGAGAAAGTAACAGTCACCACCAATCGTTACGAACCCAAAGAAAACGAAGCTTCTCACTGGGTACTAGAATTCTCGCAAGGCACTGAATTTCGTCCAATTTTACGATCACCTACGGAGCTTGAAAAGCTTAAGCGTCACGGGACCAAAGTATCCATACTTCTTTCAAACGGAAAGCTTGACGCATTAACCACAAGAAACACAGGAGTTAATGAGCACATAAAACTAAGCCTTGCAGAAGTCTGTAGCTCTATAGCGCCTGCACTGGACATAAACTTGTTCACCAAAGAAAATCAGGCACCTAAGAACAAAACAATTCAAGCCAATGACTGGAAAGTAATTGACAATCTATCCCTCTTGAATAGGATAGCGCCCGAAGCTAAAATCACCAAAAAATCTCTTTCCAGCATAGGCCCCATTCTTGAAATTCACAACGATGATGGAGAACTCATAGGCAGGGCTGCAATAGATCTCCAAAGATACTTTCGGTCCGACGGACTCAGCTCTGCAGGCTTCTACAGAGGCATATTAAGCGGAAAAATAGAAGGGGTAATCGGAATAATACAGACCCTCCCCCAAGAAGATCTTGCCAGAAGGTCAGCCGCACCCAATATAAGCCCAAGCTCTCTTATACAATGGGCCAACAAGCAAGCTGAAGAAATATTAAATTCCGAATCTGACAAAGTATTAAGCTCATCAATTTTAGCTAGCTTTGGCGCTAATTACAAACAGCTGTACATAGGCCAAATAGAAGGCCAAGACATCACCTATCTAAAGCTACTAGATATATGCGCAAAAACTGAAACCATATACCTACATGACGGATTTATTGGTCACGAAGATGAAGATGAAATTTTAAGCAAAGACTTTTACAACAACTATATATACGAAGAGTTCGTGATAGAAGCTGAAACCACCCGCCCACCTTCGTGGATCAATACCTTGAACAGCGAAGGAGCGCTAGGAACAAACACCATAAAGAAAATAATCAAACAGGCTTTAAGCGAAAGCTGGGAGAGTTTCAACATCGAAAAGTCCCAACTCGTGAAAGTCGCAACGGTTCTAGGCAAAGACATATTTAGAGAGTGCGATATTTACACCAGGTGCAAGTAACGGCAAAAAAGTAACTACTACTACGAAATCGCACATTCAATAGCACGCACAAACACCCACAAGCTAACGACAACACCAAAAGGTGTTGTCGTTAATGCAATTGAGCTTTAAAACGACATCTCAGCCTTATCAACCCCGATAGGAACCAATTTACATCTTGAAAACTGGTAGAATGCATGCAAAATAGCTAAAAACACCAACTCCGCTTGCTACCACCACAAATAAAACCAAGTACGTCTCATACCAACACCAGACACTTTTCAGTTTAATAGATTCTTTCCCTACCCCGTACACCTGCAGTTCTATCACTGACTCATCCTTTCGGTATCCTTTCCAGGAAAAAATGCCACCCACCAACAATGCAACAATCAATAAAGAGACAGTGACATACATGCCCAACAGCATATAAGTGACCGACAATGCCCAGACAGGTTTGAGCGGTGCATTCTCGTATGTTGTGAGCACAGTGTACTGACCAGCAGCAAGCGCCAAAACTAAGGCCTGGTAGACTGCAACAATTTTAAAAGTAGCTTCATTAAGCGCTTGCTTTTGCGATAAGATGTATTTGTATTTCTCCAACATTATTTCATCTTTCAAATCCACACAGCCCCTCCTCTTACGATTAAACTGTAGACCTTTATCAATCTACCAGAAACATCCGAGGCAGTCTCGACTTTAGCATTGGTGTCGCGATAGTATTAGCCAGTCAAAGCATATTTACCCCATGTAACATCGCGCGATATTAGCGTAACGTTTACTCAGCACGGCCTGCCCTTCATGCCCAACTGGATCGACCTCAAGCAAGACGCCGACACCGGCATCGAGTCGGTCCGCGCGCATTTTGTCGGCCACGCCTATGACCCACACTGGCATGACAGTTTCCTGGTCGGCTTCACCGAACAGGGCGTGCAGCAATTCGATTGCCGAAAGGTGCGCCACAACAGCACGCCAGGGAACGTGTTCCTGCTTGAGCCCGGCGATATCCACAATGGCCAGGCGCCCACCGCAGAAGGCTTTACCTACTCGACGTTGTACCTGCAGCCACACTGGCTGGAGGCTGAGTTGCGCACGCTGTTCGAACAGGCACCGAGCGACAGCCTGCCCAGCATTGCCGAGCCGTTGTGCCATGACGCACGCCTGGCCGGTGCTGTCGCCCGGGCATTCCAGGCCGTACATGGCCCGGAGCTGCGCATCGTGCGGCAAACCGCCACCGATGACCTGCTCAGTTGCCTGACCCGTCACCTGCACTGGCGCAAGGGCCTGAACCCCGACCCGCGCCTGCCGCTGACTGCGCAACGGGCACGCGACTACCTGCATGCCCACCTCGACCAGGACATCGGCCTGGAGCAACTGGCACAGGCTTGCGGGGTCGACCGCTTCCGCCTGACCCGGGCTTTCAAGGCCGCCTTTGGCCTGGCACCCCATGCCTACCTGATCCAGCTGCGCCTGGCCCGCGCCCGGCGCCTCCTCGCCCAGGGCCAGACACCCGCAGAGGTGGCCATGATCCTGGGCTTTGCCGATCAGAGCCATCTGGGGCGCTGGTTCCGGCGCGCTTACCAGCTGACCCCGGCCGACTACCGTCGCCGCTGCTCAAACCTTCCAGACTGACCCGAGGTCAGCTGCGAGCATCGGGCTCTGATCAATCGGAGCCATTTACCATGTCGCAATCGTTGTTGCCCTTCATCCTCTTCGCTCTGGTGGCCAGCATCAGCCCGGGGCCGACCAACCTGCTGATTCTTGCCCACGGCGCCCGTGAAGGCATGCGCGCCAGCCTGGTACCGATACTCGCGGCCTGCGGGGCGGCTGCGGCGGTCGTGCTGCTGGTGGGGTTGGGCCTGGGCGAATTACTGATTCGCCACCCACTGGCTCAGCAAGCGATGAGCTGGGCTGGCGTGATCTGGCTGAGCTGGCTGGCCTTGCGCATGTTGCGCAGCGCAGGTGAACCGCTGGATACGTCGGCAGGCAGACCTTTCGGGCCATTGAGCGCGGCATCGCTGCAGGTGGTGAACCCGAAGGTGTGGATGATGGCCGTGGCAGTGATCGGGGTGTTTGCGGCGCCGTCATTGCCGGTGTGGCAATTGGCATTGGTGTTCCTGCTGATCGCACTGCCGTGCATGGCGGCGTGGGCGGTGCTGGGCGTAGGCAGTGCGCGCTGGTTGCAGGCGCCGGGGCGGTTGCTGTGGTTCAACCGGGGGTTGGCCGGGCTGCTGCTGGTGTCGGCCTGGGCTGCGGTGTTGAGCTGATCCTTGAAGTTTCCTTTACTGGCCTCTTCGCGGGTTCACCCGCGAAGAGGCCAGTAAAGGTATCAGTGGCTCAACGCCTCGCGGAATCGCCGGGTACTGGCCACCGCCAGCAGCAAACCAGCCACCGCCACGCTGCCACCGACCATGCCGATGTCGGCCACACCCATCTGGCTGCTGACGATACTGCCCAGCAACGCCCCGCCACCGATGCCGATGTTGTAGATACCGGAGAACAGCGCCATGGCCACATCGGTGGCATCAGACGCCAACTTGAGTGTCCTGGACTGCAGCGACAGGCTGAAACTGAGAATCGCCACGCCCCAGAACATGCTCAACACCGCGAACACATAGAAATTGCCGGACAGCGGCAGCAGCAACAGCAAGCAAGCCGCCAGCACGCCGATCGAGCCCACCAGGAAGCCATGCGGGAAGCGATCGCTGTAACGGCTGAACAGCACCGAGCCGAACACGCCAGCGCCACCGAACAACAACAGCAACACCGTGGTGCGCTCGCCACCGATCTGCGCCACGTGCAGGGCAAAGGGCTCGATGTAGCTGTAGGCGGTGAATTGCGCGGTGATCACCAAGGTCACCAGCAGGTAGGTAATCACCAGCGCCGGGCGTTTGAACAGGATCGGCAAGCTACGCAGCGAGCCGGAGTTCTGGCTAGGCAGCAGCGGCAGCGACTTCATCAGGCACAGCATGGTCACCAGCGCTACACCGGCAATGCTGAGGAAGGTGATGCGCCAGCCCAGCGCTTCGCCCACCACGCGCCCCAGTGGAATGCCCAGCACCATCGCCAGGGTCGTGCCCGTCGCCAGCAACCCCAGCGCCTTGGCCTGTTGGCCCGGCGGCGCCACACGCACGGCCAGCGACGCGGTGATGGCCCAGAACACTGCATGGGCCAGGGCGATGCCGATGCGGCTAACCAGCAGCATGGCAAAGCTCTGCGACAACCACGACAGCAGGTGGCTGAGGATGAACACCAGGAACACGAACAGCAGCAGGCGCCGGCGCTCGACGTTGCGGGTGACCAGCATCATCGGCAGAGAAGCCAGCGCCACTACCCAGGCATAGATGGTCAGCATCAGGCCGACCTGCGCGGTGGTCATGTCGAAGCTGCTGCCGATATCACTGAGCAGCGCCACCGGAACAAACTCGGTGGTGTTGAAGATGAACGCCGCCAGGGCCAGGGCGATCACGCTCAGCCAGCTGCCGCCACCCGCGGTTGGGGGCAGGTTGGTCGGGATAGGTCCGTTCATGGGTAGGAATCTGTTCTCCGCAGGCATGGCGAAAGGACGCGCGTCAGGGGCCAAGTATCGGCCGCGCTGAGGCACGGGTTTGTTATTGGATGGATTGCCCGCATGGTACGCGTCACGCCGGGGCCTCACAACCATGGCGGCATTGCGGGTACCATGCGCGCTACATGTGAATGGCAAAGCGGAACAAGGAGCACGGTCCGCCCATGGACAAGCAGTCCCCCGAACAATGCCTCAGCAGCGTGCTGCTGCTGGACGACGGCAGCCTGCTGGCGCGCTTCGGCATGCCCGGCGAAAAAGGCCAGGTGCTGCGTATTGACCGCCACGGGGTGGTTCCCGTCATCGGCCTTACGCACTTCGGCCGCTGCCCGCAGCGCCGTTACTTCGCCCTGGCCAACGCCGATGGCGTGCGCATCACCGATGGCTGGGACGGCCCGCAGATGACCCGGCTGGCCTGGCCGACCGGGCTGGAAAACCTGCCCAGGGGTTACCCGTTCGAACCTTTCGACCTGCCGCCGACGCCGACCACGCTGGTACCGTTCCCTGATGGGCAACGGGTGTTGCTGGTCAGCGCCGAGGGCATCTTCCTGCTCGCCAGCGGGGGCGCCACACGCCTGTTGCCACGCCAGGTGCAGATTGCCGAGGCACTGGCAACGGGCATCGACCCGGACGATATCGACTTGCGGCTGTCGATGGCGCAAGGCGCCGTCTCGCCCGATGGCCGGCTGATCATGGTTGGCGAGCAAAACAGCCCTCACCTGGTACTGAACGAACAGCTTGAGGTGATCGGCGAGATCGCCACGGGCAGCGAACAGCCACTGATGGTCGATGGCTGCCAGCTCCATGACAGCTGCATGCTGGGCAAGGCCTACGCGTGCTTGCGGGCGTATGCCGAGGATGACGAAGTACGGCAGGCGCTGTTCTGGAAGGACTGGCAAAGCGCACTGGCGTGCTAGGGCCTGTACCGGCGCGAGTGCCGGTACAGGCCGCGGTCAGCCCTGCAGGGTCGCCATGTCGATCACGAAGCGGTACTTCACATCGCCGGCGATCATGCGCTCATAGGCCTGGTTGATGTTGCGGATGTCGAGCATCTCGATATCGCAACGGATGTCATGCGCGGCACAGAAATCCAGCACTTCCTGGGTTTCGGCGATACCGCCAATCAACGAGCCGGCCAGCACCCGACGCTTGAGCACCAGGTTGGCCGCATGCACGGCCGGGTCGATCGGCTCGATCAGGCCAACCAGGATGTGCACGCCATCGAACTTCAGGGTTTCCAGGTACGGGTTGAGGTCGTGCTGCACCGGGATGGTGTCGAGCAGGAAGTCGAAACGGCCGGCGGCGGCACGCATCTGCTCGGCATCGGTGGACACGATCACGTGGTCGGCGCCCTGGCGGCGGGCTTCTTCGGCCTTGGCCGGGGAGCGGGTGAACAGGGTCACTTCGGCGCCCAGCGCCTTGGCCAGCTTGATGCCCATGTGGCCCAGGCCACCCATGCCGAGGATGCCGACCTTATGGCCGGGGCCGACGCCATGGTGCTTGAGCGGCGAGTAGGTGGTGATGCCCGCGCAGAGGATCGGTGCCGCGCTGGGCAGGTCCATGCCGGCCGGGATGCGTACCACGAAGTGCTCGCTGACGACGATGCTGCTGGAATAGCCACCCATGGTGTTGCTGCCGTCGACCCGGTCCGGGGTGGCGTAGGTCATGGTCGGGCCTTCCAGGCAGTATTGCTCCAGGTCCTTGGCGCAGGCTTCGCAGTGGCGGCAGGAGTCGACCATGCAGCCGACACCGACCAGGTCGCCAACCTTGTGCGATGTGACCTTGTCACCCACCGCCGTAACGCGGCCGATGATCTCGTGGCCAGGCATCAGCGGGTACACAGCGATACCCCACTCGTTGCGCGCCTGGTGGATGTCGGAGTGGCACACGCCGCAATAGAGGATCTCGATGGCGACATCGTCCGCGCGCGGTGCACGGCGCTCGAAAGTCATGGGGGCCAAGGGGCTGGTCGGGGTTTGGGCGGCGTAGCCGATGGCGGTGTACATGCAGGACCTCACAGGGAAGTGAAACGATTCAGGCCGCGCATTCTGCTCGCCGGCGCCCTCCCCGCCCACGGCTGATTCTCCGGTATCCATGCCTGATCCTCCGAACCTGCCAATGGCCATCTGGCGCTGGCCTGCCAATCTGCGATGATGAGACTGTCTGATTCTCTGCCCTGGTTCATCATGCAACTGACCCGCCACGTCGACGCCAACGCCCCCCTGTGTTCGCTGATCCGCAGCCTGGCCACCCGCCCGGGCTTCGTGCCCACGCACCTGCCCCAGGTGCAGGTACTTAGCTGGGATCACTACGTGGCCAGCAGCCCGCAGATCTACGAGCCGAGCCTGATGATCCTGGCCCAGGGCAGCAAACTGGCGCGCCTGGGGCCGCGCACCCTGGAGTACGGTGCCGGGCACTACCTGGTGCAGGCGCTGTCGGTGCCGTTCATGTGCGAGACCTTTGCCACCCCCGACGAGCCGCTGCTGGGCGTGGCGGTGGACATCGACCGCGGTGTGCTGGGCGAGCTGGTGCAGAGCATGGACCTGGCACCCGACCCGGCGGTACAGGCGCAGACGCCACAGTCGATGACCTCGGCGGCGCTCGATGCGCCGATGCGTGATTGCGTGGAACGCCTGCTGCACTGCCTGCAGGACCCGCTGGACGCCAAGGTGCTGGGCCCGGCGCGCATTCGCGAAGTGCTGTATACCGCACTGCGCGGCCCGCAGGCGGGGGTGTTGCGGGCGCTGGTCGAGCAGCAAGGGCACTTCGCCCGGATCGGTGCCGCGCTCATGCACTTGCGCGCGCATTACACCGAGCCGCTGAGTGTCGAGGCACTGGCCGCTTGCGCCAACATGAGCGTTTCGACCTTCCACGAGCACTTCAAACGCTGCACAGACATGGCGCCGATGCAGTACCTCAAGCGCTTGCGCCTGCTCAAGGCGCAGCAGATGCTGATCGGCGAAGGGCTGGGTGTGGCGCAGACGGCGCACCGGGTGGGGTACCAGAGCACCTCGCAGTTCAGCCGCGAGTACAAGCGCCAGTTTGCCCGCAGCCCTGGGGATGAACTGCCCTACCAGAGCCTGCCGGTCTGACCTGCCCGGATCATTGCCGCTCGACCATGGCAACGATCGCAGCCTCCAGTTCTACCTTGGCCTGCACCGCCTCCAACTCCCCTGCCGCAGCCGCTTGCGACAGCGCCTCGGCCGCGCCCACCAGCAGGCGCATGCCCGCGGCGCCAATCGCTCCACTGGGCGCAAAATCGCCCAACGCCGCACGGCACTTGTCGAGAAACGGTTGCTCGTACACGCGCTTCACTGCTTCCAGTTCCGGCGACCCGGCCAGAGCGGCCGACACCCCGGGCATCTCGCGCCCCTGGCTCATCACGCAGTCCACATAGGCAGCCGCAATCACCCCGGCACGCCCTGACAAGGTCGCCTCACAGCCGTCCAGCGCCCGGGCGAGCATCACCGACTGGCGCGCATCGTAATCCTGGTACAACGCCGCCAACAGCCCGGTACGGGTCTCAAAATGGTCATACACCACTGGCTTGGTAACCCCAGCCTGCTCGGCCAGGCGGCCGAGGCTCAGGGCTTCGGTGCCTTCCTCGCGCACCAGCTGCCAGGCCACATCGAGCAACTGACGCCGCCGCTCTTCGCGGGACAGACGCTTGCGTGGCTGGGCCTTGTCTTCGCTTGACATTGTTTACCTACCAAAAGTAACTTACCAATCGTAACTTACCTTGAGTATATAGCGCTCAAGGCAGCAGCGCACCTTCACACTGGAGAGAACACCATGCAAGCCTTGATCGTCATTGGCCACCACGACCCTGACTCCCTCACCCATGCCCTCGCCCGGCAGATTGCCGAAGGCCTGGCCAGCGCCGGCCACGGCAGCGAAATCGCCGACCTGGCCGGCGAAGGTTTCGACCCGCGTTTTGGCCTGGCTGACCACGCCGTGCACCGTCGCCTGGGCGCACCACCGGCCGACGTGCTGCTGGAACAGGCCCGCATCGACCGCGCCGATGCCCTGGTGCTGGTCTACCCGATCTACTGGTGGTCGCTGCCGGCCCTGCTCAAAGGCTGGGTCGAGCGGGTGTTCAGCAATGGCTGGGCATTCGACTACCAGGACGGCATCACGATCAAGAAGCTGCGTGGCCTGAAAGTGCACCTGGTCGGCGTGGCGGGCGCCGATGCCGGCACGTTCCAGCGCCATGGCTACGGTGAGGCGATGCGCGTGCAGATCGAGCACGGCATCTTCGACTACTGCGGCGCCGAGGTGCTCAGTTCGACCCGGCTGGAAGACAGCGAAGGCGCGGACGCCGCGCTGCTGCTCCCCGCCGCCCGGAAACTGGGCGAGCACCTGTTCAGCGCCGTCCCATTGCGAGGCATGCAACGACCCGGCTAATATTGAGAACGATTCACACTCACACTTGGATATCTGCCGTTGGACAGCACGTCGACCCGCAAGCTGGGCTTTTTCTTCAGCGACCATCACCGCTGGCTGCTCCAACATATCCACAAGCGTCTACGCAATCGCGCCGATGCCGAGGACACTGCCTCCGAAGCGTTCTGCCAGATGCTCGGCGCCCGTGTCGACCCCGACAGCATCGAGCAACCACGCGCCTACCTCTCGACCATCGCGCGGCGGCTGATCTTCGACCGTCACCGCCGCCGCCAACTGGAACAGGCCTACCTGGAGCGCCTGGCGCAGCTACCCGAGCCAGTGGCCCCCAGCGCTGAAGAGCAGTTGTTGCTGATCGAGGCGTTGGTGGCCATCGACCAGGTGCTGGACGGCCTCCCCGCCATCGTCAAAGCAGCCTTCCTCTACAGCCAGCTCGATGGCATGAGCTATGTCGATATCGCTGCCCGCCTGCAGATCAGCGAGCGCACCGTCAGCCGCTACATGAAGCAGGCCCTGCGCCAGTGCTACCTGTGCGAGGTGCAGCCGTGAGCAGCCGCCCGCTCGACGCAATCAGCGAACAGGCCATCGACTGGATGGTGGCGCTCAACGCCGGCACGCCCGACGACGCCTTGCTGCAGCGCCTGGCCCACTGGCTGCAACAGGACCCCGCCCACCAGCAGGCCTGGGAGCGCCTGCAGGCCCGCCTGGGGCGGCCGATCGCCACCTTGCGCGCCCTGGAACAGCGCGCCCCAGGCCAGGCCGCCGAGGCACGCCAGGTGCTGCTGCAACCCACCCATTCGCGCCGCGAAGTGCTAGCAGCGCTGACCGGTGTCGGCCTGTTCGGTGCTGCCCTGTGGGGCGGCTGGCGCAGCAACAGCACGCAGAACTGGCTGGCCGACCTGCACACCGGCAGTGGCGAGCGCCGCAGTTTCACCCTCGCCGACGGCAGCCGCCTGAGCCTCAACAGCGCCAGCGCCGTCGACCTGCACTTCGACGCCACCCAGCGCCTGCTGACCCTGCGCCGCGGCGAACTGCTGATCCAGGTCGCCGCCGACCCCCAGCGGCCGTTGCGCGTGCGCACCGCTCAGGGCCAGGTCCAGGCCTTGGGCACACGTTTCCTGGTCAGCCAGGAGGCTAGCGCCACGCGCGTCGTGGTGCTGGAACATAGCGTGCGCGCCAGCCTGCCCGACGGCCGCTGGCGCAACCTGCAGCAAGGCCAGGCGGCATTACTGCGCAGTCACGCCATCGAACCCCTGAGCGACGACCAACAGCACCGCGCCGCCTGGCTCGATGGCCGCCTGGAAGTGCTCGACGAACCGCTGCAGGGGGTGATCGACGCCCTGAGCCCCTACCAGCGCGGCTATGTGCGGGTCGCACCTGCGGTGCGCAACCTGCGGGTACAAGGCGTGTTCCCCCTCGACCAGCCACAGCAAGCGCTGCTGGCCCTGGCCGAGAGCTTGCCGATCAGCGTCGAACACTATGGCCCATGGCTGACCTTGATCGGCCCTGCGCAAAAATAATCATGAAAATCATTATCAGGCGTGTCCTGTTTTCAATTCTCGTTGCACCTATCTCCTGACAAGCCAATACAACCGGGAGAAATCCGTGCACAACCTCTGGCCCCGCGCCCTGCCCCTGGTCGCCGCCCTGACCAGTTTCAACGCCCTCGCCCAGGCGCAGACCCTGTCGTTCAACCTGCCGCCTGCGAGCCTGGCGGCCACCCTCAACCGCATCGCCAGCCAGAGCGGCACCATCATCGCCCTGGAGCCGGCCCTGGTGCGTGGCAAGCAAGCGCCGGCCGTGGTCGGCGAGATGAGCGCCGAACAGGCCATGCAAGCGGCCCTGGCCGGCAGTGGCCTGCAATTGCGGGTGACCAGCAGCGGCCATTTCAGCGTGGCCCCGGCCAGCCAGAGCGGTGATGCACTGGAGCTGGGGAGCACCAGCATCACCGACGACTACCTCGATGCCACCAGCGAAGGCAGCGGCTCGTATGCTGCCCGCGCGGTCACCTTGGGCAAAGGCACCCACAGCCTCAAGGAAATCCCCCAGTCGATCACGGTGATTACCCGCAAGCAGCTCG
This sequence comes from Pseudomonas putida, assembly GCF_002025705.1. Taxonomy (NCBI): domain Bacteria; kingdom Pseudomonadati; phylum Pseudomonadota; class Gammaproteobacteria; order Pseudomonadales; family Pseudomonadaceae; genus Pseudomonas; species Pseudomonas putida. The sequence continues at coordinate 1,987,017 of NZ_CP018846.1, read as the reverse complement.
ATGACCAAGGCATCACCGACCTGCAGGACGCACTCAACCACACCACCGGCATCGTCGGCGCCCAAGGCATCGGCCCCGGCGTGGTGGTGACCTCGCGTGGCTTCCAGATCGACGACTGGCAATACGACGGCGTGCCGATCCCGCGCAACAACTATTCGCTGGGCAACTGGGCGACCCAGGACCTGGTGTTCTTCGACCGCGTTGAAGTGCTGCGCGGCGCATCAGGCCTGCTGCAAGGTACTGGAAGCCCTGGTGGTGCGATCAACCTGGTACGCAAGCGCGGCCAGGCCACGCCGACCGTTACCGTCACCGGCAAGGCCGGCAGCTGGGACCACTATGGCCTGCAACTGGACGCCGGCGGCCCACTGACCGCCGACGGTCGCGTGCGCGGCCGGATGGTCGCCGACGAAGACCAGAGTGACAGTTTCATCGATTACCAGTGGAGCAAGTCGCACTCGCTGTACGGTGCGTTGGACATCGACCTGAACGATGCCACCACCGTGGGTGCCGGCATCAGCTACAACCGCCAGCAGTCGCGGCCGATGCTGCGCGGTATCCCCCGCCATGCGGACGGCAAGCCGGTCGACCTGCCACGCTCGACCTTCACCGGCGCGCGCTGGAGCCGCGCCGAGACCGACGTGACGACCTACTACCTGGACCTCGAGCACCGTTTCAACGACGCGTGGGCATTCAAGGCCGCCGCTGTGCGCATGGACGAAACCAACACCTCCACGCACCAGCGCGTGCAGTCCACCGGCCAGGGCGTGAACGCGGATGGCAGCGGTATTACCTACGCCGACTGGATCACCGACTTCCACAACACCAAGCTCGGCCTGGATATGAACCTGGTCGGTCATTTCGACACCGGCCCCCTGGCCCATGAGATCACCCTCGGTGGCAACTACTCCAAGCTGACTTCGGACGACGCCTACTGGCGCAACTTCGCCGCCTCCGACGACAGCCTCTTCGGCATCGACCACGACCGCCCGGAGCCCAGCCGCGACAGCCTGTTCGACGGCAAACTCCCGCGCGCCAACAAAGCCAGCTACGACATTCGGCAGAAAGGCCTGTATGGCGTATGGCGGGTCAAACCGACAGACGACCTGACCCTGATCGTCGGCTCACGGGTCAGCTGGTTCGACTACAGCTGGGACTCGATCGACTTCGACAGCCGCACCGACCCCGGCACCCGCTACCCCACCAGCCGCATGACAGAAAGCGGCGAAGTCACGCCCTACGCCGGTTTCGTCTATGACCTCACCCGCGAATGGGCGTGGTACGCCAGCTACACCGACGTGTTCGTGCCGCAGACCGAACGCGCGGTCAACAACGTGCCGCTCAAACCGGTGATCGGCAGCAATTACGAAACAGGCCTCAAGGGCGAACTGCTCGACGGCCGGGTCAACGCCTCCCTGGCGATATTCCGCTACGACCAGGAAAACCGTGCCGTCACCGACGTGGCCTCGGGCTTTGCCTGCGACGACTGGTACTGCTCCACGGCAGCGGGCAAGGTGCGCAGCCAAGGCATCGAAGCCGAAATCAGCGGCGAAGTGCTGAGCGGGCTGCAGCTGTTTGCCGGCTACACCTACAACACCACCAAGTTCCTCGACGACCCGGACGAACAAGGCCGCGTGTTCAGCCAGTGGACGCCCAAGCACATGTTGCGCGCCTGGGCCGACTACACCCTGCCGCTGGACGACCAGCGCTGGAGCACAGGCCTGGGCTTCACCACCCAGAGCCATACCCTGGGCTACGAGCGCACCTATACCGTGCCCGGCTATACCGTGTGGAGTGCGCGCCTGGCCTACCAGTTGACCCCGGAGGTGAGCCTGGCGGTCAACGGCAACAACCTGTTCGACAAAAAGTACTGGGTGGCGGGGTTCAACCAGCTGAACGGCAGCAACAACTATGGCGAGCCACGCAACTTCATGTTCACGGTCAAGTACACGCCGGAGTTCTGACCCCTCTCACACCGTCAATGGCCACTGCGCCAGTGGCCAGTACCGGCCCTTGCGCGACTCGTAGAGCGCGAAGTGCCGGGCCGTCACGAAGAAGTCAGGCGCCACTGTGGCTTCAGGCGTCTGCCCGCGAAAATCCCGTGACAGGGTCAGGTGCGGGCGGCACTCGCGGGCTTGCGCCTCGAAGCCCATCGGCAGCAAGGCCTGTTGCAGGGCGTAGACCAGCTGCCGCAGCGCGGCGGGTGTCTCTTGCGCTTCCAGCACCAGGGCACTGGCCCGCGGCCAGGTTTTCAGCCGGTCGAGCAACAGCCGCAAAGGCGCGTCTGGCCGCGTCAGGTTGTCCACTGCGGCGCAGACCGCCGGCACCTGGGCCGCGTCCACATCACCCAGAAACAGCAAGGTCAGGTGGAAGTTTTCGCTGGGCACCGGCTTGCCGCTGCGCAGGTCCAGGCCGCGCCGCCACTGGCTGATCGCACGGCGCTGAGCATCGCTGACAGGCAAGGCGAAGAACAACCTTTTGAAGGGGGTGCCACTCGGGCGAATGTCCTGAACCATGTGAACTCCATCACGTGAAACGTTTGCGCACACTTACGCGCCTTACACCAATGTCGACCCGCATTAACGTAACAATAAGTACAAACTGCCCCCATGATTGTTTATGCTGGCGAGCTTATGCCATGGCGCATGGCCATTTTTCGACAAGTAACCGTCCATGAAAATTGCACTCGTACTGATCTTCGTCCTCTCGATCGCCTATGTTCACCTGCGCGGTCGGGTACGCCACAAGCTGACCCGTCAGCTGGGCGACCACTCCAGCTTCCTGGCCCCGGTCAACAGCTTCCTGTACCTGTTCTCCAAGCACCCGGCCAAGCCTTACCTGCCGGTGGACGCCTTCCCGGAGCTGCAGCCGCTCAAGGACAACTGGCAGGAGATCCGTGCCGAAGCCCAGCAGCTGCTGCACGTGGGCGAGATCAAGAAGTCCGACAATTATGACGACGTCGGTTTCAATTCGTTCTTCAAGACCGGCTGGAAGCGTTTCTACCTGAAATGGTACGGCGAAAGCCACCCGTCGGCGATGACCCTGTGCCCGCGCACCACCGAGCTGCTGCAAGGCATCGGCACGGTCAAGGCGGCGATGTTCGCCACCCTGCCACCGGGGGCCAAGCTGGTCCGTCACCGTGACCCGTATGCCGGCTCGTACCGCTTCCACCTGGGCCTGGACACGCCGAACGATGACGGTTGCTACATCGATGTGGACGGCGAGAAATACTCCTGGCGCGATGGCGAGGGCGTGGTCTTCGACGAGACCTACATCCACTACGCAGCCAACACCACCGAGCACAACCGCATCATCCTGTTCTGCGACATCGAGCGCCCGTTGAAATACCGCTGGGCCACCGCGTTCAACCGCTGGTTCAGCCGCAACGTCATGGCCGCCGCAGCAGCGCCCAACGACGCGGGCGACAAGACCGGCGGCATCAACCGCCTGTTCACGCGCATCTACAAGATCCGCGAGCGTGGCAAGGCGCTGAAGAAGCGCAACCGCATGCGCTACTACCTGGAAAAGTGGCTGGTGGTCGCCGCCCTGGTACTGGTGTTCGTCTACATCTGATGCCCTTCGCGCAACCTGTCGCCGGCAACCGGCGACAGGCGCAAATTCGACTAGCCTGAAAGCTCCTCCCGCAACCTTGCCAAGGTGAAGACGATGAGCATGATGGACTGGGACGCCTACCGTAAGCAGTTGATGGCCGGCATCGGCGATCTCAAGCAATTGTCCCCCGACACCGTCGCCGGCTACATGACCGCCAGCGGTGCGGGTGCCAAGACCAACCACCTGGACGCCAAGACCCGCGAACTGATCTCCCTGGCCGTGGCCGTCACAACCCGTTGCGACGGCTGCATCGCCGTGCACTCGCAACAAGCCGTCAAGCACGGCGCCACCCGCGAGGAAATCGCCGAGGCCCTGGGTGTGGCCGTGGCGATGAATGCCGGGGCCGCGCTGGTCTACTCGGCGCGCGCCATGGACGCGGTGGGCAAGGCCAACGGCTGAAGCCAAACGGCGTCGCCGCCCTTGCGCGACGGCGCCGCGCCACCCAGACTTGGCGGCCTAGCCATTGCAGGAACCGCCATGATCCACATCCGCCCCATGACGCCCGACGACTTCGAGCGTTTCTGGCCGACCTTCCAAGGCATCGTCCAGGCCCGTGAGACCTACGCCTTCGACCCCGCACTGACCATCGAGCAGGCACGCCAGCTGTGGCTGCAACTGCCGCTGCGCACACTGGTGGCCGAAGAGGATGGCGAACTGCTCGGCTCCTACTACCTCAAGGCCAATGCCGCAGGCCCTGGCGCGCATGTCGGCAACTGCGGCTACATGGTCTGCGAGGGCGCCCGTGGCCGTGGCGTGGCCCGGCTGATGTGCGAGCACTCGCAGAAGCTGGCGCGCCAGGAGGGCTTCCTGGCGTTGCAGTTCAATTCGGTGGTGGCGAGCAACGAAGTGGCTGTGGCGCTGTGGACCAAGCTGGGCTTCGAGACCGTTGGCCGCCTGCCCAAAGCTTATCGCCATGCCCGCCTGGGGCTGGTCGACTGCCTGGTGATGTACAAGTGGCTGGCCGATGAGCCTGTGGTGGAGAAGCCAGCACTGCTGATCGGGCGCAAGAACATCGAGGCAAGGGTGTCGCGCCGCCGCGGGCGCTAGCACGCGCATTTGACGTGCTGGCCATTCGATGGTCAGATGCGCGCCAGTTTCAGGTGTCCTGCGCCGCCGAGCGCAGGGTGAAACGGGAAGCCGGTGCGTCGTGGTCCACGACAAGTCCGGCGCTGCCCCCGCAACGGTAAGCGAGCGATGCCTTCGACACACCACTGTGCGCCAGCATGGGAAGGTGAAGGCCTCACGACCCTCGCAAGCCCGGAGACCGGCCTGAAGCGCCACTTGGCAACCCGCGGTGGGCGGGCGCAGGCCGGTATCCGCGTGCGCACCTGCATGCGTGGTGTGCCTTTGCGTGTTTTCCACCGGGATCCATTCATTCCTGCAGCAGTGGAACGACATGTCCCGATTCATCAAGCTTCACCCTCTGGCGGCCTGCCTGGCCGTTACCCTGCCAGCCCTGGCCGACGAACCTGTGCTGAACCTCCCCTCCACGGCCATCACCGATACCCGTGACCCACAGCAGGTCGACCTGGCCACGCCGACCGAGGCCGGTTCACGGCTGAACCTCAGCGCCCTTGAAACCCCGGCCAGCACCAGCAGCATCACTGCCGAACAGATCGAGCAACGCAATAACCTCACCGTGCAGGACGCCGTGACTCGCTCACCCGGCATCACCTTCATCGGCAACCCGGGCGATGGCGGCACTGGCCTGTCGGCACGCGGCTTCACCGGCCACGGCTCGGTGATGACCCTGTTCGACGGCGCGCGCCTGTACACCGGGGCCGGCACCCAGACGTTCCCGGTCGACCCGTGGATGGTCGAACAGATCGACGTGATCCGCGGCCCTGCTTCGGTACTGTATGGCGAAGGCGCCACTGGCGCAGTGATCAACGTGATCCCGAAGAAACCGTTCGTTGGCGACATCCACAACCGCCTGCGCCTGGGCTACGGTTCCTGGGACCGCCAGCAGTTGGGGCTGGACAGCGGCGGCAGCCTCAGCGAACGCCTGAGCTACCGCCTGACCCTGAACCAGCAGGCCGGCAACGGCTGGGTGGATCGCACCGACTCACGCAGCCTGGCGCTCAGTGCCGCGCTGCGCTTCGATGCCAGTGACGACCTCAGTTTCACCCTGGCCCACGAACGCGGCGACGCCCAGCCGGCCAACTACTACGGCACGCCGCTGATCGACGGCCAGTACCGCAGCAGCCTGCGCAAGAAGAACTACAACATCCAGAACGACGTGCAGCGCTACCACGACGAGTGGACCCGCTTCACCACCGACTGGACGCTCAACGACCACATCAGCGCCAGCAACCAGCTGTACTACATCAAGAGCCGCCGCCACTGGCGCAATGCCGAAAACTACAGCTGGGACGACGATCGCCAGCAGCTGGAGCGCCAGAGCTACCTGGAGATCAAGCACAACCAGGAGCAGATCGGCGACCGCCAGACCTTCACCTTCGACCACAGCCTGTTCGGGCTGGCGAGCAAGACGCTGGTTGGGGTCGAGTACAACAAGGTGCGCTTCAACGTCGACAGCAACCGCCCTTACAACGATGTGGGTGGCGACTACATCGACCCGTGGCAGCCGACCCCGGGCTGGTTCCACAGCGACTCGCCAACCCGCCCGCAGACGCTGTCCACCACCCACACCTTCGCCCTGTTCGCCGAGAACCGCCTGCAGCTCAGCGAGCGCCTGTCGCTGGTGACCGGCGTGCGCCGTGACCAGAACCATATCGACCGCGACAACCTTATCGACGGCAGCCGCAGCGACCGCAGCCTGCAGGGCGGCAACTGGCGCGCAGGGTTGGTGTTTGCGGTCACCGACAACCTGTCGCTGTATGGCCAGTACTCCACCAGCGAGGACGGCGTGGACAACCTGGTCAGCCTCAGCCCGACGCAGATGCACTACGACCTGACCGAGGCGAAGCAGACCGAGTTGGGCCTCAAGCAGCGCTTCTGGGAGGGCCGTGGCGAGTGGACGCTGGCGGCGTTCCATATCGTCAAGAACAAGCTGCTGGTGGATGACCCGATCACCCACGAGGCGCAGCAGGCCGGGCAACAGACCTCCGATGGTCTGGAGGCGTCGCTGGAACTGGCCTTGGGGCAGCAGTGGCAGGTGTCGGCCAATGCCTCGCTGGTGCGGGCCAAGTTCGATGATTTCGACGAGGTGGTCGATGGTGTGGCCCAGGACCGCGCTGGCAACCGGCCGGCCAATGTGCCGCGACGCACGGCCAACCTGTGGCTGAGCAAGGGTTTTGGCCAGCAGGTGGAAGCCGGGATTGGCGCGCGGTATGTGGATGAGCGTTATGCCGACACGGCCAATAGCCAGAGTGCGCCGGGGTATACCGTGGTCGATGCGAACATCGGCTGGCAGGTGCTGCCGGATGTGCGCCTGGGGTTGCAGGTGAACAACCTGTTCGACCGGGAGTATGTGGCCTCGGTGTTCAGTGGCGAGCAGTGGGTGATGGGCGCACCGCGGTCGTATTTTGCCACCGTGGATTACACCTTCTGATCTGAGTCGCCGGTACTGGCCTCTTCGCGGGCAAGCCCGCTCCCACAGGAATACCATCCTCTGAGCAATTGTGATGAACCTGTGGGAACCACAGGAGGCCATTCACTCGGAAATGGTGGTGAACCTGTGGGAGCGGGCTTGCCCGCGAAGAGGCCAGCACAGGCAACACAAAAACAGCTATCAACCTTAAATGAAATAGTTATAAGATAACGTTTCATTTGACATTCATTCCTGCCTGCGACCCCTCCATGACCAGCGCCTCAGCTACCCCCACCCTGCTCACCCAGCGCCTGCAGAGCATCGATGCCCTGCGCGGCCTGGTGATCCTGTTCATGCTCCTCGACCACGTGCGGGAAACCTTCTTCCTGCACCGCCAGGTCAGTGACCCGATGGCCATCGATGCCACCGACCCATCGCTGTTCGCCAGCCGCACCCTGGCCCACCTGTGCGCCCCGGTATTCGTCTTGCTCACCGGCCTGTCGGCCTGGCTGTATGGCGAGAAGTATCAAGGCCGCAGCGATGTCTCGGCGTTCCTGTTCAAGCGCGGGCTGTTCCTGGTGGTGCTGGAATTCACCCTGGTCAACTTCGCCTGGACCTTCCAGCTGCCGCCGAGCGTGGTCTACATGCAGGTGATCTGGGCCATCGGCGTAAGCATGATCGCCCTGTCGCTGCTGGTGTGGCTGCCGCGCCCTGCCCTGCTTGCCCTGGGCGCGCTGATCATCGCCGGCCACAACCTGCTCGATGGCCTGCACTTCGGCGTTGAGTCGGCCATGCATGCGCCGTGGGCGATCCTGCATGACCGGGGCTGGCTGGAGATCTCGGACAACCTGCGCCTGCGCACCTCCTACCCGGTGCTGCCGTGGATCGGCGTGATTGCCCTGGGCTACGGCCTCGGCCCCTGGTTCGCGCGTGGCAGCGAAGCCGGCGAGCGTCAGCATCGGCTGCTGATCACCGGCGTCATCGCCCTGCTCGGCTTCATGGTGCTGCGCATCTACAACGGCTACGGCGAGGCGCCATGGAGTGGCTACCCGACCGTCACCCAGACGCTGATGAGCTTCTTCAACATCACAAAATACCCGCCTTCACTGCTGTTCCTGGCCCTGACCCTGGGCTGCGGCCTGCTGTTGCTGCGCGCCTTCGAGCGCGCCGGGCTGGCCCGTTGGGTCAGCGCCCTGGCGGTGTTCGGCGCGGCACCGATGTTCTTCTACCTGCTGCACCTGTACGTGCTCAAGTTGCTGTACCTGGCCTGCGTGGCACTGCTCGGCCTTAACCACGGTGACTACTTCGGCTTCGACGGCATTGGCGCAGTGTGGCTGGCCGCGCTGCTGCTGGCGGCGGCGCTGTACCTGCCGGTGCGCGGTTTTGCCCGGCTCAAGGCGCGGCGGCGCGACATCCGCTGGCTGAAGTACTTCTGATTTGACCTTTTGCCCGGCGGCCTGATGGTCTACCATGCGGCCCGCCGGTTTCCACCACGGAATCAATAGGGAATCCCGGGCCCGCCCCAGGCGTGCCAAACGGAACTGCCCCCGCAACTGTAAGTGCCGAGCCTGCTCCATCGATGCCACTGGATCAACCGATCCGGGAAGGCCGGAGCCGGGCGACGACGCACCAGTCAGGAGACCTGCCGGCGAACATTCACCAACCGGCGGGGTGTCCGGGATGGCCATCCGTGTTGCCTCTGCGCCTGCAGGGGCTCGGCGATGCCTGTCCGTGCGTTCCTCACCAGAACTGTCCGACAGGAGATCGCCCAGCATGCTGCCCCGTATCACCGCCTTGCTCGCCGGCCTTAGCCTCACCGGCCTGGCCCAGGCCGCCGCCACCCACTACCCGCTGACCATCAACAACTGCGGCGCACCACAGACCTTTGCCCAGGCGCCCCAGCGCGCGGTCACCATCGGCCAGGCCGGCACCGAAATGCTCTACGCCCTGGGCCTGGGCGACAAGCTGGCCGGCACCTCGCTGTGGTTCAACAACGTGCTGCCCGAGTTCAAGGCACTCAACGACAAGGTACCGCGCCTGGCCGACAACGAACCCAGCTTCGAGGCCGTGGTCGGCAAGCGCCCGCAACTGGTAGCGGTGCAGTTCGAGTGGATGGTCGGTGCCCAGGGCGCAGTCGCTACCCGTGAACAGTTCAGCGAGCTGAAGATCCCGACATACCTGCTGCCCTCGGACTGCGAAGGCAAGGACAACCTGGTCGGCGCCGACGGCACCCGCCTGCAGGCGTTCAAAGTCGAGAGCATCTACGACAGTGTCAGCCAGTTGGCCGAGATTTTCGACGTACAGGAGCGCGGCGCCGCACTCAATGCCGACCTCAAGGCACGCCTGGACAGCGCGAAACAGCAACTGAGCGGCAAGGACCTGGCCAACACCTCGGCACTGTTCTGGTTCTCCAGCGCCAACCTCGACATCGACCCCTACGTTGCCGGCCGCCAAGGCGTGGCCGACTTCATGTTGCGCACCCTGGGCGTGCGCAACGTGGTCGAGTCCACCGAGGAGTGGCCGACCGTAGGCTGGGAAACCCTGGCCAAGGCCAACCCGACCTGGCTGATCATCGCGCGCATGGACCGCCGTCGTTTCCCCGCCGACGACTACCAGAAGAAGCTCGAATTCCTCCACAGCGACCCGGTGACGAAAAACATGGACGCGGTGAAACACAACCGCATCATCATCCTCGACGCCGACGCCATGCAGGCCGGCATCCGCCTGTTCCGTGGCCTGCAGACCCTGTCTGCGGCCTTCGCCAGCGGTCACGCGGCGCAGTGATGAGAGCCCTGCCCTACAGCGCCCTGGCCCTGCTGGCCCTGCTCGCGGCCGTGCTGGCCGGCACCGCCATCGGCGAGACCAACCTGTCGCCGAGCGTGGTCTGCCAGGTGCTGGCCAACCACCTGTGGCAGGCCGGCTACCCGGTCGACCCGATCGATGCCGGCATCGTCTGGAACTACCGCCTGACTCGCTCGCTGGTCGCCGCTGCCTGCGGTGCGGGGCTTGCGACCTGCGGGGTGATCCTGCAGGCGCTGTTGCGCAACCCGCTGGCCGAACCGTACCTGCTGGGCCTGTCCGCAGGCGCCTCGACCGGCGCGGTGCTGGTCGGCCTGCTGGGGCTGGGCAGTTTCGCCCTGAGCATGTCCGGCGGCGCCTTCATTGGTGCCCTGGCAGCGTTCGCCCTGGTGCTGGTGCTGGCCCGCGCCGCCGGGCCAGGCAGCAACAATGCACAGGTGATCCTCGCCGGTATCGCCGGCTCGCAGCTGTTCAACGCCCTCACCGCCTTCCTCATCACCAAGTCGGCTACCGCCGAGCAGGCCCGGGGCATCCTGTTCTGGCTGTTGGGCAACCTCAGCGGCGTGCGCTGGCCGTCGGTGTGGCTGGCCGTACCGGTGGCCTTGTTCGGGCTGGTGGTGTGCCTGTGGCACCGCCGGGCGCTGGATGCCTTTACCTTCGGCGCCGACTCTGCGGCGTCGCTGGGTATCGCCGTGCGCCGCAGCCAGCTGCTGCTGATCAGCTGCGCGGCGCTGGTGACGGCGGTGATGGTGTCCATTGTCGGCGCCATTGGCTTCGTCGGCCTGGTCATTCCCCATGCCTTGCGCCTGCTGCTCGGCCCGGGCCATAGCCGCTTGCTGCCGGCCAGCGCCCTTGGCGGGGCGTTGTTCCTGATTGCCGCCGATATCCTCTCGCGCACGTTGATCCCCGGCCAGGTGATCCCGGTGGGCGTGGTCACCGCGCTGCTCGGCGCGCCCGTATTTGCCTTGATCCTGGTCAGCCGACGGGGGCGCCCATGACGGTCATGAACAGCGCGCAACTGGCGCCTCTCGCGTGTAGCGGCCTGGGCTTGCAACTGTCGGGCAACACCGTGCTGTGCAACATCGCACTCAGCGTGGTGGCCGGTGAAACCTTGGCCATCGTCGGCCCCAACGGTTCAGGCAAGTCGTCCCTGCTCAAGTTGCTGGCCGGCCTGCGCACACCAGGCACTGGCAGTGTTCAGTTGCTTGGCGAGCCGCTGGCAGGCCTGCCGCGCCGGCGTATCGCCCAGGCCCTGGCGCTGGTCGAGCAACAAGCCGACACCCTCGATGCGATCAGCGTGTTCGATGCCGTTGCCCTTGGCCGTACGCCGTGGCTATCGGCGCTGGCACCGTTTTCCAGGGAAGACCGCGCCATCGTCGAACAGGCCCTGGCCGACCTTGATGCAGCGCATCTGCGCACACGTATCTGGAGTTCGTTGTCTGGCGGCGAGCGCCAGCGCGTGCACATCGCCCGCGCCCTGGCCCAGCGCCCCAAGGTGCTGCTGCTCGACGAGCCGACCAACCACCTCGACATCCAGCACCAGCTCAGCCTGCTGCAACAGGTGCAGGCACTGCCGGTAACCACCCTGGTGGCCCTGCACGACCTCAACCAGGCGCTGACCTGCGACCGCGTGGCGGTGCTCGACAAGGGGCACCTGGTGGCCCTTGGCAAGCCGCTGGAGGTGCTCACCCCCGAACGCCTGCTGAGCACCTTCGGCGTGCACGCCCACTACCTTACCGACCCCTTCGATGGCGCGCGCATCCTGCGTTTTCGCGCCCCCTGAACCAGGAAGTTCCCGACATGTCGTTGCGCCCCGCCGCTGTTCTGCTGTCCCTGCCATTGGCAGGTCTGGCCCCGTTCGCCCTCGCGGACTCGGCGCAGTCGCAAAGCGGCGGCTTCATTGAAGACAGCAGCTGGAGCATCCTCAACCGCACGGTCTACGACCAGCGCGATTACAAACACGGCGGCCGCAACAGCAGCGCACGCAATGCCTACAAGCCACGCAGCGAACGTAATGGCCTGGCCGAAGAATGGGCCTACGGCCTGATGGGCACGCTGCAGTCCGGCTTCACCCAAGGCCTTATCGGCGTCGGCGTGGATGCCCACGCCTACCTCGGCGTGCAGCTCGACAGCGGCGGCGGCCGTGCCGGCAAGGCGCGCCTGCTGGGCCTGGACAACGACGGCCAGCCGAAGAACGAATACAGCCGTGGCGGCGCGGCGTTGAAACTGCGGGTGTCCAACACCGTGCTGTCCTACGGCGAGCAGCGAGTGAAGACGCCGGTGTTCAGCTCCTCCGACAGCCGCCTGCTGCCGGAAACGGCCACCGGTTTCTTCCTTGCCAGCAACGAAATCGACACCGTCAAGCTGGTCGCTGGCCACTTCAACGAAAGCACCGACCGCAACGCGTCCAGCCACGATCAGGGCTTCGTGGTGAACTACTCCGACGGCCGCCAGGGCAACAGCTTCGACCTCGCCGGCCTGGTATGGAACCCCGGCGCCACCTTCAGCGGCAGCCTGTACACCTCGCGCTACGAAGACACCTGGAACCAGCACTACCTCGGCAGCACCATCACCCACGCGCTGGACGACCGCCGCAGCCTGAGCCTGGACCTCAACCTGTACCGCACCACCGATACCGGCAAGGCGCTGTCCGGGCGTATCGACAACACCACCTGGAGCCTGGTCTCGCGCTACAACCAGGGCCCGCACGGCTTCAGCCTCGGCTGGCAGCAGGTGGATGGCAACACACCGTTCGACTACGTCACCCGCGGGGCGATCTACATCGCCAACGCCGTGCAGATGTCCGACTTCAACGCACCGAACGAGAAGTCATGGCAGGCGCGCTACGACCTGAACATGGGCGGCTACGGCGTGCCGGGGCTGAGCCTGAGCGCCTTGTATGTACGCGGCTTCGATATCGACGGCACCCACGTCGCCCCCAACGGCGGCTATGCGTACCTGGGTTATGGCAAGGGTGGCAAGCATTGGGAGCGCGACCTTGAGGCCAACTATGTAGTGCAAAGTGGCAAGGCCAAAGGCACCACATTCTCGCTGCGGCACAACGTGCACCGGGGCAATACGGCCCAGGCGGAGCTGGATGGCGACCAGATCCGCCTGGTGGTGGAATGGCCGTTGTCCGGCAGTTTCTGACAGGCCGCAGGCTTATCCGGCCAGCCAGTGTTCCATGTGCGTCGTGCGCCAGACCGGGTCGTCTTCCACATCGATCAGCGCAAAACCCTGCCGCTCCCAGAAGCGGATCGCGCCGGGCAGAAACGGGTGGGTATGCAGATACAGGCATTCGACCGCTGAGGCACGGGCGTGCTCACGCAAGGCGGCGAACAGGGCCGCGGCCAGGCCAAGCCGGCGGTATTCGGGCAGCACGAACAGGCGCACCACTTCGACCACGTGCTTGCCGTGGTAGTCGAGTTGGGCGAAGCGGTGGTCGTAGGGCAGATAGCCGATGCCTGCGATCAACCGGCCCTGATCGCGGGCTTCAAGGAAATGGCCTGCGCCTTCCAGGTAAGTCTCGGCAAAATGAGCGAGGTCCTTGGGCAACGGTGAACCCGCCAGCATCGGGAAAAGCCCACGGCGGGCGCTGTCGATGAAGGCCACGACTTCACTGATACAAGCGTGGCTGGGCGGTTGGATGGTCCAGTGGGTCATGAGCGTGCAAACGTAGCTTGAGCGACCGGTTTTTCTACCTCAAGGGCTGCTAGCTGGCAACCCGACACCGCTATAATCCCCCCTCTGCAATACGCGCCCAAGGCCACCCCATGCCCCGCATCCAGAAGTTGCTGTTACCCCTGCTGTTGATTGCCGCACTCGCCGCCTGCGACCAGAAGCCCACCCGCGAACAGCAGATACTGGCCAACCTGCCGCTGCAGGAGGCCTACGACCACAACATTGAACGCATGGCCACGCTGCTCACCCGCACCCACCCGCAGCTGGATGCCGCCACGATCAGCAATGTCCTGCGCAAGCACCTCACCGTCGAGGACCAGCGCCAGGACCTGTTCAAGCTCTACAGCGAGAAAAACTTCACCGATGCTGAATTTGCCACCATCGTCGCCGCCACTCGCGACCCGGCCAAGGCCAAGGCGCTGGAAGAGACCGAAGAAGGCAAGCGCCTGAGCGACAAGCTCACCGGCCTGATGCGCGAGACGGCGCGGGACGAAAAGGTCCAGGCCCTGGCCGAGCAGCGCATGCAGCAGGTCGAGGATGAACTGCAGGAGCTGGAGGGGGCAGGCTCCTGACTTGGCAACCTGGCACCGGCTTCGCCGGTGTTCGCGGGCAAGCCCGCTCCCACAGAAATATCACAGGCCTGAAGAGTAGAGATCACAGGTCCAGAGTGCAGATCACAAGCCCAGAGGGCGAAGGTATTCCTGTGGGAGCGGGCTTGCCCGCGAAGAGGCCGGCACAAGCTTGGATTGATCGTTCTGTAGAGCGCAGAGGCCGCGGAACAGACAGCTTGCACTTCGAGAAAGATGAACTTAACTGTTGTAACAAAGCTTGTCATAAAACTGTCGTCTTTCGGTCATAGGATTGACCCCAACCTGACATTTCCCCTCTTCATGGATGAGCGTCTCATGCGTCGTGTGGTTTTCAATCAGAAAGGTGGCGTCGGCAAATCGAGCATCGCCTGCAACCTCGCCGCGGCCAGTGCCGCCGAAGGCTATCGCACGTTGCTGGTCGACCTCGACCCCCAGGCCAACGCCACCTACTACCTCACCGGGCTGACCAACGACGCCATCCCCGCCGGCATCGCCGACTTCTTCCGCCAGACCCTCTCGCCGGTCACCGCCACCGGCAAGAAGCACCGCGTGGCGATCACCGAAACCCGCTACGACAACCTGCACATGGTCACCGCCAGCCCCGACCTCAGCGACCTGCAGAGCAAGCTGGAGAGCAAGTACAAGATCAACAAGCTGCGCAAGCTGCTGGTGGAGCTGGGCGAGGACTACGAGCGGATCTACATCGACACCCCGCCAGCGCTGAACTTCTACACATTCAGCGCCCTGGTGGCCGCCGAGCGCCTGCTGATTCCGTTCGACTGCGACAGCTTCTCGCGCCAGGCACTGCTCAGCGTCATGGCCGAGGTCGAGGAACTGCGCCAGGACCACAACCCGGCGCTGCAGGTGGAAGGCGTGGTGGTCAACCAGTTCGCCGGGCGCACCGCGCTGCACCAGACCCTGGTTGAACAGTTGCGCGACGAAGGCATGCCAGTGTTGCCGGTGTACCTCAGCAGCTCGATCAAGATGCGCGAATCGCACCAGGTTTCGGTACCGCTGGTGCACATGGCGCCACGCCACAAGCTGGCGCAGGAATTCGTCGAGCTGCTGGACGTGCTCGAACGCGCCGCCTGAGCTGCGACAACCCTGTGGGAGCGGCCTT
The DNA here is from genome assembly GCF_002025705.1 of Pseudomonas putida. Lineage (NCBI taxonomy): Bacteria > Pseudomonadati > Pseudomonadota > Gammaproteobacteria > Pseudomonadales > Pseudomonadaceae > Pseudomonas > Pseudomonas putida. The sequence continues at coordinate 1,971,725 of NZ_CP018846.1, read as the reverse complement.
GTGTGGCGATTGGGCTGCAAAACAGCCCCCGGATGCTCCACTCAAAAGGACTACCCTGCCGTTCGTCCGAGTGATAGATTCGCCGCCATGAAAATCACCCGGCACACCCGCACGCTGACTGCCTGGACGCTCTATGCCAGCGTCCTGTTCAGCCTGTTGCTGTGCGGCCTGCACCACGGCCAGATGGGTGGCCTGCGCCTTGCCGGCCTGGAAGGTGGTTTCTGCTCGATCAACAGCGAGCACGGTGTGGCCATCGACCTTGACGGTGCCGGCAGCGACCAGCACATGGCCCAGCTCGATTGCCCGGTGTGTTCCTCGTTCGGCCTGGCCGTGCCACTTGGCAGCGGCGGCTGGTCGTTCAGCCCGGCGCAAGCCACTGCCACCTCGCCCATCGTCGTGCGCAGCTGGGCGCAGCCGCCGCCCCGTTACCAACGCCCTGCCCTCACCCCTCGCGCTCCCCCTGCCATTTTCCCCGCAGCCGTTAATCATTTCGCCTGACTTGAAGCGGGCGCGCCTGCCTGCGCGCTCGCCGTCAGCCATGACCTTTGCGTGGAAGACCCAACAACATGCTCCGCAAGACCTCCCTGGTGCTCCTCATGGGCACCTGCACCTTCGCCTGGGCGGATGACGCAGCCGTCGAACTCAGCGCCACCACCATCGATGGCGAGCGCGATGCACCCTCCGGCGTGCAACTAGACGAGCCGATCCGCACCGGCTCGCGGCTGGGCCTCACCGCTCGGGAAACACCTGCCTCGGTAAGCGTCTCGGACCGGCGCGTCATCGAAGCACGCGGTGCCAAGGACAGCCAGGACGTGATCAACGCCATGACCGGCGTAAACGCTTCGGCCAACCCCGGCTACGGTGGCTTCGTCAGCTACCGCGGCTTCACCCAGAACCAGGTCAGCCAGCTCTACAACGGCATCAACCTCGGTTACAGCAGCGCCACCCGGCCGGTGGATGCCTGGGTGCTGGACCGCGTCGAGCTGCTTGGCGGGCCGTCATCGTTCCTGCATGGCGCAGGTGCCGTGGGTGGCTCGATCAACTACATCACCAAGACCGCCACCCGAGACCAGCAGACCATCGACGGCCGCGTGCGCTATGGCAGTTACGACGACTCGGAAGTAGCCTTTGGCATCAACCAGGCCCTGGCCAGCAACCCGGCCGATGCCCGCCACTTCATGCGCCTGGATTTCAGCCACACCGACGGCAATGGCTACATCGACCGCAACCAGCGCAAGACCGACAGCCTGGCGTTTTCCCTGCTCAGTGACCTGACGCCCAACCTGACCCATACCCTGGCGCTGGAATACCAGGAAGACCGTGAGGACAGCCCGTACTGGGGGGCGCCGATCCTGCCGGGGCGCAGCACCATGAAAATCGACAACAGCCGCCGCTTCGAAAACTACAACGTTGCCGACGGCCGTTACGAGCAGCGGGTACGCTGGCTGCGTTCGCTGCTCGATTACCAGTTCAGCGACAGCACCAGCGTGCACAACACCCTTTACCACTACAGCGCCCAGCGCGATTACCGCAACGTCGAGCGCTACAGCTACACCAGCGACGGCAACGTGCAGCGCGCCAGCCCCTACCTGCAGCGCCACGAACAGAGCGTGCTGGGCGACCGCATCGAGTTGCGCCACGACATTCAGCTGTTCGGCCTGGCCAGCCAGTGGTCGCTGGGCCTGGACTACTCGCACATGCGCCAGAGCGTCTACCCGACTTCCGGGAGCTGGAGCGATGAGGTCGACCCGGACCACTTCGACCCCGGCAGCTTCTACGACATCCCCGGGGTGAATGCCGGGCTGACCAAGCAGCGCCGGCATGTCACCAGCAACCGTGCCGTGTTCGCCGAAAACCGCCTGCAACTCACCGAGCGCCTGGCCCTGCTCACGGCCCTGCGTTACGACTACCTGGACATGGAGGTGACCAACTACGGCGCAGTGACACCGACTTCACCGGCTTACTTCGAACGGCGCTGGGAACCGCTGTCCGGGCGTATCGGCCTGACCTACGAACTGACGCCGTCGGCCAGCCTGTACGCCCAGTACAGCACCGCCGCCGACCTGCCAGCAGGCTCGCTGGCGGCGGCCACCTACGCCAACGTCGGCACGTTCGACCTGTCCAAGGGCGAGCAATGGGAAGTGGGCAGCAAGTTCGACTTCCTCGATGGGCGTGGCGCGGCGACCGTGGCCCTGTACCAGATCGTGCGCAAGGACTTTGCCGTACGCGATTCGAGCAACCCCAACCTGACGGTCCAGGCCGGCCAGCAGACCTCGCGCGGGGTCGAGTTGTCCGGGCGGCTGCAAGTCACGCCGAAGCTGCTGGCCGAGGGCAACTATGCCTACGTCGACGCCCAGTACGATGAGTTCAACGAAGCGGTCAACGGCGTATCGGTATCGCGCAAGGGCAATGCCCCGGTCAACGTGCCGGCCAATGTCGCCAACCTGTGGCTCACCTATAGCTTCACGTCGGCCTGGTCGGCGGGGGTGGATGCCCGCTATGTCGGCTCGGTGTACGCAGACAATGCCAACACCCTCAAGGCGCCGGCCTACACGCTGTTCGGCACCTTCGCCCGCTACCGGCTGGATGAGCACACCACGATCACCGGGCGGGTGCGTAACCTGACCGATGAGGTGTATGCCAAGCAGGCCTATGGGCTGCAGTACTACATGGGGGCACCGCGGACCTTCGAGGTGGCGGTGGACATGCGCTTCTGACGCTCAAGTCTGTGCCGGTGACCCCACCGGCACAGACTTTAAGAAATCTCCTACCCGCCTGATGCTCAATTCCTATCTCGTCATCAGTGATAATGTGCAACCTCATCCACGCCGGCACATGAAGCCCCGGCTCAGGCAATTCAAGGAAGTTCCCGTTTTGAAAGCGCTCGTGTCGAACTCGCTGTCTCCCGTTTTTCTGGCTGCTGCATTGCTCCTTTTGCCTGGCTGCCAGAGCCATGTCGAGCCCAAGGTGGATCCACAGGCCCGCAAAACCTTCGTGAGCGACATGCAGCAGGCCCTGAAGCTTGGCATCGCCACGGCAGACACCGACGAGCAGGTCGGCGTGGTCATGCTGTCGGTCAAGCTCGACCAGCACTCCGCCCCCACCCGCTGCAAGGCCAGCAAAGCCCCGGTCGGGTTGGAGATGCAACTGCCTGCCGACGTGAAGCGCTCGGATTTCAAGTCACTGGCCAGCATGGTCGAGGCGCAATGCTGGAAGACCATCTACCCTGTGGTACCCGAAGGGCTGCGCGATGAGGACGGCACCGTGGAAGTGCGCGCACCGATGTTCGTGCTGCTGCCCGCCGCCGCGCAAGCCCCCGGCACGGCACGGCGCCAGGTCATCGCGCAACGCCAGTACTTCTGGCAGCACCTGCTGCGCGACCAGCCGGTGACCAGCATCGGCAGGGTCTCGGTGTATTACCAGGCCAACGCCCAAGGCAAGGTCGAAGAGTGCCTGGTGCAGATCTACCCGCACCCGCTGCGGCCGAATGACTTTCGCCTCGACGGCAAGCTCCAGGCCCAACTCAACAACCGTTGCCTGGCCATGGACCTGAGCCGCCTGCCAGGCTTTTCGCCAGACATGCATGGCGTGGCCAAGGGCTACAGCGAACTGGAATACGCACCGTGGCGAGTCGGCCGGCAGTAACCGCCCCTGGTCAAAACAGATATCCCGATGTCGCCCTGAACGAAGCACCCTGCTGCGCTACTCGGTCTACTGGCCCTGATAACAACGATGGCGCGCCCTGAGCGCGCCACATTCATTCAGGCTGCCTATGGAAACCGGAGAGCTTCCGTATGTCTGCATCGCATGAGGTATCCCCCGCCACCCTGCGCAGGGTCATCGCCGCCTCGGCCATCGGCAACTTCGTCGAATGGTTCGACTTCGCCGTCTATGGCTTCCTCGCCACCCTGATCGCCAACCAGTTCTTCGCCAGCGAAGATGCCAGTGTCGCCCTGCTCAAGACCTTCGCCGTGTTTGCCGTGGCCTTCGCCTTGCGCCCGCTCGGCGGCATCGTGTTCGGCGCCCTCGGTGACCGCCTTGGGCGCAAGCGCATCCTGTCGCTGACCATCCTGCTGATGGCCGGCTCCACCACCTTGATCGGCCTGCTGCCGACCTACGCCAGCATCGGCCTTGCCGCACCGGCGCTGCTGACCCTGGCGCGCTGCCTGCAGGGCTTTTCCGCCGGTGGCGAATACGCCGGCGCCTGTGCCTACCTGATGGAGCACGCGCCGCAGAACAAGCGTGCGTTCTACGGCAGCTTCGTACCGGTCTCGACCTTCTCAGCCTTTGCCTGTGCAGCGGTGATCGCCTATGGCCTGGAGGCTAGCCTGTCGGCCGAAGCGATGGCCGCCTGGGGCTGGCGTATCCCGTTCCTGGTGGCCGCACCGCTGGGGCTGGTGGGCTTGTACCTGCGCTGGCGTATGGAGGAAACCCCGGCGTTCCGCGAAGCCATCGCCCAAGGCAAGGAGCATGAACATTCGCCGCTCAAGGAAACCCTGCGCAACCACGGCCGGGCAATTCGCAACCTGGGCATGTTCATCTCGCTGACAGCCCTGTCGTTCTACATGTTCACCACTTACTTCGCGACCTACCTGCAGCTGGTCGGCAACCTGACCCGTGCCCAATCGCTGCTGGTAACCACCGTGGCGCTGCTGTTCGCGGCCGTCGGTTGCCCGTTGGCCGGGGCCTTTTCGGACCGGGTCGGGCGGCGCAAGACCATTGGTTTCACCTGCCTGTGGGTGATGCTCTGTGTGTTCCCCGCTTACTGGCTGGCCAGTTCCGGTTCGATGTCGGGGGCGCTGCTGGGGGTGATCCTGCTGGCAGTAGGGGCGCTGTGCAGCGGCGTGGTGACGGCGGCGTTGCTCTCGGAGAGCTTCCCGACCCGTACCCGCTATACCGCTTCGGCGATTACCTACAACGTGGCCTACACCCTGTTTGGCGGTACCGCGCCGCTGGTGGCGACCTGGCTGATCGGGCAGACCGGCAGCAGCCTGGCGCCGGCGTTCTACCTGGTGGTGATTGCGCTGGTGGCGTTGGTGGGCGGGTTGGCGTTGCCGGAGACCTCGCGGATATCGTTGCATGATGAAACGGGTAGTGATGTAAGCCCTGCTGTTCGCACTTCGAGTTGATACCCTTGGGGCTGCTTTGCAGCCCTATCGCGACACAAGGCCGCTCCTACAAGATATCGCATGCCCTGTAGGAGCGGCCTTGCCGGGGCGCCGGACCGGTCGGAAAGGGCCGCAGAGCGGCCCCGGCGATCTCAATCCTCTTCACGTCGATAAGCCCACTGGTACAAGGCCGGCAACACCAGCAAAGTCAGCGCCGTGGAAGACAGAATCCCGCCAATCACCACCGTCGCCAGCGGCCGCTGCACCTCAGCCCCGGTACCCGTAGCCAAGGCCATCGGAATGAACCCGAGCGACGCCACCAGCGCGGTCATCAGCACCGGCCGCAAGCGTGTCAACGCCCCCTCCTCGACCGCCGCACGCAATCCACGCCCCTCTTCACGCAGGTTACGGATGAAGGCGATCATCACCAACCCATTGAGCACCGCCACCCCGGACAAGGCGATGAAACCCACCCCTGCGGAAATCGACAACGGGATATCCCTCAGCCAAAGCGCCAGCACCCCGCCCGTCAAGGCAAACGGAATCCCGGTGAACACCAGCAGGCCGTCCTTGAGGTTGTTGAACATCATCAGCAGCAATGCCATCACCAGCAGCAGCGCCACCGGCACCACCACCCGCAGGCGCTCGGCCGCCGACTGCAGCTGCTCGAACTGGCCGCCCCAACGGGTCCAGTAACCCGGCGGGATCTGCACCTGCTCGCGCAGGGTCTGCTCGGCCTGCTCGACGAACGAGCCCAGGTCACGCCCGCGCACGTTGGCGCTGACCACCACCACGCGCTTGCCATCCTCGCGGCTGACCTGGTTCGGCCCCAGTTGCAGGTTCAAGGTGGCCACCTGCGACAGCGGGATGAAGCCGATCTGTGCCGCACCGGCTGCTGCGCTGGCGGGCACCGGAATCAGCAGGCTGCCCAGGCCATCGACATCGGTACGCAGGGTTTCGGACAGCCGCACCACCATATCGAAGCGCCGATCGCCCTCGTACAACGTACCCGCCGTGCGCCCGCCAACGGCAATGGCGATGGCGTCTTGCACGTCACCTACATTCAGGCCGTGGCGCGCGGCCTTGTCGCGGTCGATGTCGATGGTCAGCACTGGCAGGCCGGTGGTCTGCTCGACCTTCACTTCCGAGGCGCCCGGTACCTGTTGCAGGCTGCTGGCGATCTGCGCGGCGGTGCGGTTGAGCACGTCCATGTCATCGCCAAACACCTTTACTGCCACATCACTGCGCACGCCGGAGATCAGTTCGTTGAAACGCAACTGGATCGGCTGCGACAGCTCGTAGTTGCTGCCCGGCACACTGGCGGCAGCGCGCTGGACTTCAGCGATCAGTTCCTCGCCGGGTTTGCCCGGGTCGCCCCATTGCTCACTCGGGCGCAGCATCACGTAGGCATCGGAGATGTTCGGTGGCATCGGGTCGGAGGCGATCTCGGCGGTACCGGTACGGGCGAATACCCGCTCCACTTCCGGCACCTGGGCGATGATCGCCTGCTCCAGGCGCTGCTGCATGTCCACCGACTGCGACAGGCTGGTGCCTGGCACGCGCAGTGCCTGCAAGGCAAAGTCGCCTTCGCTGAGGCTGGGGATGAACTCGCTGCCCATGCGGCTGGCCATGACCCCGGACAACAGCACCAGCCCTGCGGCGCCGGCGAACGCCAGCCTGCGCCGCCCCAGCACCCAGCCGAGCACCGGCGCATAACGCTGGCGGGCGGTGCGCATGACCACGCCCTCTTCTTCCTTGACCTTGCCGGTGACGAACAACGCGATGGCCGCGGGCACGAAGGTCACCGAAAGGATCATGGCCCCCAGCAGTGCCATCACCACAGTGAAGGCCATCGGGTGGAACATCTTGCCCTCGACCCCGGTCAGGGCAAAGATCGGCAGGTACACCACCATGATGATCAACTGCCCGTAGATCAGCGGCCGACGCGCCTCGCGGGCGGCGGCGAACACCTCATGGAAGCGTTCGGCACGGGTCAGCATGCGGCCATGACGCTGCTGGGCATGGGCCAGGCGGCGGATGGCGTTTTCGACAATCACCACCGCGCCATCGACGATGATGCCGAAGTCCAGGGCGCCGAGGCTCATCAGGTTGGCGCTGACCTTGTTGCTGAACATGCCGGTGAAGGTGAACAGCATCGACAGCGGGATGACCATGGCCGTGATCAGCGCAGCACGAATGTTGCCGAGGAACAGGAACAGCACGGCGATCACCAGGATGGCGCCTTCGACCAGGTTCTTCTTCACCGTGGCAATGGCTTTTTCCACCAGGTTGGTGCGGTCGTAGACCGTCACCGCGACCACGCCCTTGGGCAGGTTGCGGTTGATCTCGGCGAGCTTGGCGGCCACCGCCTGGGACACCGTGCGGCTGTTCTCGCCGATCAGCATGAACACGGTTCCCAGCACCACTTCGCGACCGTTCTCGGTGGCCGCGCCGGAGCGCAGCTCTTCGCCCAGCCCTACCTGGGCAACATGGCTGACGCGGATCGGTGTGCCATCGACGCTGGAGATGACGATGTTGGCGATGTCCTCGGCCGAGGCCACCTGCCCCGGCGCGCGGATCAGCAACTGCTCGCCGTTGCGCTCGATGTAGCCGGCGCCGACGTTGGCGTTGTTGCGCTCCAGCGCCGCGATCAGGTCGTTGAGGGTGAGCTTGTAGGCCGCCAGGCGCTTGGGCTCGGGGGCGATCAGGTACTGCTTGGCGTGGCCGCCGATGCTGTTGACCTCGGCGACACCGGGCACGTTGCGCAGCTGCGGCTTGATGATCCAGTCCTGGATCACCCGCAGGTCGGTCGCCGTGTAGGGCGTGCCGTCATCCTTGAGCGCGCCCTCCTGGGCCTCCACCGTCCACAGGAAGATTTCGCCCAGGCCCGTCGAGATCGGCCCCATGCCGGCATCGATACCCTCGGGCAATTGCTCGCGGGCCACCTGCAGGCGCTCGTTGACCAGTTGCCGGGCGAAGAAGATGTCGGTGCCATCGTCGAAGATCACCGTCACCTGGGACAGCCCCGAGCGCGACAGCGAACGTGTCTGCTTCAGGCCCGGCAGGCCCGCCATGGCGGTCTCGATGGCGAAGGTGATGCGCTGCTCGGTCTCCAATGGCGAATAACCCGGCGCGGCCGTGTTGATCTGCACCTGGACGTTGGTGATATCAGGCACCGCATCAATCGGCAGCTTCTGGTAACTGTGGATGCCCACGGCAGCCATCAGCACCACGGCGAGCATCACCACCAGGCGCTGCTCGATGGCGAATTGGATCAGGCGTTCGAACATGCAAGCGTCCCCGCGATCAATGGCTGTGCTCGGCAGAAGCCTTGCCGAGCTCGGACTTGAGGACGAAGCTGCCGGCGGCAGCCACCTGGGTGCCGGCCGCCAGGCCTGCGGTGATTTCCACCTGGCCAGCCTCGCGGCGGCCGGTCTTCACCGGGCGGGTCTCGAAACCTTCGTCGGTGCGGGCGAACACCACTGTCTGCTCCTCCCAGTTCTGCAACGCGCTCTCGGGCACGACGACGGCGGCATTGAAGCGCTCGACATTGACCGCGACGCTGACGAACAGCCCGGGGCGCCAGGCACCGTTGGGGTTGGCCAGGGTGGCGCGCACCGTGGCGGCGCGGTTCTGCTCGCCGAGCAGGCTGCCGACGTAGTTGACCTTGCCTTCGACTTCGGCGCCGAGGTCCGGCGCGCTGACGGTCACGCTGCGCCCGGTGGTGACCCGGGCCAGGTCGCGCGGTGCGACAGCGAAGGTGGCCCAGACCCGACTGAGGTCGGAGAGGGTGAAGGCATTGCTGGTCTCGTCGACCACTTCGCCCACGGTCAGGTGCTTTTCCACCACCACGGCATCGAAGGGGGCACGCAATTCGTAGCGGTTGCCGGCACCGGCCGGGCCGACTGCGGCCACCTTCTGCCGGGCATTGGCCAAGGCGATCTCGGCTTCTTGCAAGGCCTGGCGCGCCTGCAGGTAGTCCTGCTCGGCGCTGATGCGTTCCTGCCACAGTTGCTGCTCGCGCTGGAAGGTCAGGCGCGCAAGTTCCAGGCGGCGCTGGGCGGCCTGCTGCTCGCTGCGCAGGTCGGAGATCTGCTGGCTGGCGATCACTGCCAGCACCTGGCCGCGCTTGACCGCCTGGCCGAGTTCGGCCTGCACCGCCTCGACCACACCCGGCACCCGTGGTACCACATGGGCCGTGCGGTCTTCGTCGAAACGGATCTCGCCCGGGAAGCTGATGGCGGTGCCCATTTCGCGCGGAGCGGCCGTAGCGAGCTGGATGCCGGCCGACTCGATCTGGGCGATCGACAGGTGCAGTGCGCCTTCCTTTTCCTGGTGCTCTTCAGCCGCTTCGATGCCGTGGCCGTGGCTGTCTTCGCCATGCTCGTCATGGCTGGCCTCGCCTTTGCTGGCCTGGCCAGGGTTGCCGGTCCAGGCCAGGCCACCCATGCCGAGCACGGCAATGGCAGCGGCCAGGAGAGCGAGTTTGCGGGGGTTAGTCATTGTTGCTCCTGCTGCTCGAATTTTTGCTCAAACCTTCAAGGTCGCCGTAGATCCGCTCGACCTGTGCCCGCGCATCGGTTGCTGCGGCCAGTGCGTCGAGGTACAGCCCGCGCGCATCGATCAACGTGCGCTGGGCATCGAGCACGTCGAGGAAGGCGAACTTGCCCATTTCGAAGCCACGGGTGGCGGTGTCCACGGCCTGCTGCGCCGACGGCAGGATCGTGCGGTCGTAGGCTTGTACCTCCTGCATCGCCGTGCGCCATTGATCGACGGCACTGCGGGTTTCACTGCGCAGGCGCAGCTCCACCGCATTGCGCAGGTCGCGGGCCTGGTCGGCGCGGCGTGCGGCGGCCAGCACGTTGCCCTGGTTGCGGTCGAACAACGGCAAGGGCATCGACAGGCCCACCACGTTGACCCGCTCGCGGTCTTCACGGCTGTACTGGCTGCCGACACTGACGGTGAGATTGGGAATGCGCAGGGCCTTTTCCGAGCCCAGCGATGCTTCGCCGCGCTCGACCTGGGCAGCTGCCAGGCGCCATTCGGCGGTCTGTTCGACCTGGCCGAGCAAGGTGTCGGCTGAAGGGGCCTGGCCGGGTGACAAGTTGCTCGCCTGCAAAGCGTCGAAGGTCGCCAGCGGGCTGCCGGTCAAGCGTGCCAGCGCCTGGTAAGCCACCGTACGCTGGGTTTCGGCGCGACGTTCCTCGGCCTGGGCCTGGGCCAGCTGCACCTGCGCGCGGGTGGCTTCCACCGGCGACGACTGGCCTGCGCTGACCCGGCCCTGCACCACCCGCAAGCCGCGTTCGGTCAGCGCCTGCGACTGTTGCGCCAGTTCCACGGCGGTCTGCGCGCGCAGTGCGGCGTGATAAGCCTGGACCACGTCGGCGCGCAGGCCATTGCGCTGGCGCTCCAGGTCAAGCTGGGCAATGGCCTGGCCGGCACCGGCCACAGCGATGCGCGCACCGCGCTTGCCGCCCAGTTCCAGTGGCTGGCTGAGGGTAACGGTGCTGGTGCTGGTCTCGCGGCGGGTGTCCTCCATTTCCCAGGCCAGTTCCGGGTTGGGGAGCAACCCGGCCTGGCGCCGTTCGCCCTCGGCAATGCCGATTTCGCGGCCGGCTGCGGCCAGTTCAGGGTTGTTGGCAAAGGCGGCGCTCAGCGCCTCGGGCAGGCTCATGCCTTGCCCGGCCTGAGCACTGGCGGTGGCCGCCAGCAACAGGCTGAGCAAGGCGATCTTGCGGGGGGTGGGCACTTCGGGCGTCCTCGTCGGCGAGCGTTGGCGAGGAACTGTAAGGACGGGCGGTTATCGGGGTGGTGGCGTGAAAATTACAATTCTGTAATCAGGCTGGCGGCATAAACAAGTCCGATAATCGCCCACTTTGCCCCCCTGCGACAGCCGATCCAATTGACGTAATTAACCACCCAGTACAAACATAGAGGCATTCAACAACAACAAAGCGATGCCCGTCATGACGCCCCTTATTCTCGTGCTCAATGGCCCCAACCTGAACATGCTGGGAACCCGCGAACCCACCCAGTATGGCCATGAAACCCTTGCCGACCTGGCCCAGGGTTGCGCCGACACTGCCCACGCCCACGGCCTGGAAATCGAATTCCGTCAGACCAACCACGAAGGCGAACTGATCGACTGGATCCACGCCGCCCGCAGTCGCTGTGCCGGTATCGTGATCAATCCCGGTGCCTGGACCCACACCTCGGTGGCGATCCGCGACGCCCTGGTGGCCAGCGAACTCCCGGTCATCGAAGTGCACCTGTCCAACGTGCACAAGCGCGAACCGTTCCGCCACCTGTCGTTCGTCTCATCGATTGCCGTCGGCGTGATCTGCGGCCTGGGCAGCCACGGCTACCGCATGGCCCTGAGCCACTTCGCCGAGCTGCTCCAGGAGCCACGCGCATGAGCCAGCCCGCCATCCTTGCCGGCCTGATCGGCCGTGGCATCCAGCTGTCGCGTACCCCTGCCCTGCACGAGCACGAAGGCGACGCCCAGCACCTGCGATACCTCTATCGCCTGATCGACGCCGACCAGCTCCAGCTCGAAGACAGCGCCCTGGCACAGCTGCTTGATGCCGCCCAGCACACAGGTTTTACCGGGCTCAACATCACCTTCCCGTTCAAGCAGGCGATCCTGCCGCTGCTCGATGAGCTGTCGGACGAGGCACGCGGGATTGGTGCGGTGAATACCGTGGTGCTCAAGGACGGCAAGCGGGTGGGTCACAACACCGACTGCCTGGGCTTTGCCGAAGGCCTGCGCCGTGGCCTGCCGGATGTATCGCGCCGGCGCGTGGTGCAGATGGGCGCTGGCGGTGCCGGCTCGGCGGTGGCCCATGCGCTGCTGAGCGAAGGGGTCGAGCAACTGGTGCTGTTCGAAGTGGACGCGGCACGCGCCCAGGCGCTGGTCGACAACCTCAATGGCCATTTCGGTGCGGGTCGGGCGGTACTGGGCAAGGACCTTGCTGTGGAAGTGGCCGAGGCCGATGGCCTGGTCAACACCACGCCGGTGGGCATGGCCAAATTGCCAGGTACACCACTACCGGTGGAGCTCCTTCACCCGCGCTTGTGGGTGGCTGAGATCATCTACTTCCCGCTGCAGACCGAACTGCTGAAGGCGGCGCGGGCGCTGGGTTGTCGCACGCTGGATGGCAGCAACATGGCGGTGTTCCAGGCAGTCAAGGCGTTCGAGCTGTTCAGCGGCAAACCAGCAGACGCCGAGCGGATGCAGGCGCATTTCGCCAGCCTCTCCTGACAGACCACAACACCCTTTTCGCGGGCAAGCCCGCTCCCACAGTTGAAGCGCCAACCTCAAAGGCTGCGGTGAACCTGTGGGAGCGGGCTTGCCCGCGAAGAGGTAAACGCCGATCTAACCTTTTTCATCCAGTAGTGCCTGTATGACCTTCTCCTGCCCAGCATAGTCACCCTCACCAAAGTGCACATGCCGCACCTGCCCCTGGCGATCGACAAAGTAGTGAGCCGGCCAGAACTGGTTACCCCAGGCATTCCACACCTGGTAATCGTTGTCCACCGCCACCGGATACGCGATACCGAGGCTGGCCACTTTGCTCTTCAACTGGCCCACATCATGCTCGTAGTCGTATTCCGGCGTATGCACCCCCACCACCACCAAGCCTTGGTCGGCATAGCGCCGCGCCCAGTCGTTGACGTGTGGCAGGCTGCGCTGGCAGTTGATGCAGTCCCAGGTCCAGAAATCCACCAGTACCACCTTGCCCTTGAGCGCCTGGCTATCCAGCGGCGCCGAGTTGAGCCATTGGCTGGCTCCGGCCAGCGACGGCATGGCGCCGTAATTTTCGCGAGCCATCAGTTGCCCTCCGGCCAGGCCCAGGCCAAACAGCGCCAGGGCCACGCCCCCCACTTTCAACAACAGCCGGCGATCAGTTGTCATGGCAACCGCTCGTGGCGTAGGTGCGGTATTCAACGCTCTCTTTCTGGCCTTTTGAATCGAGGTAGTCCATGCGGGTCTTGACCGGGCCACAGGCGTTGCTCTGGTCATCTTTCACCGACAGCACTTTCTTCACGTCCAGATGGTCGCCGTAGCGGTAGTGCATCACGCTGGCGTCGTTCATCGATGTGGTGCTGGCATTGGCGGCTACGGCCGCGAAACTGAGCACGGCGAACAGGCTGGCGCTGGCGATAGTCTTGAAGTTCATGGCATCTCTCCTTTGCAACACTTTCAGGGGTGGGGATCAGTGCTCCCCGGTTGATAGCCATTTCACCCCTGCCAGGTATCTCGCATGTGTCGCCTTATCCTGTGATCTGCTTCCTCCTGTATCTGTAGCCGGTGCAGATACACTGCAATACAAAACCCCAAAGGCAATCAGCAACGCGCTCGGTACACTGCGCCCACTCCCCCTGAACAGGAACGCCGCGAATGGAACATGTCGATCACATCCTGATCGTCGACGACGACCGTGAGATCCGCGAGCTGGTCGGCAACTACCTGAAGAAAAACGGCCTGCGCACCAGCATCGTCGGCGACGGCCGGCAGATGCGCGCATTCCTCGAAGCCAACAGCGTCGATCTGATCGTGCTCGACATCATGATGCCCGGCGACGACGGCCTGCTGCTGTGCCGCGAGCTGCGCGCCGGCAAACACCGCAACACGCCGGTGCTGATGCTGACCGCGCGCAACGACGAGACCGACCGCATCATCGGCCTGGAAATGGGTGCCGACGACTACCTGACCAAGCCCTTCTCCGCCCGCGAACTGCTGGCCCGCATCAATGCCGTGCTGCGCCGCACACGCATGCTGCCACCCAACCTGACCATCAGCGAAAGCAACCGCCTGCTCGCCTTTGGTCAGTGGCGCCTGGACACTACCGCCCGCCACCTGCTCGACAGCGAAGGCACCTTGGTGGCCCTGAGTGGCGCCGAATACCGGCTGCTGCGCGTGTTCCTAGACCATCCGCAACGGGTGCTCAGCCGCGAACAGCTGCTGAACCTGACCCAGGGTCGCGAAGCGGACATCTTCGACCGTTCCATCGATCTGCTGGTCAGCCGGCTGCGCCAGCGCCTGGGCGACGACGCCCGTGAGCCGAGCTGCATCAAGACCGTGCGCAGCGAGGGGTATGTGTTCTCACTGGCCGTGCAACTGCTCGAGACGCCGTCATGAAATGGCCGCGCACCCTGGCCTCACGCCTGGCGTTGATCTTCATCACCGGCCTGGTCCTGGCCTATGGTCTGTCGTTCAGCCTGCAGGCCTACGAGCGCTACGTCAGCAGCCGCTCGATGATGCTCAGCCACCTGGAACAGGACGTCGCCACCTCGCTGGCCATCTTCGAGCGGCTGCCTGCCGACGAGCGCGCCAGCTGGCTGCCACGCCTTGAGCGACACACCTACCGCTACCGCCTGGACCAGGGCCAGGCGGGCACGCAGATGGCCAGTGACGACCCGCCCATGGCTGCCGAATCGATCGTCAAGGCGATCGGCGACCGTTACAAACTGCGCTTTCAGGAAATTCCCGGGCCGACCCAGCACTTTCAGGTTCACCTGCACCTGGCGGACGGCGCACCGCTGACCATCGATGTCACCCCCACGCCGGTGCCGGTGGCGAGCTGGTTGCCGCTGGTACTGCTGATCCAGCTCGGCGTGTTGCTGTTCTGCACCTGGCTGGCAGTGCGCCTGGCTATCGGCCCGCTGACCCGCCTGGTCCAGGCGGTGGACGACCTCGATCCGGACAAGCCTGGCGTGCTGCTGGACGAAAGTGGCCCACGCGAAGTGCAGTACGCTGCCGTGGCCTTCAACGCGCTGCAGGCACGCATCGCCGCTTACCTGAAAGAGCGCATGCAACTACTCGCGGCCATTTCCCACGATCTGCAAACACCGATCACACGTATGAAACTGCGGGTCGAGGTGATGGAGGATGGCAGCGAGAAGGACAAGCTCTGGCATGACCTGGACGCAATGGAGCACCTGGTGCGCGAAGGCGTGGCCTACGCCCGCAGCATGGACATCAACACCGAGGCGCCCTGCCGGATCAACCTCGACGCCTTTCTCGACAGCGTGGTGTTCGACTACCAGGACAGCGGCGCCCAGGTGGAGCGCCACGGCAATACCGGCAGCCTGCTGGAAACCCGCCCGCACGCGTTGCGCCGTGTGCTGGTGAACCTGGTGGACAACGCCCTGAAGTTCGCCGGCAAAGCACAGCTTGAAGTCAGCCGCGAGCGCGGCAAGACGCTGATTCGGGTTCTCGATGAAGGCCCCGGGATCCCCGCTGAAGAGCTGGACGAAGTACTCAAACCGTTCTACAGGGTAGAAAGCTCCCGCAATCGCAGTACCGGCGGTACCGGCCTTGGGCTGGCCATTGCCCAGCAACTGACACAAGCCATGGGCGGGCGATTGACCTTGAGCAACCGCAAAAGCGGCGGGTTGTGCGCCCAGATCGAGCTGTAATGACGGACGCGGCGGCCTGCTCGGACCGCCCTACAGCCCTAGGGGCTACAGTCCGATACACAAAGCCACTTTCACCGACACACTGCAGATACCCGTCCCCCACACACTCCCGGTCACACAACGACACCCCGGGAGACCTCACCCATGAAGCCGCTCACGTTACCCTCTGGCTGGAAGCTGTTCGCCGCCCTTGCCGGCCTGACCTTGTTGATGACGGCCATGGTGCTGCTCAGCTATCCCCCAGGTGCGGATGCCCTGCGCAGTGCCATCCGCGCCACCGCACGCAGTTCTTTCGCACTGTTCCTGCTGGCCTTCCTGGCCTCGTCACTGGTCACGTTCCGGCCCACCAACGCTAGCCGCTGGTTGCTCCGCGAGCGGCGCTACGTGGGCCTGGCCTTCGCCTTTTCGCATACCGTGCATGGCCTGCTGATCTACCGCTACGCCCAGCAATTCCCTGAACTGTTCTGGGCCGGGCGGACGATCACTTCAAGCCTGCCGGGAAGTATCGGTTACCTGTTCCTGCTGCTGCTCACCGTGACCTCGTTCAAGGCACCGATGCGCTTGCTGGGTGGGCGTGCCTGGAAAAACCTGCACAGCACCGGCATGTGGGTATTGGCCGGGGTGTTCTGCCTGTCGTTCTACAAGCGTATCCCCATGGGCGGCTGGTACCCGCTGGCTTTCGCCCTGATGTTCAGCGCCGCCGCCGTCAAGCTCACCGCCAAGCTGGCCCGGCAGCATCGCCGCACTGCCCCTACCCTTTCCTGAACCGAGATGACCACCATGACCACACTCGCCCGCACCTTCACCACCTTAGATCGCTTTGGCAGCTGGAGCGCCGATCTGCCGTTGCGGCTGTTCCTGGCCTGGGAGTTTTTCGAGTCCGGCTGGGAGAAATTCAACGGCAGCAACTGGTTCGGCGATCTGCAGTCGAACTTCCCGTTCCCATTCAATGTGCTGCCGGCAGCGTTCAACTGGCAGCTGTCGATGTGGGCGGAGTTGTTGCTCCCGCTTCTGCTGTTGCTTGGCCTGGGCACACGCCTGGCATCGGCCGGGCTGATGGTGGTGACCGTGGTGGCGATTGCTGCAGTGCATTGGCCCAGCCATTGGTCGACCCTGGCGGAACTGGCCCAAGGTTATTCCATTACCGACCAAGGCTTCGGCAACTTCAAATTGCCGCTCATCTATCTGATAGCCCTGCTGCCGTTGCTGCTCAAAGGCTCGGGGCGCTTGAGCCTGGATCACTGGATCAGGAACCGCGTAGTGGGGTAAGGACCGGAGGGGCTGCCAGGCAGCCCCTTCAGCCGTCATCGGGTAACAGGGATCAACCGATCGGGAAGGTTGCCGCCACTCAATCATCCAACGGTTTGGGAGGCGCGGCAGGTTTGGCGGGTTTTGCCGGCTTGCTTTCCTTGGCCTTGGGTTCAGGCGCAGCCGCCGCTACGGGCTCTGGCGCGCGCGCAGCCTTTTCACTGGCTGGCAGCTCATCGACAGCTTTGAAGATCAACTGCGGGTCGAGCTTCTCGCCTGATTCGTCATCCTTGAGTACGTGACGCTCGCCGTCCATACCCACCAGGATCACCTTGGTACCCTTGCTGGCACCTAGCTTGAGCTCGCGAATAAGGGCCATCGTGGTCTGCTGTTCAAGGTTCTTGTCTTCACGCTTGCCCATCATCTGGGCGACGCTGAACAGCACCAGGTTGCGCTCTTTGAAACCCGCCTGGGTAGCAGGGTCCTTGAGTGCTTCATTCAACCCTCGCAAGGTGGGGTCGGCACTGCTTGGAGCGATAACGACCAATGGCCTGGCCTTGCCAAGCTCCTTGGCCAGTGGCGCGTCACTGTCGGCAGCAAACAGCGGACCGGCGACAGCGAGCAAGGTGGCGAGGGTCAGTGACCGGAAGAGCATGCGAATCTCCTTATTGTCCCGATATATCAATGACTACAGATCATGGAGAAAAATCCGATCTGGAGCCTAAACCACTTCGAACAAGGGATGGCCAGGGAAAAGTAACTGGTAATTTCCAGCCCGCCCCTGGCCAATGACGCCGCTGTCAGCCGCTGCTGTCATCCATATAGAGCATAGCCCAAAGCCATCGCCGGTATCAGCGCACCTCGACCGCAGGGTCGTCTGGCCCGACTTGCAGGGCATCGAGCGTCATGTCGAGCATCAGGCCACGCCGGGCTGCACGTTGTTCCCCAAGGATGGCATCCGCATGCAGGCGGCGGGTTTCATCCGTCAGCGTGTCATCGTCCAGCACGGCATCCAGGCGCCGCCGGAACGGCCTGTCGAGCTGGCGGAAACGTTCGGGATGGGTGCGCTCCAGGTACGTCTGCCAGAATGTGCGGTCGACCATCGAGCGAGCGATTTCTTCCTGCGTCTGGTTTTCCTCTATCTGCGCGGCGGCTTGCTCCAGCTGTTCATCGGTAACGCCCGCTACTTGCCCAAAGCTCATGTCCCCTACTTCAATGGGCAGGTTCAGCCGAGTGCGCAAGCCGACGCGATAGGCAAGCCCGACCTCGCTTTCATCAGGGTTGCCGCCACGTTGGAGAATATCCTGCAGGGCAATCCGGTCGACTTCATCCAGGCGCCACAGGCGCACCCCCAGCGACAGCAGGGCCTGTTGCGTATTGCCCGGCACATCGGTGCGTGCACGCCATACCCGCACATTCAGCTCGAGGTTGCTCAGGCACCAGGTGGCGCCGTCCTGGCAGCCCCATTCATCATTGGCAACGGCCAACAGTTCATCACGCAATGCAGGCTCCGCCGCCATCGCCTGCAGCAGGGCAAGTATCCGCTGGGCGAGGGCCTGGGCATTGATATGAAAATCGGCGGACTGCAACAATTGCTGCAACACGCGAAAGAAGCGGTTCGCAGGTTCGCCAACGTCCACTGTTTCCCAGGCCGCGACCAAAACACCGCGGTAACGCGGGCCGATGGAGTCGCCCCAGACTTCGCGGGCCCGGGCCTGCTGCTCTTCAAGCAGCGCTTCGTCCACCGGCAGGAAAGGTGCGCTCAGCGAGGCTTGAAGGCGCAGCGACTCGGCTTCGCTCAGAGGGTTCCCGGCTAGCCTGATGCGCCGGCGCATGGCGATGGGCAGACGAAAGAATTCCGCCGGAATCTCCCGGATTTGATTCTCCCGCATATCCATGTACAACAGGTTCGCACGACTGTTGGAAGCATGGGGGAAATGCGTAAGCCCGGTGCTGCGCAGGCTCAGCCATCGCAGCGATGCCAGACCATTGAGGGTGAATGTACGACCCAGCGGGTTGAACGACAGGTCGATATACTCCAGCCCCGAGGCGCTGGCCAGTGTGGCGGCCTGGCTGGTAGTCAGCACGATCTGGTTGTTGGTCAGGCTCAGCTGCCGTAAAAGAGGCATCTGCAGCAAGGGCTGCGGTATCCGGGTCAGCAGGTTGCCGCCCAGGTCCAGACTGCGCAGGCGTGGGAATGCCAGGAGGAAACTTTGGGGAACCTCTCTAAGCTGCATGCGCAGCAACGACAGGTCGGAGACATGGGGAAAACTTACCTGAGCCGGGATCTCCGGCAAATCCTCCACCCGGTTGTTGTAGATGACGATCCGGTAGTTGTCCTCGGTATCGACGTGGGACTCCGAGCCTGTGGTCATTCGGCGCCAACCGTCGATCAGGGTGTCGCGCACACTGCCACGGTCCTGCTGCGGTTCACCTTCGGCCTCCGCGACCCAGGCTGCGAGTGCATTCTGCAGCACCGTGAATTGCTGGCGCAGGGCCGCCAGCACTTCCTCGACCGGGCGCCCCAAACGCTGGGCATGGGCTGCCCATGCCGCCGCCTGTTCATCGCTGAACGAAGGGTACAGGTCACGCAGCATCGCTGTCAGAGGCCTGTCGGCGCGCCCGGTCCCTCCCGAGTTGCAGCCGCCCAAGGGATAACCCAGGCGTCCCTGCGCCCAGCGCTGTGGCGCACGGAACGCACCTGGGCGCAATGGGCTGAGCACACTTGCCACCTCGGTTCGGCGGCGGATGGCTTCGCGCGCCAGCACAACCCGCAGATTGTGAGCGAAAGGGTCGCCAATCTGCATGGCCTGGCGCTGCTGTGACGAATAGGCGGCGGCCATCACCTCGAACAGCTCTCCCGCGTTGCCCTGCGCAAGCCCTTGCCCATCGATCAGTTGGAAGGTGCCATAGGCGTGCACCAGCGCGAATGGCTCGATACCGTGTTCGGTCGCCTGCAGCAGCGGCCCGCTCATCGAACCTTCGAACAGACGCCAGCGTAGCCCTTCTGCAGCACCAGGCAGATGTTTCAAAAGCGCGAGGACCACGCGAGCCAGATCAGCGTTTTGCGGGGTGTCCAAGAAGAAAGCTTCAAAAACTCTGACCGCGCGGGTGCTGGCGGCCCTGCCCCTCGCCGCTTCGGCCAGGCTCAACGACACGCGGCCAGTCTCCAGTAGGCGCCGTCGATCTTCACCACTGGCGGTGGCCAGCAGCGCCTGCGCAGCACGCGGATGCAAGCTGGGGAACACTCTGCGCAGGGTGGCACTCGCCGTACTGTCGCTGGCCTGCACAGCGTCATACAGATGGCCAAGCAGCGTGCGCCGCTGTGCCCATGCCAATTCGGCCAAGTCCTGGTCGGATGCCTCGCTTGCCCCCGGCAGGCGCCGGGCATGCTGCAACACGGTGACATCCTCGACTTGCTGGCCTGCGCGCAAGCGGTTGACCAGCTGCCTGATGCGCTGCGCGAGCCGGCAGCGCTCGGCGGTGTCGAGCATCCCCGGCTCCGGGGCACGACCGTAGACATGCAAGGCGCGCAGGTGCTCTGCCTCCAGGCCGTGGATGTTCAGCACCTCGTCGACCTGCTCGTCGCTCATCTGGCTCAACGGGTCACCCAGCCGACGAAACATCCGCCGAGTGTCATCCCACTGCGCGGGCTGCTCGCTCCACACCCGCCAGGCACCCGCGCCATTGTGGCGCAAGGCCGGCCCATGGCCATCGCGCGGTCGCAGCTGCCACTGGCCTGGGTCAGCTTCAACGACAGGGTAATGATGCCCGTCCATTTCCACCCACGCGGCCCCCTCCAGGCGTCGAATGCCCAGGGCATCGCGCGTTGCCGCAGCGCTCGGCACTCCACCACGGTAGGGCGCCAGGTCCTGCTGCCAGAGCTTGACGCTGCCGTCTTCAAGGCGCACCGGCAGCATCGCATCGACCACCGCCGAACGTGACCAGAGACGTTGCACCGCGGTGACGCCGACGACCGTGGCAGCGATCGTCGCCACGTCGATGGCGACATTGCTCAGGTGCTCCAGTGCCCCCTGCGCGTCTTTCTCGTGCAACGCCTCCAGGCCATGGTAGACCTCGCCCATCACCTCCCAAACGGTCAACGCAAGCAACGCCAGACCGATGCCTGGTACGAACAGCCCGGCAATGTTGAGCAACAGCCAGCCTTCCGCAGCCAGACGCTGATCGTGGACGCGCTGGGCGTCGCGGTCCAGACGCGCCACGGGCATGGCGATCGTCGCCGCGTCTTCTTTCATCTGCCCGATACGCGACTGGGCGAGGCTATTGAACAATGGGGCTGGATAGGGCCGCAACTGCGGCTTCATGTCGAAACCGGCCCAAACTGGTAAGTCATCAAAGACAGGAACCGCCGTGCCAAAGAAGGCCTGGCTGTCACGCCGAAGCACGAACCGGCTGAAAAAGCCCTGATAAGACTTGACGCGCAAGCGGTGCCCCAGTTCACGGTTGAGGGTTTTCAAACTGTCGAATGCACTCCAGGGGGCGACCGGGTCACCAGGTATGTACACCAGCAAGCGCCGGGTAGTGTTGAGCAAAACGCCCTGATCGATCACTTCCAGCACCACCACCTGCTCCAGCGCGCAGCCCAACAGAGTCAGGCGCCTGGGCTCGACCAGATCGCCGGCAAGGCGCAACAGGACGCCCTCGTGGCACATGGCGGTCAACAGCCTGAGCTCACTGTCATCCAGGCGACCGTCCAGCCTGGCCTTGTGTGCGTCCACCAACATGGCATGACGGCATGCGTCGCCCAGCAACGCATGGACGCTTTTGCTGTCGCCCGCAGGTTCAAGGATCGAATCAAGGTGACGCTGGTAACGCTCGCCCAGGTCCAACTCGCGGCACAGAGCCGCAAACTCGATGGCCGTGGGCAACCTGCCGCTGACCTGGCAGGGCACGAGCAGGCGGTTGCCTGCAGGCTGCCCACCTACCTGGGTCTGATCCGCGCTGAAATTGCGTAGCACAATCTCCAGCAATGGCTCTTCTTCGTACACCACTTCAGTCAGGTGGACGCCAACCGGTTGCGTGTTGATGACTGGTTCACGTCGGCCTGCCAGGAACTGCATCCGATGCACATTGCACCTGACACCATGTCGCTCGTCGAGGGCGTTCTCCAGTGCCGAAGCGACAAACCGATCGATGCCTTCGATGCGCGCCAACAGCGTTTTCAGGCGCTGGCGGCACTCCAGGCTGCTGGCCAATGCCTGGCTGAGCACAGGCCACTGGTCGACCGGTACTTTTCGTATCCAGTCGGGCAGGCGTTTGCCAATGACCTCATCCTGAAATGCCTCGCTAAGCTGGTGCAGAGGGATAAACCGCTGCGTGTCGGCATGCAATGCGACGGTAGCTGGGGTATCGCCATTCGGCGGAGTATCGAGTGGTAAGGTGCCCATGTTCGCTGCTTCCTGAAAGAAAGCAGGCAGCCTATGTCGGGCACCTTGGGCGAGGTGTCAGATAGCTAACGCACCCACTCAGAACAAGAGCAGTTGCCGGTCGGTCAACGCCGAGAAATCATCACCCACAAACGGCAGAATGGCATCTGCCACCGGCTGCAGTTGACGACTCAGGTAGTGCTCGTAGTCGATTGGCGACTGGCGGTTCTCCATCGGCTCAGGGCCCGCCGTGGTGATTACGTAGCTGATCCAGCCGCCATTCTGGTATTGCCGGGCACGGCCCAGGCGGCTGTTGTATTCATCGGCCAGGCGCGCCGCGCGCACGTGCGGTGGGACGTTGCGCTGGTAGTCGGCCAACGGGCGACGCAGGCGCTTGCGATAGATCAGCAGCTCGTCCAGTTCACCGGCCAGGGTCTGCTGCACGAAGCCGCGCACATAGTCGCGATACGGCTGGCCCCGGAAGACACGCTCGTACAGCGCTTGCTGGAATTGGCGGGCCAACGGCGACCAGTCGGTACGGACCGACTCCAGCCCCTTGTAGACCATGCCTTCGCTGCCGTCTGCTCGCCGCACCAGCCC
This sequence comes from Pseudomonas putida, assembly GCF_002025705.1. Taxonomy (NCBI): domain Bacteria; kingdom Pseudomonadati; phylum Pseudomonadota; class Gammaproteobacteria; order Pseudomonadales; family Pseudomonadaceae; genus Pseudomonas; species Pseudomonas putida. The sequence goes on along the minus strand of NZ_CP018846.1, from coordinate 1,948,960 downwards.
GGCGTAACGCTTCTTGCTGCCCTCATCTGTACCGCGGATTGTCGGCATCAGGAACCGCCGGTAATGCACCTCGAACTGCAGCTCCAGCGCACTTTCCAGCTTCAAGGTTGCCAGCAGGTGCTCGCGCCACCATTGGTTGACCAGCGCCACCAGATCATGGCCGATACGCGCCGCCGCCTCTTCGCCATGGGCGCCCTTGAGCCAGACGAAGGTGGAGTCGGTATCGCCGTAGATCACCTCGTAACCCTGCGCCTCGATCAGTGCGCGGGTCTGGCGCATGATCTGGTGGCCACGCATGGTGATCGATGAGGCCAGGCGTGGGTCGAAGAACCGGCAACCACTGGAGCCGAGCACGCCGTAAAAGGCATTCATGATGATCTTCAGCGCTTGCGACAGCGGCGCGTTGCCCTCGCGCTTGGCCGCTTCCCGACCCTGCCATACGCGCTCGACGATGGCCGGCAGGCAATGCTCGGTGCGCGAAAAACGCCCACCGCGAAAGCCTTCCACCGAATGCTCGTCATCGGCCAGGCGCAAGCCCTCGACCAAGCCGACCGGGTCGATCAGGAAGGTGCGGATGATCGAGGGATACAGGCTTTTGTAGTCGAGAACCAGCACCGAGTCGTACAGCCCTGGCCGCGAGTCCATGACGAAACCGCCGGGGCTGGCTTCTTCCGGGCGGCTGCCAAGGCTGGGCGCGACAAAGCCCATGCGGTGCATGTGTGGGATATACAGGTGGCAGAATGCGGCGACCGAACCGCCACTGCGGTCCACCGCCAGGCCTGTGACCGACGAACGCTCCAGCAGGAAGTCGAGCAGCCGGGTGTGGGCAAAGATCCGCGTGACCAGCTCGCAGTCCTTGAGGTTGTAGCGGGCAAGCGCAGGCTTGTCCTCGGCGAAGCGGCGGTTGATCTCGTCCATGCGCTGGTACGGCGTGTCGATGGCCTTGCCTTCGCCGAGCAAGGTCTGCGCGACGCTCTCGAGGCTGAACGAGGGGAAGCTCCAGGTCGCCGAGCGCAGCGCTTCGATGCCGTCGATCAGCAGGCGCCCCGGGGCATCGGCGAACACGTGGCCACCACCGGCATGGCTGCGCAAGGTCATCGGTGCGCCGTTGCGCCCCAGCGCCAGCGGCACTTGCAACAGCTTGGCGTGCTCGTGCAGCAGGCGCAGGTCGAACTGGATCAGGTTCCAGCCGATGATCGCATCTGGATCGTGCTCGGCCAGCCACTGGTTGAGGCATGCCAGCAACTCGGCCCGGTCGGCACAGTAGCGCAGGTCGAAATCCAGGTCGCCAGCTTCGCCGTTGGGCGGGCCGAGCATGTACACCTGGCGCTGGCCACAACCTTCAAGCGCGATGCTGTAAAGCTCACCGCGTTCGCTGGTCTCGATGTCCAGCGACACCAGGCGCAAGGCTGGGCGGTAATCCGGGCACGGTTTGAGCTGGGCGTCGCAGTACACACCGTGCTCATCCACCGTGCCGGTGAACTGCACCGGGGCAGTGATGAAGCGCTCCATCAGGTAGCGCTCCGGGGGTCGGATATCAGCCTCGAACACATCGATGCCGGCGGTGCGCAGGCGCTGCTCCAGCTGCATCAGCTGACGGTGTTGGCGGGTATAAAGGCCGAGCATGGGGCGCTGGTCGAAGTCTTTCAAGCGCAGCGGCTTGAGCTGCGCGCCCTCTTCCTTGGCCAACAATACCCGAGCGTGTTCGGCCTGCGCCTGCGGGATGAAGGCCACTGATTCCTGGGTAGCCAGGCGCAATAGCCGTGGCCCGGCATCTGTGGCCAGCCAGAATTCCACGCAGGTGCCATCGGGCGTGTCATGCCAATGCCGGGTCAGGACAAAGCCCTGCTGCAACTCCACCGCGTCGACCTCTGCTTAAAAGGACGATTCTACGCTAGCGCGGCCCCGCCACGAAGCCGCTTCTGCGCGCTGCCAGTACCACCAGCAAGGCGATTGCGACCAGTGCCAACACCACACTGCCGAATGCCTCGACACCCACCCCGGCCAACAACAGGCCACCGACGATCCCACCCAGGGCAATGGCGCTGTTCCACACCGTCACCAGCATCGATTGCGCAACATCACCACCCTCACCCGCCGCATCGGCGCAGGCGGTCTGCAACAGAGTCGGCGCACCGCCGTAGGTCACCCCCCATAGTGCAACGCTCAGGTAGATGGCCCAGGGCGAGGCCTGCCCCAGCAACAGGGTGGCCAGGGCAAACCCTGCCAGGCTCAGTACGACCAGCCTGCGCAGGTGGTGATCGACCAGCAGGCCCACCAGGCCGATGCCCGCCAGCGCCGAGAGACCGAACAGCATCAGCACCTGGCCGATATCGGTCGCCATGCCCGCTGCGGCCAGCAACGGCACGATGTAGGTGTAGAGAATATTGTGGCCGAGGACCCAGGTGAGGATCACCAACAGCACCAGGGCCACGCCTGGCGTACGTAGTACCTGCAACGCGGATGGGCGCTTGCCGAAGACCTGCCCTGGATAATCAGGCACAGCTTTGAGCACCCACGCCACCAACAGCAACGCCACCAGCGTGACCACGGCGAAGGTGGCGCGCCAGCCAAGCGCCGCTCCCAGCCATGTGGCAATCGGCAAACCCAACGACAGCGCAATCGGCTGGCCGAGCATGGCCACGGCCATCGCCCGCCCCTGCAGTGCTGCTGGCACCATGCGCCGGGCATGCCCGGCAATCAGGCCCCAGGCCAGCCCGGCAGCGGCGCCGGTGAGAAAGCGCAGCAACAGGGTCAGGGTGTTGGAAGGCGAAACGGCGGTCAGGCCGTTGAACAGCACAAAACCGACAATGGCCAGCAAGAGCGCTCGGCGCCGGTACCAGCCTTGGGTCAGGCTCACCAGCGGGATGGCTGTCAGCAACGAACCCAGTGCGTATGCAGTCACCCATTGCCCGGCCATGGCCTGGCTGATGTGCATGCCATCGGCGATCTGGTCGAGCAGGCCCGCCGGAAGGGTCTCGCTGAGTATGGCGATGAAGCCGGTCATGGCCAGTGCCAGCAGCCCGCTCAAGGGCAGGCGCTCGGCACGGGGCAGAGAAGCAGTGGATGTCTGGGACATTTCAGGATGCCTTGTGGTTTCGATCAAGGCCGACAGTCTGCAAGGCCCCGTATTGCGGAAAAAGACGGTTACAATACCGCTCACCCAGGACATGGATGTCCGCAATCAGGAGCACAGAATGGACAGCCTCAGCGGCTTCGTGGTCTTCAACCGGGTCGCCGAAACCCGCAGCTTCGTCGCCGCCGGCCAGTCGCTGGGGATCAGTGCCTCGGCCGTGGGCAAGCGTGTGGCGCGCCTTGAGGGACGCCTGGGTGTACGCCTGTTCCACCGCAGTACCCGCAGCATCACCCTGACCGCCGAGGGGACGCTGTTTCTCGAGCGCAGCCGGCGCATCCTGGCCGAGATCGAGGCCACCGAACAGGAACTGTCGCAGGCCAGTGAAACACCACGCGGCCGCCTGCGCGTAAGCCTGCCCCAGGTGACCGGGCTGGTGATGCCGGCTCTGGCCGAATTCATGGAACGCTACCCGCAGGTGGAGCTGGACCTGGAGTTCACCGACCGCATGGTCGATATCGTCGGCGAAGGCTTCGATGTGGTGATGCGCGGCGGCCAACCGCTGGACTCGCGGCTCAACGCCAAGTTTCTCGGGCACTTCCAGCACTGCCTGGTGGCCTCGCCCGAGTACCTGCGCACGCGTGGTACGCCGCTGCACCCGCGCGAACTCGGCGCACACACCTGCCTGCATTACCGCTTCCCCAGCAACGGCAAGCTGGAAACCTGGCCGCTGCGCCAGGAGCACCCGGAACAGGGCTACGACATCCCCATCTCGATGGTCTGCAACCATGTCGAGACGCGTATCTGCTTCGCCCTCAACCACCGCGGCATCACCTGCCTGCCGGACTTCAGCGTGCGTCGCGAGCTGGCCGCTGGCACCTTGGTGAGCGTGCTTGACGGCTTCATCGAACGGCGCGGCAGCTTCTACCTGCTGTGGCCGTCCGGGCGCCACGTGCCACCCAAGCTGCGGGTGTTCATCGACTTCATGCTGGAGCGCGTGTTCAGCCGTACAGGTAGTTGATGTCCTTGTAACCCAGCGGCGGCACCTGGCCGAGCAGGAAGTCGCGCAGCTTGTGCATCTGCCGCGCCTTGGGGCTGCTCTTGAGCCAGGTCATGTAATAACCGTCACCGGTCGACACCGCATGCTTGAACGGCGTCACCAGGCGCCCGGCAGCGAGGTCGGCACTGGCCAGCACCAGGTCGACCACCGAAATGCCGAGACCCTGCTGTGCAGCCGAGATGCCTTGGTCGAGGGTATCGAACACCTGGCCCTGATCGATGCTGATGTCCAGCGCATCCATGCGCGCCAGCCAGCGTCGCCAGTCGCGGCGGTCCGGTGACGGGTGCAGGAATTCACATTGGCGCAGGTCGGCCAGCACCGGTTGCGCTTGTGCCATGTAGTCCGGGTGGCACACCGGAATCAGCCATTCATCGAACAGCTTGACGCTCTCGACATCGGCCGGGAAACGGCCGTTGGCCAGAAGGATGGCGCAGTCGTAGGGCTCGGAATAGAAGTCCACCGAGTCGATGTCCATCCACACGCTCGACAGCTGCACGCTGCAGTTGTCTTCGAGCTTCTTGAAGCCGTCCAGCGCCCGCAGCAGCCAGCGCACGGTCAGTGTCGAGGGCGCTTTCAAACGCAGCCCGTAGCGGTCCTGGCGCAGCAGCGCACAGGCGTTCTCGATGATCTTGAACCCGACCTTCAACTCCTGGGCCAGCAGCCGCCCATGCTCGGTGAGGCTCAACTTGGGGCCACGGCGCTCGAACAGGTCGCAGCCGAACATGGATTCGAGCGTCTTGATGTGATGGCTGACCGCTCCCTGGGTCAAGGCCAGCTCCTCGGCGGCGCGGGTGAACGAGCCGTAGCGCGAGGCCACCTCGAAGGCACGCAGGGCGTGCAAAGCTTGAATCCGTTCCGACATGGCACCCTCGAAGCATGAGTAAGACTAATAGTAGGTCATAGTTCCACGCGTTTTACAACGTGAAGAGCGTCTCAGAAAATGCAGGTAAATAACAAAGATAAGTAACCAACCTGCCTGCATATGAGTGGAACTCTCTCTTACTTGAATCTCCTGGGGAAATCATGTTTACGGTTTATGGAAACTGCTATCGCCTGGATGCGCTAGAGCTGGCCGATGAACATGTACGGAACTCTCAGCACTGGACGCACCAAACCATACAACATTTTCGCAGCGTACTCGCCAACCCCGACTTTCCTTGCCTGTTCGGGCGCAAAGCGGTAGCTGGCGCATCCTGCCACATCCTCTTCGCCCGTGCCGAGCAACTGGCCGATGATATCGCCCAGGGCCTGGCGGAGTATGTCCGCACCATTACTCCCGTGCCGATCAAGCAGCGCATCGGCAGCCCGCTGGTGGTGTTTCTCGAAACCGCCACCGACAGCAGCCTGGCCGAACAACAGGCACTGGCCTGGAAAGTACTGCGCGGGGTCCACGCCCGTGACCCGCATCCCTGGCCACAGGCGATCCCCACCGACCCGCACGACAACGCCTGGTCGTTCTGCTACGCCGGCATGCCGCTGTTCATCAACATGAACTTCCCCGGCCACCAGCAAATGAAAAGCCGCAACCTTGGCCCGCAGATCACGTTCGTCATCAACCCGCGGGAGAACTTCGACGAAGTGGCCAACGCCAGCACCGAAAGCGGGCAACGTATTCGCGCCCGCATTCGTGATCGTGTGCGCCATTACAACGACGGGGTCATGCCCGAAACCCTGGGCTTCTTTGGCCAGGACGACAACTTCGAATGGAAGCAGTACCAACTGCAGGAAGCCGGCTCGCTCAATCCGTCGCGCTGCCCCTTTCATGCCCACGCCCATGCGACACCTGACACTCTGATCGAGAACTGACCGTGAATACCGCACTGACACTGACTTACGCACTCACCGTCCTGCTGTTGATCGCCACCCCGGGCCCGGTGGTGGCGCTGATCGTCAACACCGCCGCAGCCTCCGGCTCGCGCAAGGCCATCTTCACCGCCGTCGGCACCAACTGGGCGTCACTGGTGCTGATCGGCGCCGCTGCGTGGGTCATCCTGACCAGTGCGGCCATCGACAAGGCCTGGCTCAGCGGCATGAGCCTGCTGGGCTGCCTGTTCATCGGCTACATCGCCGTCGGCACCTTGCGCGAGTGCCTGCAGGCACCTGCCGTCGAAGAGGCCGATATCCAGCCAGCCAAGGCCGGGCGCGGTGGTTTGTGGCAAGGCTTCATGGTGGGCATTTCCAACCCGAAGGACATCATCTTCTTCATCGCCTTCTTCCCGCAGTTCATCCAGATCACCGAATCGTTCGGCAAGAGCATGGTGGTGCTGTCGCTGTTGTGGGTGCTGATCGATTTCGCCGTGCTCAGTCTTTACATCTTCGCCATCGGCAAGATCACTTCGCAGCGCAGCAACCGCATGATTTCCCTGGCCTCGGGGGTCGTCCTGCTACTGATCGCCGCCGGTGGTCTGGCCTATAACCTCAAAGAACTGGCGGGCTGACAGCCCTGGCTAAGCCAGCCAAGAAGGAGCGCCCATGACACCGTCCGTAACCGCCACACACGTTCCGGGCCTCACTTCGCCACTGCACCTGGACTACCAGCGCTTTCTGCTGCTGGGCAACCGCCGCGCACCGCACACCCTGCATGTGCACGAGAGCGGTTACCGCTCGGGCACCATCAACACCGATGCACTCGGCCTGCGCTACAGCCATTGCGCCGGCAAGCGCTTCTCCGCCGCCGAACGCGGCGGTGCACCACGCATCAACCTGCTGGTCGGCGGTTCGACCGCCATGGGCATCGGTGCCAGCTCCGATGAACATACGGTGGCCTCGCACCTGTCGATGCTGACCGGTGAGGTATGGCTGAGCCTGGCCGGCTGCGGGCTCAACGCCAGCCAGGAACTGCTGATGTTCCTGACCCACCAGCACCGCTTCGGCGAAGTGGGCCATGTGGTGCTGCTCAGCGGCCTGAACACCTTGGCCCATGAAGCCCTCGGCGAAATCCTGGCCGGCCCGCATGACCCACAACAGGCCAAGGCGCACCAGGCTTACCTGAACAGTTTCAACGAGGGCATGCCGCCTGTTGGCCCGGCTCACCGGGCGTCGCTGTGGCAACGCCTGGGCCAGGCACTGGCACCGCGGCGCAACGAACCTGTCCCCGTCTGGCCGCTGTCCGCCCCGGAAAAACGCCTGGCTCGAGCGGCCGACAGCATCGGCCGCACCTTGCGCCAATGGGAGCGGATGCTGGCTGACAGCCACGCCACGTTGACCTTCATCCTTCAACCCTTGCTGCCCTGGTGCCGGGAAACCCTGCCAGCGGGCGAGCAAGCGATGCTGGCCGCACTGCAGCAGCAACCGACGAACTTCGATCGCCTGCTTGAAGGCGCATTCGACAGCCAACTGCACATGGCCTTCTTCCGCCGCATCAAGAGCCAGGCGGACCCCGTGCCCTGCTATGACATGAACAGCATGCTCAGCAGCTCGCCGGTATTCGGCGCCGACCTGTTCGTCGACCGCCTGCACCTGAACGACCTGGGCAACAATGCGCTGGCCAAGGTGATCACCGCCAAACTGGGGCTGGCCCAGGAACGACACGCTCAACGCAAGGTCACACCGATCAAGCTGGTCTGACAGCTGACCGTCGGGGTTTCGGTTTCAGCCCGCGCTTGGCTAGAATACCCCGTCGTTCCGATTCGCCCGAGGCGTACGCGCAGTTGTGATCAATCCTCAAGCCGTCCATTCCTGCCTGGCAGCCTGCCGGCCCCGTTCGTTGCTCGGGGCACGCCTGTGAGCCGTGTCGCGCTGGCACCGGCCCTCTTCATCGCGCTGGCACCGGCGGCCGTGAACGCGCTCGAAGTACGCATCGACCCACACGCCGATCTGCTTTACCGCCAGGCGCTGCCGCTGCTGGAGCAGGCCGACAACCAGGACGACAACAGCACGCTGCGCACGGCCATGGGTGGCGACCCGGAGCTCAATCGCCAGGGCCGGGCAATGGCGCAAACCTTGCCGACGGCGGTGGCCTTGCTGAAAAAATCGGTAGAACTTGGCCACCCAGTGGCTCAGTATCGCCTGGCGCTGTACTACACCACTTACCTGCCTGCAGCGCAGATCGCCGATGCCGCCTGCCCACTGCTGGAAGCCAGCCTGAATCAGGGTTTCGCACCACCGGCAACAGCGATTGCTGCCTGGTGCCCACCCTACAATGCCAGCCCGGCCTACCGCGAAGCCCTCGAAGCGGTCCCGAGCATGGCGACGCTGTACGCCCCCTACTACCCGCAGCCGGCCACACGCCTGGCTTGCAGCCGTAGCCACCCGCAGGGGTTGCAAATGCAATGGGGGCGCCAGCGCGACTACCAGGCCGAGGTCTACCGATTGCTGAGCAATCTTGATCCGCAGCATCGCCAGGCACTGCTGCAGAAGGCCGTGGACATCAATGGCTGCGTGGCGGCGCAGCATCGGTTGAGCAAGCGATAACCGCCTGCCCCGGCCCTTCGCGGCTGAAGCCGCTCCTACAGGTTGACACTATCCCCGTAGGAGCGGCTTCAGCCGCGAAGAGGCCGGGGCAGGCAGCAAACAAGCAAGATCGTTCAAGCCACCCGCCCCACAGCTCTGTCATGCTGCCCTACCTTGCAAACAGTGTCGCAGCCATCATGCCCAGCAGTCCCCCCGTCGCCCGCCAAGCCTTCCTGCACGGCGCCATTGCCATCCTGCCGCTGTCCCTGGCAGTCGCCCCCTGGGGCCTGCTCGCCGGCTCCATGGCCATCGAGGCCAACCTCAGCGCCTGGCAAGGCCAGGGCCTGTCGGCGATCGTCTTCGCCGGTGCCGCACAACTGGTGGCCATCGGCATGCTCAAGGGTGGGGCCAGCCTGCTTTCGATCCTGCTCACCACCCTGCTGCTGACGTCCCAGCACCTGCTCTATGGCCTGTCCATGCGCCCCGTGCTGTCGAACCAGCCGTTGCGCTGGCGGCTGGGACTGGGCTTTCTGCTCACCGACGAATTCTTCGCCCTCACCAGCCACTACGACCAGCAGCAGTTCAACCGCTGGTACGCACTCGGCGTGGGCCTGACCTTCTACATTGCCTGGAACCTGTTCACCCTGGCCGGCATCGTACTGGGCCAGAACATCCCGCACCTCGATCAACTGGGCCTGGACTTTTCCATCGTCGCTACCTTCGTCGCGCTGATTGCACCGCTGGTGCGCAACCTCGCCACCGTGGTGTGCGTGGCGGTGTCGCTGTTCTGCTCGGTACTGTTCAGCTATTGGCACTGGGAAACCGCACTGGTCGCTGCGGGCTTGCTGGGCATGGCCGCAGGCTTCTTCTGTCAGAAATTCACCGGAGGCCGCGCATGATCTGGCTATTGATCTTTGCCATGGGCGCCGTGGTATTCCTCAACCGCTACGCCTTCCTGGAGCCGCGCCTGCCCCTGCGCCTGAGCTCCAACGCCCGGCAGTTCCTCGGCTTTGCCGTGCCCGGCATGCTCACTGCGATCTGCGGGCCGATCATTTTCCTGCCTGGACACCAACTCGACCTGAGCCCGCTCAACCCCTACCTGCTCGGCGCGCTGGTTGCCATTGCGCTGGTACTGTTGACCCGCAGCGTATTGCTGAGCATGCTGGTGAGCATGTTGATCTTCTTCCTGCTGCGCAGCTGGCTGGCATGAGCACGCCCCTGCGCGAACAGACCCACCTCTGGCAGGCGCCGGCCCTCGGCGACGTCGAGATGCTGCACGCGCGCTACTTCCAGCAGCGCTTTGCCCCGCATGTGCATGAAGGCTACGTGTTCACCGTGATCGAGTCGGGCGCGCAGCGCTTCTGGCACCGCGGCAGCGAGCACTTGGCGCCGGTTGGCAGCATGGTGCTGATCAACCCGGACGAACTGCACACCGGCGCCACCGCCCACGAAGCCGGCTGGCGCTACCGGGGTTTCTATCCGGAGCATGAGCGGGTCACCGGCGTGCTGGATGAACTGGAACTGGGCCGCCACGGGATGCCGCGCTTCAACGACAGCGTGATCCAGGACCCAGCCCTGGCGCGGGCTTTCAGCCAACTGCACCAGCTGTCGGAAGCCGGTGCCAGCGCCCTGGAGCAACAGACCGCCTGGCGCCAGGCGGTACTGGCCCTGGTGCAGCGCCACGGCCACTGCCCTGAACCCACAGCCCCCGGCAATGAACCGCTGGCAGTGGCACGCGCGCGGGACCTGCTGGAAAGCCAGTTGGCGAACCCGCCGTCACTGGAAGCCTTGGCCGCTGCGGTCAACCTTTCGCCATTCCACTTTGCCCGGGTGTTCCGCCAGGCCACCGGCCTGCCGCCCCACGCCTGGCTGAAGCAACGGCGCTTGTCACGGGCAAGGGAGTTTCTGAAAAGCGGGTTGGCAGCCTCTGACGTGGCGTTTGCGCTGGGTTTTGCCGACCAGAGCCACTTGAGCAGGCAGTTCAAGCAGGCGTATGGCGTAACGCCGGGTGCCTACCGCAGCGCCTGCCTGCACAGCTAGTACCTGCGACCCCAGGCCTCAGGCAAGCCCTGCAGCCACTGCTACACTGACAGTGCAGAACGGAGGATCCTGCCATGTCCGAAAGAGAGCTCACCACCCTGATATCGCTGATGAACCAGCGCCAAGCCTGCCTGAGCAGTGCCTGCAAGGAAATTGCCGACTGGATCGACCGCCAGGGCGATGTGCCCGCTGCGGGCAAGATCCGCGCCAGCCTCAAGGCGCTGGAGGCCGATGAGGCCCAGGTCCGCAAGACGCTGACCTCGCTTACCCTCGACAGGCCGCTGCCACGCTTTCGCAGCTGAAGCGCGCAGCGCAATGATAAAGGGCCGCTGATGCGGCCCTTTCGATGGTCAGTGGTTCATGTGCATGTGATCGTGCCCGCCGCCGGCTTCGGCGTTGAGCGGGCGTACTTCTGCCTGCACCTCGACGGTTTCCTTGGCGCCCTTGGCATCTTCGATGGTCAGGGTCAGCGGTACCTTCTCGCCTTCCTTCACCTGCTGGGTCAGGCCCATCAGCATCACGTGGTAGCCATTGGGGTCCAGGCTCACCGGCTTGCCCGCAGGCAGTTCCACGGCCTTGACTTCCTTCATGCCCATCACGTCGCCGTTCATGGTCATCTCGTGCACCTGCACGGTCTTGGCCACCGGCGAAGCCACGCCGACCAGCTTGCTGTCGGTGCTGGCGGTCAAGGTCATGAAGGCGCCGGTAGACGGCTGGTGCGGCACGCTGGCGCGCACCCAGGCATCGCTCACGGTAGTCTGCGCCAGGGCTGGCAGGGCAAGGCTCAGCAGGGCAATGGCGGCCAGGCCGCGCTTGATTGGTTGCAGTGATACAGCCATTAGCAAATCTCCATCAGGGTAGCCAGGTCTTCAGCGCATTCCTTGGCATTCAGCGAATGGCCCAGGCTCAGGCGCAGGGTGCCACGTGTATCGTAGACGTAGCTGGTGGACGAGTGAGAGATGGTGTAGGTGTCACCGGCCGGGACTTTCTCGTAGAACACCTTGAATTCCTTGGCCACCGCGGCGATTTCTTCCGGGGTGCCGGTCAGGGCGGTGAACGACGGGTCGAAGGCCTTGACGTAGGCATCGAGTACTTCCGGGGTGTCGCGCTCCGGGTCCAGGGTGATGAACACCACCTGGAAGATCTCGCGGTCGCGGCCCCTGAGCAGCTTCTTGATCTGTGCCGCACGCGCCAGGGTAGTCGGGCAGACAGCCGGGCACTGGGTGAAACCGAAGAAGATCATCGGCATGCTGCCGTAGAAGCTCGACAAGGTGCGGACGTTGCCCTGGGGGTCCTTGAGGCTGAACTTGCGCCCAAGGATTTCGTTGCTCATGTTCTTGCCGTACTTGAACTCGAGCCCTCGGGCCGGGTTGCAACCTGCCAGCAGGCCGAGCCCCAGAACGCCCATCCCGGCGACAACCGCGCGCCGGGTAAACTGATCATTCATGAAACCATCCTTTAAAGGGAAGGTGCCGACCCTCGGGGCGGGCCGGCCGAAAAACCGGGGCATTCTGGCATGACACCCGGCGAGCTTCTACCCGACCAAGGCGGTGATGGCCCGCAGCCCTTTAAACACGGGCTGCGGCCTGTTGTCGCAGGGGTTGAATCCGTAACACTTTGTTGCTAGGCCTTGACCTGTCGCAGTCGTTGCAGGAGCGGCCTCGCCGGGGCGCCGGACCGGTCGGAAAGGGCTGCGCAGCAGCCCCGGGATGTCGGCGGCGAAGCGGATATTGCCGGGGCCGCCATGCGGCCCTTTCCGACCGGTCCGGCGCCCCGGCGAGGCCGCTCCTACACAGTGACCGCGTCTGGATCAGTAGTAGGCGTTCTCTTTCTGCGTGTGGTCAGTCACGTCGCGCACGCCCTTGAGCTCCGGAATGCGCTCGAGCAGGGTGCGCTCGATGCCTTCCTTGAGGGTCACGTCGGCCTGGCCGCAGCCCTGGCAGCCGCCACCGAACTGCAGCACGGCAATGCCGTCGTCGACCACGTCCACCAGGCTTACCTGGCCGCCGTGGCTGGCCAGGCCCGGGTTGATCTCGGTCTGCAGGTAGTAGTTGATACGCTCGTTGATCGGGCTGTCTTCATTGACCATCGGCACCTTGGCGTTCGGCGCCTTGATGGTCAGCTGGCCGCCCATGCGATCGGTGGCATAGTCGACCAGCGCATCTTCCAGGAACGGCACGCTGACCGCGTCAAGGTAGGCGGTAAAGCTCTTCAGGCCGACGGGTTCGTCGTCGGGCTTCTCTTCGCCCGGCTTGCAGTAGGCGATGCAGGTCTCGGCGTACTGGGTGCCCGGCTGGGTGATGAAAATACGGATGCCAATGCCAGGCGTGTTCTGCTTGGAGAGCAGATCAGCCAGGTAATCATGGGCGGCGTCAGTAATGGTTATAGCGCTCATGGAAGTTCCTCACAGACTTGCGGCCAAGTGTACGCCAACCTGGGCCTTGAACAAAGTCCTAGTATTTGACTCGGGAAAGCGCAAATTCCGGGGCTTGCCCCCGTGGCGCCGCCAGCCAGGCCTGCATCCGCCGGTACAGGCCACGCTCCAGCCACTGATAGCTGAACCACGACATTAGTCCAATGGACGGTACGCACAAGGCGAATACCAGGTACGGGTTAAGGCCCAGACGCTGGCTGGCAAACCAACCGGCGTACAGCACCAGCACGTGGATCAGGTACACCGAGTAGGAACAGTCACCCAGCGCCTTGAGCAGGCGATTGCCCTTGAAGTACGGCTCAAGGGCGATGAACGCCAGCACGACCATGGCGCTTGGCACGCCCCAGTGCAGCAGGCGTTGCGACGCGTCCAGGTGGTAGATCGCATAACCTGCCACGCCCAGCACGGCCAGCGGCAGCCACAGGCCTTCGCGGATCAGGCCGCGGCGATGCATCACGCCCAGGCCAATGCCCAGCAGGAACTCGTAGATGATGTCGTTGTTGTAGAAGCGGCTAAGCACGCCCATGCGCCCCAGCACTTCACTGACCAGCAGCAACGCAGCGGTCACCAGCAACAAGTGGTGGCGCTGGCGAACCAGGAAAGCCAGGCCGAACAACAGGTAGAAGAACATCTCGAAATTCAGCGTCCAGCCCACGTTCAGGGTCGGGTACAGGCCGTAGCCGCCTGGGTTTTCCGCGGGAATGAACAGCAGCGACAGCAACAGGTGATGCCAGTTGAAGGCCTGGTGCGGCATCCATTGGCTGAATGCCAGCAACAGCGCCGCCATCAGTGCGGTATAGAACCAGTAGGCCGGGATGATACGCAGTGCCCTGTTGAGCAGGAACTGGCGCGGCTCGATGGGTTTGTCACGGGTCGACAGGTAGATGACCAGCCCGCTGATGACGAAGAAGATGTCGACGCCTACAGCGCCGCGGTCGGTGAGCAGTTGGCCGATGGGGCCGGTGGCATGGAAGTCGAAGAAGATCTGCATGAAGTGGTGGCAGACCACCACCCAGGCGGCGAACGCCCGCAGTGCCTGAAGCGAATACAGCATGGAATACCCTGCGATTGCCGGTGCATTGAGGCCTCGGGGGCTATTTGCAGCCCCCGGACCACCCACCAGTTCCGACCGTAAGGTATTCGCAAAGGTCAACCGACCCGATCAGAGGTTCTCGTAGCGGTTCATGTCCAGCACCCCGGCCTCCACCGGCTCGGTCTCCTTGATGTAGGTGTTCAGGTCATGGAAGTAGCGCCAGAACTCAGGGTGGCTGCGGCGCACGCCCCAACGCATGACGATGCGCTCGAACTTCGCCGCGTCATCCTTGGCGTACTCCATATCCTCGACGAACTCCGGCACATCCTTGGCCGGGATGTTGAAGATGAAGTTCGGGTAGCTGCTGAGCACGCCCGGGTACAGGGTCAAGGTATCCAGACCAGGCTGGTAGCGGTACGCCTCACCCAGCAGGAACGCCACATTGCTGTGCGCGCGGTTGCGCAGCAGGCTGTAGACCTGGCGTTGGCCGCCCTCGCCTTCGATGCGCAGCATGGTCGCCTCGGGCAACTGGCTGATCACCTTCAGGCCGGCGGCCGGGCGCGACACCAGGCGGCTGAGCGACTGCTCGACATTACGGAACTCCTCGCTCATCTGCGGCCGCGAGCAGTACGCGCCGGTGCAGCGGTTGATCGGGTCGGGCGCCGCGTTCAGGCTGCCGGTGCGCTGCAGCAGTTTCAGGCCGAAGTCGCGCTTGGGGTCGCGCGGGTCGAGCTTGATACCGCTCGGGGTGTCGGTGTCGATGTCCTCGTAGTCCATCCACATCTTCACCTTGCCGCTGTTCTGGTACCAGCTACCGAGGATCTTGCCGCGCTGGTCGGCCGGCATCAGGCGCAGGAAGTTGACCTCGGCACCATTGCGGATCAGGTCGAAATACAGCCGCGTCTGCAACTGGTGCGAGACGTTGCCGTACACATCGAAGTTGACCGCCAGTTGGTAGTAGGTGCGCTCGAACAACGGGTAGTCGAACAGCCATACGGTCAACGGCACATCGCCGATCAGGCCCTTGGTCACCGAGGCGCTGTCGAAGTGGCGGAAGATGCTCAGCAGCGCGTTGTCGTTGCCGGCCCACAGAGTTGCCCAACCTGGCGCGGGCATTTCTGCGTAAGCCTCGCGGCGCAGTTTTTCGTACTCGTTGCGCTTGTCGCGGTAGGCATGCCACAGGTTCAGCACGCTGCCGACGTCATCGATCTGCCCGGGCATGGCCAGCAGCGGCGTGGCTTCGCCGCGGTACTTGGCATCGGTGATGTAGCGGTCGTGGGCCGGCTCCTGGAACAGCGCCCAGAAGTTGTCGCGGATCACGTCGGTGGCGATCTGCCCGCGGCACACCGGGCCACGGATGAAGGTGCGCACGAAGTATTCGGCGTTATCCAGCATGAACTGGTAGCGCGCCACCGCCGGGATCGCCTCGAAGGTTTCAAACGGGTTGGCCCGGTGGCGCGGGCCATAGCCTGGCAGCGCGGTGGCATGCCAGTCACCAGCGTAGAACAGCTGCTTGACGCGCTTGAGCTTCTGCGGCCCCATCGGATAGGTGATGTGGGTCTTGTGCACGATCACGCCTTGCACCGGGACCAAGCGGTAATAGAAGTCGGTACCCGGCGGGTCATTGGGGCGGCGCGTGGCGATGATGTCGACCGGCTTGCCGCTTGGCGTGCGCGAGCGTACCCACTGGAAGAAGTGGCCAGGCTCGCCACCGACAAAGTAGATGTGCGCCAGGAACAGGTGTTCATACAGCCAGCGGCCGACCAGCGCCTCAGTGGAACCTGGGCGGTTGAGCAGCTCTTCCCAGTCAGTGATCTGCCGGGCCTCGGCCGCGCTTGGCTGAATCGGCTGGTACTCGACCGGTGCGCCAGCAGCGAGCCAGCGGCGCATGGTGTCGTATTCCTTGTCGGTCAGCCCGGTCACCGCCAGCGGCATGCCCTCTTTGGGGTGGGCGCCGGCATAGGCGTCGAACTCTTCCGGCAACGGGCACATGTTGTTGCGGTTGAGCCCCAGGACGATCTCGTCGGGCAGCTTGGCGTTGGGCGTGAGCGGGGTCTTGTGCCCCAATTCGAGCATGCGCGCCATCAGCGCCGCCTGGCTGCCCTGGTTGTCGAGCACCGAATAGAAGCCCTTCTTGCGCCACTCATCTTCACTGTGGGCGTCGTAGAACAACCGCGTGGGGGGCACTGCCTTGCTTCGCTCGCCCTGGTACACCGGCACCTTGGTGGCGCCGCGCACCGCGCCCTCGGGGCTTTCCAGCTTGAGCTGGCAGGCGGCATCGTTGCAGGCGTGGCAGGCCACGCATTTCTCGGTGAAGATCGGCTGGATATCCCGGGTGTAGGAGATGACCGGGCTTGATTGTGGGGCTTGTCCGAACGCCACGCTGCTGATGAGCAGAGCGAAGACGCTGACAAGGATACGATGCACCATGTGCGGAAAGTCCTGAGAATTGAAAGCCATCACGATTTGCCTGGTCGTCCTTGGGTGCTCTGTTTGCATAACGCCAGCCCAACATGAGCAGAATTCATGCAAATGGGCAATGCGCCTAAAAACCGCGCAGCTTTGTTATGATTCGGCACCTTCTGATATTTGCCCGACCAGGTAGTTCCTATGTCCGACCGCAGCGCTCGTCTCCAAGCACTCCAGCACGCACTCAAAGAGCGCATCCTGATCCTCGACGGCGGCATGGGTACTATGATCCAAAGCTATCGCCTCGAGGAACACGACTATCGTGGCACGCGCTTCGCCGATTGGCCAAGCGACGTGAAAGGCAACAACGACCTGCTGCTGCTCAGCCGCCCGGACGTGATCGCCGCGATCGAGAAAGCCTACCTGGATGCCGGCGCCGACATCCTCGAAACCAACACCTTCAACGCCACCCAGATCTCCCAGGCCGACTACGGCATGGAGTCGCTGGTGTACGAGCTGAACGTCGAGGGTGCGCGCATCGCCCGTCAGGTGGCCGATGCCAAGACCCTGGAAACCCCGGACAAGCCGCGCTTCGTCGCCGGCGTGCTTGGCCCGACCAGCCGCACCTGCTCGATCTCCCCGGACGTCAACGACCCTGGCTACCGCAACGTCACCTTCGACGAACTGGTCGAGAACTACATCGAGGCCACCCGCGGCCTGATCGAGGGCGGCGCCGACCTGATCCTGATCGAGACCATCTTCGACACCCTCAACGCCAAGGCGGCGATCTTCGCCGTGCAACAGGTGTTCGAGGACGACGGCATCGAGCTGCCGATCATGATCTCCGGCACCATCACCGACGCTTCCGGCCGCACCCTGTCGGGCCAGACCACCGAAGCGTTCTGGAACTCGGTGCGCCATGCCAAGCCGATCTCCGTGGGCCTGAACTGCGCCCTTGGCGCCAAGGACCTGCGCCCGTACCTGGAAGAGCTGGCGACCAAGGCCGACACCCACGTGTCCGCCCACCCCAACGCAGGCCTGCCGAACGCCTTCGGTGAATACGACGAAACCCCGGCCGAAATGGCAGCGGTGGTCGAAGAGTTCGCCGCCAGCGGCTTCCTCAACATCATCGGCGGCTGCTGCGGCACCACCCCGGGCCACATCCAGGCCATCGCCGAGGCCGTGGCCAAGTACCGGCCGCGCGCGATTCCGGAAATCGCCAAGGCCTGCCGCCTGTCGGGCCTGGAGCCGTTCACCATCGACCGCCAGTCGCTGTTCGTCAACGTCGGTGAGCGCACCAACATCACCGGTTCCGCCAAGTTCGCCCGGCTGATCCGCGAAGAGAACTACACCGAAGCCCTGGAAGTCGCCCTGCAGCAGGTCGAAGCCGGCGCCCAGGTGATCGACATCAACATGGACGAAGGGATGCTCGACTCCCAGGCCGCCATGGTCCGCTTCCTCAACCTGATCGCCGGTGAGCCGGACATCTCCCGCGTGCCGATCATGATCGACTCGTCGAAATGGGAAGTGATCGAAGCGGGCCTGAAGTGCATCCAGGGCAAGGGCATCGTCAACTCGATCTCCATGAAGGAAGGCGTCGAGCAGTTCAAGCACCACGCCCGCCTGTGCAAGCGCTATGGCGCCGCCGTGGTGGTGATGGCCTTCGACGAAGTCGGCCAGGCCGATACCGCCGCGCGCAAGAAGGAAATCTGCAAGCGCAGCTACGACATCCTGGTCAACGAAGTCGGCTTCCCGCCGGAAGACATCATCTTCGACCCGAACATCTTCGCCGTCGCCACCGGCATCGAAGAGCACAACAACTACGCCGTCGATTTCATCGAGGCCTGTGCCTACATCCGTGACCACTTGCCCCACGCGCTGAGCTCGGGCGGTGTATCCAACGTGTCGTTCTCGTTCCGCGGCAACAACCCGGTGCGTGAGGCGATCCACTCGGTGTTCCTCTACCACGCGATCCAGAATGGCCTGACCATGGGCATCGTCAACGCCGGCCAGCTGGAGATCTACGACGAGATCCCGGCTGCGCTGCGCGAGAAGGTCGAGGACGTGGTGCTCAACCGCACCCCGCACGGCACCGACGCCCTGCTGGCGATTGCCGACGACTACAAGGGCGGTGGCGCGACCAAGGAAGTGGAAAACGAAGAGTGGCGCTCGCTGCCCGTTGCAAAGCGCCTGGAACACGCGCTGGTCAAAGGCATCACCGCCTTCATCGTCGAAGACACCGAAGAGTGCCGCCAGCAGTGCGCCCGCCCGATCGAGGTTATCGAAGGGCCGCTGATGAACGGCATGAACGTGGTCGGCGACCTGTTCGGCGCCGGCAAGATGTTCCTTCCGCAAGTGGTCAAGTCGGCCCGCGTGATGAAGCAGGCCGTGGCGCACCTGATCCCGTTCATCGAAGCCGAAAAAGGCGACAAGCCAGAAGCCAAGGGCAAGATCCTCATGGCCACGGTCAAGGGTGACGTGCACGACATCGGCAAGAACATCGTCGGTGTAGTGCTGGGCTGCAACGGCTACGACATCGTCGACCTTGGCGTGATGGTGCCGGCCGAGAAGATCCTGCAGACCGCCCGCGAACAGAAGTGCGACATCATCGGCCTGTCCGGCCTGATCACCCCATCGCTGGACGAGATGGTCCACGTCGCCCGCGAAATGCAGCGCCAGGACTTCCACCTGCCACTGATGATCGGCGGCGCCACCACCTCCAAGGCGCACACCGCGGTCAAGATCGAGCCCAAGTACAGCAACGACGCCGTGGTCTACGTCACCGACGCCTCCCGCGCCGTAGGTGTGGCTACCCAGCTGCTGTCGAAGGAGCTCAAACCTGGCTTCGTCGAGAAGACCCGCCTGGACTATGTGGAAGTGCGTGAGCGCACCGCCAACCGCAGCGCCCGCACCGAGCGCCTGAGCTACGCCCAGGCCATCGCCGCCAAGCCACAGTACGACTGGGCCGGCTACCAGCCAGCAGTGCCCTCCTTCACCGGAGTCAAGGTGCTGGAAGACATCGACCTGCGCACCTTGGCCGAGTACATCGACTGGACCCCGTTCTTCATCTCCTGGGACCTGGCCGGCAAGTTCCCGCGCATCCTCACCGACGAAGTGGTCGGCGAAGCGGCCACCGCGCTGTACAAGGATGCCCGCGAGATGCTCGACAAGCTGATCGGCGAGAAGCTGATCAGTGCCCGTGCGGTGTTCGGCTTCTGGCCGGCCAATCAGGTCGCCGATGACGACATCGAAGTCTACGGTGAGGACGGCCAGGCCCTGGCCACCCTGCACCACCTGCGCCAGCAGACCATCAAGCCCGATGGCAAGCCGAACCTGTCCCTGGCCGACTTTGTCGCGCCAAAAGCCAGCGGCGTCACCGACTACGTCGGCGGCTTCATCACCACCGCCGGCATCGGTGCCGAGGAAGTGGCCAAGGCGTACCAGGACAAGGGCGACGACTACAGCTCGATCATGGTCAAGGCGCTGGCCGACCGCCTGGCCGAGGCCTGCGCCGAATGGCTGCACGAGCAGGTGCGTAAAGAGCACTGGGGCTATGCCCGCGACGAGCACCTGGACAACGAGGCGCTGATCAAGGAGCAGTACAGCGGTATCCGCCCTGCCCCGGGCTACCCGGCGTGCCCGGACCACACCGAGAAAGAAACCCTGTTCCGCCTGCTCGATGGCACTGCCATCGGCGAAACCGGGCCGAGCGGCGTGTTCCTTACCGAGCATTTCGCGATGTTCCCGGCGGCGGCGGTCAGCGGCTGGTACTTCGCCCATCCGCAGGCGCAGTACTTTGCCGTGGGCAAGGTCGACAAGGACCAGATCGAGCGCTATAGCGCACGCAAGGGCCAGGAGATCAGCGTGAGCGAGCGCTGGTTGGCGCCTAACCTCGGGTACGACAGCTAAGTCGCACCTGCCTCTTCGCGGGCAAGCCCGCTCCCACAGGAATACCACCAGCCTGGAGACGGTGGAGATCCTGTGGGAGCGGGCTTGCCCGCGAAAGGATCGGCACAGGCAACCTCACTCACATTGCCTACACTGTCCCTGATTGCCTCTGATTCTTCAGGAGCCACCATGGACGATCCCAGCCAGGGCAAGCCCCCGACCTTCTGGCAGATGCTGCACAGCATCCTTGCCGCCGCCTTCGGCGTGCAGAGCGGCAAGAACCGCGCCCGCGACTTTACCCACGGCAAGGCCAGCCATTTCATCGCGCTGGGCACGCTGTTCACCCTGGTGTTCATAGCCGTGCTGATTGGCCTGGTGCAACTGGCGCTGCACCTCACGGCCCGCTGAACGCTCTGCCATAAAACGAAAACGCCTGCGGGAATCCATCCCGCAGGCGCTCTGGCTGCATCACGGTCTTGAGTTTCAAGTCACTGGTGGCTGACCCAATACACGGCAGTGACCACCACCAGGACGATCAGGCAGAGGATCGCCCAGGCATCGACGCTGCTGTCAGCTTTGCGGACTTTGGTAGAGTTTCCCATTGCATTGCCTCTTGTAGTGGTTATGGGAATGCACTTCACAACCAGCAGTTAAGACGAGCAATGCCATTACCTCAAGCAGGGTCTTTTGCCGGTCGACGGATGACGCGCAAAGCGCCACCAACGCCCATTCAAACATTGGCAAGGCCGGCATCCCTGGCCACCGCATCATTCACCACAAGCAAGAAACCATTGCGCCTGTTCTCCAGTACGAACACCCGTAGCCCCAGCGCCAGGAAGGCACGCTCCTTGTAGGGTGAATAGGCGTTGGTGATGATCACCCTGCCATGGTTATGGACAAAGGGCATGACATGCTCTTCGACCTTTCTCATGAATTGCACTTCATCCAAGTACACATCACTGAAGTGCCCACTGAGTATGGCCAGGTCTCCCAGGTTGCTTTCACCCTCTACAACCCTGAACATCTGCCAGCCGTCGCCCCTGGAAAAGAACGTGTGTCCTCGCTCGTGGGCATGGAGGTAACTGAGGTAGTTGAGGCCGTCCAGATTTGCCAGGCCGCTGGGCAACAACAGCACCGAGCCGGCATTCCCGTCTCTGACGACGATTGACATCGGCAGATCGAGCCGGCCCAGTTCATTGATCTCCACCGGCGCACGGTGCCGGGCGGAGTTATTCTGCATGATATAGAACGCAGCGGCGATGTAAGCCCTTGCCTCCGCCTCGCCGTTGACAGGATCCGCCAGAAACGACGAGTCGGGCGCTATCACGATGTTCCCATCGATCAGTCTGTACTGAGTCTCTACCGTCGAATAGAAGTAGTGCCGTACATCGTCTCGAAAACGCCTGACCTGTACCGAGTTGACGAATTCACGTGAAGCGTCACCGTTGGGAAACCGGATCTTCAGCGTCTGCGGGTCAAACGCAAAGTCAGCGTTGTCGGCCTGCCAAAGTTCAACCAATGCTTGCTTGATTGCATGGACATGGTGCTTCACCCGGTCTGGCTGACGAACGATTTCCGCTTGCGCCAAGGCCACCAGCGGGCTGATATCGTTGACCCTGACTTCACCTCGAAACCCGGCTGCCCTGACAAAATTGCTGTAGAACCCGGAGCCTGACATCGGCTCCAGCACCCGCGTGATCAACGGCTGCCCCGCCTGCTGTGCAGACACCAGATCAGCGATCAGCGCCCCATTGATTTGCTTGGCTTCCGAGGTAATCTCCCCCGGCATGCGGAAGAAGCGCAGCGCCGTGATGTCCACTGGCAAACGCCACTGGTTGTGAAACAGCTCGACTTTGGCAGCAATGTTGGCGCTGTCGCTGCCTCGCTGCACGTCTTGAGGGGCCCTCGAAAGAAGCCTGTCGAACTCGGTGCGACGGCTGAAGTGGCGTACGAACGGATAGAAACGGTTAGCAGCCTTGTGCGTACCACCCGCCAGGCTGAAGGTTGCTTCGTGCACAGAACCCTCCAAGCCCAATGTACGCGGGACCTGCTGCGAACCGGGCCTGACCCATGGGCGCCAGGGCAACTCGTCATTGTTGTCCATCCCGCCGGGCAGGGTCCGTGCAGGTGCCCAGATGCCCGATGGCAAGCGATGCAGCCATACGCCACCGCCGGTGCCGGCAGGCCGCACCAACTCTACTTCCTGCGCCGCGACCTCTGCGGGCTTGATCCGGTAAAAGGTGGTGTTCAATCCCCGAAACGCGATGTAGCTTGCGCCGCCTCCGGCATTGTCTGCGGTGTCATGGTAGATGCGCGCCAGCGGGTTCCGGGCATGCATCGCCTTCAACCGGGTCACCACGGCCACACCCGCTACCGGGCCGTCAACCAGCCCGGCCACCGCGTCCAAGGGTTCCTGCAAGCGGCGCCACTCGCCATACCCCCGATGCAGCAGCGGCCCGCGCGCCGTGCCTGGCCCCTGCACGCGCCATGACAGGCCTTCCTGGCGCACTTCCAGTGCACCGCCCCGCCACGGCAACCAAGCCTTGCCGCCTTGCACTATCGTGCCGTCCGCGCCTGGCATCTCGGACAGCGTCAGGGCCTGTTGGCAGGCATCCAGCTCAGGGTCGGTACGCAAGTCCACACCTTTCAGGCTGCCCGGCGCTACAGGGCTGCCAGAATCGGCCAACACCTTTTCCATCACTGCCCGATTCAGTGCCTGAGCATCACCGATATTGATCCCAAGGCTGTCGCGAGCGTTGTCGTTCATCACGCGCAGCACGATGTCACTCAAGGGCGTTCGGCTGTCAGCTGCTGGCAATACCTGATCACCGTCACTGAAAATACCTCTGTAGGTATAAGCGCCCTCGTTGCCTCTGCGCTCCAACACCAGTACCTGAGGTGCTTGCTCATCACCCCAGGCCTCCAGGCTGATACCGCCCGACCGAATCCGAATGGCAACCCTCTGGCCTAGCCCCTTCTCGTTCAACAGACGAAGCATGCCACCCAGGTAAAGTGCCCGCGCCTCATGAGTCAGCGATTGGTAGCCGGACGGCCCCGGGCCGCCAGCCAAGGCTGCGAGGTCGGCCTGATAGCGGGCCTTTGCAAGGTTTGCCTGGCTGCCAGGGCGAGCCACGCAGCGCTCACATTGCGCACTGACTGCACGCGCTGCGAAACCCTGAAGCCCGCCTTCAGGGACGCTTTCATTTCCATCCACCGACACCGCCAGTAACGCCCCCTCGCCCGCTAGCACTGCGGCACGAGGGCGCGTGCCGTGATGAATGGCGCGCTCAAGCAAATACTCGCTTGCCGGACGCTTGAACTGCTCGGCCACTTCTTCTCTCAACGCAATTGCGGCAGTGCCGCGGTTGTCGCTGCCTTCTTTGGAGGCAGGTGGCGCCTGCACGAAATGAAACAGCGAATCGGCCATTGCGCCATCGCTGTTTTCTTCATTCATGCCGTAATGCCAATCGCCATGCCGGATCAGCACCACGTCACGCGTCGCCTGCCCGCGTGTCTGTGGCTCGAATATCCTGAGCGAAGTACCTTGCGCGTCCTCGACACTGATGCGTGTATCCAGCCTGTTGGCCAGCCAGCCGACCACTGGCCACTCCACGGTTTCCGGCAGTTGCGTGTAGCGTGGCGTCTCCAGCAGCAAGGCTGTGCGCGCAATGAGTTCCCGGCTGACCGCCTTGTCCGCGGAGGCTGCAAGCCCCATGTCCATTTCGGCCTTGCCTTGCCACATGGCATCCAACGCAGGCTTGCCGACGCGCGCCTGATGCAACACCGCCGACAACGCGGCATCGTCCAGCCCGCGCAGCTCTGGAGGCAGCATGTTGCGCAAGCGCTGAAGCGCCGAAGCAGGCACATCGGCACCCGGCGCGCGGCCAGGTAACAACACCCGATTCAGCTTATCGATGCGCGACTTCACCAGCAGGCCGGCCTTCCTGCCGGCCTGCATCTCCAACACCGTCTCGAAAAAGTCCACCATGACCTCTGCCGCCTCATCCCACTTCGACTGCACGACGCTCAGCGGCAGATCAATGGCCAACTGCTTGGCAAACATGGCTTTGAACAGTAACGCGCGGCCCGGAAACTTCACATTGCCAGGTACCGCAATCAGAACGGTATCGAGCACGAAGGCAAGCAGCTCCAGGCCGATACGTTTGGCATGCTCCAGGCTGCTTGCCTGATTGGGCGTAAAATGGTCTTTGACCCGGCCAGCCAGCAGGGCGGCGTAAAACCCAGCCAATCGGTCGACGACCGAACTGCGCGACAGTGGATAGGGTGCCGTGAAGCGAACGTCGTTCGCCGCGCGCTCGTAATCGGCCTTGCTCGCATAGACGCCAGCACCTTGCGCCCAGTAGGCGGTCGCCGGGTAGCGGATACTCTGCGGCAGTGGCTGCGGTAGCCTGATACTGACCGCCAGCTGTGCCGATGGCGTGAGCAGTGACCACGACCAGCCCGCACGGTTACGCCGGGTGCTCCAAAGATCCTGGCGAAACGCTTGGGTGAATACCTGCATCGCCGTGAAACCAGCATTGGGGTCGGGCAAAAAGAGCCTGCCTTCGGGGAGGGTTGCGACATAGACAAAGTCGTCGCCGGCTGCCTTCAGCACGAACGCCGGCAAATCGTGCCCCTCCACTCGCAGCATGAAGTTGCCTTGGTGCAACACTTGGCCAATGACCGGTAACCCATGGCTGAAAACTCCTGCCAGCGACAAACCCGCGCTCGCCTGCAGCCGCTGATATTGCACCGCGCTGATCCGGCCCACTTTCAAGGCGTCGAGCAAAGCGATCTCGAAATTGGCATTCGACTCGCGGCGAATCATCAAGGCGTTTTCTCGCTGGGCGACCCAAGCCTCGCACTGGCTGGCTATCGACTGGCCGATATCAAGCTGGCGCCCCATGCCGATGACCTCATCGACCGTGACCGGGCTCCCATCTTGCTTGGCAAAGCGTTCGCCGTTGAGTGTCAGCCAGCTGTTGCCGACAAAATCGTTCGCATCTTTGGTCAGGCGCGGGGACGCAAGCTGGATCGGCGTTCCGCGCGAAAGCCACGTCCACAAGGGTTCGCTCATCGAAGGGTGTGCCACGCGCGCGGTGTGGATACGCACGTCATCCACGCTCACCTCGCGCGCAGACAGGGAGGCAAGGTGCTGGCCAACCTGTGCCTTGGTGGCTTCGATAATCTGGCCGAGCGCTTCAGCGCCAACTCGGGGCGTACCATACAGAGCGTCCAGCCGGGCACGCTGTGGTTTGTCGAGGCTCCCATAGAAGGCTCGCAGCACCTCCTGCGCCTTGGCAAACAGATCTGCAGCGCGGCTTTCATCAGCCGTCAGGAGGGTCGGGGCATAACCACGGGGATACAAGGTGATGAGGGGATCGGCTTCAGGCGAGATCGCGCTATCGGCTGCTGGCAATTCAGACATGACAGGCTCCGGAAAAAAGGAGCTGTCATCTCAGCAAACCTCGAGTGCCTGCCAGCGGTACTTAATTCTCCCGGGAATGGCGCATTCAATAGGCCATGGGCGATGTCAGGAACGGGTACTGATACCCTGCCGGGTGCCCTTGGGCGCTGTACGCCTTGAAGTCGATACCGAGATCGTCCTGTTCAAGCAACTTGAGCCAGCGCTTGGCCTTCACCTGATCAATCGACTGCAGCACCGGCATGCTGTGCTCGCGCAGGCCGTCACGGTCGATCGCAATGCCATGGGCATCGTCACTCAACATGACCATCGCCCAGCCGCCCAAGGTGAAGTGCCCTCCCATCAGTACACTCAGGCGCCCGTCAATACGTGCTCGCAAGGCCTCTGGCGAGCTGTTGACAGCGCTGAACACCACATCGCGCCCCGGCTTGCGTCCAGCTTCCTCGAACGCCCGCATGGCACCCAGGGCCATCTGGTCGTTGGCTGCCCACACCAGTTGGGTCTCGGGGTAGCGTTGAATTAGCTGTTGCGCCTGCTCATAGGCCCGTTCGCGGCTCCAGCCGCCATACACCACCTGGCGCAGACGCACCTGGGGGAAGTCGGCCAGAGCGCGGCGCATGCCTTCTTCGCGCAACTGCGAGGCCGGCGTGGTCTTGACCCCGGAGAACGCCACCAGGTCGATCGGTTCGTTGCTGCGCGGCAGCGAGGCGACCATCTCATGCAACATGCGGAAACCGGCCTGCTCATCATTGGCGGTCAAGGTACCCAACACTGCAGGGTACTTGTCCGGCTGGGCCAGGATGCTCTTGGCCTGGCTGCTGGTGAGGCCGTTGTTGACCAGGAACAGCTTGACCCCGGTCCCTCGGGACAGGCGGATGACCTCTGGCGCCACGTACTGCTCGTTGACCAGCACCAGGTAATCGGGCCGCTGCGGGCCCTGGAGGATCGTGCGCGCCTGGTTCAACGCACGTTCGGCATTACGCTCGCTGTACTCCACCCGCAGCGTCATGCCCAGCTCATCGGCAGCAGCCTGCATGAAGCGCGCGTAACTGGTCCAGAACGTCTCGTTTGACTGACCAGGATTGAGAAAAACCACAGAAGCGGCCTGAGCGGAGGCTGCCAGTGGCAGGCTCAGGCACAAGCTTTGGCAAAGCGCCTTGAGCATGCGGATACACCCATTGAAACAAACCACCGAGTATAAACCTGTCGCACTCGGGGGTAACAAATGCCAGTCAGTCTCACTTAGTTCGTTTGGTTCTTTTCATATGCAAAAACATCACTTTAGCGCATAAACCCAACCTGCTATCGTTCCCCGGCTCCGAACCGGAGTGCGCGGCCGTGCGCGCGAATAGCTGCATGCAGCCTGAGACAGGACTTTTATGTACGTATACGACGAGTACGATCAGCGGATCATCGAGGACCGCGTCAAGCAGTTCCGTGATCAGACCCGCCGCTACCTGGCCGGTGAGCTGAGCGAAGAAGAATTCCGCCCTCTGCGCCTGCAGAACGGCCTTTACATCCAACGTTTCGCGCCGATGCTGCGTGTCGCCGTGCCGTACGGCCAGCTGAACGCCACCCAGGTTCGCACCCTGGCCAAGATCGCCCGCGACTACGACAAGGGCTACGCCCACATTTCCACGCGCCAGAACGTGCAGTACAACTGGCCGGCGCTGGAAGACATCCCGGACATCCTCGCCGAGCTGGCCACCGTGCAGATGCACGCAATCCAGACCAGCGGCAACTGCCTGCGCAACACCACCACCGACCAGTTCGCCGGTGTTGCCGCAGATGAAATCGTCGACCCGCGCCCATGGTGCGAAATCGTCCGCCAGTGGACCACCTTCCACCCGGAATTCGCCTACCTGCCGCGCAAGTTCAAGATTGCCATCAACGGCTCCAAGGAAGACCGTGCCGCCATCGAAGTCCACGACATCGGCCTGGAGCCGGTGCGCAACGCCGCTGGCGAGTTGGGCTTCCGCGTGCTGGTCGGTGGCGGCCTGGGCCGTACTCCGGTGGTCGGCTCGTTCATCAACGAGTTCCTGCCGTGGCAGGACCTGATCAGCTACCTCGACGCCATCCTGCGCGTGTACAACCGTTACGGTCGCCGTGACAACAAGTACAAGGCGCGGATCAAGATCCTGGTCAAGGCGCTGACCCCGGAAGTGTTCGCCGAGAAGGTCGAGGCCGAAATGGCCCACCTGCGTGGCGGCAGCACCACCCTGACCGAAGCAGAAGTCCAGCGCGTGTCGCGCCACTTCGTCGACCCGGACTACCTGGCCCTCGACAACGTCGATTACAGCGCCCAGGACGCCGAATTCCCAGGCTTCGCCCGCTGGCGCTCGCGCAACACCCGCGCCCACAAGCGCCCAGGCTATGTGTCGGTAACCCTGTCGCTGAAGCCTACCGGCGTTGCCCCTGGCGACCTGACCGACAAACAGCTGGACGCCGTGGCGGACCTCGCCGAGCGTTACAGCTTCGGCTTCCTGCGCACCTCCCACGAGCAGAACATCATCCTCGCCGACGTAGAGCAGCGCCAGCTGCACGCGCTGTGGATGGAACTGCGCGAGGGCGGCTTCGCCACGCCGAACATCGGCCTGCTGACCGACATCATCTGCTGCCCGGGTGGTGATTACTGCTCGCTGGCCAACGCCAAGTCGATCCCGATCGCCGAATCCATCCAGCGCCGTTTCGACGACCTGGACTACCTGTTCGACATCGGCGAGATCGACCTGAACATCTCCGGCTGCATGAACGCCTGCGGCCACCACCACGTCGGCCACATCGGCATCCTCGGGGTGGACAAGAAGGGCGAGGAGTTCTACCAGGTATCGCTGGGCGGCAACGCCGCGCGCGACGCAAGCCTGGGCAA
This sequence comes from Pseudomonas putida, assembly GCF_002025705.1. Classification (NCBI taxonomy): domain Bacteria; kingdom Pseudomonadati; phylum Pseudomonadota; class Gammaproteobacteria; order Pseudomonadales; family Pseudomonadaceae; genus Pseudomonas; species Pseudomonas putida. Next base: position 1,920,337 of record NZ_CP018846.1, on the reverse strand, counting down.
GATCCTCGGCCCGTCCTTCGCCCAGGATGACATGGCCGATGTGATCGAGAAGCTGATCGCCGTGTACGTCGAACAACGTACCGAGGAAGAGCGTTTCATCGACACCTACCAGCGTATCGGCATCGACCCCTTCAAGGAACGCGTCTATGCAGCGAATCATTAAGAACAACCAGATCGTCGACGAAACCTGGCACCTGCTGCCCAAGGACTTCTCGTTCGACGAACTGAGCAACTGCGACGACTACATCGTCCCGCTGCAGATGTGGCGCGACCATGCCCACGTGCTCAAGGCCCGCGACGGCGGCCTGGGCGTGTGGCTGGACAGCGACGAGCAGGCGGAAGAAATCGGCGACGACGTGCAGCACTTCCAGGTCATCGCCCTGAACTTCCCGGCCTTCACCGACGGGCGCAACTACTCCAATGCGCGCCTGCTCCGTGACCGCTACGGCTTCAAGGGCGAGTTGCGCGCCATTGGCGACGTACTGCGTGACCAGCTGTTCTTCATGGCCCGTTGCGGCTTCGACGCGTTCGCCATCCGTGCCGACAAAGACCCGGAAGACGCGCTGCAAAGCCTGAAGGACTTCTCGGTGACCTACCAGGGCGCCACCGACGAACCGCTGCCGCTGTTCCGCCGCCGCTGATCGTTGCCGGCAATGCCCACGGCCCGCCTTTATGGCGGGCCGTTTCGTTTGTACGCAATACACACTCAGGTTTCCTGAGGCCGCGCCGATAGCCTTGATACCCACAGAATCTGCATGGAACGCTGATGATGAATCCGATTGCTGCCGTTCGCCCCCTCCCCGTCCAGGTCACGCCTGCCGCGACTTCCCAGTTGAACGCGACCAGCCAGGTCGCCAGCACGTTGACGCAGGCGAGTACACAGGTGGTCCTCGGCCAGCAATTGATCGGCATGGACAGCGACATCTACTCCGCCAAAGGCACCCTGCAAAACATCTCCAGCCGCTATGTCTGGGAAGCGCCAGGTGTCGACAAGCTTAGCCAGTACATGGCCGCTGCCATTCAATCGGGCTCGACCAGCGCGCGCTTCCAGGGCCTGGGGGCAGCGCTGATGGCGCAACTGGCCGCCAATGGCGGTGCGACCATCGCCCAATCCGGCCTACTGGTGAACGACGCGTCCGCGCCAAACCCGCTGATCCTGGGCCTGCAGCAGTCGGGGCTGCGCGAATACGCCAGCAACAGCATCACCTTCAGCCTCACCACCGCTTCCGGCGCCACCGTGACCCTGGGCCTGTACAGCAGCGAGCAAGGCCTGGCCGTGAATGCACAGGTTCAGGGCGGCACGCTCAACGCCAAGGAGCTGGATGGCCTGGCAGCGCTGGCTGGCAGCTTCCAGTCGGCCATCAACGGCCTGACCCAGGAACCGCCAAGCCTCCAGCTCGGCGCGCTGGTCAAGCTCGACCCGACGCTGTTCACCGGCCTGCAACTCGACGCGCAGCTGGTCACCAGCAGCGGCGAACCGCAAACCTTCGAACTGCGCCTGGACGACCAGACGCGCAGCTTGAAACTGCAGGGCCCCAGTGGCGAGGTGAAGATGAGCTTCGACACCCAGGGCGGCGAGTTGCTGGGGAGCCAAGCCATGCGCCAGGCGGCGCTGGCCAACTACTTGAATCAGTTTGACGCCGCGCAGCAGCGTGGCCACGGCGACAAACAACTGATGGGCCTTTTCAAGGATGCCTTCAGCCAGCTCAACAGCGTCGATGACAACCACACCCGCCCGGCCAACTCGGCCGTGGCCCTGAACAAGAACAGCCGATTGCTGCTCAGCGGCCTGGCCGACTTCAACGCATCGATCAGCCAGCCCACGAAGCAGCCAAATCCCCTGAAGCCGGAGGAGGCAGATGGTTTCAGCTACCAGGCTTCTCAGTCGACCAGGATCGATACCGACCCCAACCTTCGCGTGGAGCAGCAACAACAGGCCAACCTGCGGGCCGCATGGCACGAAGGACTTAACCCAGGGATGGACCTGCAGCTGACCCGTGACAACGAATCACAGAATTATCGCTACCACGAAGTCAACGACCAGTCGAACAGCACTACTCGCCTGGGCTGGCGCAAGGGTGTGATGACAGATGCCAGTGTGTCGCAGCAGGCGACCCAGAAAGAACGAGTTCGCACCTACCAGAAAGGCATCGAGACATCAGACCTCAACAACAAAACTTCCAGCAGCAAGGATCGTGACTTGCTGGGTGTTCTCGACACTTTGCTGCGGCAGGACCGTGAGGCACAGCGCATCGGCGTGCAGTCAACGCTGGAGCGTCAGGTAGCGGACCTGAGCCGGCTATGGTTACTGCAATCCACCTCGGCGCTTATCGAGAATTGAAGGTGCCGCCTTATCGGTTTTGCATGAGCCAATGGCCTATTCGTGATTTCAGGACAAATGACCTTAGCTGAGCGCTGCCTTAATCAATCGCGCTGAAACCCGCACACTGCTCCGCACTCGAACAGTGATCGAGTCCGAGCCACACGGCTCGGTTCGGTCCGACGTTCATTCATCAGGAGCAGATCCCATGAGCATTCCATCCTTCGGCCTCGGTACTTTCCGCCTCAAGGGCCAGGCCGTCATCGACTCGGTGAAGGCCGCCCTTGAACTGGGCTACCGAGTCATCGACACCGCGCAGATCTACCAGAACGAAGCCGATGTCGGCCAGGCCATCGCCGAAAGCGGCGTACCGCGCAGCGAGCTGTTCATCACCACCAAGATCTGGGTTGAAAACTACGCCGCCGACAAGCTGATCCCCAGCCTGCGCGACAGCCTGCAGAAACTGCGCACCGACTACGTCGACCTGCTGCTGATCCACTGGCCGGCTCCGGGCAACGGCGTCGAACTGGGCGAATACATGGCAGCCCTTGCCGAGGCCAAGAAGCTGGGCCTGAGCCGCCAGATCGGCGTGTCCAACTTCAATATCGAATTGACCCGCCAGGCCATCGCCGTGGTCGGCAAAGGCGAAATCGCCACCAACCAGATCGAGCTCAGCCCGTACCTGCAGAACAGCAAGCTGACGGCGTTCCTCAAGGAACAAGGCATCACCGTCACCTCGTACATGACCCTGGCCTACGGCAAGGTCCTGAAAGACCCGGTGCTGACCGAGATCGCCAACAAGCACAAGGCCACTGTCGCCCAAGTCGCCTTGGCCTGGGCCATGCAGCAGGGTTATGCGGTTATCCCGTCTTCGACCAAACGCGAGAACCTGGCCAGCAACCTGCTCGCCCGCGACCTGCGCCTGGACGACGAGGACATGGCCCGTATCGCCAAACTCGAGCGCAATGGCCGCGAAGTCAGCCCTGAAGGCCTGGCACCGATCTGGGACTGATGCCATGACCACGCCCCTGCAACCCCTGGGCACTGCCAGTGAAGCCCGCACAATGAAGCCTGCTCGGGTGCTGTTCGCCTTGGCCATCGGTGCCTTTGGCATCGGCACCACCGAGTTCACCCCGATGGGCCTGCTGCCGGTGATCGCCCAGGGCGTCGACGTGAGCATCCCCAGCGCCGGCATGCTGATTACCGCCTATGCCATCGGCGTGATGGTCGGGGCGCCGATCATGACCTTGCTGTTCAGCCGCTTCGGCAAACGCGCAGCGCTGATGGCCCTGATGGCGATTTTCACCCTGGGCAACCTGCTCTCGGCACTGTCACCGGACTACTACAGCCTGCTCGCCTCGCGCCTGGTCACCAGCCTCAACCATGGGGCCTTCTTCGGCCTTGGTGCCGTGGTGGCCGCCAGCGTCGTGCCCAAGGAAAAACAGGCCAGCGCCGTGGCGACCATGTTCATGGGCCTGACCATCGCCAACATCGGCGGTGTGCCGGCTGCCACCTGGGTTGGCCAGCAAGTCGGCTGGCGCATGGCCTTCGCCGGCACGGCGGTTCTCGGCCTGCTGGCCATGGCCGCCCTGTGGTACGCCCTGCCCAAGGGTGAACGCGGCAGCGTGCCGCATGTGCGCAAGGAACTGGCGGTGATCGCCCGCCCCAGCGTGCTACTGGCGATGGCAACCACGGTGCTGGGGGCTGGCGCCATGTTCACCCTGTATACCTACGTGGCGCCAGTGCTGGCGGAACTGACCGGTGCCTCGGACAGTTTCGTCACCCTTGGCCTGGTGCTGATCGGCGTAGGCTTCACCTTGGGCAACAGCCTGGGTGGCCGCCTGGCTGACTGGTCACTGGAGGGTGCGGCGAAGATTTTCCTCGGCTTGCTTGCGCTGATCATGCTGCTGATGCCACTGGTACTGGGCAGCCATGTCGGCGCCGCCATCGCCTTGCTGGTGTGGGGCATGTTCACCTTCGCGGTGGTGCCACCGCTGCAGATGCGGGTGATGACCGCCGCCATCGAGGCACCTGGGCTGGCGTCGTCGATCAACGTAGGTGCGTTCAACCTGGGTAACGCCGTAGGCGCGGCCTTGGGCGGCGCGGTGATCAGCCTGAACCTTGGTTACGCTGCAGTACCGATGGCCGGCGGCGTGCTGGCGGCTGCCGGGTTGCTGCTGGTGTGGCTCGGTGGGCGCAACAAGGCTGGGGTAGCACTGGCTGCCGACTGAGATGGCTCTGTAGGAGCGGCCTTGCCGGTCCGGCGCCCCGGCAAGGCCGCTCCTACAATGGCCCTCGCCAACCTGTAGAAGATCAGAACCGCAACCCGACGTTGACCATCCCCGCAGCCCCTCCCAGCACCACGAACTCGGCCCCCACTGGCCCCCAGTGAGCCCCGAACGATGGAATGATCACCGGCGCGACGCCGAAGTGGTTCAACGGAATCTTGTCGTCATACTCGCCCTTGTAGCCCTCGATCAACCCGGCGCTCAGCTTGGCATAGACCGGATAGCGCTCATGTTCCCAGACCTTGCCCAGGTAGGCGTAGTACGACCGCTGGGAGAACGAGTTCTTGAAGGTCGCTGCGCCCCACAGCAAGCCGTCGGTATAGATACGCTCGATGCCGAACAGTTCCTGGTGGTTGTTGTGCTCCGGGTCGTGGGTCCAGTGCTTGGTATAGGCGCTGGTCTGCACATACCAATAGTCCCCCTCTCGCTCGCCTTCTTCGGCATTGGCGGCCAGACTCACTGCCAGCAGCCCGATCGCTGCAATTGACGTCCTGTTCATGCTCGATGCCTCGCTGGACAATCCAGTGACACTAGCCGCGCCGTGTGGATCGCGCCATAGGTAAAGCCCTGGATATGCTCCGCAAGCGCAACGAAGCAGAATTGGACTACACGTCGTGGCGAAAACAGCTAAGCGCCTTTGTGCCAGACTCAGGCACGACCTTTTTCGGGACCGCCACCATGCCATCCTTTGATGCCTTTTTACCGAGCCAGCGCTATGATGCCTCTCACGCTTACAATCTGTTTCAGGTTGTCTGGAGGTATCTACCCATGGCTGCAAAAGCCAAGCATGCCACTGAAATCGAGCTTGACGCACTGGAGCAGTTGATTCCCGACTGTGCCACCGAAGCAACGCATTCCGCTTATCTGCGGGCGCTGCAGGTGAGCCTCCATGGCGTACTACGTACTGATGATGGTCATCTCGTGCGGGTTGCTGCTGACGGCTCCAAAACGGTAGTCGCCAATGCCAGACCCCGGCGAAAAGTCAATGTTGGCGAGAAGATCAGCGTCAGGAAGGTCAGTGAGAATCCGGCCCAGTGAAGGCCCCCAGGCTTCGCGTTTTCGCTGGTCCCAATGGATCTGGCAAAAGTACGATCAAAGCTGACCTGCCCGCAGCCCTCACGCGAATTTTTGTCAATGCCGACGAATTGGAAAGAGAAGCCAGAATCACTGGTTTTATCGACCTGGCAGTCTTCGGTATCGAAATCAGCCTGGCTGAACTGGTTTTATTTCACATCGATCATTACCTGATACAGCAGAAGCAACTGACTGACGAAGCCAGAATGCTGGGGAAGCACGGCACTAAAGTCGACTATCGACAGATCGAGGTGAATTCCTATTTCGCCTCCGTCCTTTCTGACCTCATTCGGCAACGCTTGCTCGTTGAAGGCGTCAGCTTCAGTTTCGAAACGGTCATGTCGCACCCCAGCAAGATCGAGTTCATGCAGAACGCCCAAGCGTGTGGCTACCGCACCTACCTCTACTTCGTCTCAACTGAAAACCCTGAAATCAATATCGACCGGGTACAGATTCGTGTGCAGGAGGGTGGCCATCCAGTCAGGCCAGATCTCGTAAGAAAACGCTACGCACGCGCGTTGGACTTGTTGCCGGATGCCATCGCCGTCAGCAACCGCGCCTACGTGTTCGACAACTCGGGTGATCACGCGGTCTGGCTGGCGGAAATCACTGAAGGTACCGAACTGCAATATCGGGCCGAAGAAATACCCGACTGGTTCTTCGATGCTTACGTCGACGAAGTCGAGCCCTGAATGCAAGCGAGGGTCAGGACGCTCGCAAGCCGTTTATTCCACCTGCCGCAATAATGAAATGCCAAGCGCACCGATTCTCGGGCACGCCAGCGAGTACTACGCTACTTCCTGCCAACCAGTCCCCAGGAGCCACCCCGATGTCCCGCCCTCCACTGCCTCCCTTCACCCGCGAAACCGCCATCCAGAAGGTCCGCCTCGCCGAGGACGGCTGGAACAGCCGCGACCCTGCCAAAGTCGCACTGGCCTATACCGTCGATACCGCCTGGCGCAATCGCGTCGAGTTCCCCCGTGGCCGCGCCGAGGTCGAGGCGTTTCTGACCCGCAAGTGGAACCATGAACTGGAATACCGGCTGATCAAGGAACTGTGGGCCTTCACCGGCAACCGAATCGCCGTGCGCTATGCCTACGAATACCATGACGACAGCGGTCAGTGGTTCCGAGCGTATGGCAACGAAAACTGGGAGTTCGCCGAAGATGGCTTGATGCAGAACCGCTTTTCCAGCATCAACGAACACCCTATCACTGAAGCAGAGCGCAAGTTCCGCTGGCCGCTCGGCCGGCGCCCGGACGACCACCCGGGGCTGAGCGACCTGGGCCTCTGATCAGCCCACAGGCAAGCTGACCTTGACCTCCAGCCCGCCGCCCAAGCGATTGGCCAGGGTCACGCTGCCTCCCTGCTCCAGCACAATCGCGCGCACCGCAGGCAAGCCAAGCCCGACGCCACCGGTGTCGCGATTACGCGAACCCTCTATACGGAAAAATGGCGCGAATACCCGCTCCTGCAATTCCGGCGCAATACCCGGCCCGCGGTCCAGCACCGTGATTTCCAGTTGCTCGGCAGTGACCGCCAGGCGCATCTCAGGCGCAAGGCCATACTTGACCGCGTTGTCGACCAGGTTCACCAGCACCCGCTTGATACCCACGGGCCGCCCGACGTAGACACAGCGCCGCGGTGCATCGAGCGCAACTTTGATGCCCGCGTCCTTGAAGTCGTCCACCACTGTTTGCAGCATCTCTGCCAGGTCGAACGCCGTGGTTTGCTCAAGCCGCGCATCATCACGGAAGAACTCCAGCGCGGCATCGACCATGGCCTGCATTTCGTCAACATCCCTGAACAGCCTGGCCTGCAATTCGCCGTCCTCGATGAACTCGCCGCGCAGGCGCATGCGCGTCAAGGGCGCACGCAAGTCGTGGGAAATCGCCGCCAGCATTTGTGTGCGGTCATTCACAAAGTGCCTGAGCTGCGCCTGGGTGGCATTGAAGGCGAGTATTGCCTGGCGCAGATCATGGGGGCCGACTACCGGGATCGGCGGGGCGTTGAAGTCCTTGCCAAAACGCCGCGCGCCTTCGGCGAAGCGTTCGAGCGGACGGGCCAGATAGCGTGTGGCGAACAGCGCGACCAGCAGGCTGGACGCCAGCATCAAGGCAAGGATGATCAGGTTGCGCGGCAGTTCGTCCAGCCCCCAGCTGCGGTCCGTGGCACGGTACAGCACCCAACTCTTGTCACTCAGTTCGATCATCAGGGCGTAGCCGCGCGCCGGTGCATACTCCGGCAGATCGGACGGCTCGAAAGCCTGAATCCGTGCATCGGGCCGTTTCAGCAATGCGCGCAGGGTTGGCGCGCCCTTGCGAAACTCAGCATCGACCAGCACAGGCACATTGGCTTCGTCATGGCTGCGCAACCATTGCACGGTGTAAGAACCGTCCCCCGCAGCACTGGCGATACTAGCCCGTTGGGTGACCGGCGCAGCATCGAGAATGCGGGTAACGGTGGCAACCTTGTCGATCACCCCGCTTTCCAGCAATGGCGGCTGCGCCCAAACGCTCAGCAACAGGCTGAACAGCACTTTGAGCAATAGCAGGATGAGCATCGCGGTCAGGGTGGTCAGGGCTATCCAGCGGGCGATGGTGATCCGTGGCCGCGGCAGGGCCTTGCGCAGCCTGCTCAGCAGGCTCATCGCCTGACCACGCTGGCAGTGAACAGGTAGCCGACGTTGCGCATGGTGCGGATCAGCGGTTGAGTGCCAGCTTCACCCTCCAGCTTGCGCCGCAGCCGGCTGACCTGGACGTCGATGCTGCGGTCATAGGCCTCGTAGGCTTCACCCCGGGCCAGGTCCAGCAATTGCTGGCGGCTGAGCACCCGCCGCGGGTGCTCGGCAAACACCAGCAGCAGCTCGAACTCACCGTTGGAAAGCGGAATCATGACCTGCTCTGGCGAACGCAGCTCACGCCGCAGCACATCCAGTTGCCAGCCAGAAAACTCCAGCACCGTGCACGGGTTAGCGGCCCCGCCGGCCGATGCTTCGCTTACCCTGCGCAACACCGCTCGCACCCGCGCCAGCAGCTCGCGGGCGGCAAATGGTTTGGTCAGGTAATCATCTGCCCCCAGCTCCAGGCCGACCACGCGATCGCTCAGCTCTGCCATGGCCGTGAGCATGATCACCGCCACCTTGTGCTCGGCGCGCAAACGTTGGCACAGCACCAGGCCACTGTCGCCCGGCAGCATCACATCGAGAATCACCAGGTCAGGCACCCGCCGCTCCAGGGCTTGCCAGAGCCCCTTGCCATCGCGCGCCACATCGACCTCATAGCCGTGCTGACGGAGAAACTTCTGCAGCAGGTCGAGTACTTCAACATCATCGTCAACAATCAGCAAATGGCTCACACAAAGGTACCGCGAACAAAGGCAATGAGTGCTTACTGTAAGGCCATCTCCGGGCCGCAGTCATATATTTCAACCCGGAAACAAAGTGTCAGACACGAGATAATCCGGACATTCCCAGGCAATCAATCCCCCGCAGCATCGGCGCCACTTCTTCACAGGAATGTGCCTATGCCCACCTCTTCTGCTGCCTGGTCATCTGCCCGCAACACGGTCCTGGCCTTGTCGCTGCTTGCCGCCAGCGGCTGCAGCCAGCGCCCGCCGGCCAGTGCCTGCGGCCCTGTCGCCCATCAGCTCAGCGACCCGGCCGAACCCGCCAACCGCGCCGTGTTCGCCTTCAACCGCAGCGTCGACGACTACCTGCTGGCGCCGGTCGCCCGTGGCTACACCGCCTTGCCGAACTTCGCCCAGCAAGGCATGCATAACTTCGCCGTCAACTTCGGTGAACCAAAGGTATTCGTCAACGACGTGCTGCAAGGTAACGGCGAACGGGCGATGACCAGCCTGAGCCGCTTCATCTTCAACACCACCCTCGGCGTGGCCGGCCTGATCGATGTTTCCGGCAAGATGGGGCTTGCCCGCCATGAGTCGGACTTCGGCCAGACCTTCGGCGTGTGGAACATCGCCGATGGCCCGATCGTCGAGCTGCCGCTGCTGGGCTCGCACAACCTGCGCGATGCGACTGGCCGGGTATTAGGCTTGGCGGTGGACCCGTTCGGCGACAACAGCGATACGGTCGAAACCTTGAGCACCGTGGCCTTGGCCGGTGGTGTGGTGGATGGCCGCGCGCAGGCGTTGCCGCTGACCGACAAACTGCGCACCCAGCCAGATTACTACCGGGCCCTGCGCGATTACACCGCGCAACAGCGCGCCAACCGGGTGGTCGAAGGCAAGCTCGGTGCACCCGGCAAGCGCCCGGACCACTGCCAGGGAGGGCATGCCGGTGAATGAGGCTGTTTCACTGTTCCGCCGCGTGGAAAGCGGGGCCGAACAGCCGGTGCTGTTGCACGAACTCGAAGCCCGCGTCTCGGCGGATGGGCGCGAACTGATTGTCAGCCGTTATCGGGAGCGCTATGGCGATGATGGCGACGCCCAGCGCCACGAAGTGCATCGCCGCGTACCGATCGCTGCATTGCTCAAGTGGATGGCCAGAGAAGCCACGACACCCCAGCCATCCTGATGACCTTGTCAGTGCGTCATCTTGCTCACTGCGGCCGCCAGTATCGGGGCCAGCTCTGTATCGGTCATCGCCGGGCAGACCTGCATGTGCATCAGGTCACTCCAGTCCAGCGTCCAGTGCAACACCGGCTGCAGGTCATTGCTTTCAACCACGGCAAAGCCCTGCAGTTCGCCTACCGCATGCCAACGACCATGGACCTTCAGCTCGGCGGGCGGCACGCCGCCGGTCTTGGCGAAGCGGGCCATGACGGCGTTGCGGTTTTCCGGGGCAATGCTCCATTGAATGATGAAGAGCATGTGGCACCTCCCAGTAGCTCGGCACCTGTGCCAAACACGCGCTCCGGGGGCGCCGGGGCCTGGAGCGGGTGAATGCGCCATGATTAGGCATAGCAGTATGGGCAGCCTATTTCCTGGCTGATTGTCGGAATCTGTACCGGCCTCTACGCGGGCAAGCCCGCTCCCACAGGGATCGAACACTACCTGTACAAGCAACTGTCCTGCTCAATCTCCAAGGATTTGCGCAACCCTTGTGGGAGCGGGCTTGCCCGCGAAGAGGCCGGCACAGGCAACAGCAGAATCAGGCAATCCGTCGGCCGGATCGAGTTACCTCTGCACGAGGGTGGTCGGACATGCTGCACATCCCGCCCCCGCAAACGAGGACACCCCCATGCACGTCATTGCCTACGGCGCCCACGCCAGCGACCGCCCTCTTGAGCCGATCCGCATCACCCGCCGCGCCCCCGGCGCCGCCGATGTACAGATCGCCATCGACTACTGCGGTATCTGCCACTCCGACCTGCACCAGGTGCGTTCCGAGTGGGAAGGCACTCAATTTCCCTGCGTGCCCGGCCACGAAATCGTTGGCCGGGTCACGGCCGTCGGTACCGAGGTGACAGGCTTCAAGCCCGGCGACCTGGTCGGCGTGGGCTGCATCGTCGACAGTTGCAAGCACTGCGCCGACTGCGACGCGGGCCTGGAGAACTATTGCAACGGCATGATCGGCACCTACAACTTCCCCACCCCCGACGAACCGGGCTGGACCTTGGGCGGCTACTCGCAGCAGATCGTGGTGCACCAGCGCTACGTACTGCGCGTGCGCCATCCACAAGCCCAGCTGGCAGCCGTGGCCCCGTTGCTGTGCGCCGGCATCACCACCTACTCGCCCCTGCGCCACTGGGGTGCCGGGCCAGGCAAGAAAGTCGGCGTGGTCGGCATCGGTGGCCTCGGCCATATGGGCATCAAGCTGGCCCATGCCATGGGCGCGCACGTGGTCGCCTTCACCACGTCCGAATCCAAGCGCGAAGCTGCCCTGGCACTGGGTGCCGATGAGGTCGTGGTATCGCGCGATACCCAGGCAATGGCCAGGCACCAGTTGTCGTTCGACTTCATCCTCAACACCGTGGCGGCGCCCCACGAGCTGGATGCGTTCCTGGTACTGCTCAAGCGCGACGGCACCCTCGGCCTGGTGGGCGCACCGGCCACGGCACACCCGTCACCGAACGTGTTCAACCTGATCATGAAGCGCCGGGCGATCGCCGGGTCGATGATCGGCGGCATTGCCGAAACCCAGGAGATGCTCGACTTCTGCGCCGAGCACGGGATCGTCGCCGATATCGAACTGATCCGCGCCGATCAGATCAACGAGAGCTACGAGCGCATGCTCAAGGGCGATGTGAAGTATCGCTTCGTGATCGACAACGCCACCCTGGCCGATTGAATGTCCGAAACGCGACAGTGAGTGCCTGTTCGACGTGAGACAGGCATTGCCCGGCTGGATAACCTCCTTCGGGCAATGCCTTGCCATCACTCGAAAAAGAGCCACGCCCATGACGACTCCTGCCGCCACCTCGGCCCCGTCCGCCACCACTGCCGACCAACCCCAGGGCTTCCTGGTCCGTATTGTCGGCGCCGCCGCCTTCGCCCACTTGCTCAACGACCTGATCCAGGCCGTGCTGCCGTCGATCTACCCAATGCTCAAGAGCGACTTCTCGCTGAGTTTCGCCCAGATCGGCTGGATCGCCCTGATCTACCAGGTGACCGCCTCGCTGCTGCAGCCCTGGGTCGGCATGTACACCGACAAGCGCCCCATGCCCTACCTGCTGCCTACCGGCATGCTGTTTACCCTGGTCGGCATCGCCCTGCTCGCCTTCGCCAACAGTTACGAGATGCTGCTGTGCGCCGCTGCCGTGGTCGGCATCGGCTCGGCGACCTTCCACCCGGAAGCCTCGCGGGTGGCGCGCATGGCCTCCGGCGGGCGCTTCGGCACCGCACAGTCGACCTTCCAGGTCGGCGGCAACACAGGTTCGGCAATCGGCCCACTGCTGACCGCCGCCATCGTTATCCCCCACGGTCAGCCAGCCATCGCCTGGTTCATGCTGGCTGCCGGCCTGGCCATCTTCGTTTTGCTGCGTGTCACCGGCTGGACCATCCGCCACGGCCAGACTCAGCTCAAAGGCCTGGCCGGGCAACAGGCGCCTGGGCTGTCGAAAGGCGCCATGTGGCGTGCCGTGGGCGTAATCGCCGTGTTGATGTTTGCCAAGTTCGTCTACATCGCGTCGTTCACCAACTACTTCACCTTCTACCTGATCGAACACTTCGGCCTGAGCGTGCAACAAAGCCAGCTGTACCTCTTCGTGTTCCTCGCCGCAGTGGCCCTGGGCACCTTTGCCGGTGGGCCAGTGGGTGACCGCATCGGGCGCAAGGCGGTGATCTGGATCTCCTTCCTCGGCGTAGCCCCGTTCGCCCTTGCCCTGCCCTACGCCAACCTGGCCTGGACCGCCGTACTGGCAGTGGCCATCGGCCTGGTGATGTCATCGGCCTTCGCTGCGCTGGTGGTGTACGCCCAAGAGGCGGTGCCCGGCCGCGTCGGCATGGTGTCGGGGGTAATGTTCGGCCTGATGTTCGGCATCAGCGGCATCGGCGCTGCGGGCCTTGGCGAACTGGCCGACCTGCATGGCATCGAGTGGGTGTACCAGGTGATCTCGTTCCTGCCGCTGCTGGGCCTTGCCACCGCACTGCTGCCGGCAACCCGCTCGAAGGCGCGCCCTACCCGCTGCTGCTAAGATGGCCGCGCTTGTCGGACTGTACGAGAGCATCATGGTCAAACCCCAGCACGAATTGCTGACAGAGGTCGATGAATGGACCTGGGAGGTGGGCAGCCGGGCAACCGACTACCCGCCGGACTGGTTCATCGCCCCCCACTCGCATGCCAAGCATCAGCTGATCTACGCCATCAAGGGCCTGATGCTGGTCGAATCCGAGGCCGAACGCTGGACCGTGCCCCCCAGCCGCGGCATCTGGATGCCCTGCGGGCAGGTGCATGCCATTCGCTGCGTCGGTGACGTGAAGATGCGCAGCGTGTTCGTGCGCCCCGATGCGGCAGCTGGCCTGCCGCAGCAGAGCAAGGCCATCAGTATTTCGCCGCTGCTCAGCGAACTGATCAAGGCATCGGTCGACTTCGCGGGGCCTTTTGTCGAGGATTCGCGTGAGGCGCGGGTCATGCGCCTGATCCTCGATGAGATCTGCGTGCTGCCGACCCTGCCGCTGAAGCTGCTGCATCCCAGCGACGCACGCCTGCGGGCTATCTGCTCGGCCTTGCACGAGCGGCCACACGATACCTCGACCCTGGCAGACTGGGGTGCACACCTGGGCATCGACGAGAAGACCATCCAGCGCTTGTTCCGCAAGGAAACCGGCATGACCTTCGGCCAATGGCGCCAGCAGGCGCGGCTGATGCAGGCACTGGAGCGCATCGCCCTGGGCCAGCGCATCATCGATGTGGCAGGCACGCTGGGCTATGACAGCCCCAGCGCGTTCGCCAGCATGTTCAAGCGCCAGTTCGGTATCACGCCAAGCCAGTTCTTCAAGTGACCTGAACACCGAACGCTGCACGCGCGAAGTCCAGGAAACTGCGCAGCTTGGGGGTCAGGCGGCGATCGTGCGCGTAAAGCACATGCATCGGTGAAGCCGGCGAGTGATACAACGGCAACACCCTGACCAGGGTGCCATCGCGCAGGGCATCCTGCACCAGTTCCAGCGGTTGCAACATCACGCCCAACCCAGCCACGGCCGCCGCCAGCAGCGGGTCGCCTTGATTGATGGTCAATCTGCTTGTAATCGGCACCTCGAAACGCCCGCCCGGCCCCTCGAAAACCCAGCTCGAACGGCCATCGGCATAAGCGAAGTTCAGGCATTCGTGCTGCGCCAGGTCCAGCGGATGCTGGATTGCAGGGCGCCTCGCCAGGTAGGCAGGCGCAGCGCAAAGTACCGATTGATAGGGCGCCAGCGGCATGGCCTTGAGCCCGCTGTCGGCCAGCTCACCCACGCGAAATACCGCGTCGTAGCTGCCGTTGACCAGGTCGACCAGGTCGTTGGACAGCACCAGTTCCACCGATACTTGCGGGTAGCGCACCATGTATTCCAGCAGACGCGGCGATAGCGCGCGCATGCCGAAGGTGACCGGGGCATTGATGCGCAGCCGGCCGCTGGGCGTGCCACGGGTGACCGCGGCCAGGCTTTCGGCGGCCTCGACATCGTTGAGGATGAGCTTGGCGCGCTCATAGTAGGCGCGCCCGAAGTCGGTCAGGCTCTGCCGGCGGGTCGTGCGGTTGAGCAGCGACAGGCCCAGGTGCTGTTCGAGCAGCTTGACCTGCTTGCCGACCAGTTGCGGCGACAGGCGCAGGTCGTCGGCGGCGGCGCTGAACGAACCCAGTTCCACCGCCTTGACGAAGGTGGCCATCTGCGTGAGGCGGTCCATTACAAACATCCTGTTTCCAGTGTTACGCCATCCTAGGCCTTTTTCAGCCCGCCCCCAATGCCTAGATTGGTGCCTGTCACAGGGCACACCTGCCCCAACCAGCCTAGAGGTGAACATGTCTCGGATTGTCAGATTCCATGAATACGGCGACGCCAGCGTCCTGCAACTTGAAACCCTGGAAGTACCCGCACCTGCGGCGGACGAGGTACAGATCGCGGTCAAAGCCATCGGCCTGAACCGTGCGGAGGTGATGTTCCGCAGCAACCACTACCTGCAACAGGCCGAGTTCCCCAGCCGCCTGGGCTATGAAGCGGCAGGCGATGTGCTGGCCATGGGCAGCGCGGTCAGCGGCTTCGCTGTGGGCGATGCGGTCAGCCTGATTCCGCCACTGGACATCGCCCGCTGGGGCACCTATGGCGAGGTCATCAACGTCCCCGCCTACCTGACCGTGAAACACCCGGCCAACCTGTCGTATGAGCAGGCAGCTGCTTCGTGGATGCAGTATGTGACCGCCTGGGGAGCGCTGGTCGACCAGGCCAGGCTGAGCCAGGGCGACTTCGTACTGGTCACCGCCGCTTCCAGCAGCGTCGGCCTGGCCGCCTTCCAGATCGCGCGCAAGGTCGGCGCCACGGCCATAGCCATCACGCGTGGCCGCGCCAAGGCACAGGCGCTGCTGGAGGCTGGCGCGGCCCATGTGATCGTCAGCGACGAAGAGGACATCGTCACGCGGGTCATGGCACTTACAGACGGGCAAGGCGCCCGCGTGGTCTTCGACCCGGTTGGCGGGCCGGCTTTCGAGGCACTGACCGCCAGCATGGCACGCGGCGGCATCCTGCTGGAGTACGGCGCACTGAGCAGCGAGCCAACCCCCTTCCCGTTGTTCACCGTGCTGGGCAAAAGCCTGACCCTCAAAGGCTACCTGTATGCCGAGATCGTCAGCGACCCGGCAGCGCTGGCGCGGGCCAAGGCGTTCATTGTCGATGGCCTGGCCAGCGGCGAACTGGAGCCGATCATTGCCCGCACGTTCCCGCTGGACGAGATCCAGGCTGCGCATCGCTACCTGGAAGCCAACCAGCAAGTCGGCAAGGTGCTGGTGACGGTCTGACAATTGCTACATAAGGTTTCAGCCACGGGCGAAATCTCCGTGGCTGCATTGCCCTTGCGTGTGAACCGGGTGCAGCCCCGCAATCCTCAGCAAATCCGGGCATCCGAAGGATGTTTGATGTACATGACTTGAAACAGCTAGCAGGGTGATTTGTAGGACGTTTCACTTGAGCTATGTAGGCAGAATCGTGGTATCGGCCTTTTCCTGTATGAAACCTCAGTTTCCGCAGGATTTTATGGCTGTTACGGTCCGTTTTTCCTACAACGGCACGGACGCCAATGGCATGAGAGAAACATGGATCAATACAATAAAGCCGGCCTGGCCTTGCAGAAGAATTTGCTCAACCTGCGCCGCGAGCGGGACCGCTTGAGGGCCGAAGGCGAACACGAGGAAGCCGAGCGGCTGGCGCGTGAAATTGCGCGGATCGAATCTGTAGTGGCTGCATTGCCCGCGGCGGCCAAACCGCCGACGCTGCAGTAGAAAGGCAAACGCCCCGTCAGCGCGGGGCGTTCTTGCCAGGGCGCCGGCTCAAGCGCAGCGCTTGAGGATGGTCTTGATCGGGCGCCTCACCCGGCGCTTCGATACCGCCTTTGGCTTGATCCAGCGGCAGGCCTCGATTTCGTTGCAAGGGCGCGGCTTGGCTGCGGCCTTGCGGGCCTCAAACAGGTAGTGGATGACCTTCTCCTCCCTGAACTCGGCGATGTAGCGCAGTTCGTCGAACGCCAGGCCGGTTTCTTCGGCCATCTCGCGGTGCGCCGCCTCCAACGGCGTTTCATCACGCTCCACCGTACCGCCAGGCAAGTTCCATTTGGCATTGCGCTTGCGTACGAACAGCACCTCGCCATCCCTGCGGTAGATCACCGTGGCGCGAAGCTTGATACCTTTGCGTCTGGCTGTTGCAGTGTCCATTGCCTTCATGCGCGCGCGTTCCCATCAGGTTGGCCGGGCTGGAGCCGTGCAAGGCTCCTGTCCCGACTGTAGGGGGGTAATGTGTCGATTGAATGACCATCACCCGCACGGGCTGGTTCAGACTGCAGTTCAGATCGCTGCCTTGCGGCGCAGTTCCCTGCTGCCCGCCCCCAGGCAGGTCACGGCAAAGGCGATCACCAGCGCCCCGGTGCCCAGCAGGAAGATCAGTTGCTGGTTGGAGCCCTCCACCAACAGGGCGATCAGCGCCGGTGTCACCGCCGCCGCGCCCATCAGGGTAATGCTGACCAGCGGCGTGAGCTTGCCGGTCGGGTCGTTGGTGGTGATCAGCGCCATGTAGTACGACAACGACAGCACCCAGCCAAAGTTGATCAGCAGCAGCGCCACAAACAGCTGCATTGGCGTGCGGGTGTGGCCAGTGAGCATGGCAATGGAGATGAACACCGCAATCAGCCCCAGCGCGATCATCAGCTGGCGGTTGACCCGCGCCCCCAGCAGGCTCGGCAGCCCGGCCCCAGGCAAGCCACCAATGGCCGACAGGCCAAACGCCCAGCCGATATCGACAGCGTCGATGCCCTGGTCACGCGCCAGCTGGTCGATGAAGCCCCACACGCAATAGATGGCGATCTGCATGAACAGCATGCCCACCAGCGCCGTGCGCCCCGTGCGCGCCGAGCCGCCTTGGGCCGACGAGCCCTCGCCGCTTGCCAGCGACACCGTCGGGCGACGAGGCAACACCAGGCTCGCGCCGCAGATCAGCAGGTACCACAGGCCGAACGCGCACAACGCGGTCACCGTCCCGCTCTGTGCAGCGAGCAACGGCAACGCTGCGGAAAACAGCGAATACTCTGGCGTCTGCAGGAGCAGCATCAAGCCGAACGAACGGTCCTGGTTGGGCAAACGGCCCAGCGTCGAGACCGCATAGGCATACACCAGCCCCGCACAGGTGCCGGCTGCCAGGCGCACGACCAGCAACAGTGTGTTGCTGCTGGCGAAGGCCGTGGCGATGCTCAGCGCCACGCACAGCGCGCCAAACCACAGGCACAGGCTGCGCCCGCCGTGGCGCTTCATTAGGATCGGGCACAGCAAAGTGCCCAGGGTCATGCCGATCATCTCGACCGACACCACCCAGCCCTGCTGGTCGAGTGACAGGCTCAGTTGCTCGGTGACCAAGCCCATGAAAATGGGTTGCACACCACAGACGATGAATGAAGTACAGGCAATGAAAATCAAGGCGGCACGCAGCAGCTTGGAATCATTGATCATGGGAGGACTCCGACACGGCATTTGTTTTTATTGTGGGTGTTGACCCGCACCGAAAGCGCCGTAGCAGGCGGCCGGGCCGGTCACGAGGGCCATCCTGGGCCGAGATCGAAGGCTTTGAAAGTTAATTATCGGAATCGACTTCAGTGGACTTTTTAATGCAGGCCAGCGGCCCTTGCCTGCATCAAGAAACGCACTGTGGTCGATCCTGATAATTAATTTGTGAGGGGGCTGGATCCTCCCTACCGTATGACGCTACCCAAGCCTCGGAAAAAAAGGCCCCCATCATGAACGACCGTGAGTTCATCAATGCCATCGATGCCGATGGCCAGCCCCTGAACATCGCCGTGCGCAACGGCCGCATCAGCCACATCGGCCCGCAGCGCGCTGGCATCGCCGCGGGTGAAACCATCGACCTCGAAGGCCTGCTGGTGCTGCCCGGTTTCGTCGACGGCCACATCCATCTGGACAAGAGTTTCGTCGGCGACCGCTGGCGCCCGCACCAGCCGGTTGCCAGCCTGCGCGAACGGCTGGCCGTGGAAAAGCGCGAGCTCGCCAGCGCCCCGCCGATCGTCGAGCGCGCCGATGCGCTGATGCGCCAGGCCGCCTCCTTCGGCACCTTGGCCATGCGCTGCCACGTGGACGTCGACGCCACCACCGGCCTGACCAACCTGCACGCCATGCTCGAGGCCCGTGAAAAATGGAAAGACCTGATCGACATCGAGCTGGTGGCCTTTCCGCAGGCCGGGGTGGTGACCTGCCCTGGCACCGCTGAAGTGATGGAAGCCGCCGTACGTGAAGGCGTGCAGGTAGTCGGCGGCATCGACCCGACCACCCTGGACGGCGATGCCGAAGCTCAGCTTGATATCGTTTTCGGCATTGCCGACCGGCATGGCGTAAAGGCCGACATCCACCTGCACGAACCAGGCGACATCTGCATCGCCCAGCTCGAACGCATCGCCACCCGCACCCAGGCGCTGGGCATGCAAGGCTTGGTGGCGGTCAGCCACGCTTATGGCCTGGGCGACGTCAGCGACGCGGTGGTCGACCGCTGCGCTGAAGTGCTGGCCCGTGCCGGCGTGTCGATCATGACCAATGCCCCCGGCGAACACGCCTTCCCGCCCGTGCTGCGCCTGCGCGCCGGTGGCGTGCGGGTGTTCACCGGTAACGACAACATCCAGGACGCCTGGTGGCCCTATGGCAACGGCGACATGCTGCAACGGGCGATGCTGGTCAGCTACCGCTCCGGCTTTAATACCGACGAAGAACTGCGGGTAGCACTGGAGATGGCGACCGTGGCCAGTGCTGGGGTAATGGGCAAGCAGGATTACGGGCTGCAGGTGGGTAACGAAGCCAGCTTCGTGCTGTTCAAGGCACCCAATGCGGCCGCGGCCGTGGCCGCAGCCATCCACGAACGGTTGATCGTGCGCCATGGCGCGTTTTGGGGCGGGCCTGCACAGCTGCAACTGAAGGCTGCGCAGTTCGCCAACGAACTGCGTCGTTAATCGGCTCGCTAACGCGAGCTCTTGTAGGAGCGGCCTTGTGTCGCGAAAGGGCTGCGCAGCAGCCCCTGTAATTCATGCATGTGCACTGAAATCTTGGGGCTGCTGCGCAGCCCTTTCGCGACACAAGGCCGCTCCTACACTAAACGCGGGCTCTTACTCGGCTTCGGCGTGCAGGATGCCAATCAGGATCTCGGCCAATTCCTTGACCATCGGGTCCGCCGTGGGCCGATGGAAGATCGCCGCCTCGAACACCCGAATCGGCTTGAACCCCTCCTCTGCCCCGAGCACCCGATGCCCAGGCGTCACCACCCGCGACGGCAACAGGCTGACGCCCAAGCCATTGGCCACCGCCGCCTGGATGCCCGCCAGGCTTGAACTGGTGAAGCCAATGCGCCAACTACGGCCCATGGCCTCGACCGCGCTGATCATGTCATCGCGGTACAGGCCACGCGGCGGAAAGGTCACCAGCGGGATCGGGTCCTGGGCAAAGCTCGGGTACTGCGCGCTGTCGATCCACTCGATACGCTCCGGCTGGCAGGCATTGGCCTCGCGGCTGTGGCGCCGCTGCTTGACCAGCACCAGGTCCAGTTCGCCCCTGTCGTAGGTGCTCATCAGGTCACGGCTCAGGCCGCCGGTGATCTCCAGCTTGACCGTCGGGTTGAGCCGGTTGAACGCTGCCAGCGCC